>JAZDHI010000069.1:0-2919 GCA_043806115.1 Bacteroidota bacterium
ACGACCGGTACCGGCTGTTTCGTTTTCTCTGATACCCTGTTTTCTACTGCTTTTGATACTACAGTTCCATCGGTTGAAATTGATTCAGAATCCATCCTCTCCGTTGTCGCCGGAACTGAACTTACCCTGGATGTACTCACCTATAATGCCGGAGAGAATCCTGACTTTCAATGGTATGTTGACGGGTTGCCGGTTGATGACAGTAATGGGAGCCAGTTCACCTTTATTCCTGAAAACGGAGATACAGTTTTTGTTCAAATGACTGTTGATGATGATCATCCCTGTATCACAACAACGTTCTATCAATCTGATGAGGTAGTGGTATATACCTGCACCGGGCCACCCATTGCGTATGATGTTTGGGGAAGTGGAGAACATTGCAATGATTTTCCGTTTTATTTTGGCTTGGCTGACACAGAACTTGGGGTTAAGTATATTGTTTATGAGCATGCTGATGATGGTTATGACTACATAGTTAATGAATTCTCCGGCACAGGAGAGCCCTATACCGTTGTCGGACCTGCCGGTTTTGAATACTGGATTCAGGGTATGAATGCATGTGATACCACCCGGATGAATGGCACTGTTATATCAACCTATATCGAAGACTTTGCATACATCTCGGCATCAGCGAATAATATATGTTCAGGTACTCCTGTCACATTTACTGCTCTTCCATATCGTTCTGATACAGTCACTTATCTTTTTAACTGGTTAGTTAATGGGATTACGGTATACAATGGCCGGCAATTTACATATACACCTGAAAACGGAGACATTGTTACTGCCCGAATGTCCTACCCATGTTTAGGATTTGAGAACAATTATATATTAATTATGGTGCGCGATTGTCAGGGTAATACAACCACCTGGACCGGAAACTCTGGAAGTGACTGGCAAAATCCTGAGAACTGGAGCAACGGTGTACCTCAGTCAGATTTTAGCGTAATTATTCCCGGTTTATGCCTCCATTATCCGATACTCACGACGCCAGCAGCCTGCGAAAGTATAATTATTGAAGATGGCGGATCGTTCATCGGTGGCGAATTCCTCAATGAAAAATCAGCATTGATCAAATGCAATATATCAAGCCCCGATTTCCACTTTTTGTCTTCTGCTGTTTATTTACATACAGTATATAGCTATAGCTATTCTCCAACAATCGGTTCGGTATTTCCTGACAATCAGCAAACGGTTTGGGCACGTTACTATGATGAAAATTCAGGAGATTGGTATAATCTGAAATTTGATAGTTATTTTGGCAGAGGTCAAGGGATCTCAATTCAGTCAACCCAGCCCCGAACCGCTCAGTTTATCGGATTATTATTTGAATATACAACTTACTGTTACATTAAACAATTTAATCCGGGATCAGATCCCGACCGGGTCGGGTGGAACCTCCTGGGCAATCCGTTTCCCTGTTCACTCGATTGGGACCTGATACCCAATTCAACGGCCGAACAGGCTGTCTATGTCTGGAACGGAACGCAATACATTTCCTGGAACGGTACCGTTGGTGCTCTGACCAATGGCATTATTCCTCCAATGAATGGCTTCTTTGTTAAAACTTTGAATCCTTACTATAGCTTGTTTATTATTCCTCTGTCGGCCAGGGTTCACAGCAATGTTCCTTTTTATAAGGAGAATATTAAAAACCTGATCGAATTACAGGTAAACGGCACCAACTACAGCGATGTTACCTATATCCATTTCAACAGCGAAGCTACGACAGGTTTTGATGCTCATTCTGATGCCCGTAAACTACGCGGCATTGAAGCAGCACCCCAACTTTTCAGTTACGCCGATGGTAAGGAACTCAGCATCAATGAACAACCGTTTGTGCCTGGCGGGGTAATTGAACTTGGCTTCAAATGCGGGAAATCAGGCAATTTCATCCTGAATGCCAAAGGTTTGGAGAGTTTCAACAACAATGTCATGATTATGCTGGAGGATCAGAAGGAAGGTATTTTTCAAAACCTTTCGGATAATGGGCATTACAGTTTCAGTTCCATCGCCGGGGAGAGCGAACACAGGTTTAAACTCCATTTCACTGAGAATTCATCCAATCCCGAACCTTCAGAAGTCTATATCTTCAGCGTAGGTAAAACCGTAATAGTCAATAATTTCACAGGGCTAAATGGTGAAATCCAGGTATTTGACTTTACCGGAAGAAAGATCCTGAACAGTTCAATTGATAGCGGAAATCAGCACAGCTTCACGCTGAATGCAGCAGCCGGCCCTTACGTTGTAAAAGTTATAACTGCCGAAGGTGTTCATAGCCGGAAGGTTGTGATCATGTAAAACACAGGGTTTAATGAATCGAATTAAGAACAGGATTAAAAATCATGAAAAATGAAAACAAATTTGTTCACATCATTCGCCTTTGGGGTGTTAATTTTATCTCATTTAACCCTGCCTGTCAGTTCGCAGGTTGAAAGTTCCCCAAAGATTATGGAGGATTTTTTAATTACCATCAGAAATGTAGTGCAAACGGCTGACAGTATTTTTGAATTTGATATCTGGCTTCAGGATACGGATTCTTTACAACCTATGGAACTGGCATCAATCCAGTTTGGAATCCTTTATAATCCTGATATCCTGGCGGGCGGAGTCATCAGCCCGCAAATGGTTACCGTTGTGCCGGGTTCTTCCCAGTTGCCATCCAATATGCAACCACTCAACCCATATACAAACACTTCCGGTTTGATCAAGGTTGCAGGCAGAGCCCCTCCCGGACATGGAAATGGTTTTATTGTTTCAACAACAGCACCAGGCACGCGGATCTGCCGTTTAAGGTTCACCAATCCTGTTCCTTTCCCTGTATATACTCAACCATGTCTTGAATTTACTTCGAGTACGGTAAATAATCCACTTTATGCAACCAGGGTGGCTGTTTATATAAACAGTATCAACACGCAA
>JAZDHI010000070.1:0-70505 GCA_043806115.1 Bacteroidota bacterium
TTTAAAAACCGAATGGGGTATCGAACCCCATCTCGGTTTTGCCCAACAAAGCTTAAGCTCATCATTGCCCATTGAATTATGAATGAAACAAAAATGAAGTATTAATCTAAGAAACTGTAAACAAATTTCAGGACGGTACAACTTCCACAGGCACGAGGGGCGTGGGGCGTGAGACGAAACTCACTACTTCCACAGGCACGGGGGTCGTGGGGCGAGGGTCGATACAAACAACTCATATCTCATAACTCCCTACTCCTTACTCCCTACTCCTTACTTTTCAAGGGACGAGGGACGTGGGGCGTGAGACGAAACTCACTACTTCCACAGGCACGGGGGACGTGGGGCGTGAGACGAAACCCACTACTTCCACAGGCACGAGGGGCGTGGGGCGAGGGTCGATACAAACAACTCATAACTCATATCTCATAACTTCCTACTCCTTACTCCCTACTCCTTACTTTTCAAGGGACGAGGGACGTGGGGCGTGAGACGAAACTCACTACTTCCACAGGCACGAGGGTCGTGGGGCGAGGGTCGATACAAACAACTCATATCTCATATCTCATATTTCCCTACTCCCTACTCCTTACTCAAACCACCGTCTCCGAATCTTTACAAGATGACAGTAAAGTTCAATTGTAATGAAATTCCCGTTCGGCGGCAATTAATTCCCGTTGGGAAACCTTTGCTTTACAGAAAAAAACCTCTGCCATAATTTTACCAGGCATTCAGTTATTAACCGTGAATGTGTGAATTGATCCTGATTTATTCAACCCAAAACATCTGAAATGAAAAGAAAACTCCTGCTTGTAAGCCTTCTAATATCCATTGGCCTGGCCTGGTCATGTTCGAAAAGCGAAGAGAATGACCCCACCGGTGATACTCCGGGTCCGAAATTTCTTGCAGCAAAGTCGGTGATAACCGTTAGTTGTGCCTTGTCGGGCTGTCATGTTTCACCTTCGAATGCAGGAGGGTTTAACTTTGAATCCAACAGCAGCATTGTATCAGCAGGATCACAGATCAATAGCCAGGCTGTGGATATGGGAACCATGCCTCCGACCGGAGCACTTTCGAACGCTGATAAAGCCATAATTACCGGATGGATCAGCGCAGGTGGACGGTTGACGGACTGATTATGAGGCAACCAACAGATAACAGGGATCCATCTTGCTTCAACTGTTGGTTGTTGGCTGAATCAGATCAAAACCCACTGCACATCAACGATTATTTTGCTTTTCATTTTCAGCGGATTCTTTGCAATCTTTGCATGAAGAGGTTGTGTGTCTGAAAGAACGATGGAGTGGAAGTGCAGGTAAAACTTTTTTACAGATTGGAACTGAAATTGGAATATGTTCAGGCTACGATGTTAATTAACAATACTTTAACATATGGCAGGCATGTATTTACAGGAAATATAAAGCAGGTCAGGGATTGTTTCTACGGCCACCAAACACAGCCTTTACAGCATGATTGTCCCGGTGGTTATCCGGAAATTGAGCTGCCAATATTTTACCGGAGATGCAATAGGGCCGGATTATGTAAAACTATTGACAGCCTCTCTGGTTTTACTTTCAGATGATAAAACCAGGAACACCAACCGGGGAATGCCATTGAATGATTTCCAATTCCGGCATTTAACGCCGGATCTCCACGTAAAGTGTTTGTGGTTTCAGGGTCTTGCGCAGACCTTTCATGATTGATGTGGTCGCCGGAAATCCGGAGGCCGGATTACAGCCGGTTCATTATTCTGAGCGCTCCGGCTGCAGTTTCCGGATTGCTGACGATGGAAAAACAATTCATTATCAACAATTAAAACACTGAGCCATGAAACAGATTTTTACTTTTATTGTCGCTACAATAATCACGATGTCTTCGACCGGACAAAGTTCAGTCCGGAACAGGCCGGTTCTGCCGGATGGATTTCGGCAGATTCAGACCGCTTTACCTGATATGCATCTGAATCCTTACATGGAAAGGGGAAGCATTCTGCAACCGGGATTCAGTCATCCGGTAACTCCGGGACCCGCCGAATCTCTGGTTCTCATGCAACAACTGGACAGTTACATTTATCAGGAGTATGACGAAGCAACCAGCCAGTGGTTGAACCGTTCGATGAATGAATTCGGTTATGACGCCAATGGCAACAACACTTCCGATATTTTCTACACCTGGAACGCTGAAAATGAACTTTATGAAAAATCACTGAAACAGGAGTTCACTTTCGACAACAGCGGCCTTGCCGAACAACTCTCCTATGAATGGGATGCCGGAACCAGTTCATGGGTTCTGCTATTCAGATGGCTCTATTCATACAACGGTGACGGCTATATGTCAATGGCATACAGCTATTACTGGACCGGTTCGGTCTGGGAAATGGCAGGAAGAGATCAGCGAACCTATGACGAAGAAGGGCAGGTGGTCCTTCAGGTTCTTTCATGGTGGGACGGATCCGGCAGTCAGTGGGTAAACAGCAACAAAATTGAAAATACCTACAATTCCGATGGAACTTTGTCGGTTTCAACTGAATCAAATTGGGATTTGATCACCAATGAATGGATATTCATCAACATGGACGAGTATTCCTACAATGACGGTTATCTGATACAGCAGAATACCCTGACATGGAATACCCTCATGTCCCGGTGGGAGAATGAGACGCAGGTTGTTTTCAGCTATGACAGTTTTATGAATATAATCCTTTCACAGGAATATGCATGGGATGGTTCCCAGTGGGTTGATGCGTGGAAATCGGAAATGACCTATAATAATGACTTTACGGCTGACCAACTTATTCTTCCCTGGTTCTTTTCTGAAGCAGAAGGCGAACTTCAGCATATGTTAACAGGGATAACGGAATTTGGTTTCAACGGACTTTCCTATGAACTGACGACCAGAAGCATGTTTAACTACTCACAGGTCGATCTGACCGGGATTGCTGACCATGAAATCAATAAAGCTGTTGTTTTTCCCCAGCCTGCATCAGGGCAGGTTACCATCTCCTGGGGCAGCAATAGTCAGGAACTTGACCTGAGCCTTTATGATCTGACAGGTAAGATGATGTATGAAAAATCCATCAGTAATAACACTTCTGTTCCTCTTTCCATGATGATGCCGGGTCTGTATTTATACAGACTATCAGGAAAATCCGGAACAATGTACTCCGGAAAAATCAGTGTCCGCTAGCTTACTTAAGACGGATTGAAGGGGGGGGTAAAGCCGGCCGGACCAGGGCTGCGGGAAGATCATCTTTCCTGCAGCCCTTTTATTTACCGCGGGTATTGCGTTTCAGTGATGAACGGTAAAATACGGTGATAATACAGAAAACTGAAGATATAACAGACGGTGCGATTTCTGCCACTCAGGATATAAATCCGTGCAATTCCATCAGATCCGCATCATCAGTGTTCATTTTATCTTTGGGCTTTTCAACCTGGTCCTTCCTGGTTCGGCATAGTTCAACAAAAGCTTGACGAATCAGGCAAAAAATCAACGATATTCAGCGTTCCGGAAGATCAGTGTAATCCCTGCCAGACGGCAGGCTGGCGCTTTCTATCAGGCGACGATAGTGAGGGAGCTGAAAGGCGAATGAACCAAGGTTCGGCCAGTTCACTACGAGTGAACTAAGCGACTTACTCCCTACTCCCGGCTTTTCAGGGGCGAGGGACGAGGGACGAGGGTCGAGGGACGAGGGGCGAGGGGCGTGGGGCGAGGGTCGTGGGGCGTGGGGCGAAACTCTCCACTCCTTACTCCTCTTTCCTGATTACTTCTATAGTAAAGTTCGCAGCCAGGGCAGCCAGGGCACCAATGGCAGCCAGAACCGGCAGAATCAGTGCTCCTATGACTCCGACGGTCACAGGGACTTCCAGGTAAACCTTTCCTTCTTCATTCTTGATGATAATGCGGCTGATGTTTCCCTGATGAATCAGTTCCTTGATTTTAGCGAGCAGGTCTTCGCCTTTGACTTTAAATTCGTTGTTGGTTTCCATAGTTATGTTTATTAAAGAATCATGCGAACCCTGACTGCAGTGAGGCAGGGTTTGCGTGAAACAAATCAGAACATCAAATATCTTTAACCATATAACGCAGAAAAGCATCACCGGTTACAGACCGGCAATGCTCTCTGACTAAAAAATTCTTTGTTCGGTTATAAACCTGAACTGATCAGGAAGGTGGTTGCAAAGGCAACGATGGCATATAGCTCGGGAAATACAGCCAAAACCATGGTTTTTCCGAATACATCGTAACCCTGGGCGATGCCGGCAATACCATTGGCGCACACCCTGCCCTGCATAATGGCAGAGATCAGGCCGACAAGTCCGAGGGCAAATCCTGCAGCCAGGATGGCAATTCCCTGCAACATGGTTATCTCAGGAACCAGCACACCTGAGCTATTGATAATAAAGAAACCGGCAAAGCCATAAAGGCCCTGGGTTCCGGGTAGTGCACTGAGAAGCATATAGCTTCCGAAGGCGTCGTCCTTTTTCTTCAGGGCGCCCACTGTGGCATTGCCCCCGATAACGACACCTATGGCACTTCCCGTACCTGCCAGACCTACCATAAGGGCGATCCCGATGTATGCAAGAATAATTGCTGTTGACATAATGATTCTCCTTTAATTGTTATTGTTTGTATTTGTTTTGGTTTGCTTTCCGGTGTTACTTTAAAATAATCAGATTCAATTGTTTGAAAACGGATTGTATTTCTTCCCGCCACCGATAAATCCGGCATTTTTATAAAATTCAACAAAGGTCAGACGCATAGGGTGCACAAAGGAACCCAGACCGGCCAGCATCAGGTTGGCTCCATGTCCGACCACCATTACCAGAATAAACAGTACAGGGCCAAGAACCGGGATCGAATCGAGCAAAGGCAGTGAGATGCTGTTAATGACAAAACCGAGGATACCGCTCGATGCTCCCAGTGCAAATAACCTGATGTACGACAATACATCACCGAATATCCCGGTAACTATGCCATAGAGATCCCACACCCCTTTGCCAAGACGGCCGAAAATGCCAAGTTTCGGATCGCTCCAGAAGATGATCATTCCCAGGCTTATATAAATGAGAATTGTGGTAATGAGGCCTCCCTGTTTCAGGAGTGCCGCGTCAAGCGAAGCCAGCACACCCAGGATGATTCCAATGGGAGAAATTGCATAGGCCAGGCCAAACTGCCTGTATTTGGAATATGCCTGAACTCCCAGACCAAAGAGTATCTGTACCATTCCAACGCCAAGAGCCAGGTAAAATATCTGCTGATCGCTCAGCATAAGTGGCTTGATTTTGCTGAAAAAATTAATTTTCTCCATATCAAAACCGGCCATGGTACCACTGATTACACCAAATATCATGGTAGCAACGCCGAGATAAACAGCCAGGGTAAGAAATGGCCGGATTGCCGGTGCTACCCGTTTCTTCATGAAAATTCCGATCAGAATGAGAACGATGCCATAACCCACATCACCCATACAAAAGCCGAAAAACATCATGAAAAACGGTGCGAAGAAAGGAGTAAGGTCAAGTTCGTTGTAGGAAGGTAAAGAAAACAGGCTTCCGATGGGTTCAAACAGTCTGGAAAAGCGGTTGTTTTTAAGCAATACCGGTGGATTATCATCCGGTACCGGTCTTTCAGTGAAGTATACATAACCGGTTTCACCCAGCCATGATTGCAGTGCAGGTTCTCCTGTTTCAGGCACAAACCCATTCAAAATCAACAGTTTATCATCCGCTTCACGCATTGTATTGATAAGCACACGCTCATACAGGGCATCGTTCAGTACCCGCCTGCCTGCTTTTTCAAGTTCGGGTAGATACAGAGCGGCAATTTCATCCAGTTCCTTACCTATCTCATTTGTCCTCCGGCGGATTTCAGTACGCCGTTCTGTCAGCACATTTACCGGATGTTCCGGAATGCGCATCTCCTCTGCATCAATATCTATAACCTGATCTTTTTCCTGAAAAACCACAAAATACACAATGGATTGTTTCCGGCTGATATCAGCAATGAAATAATCATTGTTCCACTGTTCTTCAAATTTGCGCTCCGGACAGCTGAAGAACCGGGCTTTATAACCTGCGCCGGCAATTCCGTCAAGGACCTTTGGTGAGAAATCACCCCAGGGTTCAGCCTGGGCAATCTCTTTATTGATGGCGGAAAACCGGTGACTCAGTTTATCCTGCTCTGTCTTCAGATCCTGAAGCCTGCTGATCAGTCCGGTGCCATCCGCCGGTTGTTCCGGCTGCCGGGGCGTTTGTTTCCGTGCCTTCAGCATCCTCACCATTTCGGATATCTTTGAGGAAAGCACATAGCGGTCCTGGATGGTGTCGGTGGTTTCGTTGCCCGATTCCACAACCTGAACCACACCAATGTCCCTGATTTTTTGCAAAAACGCTTCGTATTCAGCATGATACACCAGGAATGCATATTTCTTCATCGGAACGATCATAGCTCTTCCTCCATTCTTTGCTGACGGTCTTTCACAATCTTCTGGGCGGATTTGGACAGGTTCTCTTCATCTTCCATAAACCGCTTAATCTTCCGGATGGCATCCTCATACCCGGGTATCTGTACTTTTTCATACAGGTTTACCTTCTGTGTAGTCTTGCGCCTTGCATGATCGAGCAGGTGCATTTTCCGGTTGTAGAATTCGCTTTCGATGCCGATGCCGGCCAGTTGTTTTACAATGCTGATGCCGTCGGCAAACCAGGCCGGACGGTTAAACAGGCTGAATTCACCTATGGTGAACTTTACTTCTTCAAGCACAGGAATTCTCACACCGGCAATCTTCCGGATGCTGAGTTCCACATCTTCCACTTTAACCAGACTGGTATCGAACTCACCCCATAACCTCACCATTCCCTGATAACCGGCAATGGCAGCATCCAGCTTCTGGCTCAGTGCCGAAGCTGTATCCTTTGCCCGCTTGACCTCCATGCGCAACGCCGATTCCTTGTTTTTAATGGTCGGCAATGCCTTTACCCGGATCTTTAACTGCTTGTTGAGATCCTGAAGTGAGGTTTTGTTATATTGAAATTTGATAGCCATTTCGTTCAGTAATAAAATCCAACTTGTATGTTTGGGACGAGGGACGTTGAAGAGGGACGAGGGACAAGGATCGATGGATTTACCCTTCTCTTCTCAATGCCCGGAGTCCTGATCTCCGCACCCTGTTCCTAAGCAGGCCAGTAGAGATCTACAAACTCCTGCTTAATCCCCACTTCGGCCTTACTAAAATGTTTACCAAACAACTCCCAGGCCTTGTCGAGCATCGCTGTTGTGTCGATATTAACATCGATGGCCAGCAGGTCGTTCGAATATTCACGCGCAAAATTCATGGTACGGACATCGTAGTCGGTCAGGTCGAATCCATTTTCCAGTTTGGTCTTTGCATTGGACGCATCCGCATAGAGCCGTACCGCAGCATTCATCACCTGCGGGTGATCCTTACGGGTTTGCTTGCCGATTACCAGCTGTTTCAGCCTCGACAGTGAACGGAACGGGTCAACAATTACTTTTCCGATGTCTGAATCGCGGCGCAGGAACAACTGTCCCTCTGTAATGTATCCTGTGTTGTCGGGAATGGCGTGGGTAATGTCGCCGCTCGACAGCGTTGTTACAGCAATGATGGTAATCGAGCCCCCTTCCGGGAACTGCACTGCTTTTTCGTAAATCTTGGCCAGGTCACTGTAAAGTGAGCCAGGCATACTGTCTTTCGAAGGAATCTGATCCATACGGTTCGACACGATGCTGAGGGCATCGGAATATAGTGTCATGTCTGTCAGCAGTACCAGTACCGTTTCCTTTTTATCAAAAGCAAAGTATTCTGCAGCGGTCAGCGCCATATCGGGCACCAGCAGGCGTTCTACCGGCGGATTTTCGGTGGTGTTCACAAAACTGATGATGCGGTCGAGGGCGCCCGCATTGTCAAATACGTTCTTATAATAAAGATAATCGTCGTTGGTCAGGCCCATCCCGCCAAGGATGATTTTATCGGCCTTAGCCCTCAGAGCCACCATGGCCATTACCTGATTGTAAGGCTGGTCGGGATCGGCAAAGAAAGGAATTTTCTGACCGGTTACCAGGGTATTGTTGAGATCGATTCCGGCGATACCGGTGGCAATGAGTTCCGATGGTTGTTTCCGCCGTACCGGGTTTACCGATGGGCCGCCGATTTCGCGCTCCTCCCCTTCCACTTCAGGACCACCATCAATCGGTTGTCCATAGGCATTGAAGAATCTTCCGGCCAACTCCTCTCCTACTTTAAGCGAAGGCGGGCGACCCATAAAAACTACTTCAGCATTGGTCGGAATACCCTCTGTTCCTGAAAATATCTGCAGGGTAACATTGTCTCCGTTGATTTTTACAACCTGGGCCAGGCGACCATTTACAGTGGCCAGCTCTTCATATCCGATACCACTCGCCTGCAATGAACAGGTAGCCTTGGTAATCTGTGTAATTCTGGTGTATATCTTCTGAAATGCGTTGGTTTCCATCAGGCAGCTTTTCTTTCGTTAATGATTGCATCCAGTTCCTCTTCGTATTTAACAAAGTCGCCGGATTGGTATAAGGAATAATTCATTTGCTTGAATACATTGATTACCCGTTTAAAATATGGATTCACCTGTTCGAAACCATCGAAGTTGAAATCCGCACGGCAAACAGCCAGCACTTTATCAAGCATATCCTTCTGCCTTTTAATCGGTGTGGAAGCATCAATTTTATCGAAGGCATCCTGTTGCAGAATTACAAAGTCGATGACTTCAGACTTCCAGTACCGGAGGTGATAATCGATGGGAACACCATCATCACCGAGAATGTTGATCTGCTCGTAGGCCTCCTTGCCACGGAGAAGCAGGTTTTTGGTTTCCAGAACACTGCTGAGCCAGTCGGGTGAAATATTTTCAGCCAGGTATTCCTGAAGTTCAGGATATTCCAGGTATTTCGAATAGCTGTCGATGGGATCAACTGCCGGATAACGCTTGCTGTCGGCCCGCTGCTGTGAGAGGGCAAAGAAACAGCGGGCAGCTTTCTTCGTAGATTCCGTTACCGGTTCCTTGAGGTTTCCACCTGCCGGAGACACCGTACCTATGAAGGTGATTGACCCGGTGCTTCCGTTGTTGAGGTATACATAACCGGCGCGTGCATAGAAACTGGAAATGATGGCCGGAAGGTCCATGGGGAAAGCATCCGGTCCCGGGAGTTCTTCCATGCGGTTCGACATTTCCCGCAAAGCCTGTGCCCAGCGTGAAGTAGAATCGGCCAGCAGCAAAACTTTCAGACCCATGGAACGATAGTATTCTCCCAGGGTCATAGCGGTGTATACGGACGCTTCGCGGGCAGCAACCGGCATGTTGGATGTATTGGCAATAATGGTGGTGCGCTCCATCAGCTTTCTTCCGGTACGCGGGTCATCCAGTTCGGGGAATTCGGTAAAAATCTCAACCACCTCATTGGCCCGTTCACCACAGGCAGCCACAATGATAAGGTCAGCTTCGGCCTGTTTCGACAAGGCATGCTGAAGAACGGTCTTTCCTGATCCGAAAGGGCCCGGAACAAACCCTGTACCCCCTTCAACGATGGGATTCATGGTATCGATGATGCGTACGCCGGTTTCCATAAGCCTGAATGGTCTGGGCTTATCGGTATATGCTTTGATCGGGACCTTAACCGGCCATTTCTGCACCATGCTTACATTTACCTCACGGCCATCCTTGTCGGTCAGCACAGCGATGGTATCTGAAGCCCTGAAGGTTCCTTCTGCATTGACACTCTTCACCGTATATTTTCCTTCAAGCTTGAAAGGAACCATAATCTTGTGGCTGATCCAGTTTTCTTTCACTTCGCCCAGCCAGTCACCGGCCATTACCTGTTCGCCGGCTTTTGCCAGGGGTGAAAAAGGCCACTCCTGGTCAACATTGATCGGAGCGGTATATTCTCCACGCTTCAGGAAAGTGCCTTCCATTTTGTCAAGATCGTTCTGCAGCCCATCGAAATTACGCGACAGGATGCCAGGTCCAAGGGTAACTTCCAACATATGACCTTTAAATTCAACAGTTTCGCCGACTTTAAGACCACGGGTGCTTTCAAACACCTGTGTATAGGCCTTCTTTCCTATTAGCTTGATAACTTCAGCCATCAGCTTTACCCCACCGAGGTTGATAAAGCATATTTCGTTTTGCGATACCGGGCCGTCAACCTCAACAATCACGAGGTTAGCGATGATGCCTGCCACCTTGCCGGTGGTTAATTTATTTTCTTCCATCTTTTATAGAAAACTCATTTGAAAATTCATAACTATGCCTTAATTCGCCGAGCAGGTGCCTGAACATCTCCTCGCCGGTTGGTTGATCAAGTCTGAGCCAGCGCTCAATCATCCCAAGTTTGATGTAATAAGCCATCAGTACTTCAACCGTAAAATAATTGAAGGTATTCAACTCATCCAGGTAATTCCACCGCAAGAGGTCGAGGGCCTTTTCGCGCGCCAGGATTTCACCGGCTTCAACAATCTGCAGCACTTTCTCTATCCAGGGCCATTCGGCCGACAGTCCAAGATCACGGGCATTGCTCTTCCGGATAATTTCAGCTACGCTGTTATCGCCGATGATCTGGTGTTCGTAAGGCAAGCCATTTTTACGCGCAGCCAGCACCAGCAAAACATTCTTAAGGTTGAGCCCGAAGGTGAACCATTCACGGAGAAAATCATTTTTCGTTGATAACAACTCTTCAAACCAGAGAGTTACCAGCTCATTTTCATATGAAAGGTTGGGATACAGACGGGTTTCAGCCCTGAAACTTTCGATAAAACGCACCAGGTAGGCCTTGATTTGCGCCGGCTCTTTCACTTCTTCAGTCAGAAATTCGGGGGAATAAACACCATCGTGCGACAGTGGCCTGTTTTCCTTAAGCAGAAGATTCAGCAGGTTGTGGTTATCTTCCGACAGGTATAGTAACTGCATAAACCCATCATCTGTTTTGCCCAGGCCCGCCTTCAGTTCTTCCCTGAATTCAGCGGTACCAAACTGCAGCTTTCCCTGCTCAATGGTAACATCGGGAAGGCCTGCAACGAGGTAATAATAATTCTGTCTGAACATTATTCTCCGCCGAATAAGAGGTTAATGGTCCGCGGACGCATAAAAGAGCGGAAGAAAGCCAGAAAATCATCGTCGGTAAAGCTGATGACGTAACTGTTGTCTTTCGGACCAATTTTAAAGCCTCCCCTGATCTTATCGTCAAAAGTCACTTCAACACCGGAGGTAATTACCTGGTTCAACCGGTTGCCAAAATATTTCTCCAGGGATTCTGAATCGGATGCGGGTAATACCAGCGCTGCATTGCTGTTAAAGTTTTCGAGTGCCTTGCGGATGAGTTCACCGATAAACACCTTATCGTCAATGACTTCTTTAACCGGCGAATCCACAACTCTGGCAGTAATCAGCGATGCAATCTGTTGCCTGATAGCACTAACAGCCTGTTTTGTCGACATACGCACTTCAGATTGGGCATTCCGTTCAGTTTCCACTGCATTTTGCTGTGCTTTTTTCAGCATATCTTCGGCTTCCTTACGGGCTTTCCGGGTAAGTTCTTCGGCTTGTTTCCGGGCATCTTCAAGGATGACTGCAGCTTCCTGCCTGGCCTTTTCTATACCTTCATCGTAGATTTTCCGGGTGAGTTCCTGAAGTTTATTTTCCATAGTTGGCGGTTTAACAAATTATTCCGGGCAAATTTAACAGTTATTTCTGATCCTGAAAATTAATTTTACCCCGGTTATAATTACTTTGATATGCCTGCACTCATTGTAATAAATTGTTATTCAGATATATAATTGAATAACATCATTGTTATAAGATTAACAATAGGCCGGTTAACCACGATAATTCCGGAGCCGGACAAATAATTACTTAAGCCTGAATCGTAAAGTGAAGGATGAAAATTCCATCCGTAATTCATATGCCTGATGGCAACCAGTGGTCTTAAACAAACCTTTCATAGGATTGTTAAGCTTCCTGTGAATTATTGTAGTTTTGCAATCAGGTTCAGAACCAGCCTGTAATTTTTTTGCTGACCGAATTATCCCTGTATATGCCCCGCCTGATCATTAATACGTTATTTCTGAGTGTTTTCATTCTTGCTTCCTGCCGGAACCATACCACGGCAGATCAAAAAGAAAGAGTTATTACAGTTACCATTTTACCACAGAAATACATTGTGAGTCATCTGGCGGGGGACAAATTCCGCATAAATGTGCTGATTCCGGAAGATGCCAATCATGAAACCTACGAGCCTACTGCACGACAGATGGTTGAAACAGGTAATTCAATGGCTTACTTTAAGATAGGGTTTCTTGATCTGGAAAAGAGCTGGCTCCAAAATCTGGCAGAGAGCAATCCGGGTATGCTGATATTCAATACATCGGAAGGTTATGAGCTCATGAGTGGTGAGATCCATAAACATGAAGGCCATGTGCATGAAGTCGGAACGGACCCGCACATCTGGCTGTCAGTTTCAGGCGCCAGGAGTCAGGCCAACAACATTGTGAAGGCATTGGCAGAGATAGACCCTGAAAACACCATCTTTTATCAGGAAAACCATGAACGTTTCCTGGCTTCGCTTGATTCGCTCGACAGGGAAATCAGAAGTATACTCACACCCGTTAATGAAGCTTCGTTTATGATTTATCACCCGTCGCTGGGCTATTTTGCCCGTGATTATAATCTGACACAGATTGCCATTGAGCAGGAAGGGAAAGAACCCAGTCCGGCCCATCTGAAAGAACTGATTGATATAGCCAGGCAAAAGAAGATCAATGTGATCTTTATATCTTCGCAGTTCAATAAACAGAGTGCAGTGACCATTGCCGGGCAACTAAATATTGAAGTTGAGGAATTTAATCCTTCTTCGCCCGATTGGAGTAATAATATGGCTTCCATTGCCAGAAAAATTGCCGGTTCGGCAACAAAGAAATAATGCATTGACCCGGATGTCTGAAATTCTTGAATTACGTAATGTAAGTGCCGGTTATCAAGGTGATATGGTGTTGAAGGATATCAACTTCGTCATCAGCGACCTCGATTTCATCGGGATGATTGGTCCGAACGGCGGCGGTAAAACCACCCTGGTAAAACTGATCCTCGGATTGATCAAACCCATGCAGGGTAATATTGTGTTTTTTGATCCGGGAGAACGCAACCTGATTGGATACCTGCCTCAGGTCAGCCAGACCGATAAAAAGTTTCCTATTACAGTTCTTGAAGTGGTGCAATCCGGATTAATGTCTGTAAAACAAGGATTCAGAGCCTATAACAGGAACGATCGCGCCATTGCCATGGAAATTCTTGATCAGATGGGCATCAGGCACCTGCAGAAAAAAAGCATCGGGGAACTGTCGGGCGGTCAGATGCAGCGCGTTTACCTGAGCAGAGCCATCATAGCCAACCCGAAACTACTGATCCTGGATGAACCCAATACCTATGTGGATAACAAATTCGAACACGACCTTTATGAACTGCTGGGCGAACTCAACAAAAAAATGGCCATCCTGATGGTTTCGCATGATATCGGTACAATTACCAGTCATGTGAAAACCATTGCCTGTGTAAACCGCAACCTGCATTACCACCGGTCGAATATCATCACCCAAAGCCAGTTGGCAGCGTATAATTGTCCTATACAATTAATCACCCATGGCGAAGTACCCCATACGGTGCTTGGCGAACACATTCATGTACACAAAGATGAGTGAAGGTATTTTTAATCTGCTGCAATACAGTTTCTTCACCAACTCGCTGCTGGCGGCTCTGTTGGCCAGCATTACCTGTGGAATAGCCGGCACTTACATTGTTGCCAGACGTATGGTTTTTATCAGTGGCGGAATTACCCATGCCTCCTTTGGCGGAATCGGTATTGCCTGGTTCCTGGGACTAAACCCGGTAGCCGGAGCAGCGGTGTTCAGCATTCTGTCCGCTTTAGGGATTGAGTTTGTCTCCAGTCGGACCAGTGTGCGCGAAGATTCAGCCATTGGGATCCTCTGGTCACTCGGCATGGCACTTGGGATCATATTCATTTTTATAACACCAGGCTATGCACCCAACCTGATGTCGTACCTTTTTGGCAGCATACTCACCGTTGGCCCGGCCGACCTGTGGCTGCTGGCAGCCCTTGCACTGTTTCTGGCGCTGTTTTTCAGTGGATTTTATCACCTGATACTTTTTATCGCCTTTGATGAAGAATATGCCAGGGCACACCGAGCTCCGGTGCAGTTGTTCAAATACCTGCTCATCAGCCTTGTTGCACTAACCATTGTTCTGAATATCAGGGTTGTTGGCATCATTCTGGTCATCTCATTTCTGACCATCCCGCAATCAACAGCCAACCTCTTTACCAACAATTTCCGTTCGATAATCCTCCTGTCCATCCTGATCGGGATTGTAGGCTCAGTAGCCGGGTTGATGATTTCCTATTCCTGGAACATCCCATCAGGAGCCACCATCATTTTTGCTTTTGTGCTGATTTTCGGCATTGCCAAAAGTGTTCACTGGCTGATGATCAGGTCAGTTATCAGAAAACAGTTGGATAGGTAACCTGGCAAACTGGCCTGAATATAGCATACAACTTCCGGAATCCCTGTAAGAAATGAAGTCTGATTCTATATTCCTGTTGAGTCAGAGCTTCCGTCAAAGCAGGGCCAGACCCCTGCCTGAGATTGGTATGATTTTGATATACAAATGGCTAAAAGCTACCCGTTAACAGCTTTCACCTGTTAACCAGCCTTCGGGTATAATCCTTCAACTGATAGACGGATGAAGCTGTATTCTCAAAACCACCGGATTCGGTTTTCCAGAAGGTAAAATCGGTACTAAGTCCCTGGCAGGTAACAGAACTCAGGCACCTGCTGAATGTCCGGCCATAGGTATAAAGGTTATTCAGAAAGTAGAGACTGATATCATATCCCAGGAAAGCATAATTATCAAGCACCGGATCCGTTTTATACCGCTCCTTGAAAGTTTCCACGAAAGTCTGAACCTCCCGGTCACTGTAATCGACAAACCATCCGTTGTACAAATGAGTCTTCAGGTTCAGAAGATACTTGTTGTCGAGTTCCATCGATTCCCATTCCGGAAGTCCGAAGACCGTGATGTCATATTTCTCCCTGGCATCATTCATTTTGCGCAGCATGGCAGGTAACAGAGCCTTATCGGACGTCAGAACCAATACTACATTCTTTTTTCCTGTAACAAGATTATTGAACAACCCGGCATCGAATGACTGACTGTAGATGGCTTCCTTCACTTTCATCATCCCATTGCTGTTTTTATCAATTGCCGATTTGAAGGCATCCGCCATACCCGCATTTTCATCCTTATTCCGCCGGACGATCAGTACATTCGATCCGGAAAAAACACTTACAATATATCGTGCAGTTTCGTTGTACTGGCTCCGGGGAGAAGGCTGGACCTTAAAAACACCCGGGTTGTTGTTCAGGATTTCTGATCGTTGCGACAAGGGGTTTACTATGGGAATCGAATGGCTGGCAGCAAATGAAGCCACAAGTTCAAAACTCTTTGCGAAAAACGGACCAATGATAAGATCTACCTCTGACATTTCTGCCCTGGCAAGAATTTTCCGGGTCTTGGTAACCTGTTCACCGGCATCCGTGTCATACACGTGCACCCTGACATTCATTCCGGCTTTGGTCATGGAATCGATCGCAATCAGGGCGCCTTCATAAAACTGTATAAAATCAAGTGAATGATATTCAGATGGCAGGCGAAGTGAGGATGGATCACCGGTATAAATACTATCGGCCTCCTCAAGCAGGAATGGAATCATCAACACCACGTTATAGGCCTGGCTTCGGTTCCGTTCAGGACTACAGGGACCTTCATTTTTAAAAACAGGAAGAGGCGTTGTTTCCTTCTGTTGGCCGGCAGGATCCTTAGCGGCAGGGATGGTTTCCGTTTTAACGGCTCCGGGGAGCGGAATCCTTAATACATCGTTTTTCCTGAGTTCTCCTTCTTTACCCGGATTGGCTTTCAGAATATCGGCAATTTCAACACCATACTGCTTCGCGATGCTATAAAGGGTCTCCTTCTTTTCAACAATATGTACTTTATATACCTCATCAACCTGAACCTGTTGCTTTCCGGTGGATTCCGCTTCAGTTTTTACTCCTTGCCCTTTAGGGATATTTATGATTTGACCGGCTTTCAGCCCTTCAGACAGAACCGGATTTGCCGCAAAAAGCTCATCAACGGTTACATTGAACTTCTTTGAGAGGCTGTAAATGGTTTCCTGGGGCTGTACGGTATATTGGGCAGGCCCGGCATCAGCACCAGGATGTGATTCCGGCTTCACTTCAGGTATTTTCAGTATCATACCGATCCTCAGGGTATCAATACCCGGATTAGCTTCTATCAGCGCTTTTACTGGCACCTGATAGAGTCTGGAAATACCATACCATGTTTCTTTGGGCTCAATGGTATGAACCTTTACTTTGGCACCGGAAAGTTCCTGATCACTGCTGTCATTGAAAGCCGGTAACGGCTCTGAGACCTTTTCAGGGGAAGAGTCCTGTTTTTTTAACGGAATTTTCAATACCTGGTTGGTCTTTAACCCATGGGCAACCTCAGGATTTGCTTTAATGATCTCATCATCCGTAACTTCATAGGCCACAGAAATGGCTTGCATGGTTTCCCCGGCATTCACAAAATGAATGTAATATGGGATGCCTCTGAGATTTTCGATTATCTCAGATCGTTTAACCTTTTGAGCCTGCGCATACAGGCCGATGAAAGGAATCAGGGAAATTGCAATAATAATGACTATCCGTTTCACACCCGCTGTTTTAAAACCTGAACAAACCATTACTCCCATTCAATTGTTGCCGGTGGCTTGGAACTTATATCATATACCACCCGGTTGACACCCTTAACCTTGTTGATAATATCGTTTGAAACCTTTGCCAGGAAATCATAAGGCAGGTGCGACCAGTCGGCGGTCATGCCGTCGGTAGACCCGACTGCCCTCAGTACAACTACATATTCATAGGTCCGCTCATCACCCATCACACCAACCGATTTAACCGGCAATAATATAACGGCAGCCTGCCATACTTTCATATATAAACCGGTCGATTTGAGCCCTTCAATGAAAATGGAATCTGCTTCCTGAAGAATACTGATTTTTTCACGGGTAATCTCACCAAGTATCCTTATACCAAGACCCGGGCCTGGAAAAGGATGACGGTTGAGAATGTCGGGATCAATCCCAAGACCTGCCCCAACCCTGCGCACTTCATCCTTGAAGAGGCTCTTCAAGGGTTCTACAACTTTCAGCTTCATATAATCGGGTAGGCCGCCTACATTGTGATGAGATTTGATGGTTGCTGAAGGGCCGTTGACTGAAACCGATTCAATCACATCGGGATAGATGGTACCCTGGGCCAGCCACTTAACATCGTTAATCAGGTGCGATTCCTGGTCAAAAACTTCAATAAAAGCCCGTCCAATGGCCTTACGCTTTTGCTCCGGGTCACTGACACCATCCAGGGCTGCAAGAAAACGGTCTCCGGCATCCACACCCTTAACATTTAAACCCATATGTTGATAAGAATCCAGCACTTTCCTGAATTCATCCTTCCGCAAAAGTCCATTGTCAACAAAAATGCAGTGAAGATTTTTTCCAATGGCCCTGTGCAACAATACGGCAGCAACCGATGAATCAACTCCTCCTGATAGTCCAAGCACAACCTTATCATCTCCGATAGTCTGCTTTAACTCAGCAATTGCTGAATCAATAAAAGAAGCGGGAGTCCATTCCTGATTACATCCACAGATATGGACCACAAAATTCTTAAGCAATATTGCGCCTTCATCAGTATGATAGACTTCCGGATGAAACTGAATGCCCCAGGTATGTTCATTTTCAACCTGAAAACCGGCTATTTCAACATCCGCAGTGCTGGCAATCACATTGAAATGCTCAGGCTTATGCAGAATGGTATCCCCGTGCGACATCCACACCTGACTGCCGGCACTCATTCCTGACATAAGCTGGTTGGTTATGTCAATAAACCCGAGATTGGCCCTGCCATATTCCCTGGTGTTCGATGCCATTACCTCGCCACCCGACGTCTGGGCCAGGTACTGGGCTCCGTAGCAGACAGCAAGCACCGGCACTTTCCCCCTTATTCCGGAAAGATCAGGATAGGGAGCATCCTTGTCTCTGACCGAAAAAGGGCTTCCTGAAAGAATCACCCCATTTATCCAGGGGGTTATTTCCGGTATTTTATTAAAAGGATATATCTCACAATATACATTCAACTCTCTGACCCTCCGGGCAATGAGCTGTGTATACTGCGATCCGAAATCGAGAATAAGAATCGTTTCCTGCATGGCGCAAAGATAGGGATTTCAGATTCCGGATTGCTGATTTCGGATTGCTGATTTAACTGAAGTGAACTAGACTCCGGTTCTGATCCGGAATTGCGGATTTCTTTCGATGAACTTTCCGTTAAGTTACCGGCTATATGTTTTTCCCTCTTTGCTGTTACAAATGAATTCATCTTATTATCAACACGTTGAATTTTTATTACTTAAAGAGTCCTAAGAAAATAAAACGGTGAATATTCAGGAAACTATTCCCTCTTTTTATATGGTATCTATTTTAGAATCACTCTTGTCCGGTTAATATTCGAATATTTACAAATTTTAATGTCACGCTACTCCTGCCTGCTTGATGCAGTCAGGCAAGCTGAAGCTCACTATCAATTCTGATAACCGATTGACTACAAACGTTTTGCAACTCTGTAGTTATAATGAAGCAGCAGAGTCGCGTAATCTTTGTAGCAAAATCTATTATGATCAAAATGTAAGAGGCTGTCTCATAAGTTAGTATTGGCTTCGTTCCGATAGCTATCGGAATCGCTCAGCCTGACATCTGATAATCAATCGATTGTCAGAATGAGCGGCTTGCCCCCCGCTGAAGAAGGCAGCTTGCCCCGCCTTCTTCGGCGGGGGGACAAGCTGCCCACTTTGGCGGGGTAGTCGAAATATAGACAATTCCTGGCTTTTGAGACAGCCTCGTAATATTACCTTTTACATGATTATCAAAGGCTTCAGACATTTGTGTAAATCTTATCCGGACAACAGTGATTTAAAATTTGAATTCGCTTACCGAAACACGGTTTTCAAAAGCAGGAACTGGGATTGGACCTCATCTGCCTTGGTCTCATATCTTTATCTCATTCAGGAAGTTACTTCTTGCATCAAAATATTTATTCGGATAATATTGTCCGATTAAATATTATGCCTATTTTTGTCCGTAAAATAAATTCGGATGTTTTCCAAAGCCTGTGAATATGCCATCAGGGCAACAATACATATAGCCCATCAATCCATGGCAGGGCGCAGGGCAAGCCTGATCGACATTGCAAATGAAATAGATTCCCCGGTTGCTTTTACTTCCAAAATACTACAACAACTGGTCAAAGCGAACTTAATTTACTCGACCCGGGGGCAGAGGGGAGGATTCGGAATAGAAGATCCGGGTATGAAGACAAAAACCATTGCCGATATCGTTTCAGCAATCGATGGTAAAGCAATTTTTGAAAATTGCGGCCTGGGCTTAAAAGAATGCTCGGGAATACAACCCTGTCCCGTACATGGAAATTTTGTCAGAATCCGTGAAAATTTGCGCAATGTCCTTGAAACCACTACCATTTTCATTTTGGCAGCCGGCGTCAAAGATGGCTTGACTTACCTGAAAAGGTGATTTTTTTTATTTTTATTTAAGTATTGAGGTGCTTAATTGCTTTCTTTAATTTCAATATTAACTTCAAATTTATAACCCAAACACTTATGAAACCTGAAAAAAAACTTTGGATCGGATTTGCCTTTGTAGTCGGGATATCCTTTGCTGTCCTGCTGTATTATGGCTATCAAATATATCAGCAGGCACCGCCTGTGCCCGAAAAGGTGGTAACATCTGATGGAGCCATGCTTTTTACCGGGCAGGACATCAGGGACGGACAAAACGTATGGCAGAGCATGGGGGGGCAGGAAGTCGGCAGTATCTGGGGTCATGGAGCCTATGTGGCCCCTGACTGGACCGCTGATTACCTGCATCGCGAAGCCATGTTCATTCTCGGCGAATGGGCAACGGAAGATTTTCAGCAAGGTTATGAAACGCTGGACGATGAGAAAAAAGCTACCCTTGAAATCCGCCTGCAAAAACATTTAAGAGAAAATACCTGGAACGCTGAAACCAAAACCATCACAGTTTCACCTGTAAGGGCTGAAGCCATTGCCTACCTGCACAATTATTATTCAGACCTTTTTACCGACAATCCTGACTTTGCAAAGTTGAGGAACGATTATGCAGTTCCGGAAAATGCAATTAAAGATCCGGAAAGGATGCGGAAGATGAATACTTTTTTCTTCTGGGCTTCATGGGCCTGTATAACCGAAAGGCCAGGGTCAGCCATCACATACACTCATAACTGGCCACCCGATGAAATCATCGGCAACAAACCCACCGGTGATCTGATCCTCTGGACCGGATTTAGTGTTATTATGTTGCTGATCGGTATCGGAATTCTTGTTTTCTATCATGCAAGAACGAAAGAAGATTCAGGGCTTGAGATGCCAAAAGAAGATCCATTAATGCGGCAGAATATCACGCCATCAATGAAAGCCGTAGAGAAATATTTCTGGATTGTCAACTTCCTGATCCTGTTGCAGGTCGTCATGGGAATTGTAACAGCACACTACGGCGTTGAGGGAGAAGGTCTCTATGGATTTCCTCTGGCTGAATTTATGCCTTATGCGATCTCCCGTACCTGGCATGTACAATTGGCCATCTTCTGGATTGCGACTGCCTGGCTTGCTACAGGGCTTTACATTGCTCCGGCTGTTTCAGGTAGTGATCCCAAATTCCAGAAGATCGGGGTAAACTTCCTGTTTTTCGCCCTGCTGATCATCGTTCTGGGTTCCATGGCCGGACAGTGGTTTGGTGTGATGCAGCGTTTGGGTATGGTCGGGAACTTCTGGTTTGGACACCAGGGATACGAGTATGTAGACCTCGGCCGGTTCTGGCAGATTTTCCTGCTGGTTGGGTTGTTTATCTGGCTGGCTTTGATGGCCCGGCCACTGATACCGGTATTCAGGAGAAAGACTGAAGAGAAAAACCTGCTGATTCTATTCCTGATTGCATCGGCTGCCATTGCATTGTTTTATGCTGCAGGGCTTATGTGGGGAAGACAAACCAACCTGGCCATTGCCGAATACTGGCGCTGGTGGGTGGTTCACCTCTGGGTGGAGGGCTTCTTTGAAGTATTTGCCACCGTTGTTGCTGCGTTTCTCTTTGTCAGGATGGGTCTTCTCCGGACAAAAACTGCGACTTCAAGTGTACTGTTTGCGACTATAATTTTCCTCTCAGGGGGTATTCTCGGCACTTTTCACCACCTTTACTTTACCGGAACTCCAACGGCTATCATGGCCCTCGGAGCTACTTTCAGTGCTTTGGAGGTCGTTCCTCTGATCCTGATCGGATTCGAGGCTTTTCACAATTATCGCTTAAGCAAGGCCACCGAATGGCTGAGGGACTATAAATGGCCTATCTACAGCCTTCTTTCAGTTTCGTTCTGGAACTTTTTGGGAGCCGGAATCTTTGGATTCGTCATCAACCCCCCCATCGCACTTTATTATATGCAGGGATTGAACACTACTCCGGTTCACGGTCATGCTGCCTTGTTCGGTGTTTATGGAATGCTGGGTATAGGACTGATGTTGTTTGTGCTTCGCAGCCTTTATCGTCATCAGGTCTGGAACGAAAAACTGCTTGGTTTCTCCTTTTGGGCAATCAATATCGGTTTGCTGCTGATGATATTTCTAAGCGTTTTGCCCGTTGGCTTTATGCAGACAGTAGCCAGTGTGAATGAAGGTATGTGGTATGCCCGGTCTTCAGAATTTATGCAGCAGCCAATCCTGATCGTTTTCCGCTGGCTGCGAACCATCGGTGATACCATCTTCGCATTGGGTACACTTTCACTTTGTTGGTTCGTATTCAGGCTGGCACTTCAGAAGAAAACAAGGTAAACTATTCAACAGGATCCCCTGCCAGGAATATCTGACAAGGAGACCAGCCTCCCGGCCTGCATGCTGTTTCGGCGGGCAGGCTGGTCTCCTTTTCTGCCACTGAAGTGATAAACCCTCACTTCTTCCTCTCTCTGGTTATGAGCCTATTCAACCCAATCAGCAATGAACAGGTTGGTGAACCGGGTTCCGCCGTTGTTGCGGTTGGATGAGAAGATCAGCTTTTTCCCATCGTAGGAGAACATGGGAAAAGCATCGAAAACAGGATCAAAAGAAATCCGCTCAAGTCCGGTGCCATCGGTATTGATCATGTAAAGGTTAAATTCAAAACCCCTTGCTCCGGCATGATTGGAGCTGAATATTATCTTTTTCCCGGAAGGATGAAAAAAAGGTGCCCAGTTGGCTTTACCCAGATTTGTAATCTTCTGCAGCCCTGAACCATCGACGTTGCAGGTGTATATTTCCATGTTTGTCGGGGCAACCAGTCCTTCTTTCAATAAATCCTTGTATTCTTTAACAGCCTCCGGTGTCTTTGGTCTTGAAGCCCTGAAAACAAGCTGTTTGCTGTCGGGTGAAAAAAAGGCACCACCATCATATCCCAGACCATAAGTAACCTGTTTCACATGGCTGCCATCTGTATTACATGTGAACAATTCAAGATCACCGGTGCGATCGGAGGTAAAAACAACCATCCTGCCATCGGGTGAAACAGTTGCTTCAGCATCATAACCCTTATGTTTTACAAGTGTATCAACAATATTTCCTTTAAGATCAGCAATATAAATATCGAAATCGCTGTAGATCGGCCAGAGATATTTTCCATCAGCATGACGTTCCGGCTCCGGGGGACAGGCATCTCCTCCAGACCGTGTTGAAGCATACAAAATGGTCCTGTCACCCGGCATAAAATAGGAACAGGTGGTGCGGCCAACACCATTGCTGATCTGTTGAGGTACTTGTTTCAACATATCACCATCGCTGAAAGGGAAAGCATAAATCTGGTCACATTCAGCACCCCATTCCTTGCTTTTAGCCTGAAAAGTAATCATTGAATCATTAAAACTGAAATAAGCTTCGGCATAATCACCGTTTTTTGTCAGCTGCCTGATATTTCTGAGGTGTTTTTCCTCCTGGTAGCGGATTGTGGTATCCGGGCCATGTTTCCCGCTTTTAACGCCGGTAGGATTGGAATGATTCCTGATTCCCGGAACAAACACAAAGGAAAGGCTGGCTGAAAGCAGAAAAACCGGCAAGGTATATATTTTCATAAACGAAAGAATTGATTGAAGGTTATGGAATTGTTTATTGAAATCTGTTTGCATTATTAACTGGATTAGCATGGATTGGTTCAAATGGAGTACAGAAACCTTTGGAATAAATTTAGGTTTATAAAACTAACATAACCGGAAACATAAGGCAAGGATTATATTTCTGAATATAGTATTTGCGGGCGGTGTTTCCAGATATCTGTGCTATCTTTACTGACTGACAGAGGAAAAGTATGGAGCAGCTATTTTTTACCGGACCCGAAGAATTCATGGGTTGGCTGGAGAACCATCATGATAAGGCCGGGGAACTCTGGGTTTGTCTCTATAAAAAGGTGAAAGGACAGGCAAAAGGTCTTGATTATGTCAGCGCTGTTGAGATCGCTTTGTGCTATGGCTGGATAGATGGCAGGACTCAATCCATAGACCGGTATTCCTATAAAGTCCGCTTCACTCCGCGCAAACCGGATAGTGTCTGGAGCCTGATCAACATCAAACGTGTTGAGGAACTGACTGCAGCCGGGCTGATGCACCCGGCCGGTACAGCAGCTTTCGCAAGAAGGAAACCTGATAAAACCGGCATCTACTCCTTTGAACGTGAGCATGCGTTGCTTACAGAGGAGATGGAAGATGAATTCAGGGAAAACAAAAAAGCCTGGAAATATTTTACCGGCAGCCCGCCCGGCTACCGTAAAACCAGCATTTACTGGATTATGAGTGCCAAACAGGAGGTTACCAGGGATAAAAGGTTTAAGGTGCTGATAGAATGCTCATCAGCCGGTGTGAGAATACCGCTTTTAAGAAATGATTCCGGTCATAAAAAACCATAATGTTGTCTGAAGACTTACATCTGATTTTCGTTCTATTCCAATCCATCTGACAATGGGAAAGTATTTTCTTCTTTTTTTATTCCTTCTGCAGATTCATACAATACAGGGTCAGAACCGGAATATCTCAAACGGGTTGATTTTTGACGGAGAACCTTATCTGTCGGTAAATCCTTCCAATCCGCATCACCTGGTGGTTGCCTGGATGGGATTTGTATTCCAGAACAGGGTGATGATCAGGACGCGGGTGAGTTATGATGGTGGCAATACATGGAGTCAGACGGTTTCAGTGCCTCATGTGAGCACAGGATTCACATCGGCAGATCCCTCCATGGCTTTTGACAGTAATGGAAATGTATTTCTGAGTTATGTTGACTATGATCCCGGCTTTACCGAAGGAGCAGTTTATCTTCGCAAGTCGGCCGATGGGGGATTAAGCTGGGGCAATCCGGTTACAGTTATTGAAATCGATGCTGATCCCAGTCAGCAACCGGTTGACCGCCCATGGATCAGCATCGACAGAACAGACAGCGGGCAGGAAGGGAACATATATATTACCACTGTAAATGCTTCCGGAGCCCAGCTCCCCCCTTTTCATCCATACTTTATCAGGTCAACCGACAACGGTGCTACTTTCGGACCCTGGCGATATGCCGATACCACCGGATGGCTGGCCGGATCGCTGGTCAGAAAACCCATGCCCACACCGGCCGTCAGCAGTGACGGAACCTTTCACTGTATCTACCCGAGTTATGTCGTTCAGCAAAGCTTTCTTCCACAGTTTATTATTGCTACTTCCGAAAATGCGGGTGCTTCATTTACCTACAATACAGTCTGTTCATCCGGAACTTCTGTTGCTGTCGCAGATACCTCAGCCAAGAAGGGGTACCTGTTAAAGGCAGATCCTTCAGATCCGGATCACCTGGCTTTTATTCACCTGAGCAATGAGAACGGGGATGCAGATGTGTTCTTACGCGAATCCTATGATGCGGGTGAATCATGGTCTGATGGTACCAGAATAAATGACGATCCGTCCGGCAACGACAGGATGCAGGATCTGGTCTGGGCCGGCTTTGATACCGATGGTGATCTGGCAATTACATGGCGCGACCGGCGGAATGCGGCAGATACGGGTTATGCAGCATCATATGAAATTTTTTGTGCAACCAGGTACAAAGATTCACCTGATTTCAGCCCCAATTTCAGAATTTCCGACAACAGCATTCCGTTTGATGATGTACTTATGGGTAACGGCAATGACTTTATGTGTGTTGAGTTATACAATGATACGTTGAATGTAGTCTGGGGTGATACCAGGGAAGGAAACCTCAGCATCTGGTTTCAGCGTGTCACCATGAACGGGATCCTGGTTTCGGTCCGCCAGTTGGCCGGAGAAAAACTTCCTGAAGCAGGAATAGTGCAAATCAGCCCGAATACAATTGAGGTTACTGCAGATAATATAAAACGGATCCATATATATAACACTGCCGGGATTTTGATTTCCGAAACTGGTGATATCGGAAATACCAACTCTGCAATCCTGAATGTCAGAGGCATTGTTGAAGGTCTGTATGTATTCAGAATAGAAACCATGAACGGAATCCTTCGCTATAAGTACTTTATCCGGTAGTTACCGGTGCACCGTAGTTCTGACGGATACTGCGCTCAAACAGACTGCCGGCAAAGAATACTGTCGTTATGAAACACTGGATTACAGGATCGGGAACCAGGATCACCAGAATCATCGGAGGGCGGAGCAATGCCTTCCTGATCACGGGTAAGGGGGTACACCTCCTGGTGGATACCGGTCCCGGTTTCATGAAAAGAAGGCTGGAGAATAACCTCAACAGAGAACAGAATGCCGGGCTGGATTTTCTCGTTCTGACCCATACCCATTTTGATCATGCAGCCAATGCCGGTATGATAAAATCAGCATTTAATCCAAGGGTTATTGCACATGCCGCCGAAGCACAATTCCTTGAATCAGGTGACAGCCCGCTTCCTGCAGGAACCAATTTTCTGACATCCTGGCTGGTCAGAACTTTCGAAAAAAAAGTGACCGGCCTGGTGAGATTTCCGGGGGTCACTCCTGACCTGATGATTGATAAGGCAACAGATCTTTCTGATTCCGGAATCAATGTCGCAATCCTGCCGACACCCGGACATACTGCAGGTTCTTTAAGTGTAATCATCGACCAGGAACTGGCATTGGTCGGAGATACACTTTTTGGAGTTATTCCCGGTCGATGCTTCCCTCCTTTTGCTGACAATGTGGATGAATTGATAAATAGCTGGCAATTGCTGCTGAATACGGGATGCCGGTTATTTTTACCATCGCACGGCAGATCAAGAAGCCGGGAGGAGTTGCAGACCAATCTGGGAATACGTTTACAACAAATCATCCGGTAATTTGCTTTGGATTGCTCTCAGGTAGAAATTCATGATGCAGCAAAATGAATGGCAATCATGGTTCCCCGGAATAATGACCTTCAGTACACCCTGAATATTTCTTAACAGAAAGCACCGGATCTCCGGGGTTTACCATTGCCTATTTCTGATTTATTCCGGCTTATCCCGTCAGAATTGTCCTGTTCCAGGTAGTGGGTGATGACTCCTTAAACCTGTCAATATTAAGGGATCCGGACAGGAAATAGCCCAGTGGCTGAAATCATTGTAATCAATTCACAGAAATGTCATTTTAATCCGGCAGGTCAATTGCATCGGTTTCTTTGGTGGAGCATGTCTGAGTGTAGCGATTCATCAAATACTCAGATTGCAAGCGATAAAGGTTATCAAAGTTTTTTATTCTGACCGGACTTCTGTGATTCGCAATACTGTTCTAGAAATTTGACAGATGTGCCTATAACAGGTCAGAAGAAATTCCATATACAGGCTTCAATCAATCTACTCAGATCTTCCCCTGTAAAGTAGCACCATTGCCCGAAATGGGGTATTTATTACACACAGGGAAAGAGACCGGCATTTTACATTGGCCTGATCGAATGATACTTATATAACTATTGAAATATTGGCTTACAATTTGAACAAATTAAATCAAACAAAAACCACAACTACTATGAAAAAGATGATCTTAATCCTGATTGCACTACCATTCCTGATGGCCTCATGCGAGAATAAGGAGCAAACTGCACGCATCAGCCAGCTTGAGCAAGAACAGGCTAACCTTCTTACTGTTGCAAACTCCAAAGACTCGCTTATAAACGACTTCCTCGAAACGATGAACCAGATTGAAGCAAATCTGAAGGAGATAAAAATCAAAGAGAAGCTTATCAGTCAGGAAACCGCATCTGGCGCAGAATTAGGCAAAAAAGCCCGTGAACGTATCAACGAAGACATCAGACTCATCAATGAACTGATGGCCGAAAACAAGCAAAAAATAGCATCTCTTTCTGCTAAGCTCAGTAATTCCAAAGTAAAAATTGCTGAACTGGAAACTGAATTGAAAAATATGATTGAACTTACCAATATGCAACTTGCTGAACGTGATACTGAAATAGTAAACCTAAAAAATGAACTTACCAATCTCAATTTTTCCATTGCTGCACTTAGCGACACCATTTCAACTATCAAGAGCAACAACAACCAACTTGTTACTACCATCACTGATAAGACCAACGAACTGAACACAGCCTATTTTGTTGTAGGACCCAGAAAAGAACTTGTTGAAAGGAAAATTCTGAATAAAGAAGGTGGTGTCTTAGGTATCGGGCGAACTCAGAAAGTTGCAGGGGATGTAGACCTGGCTGAATTTACCAAAATAGATATACGTTCATTAAAATCTATTCCATTAGGTGTAAAAAAAGCCACTCTGATGTCAGTTCATCCGGTTGGATCATACGAAATTGTCGGCAGTGAAAAGAAAGTTGAAGAGATCATCATTAAAGATCCTTCCTCATTCTGGCAAAAATCCAAAATGCTGATCATCTCGACTGAAGTATAAGCAATACAACTAAAGATCATCCCCGGAAGGACAGGAATGTTTCTTTAATTGAATGCCCCCGATCTTATTGAGACGGGGGCTTTCTTTTCTGATACATTCGCCCGCTTCATCCTGGCGTAGAATATGAATCATCTCTGCTGGACAGGTCACACGATGTTCATAAAATCAACTTTCAGGTCAATCGCATGCAATCCATTTCCTGCACTTTATATTTCATTTGCGCTTACCTTTGCAGTCAATGAAAAAACAAGGTCAATCCGTTGGTGTAAAAGGGAAAGTATTATCAGGATTTTTTATACTCCTGACATTGGCTTTGGGAGCCGTCTTTGCTGTTATCAAGCTTGCCACCCAGCTGAGTCCGCCGGAGTCCGGAGCCTCTGAATCGGTCATCAAACTGACACTTGTCAGCAATATGCTTTCAGAATTGATCGAAGCCAACGGACAGGCCAGGGCATATATTACAACCGGTGAAAAAAGATATCTTTCCAGGTACAGAAAGCTTGATAAAGGCATTCTGAAACTTGCAGATTCACTGAAATACTACAGCACCCTGCAACCGGAACAATATAAGAGAATGCTTGTGGTCGACAGTCTTCTGAACATTAAAAGAGGAACCGTTGAAAGCTTCTTCAGGATTACAAAAGCGAATGATACGCTAAAAGACAATCAGCTTAAACCGGGCGACAATGCTGAAGGTATAAATGACAGTACAGGTCTTCAAGGCCGGAATGCAGGAAGAACGATGGCCGAAAGGCAGACGATGCTGAAAGCAGATGGTGAAGGATCAAATCAGAATTTCTTTAAAAAACTTTGGGATAACATTACCGGGAAAAAGCCCAGGCGGGATACACTGCAAAGGCTGAATCCACAGGTTACAGGAGCTGATACGCTTGGCGGAATCACAGTGATACAGGACACTACCATTGAGATGGTAAAGTCACAATTGCAGAAAATGGGAGAAAAGGAAAGGCTGGACAAGCAGATGAGAATCGAACGCGACCTGCTGCTGATGCGTACCGACCAGGTTATTATGGATGAAATCAGAAATGTTCTTTTACTGTTCGAAAAGGAAGAGATCAACAAAGCACTTGAAGATGCCGGACACGGGCGCGATGTATTCAGGCGTTTGTGGTATACTGCTGTCGTTCTGGCAGCAGTCGGCCTCATCACCATGATCTTTTTTGTTATTCTGATCTGGAAAGATCTGGCCAGAAGCAATTTCTACCGCAGGCAGCTTGAATCTGCACACCATCTTGCCGAAAAGCTTCTTAAGGTAAAAGAACTTTTCCTGGCAAACATGAGTCATGAAATAAGAACGCCCATCACCAGTATCATTGGTTTTACCGAAAGACTTTCAACAACAGAACTATCCATTAACCAGGGAGAGTACCTGAGATATATCAACTCATCTTCAGAACATTTGCTTGGACTGGTTGACGACCTGCTGGATTATTCACGCATCGAAAGTGGTAAATTCAGTCTTGAGACAACTGCCTTTCATCCAACAGAACTATTTCAACAGGCATTCGAAACCCTGCGACATAAAGCTGAGTGGAAAGGGTTGAAAATGAACTATAAGTCCGGTATTGAACCGGGTCTGGCTGTTCTTGGGGATCCGTTAAGGATCAGACAGATCGTTTATAACCTGTTGAACAACAGCATTAAGTTTACTGAAGAGGGTGAAGTAAGTCTGGAGCTTACTTCAGGTATTTCTGATGATAAGATGATGCTTTGCTTCAAGGTATCTGATACCGGAATTGGTATTCCTGCTGAAAAACAACAGGAGATTTTTGGTGAATTTACCCAGGTTGATGAGGGGATCACCCGCAAGTATGGTGGTTCTGGTCTGGGCCTTGCCATTTGCAGGAAGCTTGTTGATCTGATGAATGGTAAAATCAACCTTGAAAGCAAACCCGGTTCAGGAACAATTGTGACTGTGGATCTTCCATTGGCCCTATTTGATGGAGAAGTTCAGGAAATCAGCAGGGAAAATCCGGGGGCTACCATCAATCTGAGTGGCTACAAAATATTATTGGCTGAAGATGATGAAACGACCCGGATACTTTTGACTGAACTACTTACATCAGCAGGAGCAATCGTTGATGCTGCCGGTGACGGACTTGTTGCCTGGAAATATATCAGTGAACAGAACGTAAAATATGATTTGGTTATGACGGATATACAAATGCCTTATATCAGCGGGCCTGAACTGGCGGAAAAAATAAGCAGGTATTCCGGGGCAAACGGATCAGGCATGCTTCCAATATTGGGTCTTACCGCACATGTAACGAACGAAGAACTTGAAATATTCCGGGAAAAGGGGATATTGAATTTCCTTATCAAACCATTCAGGCGAAACCAGCTTTTTGAAGCAATCGGCAAGGTATTAAAAATTGAAACAATGAAAGATACCGGTACAATCAATCCGGATGGTGACCAGGGCAGAACCCTCGACCTGGATGCTTTTCTGAAGTTCTCCGGTGATGACCGGGTGGCCCTGACAAAGATCCTTATCTCCCTGGCAGATAATCTGAATAATACAACCGGGCAGATGCAGGCAGCCTATGATTCAGGTGATCATAAACAACTGGCTTTGCTAGCGCACAGAATGTTGCCTAATATCCGAAATCTTGGAGCCAGAAAGGAAACAGTGATCTTACAACAACTGGAATCGCTCAGAAGAGAGAATTACCTTGATAACAAAATGATATCAGATCTGCTGAATGAAGCAAAGACAGGCATGTTGGAGCTGGAAGTTGCAATCCGGCAAAAGATCGCCGGTTACTGAAGCGGAATGCCTAACTGCTTCATTTTATTGTAAAGCGTTTTACGGTCTATATTCAGCAATTTGGCAGCTTTCGACTTATTAAATCTGACTTTCTCAAGGGTATTTACGATGAGTTCCCGTTCACTTCGGTGAGCGGTTTCCTTCAGGTTCATTTCCAGGGGGACTCCCGAATGGGGCATCTTAATCACCGGAACTTCAGACAGGTCAGCTTCATTGATAATTTCATCAGGCAGTGTTTCAGCTGTAACAATAGTTTCATTAGAGAGTAATACCGCCCGTTTAATTATATTCTTTAATTCACGGAAGTTACCCGGCCAGGAATACCTGGAAAAAATATCGAGAACATCTGCAGAAAACCCTTCAACCTTGCGGCTCAGTTCTTTATTAGCCAATTCAAGAAAATGCCCTGTAAAGATCACCAGGTCCTCATGCCTGTCGCGGAGCGGTAAGACCTGAATTGCAAATTCATTAATCCTGTGATAGAGATCTTCCCTGAATTCTCCGGCAACAACTGCCTTTTTCAGGTCTTCATTCGTGGCGGTAATAATCCTGACATCAACAGGAATTTCGCTGGTTGAACCAATCCTCCTCACTTTCCGTTCCTGAATTGCCCTGAGTAACTGTACCTGTATATCATATCCCAGATTACCGATTTCGTCGAGGAAGATGGTGCCACCATTGGCTGCTTCAAACTGTCCTTGTTTGTCGGCAAAAGCTCCGGTAAATGAGCCTTTCAGATGACCGAAAAACTCACTTCCGGCCAGATCGCGGGGAAGCGCCCCACAATCTATAGCAACGAAGGGTTTATCACTGCGTGTGCTCAACTGGTGAATTTTCCTGGCAACGAACTCCTTACCGGTGCCACTTTCACCCATAATCAGAACGGACATCCCGGTTGGAGCAACCAGTTTTACGTAATCGCTGATTTTCTGAGCAGCAGGACTTGTACCTTCAACAAAAAATGACTCCTTTTCGATGCCCGCGATGATGGCATCGGATACACCTGCCTGACTTAATGCACGATTGATGGTCAGAATGATTTCATCAGGATTGACCGGTTTGGCCACATAATCAAACGCACCCAGTTTCATAGCCTGAACAGCTGTGCGGATATCCGCATAACCGGTCATTAAAATAACAGGCACTCCAGCTGACTCACGTAAAGCAAAATGCAGTACCTCAAGACCGTCAGAATCAGGCAACCTGAGATCTGTCAGGATAATATCAGGCTTGAAGGATTTTATTTTTTTTATTGCTTCATTATAGGAAAATGATTGCTGTACTTCAAAACCCTTCTTTTGCAGAAAGGTCTCCATCATCAGGCAGAAAGTTACATCATCATCAACTATCAGGACTTTACTCATCAAATCAGGAATAGTATTTCTTAATGGCAAAAATAGAAAGTAATCTCATTAACCCCGTACCATTGTTTCATTTTACATTAAAATTGTCCATTCTCCAGAAACAATTGAAATAATAAGGCATTAACCGAGGTATTTAAAAAGTTTTGAAAGGAGTTCCTCTTTCCTGACCGGCTTCGGAATGTAATCAGTGCAACCGGCTTCAATGGCTTTTTCCCGGTCACCGGATAAGGCAAGAGCGGTCTGTGCAATGATAACAACATCCGGCCTTATTTTCCGGATTTCCCGGGTAACTTCAAAACCATCCAATCCTGGCATCTTCAGATCCATTAAAATGAGATCTATTTCATTGTTTTCAGTACAATACCTTATCGCATCATATCCGTTTTCAACCCCGATTATTATGAGATTGAAATGTTGCAGCATTTTTTCGAGTAACCTGAAGTTAATAAACTCATCTTCAACTATCAGGATGGTCTTGCCAGTCAAAAAAGAAACTTCTTTCAATTCATTGGATGTAAGGTCAGATACCTGGGATGTGCGTATTGGTTTGTATGGAATGGTAAAGTAAAACCGGGTTCCTTTACCGGAAATGCTATCCAGCCAAATCTTACCACCCATGAGTTCGATATAGGATTTTGAAATGGATAACCCGAGACCAGTGCCGCCGAAATTACTGGAAGTTGAGATATTTACCTGACGGAAACGGTCAAATATTATCTCCTGCATTTCAACCGGAACGCCTATTCCAGTATCTTCAACGCAAAACCTGAGCAGTTTACCCTCCCGGATATAGCTCAGATTAATTTCACCATTTTCGGTAAATTTAATTGCATTGCTCACCAGATTGGTGAGCACCTGACTAAGTTTGGTCTCATCGGTCATAATCTGAGCCTGGGTATCAGTCAGGCTTTTGGTATAACTGAGATTAAGATTCTTTTCGGTTGCTTTTGAAATCAATTGTAAATAAACAACATGAAGCAATTCATTTATGTTTGTATTTACTTCCCTGATTTTTTCCTGCCCGGCCTCTAAAGTGGCTATACTTACTATGTCGGTAATAATTGACAGCAACTGGTTGCTGCAGCTGTTTATGATGGAATTGTATTCATTCACATCTTCCTTTCCGATTCCTGGTTGAGTCAGCAGATTAGAAAATCCAACAATCCCGTTCATTGGGGTTCTTATTTCATGAGAAATATTATGAAGAAATGATGTTTTTAACCGGTCGCTTTCTTCCGCCTTTTCCTTGGCAAGATAAAGTGCTTCCATCAGCTCCGTACGCTCCGTCGTATTGCGCATTACAGCCAATACTTTTTCCTCTGAAAGCTTTACCATCCTGGACTCAAAAAACTTTCTGCCATTGGCTGAAGGAATGATATATTCATATTTTTGTATCTGACCCGTTTCAAGAACATCTGTAATATGACTGCGGATAAGTTGTGCAATATCAGCAGGCATGATTTTTTCAATTAGAGCGTTCTGGAAATGCCTGTGCTGTGAAAGGGTATCATCCGGATCGTTTGAGAAAAACTCCAGCAATATGCCACTTTTATCAATAATGAAAATAGAATCGGGAAAAGCGCTGATAATGCTATTGGTTTTCCGGAGATTGGACTCAGCTGCATCTTTTGCTGTAATTAGCTGACTGATCATGTTGTATTGATCAGTTATATCGTTGGCAATCACAATGACTACATCGTTACCGAAATATTTTCCTTTATAAAATCTGACATCCTTTGGAAAAACCTCCCCATTGCTTCGTTTTCCCCAAAACTCGAATACCTGCGGAATTCCGTTAAATGTTTTTTCCAACAAGGCAGGAATATCCGTTGAATCATTTCTGCCCGGTGCCGATAAAAATGCAGGTGTATTTCCAATAAACCTTTCTTTAGGATAGCCATACATGGCAATCGCTCCATCATTTACATCAAGGAACTTCCCTTCACGATCCATTATGTAAACTGAACTGGAGATGCTGTTAAAGAGTCCCCGGTAACTTTCTTCACTTTCCTGAAGTTCTTCCTTTACCTGCCTCCTGTGCAGGGCCACAGCAGCCAGTTTAATAAAGGCTTCAATCACATTGATGTTTTCAAGTACAATTTTCTTTGGAACTATGATGGTAACATCCCCGAGCAGGAATTCACGCCGGGCAAAACCCATTTCATATATTTTACCTATATCAAATAGTTTTTCCAACACTTTGCTGACCGGCCTACTTACTGCCCCGGCAAGCAACTCATATAGATCCTTACGAAATGTCAGTTTCTGGACAAGGACATCCTGTTTCCTCTCAGGTGTCAGAAATGTGTGCATACCCACAGGGTGCTGATGCAGAATCTTCAATAACTTATCAAAGGATTTCCCCATCCCGTGAAGCGACTGAAGGGTGGCGTGCTGTGTGGTTTCATCAAAGGAAGTAACCATAACAATACTGTTACCTGCCAGATTATGAATCTTCTCCCCGATAAATTCAAAGATATTAACATTGTCCTCCATCTCAATAAATGCGAGTGCACTTTCATTCAAAAACCTTGTCTGCTTTTCTGCTTCAATCCTTGGAGTGATGTCGCGCCCGAATACGACCAGGCCTTTGCGGGAACTATCTTCATTGAACAACGGGACTTTGATCACATCAAAAACATGTAGATTGGCGTGAATATCGGGAATAGTTTCTTCTGTCCTTGATTGTCTTCCGGCTTTCCAGGCATATTCATCAGAATCATCGCAATTTCTGAATGAATCCTTGTAGAGATCAGCTGTAAATTCTGCAAGTTCAGGTTCGGATTTCCCCCGGTAATCAACGCCTTCGAGGCAGTATAACTTCAGAATACTATCGTTAGCCAATAACCACCTGCCTTCTCTATCTTTGAAACAGATTATATCAGGTGTTGAATTAATAAGAACCATGAGCTTCTCTTCCGCCTCCTTCAATGCTTTTGAGGCTTTATGCCGGGTTTCTTCTATTCCGATACCATTGGCAATCATATCCAGCAGGTTTTCGTGTTCAAGACCAGGAATAAAATCTTCCTGAAAGACAGCACAAACAGACCCTACTGCCAATCCTTCACAAAATACAGCTTTGCCAATATATGTCTTTAATTTATAAGGCATAACATTAGGATCGGAGGTGGCATAGCTGGTTTTATCAAGGTTCCTGACAACCAGCATTTTATTGGAATTACCTTTTATTACATCAAAACAGATATGACCTTCAGGTCTATCAACAGGCACATAGTCAGGAGGAACAGACCATTGTCCGACAGAACAAAGCAATCCTTCCTCCAACCGGTTATAAAGTGCGCAGGTTGCACCAAACAATTCACCGAAAAGAGCTGTCAGTTTATTTATATTCTGTTGAAAATCAGGTCCGAGTTCCAGCAGAACATGATTGATATGCGATGAAAACTCCCGGTATTGTTTACGTTCCGTTATATCGCGTATAACAATGTCTAAACGGATAATTTCACCAGATGAATCCGGAATCAGGTTTATTCCTGTACTCATCCACCGGATCTGCAGATCCGGTAAAATAACCCTGAATTCAATTTCCGGGTTATTTTTCTGATGAAGTTGATCAATAAATTCCTGAATTTTCGGTTTGTCATCATCATGACAATGCTGAATCAGCAAAAAGGGATCATTGACTAACTGACCGGCTGAATATCCGTAAATCCTTGCCAAAGAAGGAGATACAAATAAAGGCTTTAAGGTAGGATAAGCCAGTGAAACGACTATAACATCCATCGAATTCAGAATGCTCTCCGGAAGATTTTCGTCTTGCAGACCAGTGGTAATATCTTCCGTTGAAACAGGGCTCCGTTTTTTGCTCCGGGTTGATGAATTTGTTTCCCCTTTTTCAATAAATTGCCACAATTCAGCCACAAGGCCCTTTAAATCATCTATTCCTTTACCACCGCTCAAACTGTAATTCCCTTCAACTGCATTTTCAACCCTTTTGTGCAGTTCTTCCCTTGAGTTATAGGTTGTCTCTTTCATCATTTTTTGTCCCTCTCCGGATTATTTGTTTCAATGCCGGTATTGATCACCTTAAACCTGGAAACATCAACATGACAAACTGAAGTCAGCATTATTATATCCTGACCATTGGTTCTTCCATGCAATTGAAAAAATTTCTGGGATGAAATTAACCAAAAACATTTACATTACCAAAGAGTAATCAGATTCACCTAGGTCCAACAAAAAGGAAACCGTTATCAGAGATACGGCAGGTTCAATCACCGGTATCGGTGAATAGTGCTACCACAGGCATGCATAACAGTTTTCTTACAGTTAATTAAAAAATAAAAAAGGAAAAAAGGTCCGTTGGCAATTGTGTATTGTGCTGAATAATTATAAAATAATGATAAATTAGCATGCTTATGAGCATCAACTCCGGAAGATATGATACGATTGTGATTGGCGGCGGCCCGGCAGGATTGTTTACTGCTTTAAACCTCACTGACCAAAATGTTTTACTGGTCGAGAAAGGGCAGAGACCCGGAAGAAAATTACTGATTTCCGGAACCGGGCAGTGTAATTTCACACATTCGGGTCTTATCAGCGATTTTCTCAGTCATTACGGAACCAATCACAGGTTCATCAGGCACGCATTACATGCATTCAGCAATCATCACCTGATTTCCTTTTATAAAAGTGCAGGAATTGAATCCTATGAAGATAAAAACGGGAAAATTTTCCCGGCATCACTGAAGTCATCCGACATCCTGAAGGTTCTTCTCAATTCGTGTAAAGATAAAAAAGTGAATATTCTCAACGCAACTCCTGTGACACAAGTTGAACTTGTCGATGGTTGCTATAATGTTACATGCGGAAAAACCATTTTCATCAGCCGGAATCTTGTTATTGCCACAGGAGGGTTATCATATCCTTCTACTGGATCAACAGGAGACGGATACAGGTTTGCAGAAAATCTTGGTCATACCATCGTTAAACCCAGACCAGCCTTAAGTCCTGTCCTGATCAGGAATTACCAGATGGCGGATCTTTCCGGGATTTCCCTTCCGGATGTTTTGATCAGTCTTTTTCACAACGGCCGTAAGACCGGTGAGCATCGCGGAGATATTGTTTTTACTTTGAAAGGGTTGTCAGGACCAGGTATTCTGGACTTTTCAAGATATATATCCGAAGGGGATCTGTTGAAAATTAATCTCATAGATGTGAACCCTGCCGCATTTTCAGATGCCCTCATTCAGTCCGCACGAACCAATGGAAAATCTACACTTCAATCGTGGTTAAAGTCAGGAAATGTACCAAAAAACCTGTTGCGTTTTCTGATTGAGCAGGCAGGAGCAACACCTGATATGAGGCTTGCGGAAATTCAGAAAAAAATACGGATCAGTCTGGCGGAAATGCTTTGCGAATGTCCTTTCATTGTTGAAAAACCAGGTGGATATAAAACAGCGATGGCAACTGCAGGCGGTGTCAGTATTGATGAAATTTCACCCAACACCATGGAATCAAGAATTGTTAAAAATCTATATTTTTCAGGTGAGGTAATTGACATTGATGGCGATACCGGAGGCTATAATATTCAGGCTGCATTTTCAACTGCATTTGTTGCTGCGAAAGCAATTAATTCAAAACGTCAGCAGTTTAAGCAATCAGGTTAGAGTATTGTCAGGTTTAATTCCATTGTGACTGCTATTCAATTCCAGCAAAATGTTTCATAAACTGAACCCGTTCATATGCAGCAGGGTTCTCCGCTTTTTTGAAACTCATCTTACCGATAAACTCTTCAGTTTTTGAATAATTATGATTTTCCATCCATTTCTTAAGGCCCGCATTCATTTCATTGATGCGGCCAAAACCATTTTTATAAAGCGTTGAAGCGATCTGGACCGCTTTGGCACCGGCAAGCAGCTGCTTGATTAGTCCGTCGCTATCATGCACCCCGGTTGAAGCGCATACATCACAGTACAACCGGTCGCTGAGCATCGCTACCCATCGAAGTGAGGTAGTAATTTCCTCAGGTGTGCTGAATACATTGGAAGCAACGACCTTCATCGTATCTATATTGATATCAGGAGAATAAAACCTATTAAACAATACAATGCCATTCGCACCTGCCCAGGAAAGTTTCAGAGCCATTTTTGCCAAACCCGAAAAGTAATAACTGATTTTTAATGCTACCGGGATTTTAACCTGTTTTTTAACCGCCTCCTGGATGCTGAAATACAGACTTTCGTTTTGTTCAGCACTCATGGCAGGGTCACTGGGCAAAACAAAAATATTGAGTTCAAGGGCATCGGCACCGGCTTCTTCAATTTTACGCGCAAAACCTGTCCATTCCTCTGCTGTAATACAGTTTATGCTTGCAATAACAGGGAATTTTACAACATTCTTCACATCCCTGATCAGGGTCAGGTATTCCGAAACACTATGGTCACGGCTGTAATTCGAAATGTAATCAAGTGCTTCAGGATAAAAATTCGGACTCGTATCATTGCTGATAGTACGGGCAATTTCAAATTTTATCTGCTCTTCAAACAATGACTTAAGAACAACGGCCCCTGCCCCTCTTTGCTCAAACTCAATAATATTCTGTATCGAATTTGTAAGTCCGGAACTTCCAATGATAACAGGGCTGTCCAGTTTAAGACCCATGTATGTTGTTTCGATGTTTGTCATATGGCCGGATACTTGAATTTACTATGATTGAAGAGTCAATCAACCATTTATTTTTGGATTAACAAATTTAAAGATAGATTTCAAAATACCTAATAATGTCCGTTTTTTTTATTGACCGGAGATCTAACCCAATAAGATAAAAACCTGTTCTGAATTCAGTGATGATATCCTGAAGTAATTAATCATGAATTATTCAGAAACATAGTGAAGGCTATGTCCCTTAGTCTTTGTGACACAAATAAGAAGTTACCTCAAAAGCACTAAAACACATCGTTTCATTAAGTTGATGCTATTTATGAATAGTTCAGGCAAAGTTTTTACCGGTTTATCAAGGGAAATGAGTTGCCGGAAGCAAATCATGATCAAACCGACTGATTTCAGATGGGCAACCAGTCGATCGTCAAAGAAAATGCAGCCATTCAAAAGAAAGTATATTTTGGCACCGGGGGATTTGAACAATCTTAATGCCGGCTTACCCTGGCAAGTATGAATATCTCATCGGTCAGATTGCTCAATTCTGTTAAAAACAATTGAAATTCATTTGTTTCTGATGCAAAAAAAAATCCGCATTATACCAGGGATAGTGCGGATCAGGTGTTCCATTTCAACACAGGGGTTTACATAGCGAAGCTTAGTTTCCGGAACAGGTTATCTTCGTGCATCACTTCTACAGCCCTCATCAGTTCGTGGTCAATGGGATTGATTATTTCAAAATAAGCACTTACATCAAAAAGGTTACGCGCTATCAATCCTCTCAAAACATGCCTTATTTCAGTGCCAGACTTTTCGATCCCTTCACTATCAAGCGGGACTTCTTTTGTAGCTGCAAATAATGTAAACTCGGCCAGAAGAGCGTTATCAACAGAGAAATGATTGCGGAATGATGGCAGGTCCGGATATTGGTTTCTCAGGGATTCGCGATTTTTCTCCATATAATCAATAACAAAGTCATTCATCAGTCCTTTGCGAAGAATATCTGTGTAATACCTGGAAGTAGCCGTTGTATCAAGCGGAACAAATACATCGGGCATGATACCTCCGCCACCATAGACAATTCGCTTCGCAGGGGTATAGTATTTCAGAGAATCAGGGAAACGGATACTGTCAGCTGAGACAAATTCACCATGTTTAAACCTTTTGGTAAGGTCATCATAGTAGTCATCTGTTCCTTCTTCGTATGATTTTTGGATACTACGGCCTGAGGGGGTATAATATCTTGCAGTTGTAAGCCTGACCACAGAGCTGTCGGGTAATTCGAACGGACGTTGAACAAGACCTTTACCAAAAGATCTCCTTCCGACAACAAGGCCACGGTCCCAGTCCTGAACAGCACCTGCCACTATTTCACTGGCTGAGGCACTTCCTTCGTTTACCATTACAATGAGTTTGCCTTTTTCAAATCCGCCCCTTGAAGTAGCTTTAAAGTCCATCCGTGGGCTGCGCAGCCCCTTTGTATAAACAATCAGCTTTTCAGAAGGAAGAAATTCATCAGAAAGATCGATGGCAACATCAAGAAAACCACCTGAATTATTCCTCAGGTCAAGGATCAGATTCTTCATTCCCTGAGACTTTAGCTTCGAAACCGATTCTTTAACTTCAGTGAGCGAGGTTCTTGCAAATCTTGTAAGTTTGATATATCCTATATCCTCTGAAATCATATAGGTTGCATCAATACTGTTAAGCGGAATCTTATCCCTGACAATGGTATATTCGATCAGTCCCTTGTGCCCCCGGCGAAGTATTTCAATTTTTACCTTCGTCCCCTTCGCTCCCCTAAGCCGTTCCATTACAAAGTTGTTGGTAACTTTTGATCCGAATGCAACTTCACCGTTGATTGTAATTATTTTGTCACCGGCCAGAATCCCGAGTTTATCAGATGGTCCGCCGGGAACGGCTGCTACAACAAGAATGGTATCGCGGAAAAGCTGAAATTGTATTCCCACGCCTTCAAAATTTCCCTGTAATGGTTCATTTGCTCTTTGAACTTCATCCTTCGAGATGTAGACTGAATGAGGATCCAGATCTTTCAGCATGGCAACAATTGCCTGTTCAGTTAGTTCGGTCTGATTTGTAGAATCAACATAATAATAATTGATCATCTGAAGCAGTGAAGCGAACTTCTGAACAGTAGATTTGGAATCTGAACGCTGTTGGGCACTGGTGTTCTGTAATGAAAAAATAAAAATAAGCATGAGTCCGGCAACAGGCAAAAAATACATGTTTCTTTTTAAAGTGCTCATAGGAAAGGAGTTGGAAAATAGTTCTGATGTTATGATTTTACAAAGTTAATGATAAAATTGCAGTACCGGTGTGAACAATTATTATTCTGTATTGGTTTACAACCTAACACTAAGAATGACTAATTGTTTCATCTTTGCGCAGCACTCTTTCAGAACTGTCTGACTACTCATTATTATGGTAATTGAATCACCCCCCCTAATTAAAGTTGTAGCTTTTTTCTGCTCTTTTATGCTTCTGGTATTCATTTCATGCAAGCATGAACCTGAAGATATTGTCATCATTGATCCGATTCCACCCGGTGATACAATTCCAACCGGCCTGACCTGCGATCCCGATACTGTCTATTTTCAAAACGAGGTACTGCCACTTTTGATCTCCGGCTGCGGTATGTCGGGTTGCCATGATGCTTCAACAGCGCAGGAAGGGGTAATTCTCACCTCCTATCAGTCGGTTATGAATACAGCTGAAATTATTCCGGGCAACCCTGGCAGGAGTGAATTGTACGAGGCAATAACCGAAGATGATCCTGAGGACAGAATGCCTCCTTCTCCAATGGCTGCGCTTTCAACGGACCAGATCCTCCTGATAAGGAAATGGATAGAGCAAGGTGCAAAGAATAATTATTGTGATGCCGGATGCGACACCAACAGTTATACTTACGCTAATGCCATTCAACCACTTTTGGATCAGAATTGCAAAGGTTGTCACAATGCCACGCTTTCTTCAGGTGGAATCCGGTTAGATAACTATGCATCAGTAAAATCAGCCGCTGTGAACGGCAGCCTGTACGGCGCAATCAATCATCAGCAGGGCTATACCGCAATGCCCCAGGGTGGAAATAAATTAGCAGACTGCAACATTATACAGGTAAGGAAATGGATTGCAGACGGAGCACCCAACAATTAATCAGGCAAAAACCAGCCTGATTGCAAGAAAAACAATCAAATATTCGCTTGTCCTCTCAAACCCCAGATAAACCTAAATTAAAACAAACTTTTTTATGAAAACCCGTTACTTATTATTGCTTCCTTTACTGGTTGTAATCTTTGCCCTGACCCAGTCATTTTCCGGTGATGGTGGACTCAAGTATCCGACCGGTGCACCTGCAGGCCATACCGGTTCACCGGGTGATGGTGTAAATTGTACTGCTTGTCATGGAGGCACAGCCGGTAATATTGCCGGAATCCTGACCTCAGATGTACCTGCAACCGGTTACATTGCAGGTTCAACTTACAATTTTACAGTAACATTATCAGGTTCGGGGCGTAAAGGATTCCAGGCATCCCCACAGAATGCTGCAGGAACCCAACTTGGAACATTAATTGCTGGCGGTAATGCACAACTTGTTGGTAACGGCAAGTATATTACACACATCCAGGGTAGTAATTCCGCCACCGCAACCTGGAATTTCCAGTGGGTTGCACCAGTGGCACAAACCGGGCCGGTTACCATGTACATCGCCAGAGTGATGGGCCAACCCAATGTCGGTGTATCATCATTAACTGTGAATGAAAATTTCAGCGTTGGTTTTGAAGATCTGACTAAAGGAACTTTCAGGTTATACCCGAATCCGGCCGGTAAACATGTTTTTGCAGACCTCAACCTGAGCAAATATGGCAGAGTAACAGCCATTGTTTACAACCTGAATGGTCAGCAGGCAGCAGTACTCTACGATGGCAATCTGATTGCAGGCAAACATAGCCTCAAAATTGAAAATCAGTTGACCTCCGGATATTATTTACTCAGCATCAATACACCTGATGGGGTACTGAATGAAAAACTGATCATCAAATAATTGTTTGGTAGCCTGAATCTTCTCTTCAGGTCATAGATGCGACCAGCAGTGAAGATTCAGTCTATTTTGCCAACCACACTGCCTCCTTTCAAATTATGCTATGCCTGACCGGAAGGATGGTAAATGGAGAATGCCGACTTTGGGATGATGCTGACTTATGATTACCGATTAAGATAAGCCAGGAGAGTAAAACCTGAAAATACCCGAAGCAACATGTTTTATAGGGTGCTGTTAAAAGGGAGAAACCGGAATGCCTTCGCATCCCGTCCTGAATTTTCAGTAATGTAAAAGGCCATTGTTGCCAGGTGGGGTTATTGAGGAAGCTGATTTCAATTACTGTGTTGAAATTTATCCCACTGATTACAGTGAATCCGGGGTCTGAAGCCTTCCCGGTTTACATAATTCCGGGGGTGCCGCTCAGTAAGCATTCTTCCTGGTGGGATCAGGTTTGAAGATTACAATACCTGTAAAGCTGCTGAAGATTCTCATTCACTTTACGGCCTTGAAGCTTGTCTTTCAGGTAACACTCTGAGGCCGGATGAATGTCAGACATGATGACTTTGATATCATATAAATAAAAACCGTATCGAAAATGGAGCGCAAAAAATTTGTCAGTTTCTTAAAAAACATGAATAAACTGGCAACTTTCAGTATAATAACCGTCATGGTTTCGTCCTGCTATTACGACAATGAAGAATTCCTTTATCCGGACTTGCCCGGCGTACAGTGCGATACAACCGGAATTACCTACAGTGGGTTTGTTGCCCCTTTGCTGGCATTAAACTGTAACAGTTGCCACAGCGAGGTCTCCCCTTCCGGCAATGTGGTTACAAGCACATACGATGGATTGAGAACAGTAATTGAAAGCGGCCGGTTCAGAAAAGCCATTAACCATGAATCAGGTGCGCAACCGATGCCCCAGAACGGCAACAAGCTTTCGTCATGCGATCTTTCAAAAATAGATGCCTGGATTATAAGAGGTTACCCTCAGAATTAAGTTTCAAAAAAAACGAGAAATGAAAAAACAATATTTAGCTGCATTCATGATAGTCGCAATGTTGGTTTTAAAACCTGTTTGGTCATCCGGGCAGGATCTGATGGATGTCTTCGGACAGGAAGAACCGAAAACGGACTTTACTTATGCCACATTCAAAACAACAAGAATAGTAAGCGGACATTCCGTTGAGAATCCCGCTAACGGGGTACTCCTTTTCATGATTTCGCATAATTTCGGAAAGGTCAATTCAGGAGGCTATGAGTTTTTTGGTCTCGACAATGCAACCATCAGGCTTGGGCTTGAATATGGGCTGACAGATTTTCTGAGTGTTGGCGTTGGTCGCAGTTCTTACGAAAAAACCTTTGATGGGTTTCTGAAGGCAAAAGTCCTCAGACAATCAAAAGGAGCGAGAAATATGCCTGTAACTCTTACCCTGTTTACTTCGATGGATCTGAATTCCCTGAAGTGGCAGTACCCGGAACGGAAAAATTACTTCTCTTCAAGATTTTCATTTGTGAATCAGATACTGATCGCCCGAAAATTCAGCAACAACCTTTCACTTCAGATAACCCCGACTTTTATCCATAGAAATCTCGTTTCCCTTGCTTCTGAAGATAATGATACCTATGCAGCAGGAATTGGCGGGCGTTACAAGATTACACAGCGGCTAAGTTTCAACGCAGAATACTTTTATGTTTTACCAGGCTCGGTAGCTGACAAAACTGAAAATCCATTATCAATCGGATTTGATATTGAAACCGGAGGGCATGTATTTCAGCTTCATTTTTCAAATACCCAGCCGATGTTCGACCGGGGATTGATAACAAAAACCGATGGTAAATGGGGAAATGGCGGTATTTATTTCGGTTTTAACATAAGCAGGGTATTTACACTCAGAAATATTTCAAAGCCTTAAAAGCGGGAAGTCTGCCCATGATGATTGTTTCATGTCATTTTTAAGGCAGGAATGGTTTTTGTACCTTTCTGCCTTAAAAAAATAGAAAATCACATGTCATGCAGGATGAAAAGCGCCGGATCATTACATCTGTTTCAGTATTTGCAATAGTAGTAGCATTGATGTGGGTTATAAAGGCTATTGAAATGATAGCCGGACTTTCTTTCGCGCAGTTTGGTTTACTTCCCTTACAGTTAAAAGGCCTGCCCGGTATTCTCTTTGCTCCGTTGATTCATGCCGATGTGGCACACCTCGCTGCCAATTCTGCACCACTTTTCCTGCTTGGTGCTGCGTTGATTTATTACTATCGTTCCGATGCCCTCCGGATTTTTGCATTTTCCTGGCTTCTGACAGGTCTTTGGGTATGGTTGTTTGCCAGAGGCGACAATTACCATATTGGCGCCTCTGGCGTAGTATATGCATTGGCAGCATTCCATTTTACCAGTGGTGTAATCAGACGGGAAACCCGACTAATGGCTTTCAGCCTTTTGGTTATTTTTCTCTATGGTAGTATGGTCTGGGGTATCTTTCCTGAATTCTTTCCGGAAAGGAATATATCATGGGAATCGCACCTGATGGGAATTGTTGCCGGAATTGTGCTTGCTTTTGCATATAGAAAAAGCGGACCTCAGGTCAGAGTCTATGAATGGCCTGAGGAAGAAGAAGAGGATATCAACGAAACTCCCTATTGGGTGCAGAACGACACGACAACAATGCCAGTTGAGCCTGATTCGTCCATCCCGGAAAGTGAACAACCCACAGACAGTAAGCCGGAAAAAAAACACTGAATCAGCCCGGCATTCACTTCTTTTTTCGTGTAAAAAGATGCATCAGCAGAAAAAAAGTAAATAAGAACGCTGTGAGCATGAAACTGTTTTGCCTGAAATGATTCTTCTGTAACTTTTGCTTTTCAACGTTCATTTCAACAGCAGCATTTTCCGTAAAAAATATTGCTGAATGCTGAGCCGGAACATTGAAAAAAGAGAAGTAAACATGTGCGCTGTCAAACTTCTGTAAAGCACTACAGGCAAGTATCAGATTGGAATACATTACCCTTAGTTCCTGCCTGAGATCAAGCACACGGGCTAATGATATTCCCTGCTTCAGATATACCTCAGCACCATCAAAATCACCCAGTTTCAGTAAGAGTTCTCCCAGGGAATTGAGGGTAATGGCTATTGAACGCTTATCATCAAGTTGCTGGTTGTATTGCAATGCCTGAAAAAAACAGTCAACGGCTTTCTCATTATCATTTAGCCTCATGTACATTTTACCAAGGTTATCCAATGTAGAGGCAAGACCTGCGATATCTCCCAGATCATCACGTATTGCAAGCGCCTCGTTGAAACAGATGATGGCTTCCTTGTTTCTGAAGGTGTTCTGGTAAACACCTCCTATATTATTGAGACAATATGCCCTGCTGTAATCATCATTCAATGCACCAGCCATTTTCAGCACCTTAAACAAGAGGGCAAGTGCGGAATCTGGTTTCTTTTCATTGATAAACACAGTTGCAAGATTAATGCCGGCATCAATCAATACAGACGTATCACAAGATTTTGAAGCTATTGCCAATACCTTTCTGAAAACTCCGGCAGCCCTGGCATTATCTCCTCTGTAACTGTATATGGTTCCGGTATTGATCATGCCACTTGTGACACCTGCAGTATCACCGAGTTTCAATTTGAGGCTGATCGATTTACTGAAATAACCGAGGGCCAGATCATATTCACCCGTCTCCTGGCAAATAACACCAATATTGTTCAGGCAGGCTGCAATACCTTTTTCATCCCTTAACTCTCTATACATGACAAAGGAAGAATCAAAATGCAAACGAGCATTTTTAAGTTCTCCGGTGACAAAAAGTAACGTACCAATATACCTGTGTGTTCCGGCAAGTGATGGCTGATGATTTGCTTTTCTGGCCATTTCAAGTGCCTCTGCGGCATATCTGAGAGCCTCTTCCGGATTGGAGTTCCTGCAAAGTTCAGCCTTTGAAATCATGGCTCCGATCGAAGGCAACATCTGTGTATAACCCCGGCTAACCAATAAAACAGCCAGGCAAAGAAAGATTAACCTGATCTTCTTTTCATTAAAAACCGCAAAAAGCTTATTGCCGGTTTTATTCTTTGATGTTGATTTCATGGCTAATCGGAAATTGAAATATATGGCCTGAGTTTTTGATACAAAGCGTCGTAAATCAATGGAATCTCACGCAGTTCGTCGGGAGAAGAATAGGCCCCTTTCTTAATCCGGTTATCCACTATGGCCTTTGCAATGTAATAATCTATATAGGGATGCTCCCTTAACTGACTGATTGAAGACTTGTTAATATCAATTTTTCTGACAACATCGGGATCGGCGAAAACCCCTTCTTTAATCATTTCATACCTTGAGCTATCGACACCTGCGACTTCCCGCAACTGCTCCCTGTTAACATATCCGCCCAATCGTTCACGGTACCGGATAATTCGCTTTGCCGTAGCCGGTCCGATGCCATATACCTTTACCAGTTCTGCAGAGTCTGCACTGTTGAGTTCCGCTTGGTATCTTTCCGGAACTATTCCGGGCTGAATATCAAATTTGCTTCTTTCTGTAAATGTCCGGTCTGATTCAGGTTTTCTATCAGTTATCATAATATAAGGTTCAATCAGAATATAAACCTCATCGCTGACTGCATAAAGCTTTTTCAGATCTTCCTTCTTTCGAAAGCGCCCCCCTTTCTCTCTGTATTTTATTATACCTTTAGCCTGCTTTGCTGAAAATCCCATTCTTGCCCATCCTGATTCACTCAGTGTATTAGGGTCGAATTGAAACAGGACCATTTTCTGTCTCACAGACTCACGATCAGGATTTGTAAAATCAAAGCCGGTCTGTTGAGCAACACCGGTTACCTCTTCTTTTTTAAGAAACTCCGCGATCAGCTCTTCAAATAATTGATCACTGACATTTACCGGTTTATGAATCCGTTTTATGACGGCAGGGAGCATCACAACAATAACAATCATCAGGATAACAGCCAGGATTGCTACCCTTTCCGATTTCCCGAATGACAGGTACTCTGTCATCAGGTTTGCGAAACCAAATGACCGCTTCAAGTAATTATAAATATAAAGACTCTGAATAAGATATTATTTAATAAAAAATAAAGATCTGTTCTATGTTTTCATTCTGACAACCAGGTTAGCATCAATAACATCCGGAATGTAAAATAAACAATTGCTATGTATTTAATATGACCCAATGTTGTAAACTCTGATCGGGTATTAATAATGAAATCCGTTAATCGTCAGGGAGATGGTCTGCAATTCATGATAAAAACCCTTTAACGGTGCCTGAAAATTACTACAATTTCTACTTAGTGGCCAGACCCTGTAAAGCGATTTATTGCTGTTCTCAAAATACTCTCAATTGTAATATCAGATACAAATATAATCAATACAGTTATAAAATACAACCGAAATATCAAAAACCTGATTCATCAATCTGAAAAACATGAAATTGAGATGACCTCCGGCTTACCTCTCCATATCATCATTATCAGTATAGGAATCTGGCTCAGGTTTTGGTTTTATTGTTAAAACCTTATAAAAAAACCAAATGGTCAGACAGGTTATGATCAATTCGACCGATACCATCATTATCAGGGCATATAAATTCATAATCAGTTCCTCCTTTCATTCATCCGTTTACGCCAGGCTATATATACCAACAGGGAAATTGACAGGAAAACAACCAGTAATAACAGCCTGGCCATGTCCATATAAAACACACGGTTAATCACCTGACCGGTATAAAGTACATGCCCGGTTGAGACTAGGTCGCCTTTTTCTACCATCAGCAGGTGTCTGACCGGTTTATAATGATAAACCCTGCTGTTCAGTTTACCATTCAAATCCATGGCCGAGGTCCTGAAAAAGAATTTATTATCCGGGGACGAATAAACAGAATCCACAATCCCGGGGGCCTCGGCATAAAATACCTTTGAGAACCATTCGTTGTTCGGGCCTGCTCCTTTATGCTGCAATTGTCCCAGGATACTCTCATTATGCAATGTCCATCCCTTAAGGTTGATTTGTGACCAGTCATCATTGACAGGCCGGAGCAGAGCCCCGGTAAAAACCATGATCAGGGCAACAGGGGTAATATATTTGATGATAAACCGGTATACCAGAGGAACCTGAATATCCGCACCGGCGGTTATTTCCTTCCAACCATTATTCAGACCAAAAACCCAGGAGAAAAGAATGGCTTCGAGCAAAGCAAATACTACCAATGAGACAGTACCGGCCCAGTAATCGTATTCATCGAAAACCCCTTCATTAAAGAAGAAAATGGTTGGAAGGCCAAGAATGAGTACAACCAATCCGAATGCCAAAGCGGATTTGGTTCTCGACCAGTTGAACTCATCCATCATAAACCCCATACCCGGGGTGCCCATAGCTAAAGAGGAAGTGATACCTGCAAAAAACAAAAGGCCAAAAAAAGCAAAACCGGCTACTGCTGAAAGTATCGGGCCCCATTGTTCAAATAGAAACGGCATGGTACGGAAGCCGAGTCCGAGTCCGCCTATGTTGGTCAATTCAACAACTTTATCAATGCCCAGATAACCAATGGCGATTGGTATGATAACGGCGCTGCCCAGTACCACTTCTACGAATTCATTCATCCAACCTGCCGACATGGCATTTAGTGCGACATCATCGCGCGTTTTCAGAAAAGAGGCATAACACTGGATGGATCCCATTCCAACACTGAGTGTGAAAAAAATCTGCCCGGCAGCAGCAAGCCATACCTTTGGGTTAGCCAGCGAAGTAAAGTCAGGCGTCCACAGGAAATTAAGGCCCTTGGTACCATCATGGATTGCACCATTGACACCGGCTTTGAGCGTTATACCTTTGATCGCTAAAAAGATCCCGAAAACAATCAGCAAAGGAACACCAACTTTTGCTACTTTTTCGATGCCGCCACTTAGCCCCTTGCTTAATATCCAAGTATTCAAAGCTATGCAAAGTATAAAAAAGACCAGGGCTTCATAAGGAATGCCTGTTGTTGATGTTGATACGTCAAGATAATCAGAAAAGAAGTCTGCTACGGCATGCTGACTCAAACCATCGAAAGAACCAATCAGGGAATGAATAATGTAGGACATAGTCCAACTCTCAATATAACAATAGTAGGCAGCAATGGCTATGTTTGAAAAGATGCCGAACACTCCGACATACTTCCATAGCCATCTTTTATCCATTGACTGCAGGATGAAAGGGGTGGAATGATGTCCGAACTTTCCGCCAAACCGTCCTGAAGACCATTCAATAAACAACAACGGGATACCCATCAGCAAAAATGAAACCAGGTAGGGGATGATAAATGCCCCACCCCCATTCTGGACGGCCTGAACCGGAAATCTCAGAAAATTGCCAAAGCCTACAGCATTCCCAGCCATTGCTAAAACCAGGCCGACCCTTGAGCCCCATGCTTCTTTATTATTCGTCATATATTCCCGGTTTTGATCACCATATAGGTTATAATCTTATCATTTGACTGTCATCGGATTGTTAGTATCCGGATTCAGGCTTCAGTATCTGTTGCTTTTCAGCTTTGCCAAATAAAACAGAGAACCAAAACGAAGGTTTCCCTTATGCAATAATATTAAAAAAACTAATTACTACAGCTCAAAGTTTCCGGGTTGCGGAGTAACAGGTTACCAATCCGGCAATCAAGGCACCTGAATTTATCGCAATAATCTGATTTCATGCTGATAAGTGCCTGTGTATTAAAAGCTGTAGAGGTATCCAGACCAGCTGACTTCCAGTTAACAGTAATGCTGTTTTTCTCACCGGGAATCTGAGTGTAAAAGGTAAGTGATCTGTTACAAAGGTCATCGTTGGCTGTTGCCCGTCCGTATACAAATAAAAAAGGAAGCACAGCATTAATTACCAGTAAATTAACAGATGCTTGCCCGAGCTTTTTCTTCCCAAAGGCTGATGATTTATTAAAGTTGTAATGTGTGTCCCAGAAATCCGAAGCCATCGCATTTAGCAACCGCGACAGCTCTTTGGCAGAGCGACATTCGGGCAAGGCTGATAAAGGATTTTCAGGGCTGCTGAGTAATGAAGCAAATTGTGCCAGCCTGATGGTTGGAAAATTTACCGGTCTGAGGCGCATAAAGCGCCACAAATGGGGAGCAATCGGAATAAGTTTATATTTCTTCCGCAGGAAAGAATACTCAGCATACAACTGCAGAGGCCATGGTTCCGTGTGACGTTGATCAAGAAGGCCGGCCTGTCCGAAAATCAAGGCTTCAATCTGCATCGGATTGTCTTTGTGCCTGGCTATGATCCTGTAAGGCAATGATCTGGCAAGCATTTCAAACGGCAAGGCATTCAGGTTAAAGCCGAAACTCCTGGCCAGCATGATGTAAAAAACACCAAACCAGTCATTTTCCGAAATATCCAGATACTCCTGAATGTATTCTGACTTATATTCAAGCCGTTCAATCAGCATCCTTTCCAACCAAAGACTGATTTCATTTTTATCGACAGTCCCGACAAGCCTGATGCAGGGAACCCGGTTTTTAGTTGTAATGAAAGATTCATAGGCATTATAAATCTTCTTATCAAATTTTTCGCTGATTACGGTTACCGGCATCCTTCCTGCATTCCCGGTTGCGTCATGACAATACACAACATGAAGAATCACACTATCATAAACAGGGTCGTTATGATGCCCATGACGCTGCCAGTCAGAAGAATTGATATGAATTTCAACATTCCCGGCCCACACTGTATCACCAATTCTCAGGCGGGCATCACAAAAGTCCGGCCCGGCATTGTGATTATGTATACCCGGAGACAGGATTTCAATCTCCTCGCCTGTAATGGTATTTAAAGCAGAAGTAAACAACCTGTACTTCCATAAATAGTGCAGAAAAGCTTCGCTCACAACTGAAATTTTTATTAAAATTAACGAAAAAATGTGCAGATGGATTGATAAATGATTATATTTGAACAAAAATGACCACGAGCAGGCGGGCGGCTTGTTTGACGGTTACAAACTTTAAATTAACTTTGCCGCCTTAACCAGGTTTTCATGAAAAGTGCCGAAACACTCGTTGCAGGAATTGAATACAAAGTGCGTAAGCTGATCGGACAAACCGGAATACTTCAGGAAGAGATTGTACGACTCAGAGAAGAAGTAAATACGCTTAAGTCTGAAATTGAAATACTTGAATCGATTATTAATGAACAACAAGAAAAATTAAAAACTTTAAAACTGGCGAAATCGCTAAACAAGGAAGAAAAAAGGACGGATGTCAAATTGAAGATTAATGAACTTGTGCGGGAAATTGACCATTGTATTGGACTCTTGAATAAATAATAAACTGTTAATCAGCCGAATGGATGAACTATCAATATCTGTGGTGATTGCTGACAGAACTTACAAACTGAAGATTGAAAGAAGAGAAGAAGAAACAGTAAGGGCTGCTGCCAAAGCTATTGATGAACAAATGAAAACCTATGCAAACCATTTTCAATATAAAGACAAGCAGGATTTACTCGCAATGGTGGCATTACAGTTTTCAACAAGTGCAATTGATTTGGATAATCAGATTAAATTCTCTGAAAAAGGATTACTTTTAAAACTTGAAGAGATAAATGGATTATTAGCAGTTGTTTTGGAAAAATAAGAGTTCAATATAAGTTCTTTGAAAAACATTTTACAATATTCCGCATTGATTCATTTATGTTTGTAAACTCAACATTTTCAACTTTGGGACAAAGCTCAGAGCTGGACGTGGAGCAGGCCTTACCCGGTTTCGGCCGGGACTCTCTCAGGAGGGCATTGGAAGTTCGAAGTCCCTGGCAGTCTCATTCATGTAGTTTTGGGGTTTACCAAAACTAAGGATCAGTGCGGATTTTTTTTGTCCTGTTTCTTCCTCCATTCATCATATCTCTAACTAACCAATTAACAATGGAGACAATCTTAATAATTGTTGCAGCCATTGCCGGTTTAGTAGTCGGGGCGCTGATAACCAGCACACTACTAAGAAAGGCAGTCGAAAAAAAGAGTGAAAACATCCTGAAAGACGCTGAAGAAAAAAGCGAAATGATCAAGAGGGATAAAATTCTGCAAGCCAAAGAGAAATTTCTTCAAATGAAGACCGATCACGAAAACCAGTTGCAGGAGAAAAACAAAGAATTATTAAAAAACGAAAACCGATTAAAACAAAAAGAAGTTGTCATCTCACAGAAAATCGAAGAGCTGACACGTAAACAGAAAGAAACCACAACCATCAAGGACAACCTGACAGCCCAACTCGAAATTGTAACAAAAAGACAGACAGAACTCGACAAAGCAACAAAACAACAGGTTGAGCAACTCGAGACCATTTCAGGACTATCAGCGGATCAGGCAAAAAACCTGCTGATCGAAACCCTGAAAGATGATGCCAAGTCCGAAGCAATGGTCCACATCAAGGACATTGTTGAAGAAGCCAAGCTGACTGCCAATACGGAAGCCAAAAAGATTGTTATCGAAACCATTCAGCGTACAGCCACTGAACATGCCATCGAAAATTCAGTCTCGGTTTTCAACATAGAAAGTGAAGAGATCAAAGGGCGTATTATTGGCCGTGAAGGCCGTAACATCCGGACCCTGGAAGCCCTTACCGGTGTTGAAATCATCATCGACGATTCTCCCGAAGCCATCATTCTTTCAGGTTTTGATCCGGTCAGGCGTGAAATTGCCCGGCTGTCACTGCACAAGCTGGTGACTGACGGACGTATCCATCCGGCCCGCATCGAAGAGGTCGTTGCCAAGGTGAAAAAACAGATTGAACAGGAGATCATAGAAACCGGGAAACGGACAACCATTGACCTGGGTATTCATGGGCTGCATCCTGAACTGATCCGTATGATCGGTAAAATGAAATACAGGTCATCCTATGGCCAGAACCTGCTTCAACATTCGAAGGAAGTTGCCAACCTCTGCGCCACAATGGCGGCAGAACTTGGCCTCAGTCCCAAGAAAGCCAAACGCGCCGGACTGCTTCATGATATCGGGAAAGTGCCCGACAACGAGCCTGAATTACCACATGCCATCCTGGGAATGAAGATTGCTGAACGATACAAGGAACCGGCCGACATCTGCAATGCCATTGGTGCCCACCACGACGAAATAGAAATGGAAAGCCTCATCGCTCCCATTGTGCAGGTTTGCGACGCCATCTCAGGTGCCAGACCAGGTGCACGCCGCGAAGTGGTTGAAGCCTATATTCAGCGTCTCAAAAACCTTGAAGACCTGGCCCTCTCCTATCCTGGCGTGGTTAAGACTTATGCCATCCAGGCCGGCCGTGAATTGAGGGTAATTGTTGGTGCCGATAAAGTCTCTGACGACGATGCCAACAAGATCTCCTATGATCTTTCGAAGAAGATTCAGGATGAGATGACTTATCCCGGGCAGATCAAGATTACGGTTATCCGCGAAACCAGGGCAATCAGTTACGCCAAATAATCAGACAACATCCGAAAACGAGTCCAGGGACACGGCACATCGTGTCCCTGAGTTTTTTTATTATCTGTGATGACATGCTCAAAGGGCAATAATCCCTTCTATGACTGAAGCTTTACGGTACCGTTCAATAACTTCAGCCGGATTGATCATCATCTCCTTTACGGTTACCGAAATGTATTTGCCTCCGGATGAGTGACGGGTAAACAAACGCGACTCTTCACCAAACAAACTGCGAAGCAGGGCATAGCCCTGATTGCTTTCAGGTATAATAAACTTGAACATATAAACGGCAGGCCAGGAAGAATTCTGCGCTAACTGTACTTCAAGACGGGATAAAAAATCTTCATTGATTGCCATACTTCTTTATTTGTACAGTAAATGCATGAAGGGGGAAATTGTTTAATTTGCAAGGGAAAAATATGAGCAGTAAATAAAAGTCAATAATGAACAAACAACTTGCTGAAACTGCAGATTTTCTTAAAAATACAGGCATTACAGGTGCAGATACAGGAATAGTACTCGGAACCGGGCTGGGCGATCTCGCGCATAGAATTAACCCTCAAATCATAATTGATTATGAAGATATCCCGGATTTCCCGGTTTCGACCGTTGAAACCCACCACGGGAAACTTATTTATGGTGAGCTGTGCGGACATAAGGTGCTGGCTATGCAGGGCCGTTTCCATTACTACGAAGGCTATACTATGAACCAGATTGTTTTCCCCATCAGGGTGATGAAACTGCTGGGGGTTAAACAGGTGATGTTGTCGAATGCTGCCGGAGGTATCAATCTTTCCTATAAAAAAGGGAGCCTGATGCTGATCACCGATCACATCAACCTGCTGATGAATAATCCACTGTTGGGGCCCAATGATGAAGACCTTGGAGTCAGATTTCCCGATATGAGTGAGGCTTATCATGCAGGACTCCTCAAAAGGATGAGGAAATCCGCTGCAAATGAGAATATCCTGTTACATGAAGGTGTTTATGCAGCTGTTTCAGGACCAAACCTTGAAACCGGGGCAGAATACCGTTTCCTGAAGATCATCGGGGCTGATGTAGTGGGCATGTCAACCGTTCCTGAGGTAATAGCCTGCAACCATATGAAATTGCCCTGTGTTGCCGTCAGTGTAATCACCGATGAATGCGATCCCGATAACCTGCAGCCGGTGAAATTGTCGGATATCCTGGAAACAGCTGCTGTTGCGGAGAAATCGCTGACAAAACTGTTTGAACGATTCCTGCTGATCAGGTAAAATGGAAGTATGAAATTTTTGTTTCCGGGTGAGAAGCACTATATTGAACTATAATTCAGATTCCATGGTAATGAACTCCCGCAATCCGTAAAATATTCCCCCCGGATCTTATTATAGTCATTTTACTGTTTACTTTGAGCTTTGAACTTTGAGCTTTGATCTTAATGCATCCTCACCCTTTTCAGCAGATAAGGCAGTAATATCTGCTTATACCCAAGATTGATATCCGCTTCCACAAGATCAATGTGGTAAGCGGCACATTTTATGGTGAGATCAGTTTTAAAAGCCCGCATACGTTCCTGGTAACCTACCCTTATTTCGTGGGGTTTCACTTTTAATTCCTCTCCCGATTCAAGATCAACAAAGCGATAAGGCTTGTTGTCATAGGCAAATTCAACTTCCCGTTGCCGGTCATAAACATGAAAAAGAATCACTTCATGCTTGTTATGTCGCAGGTGCTGTAATGCCGGAAACAATTCTTCCCGGGCATCGCTGTTATCGAGCATATCACTGAAGATGATTACCAGGGAACGTTTATGAATATTCTCTGCAATCTGGTGAAGAGCCTGGGCTGCTGATGTGTGCTTCCCCTTTAAGTCACCTGCAGGACTCAGTAACTTCTCCATTTCTGAATAAAGGCGCTTGTGGTGTACAATGTTACTGTGTGCCTGGGTGTGTAAGATAACTTCATCGCTGAAAATGCTCAGACCGGCGGCATCGCGCTGCTTACGCAAAAGGTACATAATGGCTGCAGCTGAATAGACCGAAAAAGTCATCTTATCAGATCCATCTGTTGTATTGCTCTCTTTTAAAGGAAAGTACATGGATGAACTGCCGTCAATGACAATCTGACACCGAAGGTTGGTTTCCTCCTCGTACCGTTTCACGAACATTTTGTCGCTCCGGCCAAATAACTTCCAGTCAATGTGTTTGACCGATTCGCCCTGATTGTATAACCTGTGCTCAGCAAACTCAACAGAAAAACCATGAAAAGGGCTTTTGTGAAGTCCCGTAATAAATCCCTCAACTACCTGACGTGCAAGCAGTTCAAGCGGACTGAGTTCATCGAAACGGGCCTGATCTATGGCAATGGGCACAGGACAAAATTTAGCTGATAAATAAAAAAAAAGGACACATGCCTTCACACATGCATCCCGGATAAAAATAAATGCTGATTATAAAAGTTTTTCAAGTTTGGCAGCGAGCACCGATTTGGGCACTGCACCAACCTGTTTATCAGCAACTTCACCATTTTTAAAGAAAAGAATGGTAGGGATATTCCGGATTCCATATTTTGCTGTAACACCTGGGTTGCTGTCAACATCCAGCTTACCGATCACTGCACGTCCTTCATATTCATGACTGAGTTCTTCAACAAGTGGTCCGACCATCCTGCAGGGGCCGCACCATTCTGCCCATAAGTCCACAATTGCTGGCTTGTCTGACTTGATAACGAGTTCCTCAAAATTAGCATCGGTTAATTCAAGAGCCATAGTTTTTATTTTTGGGGGTTCGACTTTAAGTGAATGCTCCAAAGGTAATTCATTTTCTTACTTTGAGACTGAAGACAAGCTGAAATTTGTTTATAAATTTAAACAGCGCAATAGGTCTTTCTCTGGTCAATATCGCTATCAAATGTCAGCATTACTTTCTGATTATATCAGGATAATACAATTTCGGCTTCAGGCATTTCCCTGAGTTGTTCTGTAAAAAGTCGCGGATGAATGCGCATCCTTGATCGCATTTTAACATTTGTTTTCTGTATATCGTCATACACATTAATTTCAAAGGGACAATTCCCTTTAGAATCTCCAGCCATTTTTTTTAAACGACCAATCAGCGTTTCAGTTATGCTATAAGCACTAATATTCAATGTTATAAGCCTGGTCATCTTTTCCATGGCTTCAGCCAGCAGGCTGATGGATGAAATCCTGAATTCAATCTGAGTGGAGTCGCGGAACCGTTTCTGTGCAACCCCGGTAACAATCAGTGACATCCCTTCCTCAAGCAGGTGCTTGTGTTTCAGGTATTCTTCCGAGAACATCGATAACTGAATGGTATCGTTCCAGTCTTCAAGGGTAAACATGCCAAAAGGTTTGTTCTGTTTCGAAATCCGGTGGTTAACAGCTGACAGGATTCCGGCAAGAACCACTTTCTGCCCCTCAATATTTTTCAGGTTCTCCTCCCTGATGTCGGCGATCGTGTTGCGGCAGAATGCCTGAATCTCATACTTGTAATCATCCAAAGGATGGCCCGACATATAGAAACCGGTGACTTCCTTTTCGTTTTTCAGCTGTTCAAGATTGGTCCATAAGTCACAAACAGGCATTTTGATTTCGGGCATTTCTCCGGCTGAATCACCTCCGAACAGGCTCACCTGAAGGCCTGATTTCTGTGCCTGATAATCGTTGGCATGTTTCAGCACTTTCTCAAGAAATGAAAGTCCGTCGCCGTTCTCCTTTTGAAAATACTGAGCACGGTGGGTGTTTTCGAAGGTATCGCAGGCACCGGCCATCACCAGGGCTTCGAGGCTCCGGCGGTTAACTGTGCGCAGATTTACCCTCCGTGCCAGATCAAAAATACTGGAATAGGGTCCGTTGGCCTTCCGCTCTTCAATAATGGCATTGACAGCATTCTCGCCTACACCTTTCACGGCACCCATCCCGAAGCGGATTTCCCCATGCTTGTTTACTGCAAAATTATATGCCGATTCATTGACATCGGGGCTCAGTACCGGAATTCCCATCCGGCGGGTTTCATCAATAAAGAAGGTAATTTTCTTAATGTCGCTGAGATTATGGGTCAGCACCGACGCCATGTATTCAGCCGGATAATTCGCCTTGAGCCAGGCCGTCTGGAACGCTACAAAAGCATAACAGGTGGAATGTGACTTATTGAAGGCATATTGCGCAAACGCTTCCCAGTCAATCCAGATTTTTTCGCATACTTTCAGGTCAAGACCATTGGCTTTGCAGCCTTCCATAAACTTGCTCTTCTTCTCGTCAAGGGTCTTTTTATCCTTCTTACCCATGGCTTTCCGCAGCGTATCGGCATCCCCCTTAGTGAAGTTGGCCAGTTTCTGCGAAAGCAGCATTACCTGTTCCTGATAGACTGTGATTCCGTAAGTCTCCTCCAGATATTCCTTCATTTCAGGCACATCATAGGTCACAGGTTCGCGGCCGAACTTACGGGCGATGAAATTCGGGATGTACTCCATGGGGCCCGGACGATAGAGGGCATTCATGGCAATGAGGTCCTCAAACTTATCGGGTTTCAGCTCCCTGAGATGCTTCTGCATACCGGCCGACTCAAACTGGAAGGTACCATTGGTTTCACCGCGCTGGTAAAGTTCGAAAGTCTTTTTATCGTCGAGTGGAACATCATCAATGTCTAGCTTTATGCCATGATTTTCCTCAATCATCTTTAAGGCATCACGGATAATAGTAAGGGTTTTCAACCCCAGAAAGTCCATCTTGATAACCCCGGCATTCTCAATTTCTTTGCCTTCAAACTGGGTAATCAGCAATTCTGATTCCTTTGATGTATGAACCGGTATGATTTCAGTCAGGTCGGAAGGGGCAATAATGATACCTGCGGCATGGATGCCTGTGCTGCGCACGGAACCTTCGAGTGCGATGGCTTCCTTGAGTACCATGGCCTGAAGATCACTCCCTTTGGCAATTTCGCGCAGTTTTCTGACATCCTCGAGATCCTCGTTGGTGAGGCCTTCTTTATCTTTCAGACCTTTGTCTCCATCTATGGGTGCCAGCATTACCCGGTTTAGCTCAATGCCGGGTCTGTCGGGCACCAGCTTGGCCAGCATATTCGATTCATTCAACGGTAAATCAAGTACACGTGCCACATCCTTGATAGAGCTCTTGGCAGCCATGGTACCGAAAGTTACAATCTGAGCTACCTGATTTCTGCCATATTTTTCAACAACATAGTCAATAACCTTCTGCCGGCCTTCATCATCAAAATCCGTATCAATATCGGGCATGCTCTTCCTGTCCGGATTCAGGAAACGCTCAAAAAGCAATCCATATTTAAGCGGGTCGATGTTGGTAATGCCGATACAGTAAGCAACAACGGATCCGGCTGCAGAGCCACGGCCGGGGCCGATAAATACACCGATATCACGCCCTGCTTTGATGAAATCAGAAACGATCAGGAAGTAACCTGTAAATCCCATGCTGCGGATGGTTCCGAGTTCGAAAGCCAACCGCTCCTCAATCAGGGGTGTTATCTCTCCATAACGACGCCTGGCCCCTTTATAGGTCATATCGCGCAGATAATCAAACTGATCGGAAAAGCCCTGGGGAAGGGCAAAGTGAGGCAGCATGATCTCCTTTTTCAGATTGAGCAGCTCAATCTTTCCGGCGATTTCATTGGTATTGTCAATGGCTTCGGGCAAATCGGAAAACAGGCTTTCCATTTCAGCCGTGGTCTTGAAATAAAACTGGTCGTTGTAGAAGGCAAAGCGCTTCCCTTTGGTGGAAGATTCTTCATCGTTGTAATCCTTTGAAGAAGGAGTGCTCTGCTTCTCACCGGTATTTACACACAGCAGAATGTCATGGGCATTATAGAAATCCTGTTCCACATAATGTGAATCGTTTGTGGCAATGATTCTGACATTGTATTTCCGGGCAAACCGGATCAGTACTTCATTCACCTTTTCCTGTTCAGGGATTCCGTGACGCTGAAGTTCAACATAATAGTCTTCACCGAAAAGGTCGAGCCACCATTTGAACAACTTCTCTGCCTCATCCTCTCCCCTGTTCAGAATGGCCCGGGGCACTTCGGCTGCCAGACAGCATGTGGTGGCGATTAAACCCTCGTGGTACTTCAGTAACAGTTCCTTATCAATCCTGGGATACTTGCTGTAAAAACCTTCCATATAGCCCAGGGAGGCAAGTTTGACAATATTGTTGTACCCGGTGGTATTCTTTGCCAGCAGTAGCTGATGAAACCTCAGGTCCTTCTGCTCACGGGTAAACTGTTTGCGGTGGCGGTCTTCGACCAGGTAGAATTCGCAGCCAACAATCGGTTTTATGACGGGCGGCTCCCCTTTTTTATTGTATTTATCCGCTTCGGCAACAAACTTGAATACCCCGAACATATTTCCGTGATCGGTCAGGGCAATGGCTGGCATATTGTCTTTCACGGCTTTGCTGAACATTTCGCTGATGTCGGCACCACCGTCAAGAATTGAATATTTTGAGTGTACGTGTAGATGGGTGAATTTGCTCATTGATGGTAAACAGGTCCGGGCAAACCGGGAATTTATAGATAACCCGCTTTAATCAGTGACCTGATAACCAGACAACCTGATAACTCACGGGGGAACTCAACAACTGAAGGTAAAAATAATCTAAATCCTTACGGGCTGCCGGCGATGTTGATAAGTTTTGAGAAACTGCCGAACCGCTTTGATCTGACCTGTTTAAAACGTTATGCCTGAAAAGGAAAGAATAATCTGAAACAATCAGGGTGGTATTGGTTAATCCGGTTGATTTAATCCGCTTGTCGCACAACCGGTTGCCTGAAAAACAGTAATTTTGCAGTCCAACTTTCTCAGCCATTTCTGAAAAGCCACCGAAGCGTGAAATTTTACAGACCTTCCCGGAAAACAGTTTTTATCATTGCAGGAATCTTTCTTCTGCTGATCGTCATTACAGGTGCCTTACGGAATACCATGCTGAATTATGCCTTAAACAAGAAAATCAAGGTCTACAGCGATCGTATCGGAGCCCGGATTACTTATCAGAATGCTTCATTCTCAGGCGTCAGTACCATAAAAGTCAGGAACCTGGGACTGGTACCTGAGGGTAAGGATACCCTGATACTTATCAGGCAGGTCAGCATCAGGATCAAGCCAATGGAGATGCTCAGGATGAGGCTCCGCTTCGGCGATGTGGAGATTCTCGAGCCAACGGTAAACCTGCAGAGAAAAGGCAACCAGAGCAACTATCTCTTTCTGCTCGACCGGAAGAAGGGCGACAGTACGATTAAAGCGCCTGATGAGAAGGCCGCCGGTAATTATGCACAACGGGTTGCCAGTCTCTTCAACGCTTTTTTCGATTATGTCCCTTCAACCATAAGCATAGAAAGATTTACAATTAAGGCAGCCATCAACAATCACCGGTTTTCATTGAGTTTTCCACAACTGAAAATAACCGACAATTACTTTAAAACGCTGGTGGATGTTACCGACGACAGCCTTTCGATGCATTGGCAGGTTGCCGGAATCCTGAATCCGCGGGTCAACAGGGTTGCGTTGTCGGTCAGGACCATGGACAGTCTGAAGGTTCAGGTGCCCTACATTCATCAGCGCTGGAAAACCGTGATTGCCTTTGACTCCGCCCGCGTTCAGCTTGAATTTACGGAACCCGACGGGGAAACCTCGAGGCTTGAAGGCGAAGCTGTACTATACAATTCATTGCTCAACAATGCCAGGATTTCGCCCAATGATGTCAGGCTCGAGCGGAGTGAAGTGGATTACCGTCTCAATTTCGGCAGCTCTTACATTGAGCTGGACAGTGCCAGCAGGTTTTCGTTCAATAAAATAGACTTCAACCCCTACATCCGGTACGAAACCCGGCCTGAAAAGAAACTGAAAATCAGCATTCATAAGCCTGAATTTGGCGCCCGGGATTTCTTCTCCTCACTACCGGCCGGACTGTTCCCGAATTTTGAAGGCATTCAGGTCAGGGGTAAACTGGGCTTCAATCTTGATTTCGACTTTGTATTCTCAATGCCCGATTCACTGGTTTTTGCCGCTGCCCTGACCTCTGATAAATTTGCGGTGGAGCGATTCGGAAACACTGATTTTACTTACATCAACGGGCCTTTCCAGTATACTGCCTATGAAAAGGGTCAGGCAGTGAGGCAATTTATGGTCGGGCCTGAAAATCCTGATTTCAGGACAATCGACCAGATCCCGGCATACCTGAAAAATGCCATCATGACCTCTGAAGACGGCTCATTTTATTATCACAACGGATTTATTCCCGATGCTATCCGGGCCAGTATAATAACCAATATCAAGGAAAAGAGATTTGCCCGCGGTGGAAGCACCATCAGTATGCAACTGGTTAAAAATGTGTTTCTTAACCGGAATAAAAACATTACCCGTAAAATAGAAGAAATGCTGATTACCTGGATGATCGAATCACGGCAGATGGTCAGCAAGGACAGGATGTTTGAAGTTTATCTGAACGTCATTGAAACCGGGCCGATGGTTTACGGGGTGAATGAGGCTGCTCACTTCTATTTTGACAAGGATGTTTCGAAACTCACTCTGGCCGAGAGCATTTACCTCGCCAGTATTGTGCCGAAACCAAAGTGGTTCAGGTACTCCTTTGACGAAAACGGAAACCTGCGCGAATACCTGCAATCATACTACACACTTGTTTCAGGTAAAATGCTGAATAAGGAGTGGATAACCCAGGAAGAATATGATCGGTTAATGCCGGAGATAGAGCTGAAAGGCCCGGCCAGGGACCTGGTACTCCCGGCCGATTCAATTCCGGCTGAAGAGGAAACTGACTAGGATTTTCTGTAACTTTTTTTCTGAATCAGGGTCAAACTTACCATAGACAAACTTACGACCATTCTACTATGTCATTTCTAAGGGTGCTCATTTGTATCATATTCCCGCCACTGGCCGTGCTGGACAAAGGCTGCGGATCGGTTCTCATTGTTTTTCTGCTGACCCTCGCGGGCTGGGTTCCGGGGGTGATTGCCGCGCTGGTGATTGTCAATAAACGATAATTATTGTTCCTGCAACCATAAGCCTTCCTGTATTTATTCGACATGGAGACAGTGTGAAAAGGCGTTTGACAGAGGGAATTTCTAATGTCTAATGTCTAATTTCTAATTCCTAGTCTCCATCAGTTCAATTGAAGGTGCAGTCAACCGTGATATTATTTTCAGTTATGCAGTCCACTCATCACTTGAGAACACCAATGTTTTGTAATTCTGTATCCTGAATTCTGAAACTCTGTTACAATGTAACACTAATACCCCTCCTTCGGTGGGGCAAGCCTGAAACCCTGAAACTTCGAAACCTGTAACCTTAAATTACAATAATTCCTTTAAAACCGCTTTTTTATCTCAGAATTAATCCGTTACTTTGCACCCCTGTTTAAAAACACATATTCAATTACTTAAAAATTTGATTTTATGCCAACAAAAATGAGATTACAACGTCATGGTAAAAAGGGCAGGCCTTTTTATCACATTGTAATTGCGGACGGTCGTGCACCCCGGGATGGAAGATTCATCGAAAAGATTGGCACGTACAACCCCGTTGCAAAACCTGCAGAAATTGATCTTGAATTTGCCAAAGCCTACGATTGGTACAGCAAAGGAGCAGATCCTACCCCAACCGTTAAGAGTATCCTTTCAGATATCGGCGTGCTTTACTACGACCACCTGATGAGGGGTGTTACTAAAGGCGCATTTACCAAAGAAGTTGCTGAAGTCCGTTTCAACGAATGGAAAGAAGCCAAGGAAGCCAAAGCCCACAGCGCAGTAAAAGCTGTTGAATTGGGCGAAAAAGAGGTGAACAAAAAACGTCTCGAAGCAGAAGTGAAGGCCAACGAAGCCCGCGCTGAGGAAATCGCCAAAAAACGGATGAAAGAGATGGAAGCCGCCAGAAAAGCTGCCGCCGGAGAATCCGCTGAAGAAGAAACTGAGGAAGTTGCTGAAGAAGCAGTCGTTGAAGAGGAAGCACCTGTTGCCGAGGCTCCCGTAGCTGAAGAGCCTGTTACTGATGCTCCTGTAGCTGAAGAACCTGTGGTTGAAGCACCCGTTGCTGAAGAACCTGCAACCGAAGAGCCGGCTGAAGAAAAACCTGCTGCCGAATAATTCGGTACAGTTATATCAGTGACGGATGGAAGGTCATTTTTACCTTGGTAAAATTCTTAAACTTCATGCCGCGAAAGGCGCCCTTCTGATCCATCTCGATACCGACAGCCCTGAGAATTACACAGAACTGGAATCAGTTTTCGTTCAGATGAACGGACAACTGATTCCTTTTTTAATTGAATCGCTTGAACACCGGCATAACAACAACGCGGTCGTTACCCTGGCCGATATTGACTCAACCGATCAGGCGTCCATGCTGATCAGTTGTGAATTGTTCCTCCCTTTATCCATGCTCCCACCCCTTACCGGTACCCGGTTTTATTACCATGAAATAAAAGGCTTCAGCGTGATGGATGAAAAATTCGGCGAGGCCGGCATCATTGAAGAAGTACTTGAATATCCGCACCAGGCGGTTTTAAGGGTGCTCTTTAAAGGAAAAGAAATCCTGATCCCCATCACCAGTGAGATTATCCTGGAGGTTGACCGGGAAACCCGGACCATCCGCACCAGGGCACCGGAAGGGCTGATTGAGCTATCCCTGGAATAATCCCACCCTAAAATTCCATTGATTCTGTTGTCGATGTTGTCTTCGACTACACCCAGACTGACAGTCATTCTGACCGTCGAAGGACTTTTCAGTCTTTTCATTCTCAAACCCGAACCCTTTATTTAAGGATATCAATTATCACATATTTCAAATATATTTTTTTTCAGATAAAATTTATAGTAGATTTGAATCATATCTATTATAAAATATTCCGGCATGAACTATCTCAAAACAATTCTTTTTGTTATTTTTTTAATCACAGTTTCTACCTTATTGGCACAGGCACCCTGGACCAGAATCGCCCCTACACCCCAGGAAAATACCATCAACGATATCACCAGAATCCCGGGCACCAACCGGCTGATGGCTGTTTGCGAAGGCTCAACCATCATAATGTCTGATGATGATGGCGAAACATGGGACATCATGCTGAATCCTGCCGGAATGAACAATCAATATGTCTGCAAAGGAATTCACTTTATCAATGGTACAACCGGCTTTATTAACGGAGGAAACGAATCCATCCTTAAAACAACTGACAGTGGCCAAACCTGGGACCTGAAATATCAGGGGAGCACGAGCACTTGGTATTGCATCAACGATCTTGAATTTTGTACTGATACCCATGGATTTGCCGTTGGTGAATATGGTCGGCTGCTTGAAACCACTGATACAGGTGAAACATGGAGCCCAGTATCAAGCAGTACGACCACAGATCTTAGAATGATTGTGTTTGCTGATAGCCTCACCGGGTTTATATTTACGTGGTCTACCGAATGCCTGAAAACGACCAATGGTGGAGCTACCTGGACTCTGGAGCCTCTGTCACCTCAAATAGCTGATGGGAATTTGAATGACTGCTATTTTGTTAATGACTCAACCGGATTTGTATACATTTTTACTGGCTCACCTACTGCCGATGGGTGCATATTTAAGACGACTGACTCAGGCAATAACTGGTTGCAAGTTCACACAGAATCCTTGGGTTATTCAGGGAAATTTGCATTTCTTGATGAACAGCATGGAATCATGTCATATCGGACATATGGATATCAGACAGAATTCCTTGAAACCGAAAACGGTGGAACCACCTGGAATGTAATTGAAGAAACCTGGCTGCCATCGGGGGCCAACTATGGAATGATCTACACAAATCAAAACAACATTTTATCTACAGGATTATATGGCATGATGTATATGTCAAATGATGGTGGACTTTCCTGGCAACCAAAGCATAACATCGTGTTTTCAGGCGAAATCTTTAAAGCACAGTTTCTGAATGAGGATATTGGTTATGTGCTTGCTGATGCCGAAAGTAACGGTGTTGTAGGCATAAGGAGAAGGATAAAGAAAACCGTTGATGGGGGGAATAACTGGAATTACATCTACGCAAATTACTGGGATACTGCCCTTGATTTCTATTTTCTGACTGCAGATACCGGATTCTCTGTTACTAATAGTCTTTATAATATAATCACCCTACTGAAAACCACTGATGGAGGTGAGAACTGGACTGAAATAAGTACCGACATTGAATTCAACCCTTATGATATAAAGTTTATTGATGAGAACAACGGTATAATCTGCGGGGCGTATACCGTTTTAAAAACATCAGATGGAGGGCATACATGGGAGGATGTAACGCCCGGTAATAATTTTTTGGCTGAAGGTTATAAAATCAGATATCGGTCAGCTGATGAAGTCTTCATGGCTGGTTCTGAAAATTATCTGGCCACCACAATCTTCCATTCAACCGATGGCGGTTATAACTGGCAAACCATATCTATAGGTAATTTTGGACCGGCTAAAGATATTGCCCTTCCGGATGAAAATACCATTCTGATAATAACAGGCACAGAGATATTTAAATCGGGTGACAATGGCCTTACCTGGTATCAGTCAACATTAGCCAATCCTAACCCTATAGAAATCAATGCACTGCACTTTGCCTCACCAACAACGGGTTACGCCATGGGATCCGGTGAATTTTCCAATATGATGAAAACCACCGATGGCGGGGATAACTGGTTTCCACTTGAAACCAAGGTAACTTCCTGGTTAACAGCAGCCTGTTTTTTCAATGATGAAGAAGGCCTGGTTTTCGGAGATAAGGGTGTAATGATCCGAACCACAACCGGCGGTGTTACCGGAACCCATGATCAGGCAATAACTGACACTGGCAGTTATTTTACAGCCACTCCCAATCCTTTTTCTGATGAGATCATCATAAGACCGGTTGACGGAAATAAGGTATTCTATCCAGTTGAGATTGTGCTCATGAATGCAAGTGGCAGGCAAATAATGGAAAAGCGGATTACTGACGAGGGCAATGATATCAGAATTTCAGGTATCGGGCTTAAACCGGGAATTTATATTTGCCGGATCAGTAACCTGAAGGGTTTGGTTGAAACGCTGAAACTGGTTAAAATAAAATAATCACTTTGCTACGATTACTATCACTTTCTCATTGAAGATGGAAGATTAACCGCAGAGAATGCTCAGAGAACCGCCGGGGTTCGCGACTTCTTTTCAAACCCAATTGTGAAAAACAATTCTGTTGGTTAGTATTTACAAAATAATATACATTGTGTTGTATATAATCAACATATTTATTATATATTTGCAGAGCTAAACCAACATTTTATGGAAACCCTATTTTCATTCCAGCAGGTTTTACTCAGGTCGGTAACCAATGAGTTCAGGAGGAGCCTACACAATCATATCAGTTGGGGACAGCGGATGATCGGAATCAGAGGGCCGCGGGGAGCAGGAAAGACAACCATGCTTCTGCAGCATCTCAGATACGACACTGACAATGTTGATGAAGTCCTCTATGTCACTGCGGATCATCCCTGGTTCTACAGCCATACGTTGTTTGATACAGCTGACTCATGGTATAAACATGGTGGAAAAATCCTGATGATTGATGAAGTCCACAAATACCCCGACTGGTCGGTTGAGCTGAAAAATATCTACGATGGATTCCCAGGCATGCAGATTGTCTTCACAGCGTCCTCTGCCCTGGATATTTACAGGGGAGAAGCCGACCTTAGCAGGCGCGTAATCAGTTATAACCTCCCGGGCTTGTCGTTTCGGGAGTACCTTGGCTTTGTTGCCCAAAAGCACTTTGATCCGGTTTCTTTCGATAAACTAAGACAGCATCATGCTGAAATCAGCCGCGAAATCACGGGGCTGATCAGGCCCCTGCCGCATTTTGCCAGTTATCTTAAGAACGGATATTTGCCCATTATCTCCGAAGGTGCTGACACCTATCCGATGAAATTGTCTCAAATCATCAATGTGGTTGTGGATACCGATCTTGCCTATACTACATCGTACAACAGCGGCACCGCGGTGAAGATCAAAAAACTGCTCTCGGTGATTGCAGCATCGGTTCCCTTTAAACCCAATATATCGGCATTGGCCCGAAAACTCGACCTCAGCAGGGAAAGCGTTTATCAGTATATCCATCAGTTAAAGGATGCGAAGTTGCTGAATGTCATTAATACCAGGGAACATGGGGTATCAACCCTTCAAAAGCCTGAAAAACTATTTCTTGAAAATACCAACCTGGCCTATGCCCTGACTTCGCAGCCAGAAAAAGGAAATATCAGGGAGACGTTTATACTCAACCAGTTATTGAATGCCGGGCTCTCTGTTTATGCTCCTGTGAAGGGTGATTTCCTGGTAAATGAAACCACCATTGAGGTCGGCGGTAAAAACAAAACGGCCGCACAGGTAAGCCACATCAACGATTTTCTTTTGGCTATTGACGATGTGGAGACAGGTTACGGAAATAAAGTTCCCATCTGGCTGTTCGGTTTTTTATACTGATGGCGGATTTTATACAGGCCTGATACCAAACTTTTAAACTACATGGTAAGCGCTTGCATCAAAAAGGAATTAGCACGTGCTGCAAGCTTGCGCAAGTCAGATGTCGGTTAATACAAAATTTTAAACTTTCCTGCAAAACCTGATTTTATAACTTTGCATCATGCCTTTCCGCTTCAAACAGTTTGTTGTTGATGATGCCGCCTGCCCGATGAAAGTGGGCACCGACTCCGTTTTACTTGGTGCCTGGGCAAAGCTGGAGAACAGCCTGAGCATCCTCGATATCGGAACCGGCTGCGGGTTGCTGGCCCTGATGGCTGCCCAGCGATCAGAAGCTCTGATTACTGCAATAGATATTGATCCGGTGGCAAACGGAAGTGCCGCAGCCAATTTCCGGATTAGTCCCTGGGCCGGCAGGCTTACAGCAAGATGCATTCGTGTCCAGGATTTTCAAAACGAAACGGAAGCCGGGAATTTTGATCACATCATTTCGAATCCCCCCTTTTTTATCAATTCATTGAAAGCGCCAGACCCTGAACGCAGCAATGCCCGGCACAACGATCTGCTTCCTATTGAAGACCTGGTTAAGGCAGTGGTTAAATTGTTAAGCCCCGAAGGCAGGTTCAGCCTGATCTTGCCGGTGCAGGAAAGCATTGTATTTACCGATCTGGCAAATGTTGCAGGTTTGTTCCTGGTTTCAGTAATCACGGTAATTCCAAAAACCGGAAAGGAAGCCAACCGAATGTTGCTCGAATTCGGAATGCAACAGATGAATGTGGAAACTTCAGCGCTAACCATCAGGGATGCGTCGGGAGAATTTACAACAGAATACAAAAAGCTGACCCGTGACTTTTATCTGAATTTCTAGCATTACAGGCATTGTTTTTGTGAAAACATCGCCAAATCCTGAACAATGAAGAAATTGATATTCCTCACTGCATTCATCCTGCTATCGGTAATAAAACTGAATGCACAACTGATGTTCTCCTGCCAGAACCGGTATGATGCCGATTTTAAAGTGTTTATCGTTGAAAACAGATATGATGCAGATTTATTGGTATATAAGGTTGAAAACCGCTATGATGCTGACAAGGATGGTCGCTGGTTTTTCGTTGAAAACCAGTATGATGCCGATAAAAAGATCTGGTTTGCCGAAAACAGGTATGATGCGGATTTATTGATTTTCTTTGTCGAAAACCGGTATGATGCAGGGTGGAAGAACCGGAGTAAGATACCCCTGGTTTATTGATTAGCTGATTGATAAATTGGCGGACACTGCCGATCAGCAGGGATATTCAGGAGTAGGATAAATCATTGATTATCAACAATCAGTGTTGATAACTTCTAAAAGAAATTACCCCGAAAAAGGCCAAAAAGGCTTAAATTCGGGGTAAATTACTTTTATTAGGCATGAAAAGGTACAAAAAATCTACGGTTTTTCTGCTGAGATAAACTTCAATTCTCCACAAAGGGAATTTGAACGTTACTGGCAGTCTTTTTTGGAGTCAGAGCTCGGGAAAGTGTATCAATCTATTCCATGGAAGGAACTGACCAG
>JAZDHI010000071.1:0-176686 GCA_043806115.1 Bacteroidota bacterium
TTTAAAAACCGAATGGGGTATCGAACCCCATCTCGGTTTTGCCCAACAAAGCTTAAGCTCATCATTGCCCATTGAATTATGAATGAAACAAAAATGAAGTATTAATCTAAGAAACTGTAAACAAATTTCAGGACGGTACAAAGAGAATATATCAGGTGTTCAGAGGTGGAGGTTAGAAGTATATGAATTGGAAATTGGAGCTTTTTGTCTTTGTATTTTTTTATATTTCTTTCTATGTGCCTATGTTTTCCTATGTTTCTATGTGTTGAATAAAAAAGCATGGATTCGTCTTCCGGTTAGCAGACATGGGGAGACGGGGAAATGGGGGACACGGCGACTATATTGAAATTGGGATTGCGTCATTTGTGTTTCAGACATGGTGACTTGGGGAAATGGGGACACGCTTGACCTCCAGCGGACTTGCATGTCGGCAGACAGGGAACCGCAATGAAAAAGTATAACAGAACAATAACTCAGTAGATTGAAAACCAATTGAATCATTTTCAAATTCTCAAATTATTTTCTTCATTTTCAAATTCTCAAATTCTTTTAACGTCCAACGCTTTCTAACCGCAGACCTGCTTGTCGGCAGACAGGGAACGCCAAGAATAGCCAGAGTAACGCAGAGAAAAAGATGAAAAGAACCGAAACGCATTAGATTGAAACCCAATTCAATCATTTTCAAATTCTCAAATTCTCAAATCGTAAATCGTAAACCGTAAATCTAAAATTTCTTATTCGTCATTCGTAATTCGTAATTCGTAATTCTCCCAATCTGTTTACTTTTGCATTAATCATACACACATGAAAGTCTCCGGTTTCACTTTTATCCGCAATGCCATTAAATACGATTATCCGGTGACGGAAGCCATCTCTTCCATCCTGCCCCTCTGCGATGAGTTTGTGGTGGCGGTTGGGAATTCAGAAGATTCCACCAGGGAACTGATTGAAGGAATTGGTTCAGCAAAGATCAGGATCATCGATACCATCTGGGACGACAGCCTGCGCGAAGGTGGCCGGGTACTGGCGGTTGAAACCGGTAAGGCATTCGATGCCCTGAGGCCGGATAGTGACTGGGCATTTTACATACAGGGCGATGAAGTTTTGCACGAGCAGTATCATCAACCACTGAAAAAGGCTATGGAACAATGGAAAGACAAGCCGGAAGTAGAAGGCCTGTTGCTGAACTACCTTCACTTCTATGGTTCCTATGATTTTGTGGGCGATAGCCGGAAATGGTACCGGAAAGAAGTGAGAATCATCAGAAATGATAAATCTATACGATCGTACCGCGACGCCCAGGGTTTCCGTAAAAATGACCGGCCGCTCAATGTGAAACAGGTTGATGCCACCATGTATCATTACGGCTGGGTAAAACCACCCGAAGCCCAGCAGGCCAAACAGGAGAATTTCAATAAACTGTGGCACAATGATTACTGGGTCGATAAAAATATCCCCAAAACCGAAGGGTTTGATTATTCAAAAATTGATTCCCTGGCCCGTTTTACTGGCACACATCCTAAGGTAATGCTTGGCAGAATCAGAAGCCAGAACTGGCAGTTCAGCTTCGACCCTACCCGGAAACGCCTGCCTTTCAAATCAAGGTTTCTTCATTCCATTGAAAACCTTACCGGCTGGCGGATCGGGGAATACCGGAATTACACGGTTATTTAAAGTGTTTGGGGTTCAAGGTCAAAATCTTGTTCAGTGTTAATTTCGTTAGTTTAAAAAAGGGTAATCATTGAACAAATGCTACAAAAGTGTGATTCATCAAAACAGACGATTAGGTTTGTTCCTTTATAGCGATCATCAGGTGGTCGACATTCGAATTATTATTCCTTTACCAGCTGTCAAAATAGAGTTTAGGATATCTGGCAGGATTTTCATAAATTTGATAGCTCTTTTATTATACTCAAAGTATATGCAATTAATATCAGCTTTATTTTTTTCGGTTTTAGCATTTTTTTCTATCCACATTTCAGCTCAGGCCCCCTGGTCAAGAATTACACCAACCCCTCAGGAACATACACTGAATGACATAACACAAATCCCGGGCTCCGGCAAAATCATTACCGTTGGTGAAGGATCTACCATTATGACATCTGAGAATATGGGAGAAACCTGGGACATCTGCCTGAATCCAGCCGGAATGAACAACCAGTTTGTCTGTAACAGCCTGTTTTTCATTGATGAATTGACAGGATTTATTGGCGGTGGAAAAGAACGGATTTTAAAAACCACAGATGGAGGTACAAACTGGGAACTAAAGTACAGCTCTGGAATCCTATACGATCAAGTATGTATCAATGATATCTATTTTATGAATGACTCAACCGGCCTGGCTACAGGAAATGGAGGTCTCCTACTGAAAACCACTAATGCCGGTGAAACCTGGGTTGAGGTGGAAAGCGGTGTAAATCTCGACCTGAATGAAATTGTGATGATTGATAATCAGACCGGGTACATCCTTAGTAATTTCGGCCACAATGCAAAAAGTAATTTATGGCTTAAAACCAGCGATTCAGGCAATACATGGATTGCAGAAAATATTCCTTCATTGATTCCGAATGGACAATTGACTGATCTGTATTTTGTTAACAATACAGTCGGCTTTATGCATCTGAACGAAGAATGGGATGGCTCACTGTTTAAAACTACCGATGCAGGACAAACATGGAATCTGGTATTTGAACAATGGGGAGGAATTGATTGCCGGTTCAACTTTTCTGATGAGCAACATGGTGTTGCCGTGTTAAATACCTGGATGTATTATTCAAAAGTATTGGTAACCGAAGATGGGGGAAATACCTGGGTTGAAATATTACTTCCCGGGGGAAGTCTCTTTGTTAACGCACTATGTAATATCAACCAATCCAGGATTATTACAGTAGGAACGAATGGTGGGATATTAATCTCAAATGACACAGGATTTACATGGGAAGAGCATTACCAGCATCAATTCTATAACCATATCTATTCTGTTCAATTTACGGATATTAACACCGGTTATATCCTTTCTGACGGATATGGTGGTGGAGCACCTGATCCTAAACTTTTCAAAACCATTGATGGCGGCTTTACCTGGAACATTATCAGTAATGATTATTTTTATCAAAGCGTCAGGTATTTTATGAGTAATGGTTATGGGTTTCTTGCAACCCAGGAAAATGAATTCAATTTAACTACAGACGGCGGGTATACATGGCTATCTGAAAGTATCTATACCGGTTTTGAATGTGGCGCCAATGATATTCAGTTTTATGATAATACACATGGCATTATTGCCGGCTATAAAGTGATTTTAACTTCAGATGGCGGTTTTACATGGCAGGATGTTACTCCTGATAATAATGCCACATATGCCGACATTGAATACATTTCGGAAGACACTATTTTCATAGCAGGTTCAAATGACTATGTCAATACGGCTGTTTACAAATCAACTGATGGAGGGTACACCTGGTCGATGGATATAATTAATGACTTCAGAATTGCGAAAGATATCTGTTTTCTAGGGAGCGATACAGCTTTTCTAGTATGCAGTAATAAAATTCTGAAATCCGTTAACGGCTGCTCTAGCTGGGATACAGCTACAATTAACAATACCGGATTTATTGATTTGAAAGCCGTTTATTTTGCTCAGAATGTTGGCTATGCAATCGGTGATGGAGAATTTCAAAATTTGTTCAAATCCACCGATGGAGGCAACACATGGAATCCCATAAACTCAGGTACATCATCTGCGCTGAACGGCCTCTATTTCAGCGATGCCGACAATGGTTTTGTTTTTGGGGATTATGGCGTTGTAATGCACACAACAACAGGCGGAGTTGTTTCGGTCAAAAAACCAGAATTACCAACAAACAGTTACTTCCTAGTTTATCCCAACCCGGCTGATAATGATATTATTATTAAACTGACAAATCCCGGCTTAAATCTACCCGCACAACTCGAAATATTTAATTTCACAGGGAATCTGATCGGCAGTTACAATATTAACAACACTTCCGACCTCTTAATTAACAGCAGTTCTCTAAAACAAGGATTATACCTCCTGCGTTTCACCAATAAGTCCGGACTAATTGAGAATCAGAAAGTCATAGTATTATAAGTCCGACTCTACATTCCATCATTCCATTATTCCAATATTCCAATATTTCCATTACACCATTATTCCCAATAATTACTACTTTTGCAAAAATAACCTCTCATATGGATTTGAAAGAGATCATGGCCATTGCAGGCAAGCCGGGACTTTACAAGATGGTTGCCCAGGCCAAGAACGGTATCATTGTAGAATCAATCATTGACCACAAGCGCATTCAGGCATTTACCCACGACAAAATCAGCTCCCTGGAGGAAATCAGCATTTTTACCGAAACAGAAGACAAACCTCTGAAAGCGGTGCTGAAAAACTTTTTTGAAAAACTTGAAGGAAAAGCCGCTCCTGATTTTAAGAACGACAACAACAAACTCAGGGCATTTTTCGAAGAAATGCTCCCGGACTACGATAAAGAGAAAGTCTACGTTTCACACATGCAAAAAATAGTCACCTGGTATAATCTGCTTGTGGAACACGATCTGCTGAATTTCGACGAGAAGGAAGAAACAACGGAAACCGCCCCCGGCGACGAAGCCAAAACCGAATAAATGAAAAGTCCGTATTCAATGCGGACTTTTTTTCTACTTTTACTTTACAGATCGCTGATGATGAAGAAATATATCCTTGATTTTAAAGTACTTTCAAACCAGGCCATCAACTACAATCACAATCTGCTTGAACTTAGCTGTGACAGGCCCTTGCCTCCCATGCTGCCCGGGCAGTTTGCCGAAGTTCGGGTAGATGGATCTCCCGGAACCTATCTCCGCAGACCTTTTTCCATCCACAGAGCCGATTTCGCCATGAATACCATGCACCTCCTGATCAAATCGGTGGGAGATGGAACCAGGACACTGGCACAACTGGTGACAGGAGCAACTGTGAACATTATGCTACCGCTGGGAAACGGATTTCCGCTTACCGATAACAGCAATGTACTGCTGGTTGGCGGTGGTTGCGGGGTGGCCCCATTGTGGTTTCTTGCGCGTCAACTGAAGCAGAAAGGCAACAGGATATCGGTTCTCATCGGAGGAAGAAGCTACAGGGACATCCTTCTTGCCGATGATTATTCTCAGTTCGGACAGGTCTATATCTCAACAGAAGACGGGTCGCTCGGCGAAAAAGGGATGGTAACCCATCACTCCATTTTCAGAAGTGAGAAACTTCCATTTACTACCATCTACTGTTGCGGACCGGATGGAATGATGAAAGCCATTTCACATATAGCTGAGAAACAGGAAATACCCTGCCAGGTCTCCCTCGAAAATACAATGGCCTGCGGCATCGGGGCCTGCCTCTGCTGTGTGGTGGATACCCATCGTGGTAACCGCTGCGTCTGCACCGACGGGCCGGTATTCAATTCAAACGAGCTGAAAGGCTGGAGTACCGAAACAGAGGTTGGATGTTCAATCGATAAGTGAGAGTGGAAGAATGGCACTTAGCTCGCTCAGCGTGACAAATGGAAAAATGGAAGAATGGAATCTTGAAACACTGAAACCCTGTAATTCTGAAATCCTGTAACTCTTATTTTCAAAAATGGCCGATTTATCCACCAGAATACACAATCTGAATTTAAAAAATCCGGTTCTGACTGCATCGGGCACCTTCGGATATGGTGAAGAATTTGATGATTTTATAGATGTGAATGCTTTGGGCGGAATCATTGTAAAAGCAACAACTTCAAAACACCGGGAAGGCAATCCCTACCCAAGAATGGCCGAGACACCGATGGGCATGCTAAATGCAGTCGGATTGCAGAACAAGGGCATTGATTATTTTGTGGATACAATTTATCCTGCGTTGATGAAATACAGCAACTGCATCATTGCCAATGTATCTGATTCAACCGTAGATGGTTATGTGGAAGTTGCCTCGAAAATGAACAACCTGGAGCACATCAGTGCCATTGAACTGAATATTTCATGTCCGAATGTTAAGGAAGGCGGGATGGCATTCGGGACCAGTTGTCCGTCGGCCTCTGCTGTAACCCGTGCCGTCCGGGAGGTATATGATAAAACCCTGATTGTTAAACTCTCTCCGAATGTCACCAGCATCGTTGAAATCGCACAGGCAGTGGAAACTGCCGGTGCCGATGCAGTTTCACTCATCAATACCCTGCTGGGTATGGCCATCGATGCTGAAAAAAGAAAACCGGTGCTGTCAACCATCACCGGTGGATTGTCAGGACCGGCCATCAAACCGATTGCATTGAGAATGGTATGGCAGGTAGCCCGTGCTGTGAAAATCCCTGTCATTGGCATCGGAGGCATCACCACAGCAAGTGATGCCATTGAATTCCTGCTTGCCGGCGCCAGTGCCGTCCAGGTGGGAACCGCCAATTTTATAGATCCTCAGGCAACAGTGAAAATTATTGCAGGTCTGGAAGATTACCTCAACCGGCACAGGATCGCCGATGTGAGCGAACTTATCGGAGGATTGATCAGTTAACCGTTAAGGGTTAACACAGTTGCTTAAGCAGTTATTCAGCAAGGGATTTGGCAAGGGGAGCCACTTCGTTGGCAACCTGCCGGTTAAATTCAAATGCAAGAGATTGATAATTAACTGCATCCACGATAGTTCCGATAAAACAAAGTCCAGCAGTGAAAAAGTAAATGATTCCCATTCCGATCTGATTGATCAGGAATCTGTGGATACCTGCAAAACCAAGAAAACCGACCAGGCAGGTCAATAGAATTATCTGCGGATCTTTGCGACGTGAGCGGTAGATAAAAGAAAACTGCTGAGCCTGCTTATCGCTGAAATCCTTGATCAGCATCTGAACATGATTGAGTTCCATTCCCTGCAGTTCGGGCAGGTGTAAAAGTACGTTTGCCATTGATAGATGTTTTAATGTGTGTTAGAAATAAAAGACCGGTTTTCTCATGATAACAACAATTCTCCATAACAGGATCAGCAGGGCAGCAATACCAAGCGGGTGAGCTTGAAATGACTGCTGAAACTCACCTCTGAAAAGCCATGAAATTGAATGTCCCAGTCCGCAGCCGGGGCAGAATCCCAGTCCTGTGAGCCTGACCGGACATAAACTCGCATGACCATCTCCGGGTGACATGAAGGCCATCAGCAGAATACCGGTGATCCAGACAACAGCTTCAAACCGTGCCCTGAAAAACTGCCAGCTCTTTCTTAAATCAAGCTTCATGGTTAATATATTGTTACCGCGAACAAATCTAACTCAGGAAACAACTAATATACAAAAGAAATCGGTTCAACGGGACTTTAAGCATTTCAGAAGGCGCAGAATGAAACATGAACCGGAATGAATCAGCTAAAGAAGGATAATGTCAGGCAGCTTTTGGCCGGAAGCCCCATGTCAGCTCAAAATTCTATGAATAGAAGAGTTAAGGGATATATGGAGGAAGAATATCCGGCATCCGACAAACAAAAGATTAATCTGTCTGTTATGTTTGCCGTAAAATAAAAATGTGTAATTTTGCCGCCCGTTTCAGGCCACCTTTTTGTTCTCTGTTTAGAAACTTAATGATTATTTAACCTTCTGATGATCAAAAGATCATGAATTTATAATTGTTTTGCAAGCCTGAACGAAGTAACCGATCACTTATAAAATTATCATGCCCTTAAACAAACTGAGAAACATTGGTATTGCCGCTCATATTGATGCCGGTAAGACTACCACTACTGAACGTCTGCTATTTTTTACTGGTGTTAACCGCAAGGTTGGTGAAGTCCACGATGGAGCAGCCACCATGGATTTTATGAAACAGGAACAGGAGCGCGGTATTACCATCGCCTCCGCAGCCATCACCTGTGCATGGAACGGTACACAGATCAACATTATAGATACCCCGGGACATGTTGACTTCACGGTTGAAGTCGAACGTTCACTGCGCGTTATTGACGGCATGGTTGCCCTTTTCTGTGCGGTAGGTGGCGTTGAACCACAAAGCGAAACAGTCTGGAATCAGGCCGAACGCTATAAAGTTCCCCGGATTGCTTTCGTAAACAAGGTTGACCGCACCGGTGCTGACTACCACGATGTGATCAAGCAAATGAATGAAAATCTTGATGCCAGGGCCATTGCATTTCAGATTCCTGTCGGGCAGGAAGAAGAATTTAATGGCATCATTGACCTGATGGCCTGTAAAATGTATACATTCGATGATAATAAAACAATCGTTACAGAAATCCCGGAGGAATTCAAACCCAAAGCCCGTGAATTCAAGCAGCAACTGGTGGAATGTCTGGCCGACTTCAACGAAGAGATACTCGAGCGTTTCCTTGATGACAAAGAGGTCCCGAACGAACTTCTGAAACTGGCCGCCCGTGAAGCAACCCTTAAACTTCTGATTACTCCCGTATTCTGTGGTGCTGCATATAAGAATAAAGGAATCACTCAATTGCTTGATGCTATTGTTGATTACCTGCCTTCACCGGTAGATAAAGGCGCCGTTGTTGGTATGGATGTTGACGACCACGAAAAAGCCCGTCACCGCAATCCTTCACCAAAAGAACCTTTTGCAGCCCTGGCTTTCAAACTTATCCATGACCCTTATGTGGGTCAGCAAACTTTTGTCAGGATATATTCCGGCACCGTCAGAAGTGGCATGCAGTTGATGAATTCGACCAAAGGAAAACCCGAACGCATCGGTCGTATTCTTAAAATCCATGCCAAGGACCGGGAAGAGGTCGGTGAGGCTGGTCCCGGTGACATTGTTGCACTGATCGGACTGAAATACACCAAGACCGGTGACACACTCTGTGATATGGAGCATCAGCTTCACCTCGAAAATATTCACATTCCACCAAGTGTCATAGAACTAAAGATAAACCCTGCCAACCGTAAAGATCAGAGCAAACTCGGTGAAGCATTGTCTAAACTGGTTAATGAAGATCCATCTTTTCATGCCCGTTTTGATGAAGAAACCGAAGAAACCGTTATTGCCGGAATGGGTGAACTTCACCTTGAAATCCTGGTCGACAGGCTTAAACATGAGTTTGGTGTTGAGGTTGTCGTTGGCGAACCTTCTGTCGCTTACCGCGAAACCATTTCGCAGGAAGTGGAAGTTGAATACCGTCATTCCAAGCAGTCCGGTGGTAAAGGTCAGTTTGCTCAAACATACATGAGACTGGAGCCAAACGAAGGCAAAGGCTATGAATTTGTCGACAAAATCAAAGGTGGCTCGATACCGAATGAATACATCCCGTCTGTCAACAAAGGAATTGTTAAAACAATGGCTGATGGTGTTCTTGCCGGTTTCCCGGTTGTAGATGTAAAAGTTGTACTCCTTGACGGTCAGTTCCATGCGGTCGACTCCTCAGATTTTGCATTCCAGATCTGTTCATCCATCTGCTTCAAACAGGGATTTATGAAGGCTACCCCCCTGCTGCTGGAACCTGTAATGAAAATTGAAATAAACACTCCGGATGATTATATCGGCGACATCGTCGGCAACCTTAACAAACGCAGAGGAAAAGTTGAATCAATGCGCCGTCACCGTAAAGGCTCTCAAAAACTGAATGGCTATGTTCCCCTTATGGAGATGTTTGGTTACGCGACAACATTGCGCAATCTTTCGAGCGGCCGGGCAAACTATTCAATGGAATTCTACCAGTATATGCCGGTAACAAAAGCTGTCCAGGAGGAAGCATTGAAAAAAATCGCAGAAAAGAAAAGGCTCGAAAACAACAGATAGCCATCTGCTGATTACCTTGATATGAGGCTGTCTCAAAAGTCAGGAATTGTCTGTATTTAGACTACCCCGCCAAAGTGGGCAGCTTGTCCCCCCGCCGAAGAAGGCGGGGCAAGCTGCCTACTTCGGCGGGGGGCAAGCTGATCAATATGACAATCGATTGATTATCAGATTTCAGGCTGAGCGGTTCCGATAGCTATCGGAACGAAGCCTATACTAACTTATGAGACAGCCTCATTTTTTTTTGACTGACTGAATTCTGCTTCTCCGGTAAGTATACCTTTCGGTTGCATGAAGGGTTGGGGATATTTTTGTTACTTTGCAAAAAATCATCCTTCATGAATATCCTTTTGCTTGGTTCAGGTGGCCGGGAACACGCCATAGCCTGGAAACTTGCCCAAAGCGCTGAAATTCAACGTCTTTATATTGCCCCCGGCAATGCCGGAACCGGACTCACGGGTATTAATGTCCCGATAGATGTAAATGATTTCATCAGTATTAAAAGCTTTGTTCTCGAAAATGACATCGACATGGTCATTGTAGGACCCGAAGAACCACTGGTGAACGGTATTTCAGACTATTTCAACGAAGACGAACTTCTCAGGGATGTTTCGGTTATCGGGCCATCAAAGTCGGGCGCCAGGCTTGAGGGCAGTAAGGATTTTGCAAAAGCGTTTATGCAGCGGCATGGAATTCCGACGGCTGCCTACCGAACATTTACTTCATCCGAGTCTGCCATTGCAAAAGAATTCCTGCGTTCAATGAAAGCCCCCTATGTGCTGAAGGCCGATGGGCTGGCGGCTGGTAAAGGCGTGGTTATCTGTGCTGATATTAACAGTGCCGACCTTGAATTAACCGAGATGCTCGACCATTCCAGGTTTGGAAAGGCATCCGAAAAGGTTGTCATTGAAGAATTCCTTTCAGGCATCGAATTGTCTGTTTTTGTATTAACCGATGGCAAATCATGGTTGTTACTTCCCGAAGCAAAAGACTATAAGCGAATTGGTGAAGGTGATACCGGGCCGAATACCGGTGGCATGGGTTCAATTTCACCGGTGCCATTTGCTGACCCTGAATTTATGGAAAAAGTCAGGGTAAACATCATTGAGCCAACCATCAGCGGATTGCATTCAGAAAATATCGATTATAAAGGGTTTATTTTTTTCGGCTTGATTAACGTAAACGGCAACCCATATGTGATTGAATATAATGTCAGGATGGGTGATCCTGAAACCGAATCGGTTATCCCGAGGATTAAAACCGACCTTTTATTTCTCTTCAAAAAAACTGCAGGGCAAATGCTTGATTCTGCCCACATCGAAATTGATGAGCGCTCTGCTGCAACAGTTATGCTGGTTTCCGACGGTTACCCGGGTGCTTATCCGAAAGGATTCCCCCTCACCGGACTTAATGAGGAGTATCCCAGCATGTTGTTTCATGCAGGTACCATTCGCGACGAGAAAGATGGCCATGTTAAAACCGCGGGTGGACGGGTAATTGCCATTACTTCCCTGGCTGATACCTCCACTGAAGCCCTGAAACTATCTTATGATGTTGCTGCAAAAATTGATTACCAGGGAAAGACTTTCAGAAAAGATCTTGGATTTGATCTTGTCTGATTTTAACAATCCGAATTATGCTCAGACGAATAGGCAGTGCCGGAATTCTATCACAGATCATTTTGATCGGGTTGCTATCGCTGGTTTATTTCATAACGCCGCAGGTCAAATTTGCATCAGTGACCGATCCCCAACCTACTGCACCCTTAGGACAATGGATTTACAGCCTTGTTTTAAATTTTCCTGCCATTGCCCGGCCTTTAATGGTAATTCTCGTCATAATGCTTTCGCTGATTATGAATGCCATACTTATCAGGCACGACATCAGCCCGAAACAGTCTTTGTTCCCGGCCGTTATTGCTTTATTCCTTATGCTTTTTACGCCTGATGTCTATCATCTTCTGGTTACCCTGGCATGCCTGGTACTGCTGTTGCTGAGTCTGCACAATGTTATGGATCTCTATGGGGAACAATACCCCTTTAACAAGGTGTTGAATGCAACCATGGCTATCTCAGTGGCATCGATGATTTCACCACCAGTAATAGTTTTCGGATTGTTTGTCTGGCTCGGTTTTTTTACCTTCCGGGTGAATTCATGGAGGGAATGGATCATTTCATTGTTGGGTCTGATTCTGCCTTATTTTTACCTCGCCCTGCTTTATCTCTGGAACAATAACCTGATGTTTGCAATCCGGCTTTATGAAAAACTTGTAATTAACTTCAACTTCACACTTGAGAATCCCGGGCCCCTCGAATTTATTTCTATCGGACTGTTTTTATTGTGGACATTGATTTCGGCAACACGTTTTCTTTCAGATACCGGCGAAAAGGTAATCAGTATCAGAAAAAAGATGTGGGTGATCAGTCATTTTGCCCTGGCGGCAATGGTGGCGGCACTCCTTTCCGGAGGAGCCTTCCTGGCCATGCTTCCGGTTATTTTTATGCCGGCATCGGCCATGATTGCTTATGCCGTTTCCAATGGACGGCGACCCTGGTTCCATGATATAATCCTTTTATTATTCCTTGTTACAGCAATGTTTAACCGGCTCAACTTCTGAATGCTCTTACAAAGATATTCCTCCAGTGGCATATTTGAGGCTGGTGCCGATGAGGCGGGCCGGGGGTGCTTAGCCGGCCCTGTTTTTGCAGCGGCAGTAATCCTTCCTCCCGGTTTTGAAGGAAAGGATTTAAATGACTCGAAACAACTGACTGAGAAACAAAGAAATAAACTGAGGATTCAGATTGAAGCTGAAGCCCTGTCATGGTCTGTTGCTATGGTTAGTCCGGAAGAAATAGATAAAATCAATATCCTCAATGCTTCAATACTGGCCATGCATAAGGCCATCGTCCTGCTTACGCTAAAACCTGAACTTTTGCTCATCGACGGAAACCGTTTTACTCCTTACCCTGACACCGAACATAAATGCATCATCCGGGGTGATGGTATCTATATGTCGATTGCCGCCGCCTCGGTGCTGGCCAAGACCCACCGGGATGAATTCATGATGAAACTGCATGAAGAATTTCCGGTGTATGGCTGGAATAAAAACAAGGGTTACCCCACACTGATGCACAGAAGAGCCATTTTCAGTAATGGTCAGACCATCTGGCACCGGAAGACTTTCAAAGTAAGTGAGCAACTGAAAATTAACTTTTAAGGCAGGTTTTAAAATATCGAAGCAGATTATTCATTGTAATCAGCCAATTAACCCGTATGCCAATCAAAGAATTTACCAACCGGCACCAATCAGGCAATTAATACAAAAATACATCATATTAAGACTTTTAACCCGGTATAACACTGGGAATGATCAGGGTTATTCTGAAAAAGAAATCAGATCACGAAAACACAGCCTGAGATAAAAATTCATATGGGGGGTAAAACCGCTTTTGGGTTCAATAGCAATTTGCTTGTAATAAAAGGTAAAACCGGGCTCAATCGCTATCAGGGGGCTGAATTCAAGCCTTACCCCCACCGTTCCGAAAATACCGAAACCAATCCCCCCCTGCCTCATTTCATAGGCCTGTTGCGTACCCCCAGGAACATAGGTATTGCTTCCATAGACATTGACAAGATTAAAATCCCTTTCCCTTTTTGAATCCTTACTCTCCACCTTCAGGACATGCTCCTTGACCAATGTATTGTTCATATTGATCCCACCCCCGAGAATCAGCCTGGCTACCTTGTTGTTGCCAAAGGCATGGCTAAATCCAAGGTCGATCATATTTCTTTCTTCTGTGCCAAGTATCGGAAATAGCCGTATATCAGGTTCAGCAAGATAATCTATGGGTGGATCAACTTCAACCGAAACAACGTCTTTAGCTGTCAGCCTGGCATAAGAAAACTGCAGGTAAATTCCGGTACGGCAATCAAGATCATATTTTGCAAACAATCCGAATGAAAAAGCCGGATTATACTTCATCTTTTCAGGATATTCACTGATTATAAAAATCCGGGTAGCGTCCAGCAGTTCATAAATAGAATCGTACATATACTTGTTATTGTAGATATACTCAACATTGTTTTCATTGCCAGGTTTCCCGGAGTAAAAGTCTGCTGTAGCACGACCGGCAAAATAAATACCTGCAATTCCTCCATACTCAAGACCTCTTCTTTCCTTGCATTGTTCAGGATTTCTATAACCTTCATCCTGACCCTTAACTGTTTCGGTAGATATAAACTGAAACAGAATTAATAGTGCACAGGCACCCGGAAGGAATATGCTTGATTTTGATCGCATCGGTCGGAGAATTTCTGATCAAACGTACACATTTTTTAGCTTCGTATGGCAGAATACCCTCCGTGTCTTTTTATGAACACCGGGTTGTTGATTAGTATTGGCCCCGTTTCAGAACTTCATTAACATTTGAACTTATATTTGAGAACCTTACGCTGACCCGGCATGAAGAAATATATCCCTTACGTACTGATAGCCGCCCTCACCGGAATACTTGTCCTGGCTTTTTTCCCGTTGCGTAACTATTACCTGTTCCTGAAAGAACCGGTTTCACCTCTTACTGATGCCATTCCTGAAAATACGGCACTGATTGTGAAAACCGGCTCGGTTGAAAAGCTGATAAAGATCATACGCGCATCAGAACTTTTCGAAATACTGGAGAAGAATAAAACCAGGTATGGCATCAGAAGCATCGCTGCCAGCCTGGACGAAATCAGCGGAAAGAACGACTTTTTCCGAAAGCTTGCCTTGGAGGGTGATGCCATGATCTGCCTGGTACCTGGTCATGAAATGAATCCTGAAATACTTCTCCTGCTGGGGATAGGCAAGACAACACAGGAAAGTATCAGGGCCTATTTTTCGGAGGTGTTGCCCGGCAATTCAAGGATAGAGAAAATCAATAATAAACCGGCCGATCTTTACCATATCATTTCCGGAGGAAAAGAAATCTGGTTTTATGTCAGAAAAGGGATCCTGGCCATCTCCTGCAACAGGCAGGTTGCCGTGCAATCGTGTCTCGCTTCCGGGCAGATCAATACACTTACCTATGATACAGTTTTTGCTAAACTAACCAGAAGTTCCGGCAAACGGGTAGATGGGGTATTAATGCTGAACAACAGAAAACTGGTTGAATTATTTCTGCAGATAAAAGATCGCAACCCACTGGATTTCAGTGGTTCTCCCTTTGATGGATGGACTTCGCTCGACCTGCACATTGAGAAGAACAAGGTACTGATGGATGGTTTTATGTCCGGAAAAAATGAGAATTCTATTTTGAGTAACCAGACTCCCGGGAATATCGACCAGATGAGATATTTCCCGGGGGAGACTGCATTTTCAGTGACACTATCCATCAGTAATCAGGAAGAGTATACTTCCCGGTTTTTCAGGCAGGATACGATCCGGCTTCCGGGCTATGATTCTGCCAACAGGACTTCTTCAACAGAAATTTTCAGGCGGGCTGAGCATTTGCGGTCATGGATAGGCAATTCGGTGAGCCTGGTAGCATTACCTGCTTTTTTTTCCGGCAATGACTCTGCAAAGATGCTGATGATCAGTCTTAAAAATCAGGACAGTGCACTCCTGCAAATGAAGCCGTTTCTCAAACCATACAATGGTAAGATAAAGATTTTTACAGCTCCCGGCCTTGCTCAGCGACTTTGGGGCACTTTTTTTTCAATGGGACAAACACAGTATTGCCTGTTCACCGATCAGGCGTTGATCCTTTCGCCTACAGCCGGACTGCTTACAGAATATACTGTGGAAATAGAAGAAAACAGATTGCTGGGCTCAACGAGACTCTTTAAAGAAGCTACTTCATTATTTATTGAAGAAAGCACCCTTACCATATTCATGATACCACCTGTGTGCAGCAGTTACCCATACAGAAATGGTCCGGATCGTCAGTGGCAGACAGTTTCCGGCTGGACAGGCGTTCCGGAATCATCGGGTTTACTGTGTATGCAGATAAGCTCAGCCGACCCTATGCTATATACCCATGCTTTTGCTTTGCTTGACCCGGAAATAAAACAACTTGCACATCAATTTGAAAAAAGTGATTTCAGGTATCCGGAGATTCTGGATAATTCATCCTTTACAGGCGATGATCCGGAAGAAAGTATGGAATATCAGGCTGATGCCGAAGAAAGTGGAGGTTCCGTATCAAATGTTACCGGTATCATTCTTATCAGCGGTGATAAAACTGGCAATGATCCGATCTTCACATTTAACAAATCGGTATTAACGGCTATAGCACCTGATGGCCTGAAAATGTGGGCGTTTGAATATAAAGGCGAGCTTACAGGCGACGTATTCAGAATTGAACAGAAAGGATCGGCCAGGTACCTGATTGCCACCGGAACACACCTCCATATCATCGACCTTAAGGGCAAGGAATCAAAGAATTCACCTGTAAAAGTCCCTGCCGGGATTAAGGGGAAAATTTCACTTTTTGATTACGATCATAACAGAAATTATCGTATTCTCTATGCAGGAAAAGATAACAGAATACATAACATCACCCTGGAAGGAGAAGAATTGCCTGACTGGCAGAAGCCATCAATCAGCGGAAGGTTGAATTCACTGCAGTTCTTCAGGACCAGCGGCAAGGATTTTATCCTTTTAACCGATACAAAAGGCAGGATAAGCATATTTGACAGACGTGGAAGGTCAAGGATAAAAGTGAAAGAAGAATTTTCAGTTTCAACCGGATCTTTAGTATTTGAGAACAGCACCAACAGCAAAGGCCTCTTTCTGATGGCTTCGGCTTCAGGCAATCTGGCATACCTGGATGGAAACGGAAATTTCAGTGAAAGCAGGTTTGGCGAACATGGCAAAAACCCCTGGTTTGAATATTCCGATTTTAATAATGATGGGGTCAATGATTTCATCTTTTGCGGCGAGGGAAAAGTAGCGGTTTACTCTAGAATGAAGAAAGAGATTGCTGCTATCTCCCTCAGGAATGCGAACTTCTCCAGACCATTTATCTACAAATCAAAAAAAGTGAACTGGCTTGCAGTCAGGGATCTTAAAAGTGGAAAAGTCCTGGCATTCAATCATGAAAACAAATCATTCAGGGAGGCATCCCTGACGAGTGAGTGCGATCCGGTTATCACAAAAAGGGCTGGCGATAAAAATCCTGTGCTTGTGACTGTAAAAAAAGGAAAGCCGGTCTTTACTTCACTTAAATAGCAGGGCGCCGTTTTCGACAGCGCCCTGTACCAATAAAACCAAATATTATTAACCTACAATCAGAAAGTGACTACCTGTTTGCCTTTTTTTAGAGTAGCTGACCGGAATAAGCCATAATCCCGGACACTTATCATTCTGATTGATACTATTTATATTTAAAAACGGAAAAAGTAACGGGTTGAAAATAAAAAATAAGTATTTGCCGGAACAGATTTTTCAATAATTATTAAATCATTGAATACCGGTTATTTACAATTTATGTTTTCATTAATAACCAGTGCCTGATCATTCACCTGGTCTTTTTTTTTCAGTATCCGGAATTAATAAAGGTGAAACATGGTTCTTTCCTGCCAGGACATACCATTATATATCAGTACTTTACTATCAATTCACGACAGTATTAATTCAGTAAATTTTAAGTCAGGTACTGCATTGAATTAATCCGGCTTACTTTTTCTAAGATATAAAGTTGTTCCGGGTGATGGCTCATGGCCTTCAGGAAGTCCGTTTTTCTTGTACAGGGCTTTCAGTTTTAATCCATATAGCTGGGAAACATCACGCATCGTCTCACCTTTAGTAAAATTATGTGTTTCCGACGATGCTTTCCTCTTCTTTGGTTCAATATAAATAATCTGGCCTGCCTTTATGGGCTCGTTCTTTCCGAGTTCATTATACTGAAGTACAAGGAAAACATGTAAACCCAGGTCATGTGCTATGGTTTGCGGACTATCGCCCTGCCTTGCATAGATCAGCCTTACATTGTTATTGATGTATATCTTACGGTTACCTTCTGCAACTTCAAGAAACTGAAATGATTTGATTTTCGTTCCGGTGTATTCAACTGCAGACCTTTCATGTAATACAGATTTCTGGTTGGTTTCCTTTTGCGTAAAAAGCCCTTTGGCTTCACTGTCAAACAGATAAAGTTCATTCTCTTCAATAAATTTTATCAGCATTTCCGCATACCGAGGATTGGTTGCATAACCTGCACTTTTTAAACCATAAGCCCAACCTTTATAATCTCTGATATCAAGCTCAAATAAGGAAGCATACCTTGATCTGGTAGTCAGAAAAAAAGAGTGATCATTGTAGGATTCTTCTGCGGAAGCATATTTCCTGAAACACTCATTCTTTTCATCATCGTCCATGGTATAGGTCATACCGGTCCACTCTTTATGGCATTTAATACCAAAATGATTGTTCGCATTCAGGGCAAGTTCAGAATTTCCGCTTCCTGACTCAAGCAAACCCTGAGCAAGGGTGATACTCGCCGGTATTTTATACTCCTTCATTTTAAGAATGGCTATATCCTTATATGTTTGTATATACTCAGTATAGGAAATTTTGCCTGACGGTCCCTGTGCATTTAGTGGATTATATTCAAGAAGAAGACAAAGCAATGAAATCAGAAAAATCGAGGTCCTGGTCATAAATAGGTTTGTATGAATTTTGCTGCAAAGATATGAATCACCATCCAACAGAACGACATCTGAAGTAAAGCAATGAACAACAATTGACACATATAGCTTGAAATTGTGTAATTTAGTGGTTCGATATAAATAACCCTTCGCAATACCCGCATCTATGTCTGATATCAGAATTCTTATTGTTGAAGATCATGTCAAAATGGCCGATTCAATCAGTAAAGGGCTGGAAGAGAGTGGATTCAAAACTGAAGTAGCATATGATGGTTTTATTGGCAAACGGATGGCTGATGCCAATGATTACAACCTGATTTTACTGGATGTTAACCTTCCGCAGATGAATGGTTATGAGCTTTGTGCAGGAATCAGGAAGAAAAGCCCCGATATTCCCATCATAATGCTGACAGCACTGGGGAGTACAGAGGATAAATTGCTCGGGTTCGAAAAAGGTGCAGATGATTACATTGTAAAACCATTTGAATTCAGAGAATTACTTGCCAGGATTAAAGCCTTGCTGAAACGTTCCCAGGCAGAAATGCAGAGTCACAAAATTCTTAAAATTGCCGATCTGGTTATCGACCTCGACAGTAAATCAGTAACCAGGGGCGATAAGGTTATTGAACTGACTGCCAAGGAGTTCTCCTTGCTTGAATACCTCGTCAGAAATAAAGGAAGGGTTATTTCAAAAGCCGATATTGCAGAAAAAATCTGGAACATTACCTTCGATACAGGGACCAACGTAATAGAGGTTTATGTTAATTTCCTCAGAAAAAAGATTGACAGGAATTTCCCTGTAAAACTTATTCATACCCAGATTGGTATGGGTTATGTATTAAAAGAAACCGGCCCGAATGCAGATCAGAACTAGGCTTACCTTACAGTTTGCTTTTCTTGTTGGGGGGATATTGATTGCCTTCTCGATTCTTATTTACACATTATCTGCCAATTACAGAAAACAGGAGTTTACTCAACGGCTGAAGGAGCGGGCCATCAATACTGCTAAATTATTGATCGATGTTAAGGAAATTGACAACAACCTGCTTCGGATAATTGACAGCAGCAATTATAGTGCACTCCTGGGTGACGAGGTTATTGTATTCGACTATTTTAAAAAAAGCAGAATATATATCAATGCAGATTCTTCCAGTCTTGTCATTTCTGAGGAATTACTTTCAAAAATAAGAAACGATGAAGAATTCACCTTCCGGCAAGGCAACCGGGAGGCAATCGGGCTGCTTTATTCAAATGACTTGAGGCGATTTGTGGTGATTGCTTCAGCTGTTGATACATACGGCATCACTAAACTCAACAACCTTCTGCTTGTATTAATCATTGGCCTCTTTGGATCAATCCTGCTCACTATTTTAACAGGTTTATTTTTTTCAAGACAGTCGCTGAGGCCAATTTCAGAAGTGATCGCACAGGTTTCGACCATTTCCGGTTCAAACCTTGAACAAAGGGTTGACGAAGGCAACGGAACCGATGAAATCGCCCGTCTCTCCATAACTTTTAACAAAATGCTTGACCGCATCGAAAAGGCTTTCAAGGTTCAGAAAAGCTTCGTATCCAATGCTTCACATGAGCTCAGAACTCCATTGGCTTCCATTACCAGCCAGATTGAAGTGGCCATGATGAAAAACCGCGATACCGGGGAGTATAAGGAAGTCCTGAATTCACTGCTTGATGATGCACGTGGGCTGACTTCACTGGCCAATAATCTGCTTGAAATCGCCAGAACCGAACAGGATATCAAATCATTGGAAATAAATGCTGTAAGGTTTGATGAACTATTTCTTCAGACACAATCGGATATCCTGCTTATCCATCCTGAATACAGCATTGAATCTGTGATCAATGACAATACTACCGATGAAGATCAGGAATTGACCATGATGGGAAATGAGAATCTGTTGAAGCTTATAATTGTCAATCTGCTTGACAATGCATGCAAATTCTCACATGGTAAAACTGTTTCAGCTACCCTGAGCTACAATCCTGAAAATATTCACCTAATCGTAAGTGATAAAGGGATCGGAATTTCAAATGAAGACCTGCCCCATATTTTCGAGCCTTTTTACCGGGCTAAAAACGCTCAGACGATCAGTGGGCATGGCATCGGGCTTTCGCTGATCTCAAAAATCGTAAACCTGCACCATGGAAGGGTTTCTGTTTCGTCAGCGGAAGGAGAAGGAACGACCATTGAAGTATGGCTGCCATATAAACTGATTTAATCCGATGAACATTATTTCGAAATATTTTCCTGATCTGAATCCGGAACAGCAAAGGCAGTTTGAAGCACTCCGGGAGGTTTACCATCATTGGAATGCCGCAATCAATGTAATTTCAAGGAAGGATATTGATCATTTGTACGAAAGACATGTGTTACACTCATTGGGAATCGCCCGGGTAATAAAGTTTGCTCCGGGTAGTCAGATTCTTGATGTTGGTACCGGCGGTGGGTTCCCTGGCATCCCGCTGGCTATACTTTTTCCTGAAACAGATTTTCATCTGGTCGATTCAATCGGCAAGAAAATTAAAGTTGTACGCGGGGTTTCAGATGCGATCCATCTTAAAAATGTAACTTCTGAACAATGCAGGGCTGAGGAACTGACCGGTAAATATGATTTTATTGTCAGCCGCGCTGTTACAACAATCAATGAATTTTCAGGCTGGACCAGGAAAAACATAGCCCGCTCTTCAAAGAATCCTTTGCACAATGGCATTTTGTTTTTAAAGGGTGGTGATCTTTCAGAAGAACTGGATGAATGTACTGGTAAATACCAGATATATAAACTAAGCAGGTACTTTGATGAGCCATTTTTCGCAACAAAATCTCTGGTCCATCTATGGTTCTGACCTATCGTCATAAGCCTGAGCCAGCATTTCATTTTCGGCAGGTAGTTAATTCTTCCATTGGTTAAAGTTGTACCTTAGCCATTCAAAACTGAAATTTCATTACAGACATAATTAAATCCTAAAATCCATGAGTAATCAGATTCTTAACCTTGAACCAAAGGCTGTATGGAAACACTTCTACAGTCTGACACAAATTCCACGACCTTCAAAAAAAGAGGAACGCATTATTGAATTTATGAAAGATTTTGGCCTGAGACTTGGCCTTGAAACCATTGTTGATGAAGTCGGGAATGTGATCATCCGCAAACCGGCCACCCCGGGCATGGAAAATCGCAAAGGAGTAATTCTTCAGTCCCATCTCGATATGGTTCCGCAGAAAAACAGTGATAAAGCACACGATTTTGAAAAGGACCCCATTGAGACCATCATCGATGGTGAATGGGTCAGAGCCAATGGAACAACACTGGGAGCCGATAATGGAATGGGGGTAGCCGCCATCATGACATTGCTTGAAGCTAAAGATATCGTTCACGGTCCGGTTGAGGCACTCTTTACCATTGATGAAGAAACGGGTATGACCGGTGCTGAGAATCTTAAACCCGGCATATTGAAAGGTGATATCCTGCTGAATCTGGATTCAGAAGATGAAGGTGAACTCTATTTCGGATGCGCCGGTGGTATCGATGGCAGTTTTGAATTTTCCTTCCAATCAAAGAATCCTGAACCCGGCACTATTGCTTACAAGCTAAGTGTCAGTGGCCTGAAGGGTGGACATTCAGGGCTTGATATTTCGCTGGGACGAGGAAATTCATGTAAAATCCTTGTACGCTTGCTTTGGCACGGTGTTGAAAAACACAATCTCAGGCTTTCTTTCATCGAATCGGGAAATATGCGCAATGCAATCCCCAGAGAAGGTTATGCAATATTCACTATTCCTTCAGGTGAAAAGGAAAAATTTGAAGAGTGCATGGCTAAGTCGTTCGAATCAATTAAATCAGAGCTATCCGTTACTGAACCCGGCCTTCAGATAAAAGTTGCCGGTACGGAAATGCCTGCATTTCTGATGGATACCAATACCCAAAACCAAATGCTCAGGGCTGTTTACGGCTGCCCGAATGGCGTGATCCGCATGAGTGATGCTATGGCAGGCCTGGTTGAAACATCCACCAACTTATCTATCATCAGATCAGACAATAATTCGATAAAGATCAGTTGTTTGTTAAGAAGTTCCGTGAACTCTGCAAAAACTGACCTCACCCACATGATGGGCAGTATTTTTGAACTGGCAGGCGCTAAAGTTGCGTTTGAAGGTGGATATCCCGGCTGGAAACCCAATCCGGATTCTGCAATCCTGAAAACCATGCAGGGTGTATACAATAATCGCTTTGGTAAAATTCCTGAAATCAAGGCAATCCATGCTGGACTTGAGTGTGGTATACTCGGTGCGGTTTATCCAAACTGGGATATGATTTCTTTCGGACCAACCATCCGTTATCCACACTCTCCCGATGAGAAAGTACATGTTGATTCCGTTGGCAAATTCTGGATTTTCCTTACAGAAACATTAAAGAATATTCCAGCATAAATTGAATAATATGTTCAGGGTCAGGCTTCTGAATCAGTAGCCTGACCTTTGTTTTAATCGGGGAAAAATATGCTGAAAAAAATGCAGCGATTATTTGGAGAATAAGATATAATTTCTATCTTTGCAGTCCCAAAAAATACGAGTATGAGCAAGAGAACATTTCAGCCGTCGCAAAGGAAAAGAAGAAACAAACATGGTTTCAGGGAAAGAATGTCAACCGCCAATGGCCGTAAAGTTCTTGCTGCACGCCGGGCAAAAGGCAGAAAAAAACTGACCGTTTCCGACGAAGGAAAACACAAGGCGTAACACTATCAGCTTTGGCTGAACAAAGAAATATAAAAGGAGGCAATGCAGATTGCCTCCTTTTCTTGTGTAGTAAAACTAAATCATTTATCATACTACTTTAAAATATAACTCCAAAATTTGCGCGTATATATCTGTTCTTAAGTTCGGGAGAACGATAGGGCATTATTTCATGGAAATAACGTGAATAATCAACTTTTACGAAGAATCTCCTCTTCCATGCCGGAAAGCTCATTCCAATTCCCCCTCTCAGACCGAAATTGAATGTTCTGGGTTGAGAAACAACAATATTTGTATATTCATGATAAACAAACAGACTATCTGATAACCGCTCAATGTAGGTAAATGACCCTTTTGACTTCGCAAAGCAAAGAAAATTTATAAAACATCCTGCTTCTGCAAAATATACAATCCTTTTACCAAAACTGAATCTGACTTCCAACGGAACAGATAGGTTTCCGAATTCCCATTTTACATCATGATTATAAGAACCAACTCCGCGTTTTTCTTTTTCCCTGAATTGACTTGTCAGATCATATTCAACACCCGATATTGCATTGAATTTTTTAATTTTCCAGAATACAAGATTTACTCCTAATCCATACCCAAACCTGTTTTCAATTGAGATGTAATCATCATTTCCGGTAATTAAAGTACGGTTACCGGAAATAAAGATTCCTGATTTTGGAAACCCTGGTATCAGTGTTTATTGCGCAAATGCTTCATGACAAAAGCCAGCTAATAATGCAATAGTATAAATAATCTGAAACCTTTTCATATAATTATAATTTCTAATAAGACAATTATATATCGTTTTACCCCTATTTAAAATGACCCGATTATAATTATCTTTCGTCCTTCCTTCAAATTTACCCCCCCTGAAGATCCTTTTCAAAATTCGATGTATTCAAAGAACAGTCATTAAAATTATCACTCCCTTCCATTCAATAACTTAAAAAGCAGTAAATTCGCAATCCATAAAGCAAAACTATAATCCAGCCTATGGGCTTACTCAGATTTCTGTTTATTGTATTCCTGATATATCTGTTTTTCAGGATATTTAACAGGTTTATCCTTCCATTCCTGGTAAGATTGACTTTACGCAAGGTCCAGTCAAAATTTTACGGGCAAAACCCGCATTTAAAACCCGAGCCGCCGCAAAAGGAAGGTAAGGTAACCATCAAAAGAGTTTCAAAAGACAAAAACAAACAGGACTCCTCTGATATAGGAGAGTATGTTGATTACGAAGAAATTAAATAAATCCGTTTTTTATGAAAAATATCAATTTCCGACAGTTTATCCCTCACTTCGCTGTGCTCGCTATTTCATTGGTTATAATATTGGGATATTTCAGTCCGTTGCTGGAAGGCAAAAAATTAAGACAGGGGGATATTACCAACTGGAAGGGGATGTCGAAGGAAATAACCGATTACAGGGCAAAAACCGGTGAAGAAGCCTTATGGACCAATTCCATGTTTGGTGGAATGCCTGCCTATCAGATTTCTGTAGAATATAATGCGAACCTGATCAGGTTTGTTGATGATATTTTCAAACTGGGCCTTCCCCACCCTGCAGGTCTTGTTTTCCTCTATTTTCTCGGATTTTTTATATTATTAATGGTGCTGAAGGTCGATCCCTGGCTTTCACTTGCGGGTTCACTTGCATTCGCTTTTTCTTCCTTCTTTTTAATAATTCTGGAAGCCGGGCACAACAGCCAGGCTCACGCCATCGGATATATTGCACCTGTCATCGCAGGAATCATTCTTACCTATCGTGGGCGATTACTGGCAGGTAGTTTGCTTACCGCACTGTTTCTCTCACTTGAACTCAGGGCCAATCACCTTCAGATTACCTATTATCTGCTGATAATTGTTGTCCTTTTGGGAATCATGCAACTGGCAGAAGCAGTTAAGAATAACACTTTCCCCTTGTTTTTCAAGGCAACCGGGGTTTTAATGATTGCCGCAATGCTTGCTATTGCCACAAACATTACGAATATCTGGGCTACCTGGGAGTACGGGAAGGAAACCATCAGAGGCGCAACAGAACTTACTTCCGAAAAAGAAAACCGTACCTCCGGGCTCGACAAGGACTATGCTACTCAATGGAGTTATGGCACAGGAGAAAGCTTCTCACTGTTAATCCCGAATGTAAAAGGTGGCGCATCCGGCTACCTGGGCAACAATGAAAAAGCAATGGCAAATGCGGATCCTGAAACTTCCCAGACCGTCGCCGGACAGAGTTCGTACTGGGGTGACCAACCTTTCACTTCAGGACCGGTTTATGCAGGGGCAATTGTTATCTTTCTCTTCATGCTGGGATTGTTTATTGTTCAGGGTAACCTTCGCTGGTGGCTGCTGGCCGCAACCATACTCTCAGTCATGCTGGCATGGGGTAAAAACTTTATGCCATTGACCGACTTTTTTATGCATTTTGTGCCGGGATACAACAAATTCCGTGCAGTTTCCATGACATTGATCATTGCCGAACTAACCATTCCCCTTCTGGGATTCCTGGCGCTGAATGAAATTTTCAAAAAACCAGTTATCATCAAAGAAAAACAAAGGTATTTTTATATCGCCCTGGGCATCACCGCAGGAATTTCACTCCTTTTTTACCTGATGCCTCAAACATTCTTTAATTTTCTTAGCAACGCGGAATCATCTGCCATTGCTGAACAAAAAGCACAGATTGAACAAAACCGGATGGCTCAATTTGATGCCATTGTTTTCAATATTGAAAAAGTCAGGATTGCAATTTTCAAAGCAGATGCCATCAGAAGCTTCCTGTTTATTTTACTTTCTGCTGCCCTGGTGTGGCTCTACAGCATTAATAAAGTCAATAAAACCATTCTTATCGCAGGCATGTCTTTGCTGATCGCAGTTGATATGATTCCTGTGGCAAAGCGCTACCTGAACAACGGCAATTTCACAACCCAATCACTGGCAGCCACCCCGTTTCAGCCTACTGAGGCCAATATTCTGATTATGAAGGATTCCGATCCTAATTTCAGGGTATTTAACGTAACTGTCAGTGCTTTTCAGGATGCCAGCACCTCCTACTTCCACAAAAGCATCGGTGGATATCATGGAGCAAAGCTTCGCCGTTATCAGGAGTTGATCGATCACCATATTGCCAATAACAATGAGGCTGTGCTCAACATGCTGAATACCAAGTATTTTATTTACCCTGACAACAACAAACAACCTACTGTCCAGCTCAATATGGGAGCCCTGGGCAATGCCTGGTTCGTCAGGGAATTCAAGTTTGTTGACAATGCCGACCAGGAAATAGATGCCTTAAACAGTTTCAGCCCGGCTCAGACAGCCATTGTCGATAAACGATTCGGCAAGGATTTGCAGGGCATAAAAATCATCCCCGATTCGGCCGCAATAATTGAACTCAGGGAATATCAGCCGAACAAGCTAAAATATGTTTATTCCGCTGAAACAGAACAACTAACTGTATTTTCTGAAATCTATTATGCCAAAGGCTGGAATGCCTTCATTGATGGCAAAGCTGTTCCCTATTTCAGAGCCAATTATATATTGAGGGCAATGGTGGTACCTGCCGGTAAACATGAGATTGAATTCCGTTTTGAGCCACAGGTATTCTTAACAGGTGAAAAGATTTCACTGGCCGGTTCCCTTCTGCTCATTCTCCTATTGCTGGGATATGCCGGCAATGAGATCCGCAAAGCAATAAGCAGGAAAGCCTAATGATTATCTGATAAACATCCGTGGATTTGAAGCGCAGGGTACTGATCATCAGCTATTACTGGCCTCCAAGCGGAGGTGCCGGAGTTCAACGTTGGCTGAAATTCGTTAAATACCTGCGGTTATCCGGATGGGAACCGGTAATTTATACACCCGAAAACCCCGAATACCCGGCAATAGATGAAAGCCTTGCAAAAGATATTCCTGATGGAATTGAGATCATCAGGACGCCCATCTGGGAGCCCTACCGTTTTTACAGAAAGCTGGTCGGTGCCGGAAAAAATGAACGGATCAATGCCGGATTCCTTTCTGAGAAAAAGAGACCCGGTCTTGCAGAACATTTCTCCATCTGGCTCCGTGGCAATTTTTTCATTCCGGATGCCCGCAAATTCTGGATCAAACCTTCTGTAAAATTCCTGTTAAAATATCTGGCTGAAAAGCCGGTCGATGCCATCGTATCAACCGGTCCACCACATTCAATGCACATGATTGCCCTCGGTGTAAGAAGGAAAACCAACCTCCCCTGGCTGGCTGATTTCCGGGATCCCTGGACAAACATTGACTTCTATCATGAATTGATGCTAACCGGTTGGGCCGACAAAAAACATCACCGGCAGGAATTGTCCGTACTTAGGAAGGCTGATGAAGTTGTAGTGATCAGCCGTTCCATGAGAACCGACTTCCTCAGCATTCTTGACAGGGAATATTCTGTCATCACCAACGGTTTTGATGAGGAAGATGTTACGGACCTGAAGGCAGAACCAGATAAAAAGTTTACCGTATCACACATCGGCACTATGGTAAAAACCCGCAATCCGGAAACCCTGTGGCAGGCAATAAGAGCTGAAACTATTCATAATCCTGCCTTTGCAGTGAATCTTGAGATAAAACTTGTGGGAAGTGTGGATTACTCCGTCAATGAAAGCATTGGTAAGGCCGGACTCGAAAAGTATGTGAACAGGGTAAACTATCTGCCACATGATGAAGTTGTCAGAGTTCAGCAACAATCACAGGTATTGTTATTGCTGATCAACGACACACCCAATGCAAAAGTGATCCTTCCCGGTAAGTTTTTTGAATATATGGCTTCACGACGGCCAATCCTATGCATTGGTCCGCCCGATGGGGATGCAGCACAGGTGATAGCCGATACCGGATCGGGCATAGTGGTGGAAAAGAATGATTTCTCCGGAATTCAGAAAGCGGTGAGAGAATTATACAGCCGTTATGAATCAGGGAATACAGCAATTAAAAGCAGTGGAATTGAAAAATACTCAAGAAAGGAACTCACCATGAGGCTGGCTGAACGGCTCAACCGTATCAGCCGTTGAATCAATGCCCGTTGGTTGGCACCGGGGGAAGATTGTTGCTGACGATGTTGCCGATAAACTTCTTGATATTATAACCTCCTTCGAATATCCTGTTCAGCTCAGCCAACATAAAATATTCTGATTCAGGCACATTCATGGTTTTCAATCGTTCCTTGATCACTCCGGCGGCAATACGGCCCTCCAATACCACCTTCCCTGAAATATCATCGGTAAAAAAACCTTTCCCTATCAACAGCCCGAGGGTACGGTTACGGCTGAGATCGTTCAGGGATGTCAGCCCAAAATCGCCAATCCCACAGTATCTGAACATGGTTTCCTGTTTTCCGCCGAATTTGAGCAGTATATGGCGCATCTCATTGAAAGCCCTGGTAAATACCATAAACCTAAGATTGGGTGAATCAAAATGTGCGTCAACAATACCGATAATGATGGCATAAATGTTTTTCAGGATACTGAGGATTTCGACACCATTAACGTCCCTGGTATAATCCGTGTGAATGGTAGTTGAGTCAAAAACATCATTCAGCAACCTGAAAACCGATTCATCCTCAGCACCTACAGTCATGGCTGTCGGCATATGGTTGATCAGTTCACGGGCAAAAGTAGGCCCTTTCAGTGTGCATACCTGGTTTGGGGTAATCCTCCTGAGATCGTCTACAATGGTTTCATTGTCGGTCCCAAATCCCTTGGCAAGGTTAACAATTACAGCTTCGCGTCTGATTGATTCTCTGATTGATTTCAGATATGGCACGACCGCAACTGACGGTATGGCCAGAAAAATAATATGAGCAGATTCCAGTACTGCATTGCTGCTGGTTGCTTTCAAACGCGGGTTTAACCTGATCTGGGGAAAATAAGAAGTATTGATATGCCTTGTGTTGATATCTTCAACTACATCAGCTTCCACCGAAAGAAGTGTAACGCTCAGGTTATGCTTTTCAGCAAGCACCTGACCCAGCGCTGTGCCTATGGTTCCGGCACCGGCAATGCAGACATTTACAGAATCGTGCATAATGTTCACTTTTTGAGCAAAGGTGCAAAGATAAGGCTATTTCTTTTCCGTTGGGCATAGCAAACAATATGGCAGGTTAGTGCAGGTAACTTCACCGGAAAACCGGACTCAGATTGTTAAAAACCCTATATTTGTCATATGGAGTTCACTATAAAAGCTGTTTTCACCGATATTGACGGTGTATGGACCGATGGCCGCATCTATATGAACGAGGAGGGCAAATCCTTCAAGGCGTTCAACAACCTTGACAGTGTTGGTGTTTCTTTGTTACGCATGGCAGAAATCCCCGTTATCATTATTACCGGGGAAGATTCAGCTGTTATCAGGCGGAGAGCGGAACAGCTTAAAATTAACCATGTATTCACGGGTGTGCGTAATAAACGCCTGGTTGCGGAAACCCTCCTGAAAGACCTGGATATCAGACTCTCAGAATGTGCATTTATTGGTGATGATCTCGCTGACCTTCCATTGCTTGAAGCGGCAGGATTCAGTGCGGTTCCGGCCAATGCCCCTGAATATCTGAAAACCCGGGTAACACACATCCTGAACAAAGCAGGTGGAAATGGGGCATTCAGGGAATTCAGCGAACTGGTTTTACAGCATTGCGGAATTCTCGATCATGTTTTAAAGGCATTTCTGGATAAAATCGCCTTAAAAAAGTACTGAAAAGAAGAATAATGAAAACAGGTTTTAGCCTGAATTCTAAACAGCATTAAATTTATATAAGACAAAAACAATGAATGGCTGATCGCATCCGTTATTTTGGGTGATGAGGCGGTTGAACAATATCTCAACAGGTAAATACGGTGATGGATAATATAAATCTTGTTCTTCTAGGAGGTGGCGGGCATTGCCACTCGGTAATCGAAAGCATTGAGCAATCGGGTAAATTTACCATAGCCGGAATTCTGGAACCACCGCCATCAAAGGAAAAAATAATTAATGGTTATCCTGTCATAGGCACCGATGATGCAATTCCTGAACTTGTTTTGCAGGGCATGTCTTTCCTGATCACTGTCGGTCATATCAAAAGCCCCGATCCCCGTAAAAAACTGTTCGGATTACTGCTGAACCATCATGCTACACTTGCTACCATCATCGATCCACGTGCGGTTGTCTCCAAAAGAGCTGTATTGGGACTCGGGACGGTAGTTTTAAGACATGCTTTTATCAATTCAGGAGCCGTCATCGGTAACAATTGTATCATCAATACAGGTGCGATCGTGGAACATGATGCAGTGATCGGTGACCATGTCCATGTTTCAACCGGTGCCATCGTTAACGGTGATTGTAAGATTGGTGACAACTGCTTTATCGGCAGTGGTACCATCCTGTCGAATAACATAACCATCTGTTCGGATGTGCTGATCGGTGCAGGTTCTCTTGTATTCAGGTCTGTCAGCGAACCGGGAGTTTACATTGGCAACCCGGCCAGACTCATAAAGTAACCATATGAAAAACGTTGTTATCATCGCTGAAGCCGGGGTCAATCACAATGGAAGTCTGGAACTGGCATTCAGACTCATTGATTTTGCAACGGAAGCGGGAGCCGATTACGTTAAATTCCAGACATTCAATGCCTCTAAACTGGTTTCAGCCTCTGCTCCCAAGGCGGAATACCAGGTAAAAAATACAGGAAGTGAGGAAACTGGTCAGCAGCAAATGCTGGAGAAACTGGCCCTCACCCGGAAAGATTTTATAGAACTTTTTGAGTATTGCAAAAAAAAGAAGATTGGGTTTCTTTCAACAGGATTTGATGAAGAGAGTGTGCTTTTTATTGATCGTCTTGGCGTTGACTTTCACAAAATCCCCTCGGGGGAAATCACCAACCTCCCCTACCTGCGACTTATCGGATCGCTTGGCAAGCCGGTTATCCTTTCAACAGGAATGGCAACCCTTGAAGAAATCAGGTTTGCCCTCGAGGTTTTGTATGAGCAGGGAATGACCGGTGATCAGGTTACCGTATTGCACTGCACCACAGAATACCCCGCTCCTTTTGAAGAAGTGAATCTGAATGCAATGCTTACGATGAAAAACGCTTTTGGGCTGATGGCCGGCTATTCAGACCATACAGCAGGGATAGAAATTCCGGTAGCTGCCGTAGCCCTCGGGGCTGTGATGATTGAAAAGCATTTTACAACCGACCGTAACCTTCCGGGGCCCGATCATAAAGCATCTCTTGAACCAGATGAACTGATAGCTATGGTCAGAAGCATCCGGAATGTTGAGAAGGCCCTGGGCGATGGAATAAAAAAACCTTCTGCTTCTGAAATAAAAAATATCCTGATAGCACGTCGTAGCATACACCTGGCTGAAAACCTGCCATCCGGCCATATCCTTCGCGAAACCGATCTGGTAATGAAGCGCCCGGGCAACGGAATCAGCCCTATGCTGATGAATCAGATAACCGGCAAAAAACTGAAAACAAACCTTGATAAAGATACCCTTCTGACGTGGGAAAACCTGCAATAAAAACCGCCATTCTTACCAGTTCCAGGGCTGATTTCGGCATTTACCTTCCACTGGCCGGGCAACTGCAGGCTGATGATTCTTTTGACCTTGAAATCATCGCCTTTGGCACCCATCCTGCTGAAAAGTACGGTTATTCACTGCAACATATCATGAATGCAGGGCTGAAAGTTGCATACAGTTTCGATACAACCCCCGAAAATGACCAGCCGGCTGATATTTCAAGATCCATGGCATTGGTTAATAATCTGATGGCAGATGTATGGGAACATAAAAAATACGACATTGTATTTGCGCTTGGCGACCGCTATGAAATGTTTTCTGCAGTGGCTTCAGCCATGCCGTTTAATCTGAAGATTGCACATATACACGGAGGTGAAACTACACTTGGTGCCATTGATAATGCTTTCAGGCATTCCATCACCCATATGTCGCACTGGCACTTTGCCTGTACCGAAGCCTACAAAAACCGTATCACAGAACTGACCGGAAACAAAGAAAGAACATACAATACCGGAGCTCTTGGAATTGACAACCTGACACAGATGCAATTTCTTGATGTGGTTGGGATGAAGGAGAAATCAGGCATTGATTTCAGTCTGCCTTCCCTGCTCGTCACTCTGCACCCCGAAACCATCGGATATGAGGAAAATATCCGGAACACAGATCAGTTGCTTTTAGCGCTGGAGCATCTGGACCGGTATCAACAGGTGATCACCATGCCGAACGCCGACACCTCCGGACTGATGATCAGGCAGAGACTGACAGATTATGCGCAGAACCATCAAAATGTAAAGTTGATTGAGAATTTCGGAACGCAGGGATACCTAAGTGCCATGAAGTTGTCTTCGTTGATGCTTGGGAACAGCTCAAGCGGATTTATAGAAGCATCGCATTTCCCGAAATGGGTAATCAACCTGGGACACCGGCAGGATGGCCGGTTCCGGACTCCCAATATAGTGGATGCTGAATTCAGCAAAGACAAAATCATAGAAGCAATCGATATTGCAGCAACCTCGCCTTTACCGGTATTCTCACCAGTGTACGGGAATGGTCATGCTGCTGAAAAAATAGTTAAAATTCTGAAACATGAATTCGCAATTGATTGAAAAACACACCATATCAGTCGCTACTCCGCTCAGACAAGCCCTTGAGAAACTGAACAATGTGCCTGACAACCTGACACTTTTTGTGCTGAATGAGGCACAACAGCTCGTAGGAACCCTCACCGACGGAGATGTAAGAAGGGGATTGCTCACCGGATTGGACCTCGGGGATCAGACTGGAGAATTTATGTTCAGGGGATTCCGCTACCTGAAGCAGCATGACTTTACACTTACAGAAGTAAAAGAACTAAGGGACAGAAGGATAAAAATGGTTCCGGTGTTGGATGGGCATAACAGAATTGTTCGTTTGGCCGATCTCGCACAAACCCGGTCACTGCTGCCACTTGAAGCACTACTGATGGCCGGTGGCAGGGGTGAACGGCTCAGACCACTGACCGACCATACACCAAAACCAATGCTGAAAGTCGGCGAAAAACCAATCCTTGAACACAACCTCGACCACCTGGCTTCATTCGGAATTGACCGCTTCCACATTGCCATCAATTATCTGGGCAGTATGATCAGTGATTATTTTGGAAATGGGTCGTCGAGGAACATCAGCATCCGTTATATCAATGAAAAGCGTCCATTGGGGACACTGGGTGCTGCTGCACTGATCGGAAAATTTTCGTATGAAAACATCCTTGTAATGAATGCTGATATCCTGACCAACATCGATCTTGAGGATTTCTTCAACGATTTCGAAGAGCAACAGGCTCTCATGTCGGTGGCATCTGTGCCTTATAAGGTGAATATGCCATTTGCCGTACTGGAGACAAAACAGAACAGGGTCTTGTCTTTCAGGGAAAAACCACAGTACACCTATTATACCAGCGGGGGGCTTTACCTGATGAAACGATCCCTGATCAGCCGCATCCCACTGGAATCAATGTACCATGCCACTGACCTTATGGATAATATACTGGCCAATGATGAAAAGTTAGTTCAGTACCCCATACATGGAATTTGGATGGATATCGGGCGTAAAGAAGATTTCGACAAAGCCCAGGAAGAAATCAAACACATCCGTTCCTGATGAAAATATTGTTTATCATTCCCGCCCGCCGGGGATCGAAGGGCATTCCGGGTAAAAACCTGAGGGAGTTTGCCGGAAAACCGCTGATCATCCATACACTCGGTCTTGCCAGAAGTCTGGCTTCTGACAATGATATCTGTCTTACAACTGACGATGAAGACATTATCGCTGCTGCCCGGTTAACAGGGTACAATGCACCTTTCGTCCGGCCATCCAGCCTTGCCTCAGACACAGCCGGTATGCAGGAAGTAATGCTCCATGCGCTGGATTTTTATGCAGGAAAAGGCATTACTTACGACGTGCTGGTGCTCTTGCAACCCACTTCACCCTTCAGACAGGCAATTGATGTTAAAAATGCAATTGAAACTTACACCGGTGATCTTGATATGGTAGTAACCGTAAGAGAAACTGAAGCCAATCCTTACTATGTCCTCTATGAAGAAAATGCCGCAGGCTTTCTTCAAAAATCAAAAGAGGGTAATTTTACCCGAAGGCAGGATTGCCCGAAAGTATGGCAACTCAATGGTGCTGTTTATGTGATCAACGTCAGCTCATTGAGAGAAAAGGGGATGCAGGGTTTCACAAAGATCAGTAAAACAGAGATGGATGCTGTTCATTCGCTTGATCTTGACACGGAACTGGATTGGCAGATGGCATTATTAGTCAACGAAAAGTACCGGATTTTACCGCCCGAATGAAAGATAAAGTCCTTTCTGTTACCCTTCCATCAATCCGGAAGGCATACTTCTCAATAAACCGTTTCAAGGATTCCTGATCGGGTTTCAGTTTGCCTTCCAGAACACCTTCGGCAAACCGGATAAGGTCTGCAGTACCCATTGCCTGCCAGGCAACACCGGCTGCATGGTAACCAAGCAAATCTTCCTTCATATAATCGAGAATAATCAAAGGCTTTCCGAAATATACCGCCTCAGTTCCGACTGTAGAATAACAGGTGATCACCAGGTCAGCAGCTGCCAGAAGGCTGTACAAATCAACATTGTACATCAGCCGATAATCCTTACACCCTGTCTGTGCTGCAATTTCATGGTAATAATCAATTGCATCCTTTTCTGCTGGATGTAGTTTTACTATTAATTCATACCCGGCTAATTTTGAAAATGCCGAGAAAACATCGGTTGCGGCTTTTCGCCTGATTACCGGATCAGGAATGGGCTGGGAGGCAAAAACAACAACCGGTTTTCTGATAACCATTTCCTTTTTAAATATATCAGGAACTGCCATCAGCTTTGGAATGATGTCGGTTCTTATCTGACCGGTAACAAAAACAGAGTCTGACGGAAAATTTCCTTTATTTATCAGGAAATCACGCCAATAATCGCCCCATACCAGGGTAAAATCTGCCATTACCCTGTTCTTCCGGTCATTTTCCGTATAAAGGTATGCCGGTTGGGCATCACCTATATTCCCGTGCTGGATGCCGATGGTTTTTACTCCGGTTGATCTGGCAGCATCAAGGATACATCGGGTCGAAGGGCTGTTTTCGTCAATGGCAGCAACCGTCAGAAAATCATGTTTCCTGAAAAATCGCTGATAGGCCAGGAACCGGGTAATAAAGTAGGAATTGGTCGGTGCCAGCTTTTTAAATGCATTGAAAATCATCACTTCCTGCCCGGTTAATTTCAAAGCATCCGCTTGCCTGATCTTCAGCTCAAGATCGGCTACCATTCTTTTCCTTTCCCTTATAAGGCCGGGAGAAAATAATCCCCTTGTCAGGATGTATTCGCCACTGATTCTTCCAGAATCTCTTCTATGGTTCAAAAACAGATTGGCTTTTAGTTTAAATGAACCGTTTCCTTTAACTTTTGGTGGTTCATGCTCGGTAATATAAAGAAAATCATCACCAGCGGAATCGAACAGGTTCGAAAGGGTATAATTGTCGAATTTCAACTTCAGGGTTTCCGGGTGGCGGCAGAGTTGTCTGACCGATCTGTCGACCAGCAGATGTTTTTTATTGGTATAATCCGGAGGAAAAAGCAGCCCCGACAAAACCTTTATAATGAAATAAATAATATAGTTCAGCAATGCTGCAGTGTTCAGTTTTGCTTTTTTTTGTTTCGGTCCCGCTATGATATATACAGGTTTTTCAAGTCCGTTCAGGGAACTGACACTTCCCGAATCGCAATAAACAGTTATATGGTAACCCTGTTTCTGATAATGCTCTGTTGCCTCCCGCAATACAAACAGCGGCTGCAAATTATAATATATCCGGAACCTTTGATAATGCCAGATCGGAAAATTACCCGCATTTAATAATTCACTCAATGTCTCATTGCCGGCGTCCCGGTCACCAAAGGCAAGGATGGAGTTCAGCAGGTGCCGGTTGGCCTGCCTGGTGATACCGGCAGGTAATGGTTCCGCAAAATTCAGGCTGTCTGCGATCTGAAGACCTGGTGCAGCCACTGCAATACACAATGACTTATGAAGTTTGTCTTCAATCACTTTTGTTTCGTTTACATCCGGTTGTCTGAAAATCAGGATTGCTTCCATCGCTTTTCTATAACTGAAGTTAGTTCGGCCTTATACAGGTATGCCATTCCTCCTAAAGCCAGAATTGTTACCAGGGAAGATGAAATAAACGGACTCAGATTCAGATTGACTCTGATCACATCGGCTATGACTGTGAAAAAAACGATAAACAATGGAAAAATAAGCGTCTTCCTGAGATTCCAGTTGATTTCAGTAATGCGCTTCTGATAAAAATAAATACCGGCTACCATCAGGAGATCAGCCGTCAGACCTGCCGCTATGGCACCATAATACATAAACCGGGGAATCAGCAGGTAATTGAGTAAAATGTTAATCAGCATCACTGCCGAATTCAGGTAAAAAAAGATCCGGGTTTTCTTCAGGAAATAGGATGGATAGGAAAAGATAACAAACTGGGTGCGTAATATGCTCCGCATAAAAACAAGTGCTATAAGTCCCATCGACTGTCTGATCTCAGTTTCATAGAAAAAATGAAGGTAGAGCATCGTTGGGAGGATCGCTGCAATGATAATCAGCATACTCTGCATCAACAGGATGTTGCAGTATTGCCTGATATCATCCTGGTGTTCACGAATCCCCTGCTTCATTACCCTGAATACTTCAGGTTGGTTTGCCCCCTGTAAACCCTGTAGTACAATGGCAATCCCTGCTGCAAATGTTACTGCGGTGTTATAAATACCCAGGTCAACCGGAAACTTCTCAAGCATAAACCGGTCGGCATAAGTCAGCACCCATACAATGATGCTGTATTGTGTCAATGGCAAGGCAAACCTGTTTATTTCCTTCATGATTTTAAGGTCATAGGAAAATCCGGATTTCCTGTAAACCTGAAACAGGATCAACAAAGTAACAATCGCAGTTCCAACGGCACTGCCATGAATAAATCCTAAAAAAGACATATCAAAAAAGAAGAGTCCGATCAGTTGGAAGCCGGTCCGGAATACCCCCAACCCCATACTGACAAGAATAAAGGAAAGAATTTTTTTTTCATTCCTGAACAGGGCTGCAGCAGTGATGTTTACCGCCCTTCCAACCCCTGTTACCACACAAGCGATTCCATAATCTGAAAAAGTGCGTAATTGTGGCTGGTTGAAAAGTAAACCGATATAATCGCTCAAAGCCCAGGCAATTGCTGCAATGATCAGTCCCCTGAAAAGGATGGAAGAAAATATGCCCGATACCATCCGGTGATAAGAAAGGCTTTCCGGTTCATGATCATAATAAAACCGTGCAATAGCATTTCCCATCCCGAAAAGAGCAACAGCAAAGATCAGAGAAGTGAAAAGTTCGGTAATGGCCAATTGTGAAAAATCAACAGCTCCCAGTTTATCCTTTCCTTCGTACAGTGGCTGAATTAGAACCTGTAAAACAGGCGAAAAGGCCGCAGCTGCAGTATAAATGAACGATAACTTGAGATGTTCTTTGATGCTTCCGGCTTTCATTACCCTTTTCTGTTACCTGCAAAGATAATCCAACGATATTATCAGCAAACTATTTCACCGGCATTCCTGATAATTGACCGGATATTGTGCACCTGAAACTCACTTATCCGCTTTGGCAGTTTTTACGGATGAGTGTTTGATGTTATGTCTCTTTCTGGCTACCGATATGCTTGCATTCAATTCAAAACCAATCAGTATTATTATGGCATTGAAGTAAATCCACATCATAAAAACAATGAGTGTACCTATGGATCCGTAAAGTGAATTATACTTTGAAAAATTATTGACGTAATAATTGAATCCGACTGAAGCCGCAATAAACAATAAAGTAGTTAAAGTCGATCCAGCAGAAATAAATCTGAAATGCTGTTTACCACTTGGAGCAATATAATAAAGGAATGAGAAGGCAAAGAATAATAAAGCAAGGGTTATGATCCACTTTCCGGCACTGATCATGAAAATTGTCAGACCATCGGTCAGTAAATCATGCGTCTGCAACCAGTTTAGCACAACCGGTCCAACCGTGATAAGGGCAATGGCAATAATTACCAGAACTGACAGTATCAATACAAGGGCTATTGAAACCAGTCGCTGCTGAAACAAAGTCCGGGTATCAATTGCATGGTATGTCTGGTTAAAAGCTTCGATCAGGCTGTTGATGCTGTTTGTGGCAAAATACATAGCAAGGAGAAAACCAAATGAAAGCAGGCTGCCACGTGGGCGTTTTACAATGTCGAAAAGTGTTTCTTCTACGGTAAGATAGGCCTGCTGAGGTATTAGATCATGTATCATGTCAAGCAGACTGTCCTGGAAATTAGCAATCGGGATATAGGGGATCAACGTAAAGAAAAAGATAATGGCAGGGAAAATTGCCAGGAAAGTGTTAAACGACAATGCAGCAGCCCTGTTGGTAATTGAGCCCCGCTGTATGCCCTTCACAAAGAAATCGGTCACATCATAAAGAGAAACGCCATCAAAACCCGGAATTACCAGTTTTTTTGACCAGATCAATACCATTCTGACCGGCCTGCTCTTGAGAAATCCATTATATAGCAATAAGGTCAGAGCCAATTTCCGTTCGCGCAGTTTCTTCATTAAAAGCTGGTATTAAAAAGCTTTCAGGCTAAGGTCAAGGCTTCTGATATGATGAGTAAGAGCACCGACAGATATAAAGTCAACACCGGTTTCTGCATAAGCCCGAATGGTTTCAAGAGTAATACCTCCCGATGCTTCCGTTTCAAACTTTCTTCCGATCAAATCAACAGCCTTCTTCAGATCAGCAGGAATAAAATTATCAAGCATTATCCGCCTGATCCCTCCGGTTTCCAACACTTGCCGTAATTCATCAAAATTTCTGACCTCAATCTCAATTTCAAGGTTGCGCCCTTCCAGCATCAAATACTCATTGGCCGCATTGATTGCTTTAATTACGCCACCTGCAAAATCAACATGATTATCCTTGATAAGGATCATATCGTAAAGACCGAACCGGTGATTGTACCCTCCCCCGTGATTCACAGCCTTCTTTTCAAGTTCCCGGAGCAGGGGAGTGGTTTTCCGGGTATCAAGCACCCGGGTAGACAGACCGTCCAGTTGCTTAACATACATTGCTGTACTTGTTGCAATTCCGCTCATCCTCTGCATGAAATTCAAAACCAGCCTTTCAGCCATCAGAATTGAGGCAGAAGGTCCTTCAACAGTAAATGCTATATCTCCTGACCTAACAGGATCTCCATCTTTCAACAGATCAAGCATCCCGATTCGCTGGTCAACTTTACCGAATACCTTCCGGGCTATCTCCATACCGGAGAGGATGCCATCCTGCTTTACCAGCAGCCTGGCTTTACCAAGAGCGGTTTCAGGAATAGTTGAAAGAGAAGTATGGTCACCATCGCCAATATCCTCAGCCAGGGCTTTGTCTATAATTTCATCAATGGTCATGCAGGCTGGATCTTAGATATTATTAATCTTCCTCCGATTCAAACTTGAGCTGATGAATCAGGGGCTGACCGGAGATTAATTTGAGCAAGAGATAGGTTCTGAACTCTTTTGTGCCGCTTTTATAGGTGCCGATCGCATATAGCGACCCATCGTTCGATTTCCCCTGATGATTGACCGTGTATGAAGCCGGAGGGTACTTCTGGAAAAAGCTCTTTACAATCATTTCAGCCTGGGCTTTACTGTAGGTTCCCTCATTCCCCGGTGTTGTTAAATCAATGGGATTGTTAAAATAATTACTCAGCTCCCTGGCATTGGCCGATTTAATGGAAGCGGCTATCTTGGGATTCAGGTCTTTCTGCGCATATAACAAATTGCAGCTAAGGCCTGAAAGAATGACCAGCATAATAATTGTGAGGCCAGATGGGGCTTTTTTCTTCATTACTTTATATGTTTGCAAGCCTTAGTATTTCAATAAGGCATAATCGAATTTGAAATGAATAATAAATATCAAAAACCGAACCAAATATAATAATATTATGCCTTAATCTGTTTGTAATATATCAAATTAACCACCTGGATAGGAAACGGGAAAAAAGTAACTTTGCATTTTAAGCAACTATGAAAATTACGCTGGTGGTAATCGGTAAAACTGATGAGGATTATCTCAGAAAAGGAATTGACATTTATAAAAACAGATTATCGCACTACATTAAATTCGAAATACTGGTAATTCATCCATTACGTAATTTCAGACAGCTTAATCCACATCAGTTAAAGGATGCAGAAGGAAAATTGTTGTTAAAGTATTTTACTGACTCTGATCAGGTTGTTTTACTGGACGAACGTGGCAAACTTACGACTTCTGTTGAATTTTCAGTGCTTTTACAAAAACATCTGAACGCCGGCATAAAGCATCTGATGTTTGTAATCGGCGGAGCTTATGGTTTTTCGGATGAAGTGGAGCATGCCGCTCACTATAAACTCTCACTTTCAAGAATGACCTTTTCGCATCAGATGGTGAGGCTTTTTTTTACTGAACAATTGTACAGGGCTTTTACCATCTTAAAGAATGAGCCTTATCATAATGAATAATCAAAATAGATAACATGAAACCCATTGTTTTTGCCACCAACAATAAGCACAAAATAGCTGAAATACAGGCTATTCTGAACGATGAACTTAATGTAATCCCTTTATCAGCGATTGGCTGTACGGAAGATATCCCTGAAACCAGCCTGACCATTGAAGGGAACGCTTCACAGAAAGCGCATTATGTCAATGAAAAGTATAAAGTCGATTGTTTTGCAGACGACACAGGACTTGAAGTGGATGCACTGGGTGGAAAGCCGGGGGTAAATTCCGCACGGTACGCAGGCCACGGGCATGATTTTGAAGCTAACATCACAAAACTGTTAAAGGAGCTCAATGGTCAGTTGAGCAGAAGGGCCAGGTTCAAAACTGTTATTTCGCTGGTCACAGACGATAATGAGATAATGTTTGATGGTATAATCAACGGCATCATTATCAATGAAAGGCTTGGTACAAATGGCTTTGGCTATGATCCGGTCTTTATCCCTGATGGCTATAAACAAACATTTGCACAAATGCCGGCTGAATTAAAAAATTCCATCAGCCACCGCGCAATTGCTACCCGAAAACTCGTCAGATACTTAAAGGAAAATTATATTGAGTAAAAAAAGAGATTGTCTCATAAGTTAGTATAAGCTGAGCGGTTCCGATAGCTATCGGAACCGCTCACCCTGACATCTGATAATCAATCTATTGTCATATTGAGCAGCTTGCCTCCCGCCGAAGAAGGCAGCTTGCACCGCCTTCTTCGGCGGGGCAAGCTGCCCACTTTGGCGAGGTAGTCGAAATATAGACAATCCCTGACTTTTGAGACAGCCTCTTTTCTTTTCCCGCCAAGAAAAATATTATTTGGCAGTCTTCACTTTACTGACTGTTTTATTTTCATAAACGTAAACGAAATCCCCTTCCGTTGTTAATGTCGTAACAGCACCCTTTCGGGCCTTGAACTCAAGGTACTTACAGGTATTCAGGTCAAATGCTGCAATATCGGCACCTTCGGTTTTCATTATTAAAATATTGTCAAACCTGTCTTCCGGCATCGAAGTTTTATATTTCCCGCTTGCAACCAATTCACCATTCTCCTTTCTGAAAGAAGAAACACCCTTTTCACCGACTACAACGATCATATCCTGGTATGAAAGAATACTTTCGGCATTACCAACGCCGCCTTTGGCAACCGGTACTTCGAAAATCTCCGTGCCTGTATTCACATCCATTTTATAAAGGGCTTTCCCGCTGCAGACAATTATATGGTTGCCGGCTTCTATCATATTGGTAATGCCTTTACGAAACCGCTCTGACTCCCAAACCAGTTTACCATCAGTGGTATTAAATGCCTGGACACCATTGGGTTTAACGTTCGGATACCAGATCTTCCACTCTTCAATAATGGTAACTGATCCGTCAGGATTGGAAGTGCGTTTGTAAATATATGCCTGGGCTTCAACGGAACCACCGATCTGTAGTACAACTTTATCACCCATAACATACATATTTGGAATTGCCCTTGCATCTTTGATTTCAGGTGAAGTCCAGATCAGTTTGCCGGAATTGACATCATATTTTTTAACATATTGACTACGTTTGTTCGACATATCAAGGATATAAAGATCATTTCCAATTCTTACCGGATCAGCCACTGCTCCATAAACGCCAAACTTTTTTGCATTGGCCGGCCTGTTGGCGATTCCGTCGGGGGTATAATCGAATGCTGCTGACCAGAGGGTGGATCCGGTTTTATAATCATACACCTGGTAACCGTTCATTCGGAGTATAACCTTATCACCATCTACAAAAAGATCATACATAAAATCACGGGAAATAACTTTTCTTTCAGCCCTGCCTATGTATGTATTTTCCCAGACAATATCTCCGTTTTTCAGGTTTATCTTAGCAATCTGGTTCTTAAAACCGGAAAACAATGCGCCCAGTGCACTTGGAATAAAGTTAACGCAAACCAGATGGCGGTCATTGGTATAAATATACTTTCCAACCACCCCTTTAAACTTTGAAGTTGACCAGAGTTCTTCGCCTGTTCTGGCTTTAATCATAACCAGAGAAGCTTTCAATGAAAGCGCAAAAGCCTGTTCTTCAGGAATATAAACGGCATTGTCTTCGGTAACATCCTGGTACTTATCCGTATTCCAGAGGAAACTCCCGGTTTCCATATCAACACAGGCAATCTGGTCTTTTCCCATCTTACGGTCAAAAAGGAAAATGAGGTTCGACTCCCAGGCAGGTATCAGCTCATCAATTTTGCCCAGTTTGGGTGCTATTTCTTTAAACTTTCTTGTCCACTTTACCTTGCCTGTACCATTTTCAAAAACCGTGATCTCCTTATCAGAGGCTGCATAACTGTAACCACGCTCCTCAGTGCCGGTACCGGTATGTTGAATCTTGTGGTCCATTCTTGCTTCCCAGACCAGGGGCATGTCATCCTGGGCATTCACAAGGAAGGCGCTGCTGCACAGTGCAATAGCAAAAAGAATCTGCTTTTTCATAAAAATTGTGTTTGGTTAATTATTGAATCAGAGATTAAATATGTACTGGAATTTGTAACTTTTTCCTTTCGGGACTTTAAATGAAAAGCGGTATCGCTTCACAATATCCTTCATCCTGTTTTGCATGGCAATCGGATTGACTCCATTGTTGATAACAAAAACAGTGGCAACCTCCCCTTTCTCACGTATGGTAATGTCAAATACATATTGTCCGCGAATTCCGCTTTCGGTAACCTGCTTAAATATTATTCCTTCCGGCCCGGCTGATACAGAATCAAGCTCTGCCGTTGCCCTTACCACAATGTTTTCCCGGTATTCGACCAGTTGTTTCTTCTGTCCGTATGTTGTTACCGCAACCAGCAACAGGAGAAAAAATGCAATCTGTTTCATTACTTATCTGTGCTTAATGTTTAATAGCTGATATGAATGCTGTGCAGATGAAACCTCATCCAATGTTCACCATCAAACCTTACTTAGAAAGGGACGAGGGACGAGGGACGATACTCCATTCTCATTACTCATTAATCACCACTCTATTTTTATCTCTTACTGCTAATCAATCGTCACTCCAGCAGAAAATGCCACAAAAGCAATTGATTTCCGAAAGTTGCCAGCATTGATTTATCACCGGGCAGAAACTCAATAAATACCTTTCCATCGGTTGGGAAATCAAGTTTATTGACACCTTCCATGATCCGTGAACTCATCTCAAAACGATGAACGACCTGTCCGGTTGCAAAATCGTGTACCCTGAGCTCAGGAAACTTTCCCCAACTGACAACACCCATACTTTTACCATCGTGGCTTAATCTGAAATCCGGTTCATAGTTTGAATTTGACGGAAAGACAGTTCGTGTACTTTGAAACCTCTCAGCATCAATCAGGCTGATGAAGTTCTGCCGTCCGGAAGTTGCCGTCGCTGCTTTCAAATGAGGGATACTCAGGCAAAAGATATACTTACCGTCTGACGACCATTCAAGTCGGAAAATGTTATCGTAGTATTCATTGATGGTTGCAACAGGAGAGAAATCATCCGTTTTATATACTGAAATTATCTGCTTGTATTTTTTCGTGAATTTCAGACCTTTTTTATTTTTTCTGAACTGAGGATCCTGATTGAGCAATTGATCACCCGGACGTTCAGAAACGGCAATATACTTTCCGTCAGGGCTCAGGCAAAGGCTGTTGGTTGCATTATACACCGAAAAAGACCGGACATTATTTCCATCAGATAAGTCTTTTATTTCGATTTTACTTCCTGTAAGAGCCACTGCATACTTTTCATCCGGGGTAATCTTCACATCATGATATTTGTCCAACCGTAATATTCTTCTTCCCGTTACGGCATCTATAATTTCAAAATTGACTTGCCGGTCCTTATTGCTGGCAAAATCAATATAATAGAGTTGTTGAAGCAGCAAATACCGTCCTTCTGACGACCAGGTCACCCGTGAACCGGCATACCAGTTTCCGACATCAAACTGCCTTACCACCCGACGACCTGTGATGTCATATATATACAGAGGATAACTCTGAGTTGTAGTCAGCGCAATCAATGATTTGTCGGGTGAAATAGCCATTCCTGAATGAATATACTTCGTATCAGTGGCATGAAACCGCTCGTATTCGGCGTTAATCGTCTGGCTGACAGCAATATTGAAAAACGTGACCAGAAAACTCAGCATCGGAATAAAAGCAATTTTCAAAGTATTGGTTTTCATTGAATTGATGTTCTGTATAATTTCAAAATAATTCGTAATAACAACACATAAAATTATGGCATTGTTTACATATTTATACCTTGTGTCAGGTATGTACAAATCCGTTTGCACCGGTTTTAGGGATGGTTTTTATAATTTATATGTCTGAAATCAATATTTATAAACCGGAAATGTAAATATGTAATCCATCTATAACATTGTTTTTCAATGAATTCGCCCGAAATCCGTTTAATTTTAAACAGATCAGTCTGGCAATCATAACTTTTTGTTTTCCAACAGGCTATTACAAAAAAATCCGTATCAGTAGGTATAAAAATCCTTACTGATACGGACTATGGAATAATTAATGCCAATTCTGCCAAATGCAGGTTATGGGTTCTGATTAACGGATCCTTATTCCACTCCGAAAACCAATTATTAGTAATCTTCCCTGCTGACTTTTCGGAGAAGGCTCAAACTTTAAAATTTTAATAATCAGAATCTTGCTCTCAAAGAAAGAATAAAATTCCTTCCTGGCGCGACAATTCCTGAGCTGTATGGCCTGTATCGTTGATCTGTCAGATTTTCCAGACCTGCGCTAACTTCAAAATTCTCAGTAATCTCATACATAGCTTTAAAATTCAGTGTATACCATCCAGGCGACCATGGATTTCCGTCATCATCAATCGCATAAATCTCAGTTTTACCCTGCTCTTCCTGGGGCAAGTCTTCAAATTTCTTCTCGCCGCTGTAAACCGCATATAACTGCATACTCAGCGAATGAGCCGAATAGGTTAACCTGGACACACCAAAGGCGGGGGGGGCATGACGTGAAGGGCTCGTAGTCTTATCATCCAGTTCTTCTTCACCTATCTGATAATTATAGTCTGTTGAAAAGCCGAACCCGCCAGGCAGTTTAACGTCAACACCTGCCTGAATACCATAAACCTTAGCAACCGCAGCATTCTGAATAGCCTGAACCTTACTCATTGTTCCGTCATACAGAATACTATCTGCACCATTTAATGTGAAGTCACGCCGCACAAGGGCATTCTGCAATACAGTATAATACCCGGTCAGATCAATCTTCAAGACGTCACCAAAAACTTTTGCAAGACCCAATTCTGCATTATAAGCATATTCTGCATTCAGATCGGGATTAGGTATAACCACGGAGCCTGGTTCTGAATCAAACACTTTACCGGCATCGTCGACATTCGGAGAGCGGAATCCGGTAGAGGCATTCAGGTTAATTGCAAATGTTTCAGTGGGTCTGAAAACAAATCCAAAGCTTCCGGTTAATGCTCCGTTATTCATATCAGCTTTGGTATAAGGGAAAGCATAAAAGGTGGTATCGAATATTGCATCCAGCTTGTACTGATTGTAACGTACCCCCGCCAGTACCATAAATTTCTCGGAAACTTTCATCTGATAACTTAAGTATGCGGCATACGAAGCCCATGTTGCCTTTGGGTACCTGGCAGGACCCGGAACTGAAACTCCGGTTGAAATATCCTCATCAATACCTTTCGAAGTGACATCATTTGTGACTGCTTCCAGACCGTAGAAAAGTCTGTGCTTTTCACTGAGCGCTTTATTAAAATCAAAGTTTGCAGAATAAGCATCTACTTCTTCGATCCGGATATGACGTTCGTCCTTGTTAATATCCCTGTCGATCCTGCTTTCTTCGAAAGATTGCTGTGCGAGCCGAATGGTAAACTGGTCATAAAGCCTGTTATTCCCGGCATGGTTGATATTCAGGTTATTCATCAACCATTTCTGTGGGCCATATGACCACTCTCCATAACGGGGAAGCCCCTTCTTATACCTGATATGTCTGTCATAACGGGAATACTCGGATGTTTCAGAATAGTGAAACCCATATTGGATGTCCCACTTTTCGCTTGGACTATACCTGAGTTTTTGCATCATGTTGATTTGTGAATAACCAGACGGGCGTTGTACGCGGGGATCTGAATTTGTTACAACCATATCAACGCTGTCAACCCGTTGAACGTAGAAAGGTCTCAAATACTCATCAGGCCCGTGACTTCCCATCCTCAGATCATCAAAGTCATACGTACTGATGCTGGTTACAGAAGCCCATTTATCCCATCCGATGTTGACATTAAAATGTGCTGTCTTCTCGTTGTTTGCCGTTGAATATCTGGTTGCTGCATTCCCGGAGATGAATGATTCCCCGTTTCTGGAGAATTGCGGGGTTAATGTCTGGAAACTCATAACTCCTCCAATTGCATCGCTGCCATAGATCACAGAGCCGGGCCCAAACAGAATCTCGGTTTTTTCAGTAGTATATGGATCGAGCGATATCACATTCTGAAGATTTCCACTTCTGAAAATTGCAGTGTTCATTCTGACTCCATCTATAACATATAACAGGCGGTTGGTAGAAAATCCCCTTATCATTGGACTTCCACCCCCCTGTTGACTTTTCTGGATAAATATTTTTCCGGAAGAGCCCAGGAGATCAGCTGAGGTCTGAGGATTTAAAAGTGAAGTTTGCTTCATAGTAATTCTTTCCACCTTTTGTGGAATTTCACTTTCACCCTGTTCCCACCGGTTTGCTGAAATAACCACAGCATCCAGACTTAGATTAAGCGCTTTCATGATAACAATATGCTTCAGTTCTTTCAACATCCCGGGAGTATATGACATGGTTATATATCCCAGATGCCTGAAAAACAGACTGTCAGATACTCCGGCTTTTGAAATATCTGCCTGTCCCTTCATATTGGTTGTTGCAGTGAAATTTTTACTTTTATTGAAAATGGTAACATTGGTCAACACCTGTCCTGTAATATCATCAATGACAGTAACTTTCTGGGCCTGCGTGCTAAATAGCAATAAAAGTGCAGTAATGGTCAGGTAAAAATTTTTTTTCATATTCAAAGTGAATGAAATTTGACACTTAAATTAATGAGTTATAACAGCAATGCAGCTGCAATTAAAGATTGCAGCAGTGCTGAATATTCAGAAAAGAAATGTCAGGATTTCGGAGGATGAGGGATAATTGAAAAATGCAGATAGGAATATATAATTGTATGAAAGTTAAACATAACCGGTTTTTCTACAGAAATGAAATCAATATTATTTGGAACCGGAGGGAAAAGTCCGGCAAGAAATACAGAGAAAAGTTTATTTACCCTGGCAATCTGATTGTTGCCATTCATCATCTCTTTTACGAGCGAGTTCAGATGATTAAATAGTCCGGTTTCCCTGTCATCTTTTAAACAGTAATAATCAGTCACACCAGCCGAAACTCCTTTAAGTTTCACAACGTCATACATACTTTCCCTAAACCGGAATTCCTTACCGTGGATCCAGATAAAATCCGATCTGTTCTCAGGGGTTAATCTGATCACAACAAGTTGATCTTCAGGAACAGATCCCTTGATCAACCGTTTCACTTCAGTCTTAATCTGTAGTTCCTTAACTTTAAAGACAAAGAAATAACCGACAGTATTAAAACAGACTATCAAAGTGAGTAATATGGCAGCAATTTGTTTCAAATCAGGTTCGAAAAGCTACAAATGTAATAAAATAGGTTACCGAAAAAAAATATGTGCGTGGTTTAAGTTTAAGGCTCCCGGATTTCCGGCAGATTATTTATCGTAAATCAAGTTAAAGGAAATCATTTCCCGAAAACCGGATGTATCTTTGCAAAATGGGTTTTTTATTTACAGGAACCTGAAAAACAGAAAAGGTATCTTCCGGAATTCATATCAAAAACAGCAATGAATGAACTTCTCAGATATTCCGCAGGTTATGCATTCGGATTCACGTTGTTTGGATGTCTTATACCGATAGGCCTGTATTGTCTTTCAGATGCTGACCCCATTACCATACCAAATATATCCGAAAGTCTTCCGATACGTTTAATCCTGTCAGCCCCGTTTTTCCTGACCGGTATAATCTTTATAGTCTGGTCTAATATTTCACTGTTATTGAGAGGGAAAGGTGGTCCTGCCGAAGGTTTTGGGATTGCCATATCGCCAAGGACGAAAAATCTTGTAACTACCGGGCCATATCGGTACAGCCGGAATCCGATGGTATTCGGGGCATTCTGCCTGTATCTTTCCATTGGCATATTTCAAATGTCGATCCTGTGTATCATTGTTCTGCTAATCCTACTTTGGCTTGCTGCCACTTATATTCTCGGATCTGAGAAAAAGAGACTGCTGAAGGATTTTGGGAAAGACTATGATGATTACTACAGGAGAACCCCCGGGATAATACCCGGGTGGAAAAAAAGTCTGGTTTCCGGAGATATAGGAGAAGGAAATACCGAAGGCTGAACCCTATCCCTGATCCACACCCGTCCGTCCTGCGATGTACCCCTCCCACTTCATCAGCACTGAACTCATATCGCCAGGTAAAGGAGAATCGAAGAACATTTTCACTCCTGTAACAGGATGAACAAATCCCAGGGATTTTGCATGAAGAGCCTGCCTTGGAAGAAGTTCGAAACAATTCTCCACAAATTTTTTATATGAGCCTGATGTGGTGCCTTTAAGAATGTGGGTCCCACCATAGCGTTCATCGCTGAAAAGCGGATGTCCCAGATATTTCATATGCGCCCTGATCTGGTGAGTACGCCCGGTTTCGAGACGGCATTCGATCAGACTTATATAACTGAAGTTTTTCAGCACTTTATAATGCGTAACAGCATGCTTACCATGCTCTCCGTCAGGAAAAACTGCCATCACCAGCCTGTTGCTGAGGTTTCGGCCTACATGGCCGGTGATGGTACCCTCATTTTCTTTTGGCGACCCCCATACAATAGCCTGATAAGTTCGGTCGATGGTATGATCAAAGAAGTTTTTTGCGAGCCGGGTCTGGGCCTCTTCGGTTTTGGCCACCAGGATTATGCCCGAAGTGTCCTTATCGATCCTGTGAACAAGCAACGGCATTGCATCCGGCCTGTTACCGGGTGTATTCCTGAAATGCCAAACAAGGGCATTTACCATTGTTCCCTCATAATTCCCATGGCCGGGATGCACCACCATACCAGCTGCCTTGTTGATGACCATCAGGTATTCATCCTCATAAACTATATCCAGGGGTATTTCTTCAGCAAGGATATCGGTAACCCTTGGCGGATGTGTCATCACCACAGAAATAACATCAAGTGGTTTAACCCGGTAGTTTTGCTTGACTGGCTCACCGTTTACCAGAATATTTCCGGCTTTTGCTGCCTGCTGGATTTTATTCCGGGAAGCATTTTCAATACGGATCATCAGAAATTTGTCGATCCTGATCAGACCCTGTCCTTTATCGGCTACAATACGGTGATGTTCAAACAGTTCGTTCTCAACGCTTTCATCGTCTGCAAAATCGGGTGTATCATGTTCTTCGGCGAACTTATCGTCTGTAACCATGATGCAGATACTTATCGGTTGATCACAAGCCTTGCCCTGCCTGAGATGGTTCCATCATGGCCTGTAACCTGGATAAAGTAAATACCTGAATTCAGGTGGCCGAAATCCTCTTCCCGGCTGAATGATTTATCAATCATACACATCCCGGTTGAATTATATACTGCAGTACGCATAAATGACTGATTACCACCCTCAGGAAGTTTAATAATTATTTTCCCATCGGAGGTTGGATTTGGATAAATTCCAAGTGCGGATGGGTTCTTATTCCCGGGGATTCCAACTACTTTTTCTTTACCAAGAATTGGCCTTATCATCAGAGCCCCGCTGTACAAACTATTGTTCCATCCCCCGAAGTTCCTGAAAAAAGTATTTGAAGATGCATCATTATTCCTGTCAAACCCTATGTTGAGGTTATCTGCAGTTACCTGCTCCCATCCAATATAAAACGTGAGGTTCGGAAATTTCCCCGGCTCAATTTGTATAACACTGTCAGGTTTATAGGTAAAGAACTGATTCAGGCTATCTTCAAAAGCCGGTTCATAACCATACTTCGAATAAATCAGGTCACCCGGTTCGCCAAAATAGTCGTTCCATACATTGAGATAGAAATCATTGATATTTCCATCTTTCAACGTCTGGTTAAAATACATTTGGAATGCCAACAGCGAATCAGGCCTGTTCAGTTTAAAACGGTAAGCAAGCTGAGCCGAAGCTGATGAAAGTCCGTAACCTGCTTCCGCTGTTCCATCATCGTAAGAAAGATAATTTGCGAACAACTGAACATTCCGGATAGTATCGTTTTCACGTCGGCTGAGACTGGCTTCAGTATTGAGGATATGGGTGGTTGTGAAATATACCCGTTCCTGGTCGCCGATCGGAAACTGAAAATTAACCGGGGGTGTTGCAAATGGCGGATGTTCAACATATCCGGATTCTGTAAACGGCGCCACATAATAATTTCCTCCGTTGTATTCCTTGAATGGCTGCTGATAATCCCTGGCAACCTCATAGCGGTACGAAGCATTATACGCAACACCATCAAGATTGGTGATTTTTAGTTCAAGGGAATCACGCATCTCTTCAATAAAGTTGGACCGGTACTGATTATAGGGCATGGATGTATAATTCCGAAGCATACGAGGTGCTTGTCCTGCAAAAGCAACATCCCGGTGAAGGGTATCGTTGTATCCCCGCCCGGTGTTCAGGTATACATAATCAATATTCCATTGGTCACCATTGCTTTGCCAGTCTGGCAATATGCTGCTTGATAAGCTGGCATAATTGCGGAAACGAAAACGGAATTCAGAAGAATAAAACCTCACACTATCATTAACGGGAATAATCACTTGCCTGAACCAGGTACTGTCATCTTCAAAGAAATCATCAAGACTTAAGCCGGGTGAACTCCAGGCTTTGCGCCATCCTTCAATCACAACGGTATCATTTACAATGGTATCAATGCCATTAATCACCGTATCTACCGGGAATATCAGTGTCTGGGTTTCACCGGGAGCAAGAAATTCGAGTACCAGGGAATCAGCATGGGCAGGAACATTACCAAAACCCTGAGGCTGATAATAAAAACTGAAATATACGGAATCGGCACGGTTGATTTTCCTTGGCACCGGTGAAAAAACAGAATCCAGTCTTATGGTCAAGGAAGTGAGAAAATCAGCCTTAAAGGGGAATTCACTGGCATTTTCGTGTAGCCGGCCAAGACTGTTGATTGCATCAAGTGTCGCAACACCAACGGTAGGTGGGTTTACTGCATAATCATTGCTGATAAATGCATCATTATCCGACCATAAATCAGGATCCGGGAAAACCGAAGCACTGAAGAAATCATCAAAGAATGGCAGCAAAAGCGGAGCTGCTGAATTGCGTACTGATTTTTCCTGTAAGGCCTTTTTCTTAACCTGTGAATTAACCTGCAACCCGGTAATCACTTCCTGTGAGGATACCATTCCTGATAAAAGCAATAGTAATATTGAGAAAGAAAAAAGCCTTTTCATGATTGTTATCTTATTTCACAATTAATTCTGAATGAATGATATACGATTCAATACAATGTATCAGACTACAGACCAAGGGTGTCGGCCCCAATTGATTCAAGGTATGATTCGAAATCAAATACATCCGGATCACGGTAAACAAGGTTCACCGGCTCACCGGCATTGACCATCAGTCCCTTTTCGAAAGCAGGGCTTTGACTGAAAACCTTTGCTGTTTCAGGATCTGCTTCATTTTCAAACACTTCATCACCCAATGAAAGAAAATATCTGTCAAGAAGTTGCATTACCTCTGCTTTGGTCTTGCCAATTAAAAATGGCACCTGAAGCCTTCCATTGCCTATGCTTTGTCCAACCCTGAGCGAAATCACCGAACCTTTCAGAATCTGGTCACCCGGAGCTATTTCTCTGCTTTTATAATATTGTCCAAGCACTGCATTCGCTGCAATATCCGGAACATAATTGATGTTGCCAAGTACCAGATCATAGGTCTCAAGGGTAGCGCTGGCTTGTCTGAGAGTGAGATCAACCAGATTGGGCATACTCACATGCTCGGGCAATAGTGCAACTGTTGTCAGGTAAATTTTACGGTGACGTTTTACGCTTGAACCAGGCAAAGGATCCTGAATAATCACTGTTCCTTTGGATTGTCTTGAATCAAAGACCGAGTCAACAACAATCACATCAAAATTTCCGATGGTTTCCAATTGCTCAATCTGTTCGGGTAATAATCCGATAAGTGAAGGAACAGTAACCGATTCTCCGTGATGAGTGTACCATTTGAGGGTACTCAACACCAAAGTGATGATGACAGCAGACAGAACCACCGATGCGATGAAATGCCTTATAAAAACTCTTGTTTGTATAAATTCAATAAAATTCATGCAAAACTGGTTAACCTGGCAATCCGGGTTATATTTGTCCGGCCGGTCCGGAATATTAACTTTGTCTGTCGCAAATTATTGCACAGTCAGCAAAGATATAAATAATTGACGGGCTGCCGAAATGGCAAAATGTCATTAATTTTGCAACCGATCAAATAATCTCCAGCAATCAAGGTTTCCTATGAAGAAAAACATCGCATTGCTCACCGGTGGATACTCCGAAGAGTACGAAATATCAGTTAAAAGCGGAAAAGTAATTGCCAGCCATCTTGACCCTGACCTGTTTCACGTTTATCTGATAAAAGTAGAAGCCGAACACTGGATATACAGCGATGAAAAAGGTATGGAATCTATAGTAAACCTGAATGATTTCTCACTCCACCTCAGCAATGGAAAGGTTAAGTTCGATGCTGCCTTTATCGGCATACACGGCACTCCCGGTGAGGATGGAAAAATCCAGGGTTACCTCGATATGATGCAGATACCTTATAATACATGTGGAAGGGCTACTTCTGCGCTTACCTTTAACAAATATTTCTGCAACGAAGTAGTGGGCAGAATGGGTGTGAAAGTGGCCAAAACTTATTATCTTCATAAGCGTGAAGAGTTAAAGCCTGAAGAAATTCTGAAATTCACCGGACTCCCCTGCTTTGTGAAGCCTAACAGCAACGGATCGAGCATCGGCATTTCGAAAGTTAAATCCGCAGATGATCTTTTACCGGCTATTCAGCATTCATTTATAGTTGATGACGAGACCCTGATTCAGGAGTTTATTCCGGGAACGGAAATAACCTGCGGTATTTATGAGAAAAACGGCGAACTGGTAATTCTGCCGCTTACCCAGATTGTCAGCCATAAAGAATGGTTCGATTATGAAGCAAAATATACCGATGGCATGGCAGATGAGATTTCGCCGGCTCCGATCGATGAAATACTTGCTTCACAATGCCGTGATATCTCGGCCATGCTTTACAGAAATCTCAATTGCAGGGGCATTGTGAGGTTTGATTTTATATTGACCTCATCATCTTTTCCCGGTGGCCGGCAGTTTTACTTCCTTGAAGTGAATACAATTCCGGGTCTTTCAGAAGCCAGTATTGTGCCCCGTCAGGCTGCCAGTGTGGGTATCAGTTTAAAACAATTATTTTCTGATGTATTGAACGAAACTTTAAACAGGCATTAGTTTCTGACTTAAGATCCTTATTAAGACCTGACTGTCAGAACAGCTTAAGAAATATTTCAGCATTCAGCAGGAAATACTTGTGCTTATCCGGAGTACAGGCTGATTTCAGTGTAAGCCAGGTGCAGTTTTTCATATCTTCCCGCGTATATTCAGAAAAACTTAATGTAGCCGGTCTACATTTCACCCCTTCCGTTCTTCGTTTCACCCAAACAGAATGTTACTTCACATGAAATCCGTTTCGCTATGCTGCGGGCCGGTATAACTTTGCCTCATCAACAAATAATCAACAATTAAATTTTTAAAAAATGAAAGCCATGAAAACATTCATTTTGGCAACTGCAATCGCATTGATGATGTCGCTCAACCTTGCCGCATCAACCGACGGAACCAAATCCAACTCTTCCACCAGAGTGCAGATCTTCCAGACTAACCTTGAAAGTGTGGATGTATATGTTTCAAAAAATACCGGCGACCTCGTTAAAATCAAAATTTACACTGAGTCAGGTACACCTTTGATGACGACCCGTGTTAAAAAACAGAGCACCCGTTACATCCGTTTCCACCTGAGCGAACTTCCACAAGGAACCTATCTTGTAAGTGTTGAGAAAGACAACACAGTGCTCTCAAGTATGAAAGTTTCAAAATAACTATCCGATCCAAAAAAAACAGTCAATGACGGGCGCTTTAATAACAACAGGTAAAATTCCACCAATTTCAGGCTGCGCCGGATTACTTTCCGGCGCTTTTCTGCATGGCGGATCTTTCCCCGGTTATAAAAAGAGCAGCGCCAACAATCCGGTTCTTACTGCCATTTTACTACCTTTGAAGAACCATATAAAGCCTTTGATGTTATACAATGTATTCAGAAAACCATTCCTGAGGTTACTTCTTTTCATAATCCTCAGTTTTCCTTTAAGACTGCTGCTCGATGTTATTTTCGGACTCATTTACCGGAACTATGAACTCATCCGGCCACCGGAAGAATATGCAGGAGCAATCCTAATTACAGTTCTTACCCTTGAAAGTGTTCTTTATCTCAAAAACAGGCTCGGCCGTCGGTTCCCCTGGGAAAATAATCCTTTGAACAGACTCATCATTGAGATATCTATCAATACATTGATCATGTCTTTATTAATCACGATGTTAAGTTTGTCTGTCAATTACTTTATCCTGGATGCCCGCTTTATGAGGTTTTCGGATGAACTTCTCAAAACGGTATTTTACCTGATATTTTTAGTCCAGGGTCCTGCTTTTATTGAATTTGCCGTTTTTCTGCTCAAACGCTGGCGTACTAACCTGGCTGAAATGGAAAAATATAAAAAAGAGAATGCTGAATACCGATTCGAGACATTACGAACCCAGGTTAACCCTCATTTTCTTTTCAACAGTCTGAATACTTTATCAGCACTTGTATATGAAGACAGGGAGAAAGCAGCCGGATTTATCCGCGATTTGTCAGATGTTTACCGGTATGTACTCGACAACCGGAGTCGTGAAACCATCCTGCTGAGAGAAGAAGTCAGATTTATCAGATCGTTTGTTTACCTGTATCAATTGAGATTCGATAATAAATTAGAGGTTAGCATCATTATTTCCGAAAATGCCCTTGACAGGCTGATCGCTCCGATGACTCTTCAGTTGCTGGTTGAAAATGCAATAAAGCATAATGTGATTTCAGTAAAAAAGCCACTCAGGATCACTATCTCCTCCGATACTAACGGATACATCACGGTGAGTAACAACCTCCAGAAAAAAACAAATGAAGTGGATTCATCTGAAATCGGATTGAAAAATATCAGCAGCAGGTATGCCTTTCTGACCAGCAAAGCAGTTGAAATAGCAGAAACTGAAAATGAATTTATTGTTAAAGTGCCTCTGATCTGAAAAATATGAAAATACTGATTATTGAAGACGAGCCGTTTGCGCAACAGGAGCTGAAGCGTTTGATTGCTGCTACCCGCAATGATGTGACAGTGCTCGCATGCATCGATTCGGTAGAGGATTCAATTGTCTGGCTCAGGTCAAACCCTTTGCCAGACCTGATTTTCCTTGATATTCAGCTTTCGGATGGATTGAGTTTTGAAATCTTCCGGCAGGAAAAAATTCTCTGCCCTGTCATATTTACCACTGCTTTTGACGAATATGCAATTCAGGCTTTTAAAGTAAACAGCATCGATTATTTGCTGAAACCTGTAAAGCAATCGGAACTTTCTTCAGCACTGTCAAAGTTTGAAAATGTTAAAGCATCCTATCAGACCGAAAACAGACCATCCTTTGATATAGACATTCTTGAACAACTGCTGAATCCGGCAAAGAAAGATTATAAAGTCCGCTTTATAGCCAGGCTGGGAGATCAGATTAAGCACATTGCCATTGAAGATACAGCGTGGTTCTATGCTGAAGATAATGTTGTTTTTCTGACAACAAAAAGCAACAGCAGGTTCATCATCGACTATACACTCGACCAGGTAAGCCTGCAATTGGATCCGCTTCACTTTTTCAGAATAAACAGGAGTTATGTCGCTGCTATACAAAGCATTGGTAAAGTAAACCGCTATTTCAACGGTCGTTTACTCATTGAACTTAACCCTGCAGCATCCGGGCAGGTGTTTGTAAGCCGGGCTAAAGCCCAGGAATTTATTGATTGGCTTGATAAATAATGAATCTGATGAAAATAAGTAAATACTTCAAAAACCGAATATTTACCGGTTTCCTGGTGCTGATCACCTTATTGATAACCTCCTGTTATAATCAACAGGTCATCATCGATAAGATTCCATTGAATACCCCTCTCAACTCAGGTATCTATATTACCGGGAATTTCAATAACTGGGATCCCGGCGATGAAAAGTACCGCCTGACCCGCAATGCCGATGGCACCTTTTCAATTAATCTGCCTCAGGGTGTTGGCGAACTCACTTATAAGTTTACCCGGGGTGACTGGACCAGTGTTGAGAAAAATGAATGCGGGTATGAAACTGACAACCGGACATTGGTTTATGGTGAAGATGAGACTGTTGTAAATCAAGTTGCCTGTTGGGGTGATACTGAACCCATGAACTGCCACAAAACCGTTGTTGTAATCAAAGGTTTTCCGGAGAATACACCCGGAGAAGCACTCATTTATCTTGCATCACAATTCAATAACTGGAATCCGGGTGACCTTAAATATACCCTCAACAAACATCCGAAAGGCTTCTATTATATCAACCTTGACAAACAGGGCGAATGCATGGAATTCAAATTCACTCTGGGTGACTGGGAAACCGTTGAAACAAACAGAAATGGCAAAGATATTGACAACCGTCGTTACTGCTTCGATGGAAAGGATACAGTATCCTTTGAAATCGCTCAATGGAAAAGCATTTCGTACAGGAAAACAGGAAAAGTTACATTTGTGCTTGATAAACTACCTGCTTTGACTAAAGCAGGTGAACAACTCTATATCACTGGTGATTTCAACAACTGGAATCCGGGCGATCCCGGATATGTTTTCAGGAGTGATAATAAGGGCAGGCTTTATTTCACACTGGTTTCAGATAAAGAAATAATTTCATTTAAAATTACCCGTGGCAACTGGAATTCAGTAGAAACATTGCCTTCGGGTGATGACATTGAAAACCGCAATCATATAAACGGGCAGTCCGACACAGTTTACCTTAAAGTTGAACGTTGGAAAGACCGATGATGGAGATGAACCCGATGCTGAAAATCGGCTTACCGGTTCAGAAGGGTAACTTATCCCCTGTTTTTCACCAATGTCTTACGGTTTACCACCTCTGATTTTCATTTCATCCTATAAATCCATCAATTCACCGGATTTTGTTTTACTGCCAGTTCCTTCGGGATTAATTTTGACTGATAAATTGAAATTCGGTCAGGTATGAAACCATTCGGGGGTATAACCTATTCTCTGGACGAAAACGGAACAGACTCATCCGGCTATTATACTGCCATTACCTCCTTTGGTGAATACCTGATTCCAAAAATGGAAAAAGCCCTTGGTCTGATAACTGATGGGATGGCCGGTTACATTGAAAAAAGCAAGCCGGAAAAATCCTGTTCCCGGGAAATCTACCTTTTCGAAGCATTGATGCTTGGAACCTTCTGGAATATTTACGGTGGTTTCGCAGCAGGTACCTCCCGTTACCCGGTAAGTCTGATGAAACATTCTGCCCTCATTCGGAGTAAGGGAGGATTCAGTCGCAGGTGGGCAGATTTAATCAGAGCAGGTCTGGCTTTCAGGCTGCTGGAAAAGAAATCGAATGCCGGTTTGTTTCTTTTTCCCTGCATTGCAGGACTTGAAAAGCTGATTCAATGGATGGATGCAACCGGTGAATTTAACCGGGAAGCCGGAAGATTTCGGAAATGGCTTGATTTCTTCAGGCAGGAAAACGAAGCCTTTACTTTCGTTAACCTCTCAAAAATCAGGATCTTTGCCCTGGAATTCAGCCATGAAAGCGAAAAACACCTGGGGAAATTTACCCGAAATGTTGATCAGTTTATCGCTGTTACTTCAATACGGAGGTATTTCCGTGAAGATAAAATCTCTGTAAGCAGGAGAAAAGCTGAATATCATCTTAATATGTTAGGCGCATTCATTTATAATCGGGCATTGCGGAGTGATTTCCTGAAAAGCACCCAAAAGATTGTTTTGCTGCCAGCCTGTATGAAAGCAAACCCACGCGGTACCTGCAGGGCAATACAAGGCTGTTTAGGGGAAATCTGCTCGGGTTGCACGAACCATTGCCTGATAAACCGAATCCATCATTTGGGTAAGAAATCTCATTTTAATGTAGTGATTGTCAAACATTCTTCGGATATTTCGTTATCCAAACATGAAATCCCAGACGGATGTGGATTGATTGGTGTGGCGTGTGTTCCGGCTGTAATTGCAGGGGGACTGGAACTTCTGGATAAATCAGTTCCGGCTCAGTGTGTTTTATTGGATCACAGCGGATGCAGACACTGGAGCAGTCAAACCATCCCGACCTCACTGAATCTGTCAGAATTGCTGGAACGGGCTGGTCAAAATCATGAGTAATCACAGAATCAGGTAAAGAAAGATCATCATAAACAGAAAATTTTTGCTGTATGACTGGCAATTTAATTTAAAATATTATGCCTGAAAAAGTTATCATCATTGGAGCCGGGATCGCCGGACTCAGTACCGGGTGCTATTTGCAGATGAACGGATTTGATACGGAAATTCATGAACTCCATAATTTACCAGGGGGACTGTGTACCTCATGGAACCGGAATGGATACACCATTGATGGTTGTATCCATTGGCTGGTGGGTTCACAGCCCGGGAATAGCCTCTATCAATCATGGAATGAACTGGTTGATATGAAAAAACTGCAGTTCTATAACCATGAAATCTATTATCAGATTGAAGATAATCAGGGAAAAAGTATTACATTTTACAATAATATCGACAAACTTCAGAAAGAGTTACTTGCAAAAGCGCCTGAGGATAAGGTTGTGATTAATGACTATATAAAAGCTGCCCGAAAATTCAGCAGAATGAATATGCCAATGGGCAAACCATATGAGCTGTTCACGATTGCCGATACGCTGGATGCAATTATAAAAATGGGCCCCTACATAGGAAGATTAAAGAAATGGTCGAAAGTGTCGATCATGGAATTCGCGTCCCGGTTTAAAAATCCTTTGCTTCGAAAAACCATGGAGGATCTTTTTGTCCCCGAAATGGGTATTGTATTTGCCATGATTACAACCGCCTGGATGCACAACAAAACGGCAGGCTACCCGATTGGTGGTTCGCTTATGTTTTCGCAACTGATCGCGAAAAGGTATACTGATCTGGGTGGTATAATTCACTATAAAAGCAGGATAAAGGAAATACTCATCAATGAAACTGATGGAAAAAAGGGGGCCTGTGGCGTCGTTACAGGCGATGGAACTGAGTATAAAGCCAATTATATTGTTTCCGCAGCCGATGGCTATAACACCATTTTTGAATTGCTGGGTGGTAATTTCATGGATAAGAAAATAGAAGATTTCTACAAGAATGAACTGACGTTCTCCTCTTACCTGCAATTCTCAATTGGCATCGACCGGATTATAGAATCCGAATCATCAAGTCTCATCTTCCCGCTTTTGAAACCTGTTTTTATTGATCCGGCCAATACAATCACCGATATCAATATCCGGATACACAGTTACGATCCGACCCTCGCACCTGCAGGCAAGACTCTAATGGAATCCATGCTGATCACGAGAGAAGACGAATACTGGTGCAATCTGCGGAAGAACGATTTTGATAAATATAATGCCGAGAAGGACCGGATTATTCAGGAAATCATTGAAGGGATGGAGTGGCGTCTGGGCCCGTTGAAAGAACATGTTGAAATGAAAGACCTTTCAACACCGGCTACGGTGAAAAGATTTACAAATAACTGGAAAGGTAGTTTTGAAGGGTGGATAATGACTCCAAAAATCGGATTTTCACAATTGCCAATGCGGTTGCCCGGATTAAATAACTTTTATATGGCAGGTCATTGGGTAAGTCCCGGTGGCGGACTGCCATCTGCATTGATGACCGGACGTGGTGTTGCCGGGCTTATTTGCAAAAAAAACGGTAAAAAACTGCGGACAATTCATTATTGATTCCGGTAGATTATCTTTGAAGTTTCTCTGTAACCGTCACTTGTAACCGTTATAAAGTACATACCGGCCCGAAGACCTGTCAGGTTCAGGTTACAACTACTCTGGCCGGGACAGAAGTTTTCGAGCTCTTTAACATTCCTGCCGAGCATATCAGAAATGGTAACATGAATCATCTGTGAATTGTTTGGACCTATAATAATCTTATAATTATTGTCCTCAACATCGAATAATACAATGGGCAATACTTTGATAAAGTCCTCCCGGACGACACTGAAATTACCGGATTCATTTGAAACAGTTAATTTTACCGGAAATTTTCCAATCTTCCTGTATACGATCCCGGTCGGATTGGCATCTGTAGAATACTCAGGCTCTCCACCAATAAAATTCCACTGCCATTGATTCGGTGAAACCGTTGACAGATCTGTAAAATTAACGGATCTCCCGACAGGAATTGTATTTGTATCAGCCTTAAAATTAACTACATATGATATTCCATCCACATTGACCCGGGAAGTATTATCAGGATCCAGCCATGGTTTTAGCCGGGTTGAATCATGGGTTCCGTTCGATTCCCAGGAATAAGCCAGTTTGCCATAAAAATCAGGTCCTGTCAGGTTGGAGCATCCCGATTCACCACCGGTCAACTGACCAATTACTCTTCCATGATCATCAAAAACAGGCGATCCTGAAGAGCCACCTTCGGTTACCCCATGTCCATTCTCCGTTTCGGACCATACTACCCTGAAATGAGTCCCCGGGAACTGTCCCCACTGATCATTGCTGAGTGTACTGGTATAAGTGGATATTTTCCTGACATCTCCCATAGGATGATGAATGCCTACACCTGAACCACTAAGTTCACCTGTTCTGCTCCAACCCGCATAAAACGGTGAATAGCTTGCAGGAATCTGATCATTCAGTAAAAGAAGGTAAAAGTCACTTCCGTTGTTACCCTGTGGGGAACTGCTTGCAAGTTTTACCGCCCCTGTCAGTGTTTTATTATCCTGCACCACTTCAAATTCACACCCGGAGGTTTCATAAAGAAAATAAAATATCCATTTTGATAAATCAACCGGGTTAACGTAGGATCCTGAATAGGACCTTGCACAATGATCGGCCGTCAGTAACAAAGGTGAGAAGTCTGCAGCTGTATTATTCAATACTGCTCCACTGCACCAGTAAGATGCGTTACCATTCTTGATCAGTATTCTGACAACGCTCTTGATCTCATTACGCCAGTTATCACCTTCACTACAGGCAGCATTCACTTCACAATCACCTGAAACGGTTTGTTTCAGTGACCGGGTTCCCGGAAATATCATTGGTTTGTATACATATAAAACTTCACTGATTACAAAAGCCGGTTCATCCGATTCTGAAACAGGACCCATGTATTCAATGATGATACGATCACCCTTGACAACTTCAATGGCAAACTGCCCGTCTGCCTGATTGTTTTGGCTGGTATATGCTCCCAGTACATGCGTCTTATCTTCAGAATAAACAAACATCCTCCCACCGGAAGGTAAACTGAAATATGAGAAATAAAGTCCAATACCAACAGCTCCATTACAAATGATTTCTGAAACCCAGGTTTGGGCAAGTCCGGTTGTTTTAACTACTACTCCGTTATTGGCCATTGAAATATTTACCGGAATATTCACACCCATTCTTTCAGGCATCCCTGCTTCTGCAGCATACAGGTCCTCCTGGTTTAACACAACCGGATCGGGTGCAGGAAGCTCAATTACATAACTTCCTGATTTGACAAGATTTAAATCTGTCATTTCCGGCTTACCCCCATGGCTTAGCTGAGCTGTAACAAGACCGGGAATCAGCAGCAGACCAATCAGTATGAGCTGAAAAAATGCCGGTAAATCTATTGTATAAGAATGAAAGTGTTTCATATCTGTGTGCGAAGTTACTAATAATTCCAACCGGCTTGTAACAGAGGTTCTGTGTTTAATCTGTATCATCAGAAAATGTAATCGCCATTGAGTAACAAAAAAACGGAAAGAAAAAAGTTCAGGTTTCCTGCTAACATTGTTGATAACTTTTCAAATCAGCAAACAGTCTGAATCGTATTTAATTGAATATCTTAATTTTAAATATTTAACACCAAGACCAGAATTCTAAAAGCAGTTTGTCAAAAAAAAAATAGTGAATACTCCGTTACATTTGGTTGATTGCTTGATTAAATACCATGAAAAGCATCGCTTCAGACGAGAGCCAGGCTATCAGTTTCAGCAGCTATACTCAAATAACTTCCGGGATCTATGAAATTACTCAGGAAAAAGATTATTATTCTTGTTTCCATTGCCACACTTGTTTCGATAGGAATTATAACTTTTATCCATCTTTATTTCGGCTCATCAATTGAGAAAATAAAGAGGAGTTATGCTGAATCCCAGGTTCAGCTTCTTCAAAACCATATAAAGGTTAATTCATCAGCAACCACCAATGCCTTGATATATCTGTCCGGCAACGATGATATGAGCCCTTGTTCAATCGAACAAAAGGGTTTGCCTCCCGATATCGCCAAGCGTATAGCAATGGCCGGATATAGTTTTGTAATTGCGACAAGTCCGGGTTTCACACCAATAGCCTATTTCCCTTCAGATGACCAGGATATACTCAAAATGATTCCGGCTGACAGACATATCTTCAGTAAAACTTTAAGTGAGGGAAAAGTAACCTTGTATTATCAATGGAAAAATGATTCTCTTTTCGAACTCTCTGCAACAACCATCTCCGGTTGTACATCAACGGAGACAGATTCAATCGGAGCCTGGATTATTGCCGGACGTTATGTTAATCATGAGCTCACAGATAAAATAATTATGCAGCTTCCTGGCAAAATTACTATTCAGAGACCTCCCCAGGCGAGTGGTTCAATTATCAACACAAAAACCAATACTTATATATCAACATTGCCTCTCTATGGATGGGATAACCTTCCTGCAGCATCACTCAGGATTGAAACTCAGCCTGAGTTAATGCAGGCTTTATCAATTCATCAGAAATCATTACTGATTATACTCATTGTCATGATCCTGGCATTTCTTGTATTTATATATATATATCTGAATCGCTACTATATTTTGCCACTCAGATTGGTATCGCTTGCGCTCAAGCTTAAAGACCCTGAATATATCCGAATGATCAGTGATACTGATCCTGATTTCAGTTCTCTGCAAAATATGCTGATCAACGTTTTCAGTCAGGAAAGGATGCTGACAGAAATGATGAAGAGACGAAGTACAGAGCACATGAATTCATTTCATGCTGCCATCCTTTCAAAAATAAATGAAGCGGTATATGCCACTGATCATAAAGGAACCATCACCTACTGGAACAAAGCCGCCGAAGATCTTTATGATACTCCGGAGCCCGATGCCATTTCGAAAATTGCACAGGTCCTGATAAAGAATAAATGGAAAAATCCTGAGGAAGAGAGGCACATGGTTGACTCGCTCCAAACCACAGGTGTTTGGCAGGGAAGATTTGTACAGGAACTGCCCGATGGCAGTGATATTAATGTTGAAGCATCCATTTCCTGTCTTTACGATAACAATGCAAGCCTGCTGGGACATCTGACCATAGTGAGAAAACCTTACCGCTAGTCATTCCCGTTTCATTCACCTTTTTTTATGACTGGCCCTTTTCGCTTCTGCCATTAAGGCTTTATCCAGAATGCAACAGGTTATTGTCTTTCTATTGAACACTATGAAACCACTGGTGTTTAATGATAAAAAGAGAATGAAACCCACTTTTCCACTGCTTGTGGCCGGATTGCTTCACATGACCCTGCAGGGTTGCAACCCTGCAGCAGAAAAAATCATTACCGATATGAACCTGACAGAGAATACCGTGACCGATACAGCAACTTTTGGTGCGGGTTGCTTCTGGTGTACCGAAGCAATCTTTCTTCAGTTAAAAGGTGTCCTAAAGGTCGAATCCGGCTATTCGGGAGGTGCAAGGCCGAACCCGACCTATGAGCAGGTTAGCTCCGGAGCAACCGGACATGCAGAAGTTACACAGATTGTTTTTAATCCGGAAATAATCAGTTTTAAGGAATTACTGGAGGTATTCTGGAAAACACACGACCCCACAACACCTAACCGGCAGGGGGCAGATGTCGGCACACAATACCGTTCGGTCATTTTTTATCACAACGATGCCCAGAAAGAAATGGCAGAGTTCTACAAAAAGGAGCTGAACACCAGCGGCTCATGGGAAGACCCCATCGTAACTGAAATATCTGCATTAAATGCCTTCTACAAAGCCGAAGACTACCATCAGAACTATTACAATAACAACAAAAGGGCGCCTTATTGCACCTTTGTGATCGGACCAAAACTGGAGAAGTTTGAGAAGGTTTTCGGGAAAAGATTTATGAAGTAGTTTCAGGCATGATATGGCTGTTTTAATGTCAACAGTTGGATAATCTGTTGGCTGAATGAAATTGTTTACTGCATTGGGAAGCTCTCTGAGTCCATAACCAGCTTTTTTATTCCATCCTGACTATATAAAGAGGCTGTCTCATAAGCTAGTATAGACTTCGTTCCGATATTATCGGAATCGCTCAGCCTGACATCTGATAATCAATCTATTGTCATATTGAGCAGCTTGTCCCCCCGCCGAAGAAGGCAGCTTGCCCCGCCTTCTTCGGCGGGGGGACAAGCTGCCCACTTTGGCGGGGTAGTCGAAATAAAGACAATTCCTGACTTTTGAGACAGCCTCGTATTTTTCTATTCGGATATGGAGACTCCCCGCCGGTGGCGGGGTAAACTTCTCATCCGGTACTTCATAAGAAACAAAAACCCGCTTACACGGGTGTATTTTTCTGTGCGGATAAGGAGACTCCCCGCCGGTGGCGGGGTAAACTTCTCGTCCGGTACTTCATAAGAAACAAAAACCCGCTTACGCGGGTGTATTTTCTGTGCGGATAAGGAGACTCGAACTCCTACGCCTCTCGGCACCAGATCCTAAGTCTGGCGCGGCTACCAATTACGCCATATCCGCATTGAGAGGTGCAAAGATAGGAATTTTTAATATCCACGGTTAATTATTCCAACCGAAACCCGGGATGGCCAAACAATTCGCCGGACAAGATGTTTATATCTGTAATCGCTGATTATCAATTGTATAACTGATATAAAGTTCTCAAAATGAAAACATTACCCGGATTGCTTATTTATATCTTTATTGTACCATACATCAATGCCCAGGAGTCCTTTCAGCACGCGAGATTAACCAAACTCTGGGAAATTCATGATAACCTGAAGACAACTGAATCCGTACGCTATGATCCTTCGGAAAACGTGCTCTACGTATCCTCCATTAATGAGAATCCATGGCAAAAAGACGGAAACGGCTATATTTCCAAAGTTGGCACTGACGGAAAAATCATCAGGCTTAATTGGGCCTCCGGGCTAAGTGCACCCAAGGGAATGGGAATCAGTAACGGTAAACTGTATGTAACCAACATTGATGAAGTGGTTGAATTTGAACTTAAAGATGGTAAGCTTACCGGAAGATACACCCATCCGAAAGCGGTGAATCTTAACGATATCGCGGTGAGCCCGGAGGGCGTCGTATACATATCTGACAGTAAAGGAGAATGCATTTATCAGATCAATGATAAAAAACTGAGCATACTGACTGATTCACCCGAAGTTAAAAACAGCAATGGCTTATGTGTTAAAAACGGGCTTCTGCTGTGCGGACAGGATGACAGAATTGTTGCGGTCAATCTGAAATCAGGGGAAACTTCAGTTTACATCAGCGGAACCGGGGGGATTGACGGGATCGAAGCGGTTGGCATGAAAACTTACCTGATTTCTGACTGGTCGGGTCATATCCATATGGTAGAACCAGGTAAAGAGAAAATGCTTCTCCTCGACACAACACCCGATAAAATCAATGCTGCAGACATCGGTTATAACAAATCTGAAGGTATCATTTATGTGCCGACTTTCTTCAATGATGGTGTAGTTGCCTATAAACTGGATTAGGAATTTCTCAGAATACCCTTTAACTGTGTTCCTGCCCCACTTCAACAGGAGATTTCACTTTACCACAATCCGGAAAAAGATTGCAATACCGGAGTTTCTTCACAAAAAAATAATCTCAAGATGAAAAGTTCAACCTTTTATATTTCTGCTGCATTAATAGGACTTCTTACACTCGGTTGTTCTGAAAAATCAGAAAGCCAGATTAATATAGGATCTACCCCTGTCGATACCAGTACCGTGAAAACAGGTCTTGATACGCCCTGGGAGATTCTCTGGGGTCCGGACGACTTCATCTGGTTCACCGAACGTCAGGGTACAGTCAGCCGGTTGAATCCTGCCAACGGACAACGAACCATTATTTTAACAGTACCCGATGTCTTCGAGTATGGTGAAGGCGGGCTGCTGGGAATGGCCCTGCATCCTGATTTTTCAATACAGCCATACGTATACCTGGTATACAATTATACATCCGGGTCATCAATAAAAGAACGGCTGGTAAGGTATACCTGGAATAGCTCTGTACTGATCAACCAGGAAACCCTGATCGAAGGAATCAGTGCCAATTCTTATCACGATGGCTCGAGGCTCGTGTTTGGTCCTGATGGAAAACTCTACATGTCAACAGGTGATGCAGGAAATACAGGTAATTCACAAAACATGAACTCACTGAGCGGAAAAATCCTCAGGATTAATCCTGATGGCAGTATTCCTTCCGATAATCCGTACACAGGAAGCTATATCTGGAGCATCGGGCACCGGAACGCCCAGGGGCTTACATTCTCACCCGGTGGCATTTTATACAGTTCAGAGCATGGACCGGATACGGATGATGAACTCAATATCATCGAATCGGGCAGAAATTACGGCTGGCCTGAAGTGGCAGGTTTTTGCGACCAGTCTGCAGAGCTTAATTTCTGCAATGATAACGAAGTAAGGGAACCACTGGTTGTATGGACTCCTACTCTCGCTGTTGCCGGAATAAGCTATTACGGCCATCCTGATATTCCTGAATGGCAGAATTCTGTGTTAATGACATCACTGAAAGCCGGTAAACTGGTTAGTCTGAAACTGAGCAGTAATGGAATGTCAATAACAGAACAGGCTGACTGGTTTGTCAATCATTTTGGCCGTCTGCGTGATATTTGCGTTTCACCCGATGGCCGGGTATTCCTGGCTGTCAGCAACCGCGACGGGCGAGGCACTCCCCGACCCGGTGATGACAGGATTGTTGAAATAAAGGCTACCGGTTCAACAGGTATTTCAGGTGAGCCTGCCGGAAATGACCTGATGAGAATCATACCGAATCCGGTGGATAATGAAGCAATTGTATATTTCAGTGAACTGATTGTAAACACGCAATACTATATAATAAATCAACTGGGGATGGTTATACAAAGTGGTCAGATTGACACACCCTCTTTAAAACTCAATGTCTCGAATCTTGACGCAGGATATTACATATTAAAAGCCTCCGGAATGAAAGGTTCTGTTTCATCACCATTTATTGTCCGCTGATTTCAGGTTATAAATCAGGCTGTCTCACAAGCCTTTTTCTGCTTTTGGGACAGCCTGATGAAGGTTCTTTATACAGAAAATTCAAATCGCATCTAATGCCGAAGCATAATCCGGTTCCTGAGCAACTTCCGGAACCTGTTCCGAATATTTAACTACACCGTTTTCATCCAGCACGACCACTGCACGGGAAAGTAAACCTGTCAGCGGGCCATCGGTGATTTCTGCCCCATAGTCTTTTCCGAAACTACCGCTGCGAAAGTCTGAAGCTGAAACCACGTGTTGCAATCCTTCTGCAACACAAAAACGATTGTGGGCAAAAGGCAGGTCTTTCGAAACGCATACAACTACAGTATTGTCAAGCTTTTCTGCTCTGGCATTGAATTGTCTGACGGAGGCGGCACAAACCCCTGTATCAAGACTGGGGAAAATGTTGAGAACTACCTTTTTCCCGGAAAGTTCGCTCAATGAAAGCATGCTCAAATCTGATTTAACAAGTTTAAATTCAGGTGCTTTCGTACCTTTTGCCGGCAAATTTCCGGAAGTGTTAATGGGATTCCCTTTCAGGGTAATTGATGCCATAGTCTTATTATATGAAGGTTTAACAATTTGTACGAAAGCGTCCAATCAATACGGACTACTTTGCCTGAAATACGGATCTGCTACTGAATAGCCAATAATATTTCGGAAAACAGCGGCGAAATTATGAAAACTTTCAGATGGATTCTATCACAAATGCCTCCGGCAAATTTATTATTCCGCATATTTCCTCACTGGTCCACCCTTAACACGATAAAAAACAGGAAAGAAACTGAATCGATTCTCCGATCTCTATAATGTGACCTTCCGGATCATAAAATCTTAAAACACGTTGCTTCCATGGTTGTTCCCTGATTTCATGAACAAAGGTAACTCCTGCAGCCTTTAACCTTTCATTCACCAGTTTTACATCATGATATTCGAAATACAGTTCAAAACTGTTGTTAAAAGGAATGACTTCCTTATTCCCTATCAAACCCAGATAATGCAGTATAAGATGAATGGATAAGTCACCTTCAAAGGTTACATTCTCCAAAGTCATATTTAATTCGCTGACCCTAAATCTCCATGTAGAACCGGCGGGATTTTTCAATGTCATTAACAACTTTCAGTAGACAGATATCTTTCATTTTAATATGGATTTATATATGACTTCCTGAATCCTTGTTCTGATGTTCTTTTGAGTAATCATATTATTAGTTGCATCCGGGTAAACCCTGTTACTAAGGAAGACATACACCAGACCTGAACCAGGATCGGCCCAGGCATAGGTTCCGGTAAAACCGCTGTGACCATAGCTGTGAGGAGAAGCCAGATCACACGTTGGACCAGGCTCACCGGGTTTTGCCGGTTTATCAAATCCCAGGCCCCTTCTGTTTTTATCATCAGGAAACTGAACTTTCGTAAAATCTGCGACAACAGTTGAATCAATCAGGATCTCGCCGCCGTAACTGCCATTCTGTAACAACATCTGCAAGATCACTGCCACATCCATGGCATTGCTGAATAGTCCCGCATGCCCTGAAATACCCCCCATCATCGCTGCCGAGGGATCATGAACATCTCCATGAACCAGTTGTTTTCTGAAAATAGTATCGTGTTCTGTCGGAGCTATCCTGTTGATGCTAAACCTTTCACGCGGATGATAACCCATCGTTGTAAGTCCAAGTTTATCATAGAAGTTGTGTTTTACATAACTGCTCAGGGGTTGGTCGGTAATCTGAGAAATTGCCTCAGCCAGGAGTATAAAGCCCAGATCGCTGTACTTATACCCGCGCTTCTTCGCAAGCGGAGAAGCAATTATTGAATCAATCACATATTGCTGCCATTGAGAGCCGAGATAGATGGCATCGGCTACCCTCAAAGGATAGGCCTTGCTGTAATGCCTGGCTATTAACGTTGAATCCTGAGTGTTTCCATGAAGCAACTTTTTGTAAAACGGGATGAAAGGCTGCAATCCTGCCTGATGCGCCATTATTTCCCGGATCGTTAACTGAGCCTTGTTACTTTTTCGCAATGAAGCCATATAATGGCTAAGCTTCTGTTCCGGATTCACTAAGCCTTTGCTTGTTAGTCTCATCACTGCCAGTGTGGTTGACAGGATTTTGGTCAGGGATGCCAGGTCATACAGGTCACTGTTCCTGGCCGGAGTCTCTCCTGAATAAGTCTGACTGCCGAATGCTTTCCGATAGACTACTCTCCCATCTCTGGCAACCACAACCTGAGCTCCCGGGAAGGCTCCTTCACCGATACCCCCTTTGACAATGGAATCAATATCATCCAGGCAGGAAGAAACCATTTGGACCTCTTCAGGTAATCCAAAAGAAAGCCTGATTAAATTATTTCGTTCAAGGCCTGTGCCACTTTTAAAATCTTTGCCTGCAGTAACCGGCAACTTACCATTGATTGGCCCTGCCCCAAACAGCGCCTGTGCGGTTAGTTCCTGCATGCACGCATTGTCCTGATAACTTACTACAGTTGCTGCAAAGTTATCAGTCTCACTGAATGAAGCCAGTGCGTATGGGCTTGTAAAAATATTCAGCACGATGGGTATAGAGAGGCTGAGGGTATCAATAAATGATGCGGCAAGCTGATTTATTCCGAAGTTCTTTTGTGGCAGGTCACTTGTCTTTAAAAAACCCGTAATAAGCAGATTATATGGGCTCAGAAGTTTCCTGACAGAATCGCATTCTTCCTTTGTTGGCTCTTTGGGCAGATTGAAATGGGTAACGGGCGCATATGCTGCAAGCATATCCTGAAAAGGGGTAACCAGGGTATCCCCAATTACCAGGCTTGCTATATTTAACGAATCCAGCGAAGTCAGCGGAATCATATGACCGGCATCAGCCAGCAGGGTGATGGCATCCGCATTCGCCCTTCTGGTAATAAGCGTCGCCTCCCGCGAATTTATGTCTTCCGTTAGTTGTTCAACCCTGATTTCCGGACTGGTGGCAAGGCCCGATTCATATTTCCAGGTCAGTACCCTGCGGCATTTCTGGTCAATCATTTCAGTAGAAATCAATCCGCTGTCAATTGCATTCCTGATATTTTGAATCGCCCTGACGGCATCGACCGGCAGCAACAGGATATCATTCCCAGCCCTGAGCGCATCCACTTCAGCCATACCCGGATCTGAAAAATCGGTCAGACCTTTCATATCCATCCCATCGGTGATCACCATCCCTTTAAAGCCCATTTCCCCATTCAACAATTCGTTGATTATTAATGGAGAAAGTGTTGCAATCGCATTATTTCCGGAATCAAGTGCAGGAACCAGCAAATGTGAAACCATAATTCCCTTGACGCCGTTATTGATGAGGTGTCTGAAAGGAAAAAGCTCTACAGAATCAAGTTCCGCCCTGCTTTTGCCAATGATCGGCAGGGTATAATGAGAATCTTTTCCGGTATCGCCATGACCGGGAAAATGCTTTGCCACGGCAATCACCCCGTTGTCCTGCATGCCCTTCATATACATTTCGGATTTGGCTGCAACCCTGAATTTGTTTTCACCGAATGAACGGGCATTGATTACCGGATTGAGGGGGTTGTTGTTAACATCGGCAACAGGTGCAAAGTTAATATGAACACCCAATCGTTTCAACTGGCGGGCAATTTCCGCCCCCATTTCATAAATCAGGGAATCATTACTGATCGCACCCAAAGTCATCGGCTTGGGAAACCAGGCAACACTATCGAGGCGCATACCGGCACCCCATTCTGCATCTGTTGCAACAAATAGAGGTGTCTTGGATGCTGATTGTAAACGATTTGTAACCAGCGCCTGCCTCACCGGCCCTCCCTGGAAAAAACATACACCGCCCAAATGAAAATCTTTAACCAGGTTGGTTAATTCTTCAACATAGGCTTCATCCCTGTTGGAATATGCCCTTACCATAAGCAACTGTGCAATCCTTTCTTCAGGTGACAGACTGGTGAACACAGAATCAATCCATTTATCAGCAGGCGTCGCTCTGCTACCCTGAGAAAAGGAACTCCCTGTAAAAAGAAAGATAAAAAATATAATTAAAACGAGTCTATAAAACGCTGAAAGTCTTATCATAGGTATTAATAGGATAGAGGAATTGATTTTCTGCAAACCGGGATCAAAGGTACATTGAACCGGCAAATAGTTTTTCAATTTTATCAACAAATAAGAATCCGGCTATGAAAAAGCCATACTTTTGGCTCAAAATGAAAGACTATGCCGGCAATTCATGAACTGGAGAAAATAGCCATGCAGGTACGCCGTGATGTACTGAGAATGGTACATGCTGTTCAATCGGGACATCCCGGAGGTGCTTTGGGAACGACGGAATTTATGGTTGCCCTTTATTTTGAGATCTTAAACCATAAGCCGGATCATTTTACCATGGAAGGCAGCGACGAGGACCTCTTCTTCCTCAGCAACGGGCATCTTTCAGCAGTATGGTACAGTGTACTTGCCCGGAGCGGATATTTCAGCATTCGGGAACTTTCAACCTTTCGCAGGCTGAATTCACGTCTGCAGGGTCATCCTGCAACTGCTGAAGGAATTCCCGGGGTCAGAATAGCAAGCGGATCGCTCGGTCAGGGTCTTTCAGTTTCTATCGGTGCTGCACTTTCAAAAAAACTCAGGGGGGATAAGGGTATTGTTTACACCCTGATGGGCGATGGTGAGATGGATGAAGGCCAGATATGGGAAGCCTCGATGTATGCAGCCGGTAAAAGAGTGGACAACCTGATAGCCATTATAGATCATAATAAACAGCAGATTGACGGACCAACGGATAAAGTGATGCCATTGGGCAATCTGATGAGTAAATGGGAAGCTTTCGGATGGGAAGTTTTTGAGATGCCGGGCAACGAGATGAGTGCCGTAGTTGAGGGGCTTAGCAGGGCTAGACTGATGTGCGGAAAAGGAAAACCTGTCGCAATCGTAATGCTGTCGGAAATGGGGCATGGCGTTGATTTCATGGCCGGAACACACCACTGGCATGGCGTTCCCCCTGACAATAATCAGCTTGCCAGGGCACTGGCTCAACTGGAGGAAACACTTGGTGATTTTTAGAGATTCATTGCCTTACCATACAATAAATAGTTAATTTTCACGTCTTTATCCGGATCACAAACGGTAAATACTATGTTCCGAAGAATCCTGCTCGTTTTACTCCTTATTCCATTGGTTGTTTCTGCCCAGACCGGCATTGAAAAAACCAAAACAGAGCCCCTGAGCAGGATTTTATTTGTATTTGACGGATCACAAAGTATGTTTGGCAAATGGCAGAGCGATGTGAAGATAAACATTGCCAAAAAACTGATGAGCAATCTTCTCGACAGCCTGGCAACATTTGACAACCTGCAGATTGCACTCAGGTTGTATGGGCATCAGAAGCAATACCCGCCGGCCGATTGCAACGACACAAGATTAGAAGTACCTTTTGCTGATAACAATTATGAAAAAGTAAAAAACCGCATTCTCAGTATTACCCCGAAGGGAACAACACCTCTCGCTTTTGCGCTCGAACAGGCAGCCGGTGATTTCCCTCCCTGCGACAACTGCCGGAATATAATTATCCTGATCACCGACGGAATAGAAGAATGTGGTGGAGACCCCTGTGCCGCATCTGCAGCCCTCCAGAAAAACGGAATCGCTATGAAACCGTTTATCATTGGAATAGGCCGCGATTTTAAGGATGCATTTGATTGTGTAGGGGTGTATTTCGATGCTTCCAGTGAAACTGCTTTTCAGAAAGCCCTCAATTCCGTTGTCAGCCAGGCACTGAATTCAACCACCATACAGGTAAACCTGCTGGATATCAACAATAAGGCTACGGAAACAAATGTTAACATGACATTTTATGACCATGCAACCGGTAAAGTCAAATACAATTTTATTCATACAATGAATAACCTTGGCCTTCCTGATACTCTTGTAATTGATCCATTACTTACCTATAACCTGGTTGTCAATACATTACCGGCCATCCGCCTCGACAGCATCAGCCTGGTACCAGGCGCCCATGTCACTGTTTCGGTCAGTGCTCCACAGGGGTATCTCAACCTGAAGATCGGGGCAAACGAAAGAATAGTCAAGAACCTTCAGGCAATTATAAAACAACAGGGTAAATGTCAGACGCTGAATGTCCAGAGTTTCGGAGAAAGCAAAAAATACCTTTGCGGGACTTATGATCTTGAAATTCTTACGCTTCCCAGGTTATACATTAACGATGTAAAGATTACCCAAAGTAAAACCACCACTATAGATATACCACTGCCTGGTATTGTCGTGATCAGAAAAAGTGTAAACGGATTTGGCAGCCTGTATCTGGAAAAAAACAATACCCTTCATTGGATATATGACCTCCGGGAGAATGTACTGCAGGAAACTCTTGTACTGCAACCCGGAAATTACAAAGTGGTTTTCAGATCAAGGAATGCCGAAAGGGCACTGTATACAATAGATAATTCCTTTACAATAATGCCGGGTGGTACCAGCAATGTCAACCTGTTTTCGTACTGAACAGAATTTCAACAGGTGTTTTGCTCAGGAACGGGATAATCATAAACTTCAGATAATTCACTTTATTCGGATGACAGAATATACTTTTACAGAACAAAAGGACACCCGTTCAGGCTTCGGGCAAGGTCTGCTTGAATTGGGAAGAACAAATCCCCTGGTTGTGGCATTATGTGCCGACCTCACCGGATCTCTCAAAATGGATGCATTTGAAAAAGAATTCCCGGATCGCTTTTTCCAGACAGGAATCGCGGAGGCAAATATGATCGGCATCGCTGCCGGACTGGCCACAGGAGGGCATATTCCGTTTACAGGTACATTTGCCAATTTCTCCACCGGAAGGGTATATGATCAGATCAGGCAATCTGTTGCCTATTCGGAAAAGAATGTTAAAATTTGTGCTTCACATGCTGGTCTTACCCTGGGAGAAGATGGTGCAACCCATCAGATTCTGGAAGATATTGGCATGATGAAAATGCTGCCTCACCTGGTGGTGATAAATCCATGCGATTATAATCAGACCAGGGCAGCAACCATCGCTGTGGCAAAGCATGACGGCCCCGTATATCTCCGGTTCGGAAGGCCGAAAGTACCTGTATTTACCCCGGCAAGCAAAGAATTTATCATTGGGGAGGCGATTCTGCTTAATGAAGGCAGCGATGTTTCAATTTTCGCAACAGGTCACCTTGTGTGGGAAGCAATTCAGGCAGCAATTCTGCTTGAAAAACAGGGTATAAATGCCGAAATTATTAATATACATACTATAAAACCGCTTGACGCTGAAGCTGTTTTAAAGTCAGTTGCAAAAACAGGTTGCGTTGTCACTGCTGAAGAACACATGATGAACGGAGGTTTGGGAGATAGCATAGCGCAACTGCTGGCACTTAACCATCCTGCACCCGTTGAAATGGTCGCAGTATTTGACAAATTCGGTGAAAGTGGTACTCCGGCGCAACTCATGGAAAAATACGGCCTGAATGCAGCTTCCATTGTTAAAAAATCACTTGCTGTAATTCAAAGAAAAAAACAGACCTGATCCGTTGATCCCATTATGAATGATCCGGTTTGAAGTGAATAACCAAATATAACGCTATTTCAACACTTCAGCCATAAAGGAAACTAAATTACAGCTCAGGAATCAGGTTTTTCAGACATTGTCAGACATCCTATGGGAATCGGTTGCGGCAGGATGATCAGGGAATTAATGACTGTCAACCGGCGCCGGCAGAGATATTAAAAGATGATATAAATCAATCCGGCTTTGTTATATATCAGCACTAATTCAGTAATAATTCACCATTCAGTATTCATATCAGGGCGTTATAGAAACTACCTTGCACAGTTAATTATGCTGCGATTTAACAGCAATTAATATTGATTAAATTTTGAATCCTTGACAAATTCGTAATCTGATCTGTCTCTGTATACTATCTAAGGAGATTAAAACTTGTACTTGCATTCTTTTTCAGCACCTTAAACTTTTACAATTCTCTGAGCAATGGATTCATTGGACTTTACCAGGTTAACAGCCCAGGCCGGATGCTACAAAGTCCTGGTCAGCTTGTACAGTGAGCCAAAGATTGGAATTCATGATAAAAAGAAAATATATGATAGTCTGATAAAGCATACCGGATTTTTAAAACCGAAAGCCCTTGAATTAGCAAAGAAGCTCCGAAAAACCGCATCCATTCTGAGCATTGAAGATCTGAATTCAGAATACATCAGGTTATTTAATAATTCAGACTCAGTCCCCGCATATCCATGCTGCGATAAATATTTCACCGGCCCTGAAGGGGCAACCGGATCCCTGTCACGGATAACAGAATTCTATGAGGAAGCCGGGTTCACAATTGACGCGATGAATGATAAACCAGGTCATATTGTGACTGAATTGAAATTTATTGATTTCCTACTCGATAAAATAACCGGCCATCTTAAGAAGGATAATGCTGCAATGGTTAACCAATACGGTGATCTGCGGTGCCGGTTTATACATGAACATATGATCAGGTGGGTTCCGGAATTTACCAGAAGTATTCTCTACAACAGCAAATCTCCGTATTATCTTCAGCTTGCTATTCTTTTAAGGACTTTACTCATCACCTGTTCCGGGGAAGAGGAAGTTATCCCGGATTAAGCAGCTTGAAGGGGATATTGCATCTGGTTAACCATTCCGGCTTATCGTTTCAAGCATAGGAAGATTTGTGATTTCAATCTGATTCCCGACAATCCTTAAAAGGTCATCTTCCTTGAATGTTTTGAGCACCCTTATGGCACTTTCCTTGGTCATTCCCGATAGATCCGCCAGATCCTGCCTGGTGAGGTTGGTACTGAATGGATTTGAATTGTAAACCTTGCTGGAGAGAAAAATCATTGTATCAGCCATTCTGCCAGGAATCTGTTTTTGAGTAAGGCTTGAAATCTGCTCAAATAAACCGATTGCCTGCATACTGATCTTCCTGATAAAACTGTTGGCAAAATTCTGGTTAGTTCTGATCAGATTCTGAATAATTTCTGCTTCTACAAGGCAGGCGGTGGTTTCTTCACAGGCTACCGCACTAAAATGGTGGCGTTTATCAACATAAGCCCCGGGAACAAAAATATAATCTACTGGTTTAGCAAATCCGATGATGAGTCTCCGATCGTTCTCACTCTCAATATAAAGCTTTACAAGACCTGAAGTTACACAAACAAAATCATAGCAAGGCGAGCCTTGCTTAAAGATTATTTCACCGGCATTGTAATGCATGCCAACGCGGCACATATCGACACGCTCCAACTCCTCATCATTTAAGGTTTCAAAAATGTCAGACCGCTTTTTACAATGCAAACAACTTGTTTCCAACAACTTACTCATAATTAATCATCTCAGGTTTTTCCAACAATAAATTAAAATCAACTTTTCAGGCTTATAACCAATTAAAATAAGCCGATAAATCAATTTTGGCGGTGACATAAGTCAATCAAATATAGGAATAAATCACCATTTGCATGCAAATATATCACTATTTTGTCACATGGTGATACGTATATAAGTAGTTACTTTGAACTGTTTTAGAAAGTAAATGTAATGAAGAAACTATCCTCAAGAATTAACTCAGCACTCGCCATAGGAGCGTTTGCTACGATGGCATTACTCAGCGGGTGCGAGTATGATTATGTTGAACCTGATAACACTCCCCTGCCAACAGAAGTAAGCTTTGCCACAGATATTATGCCCGTATTTAACGCAAGCTGCAACATGGCAGGTTGCCACGCAACCGGAGCAGCTGAACCTGACCTCACTCCTGCCAATGCTTACAGCAGCCTTCAGGATGGCGGCTATATCAACACGAATGATCCGGCCAGCAGCCTGATATACACAGCTATGGCCACGGGGAGCATGAAGTCATATTCAACAACAAGTCAGGTAAACCTTATCCTTGCATGGATACAAAAGGGGGCTCTGAACAATTAGGAATAATAATTATTAAAAATAAAAAATGATGAAAAGAATTAACTATTGCTGCAGAATGAGTGTACTGGTCTTTTTAGCTTTTTCATTGAGTGTTTTTACAGGATTCGCTCAGGAAGAGGAAATTGTTGAACCGGTGAAAGAACGGCCGGCGAGACCCGCTTTTGAAAGCGGATTACTTTTCGATGGTGCCACTACCACACTTCAGCCGTCCAAAACACTGGAAATGATCATTCAACACCGGTTTGGAACGATAGATAATGGTATAACCGATCTTTATGGAATCTGGGCTCCTTCAAATATAAGGCTGGGTTTGAATTACAGTATCCTGAACAATCTCATGGTCGGGATTGGTACGACCAAATTTAACAAGATGCAGGACATCCAGATCAAGTACAATGTGTTGCAGCAAACCCGCACCAATAAAATCCCCGTAACCATTTCATTATATGAAGTAATCGGGATTGACGGAAGTGCGGACGAGAAATTCGGCTCCAATTACGTTTTCAGCCACCGCATCAATTATTTCACCCAGGTTATTATTTCACGCAGGATTAATGATATGTTTTCATTACAAATTGCACCATCCTTTACACATTATAATTCCATTGATTCTACCCTTGATCATGACCGGTTTTCTTTTTCTTTTGCCGGACGAATTAAGTTCTCTCCACAGAGTTCATTTATCATTGGGGGCGATTTCCCGCTGAAAATACAAGCGATATCGGAGCACTCTGCAGATTATAACAAAACAAGTGTCAATTGGCAGGAAATGTCACCTAATATATGCATAGGCTATGAGGTTGCAACCAGCACACACGCGTTTCATTTATATCTGGCTTCAGGTCAGGGAATTCTTCCTCAGGAAAATACAATGTTTAACAAAAACGATTTCTTCGACAAAGGCATTCTGGTCGGGCTCAATATTACCCGACTATGGAGCTTCTGATCTCCTACAAAAGAATTGGAACATTATTTGTAATAAAGTCAGAAGTTACTAATCTCAAACAAAAACAAAATGAAAAAAACAATCAATTTCATTGCAATCCTTTGCACTGTTGTATTCTTTACAGCAGCTAATGTTTCATTTGCTCAAAAGACCGGCGGTCCATGGACTATCCCTGCCAAATACAAATCCATGAAGAGCACCATTAAGGCCGGTGATCCTTCAATTAATACAACCGGTAAAGAGTTGTACAACAAGCACTGCAAATCATGTCATGGTGCTAAAGGTCTGGGTGACGGACCAAAAGCCGCAAATCTTAAAACCAGCACCGGTGACTTTTCATCAAAAAAATTCCAGGATCAGGCTGATGGGGATATTTACTACCAATCGTTTGTTGGACGTGATGAAATGCCCAACTTTGAAAAGAAGATCCTGGATGAAGCCGACCGCTGGGCAGTTGTTTATTTTATGCGCACAATGAAAAAATAAGTAATCATGGCCTGGGGATATTTTTCAACAATGATATTCTCAGGCCATAATCCTTCTTTAAGAATTTTGAAATGACCAACAAACCAACTAAGAGACCTCTTTTAAAACTGGTACCTATTGCTGCATTGTTATTGGTCTGCATGGCAATATATTCAGGGACTTTGGCTTCGGATAAAAAGGCAAAACATCTCGATGAAGAGAGCAAACAGTGCTTGAAGTGTCATGCCCAGGCCAGGTACGTGCTAACAGATTCCATTACCGGTGATTCTGTAAAAATGAAAATGTACGCTGAACTAAGAATTGATCCGGTAAACTACCTCAGGGGCACACACGGAGCATTCAAATGCACCGATTGCCATTCAAGCGATTACAATACTGTTCCCCATCCTGCAAGTGTTAAATTTGAAACTGGTTATACCTGCCTCGATTGCCATGGCGGAGATGAAGCCTATGCATCATTTCATTTCGAAACCATTGATGAAGAATATTCCAGAAGTGTTCATGCTGATAGCCTTAAGGAAAACTTCAATTGCTGGAGCTGCCATAATCCGCACACCTATAAACTTAACAAGGCGGATGTTTCCATCGCTGATAAAGTAGCCTATGATAATGAAATGTGCTTTAACTGTCATGGTAATCAGGTTAATTTCGAAATTCTATCAGGGAAAAAACTGCCTAACTTTATCAGTAACCACGACTGGTTGCCGAACCAGGCACTTCACTTTAATAAAGTCAGATGCATTGATTGCCATGCAGCTCAAAACGACAGCCTTATGGTTGCTCATCTCATTAAGCCCTCCAAAGGTGCCGTCAGAAAATGTGTTGAGTGTCATTCAACCAATTCAATACTGATGTCATCCCTTTACAAACATGAAGTAAAGGAAAAAAGGAATCAACTTGGATTCTACAACGGAGTGATCACTAACGAAGCATATATTATCGGTGCCAACCGAAATTATTACCTGAATGTAGCCAGTATAGGCATGTTTTTACTGACACTGCTTGGTATTATTATTCACTCGACACTACGAATTGCAAAAACTCGTAAAAATGCAGACAAATAAACTCTACCTCTATCCTGTCTGGGTCAGACTCTGGCATGTCACCAATGCGTTGATGTGTTTGATACTCATACTATCCGGAGTAAGTATGCAGTATTCCAATCCCGAATATCCGCTTATCCGTTTCGACATTGCAGTATCCATGCATAACATCAGCGGAATTATTCTCTCTGTTATGTATTTTATGTTCCTTATTGGCAACTGGTCCACCAGTAACGGTAAGCACTACAGAATCAGGATCGTAGGGCTGTTCACCTCATTGGTAAAGCAGGCACGTTATTATGCCTTTGGAATATTTAAAGGGGAAGAACCTCCATTCCCCGTTTCAGAAGAAATGAAATTCAACCCTTTACAAAAGTTTACTTATGCATTGACAATGTATGGTTTTGTTCCGCTGGTCTTTATTACTGGCTGGGCATTACTTTTTCCCGGTATGATTATTACCAATTTCTTTGGAGTAGGTGGCATTCAGCTTACGAGTCTGCTGCATGTAACTGCCGGATTTCTGATCTCACTGTTTCTCATTATTCATGTTTATTTCTGTACCATTGGTCATTCCCCTTCGAGCAACTTTAAAAGTATGATCGATGGTTATCATGAACCACATTAGCAATCATTTAATCACACACAATAAATCACACACACAATTCACATTTTCACAAACAAAAACAGGTTACCATGAAACGAAAAACTTTATTTCTCACCCTGATTACAGCTGTTTTGCTGGTAATCGGTAACGTATTTATGACGGGATGTACCAAAGAGGGACCCGCTGGCAAAGATGGTGCCGATGGTGCCGATGGAACTGCATCATGCATCACCTGTCATAGCCCGGAAGGTATTGAAATGGCTGCAACCCAGTATGAGTTGTCAAAACACTCATATGGTGAAGCTGCATTTGAAGAAGCCGGGAGCACGACCTGCGGCCCGTGTCACCTCTCAGAAGCTTTCAAATATGTATGCACAAACAACACACCTTCAACATTCACACTTAACACTACTACCAACAAGTACGTGAATGATTATTTTGTTGCACCGACTGCTGCCTATGGTGAAATTAACTGCGGTACTTGCCACAGCAGCCTTCATACGACATACGCAGATGGTGATTTAGCTCTGACTACCGTTGCTCCCGTAGCCATGACCATGTGGGCCGGCGCGATATCCATCAACCTCCCTGCGGATGGAGGAAAAAGCAACCTTTGTGTTAAATGCCACCAGCCGCGCCCATTCACAGCTTCTGCCGGTGATGGTAATGTGCTTGACTACATCAGTATTAAAGAGAATCCCAATGCCGTATTCTATGATGCAGATGCTTCAGGAAATAAGCTAAAACCAGGTTACAGAACCCACACACACTATGGCACAGCCGGCGCAGTATTTGCCGGAAAAGGTGGTGTTGAATTTGGTACCGGTTATGAGAATTCAGCACATACCGCTCTTGCTTCATGCCAGGATTGCCATATGGCAACCATGCAGGGCAAAGCTGGTGGACATACCTTCTTTGCAAAAGGCAATTTCAATGGTTGTAATGTTGACGGATGCCATACGGGTGCCAGTGCAACTTCTGATGGTCTGTGGATCAATCCAAGGGCTGAGATAAAATCAAAACTTGACGAACTGGCAGCATTGCTCAATGTGAATGGTGTTGATATTCTCAACAGGAATCCTGATGCCGAGCATAACCTGTGGGCAGCCAACACCACCAACAAATATGATGGCTACCTCAACATTTACGATCCCATCAACAATCCTGACGGCCCAACCAACAATCCGGTTGTTTTCCAGAATCCAAGTCCTTCAAACTCATGGAGCCAGGATCAGAAAGACTATAACCTGAGCCTTCCAAAAATCACTCTCACCAATGCACAAATGGGAAGCCTTATCAACTTCCAGTTATGTCTGAGAGACTATAGCCAGGGAATTCATAATTACAAATACACCAAAACATTGTTGTCAAACTCAATAACCGTCCTTTCTGATAAAAGGGGCATTTAGTTTTAAAGCGTTCGCCAGTTGATCATAAAAAGAGGCTGTCTCATAAGTTAGTATAGGTTTCGTTCCGATAGCTATCGGAACCGCTCAGCCTGACATCTGATAATCTATCGATTGTCATATTGAGCGTAGTCGAAATATAGACAATTCCTGACTTTTGAGACAGCCTCTCTATTATTAATTCATATTTTCTGATATATTAACAATAATTTCCGTGTAAAAGCAATAATGGAAGCTGAATGGTAACACAGGATTGCAAGTATTCCGGTTAAACACACTGCATTAATAATAATTACCAAGATCACTTCCGATTCACCTGAAAATGTTCAAAGGCTCTAAATCATACAAATTTATTTCATTGATTCAGCACATCCAGTTGAATCAATCACTTTGACGCTATTTTGATATAGGTTTTACGGGCAATCGTGGGTAATAATAAAACAGGTTCAGTATCTTTTTTCCTTCCAACCATCATCTTGTCAACAAACCAAACCGTTCGTTGATACTTCAGATCAATCTCAATAATTTTGAATCACCCTGATACATGATATACATCATTGAATACGTCGTAAATATCACCCTACAGGGATAAAATATCTCACCTGAAGTCAGTCTATACATCTACATATATAACTAACTTTGATGCTGAAGAACTGAAAGGTGCAGGATATCTACAGGATTGCTTCAGGGTTACCTCAAATCTCTGCTGCAACTTATTGTTTCTGAAAATGTTTATCTAAAAAGCAACTCCAAATTAATAACCAAAAATTCAATAACATGAAAAACTCAATGAAGCTGATTTCTATCCTATTCATTTTCATGATTTTTGTTGGTGCCAGTGTCGCCATGGCCCAGAAAGCAGGTGGCCCCTGGGAAATTCCTGCCAAGTACAAGACCATGAAGAGTACCATCAAGACAACGGATGCATCTGTAATGACAACCGGAAAAGAATTGTACAACAAACATTGCAAATCATGCCATGGAGCCAAGGGATTGGGTGATGGCCCGAAATCAGCTACCCTGAAAACAACAGTACCTTCGTTTAAGGATAAAGCATTTCAGGCAAGGACCGATGGTGAAGTATTTTACCAATCAATTATCGGGCGGGATGAAATGCCTAATTTTGAAAAGAAGATTCTGGATGAAGGTGACAGATGGGCGGTAATCAATTTTGTCCGGACACTGAAATAAACCAGCACCTGAAAATGGGTGTTCAGCATGGCTGAGTGCCCGTTTTTATTATCTCAGATTACATTGACCTTTCAGTTCTGTTCTCATTGGGAATTGAATTGTTGAAAACACAAAAGTGAATCTTCAGGATGTCTGAATTAAATCCTTTTTTAATATGAAACTACCCAAATCAATTTACAACTGGATAAGCATCAGTGGATTTATTCTGGCTGTTAATAGTCTGATTATCATACTTGTTCTTTTTCTGTTCTCTTTATTTACAAAAGAGAGCAATGCATATATGGGACTTTTCATTTATATTATAGTTCCGGCCTTTTTAGTACTGGGTTTGTTACTGATACCCTTCGGCATGCTTCTTAAACGAAGAAAGAAGGTTCCCGAGCAAGAGAGCGCGGGGAAATGGCCAATACTTGATTTGAATAACAATATTCAAAGGAAAGCGCTGGTAAGAATATCTGTCATAACAGTAATTCTGCTTGTTGTATCTTCCTTTGGAAGTTATCAGGCATTTCATTACACCGAATCGGTTGAGTTTTGCGGAACACTTTGCCACCAGGTAATGGAGCCGGAATATGTTACTTATCAGCATTCAGCGCATGCCAATGTTAAATGTGTTGAATGTCATGTAGGCGAAGGTGCAGACTGGTATATGAAATCAAAATTATCAGGATTATACCAGGTTTATTCTGTAATTTTCAAGAAATACGCCAGGCCAATAGCAACACCATTACATAATTTACGCCCGGCCAGCGAGACATGTGAGAAATGCCACTGGCCCGAAAAGTTTTATTCCCAGAAGCTTCGCAATCAACGATCTTATCTGGCTGATTCGGCCAACACTGAGTGGGATATTTCCCTTTTGATGAAAATAGGACCCGAACACAGTGCCAAGGGATTGACAGAAGGTATTCACTGGCACATTAACAAGGACTTTAAGATTCAATATATTGCAAGTACCCGCGACAGGGAGAGTATACCCTGGGTGAAGCTTACAAATCTTAAGACAGGAGAAGTTAAAATATACATGGATGAAGAAAATCCAATTGATCAGGCTGCCATGGATACACTTGAAAACAGGTCGATGGATTGCATGGATTGTCACACCCGTCCATCGCATGTATATAAATCTGCCCCGAATTATGTAGATCAGGCGATGATTTCAGGTAAAATTCCTTCTGATATTCCATGGATTAAAATGGCTGCGATGGAAGCCCTGAAGATACCCTATGAAACCAAGGAGCATGCCCGTCAGCAGATATATTTAACCATGGTTTCCTATTATAAGGATCAATATCCCGACGTTTATCTGAAGGAATTTACGAGAATCCAGAAGGCCATAAAAGTCGTCCAGGAAGAATACAGCAACAATGTTTTCCCATATATGAAAGCCGATGCTACACAATATCTTGACCACATTGGACATCTGGAATCGGAAGGCTGTTTCCGCTGTCACTCAGACCGGCACAAAACCAAAACCGGGGAAACCATCTCTAAAAATTGTGATATGTGTCACACCATTCTGGCTCAGGGACCAAGCAGCAGCATCCAAAATGTTCCGCTTAACAGCAATATGGAGTTTCTTCATCCGGTTTTCATCAGGGGAAAAGAGAAAACAGCCTTATGTTCGGACTGTCATAAAGTTCTTTATGAATAGAATACTTCAGGTTCCATTAGTCCGGAAAGACCTAACGTTTCAATGTATCAACAAAAAAAAGCCCCGGTCAACCAGGGCTTTTTTTTCTTCCTACCTATTGATTATCCATTCATAGATACCAGAAACTCTTCGTTTGATTGGGTGTATTTCATCTTATCCTTCAGGAACTCCATGGCTTCCAGTGGATTCATATCGGCCAGATGGTTGCGTAATACCCATATACGTTGCAGGGTTTCCTTATCAAGCAGCAGATCTTCACGGCGGGTACTGGATGCAACAATATCAATGGCAGGGTAAATGCGTTTGTTTGAGAGCTTACGGTCGAGCTGAAGCTCCATATTTCCCGTGCCTTTGAATTCTTCGAAAATTACCTCATCCATTTTTGAACCTGTATCGATAAGGGCCGTAGCAATAATGGTCAAGGAACCACCATTCTCGATCTGACGGGCTGCGCCAAAAAACCGTTTCGGTTTCTGCAGTGCATTAGCCTCAACACCACCGGAAAGAACCTTTCCGGAAGCAGGAGATACTGTATTGTAAGCCCTGGCCAGTCGTGTGATTGAATCAAGCAGAATAACCACATCGTGACCACACTCTGTCATGCGTTTTGCTTTCTCCAGCACAATGTTGGCAATTTTAACATGACGGTCTGCAGGTTCGTCAAACGTAGAGGCAATCACCTCTGCCTTAACACTGCGTGCCATGTCTGTAACCTCTTCGGGTCTTTCATCAATGAGCAACACGATCAAATAAGCCTCAGGATGGTTAAATGCAATTGCGTTCGCAATTTCCTTCAAGAGGACTGTTTTTCCGGTTTTGGGCTGAGCAACAATCAGACCACGCTGACCTTTACCGATGGGGGCAAAAAGGTCGATAACACGGGTAGAAAGGTTTGAGCCCGGGTGACCGGTCAGGTTGAATTTCTTTTCCGGGAAAAGCGGAGTAAGATAATCGAAAGGAATGCGGTCGCGAACTTCATCGGGGGTACGGCCATTGATAAACTCAACTTTAATGAGTGGGAAATACTTTTCTCCTTCCTTGGGCGGACGAATGGTTCCACGGACGGTATCACCGGTTTTCAGACCAAAAAGCTTGATCTGTGATTGTGATACATAAACATCATCCGGTGAATTCAGGTAATGATAATCGGATGAGCGAAGGAAACCATAGCCATCGGGCATAATTTCCAGTACTCCATCGCTTGATATAAAGCCATCGAATTCCCAGGTATATTCATCGCGTTTACGCTCCGGAAAACGGGGCTGGCGTGGATTGCTATATTCGCGTGGGTACCTGTCTCCATTGGGTCTGAATGCTTGTTCCTGCTCCGGATATCTTTCAACCGGGGGCGGAGGCGGAGGAAGAGGGTTTACAAATTCCTCCACAGGCATGGATTCAGGAATACTGACAACTTCAGCTACCGGTACAATTACGTGAACATCATCGACAATGGTATCTTCAATGATATCTTCGATGATTGGTTCTGAACTAAGCCTGATGGCTTCTTCATCAATATGATCACTCTTGGATACCGGCAAATCAAATTTCTTCTGTAAAGGATTGGGGTCGCGTTTCGGACGTCCTCGTCTTGGTCTGTCAGGGTTCTCGACAGGCTTTTCTCTTGAAGGTAACACCGGCTTGTCATGAAAAGGCTCTTGCTTAATTTCCGGCACTGGTGTTTCTGCTGCCGGATTGGAAGGAACTGTTATTGCCGGGTTCGATGAAGCAACCGGAGGGCCTGATGTTGTTTTGTTAAATTGTGGTTTTCCTTTTTGAAATCTTTCATCGGGAATACGTTGCCGCTTATGTTTGTTTTCGCGGGCGGCCCTTTCTTTTTCAAGCATTTCCTTTGATGGATTCAGTGCCTGGAAATCAAGAATCTGATAAACCAGTTCCTGTTTGCTTAATGAATCAAATTTCGGGACTTTCAATCCCTTTGCAATGTCTTTCAGCTCTTCAATAGGCTTGTTGTTAAGCTCAATAATATCGTACATAAAATAATGATTAAGTTGTGATCTTAGAAGTATCGATCGGAAATAATGGATTAATAATCGAAACCGCGCTCCGGAATGATCCGACTACCCTGATAACCTAAAGAAGTAATGAGAGAATGAAAGGAGCGGGATTGAATTGTTTTTGAAGTCACAAAGATACAATATTATTTTACAATAAAAATAATTTGATGATTTTTAAAATCTGTACTGTTTATCAAACCGGCCGGGATGATATACCGATCAGCCTTAAATACCTTGTGCCTGTTTCAGCAATCCTTCGTTAGTCTGATATATATCAACAAAGGCATAAGACGGAGAAAAAGGCATTGGTTGCCAGAAAGCGTTTACCTCCCGCAGATTGTCTTGAAGAATATTCCAAATATCCAACCGAGGTCACAATTTCTATGAATGTAGTTGTAAGCCAAAATTTATGACTGAATTTCCCGGGTCATTTTTTCTGCTAAAATCTATCTTTGAATCAAAAAAAATCACGTAGGTTTGTCAGGTAAAATCATTAACCCAATTATTATGAAACATACTGTATTTAGTGCCCTTCACGAAGCCTTTGGTGCAAAAATGGTTGAGTTTGCCGGTTTTTACATGCCGGTTCAGTACGAAGGATTACTTGCCGAGCACGAAACCGTGCGTAAGGCTGTCGGCGTATTTGATGTGTCACACATGGGTGAATTCTGGGTTAAAGGCCCGAAAGCACTTGAATTTGTCCAGTGGGTTACTTCAAACGATGCATCCAAACTTAACGATGGCAAAGTGCAATACAGTTGTTTCCCGAATGATAAAGGGGGTATTGTTGACGACCTGTTGGTTTACAGGATTAATGCTGAGACTTATCTGCTGGTTGTAAATGCTGCCAACATTGATAAAGACTGGACATGGGTAAACAGTCAGAATCAAATTGGAGCATCCCTTTATAACGCTTCCGATGAAATATCCCAGCTTGCCATACAGGGTCCGCTGGCGCTGAAAGCCATGCAGAAACTTACGGACACTACCATCACCGACATGGAATACTACACTTTTAAAAAGGTGGATTTTGCCGGTGTAAAAGATGTAATTCTTTCAACAACCGGTTATACAGGAGCAGGTGGATGCGAAATCTATTTCGCCAACGAAGATGGCCCGAAAATCTGGAAAGCGGTTTATGAGGCCGGTGCAGAGTTTGGTATCAAACCTATTGGTCTTGGAGCCCGCGATACCCTGCGTCTCGAAATGGGGTTCTGTTTGTATGGCAACGACATCAATGACTCCACCTCCCCCATCGAGGCAGGATTGGGCTGGATCACAAAATTCACCGGGGAGAAGGCGTTTATCAACAAAGCTGCTCTTCTGAAGCAAAAGAATGAAGGGGTGACAAGAAAACTTGTTGGGTTTGAAATGGTTGACAAAGGTATTCCCCGCCAGCATTATCCAATTGCAGATGCTGAAGGTAATGTAATCGGTGAGGTTACTTCGGGAACCCAGTCTCCATCGTTGAAAATTGCTGTTGGTATGGGTTATGTCCCTGCTGAAATGGCAAAACCCGACACGGAAATCTTTATCAATATACGTGACAAGGCATTAAAAGCCAGAATTGTCAAGCTGCCTTTCTACAAAGGGTAGAAAAAATATCAGATTGCACCCGCATGCTTTTACCGGTATGCGGGTGTTTTTTTAAGACCGGTTTCCGATGTCACGAACCATTGAAATAAGCATAAGCCCTGCCATTTACCCATACCGCACAACCACCGGGAGTCATATTACCGTAGTAATTGATGTATTACGTTTTACAACTTCAGTGATATCGGCTTTCGATAATGGCGTGAAAGCAGTGATTCCTGTTTCATCCCTGGCTGAGGCTGAAGATCTGAAAAAACATGGATATCCGGTTGCTGCAGAGCGCGATGGATTAAGGTTGCCTTTCGCCAATTATGGAAACTCAGCAACAGATTTCAAGACTTCTGAAATCATTGGAAAAACTTTGATATATTCAACAACCAACGGCACTTTGGCTATGGAAAGCGCTGCCGGAGATGGCCCTGTGGTAGTTGCAGCATTTACTAACCTTCCTGCCGTAGCTGGTTGGCTGAACAAGCAGATGACTGATGTTGTAATTTTATGTTCCGGCTGGAAGAATCTGCCCTGTATAGAGGACACCCTTTGCGCCGGAGCACTGGTTGAAATGCTATTTAAAAAAGGAAATTATAATACTGATTGTGACACAGTTAAAGTGGCCCTTGAGTTTTGGAATGCGTCAAAAATCAATCTTCAATCCTTGATTGAAAACGCATCGCACCATCAGCGCCTGCTAAGACTTGGCATTGACCCAATGCTGTCCGATACTTTAATGACAGGTGCTTCAAATGTATTACCTGTTTATGAAAATGGCCTGATCACTGATTTAAATATCCAAAGCTGAACAATTTCCAATTTCCTGTTGATATATAAAAAGAACCTGATTTTTTTATTTCGCTGCCGGAACTTCATCAACACTTCATGAAAACAAATGTCAAAGACCGAAAAAAATCAGGAATTTAAATTCCTGTCAGAGCAGTTTGCCGACCTGAAAATCATGCGCTATCAGGTTCCGGGATTTGATTCACTGACACTTCAGCAAAAAGAACTGGTCTGTTATTTAAGCCAGGCAGCCTTAGCGGGCCGCGATATTATTTTCGACCAGCATTACAAGTACAATCTAGCTATCAGGCGCACACTTGAGAATATTATTGAGAACTTCAAGGGTGACCGGAATTCCGGATACTTTCGGAATTTTATGATTTATACCAAACGCGTGTGGTTCAGCAACGGTATCCATCATCACTATTCAAAAGACAAATTCTATCCGGAAATAAGCAGGGATTATTTTAAGAAACTGATAAGGGAAACTGAAACCGGTTTTCCCCTGCGCGAAGGGCAGGATCTGGATGGATTTATTGCAGAAATCGCAACTGTGATTTTTGACCGGGATATTGCTCCGAAAGCCGTGAGCCAGGAATCCGGCAAAGACCTTCTGCTTGGATCTGCCTGTAATTTCTATGAAGGAGTCAGCGAGAAAGAAGCAATGGATTTTTATCATGCCCTGAAGAATAAAGCAATAAAATCCGGTGGCGACACCCTCATTTCTTTCGGCCTCAACAGTAAACTCATTAAAAGAAACGGGCAGTTAACGGAAGAGGTTTATAAAATAGGGGGACTTTACTCTGCAGCCATTGCCCGGGTGATAACCTGGCTTAACAAAGCGGCCGAAGTTGCTGAGAATAATCATCAGAAGAAGATAATTGAATCATTGGTCCGGTATTATAAAACCGGTGACCTTACAATCTGGGATGATTACAATGTACTTTGGGTAAAAGACACGGATTCACATATCGACTTTATTAACGGATTTATTGAAAATTATGGTGACCCTTTAGGGATGAAGGCCACCTGGGAAAGCATGGTTAATTTCAGGGATAACATTGCCACAAAACGGGCTGAAACCATCAGCGCCAATGCACAATGGTTTGAGGACCATTCACCTGTTGACCCGAAGTTCAGGAAAAAAGTGGTCAGGGGCGTGTCAGCGAAGGTTATTACTGCAGCCCAACTTGGCGGGGACTGTTACCCGGCCACCCCAATCGGCATCAACCTGCCGAATGCAGACTGGATCAGGAAAGAGCACGGATCAAAATCAGTAACGATAGAAAACATTACCTATGCTTACGATCAGGCTTCACTTGGCAATGGGATGCTTGAAGAATTTGCTGCTTCATCAGGAGAAACTGAACTGGCAAAAAAATATGGCAGCCTTGCCGGTAACCTTCATACCGATCTTCATGAGTGCCTCGGACATGGATCAGGCCAGTTGCTGGAAGGAACCAGGGGTGATGAACTGAAAAATTACGGGTCACCCCTCGAAGAAGCCCGTGCAGACCTTTTCGCACTTTATTACATGGCTGATCCAAAAATGATGGAGTTAGGCCTGTTTGACAATGAAGGCGTATTTATTGCTGAATACAACAGTTATATCCGAAATGGACTGATTACACAACTGACCAGGATTGAGCCGGGAAAAACCATCGAACAGGCACATATGCGATGCCGTCAGCTGATTGCCGGCTGGGCTTATGAACTGGGCCGTCCTGCAAATGTTATTGAAATGATTGTCAGGGATGATAAGACTTTTGTCAGGATTAATAACCATCAGGCCCTCAGAGAGATTTTCGGTAACATGCTGTCTGAAATTCAGCGCATCAAATCGGAGGGTGATTATGAGGCCGGCCGTGACCTTGTAGAAAAATTCGGGGTGCAGGTCGATCAGGAACTTCACCAACAGGTACTTGACCGGTTCAGAAAACTGAACATAGCCCCTTACGGAGGATTCATCAACCCGGTTTTTATACCGGTCATGAAGAACGGAAAAATCATTGATGTTATCGTTGAATACCCTGACGATTATGCCGGTCAGATGATGGAATATTCAAAGAATCATTCCTTCCTGCCAACTTATAATTGAAAATCACTACGCATATCCAGATATTAAAACTGATTTAAAACACTCTTCTTCCGGAACCCTTTCAATCACTGATATCCCCGATCAGAGAGATTAAAAATGCATACTCATGATAAAAAGGTTTATTACAGTCCTGACAATAACCATCCTAGGTTTGAATTCTGTTTCTGCCCAAACAGAGGTTGATGAAAGGGCCATGATCAGTTTCCACAAGGGATTGGGATTCAATGCCCCTGACAGCTCCTTCGGGTTAAACATCAGGCTGAGGGTTCAGAGCCGTGCTCTTTTCAATTTTGACGAGCAGCTTAATACAGAAGATATTGAAGGCAGGATCAGTAGATTAAGGCTTCGGTTTGATGGATACATACTAAGCGAAAAACTCACTTATTACCTGCAGTTGTCTTTCTCAAGGGGTGACCAGGATTGGGACAATACACATATTCCCAATGTTGTCAGGGATGCAATGGTCTATTACCGTTTTGATCCGAATTTTTACATTGGATTCGGACAGGGGAAACTTCCGGGTAACCGTGAACGGATTATTTCAAGCGGCCAGCAGCAGTTTTATGACCGTTCTGTGGTAAATGCCAATTATACCCTTGACAGGGATTTCGGGCTTTTCGGATATTATAACAATAGAGCCGGAGGTATCCATTATAATGTCAAAGGAGCCATATCAACCGGAGATGGGCGTAACCAGCTGAAGACCGATAACGGTCTGATGTATACCGGACGAATTGAAATACTGCCGTTAGGGAAGTTCAAAAAAGATGGTGATTTTTCTGAAGGCGATCTGGAATTTGAATCCACTCCAAAACTCTCTGTTGCCGGAGGGTATTCAATCAATCAAAAAGCAAAACGAACGAGGGGAACCATTGGTACTGAGATTTATGAGAGCCGTGACCTGTTAACCTTTTTTGCTGATATGGTATTGAAATACAAGGGTTGGGCACTTTCATCGGAATTTATCAACCGGTCATCGCCACAAACAGCTTTCACTTACAATCAAGAGGACTCAACACAAATGGCCTGGATAACGAAAGGACACGGACTCAATACCCAGTTGAGCTATTGTTTGCCAAACTATTGGGAATTTGCCCTGCGATATGCCTATAGTGAGCCGGATGCTGAGGTAAGGCACCTTGCAATGTGCGACAGTTACTATATAATTGGAATAAATAAATACATCCGCAAACACCTTACCAAAGTTCAGGCATCAATCGGATACAGAAGCCATGAAACCTACCATGTTACCTTGTCGGCTAAGAATAATTTTATACTGGTTTTCCAGGTAGAACTTGGAATCTGATATCAATATCAGCAAAACACAGGCTTTGCAGCTAATGGTGCTTTAATGTCCGCAGGAACAACCGCCACACCCGCTGTAAAAATCTTCTTCCTCCTCACCGGTACTGCAACTGCCGGTACTGCAGTTGCCGGTATCACAACTACCGGTACCACAACCACCATTTACATTATATTTAACAGGAAAACCTTCCTGAAACCAGGCCTGAACACCGCCTGAAACATATCCAACATTCTCAAAACCCTGGTGATAAAGAAGATTGGCCGCTTTGAATCCACTGGTCTCATCATACCCGCCGGTGATATAGGTCGGGGCCTTGTCAAGCCACTGAAGTTTTTCAAGCAACTGTAATAGTGTAACCTGTGTGGTTTCTATACCATCATAGGACACAACACTGTAGCCATCTTCATCAATGATATCAAGGAATACAGCGCCTTCAGATATCTTTTGAAACGCTTCTGACGGCTGGAGTTTAAGGATTTCTGACATAGAATTTTAATATTTAGCGCCGCAAAGGTACTGATAATTATAAGCTATGCCTGGTTTTCAACTAAAATGACGCATCAACAATAAAAACAGGAAAAATACCGGTTTCAATTTCACATGCTTGCATTATAACCAAATAAAGTAAGGTATGCTTTAGAAATATTTACGCTTAATATAAAAGGCTACACTCACCAGACCAATCATCACCGGCACCTCCACCAGTGGACCAATAACAGCAGCAAAAGCTTCACCGGAATTGATTCCAAAAACCGCGATCGCAACGGCAATGGCAAGCTCAAAATTATTGCTGGCCGCTGTAAACGACAGGGTTGCAGATTGCTCATACGTGGCACCGGCTTTTTTACCCATTATAAAGGAGAGCAGAAACATTACGATGAAATATATGAGCAATGGCGCAGCAATCAGCATAACATCCATTGGAATCTTTACAATGTACTCCCCCTTCAGTGAAAACATGACAATGATGGTAAACAGCAGGGCTATGAGGGTAAGCGGACTTATTTTCGGCACAAACACCCGATGGTACCATTCCTTTGTTTTGACCCGGATCAGCACAAATCGAGTCAGAAAGCCGGCAATAAAAGGAATCCCCAGGTAAATAAAGACACTTTCGGCAATCTGACCGATGGTTATTGCTTCCACGGCATTGCTTGTTGGAATGCCAAACCAACCAGGCATCACTGCAATGAAGAACCATGCGTAAAATGAGAAAAACAGCACCTGAAAAATAGAATTAAATGCCACCAGTCCGGCAGCATATTGTGTATCGCCTCTTGCCAGGTCGTTCCAGACAATCACCATGGCAATACAGCGGGCCAGTCCAATCATGATGATACCATATACGTAGGGCAGGTTGGCATTGTTTTCACCGGGAAACAATTTAAACAGCGCAACTGCCAGTGCAAACATCAACACCGGTCCGATAATCCAGTTCTGTATCAGCGATAGAGTCAACACTTTAACATTCCGGAATACATCTCCCAACTCCTCATATTTCACTTTGGCCAGTGGCGGATACATCATCAGGATCAACCCGATGGCTATCGGAATATTGGTGGTACTTTCAGGGGAAGCTTTCATTGAATCCCAGAACTGTGCAATGGCCGGAAAATAGTATCCGGAAAAGACACCAATAAACATGGCGAGAAAAATCCAAAGGGTCAGGTACCTGTCTAAGAATTTGAGGCGTGGTTTTGATGGCATATCGATTTCGGATTTCTGATTGTTGATTTAGGATTGGTATCCGATAAATTAGCTGATTAGAAAATTAGCCGATTGGTTGATTGTTAATCCGGGTATTTCATTTCAGGATTCAATTATCCTATATACAAACAATCTGCATTTAATGAATCTGCAAATTGGCTAATCTGATGCTAGTTTTCCGTTTTGAGTTTTTTGGTGGTTCCGATGATACTGTTTATGACTTTTTTGATTGTTATCAAGTCGCTCAGCAACCCGCCAGGATCCGGCAGCTTTGGCGAATATTGGCAAAGCAGAAGCCAGTATTCAGTTTCGTCCATCTCTTTTGCGGCTATTTTAAACTTGTGTATAAAATCTGCTGTGCTTTCAGCATTCTGTGCTTCATTGGCATTGGCACCGATGGATGTTCCTGCTTTTAGTAACTGATTTGAAAGTGCGAACTTCCTGAGTTCATCCAATCGATCACAAAAGTCAATGATCTTCAGAGAAAATTCAAATGTAAGTTTCAAAATCAAATTGTCTTCTTTGTCTTTCATAGTGTTAACTTTTATAAGTAGAATAATACATCCAATAACCAATCAATTAACGAATCAGGTAATTTGCTAATTGGCTAATTGGCTAATTGGCTAGTATACTAATATGCTAATCCGCTAATCTGCTAATCCGCTAATCCGCTCTTCAACAACTGCAACCGCATCCGCAACCAATAGATTCCATTGGCTTTTCAGCATAAACGGTTATGCTGTATATCCCGGTACCTGACTGCCTGAATGTTGAAAGATCTGCGTCACGCATGTAATTCAGCAGGATGTCGTCCGGAATAGTGATAACCTTCTCTTTTTGAACTTTAATATTTTCAAGACCGCAACGCTTCATAATCTGCAGATATTCATCCATCTGAATCGCTCCGGATACACAGCCCGCATACATTTCAGCGGTAGTTTTGAGTATTTCAGGTAGTTCGCCTTTCAGCACAACATCGGAAACCGAAAGATGCCCGCCCGGTTTCAGGACCCTGTATATTTCGCTGAAGGCCTTCACTTTATCCGGAACCAGATTAAGTACACAATTGCTTATGATAACATCTGCTTTGGCAGCAGTTACCGGTAGTTTTTCAATATCTCCAAACCGGAACTCAATATTGTTGAAACCCAGTTTCTCAGCATTTTCCCTGGCTTTGTCAATCATGGTCTGTGTAAAATCGATGCCGATCACTTTACCCTTTTCACCGGTTAATGACCTGGCAACAAAGCAATCGTTCCCGGCTCCGGAACCCAGATCAATAACTGTATCACCGGCCTTTATCTGGGCAAATTCTGTCGGGATACCGCAACCCAGGCCGAGGTCAGCATCCGGATGATATCCCTCAAGATTTTCATAGTTCTCGCTGAATATGGTGTAATCAACATCCCCGCAGCAACCCGTTGCGCCGCAACAGGAAGACTCATTGACCGCGCGGCTCTGTTCTGCAATTTCGCTGTATTTCTCTTTTACAATTTGCCTGAGTTGGTTTTGATCCATGGCTATTTTAGTGTTGGTTGTTTAAATCGTCAGAAAGATGTTTATAATCAATGCTTTACATAGTATTCCCTTTTCGGAAGGCTTACCCGTTTATTGAGTATTACTTTTGATTTCCAGATAAAACTTCCGGAAAGCTTCCCTGATTTCATCGCGCACCCGGATAAATTCGCCCTGAATAAACTCAGGTGTACCAACAGCATGTGACGGATCATCGAAACCTATATGTAACCGTTTCTTAACCTTACCCAGAAATGCCGGACAAGATTCATTGGCTCCCCCGCAAACCGTAATTACATAATCCCATTCTTCGCCAAGGTAAAGATCTACGGAATCAGAAGTATGGTGGCTGATGTCGATGCCGGTTTCAAGCATTACCTCCACAGCTTTGGGATTGAGTTTGCCCGAAGCCTCGGTTCCGGCTGACCGGACAATGAGTATTGGGTCAAAGGATTGCAGAAAGCCATGGGCCATCTGGGAACGGCATGAATTGCCGGTACATAAAATCAGAATTTTCATAGTATGGTGTTTTTGACCACGCAGAGACGCGGAGACACAAGATATTTTTTAATCATCATTGCAATTATACACTTGCTTCATGGCGCCAATGTGTGATTCTTTTGTCATTATTTGATTTAATTATTAACATTCATCCGGGTTATCAGAAAAAGAAGATATCATGACTTTTTACCGGAGTGTTGTCCACTTCCGACTCACCATTATTCATCCACTTTTCAGGGATTATCCGGGCATTGGTTGATTTGGGTTTTATCCCGGTTTCACAGCCGATATCCACATTTCTTATTGGCTCAAAGAAATTGCCGAACAATTCAAGAAACCTGTCAATCTCTGTTGAACAGAGGCAATAGTTGATCTTCAGTCCTTCAATATCACCATGAATAAGACCGATATCGCGCAGCTCTTTCAGGTGCTGCGAAACGGTACTGCGACTCAGGGGAAGGCTATCAGAAATATCCCCCGAAATACAGGTTTTGGTTTCAGCCAGGTACTGAAGAATGGCCAGCCTTGCCGGATGAGAAATCACCCTGGCAAACCGGGCAATCTCCTTCTGGGTTTCCAGGAATTCATCAGACTTATTCATAAGCGTATGTTTTATGTCGCAAACATACGACATAAATTGATTCAATGCAACATAAATTCTGTTTTTATTTTACCTGTTTGCGGTTTTATAACTTTTCCCTGCCGGAAATGCATACTATATCAATAACACTGGGGCAGCTGATCAGTATAATCCCGCAATACGAAGGCATTCCGGGTTGCCGGAGAACAGCTGTCGTTCTTTCCTGATTCCAGATATCAATAAAGCTGCCTGATCAACAATGTTCAATATCACCGGCTTATTCGATCAGGCATCGGCAACCCGGAATCTGTTCCGCTTAATCGGTTTTCTTATTTAATGCAATTATTGCATACCTTTAGTAAGCTAAAAAGTTAATTGTATGAGGTCGTACCGTTTTCCGGCCGAATATTATTTATTTAATAAGACTATATATTATTGAACTTTTTGTTATAATTTAGTTCTCTGCTATTATCCGGTAACTATTTTATCAGGCTACATTCCTTCTATCCGCCATTCATCATAAATACTGTCAATCATGAGATCTGCTGTTTTTACCCTCCTTCTGACCATCATATCAATGTTTTCGACAACCGGACAAAATAATGCCCCTGTTGCTGTCCCGGACAGCATTGAAATTATGCAACAGGTACCGGTAATGATTGACGTCAAGGCCAACGATTATGATCCGGATGGGGATCAGATCCTGATCAGTTTCGTAGATCCAACATTGGGTGAGGCCATTATAATGGATGAAAAGATACGATACAAGTCATTTGCATATACAGGTTTCGACTACATCAGATATAAAGTCAAGGACAATCAAACGCCGGCATTAAACTCAAACTTAACTTATGTAAAGATTAAAGTTTTACCAAATCCGGATGTTCCGGTTGCAGTGCCTGATACATTTGAACTGGTGAAATTGCTGCCGCATAGCATCAACCTTGTTGACAATGATTTTGACCTGAATGGCGATACTTTCAAAATCCATGAAATATCGTCCCCTCAGCATTGTACTGTCTTTATAAATCAGGATTCTGTTTCCGTAACGATTACCACAGACCTTGATAATTTATCCACTTTCAGGTATTTGTTGAAAGAATCTGACACAGAAACAGACTATTTTTCGCATAAGGTAACTGTCAGGATAATAGCCACCGAAAACCCGGATATGCCGGTTATTTCACCCGACACAGCTTATACCACCGGTGGAATTACTGTGGTTATCCCGGTACTTGAAAATGATTCCGACCCCCAGGGTGAAGCCATTGAAATCAAGGGTTTTACAAATCCGATGAATGGCACAATTGAACAGAACGGGGGAAGCCTGACATATACCCCACATTTCTCGTTTGCCGGTATTGATCAATTCAGCTATAGCATAAGAGAAGAAAATGATAATTCAATTTATACCAGCAGTGCCTGGGTAAAGATATTTGTAAACAAGAATCCTCATTGCCCGGTTGGAGTTGCCGACACTGCTTATGGAACTACGTATATACCAATGACGATTGATGTCCTTCCCAATGATTTCGATCCGGATGGTGATATTTTTGTAATAAAAGATGTAAGTAAGGGCACAATTACCTCAGACAACAAAATTCTGTATCAATCGACGCCATTAGCAATGGATGTTGACTCATTATTCTACAGGATCATGGAATCCGGTAATCCTTTGTCGTATTCAGAATGGATAAAAGTGACTGTTCAACTGGCTGTAAATCCTGATCTGCCTGTTGCTGTCGATGATTATGTAACAACTCATGCAGGTGTACCAATTGAAATAAGACCATTGCTTAATGACATACAGAATGCTCAGGATACGCTTGTTTTTCATGGGGCTTATAATAATTCTATTGACGGTAGCAAGGGTGTTGTAATAAACTCAAATGGGTTCGCAACCTACATCCCTGCTCATCAGGCCGAAGGACAGGACAAACTCTTTTATTATATCAGCAACCGGGATAACACGATAATCACTGCTTCAGGCAATATTTTTATGAATATTGAAAAGCAACCATTTTATGATTCAATTGCCATTAACAATATTAATGCAGGGGTGAATGCAAATGGCTATCTATTTAGTAAAACTCTGGAAATACCCGGGAATTATGGTGGTTTCACAACTGAGATAGATCCTCACTTCAGGTATCCTGCAAATACGATGACAAGTACCATTTTTACCAGTTCATTCTGGATCGGAGGCATTGACCCTCAGGGTGAACTTCATACAGCCATCAGAACGTACATTGAACCTTTCATGAGTTTCCAGGCAGGTCCGATCGCATTTAACTACGATTCAGATCATTACCTCCAATTCGGCAGAATATGGAAGCTCAGTAAAGCTGAAATAGAATATCACCGGCAAAACTACCAGTCACAGGGATACCAGCCAATTGAAGTGATCAGTTCCTGGCCTGGAAATGGCAATATTGCTTTGGGCCAGGCTCCGGTACTAGCCCCTTATATGGATATAAATAATGATGGATTCTATAATTGCCTGGATGGGGATTACCCGCTGATCCGTGGTGATCAGACTTTGTTTTTGATGTATAATGATGATGTTAATGTACCTGGATCGGATGTATTGCCAATAAAAGCGGAAATTCATGCTATGACTTACGCATTTGATGCACCGGATGATACAGCCCTTCACAACACCGTTTTCGTTCACTTTGATATTATTAACCGGTCAACCGAAACTTATCACAATTGTTGGTTAGGAGTTTTTACTGATCCTGATATTGGCTATGCATCAGATGATTATATCCGCTGCGATGTCACCCGTGGATCTTACTATTGTTATAATGGGAAAGAAATAGACGGCAATGGAGAATTCTGGGCTTATGGAGAAAATCCGCCGGCTCAATCGGTAACAGTGCTTGCAGGACCTTATAAAGACCCTGACGGGCTTGATAATCCCGGTGAAGGGTGCAACGAAAGTGTGAACGGTCTGAACTTCGGTAACGGAATCGCCGATGATGAGAGATCAGGATTGACCAATTTTAACAATTTACAAAAATATTACTATGAAATTCCGATTGAACCTCCTCCTTTGACAGGATCTGATTATTATAATTTCATGAACAATGTGATGAACGATGGCACACATTTTATGTATGGCGGAAATGGTCATCCTGAAATGGGTGCCATTGGCCCTGAGTGCAATTTCATGTTCCCCGGCAATTCTGATCCCCTCAACTGGGGAACTGGCTGTGTTTATCCGGGAGGAGGTTACAATCAGGGTGAAAAATTCTGGACAGAGGAAGAAGCAGGCAATCTACCCGGTGACAAAAGAGGTATAGGAGCCATGGGGCCTTTTACTTTTAATCCGGAACAGGTTCAGGAGGTGGATATTGCTTATTGTGTCGGGCAGGGCACTTCGGGTCCGGGCTCATCCGTGAATCAGCTTTTAAGAAATATTGATAGTCTGATCAATAAGACTGCATTTCACAAACTGATTATTCCAAACAATGAATTGGGCATAAAACCGGTAAGGTTACCGGAAAACTTCGGTATTTTCCCGAACCCGTCTTCAGGTTTCATCACCTTACAGGGCTTACCAACCGGTCAATCTACAGAATATAGCATCTATAGTGTGGTTGGGCCAAGGGTTGCGGAAGGCAGATTGGTTAACGGGGCAAATGCAAGTATTGACGTCAGTTTCCTTTCACCGGGAATGTATATCATCAGACTTTCTACCGGAAAATCCATTTTAACAGGAAAATTTATCAGGAAGTAAGAGATTTATTCCTGTTCTATGACTCGCATCCCTTAAAGAGGTGAGTTATGAGTTGTGCCTTTCAACTCCTTTCAGGAAGACAGGCTAAGGTTGCGCATTCACTGCTACTCCTTGATGATCTTTATTACTTTGAAAGATCTTCCGCTTACCGCATTTATGTGATATACGCCTGATCTTAAATCAGCCGTCGGAACAAGGACTCTTCCTGTCAGTAGGCCTTTATACACGACCTGCCCGGATGAATTGATCATTTCAATGCTTGTTTTCTCACCACACCCCCCGGGTTCAATTATCAGCGCTTCGTTAAACGGGTTTGGATAAGCCACAACCGGCAACGCATCTTCCATTCTGCTTAACCCGGTCAGATTGAAATTTACCATATTCGATGGTTCAGAGCTGCAACCCGTAAGCGTAACAATTGTATAGTAATCACCATTGGCAACCGGCGTGTAAACCTGATTTACCGCACCACTGATCAACCCGTATGCATCATACCATTGGTTGCCGGCCGGGGCATTGGATACCAGGTCATTGTTATTCTGAGTGACGACAGGCGGCTCAGGCATGGGATTGACGGTAACCGTCCCGGTGGCTGCAGCGCCTTCGCCGTAAATATTTACCCCCTTTACAACGATATCGCCCGAAACAGCCGACGGGCCGAAGCTGACGGTAATAATATTGGTTATACTTGTCCCGGTAACCCCTTCGGGCAACGACCAGTGGTAAGAGGTTGCATTCGTAATTTCCGAAACCGTATAGGTAACCAGGCTATCCCCCCGGCAAACCCCTGACGGGCCGGTTATGGTGACGCCGCAACCGGGCAGATGATTTACCAGCACCCTGAACAGCAGCAGGGTAATTCCATCCATTCCTGCCGGAAATGAATTGGCCAGTCCACAAACTGTAATTCCCATACAGGGGTCATACACCATCCTGCTTTTATAGCCCCAGGTTGAACCACCATGCCCCCAGGTTGTGTGGCCAAAAAATGACTGATTCTCAAGTCCCAGGCCGTATGTATATGAAGCAGGACCAGCTATAAAGTCAGTCAACTCAGCAAATGAAGCCGAATCAAGAATCTGCCCGTTCATTAATGCATTGTACCAGTTTACCATATCGGCCGACGATGAGAATAAAGCACCGGCACAACCACCGGCTGTATTCAGTCCCACCCGTGATGTATCACTATAATCCACATTATTATACCACCGGTGCGCAACTGTGTCAATTTCAGGTTCTTCAACATCATAGAAAGTATTGTACAGATTCAGCGGTGTCATGATGCTGTCGCGTATGATCTGTGAAATGTGTATACCGGTAGCACTTTCGGCAACCATCCCTGCCAGAATGTAATTAATGTTTGAATAACCCCAGCCGGTACCAGGCATAAAAAGCGGAGCACCAACCCATCCAAGCACCTCATCAGGTGTGAAAACACGTGTTGGATTATTCATGATGGTATCCATCCATGGGGAAACAGACAAGGGTTCAGAAATACCGCTGGTATGATTCAGAAGCTGCCGTATAGTAATATGCGGATCGATATTCGGATACACGGGCAACCATCTTTGCAGAGAGTCGTCCATACTGAGCAGATTGTCTTCGGCAAGTATCAGCATTGCTGTTGCGACGAATAACTTTGTATTACTTGCAATTCCGAATTTCATATCTTCAGATACCGGGCAACCTGAATAAGAAACCCCACTTGTACCCTGCCAGATTCCCTGACCTGGCACATAGACACCTGCAGACATACCTTTAACATTCGTTATTCCGGCAACACAGGCATCCAATGTGTCCTGCAACATAACTGACAGTTGCGGGTTGAATGGCTGGGCCTTGACCGTATTGATAGTCATTATAAGGATTGCCAGGTGAAGAATAATTTTCATATTGTTCTGCTGTTGCGAAAATCATCGTCATGCCGGAGAAAATAAATATATCCCGGATTATTATTTATCAGAAATTATCCGATTGGTAATCACATGGATTCCGATTTTACCATAGGTGAATAAAGAAGCTGACCAGGTGATAATCACTTTTAATTTTTAACAACATTATATGATAAAATTCTGACCAATCCGGACAGACCTTTTCTGCCTAATGTGATTATTCTGATTGAAGCCACTTCCTAATGTCGTATAATTTCGACATTAGCTAAATTCAATTAACCTTCCAAGGGGAATGATATATACTTCAACCCATCCGGCAATATGGATTCCGGTAAACATCGGTTAATCTGTGACATCATTAAGCATTTGATGTCTGGGAAATGAAAAGAAGAGGAATGACAGCCTAGACTAATCTGAACATGACTGCTGAACCGGAACAGGAGCTGTATCCGGGTTAATCCACTCTAAGTGTCAGGTTTTCAGGCATCAGCTAACTGAATAGCCTGTAATATAACATCTAAGCATCATTATTATCCCTGATTTCCTTTGCCAGAAAGATCTGAGGACGTATTGCTGAAAGATTCTGTAATTACAGTCGAAATAAGCCATTAGCAATAGAAAGCCCCGATTGGTTGAAATTCTGCCTCATGAATATAATCGGCAGATTCTGACATTAGTCAGGGTATTATCCGGAAATAAATAATATATTTTTTCTGCTATTTCATCATTTAATGTCCAAACGGCATATTAGTATTCAGATTTTAAGATTTATATTTACTTTGTCCTTATTCCATAAGGGAACCGGCATTTCTTAATCATACCGTTTATAGATCAAACCAATTATTATTGTGTGTTTTAACTTACAGATATAAAATAATGAAAAAACTTTCATTTCTGCTGCTCTTCACCATCATTTCGGCGTTTCACCTTTCGGCCACCGAAGTAAGCGGCCCGATTACTTCAAATACCTTGTGGACACTTGCCAATAGTCCTTATATAGTTACCGGAAATATTCTGGTCATGGATGTGGTGACACTTACCATTCAGCCCGGGGTTGAAGTCAGGTTTGATGCATCAAAAGCCTTACAGGTTAACGGAACACTGATTGCACAGGGCACTGCAGCCGATTCGATCCGGTTTACTTCCAAAACCACCCAAACGCCGGGGGCCTGGGGCAACATCTATTTCTCCAACAGCTCTGCAGATGTTGTTTTTGATGACGCCGGAAATTACCTCAGCGGATCTATTCTGGAATACTGTATTGTAGAATATGGTGGAAACATCGGGGGAACAAATGCCAATATGCTCAGGTTGGATGACGCCTTGCCCGGGATCCGGAACTGCGCAATAAAAAATGCAGCAAACGCCGGAATCGGGATCCATTATCCGCATTATGATACACTAAATTACAATCTCAGCAACAACTGCTTCCGGCATTGTGAGTTGGGTATTTCGGCACTTAGCTATTTGAGTTGGATATCCATTACCAACAGTTCGTTTATTCAGAATGAATGCGGTATAGCCGCAAACGCTCCCATGAAGATAGACAACAATCTGTTTTCCGGAAACTCACAGGCACTGTCCATGGATTCTCGCTCAGTTATCACAAATAACGAGTTTTCGGATAATGAAACCATGAACCCGGGCAGCGGTAATTTCATTATCTCAGTCAGATATGAGGTTGATTTCACCAATAACCTATGCCAGCGCAATGGCTCAGATTTACTTTACTGCTTTCTTATGGATGGGATGGGTATAATCAAATCAAATGTATTCACCGACAATGTCTGCACCTCAACCTCCGGTTCTCTGATTTCTGTGTTTAATGATAATGACAATGGCTATTGTCCTGTATTTATCGAGAATAACATAATAACAAACAATAGCCGGTTCAAGCCCCTGGAAGTCCGGCTTGCCATGAATGTCGAGGCTACCTTTACATCGAATGTAATCACCAACAACTATACATCGGATGATTTGCTTAATGTTAATAATTTATTTACCGGAGCTACGGATACTGCATTAACTACCTTCAGGAATAATATTATCACACAAAACTTCAGCACATCCGATGTATTAACTACCTTCAGGGGAAAAATTGCCCTTAATCAGAACAGTTTTTACAACAACGGCCCATCAGCCTATGTTCTGAAAAACGCCAATACCCCGACTTTTCAACCATACCTGGATGTAAGCAATAATTACTGGGGGGTTGAAACTGTTGAAGAATTAAGTGCAATTATTTACGATTTCTTTGATGATGCCAACCTGGGAATTACGATGTACGACAGTATGCTGCTTGCCCCAACTTCATCAAACCCTGTATTACCCCCTGCCGGTGTTCTGAAAAACGGTATGGGGAACAACAGGGTTCAATTGAGCTGGTTGCCCAACCCTGAGTCCGATATAAAAGGGTATAATGTTTACTGGGGAAGCTATGCAGGTTATACTTTTGAACATATGGCAGATGCGGGGCTGAATACCAGTTTTATTGTAGAAGGTGCTTCTATTGATGATATCATTGCTGTTACCGCTTATGACAACGATTACATTTCCGGAAAGAAAAGCACTAACTGGTTCAACGAAAACATGCTCAACGGGCACGAAAGCGCCTACTCGTTCGAGTTGCATTTCCCCCTGGGCATCAATGAAATCAAAGAAACAGCGGATTTCAGTGTTTATCCTGTTCCGGCATGTGAGAAAATTACCATTGAACTTAATAACCCTGATGATTATAGCACACTCAGCATTGTAAACATTCAGGGACAAACATTAAAAACCATTCATCTCACAAATTCAAAAACCGAGGTTGGTATTGAGGAATTTACACGAGGAATGTATTTTATTGTGCTTAGTGGCAGCAAAGGCATTTCAATGAAGAAGGTTATCAGAATGTGAAATCCAACTTTGAGAAAACCATAGTTTACCAGCCGCTGTAAGGGTCAGTCACAAAACTGGGCTTAAAGCACTCGGACTGAGAAAGAGTAATTTTCTTTCTTATTAAATTGATTTTCACCAACAGGGAAAGGGAGTATTCCATATACGATCGACTGGTTAAATAAAATTATCCCGAATGGTCAGAAACCATCCGGGATAACAAATCCGGGGAAACCGGCTGACTCATTTATTTCTGAGAAGACTGCATTTCTGATTGCGTTTTGTCTTCCAGGCCAAACAGATCAAACGGCTTTTCGCTGAAGAAATCATTGAATAAAAAGACCGATACGACAATCCACGATATAAATCCGAAAACAACAATGATCTGGGTCAGGGAAGTCTTCTGAATATCATGACGTGATTTCACATCACAGACTTCGCCGGGGCAATATTGCGCTTTCTCCTTATAAATCCAGCCATAAAACTTACAACCCAAACAAATACCGAAAGCTGATTCGAAGAACAGGAATATCAGGCAAATCAGACAGATCAGGCCGGTTATCGGGCTGAAAGAATTAACGATGATCTGCAGCACGAGCATAATCACACCCAGCACCAGCCCGATGATCCAGGCAAACTTCTTTTGCTTTGCCCCGACATACTCAGGGGTCTGGTTTCTGACAATCAACCGTCCCAGTATCAGGGTTGGAGCAAACCTGGGATTTATAAATACCCGGACTAAAAAATCGGTCAGAAAGATCACGATGGCATATTTCAGCAACAGAAAGTTCCCTTTCAGAATCACCGTCAGGATGGAAATAAACATCAACAGAAAAAGCAGACCTGCCGCCGCCCTTACTTCACGTTCATTTAAAACCGGGATACTATATCCTTCAACATTTTCCCCGAATTTTACCACATTATTTATTTTGTTCATCTTTTTTATCTGTATGATTAATGATCAAGCAATATGACCTGTTTTTATGCTTTATTTTGTTTAATCGGGACAGGTCAGGGGAATGAACATGATTCCTGACTTTCTGTTCATTTCAGCCGCTAATGATTATAGAAATACTTTTGTATCAGGATCATCAATTTGTCTTTACTGATAGGTTTCGATAAGTAATCGTTGCACCCGGCTGCGATTGATTTTTCCCTGTCACCGGCTTGTGCATATGCGGTTTGCGCAATGATAACAACATCTTTGTTCATCAGCCGGATCCGGCGGGTTGCTTCATATCCGCTCAGGTCTGGCATTTGAATATCCATAAGGATTAAATCAACATCGGGGTTCTCCCGAAACATTTCAATTACTTCATTGCCTGTTCTTGCTTCAAGAATTTCACTACTGAATTCTTTTACAAAGGTTGAAACAAGCTTTTTGGATGTTTCATCATCTTCGGCAATCAATACTTTTAATTTTTCAATCTTACCTGCCGGCTTTTCAGCTGATGCTGATTCTATAACACCGCTCTTTTTTTCTTCTGCAGGTATGTAAGGCAAGGTGAAATAAAAGGTCGATCCCATACCTTCGCGAAAGCTATCCGGACCACTTAATACCCAAATTTTGCCTCCCAGCATTTCCACATATGCTTTGGTGATTGACAAACCCAGTCCGGCACCCTGATAAGCATTCTGACCGGTAATATCTGCCTGTATAAATCGTTCAAAAACAACATCCTGCTTTTCTTCAGGTATACCTATTCCTGTGTCTTTCACAAAAAACTGCATGTACAGGGTATGATTGGTCTCCACAATTTCATATCCGAATTCAATGGAACCTTTATTCGTATACTTAATGGCATTCTTAACAAGATTGGTCAGGATGGCAAATACTTTTTCAGGGTCTGTTTTTATGATGGATTCATCCGCCGGAAGCATGTTGCTATAGAATATCTGCATTCCTTTGGCTTCTACTTCGGGTTTGAAAAAGTTATAAATATATATTATTTGTTCATTGATATTCGATTCCCTGATATCAGCCTTCATCAAACCTGCTTCAATTTTCGAAATGTCTATAATGTCGTTGATGATACTGAGCATTCGTTCACCGCTTTTCTCTATAATGCCGATGTAGTTTTGCTGGTCTTCGCCTGTCAGTCCCGGATTTTTCAATAAGTCGGCAAACCCAAGGATGCCGTTCATGGGAGTGCGTATTTCATGGCTCATATTTGCAAGGAAGGCTGATTTTAAACGATCGCTTTCCTCAGCCTTCTCTTTGGAGATGATCAATTCTTTCTCGGCATGTTTACGTTCTGAAACATCACGGATAATCCCTTCATGGAAAATTATTTCCCCCTTATCACTGTATGTGTACCATCCATGATCCTCGACCCAGACTTCAGAGCCATCCTTTTTCCTGAGCCTGTAAGAAATCAATTCCTTGTCAATGCCTTCTATAGTTAACCTCTCACGGTCAGAGGGGTCAAAATATAACTCATGAGCTATATTAACACCCATCAATTCCTCCTTGCTGTCAAAACCAAGTATTTTTATCATAGCCGGGTTGACTTCAATGACCCTGCCGTCATGGCTGGTTTTGTATACCCCGTCGGGCATCTTTTCAATCAGATTCCTGTATACTTCATTGCTTTCATGCAAAGACAACTCTGCCTTCTTCCGTTCAGTGATATCCCTGGCGATAAAGACAGTACCAATAACTGTCCCCATCTTATCCTTAACAGTTGAACTTGAGAAGATTACTGGTACCATCTGTCCGTTTTTAGCCCTGACAGAACCTTCCTGATTTGTAATATTTTTATTTTCAGTTAATCTAAGGTGCAGGTCCGTAAAAGAATCATTTGGCGGAAACAGTCTCGAAATGGATTTCCCTTCCAATTCATTTCGCCGGTATTCCAGGGAATCAAGGGTTGCTTTATTGACATTCAGAATGTTACCTTCCCGATCAAGCAGGACCAGGAACTCATCCATTGCTGTAATGATGTTCTCAGCCGCGATTGTTGGAGTAATCGTAAGAAACCGGTATTTGAAAATGGCATAGATAACACCATTCCCGAAAATGAAAACCAACAGGTTGGTCACCGGAGGAATCCGGTAAATACCCATATTCTGAATTACAACATCCATCAGCGCCCCTGCCAGTATACCTACCGCTGAAATAGTCACAATAATCTTCGACTGTTTCTTTTCATCAGGATTTTCCGACCTTCTGCAAAAGATGAAGATTACCAGAAAAGATAACAATGTAAATATCAGATAATAGGCATAAAATAAATAAGTCCAGACATTATCTGACCATTTCAGGGACCATCCATACGGTTGTCTGTCAGGATTTATTGACAGGTTATTTGTAAACTGGTGATATATAAATATCAGCGGTATAATCACAACCGTTGAAATGAACCATTTATTCCTGACAAGGTTGTGGTTTTTGGAATACGTCAGGGCAAAACAAAGAAAAGCACTTGCAAAACTTATCCATCCAAATGAAGCAATATTCTGCATAATGACAACCTGTTCCACAGTAATTGACCTGTCAGGGTTGTGAACAATAATGTCGCCGAAATTCCAGAGGGAATAGCAGATCATCAGAATTGCGCTCATCCTGTTAAGCAATGATCTGGTATCTCTGTAAAAAATAAAAACAGCCAGGGAAGCAGATGCAATAAAACTGAAAAAATGCAGAAATGGAAGAAATATCATTGATGTAATGATGAAATTTCAATTAAAAAAAACAAATACGCCTGTTTATTCATTTGTGCTCCCAGGCAGGGTGTGCTCAAAAAGCGGGAATTCGGTTTACAAATATACTGTATGATGATCATAAAACAAATACGGCAACTTCAGGCTTACACACTGAAATAAAACATCATACGCAAAAGCCTGATAAATTAGGCACCTGAGCAGTGAAGCGTTCTTCTCCTTATTCCTATAAGAGAGGAAGTAAATATCCTGTATTCAGAATGTCACCATCTTATCAGCCCACACCACCAGATTAACACAATCAACCATAGTTGAGAGAGGGCAGGCTTCGGTTTCGTTCATATTCCTGGATTTCAGGCATGTGCCGCAGGCCAGAATTTCACCTCCTGTTTCAATAAAAGCCTTTAACTGTGTGTCAACATTGTATTTTACATGGGCCAGGCCTTCGCATTCCACAGCTTCACCCATCAGAAAGACTTTTACCTCATGTCCCTGTTTTCTGGCAGTTACGGCAAACCGGAATGCATTCCAGGCTTTTTCATACTCTTTGGTTTCGATGATGATTCCTATTTTCACGTTATTCTGTAACAATCATATTAATATTTACAAATTAAAGAATTTCTTTTTGACCCCCTGTTTAAAGAGGACAATCTCTATTTTCTCTGACGTAATAAGGCAGCCGGTGGGTATCTTGTCGAACCAGGGCCGGATTCCATTTATGAAATGATCTATTTTAGATGCTTCATCAACCATTTCAACAATCACAGGCAGTTTTTCAGTTATTTCCCAGAATTTGGACGAATGCACCACACTACTCGATCCATAACCCATGCTTCCACGTATAACCGTGGCTCCGGCCAGTCCATATCTTCTGGCAGCAAACACCAGTGTTTCGCTGAGAAGAGAATGCCTGAACTTATCGGTGTTGCTGATATAAATCCGCAAACGGACAGCTTCCTGGTTTGGTTCCATATTCAGAAGATTTTTGAGAGTGCATTACCGCCAAAGGTAGCAGCCAACCCGAGAAAAACACTAAGGCCTGCATAAAGAGTAAAATAGAAGAAACTCCCATCCCTGAGCAGGGCCATATTTTCATTTGAAAAAGTTGAAAAAGTAGTGAAACCGCCGCAGAAACCTACGGTAAGAAATAACCGCAACTCTGCATTGCTGAGATTTCCACGTTCCGAAAGGCCAAAGAAGATGCCAATCAGAAAACAACCAATGATGTTAACCCAGAAAGTACCAAATGGAAAGGCTGAAAGCACAGAATTCTGAATGCCCCGCGATAGCAGGTAGCGTGCTATTCCGCCAAGGAAACTACCTGAACCGATGGCAAGAAGAATTTTTATCATATGCAGTTCAAAGGTATAAAGATAGGGTAATTTATCGCGGTTTTACTGAAATTATTTACATCCTCAAAGTCATACAAATATAAAACAGGCAATTTCTTCTTCAGAAAATCAGAAATCACTCATGAAAAATAAATCCAGACGAAATAAAACCCGGTAAGAATAAATAAGACTGCAACTATTCGCCTGAACCAGACTTCAAATATTTTCAGGTTGTTATAGAACCTGCCTATTCCATTCACTGAGAAAGCGAGAAGATACGCAAGTATGATAACCGGCAACCCGGTGGCAATAGCAAAATCAGGCAACAGGAGTAATCCGGCAGGTTGCGAAAGTACCATCGGCATAAGCATGCCGAAATACAGCACCCCACTGTAAGGGCAAAATGCCAGGGCAAAGATCATTCCCAGCAATAATGCGCCCCATCCGCTACCGAGTTTAACCTTATCGGCGAAGCGCTGCATGATGGTTCCGGATGAGCCTGGTAATTTAATTACACCCAGCATAAATATACCGATTACGATGAGGAGCGGACCCAGCCATTTTTCACCACTGTCCTGAACGGCACGGCTAACCTGAAACTTACTTGCACCGAGAAAGATGATTGAACCAATTATTGTGTAAGTCAGCGTGCGGCCAAGGGTATAATAAATTCCGTTCAAAAAGACCTTACGCTTGTTTACCACATCTTTACTGATATAGGCCAGCGCAGTGATGTTGGTGGCAAGCGGACAGGGGCTGATGGCGGTCATCAATCCCAGCAGGAAAGCTGTTAGTAACGGAAAAGTACTCTGATCTATAAGGTTTTGTATGAATTCCATTTAGTTTGCGGATTTCGGATTGTGGATTGCTGATTACCTTCGATGAACTCCGCCAGGCTCCTGATTGGATTTCGAATCACCTTCGGTAAACTCATTTCGTTCGGTAGCTGAATAAAAACAGGCTGATTATTTCAGGTTCTTCTCGATCTCAGCTTTCAGGCCCGAAATAAATTTATCGGCCTGATTCCTGGAATAGCTGAATGCGAAATTGGTAAAATCGGTGGTTGTTTCTTTTTTGCCGTCCAATCGCGTCAGATACAATCCTGAACCATCTGCTTCATATTTTTCTACCAGCTTCTCATTCTTATCTTCCGAAATATCCAGCACCTGGAGTTTAATCGTCCCGTCTTTTAGCTGAGTTGCAAAATAGGTATTCAGGGTCTTCCTGGTATTTTCTTCAATCGAAAGACAGGTCGGACACCGGTGTTCAGCATGAAAATAGACAATATTCAGTTTAGTGGCTTTCTGGCCATAAACCATTGAAGTCAGAACCAATGAAAATGCAATAAAAATGATCTTTTTCATGTTTTTAAAATTAAAAGGTTATTTTTTAATCAACATTTCTTTGATTTCAGAAACAGAAGGGACCCTTCCGTAAACCAGCACTTTTTCATCGACTACCAGGGCAGGTGTCCGCATAATGCCATAACCCATGATTTTCACAATATCTTCTTCCTTCACCACGGCAGCGTCAAGGTTAAGTTCAGCAACCGCTTCGCGGGCTGCTTTTTCGAGGTTTTTGCAATTTGAGCAACCTGTTCCAAGAATCTTGATTTCCATTTTATTTTGTTTTTAGGAATTTTGATTGTTCGTTTTTTTAAAATAACGAGCACTGTTTAAAAAATATAGTTGAACAAATACCCGACAACAAGGATGCCTGTTCCGACAACACCAATAAAGGTAAAGATCAGTGGCAGTTTCAGCACTTTGCGCAGGATGATCATCTCAGGAAGTGAAAGACCAATAACGGCCATCATAAAAGCCAATGCAGTGCCAAGGGCAGCCCCTTTCCCGATAAGAGCTGAAACAATGGGGATAATGCCGGCTGCATTTGAATAGAGTGGTATTCCGACAAGAACCGAAACCGGTACCGAATACCAGACAGATTTTCCCATAAATGAAGCCATAAAGTCCTGGGGCACATAACCGTGTACACCGGCACCAACAGCAACACCAAGGGTTACATAAAGCCAAACCTTACCAACGATCTCTTTTACCGCGGTATATCCCATCATTATCCGCTGCGAAAATGTTAATTTCTCATCATCAGGATGGTCACCTGCTTTTAGCTCATACACCCAGGGTTCAACCCACTTTTCAAGATGAAGCCTTCCGATAATCCATCCGGATATGATGGCAATTGACAATCCGGTCACTACATAAATAAGCGCCGTTTTCCATCCGAACAAACCAAAAAGCAATACTACAGCCACTTCGTTGATCATGGGTGCAGCAATCAGAAATGAAAAGGTAACTCCGAGCGGAATGCCTGATTCTATAAATCCAAGAAATAAAGGAATAGCCGAACAGGAGCAGAAAGGTGTAACGATGCCAAGAGAGGCAGCCATTACATTACCTGTGAAGAGTGATTTTCCTTCCAGTGCTTTGCGTGTGCGTTCAGGGGAAAAATAAGTACGGACTATACCAACCGCAAAAATAATCAGGGCTAGTAATAACAATACTTTGGGAACTTCAAAAACAAAAAACCATAAAGATTCAGTGAGGTGGGTTCCTTTTTGCAGATTTAGCAAATCATAAACCAGCAGATCGGTTAAGTCCTGTAGATTTCGATAAAGCAGAAACCACAATGGCAATAGCACCAATGGCAGGAAATCTGCCGGATTCCTGTATTGAAGAAAGCCTTTCTTGTTGTCCATTTCGATGGATTGTTGGTTTAGTAAGATCAATCAATAAAAAAGTTACCGAACAACGCTTTTGCAATTGCCCAGTTCTCCCTGTTGATACAATATTTGATATAGGGAGGATTGATCTCTCCCTGAATCAGTCCGGATTCCTTCAGCTCTCTCAGGTGTTCCGATAAGGTGGATCTTGCAATGTTGAGATTTTCGTGCAAATCGCCGCTGTAGCAGCAGGTTTTGGTATGATTGGCAATGTAATCCAGAATATATACACGCACCGGATGCGATAAAGCCTTGGCTATGCGTGCTATTTTCTGCTGTTCGTCTGTGTATATTTGTTCTTTTACCATTTCATTTCGCATTTCGTCGAATGACGAAACAAAAGTATATCTTCTTTTTTAATAAAAGTAATTTTTGTCTGAAAGTTTCCGGAATAAATGAAAAATGGCCCTTAACAATGCATTCAGGAAGGAATGACGAATGACGCCTGCCCCTCAGTAGCGCAGCGCAGGCGGGGAATAACGAATAACAAATGACGATGAAGGAACGGAGTTTTACGATTCTGCAGACTAATCTCTTAATCCGCAAATGCACTATCGTAAACCGTAAATCTGAAATCGTAAATTAGATTACTCCTACCCTGCCATCGTCCCGCACAGTTGATAGAGCACCCTTGCCCCCACATTGGCGTCCCAGCCATTTACTCCGGAACCAACTTCGCACAAGTCGAAACCGATGATTTCTTTTCCGCTGTCCTTCACCACACTGAGCAGGTGCATCAGTTCTTCATACTCCATTCCACCCGGGACCGGTGTTCCTGTGTTCGGACATAGTTTAGGGTCAAGTCCATCGATGTCAACTGAAATATGTATTTTCTCCGGGAGGTGACCAACAATTTCGAGACAAAGCCTGTGCCAGCTTTCCCCTTTATAAAGACGATTTCTGAGTTCTCGGTCAAAATACACCGCAATTCTTTCCCCATTTGCTTTAATATAATTATTTTCCTGCTCACAGTAGTCGCGGATGCCAACCTGAACCAAACGGCCGATTTGCGGTACAGTCTCCATTGCATTATAAAATATGGATGCATGCGACCAGGTAAAACCTTCATAGGCAATCCGCAGATCCATATGTGCATCAATATGGAGAATACCGAATTCCGGGTGGTTTTCACCCTGCAACTGTATATATCCCAGTGGAATGCTGTGATCTCCTCCAACCAGGCCAACCATCTTTCCCTGAATTCTCCAGAACCCTGCCCTATCCCTGACCCACGCATTCATCATTCCACAGGCTTCATTCACCCATTCCTGTTTTGCACGGAGGGCAGGGTCAGCAGTTATATCTTCACCCTTTTCAATGGCTTCGATCAGGGTCAATGCATCTTCCCTGGCTTTCTCACCCAGCAACATGATATCATCCGGGATTTTGTCCATAAAAATTCCCCGTTTCCAGAGCTCCGGGAAATTGTGATGATGCAGGTCGACCTGGGCAGAGGCTTCTGCGATGGATTGCGGCCCCCTTCCGGTACCAGATCCGAAACTAACCGTAACTTCCCAGGGAACTGGAATGATGATAATATCTGATTGCTCTGCAGAAAATGGTAATCCATAAAGACCTGCCCCGGCCGGTGCAGCTGCGTTCGGATCAAATCCGGCTATCAATTCTTCTTTTGTTTTCATTCCCTGGAAAGGTTAACGGATGATTTCACCGCAAAAATAAGCAATAGGCAGCAGCATCTCTCCCTGAACTCATTTTTGTTTGACTATTCCCGTAAATATCATAATCGCTAACTTTGGCACCATTTAAAATCCGATGCATGAGAACCGTCCTGTTGCTGATTGCCTCCAATATTTTTATGACTTTTGCCTGGTATGGCCACCTGAAATTCAGGGAAGCAGCATTGTGGAAAGTGATTCTTGTGAGCTGGGGAATTGCACTGTTTGAATATATGCTGATGGTCCCTGCCAACCGCCTGGGTCATGGTACATTTTCTGTTGCACAGCTGAAAACCATACAGGAAGTCATCACACTCCTGGTTTTTGGCGCATTCTCAGTGCTTTTCCTGAAGGAACCGATGAAATGGAATTACCTGGTTGGATTCGGGTTGATTATTCTGGCTGTTTTCTTTATTTTCAAAAAATGGTAAAGTCTGTTTTCCGATATACCCGGATGCAGTTGATTTTCATTTTTTTTATTCATTCCATAGTCAGTCAGATGAAAGCCATAAATTGCCCCTGATTACAGGTGTTTCACGAAGCAGCAGACCATACAATCACCACTTCATCGCCATCGGGGAATTCGCTGAAACACAATCAGGATTTCATCAGAAAGAACGCTGGTTCCGGAGATTACTTTTCGGTCTGAAACGTATTAATACTGTACGTTTTTACCCCCTGTTCCGAAAAAAAAATCACATCTGAAAATTACCCTGATATGAGAAGAATTTTCCTGTTGCTGGCTGTTACAACCCTTTTGTTAACAACTGCTACCCGGGCAGCCTGGGTTCAGAACCACCCATACCAGGTTACCCAACCTGATGGCACCATTATCAACTGCCTCGTATCGGGAGATGAGTATTTCAACTGGCTGCACGATGTGCAGGGCTTCTCCATCATCCAGGCTCCGGATGGATATTACTGTTATGGAATAAAAGACAAGGACCTGGTCGTGCCCTCGATATACAGGGTTAATGAAGTCGATCCGGCTTCTGTCGGACTCACTCCCTGGGCTAAAATCTCGAAAAGAGAGTACCAGCGGCGAAAAGAAGATTTCAACAAAGAGAACAGCCCGTCAACCAGGGCACCGCACCTTGGCATCATGAACAACCTCGTGGTCTATATTAAGTTCTCCGGAGATACTGAATTTACAACCACACGACAGACCTACGATGATCTTTTTAATCTTCCGTCAGGTAATTCCCTGAAATCCTACTATACGGAAGTATCATATACCCAGTTTACGATCGGCTCTACCCATTACCCGGCCTGTGCCATGACGACCAATTACTCCTACACCGATACACATGCCAGAAGTTATTTTGAGCCTTACAATGCCAGCACCAACCCGGGCGGATACAATGGTGAAACCGAGCGTCGCCTGCGTGAACATGCTCTGTTAAGGGATGCGGTAAACTGGATTAATATCAACTCCCCGGTTCCGACATCGCTTGATATAGACGGAGATGACGATAACCTCGTGGATAATGTCTGTTTCATTATCCGTGGTGGAAACGGCGCCTGGGCCAGTCTGCTCTGGGCTCACCGCTGGGCACTCTACACTTACAATGTCTTTATAAATGGCAAACAGGTGTGGGATTACACTTTTCAACCTGAATCACAGGTTGATGTTCAGACTCTCTGCCATGAAATGTTCCATGCCCTGGGCGCTCCGGATCTGTATCACTATGACGATGGCGGTTTAAATATAGCCCCCGTTTCGGATTGGGACCTGATGGAACAGGGTGGAGGGCACATGGGTGCCTATATGAAATGGAAATACAGCAGTAATTCATGGATCACCGATATCCCTGAAATCAACTCATCCGGCACATACACCCTTCAACCGCTTACATCTGCGACAAACAATTGCTATAAGATAGCTTCTCCAAATTCGCCAACAGAATATTTTGTTTTAGAATACAGGAAGGCCACAGGCACTTTTGAAGGCACTTTACCTGGTTCCGGACTGATCGTTTACAGGATAGATCCTTCTCTTGACGGCAATGCCGACGGCCCGCCCGACGAAGTTTATATATATCGTCCCAACGGAACCACAACCAGCAACGGTAGTCCATGGAGTGCTTACTACTCGGAGACATCAGGCCGGACAGCCATCAACGATGGCACCAACCCTTCCTCATTTCTTCAGGACGGAAGTCCGGGAGGGCTTAACATATACAACATTACAGCAGCCGGCAATACCATATCTTTTACTGTTGGAATGAGTAATGTGGGAAACCCATCAATTTTTACAGCCACCACCATCAGCGGGACCCAGATCAACCTGGGATGGCAGAAAAACAGTTCCGGCAACAATGTGGTTCTGGCATTCAGTACCTCTTCAACCTTCGGAACTCCCCAGACCGGAACAACATACAGCAACGGGTCAACCATTCCCGGTGGAGGAACTGTGATCTATGCCGGCAACGGAACCGCTTTCAACCACACCTCACTTTCTCCGGCAACGACCTATTATTACAAGCTCTGGTCGGTTGACGGCACGGTTACCTACTCGACCGGTATTAATGCCAGTGCAACTACCCAGTGTGGCATTGTTAACCTGCCATTTACAGAATCATTTTCCGGAACAGAATTCCCTCCCTGCTGGTCGCAGCAGGTTGCCGGAACCAATGTAGCTTCCAACTGGTCTCATTCAGCAACGAACAATTCCGGAGGAATTACCGGAGAAATGATGTCGACCTGGCAGGACAGAAATCCCGCTACGTCAAGGCTGGTTACCCCTGCTTTCAATACCCTGGGTGTGACGGAACTTAACCTGAATTTCACGCATATGCTTGACGACTATGGGCCGGGAGCCACTCTCCGTATCCAGTCAAGTTCCAACGGAACAACCTGGACCAATGAAGCCTGGTCACTGCCTACTGCTTCCGGCACCAATGTAGGTCCGATACCGGTCAGTACAAGTGTAACCTCAAATCTGAATTCTGCTTCAACTTATCTTGCCTTCACCATCGAGGGTAATCTGTATCAGTATGATTACTGGTATGTGGATAATGTCAGTGTTACGGCTATCGGCGTTCAGACTTTTATCATCACTACTTCATCCAGTCCTGCAGAGGGCGGTACTACATCCGGCGGGGGAACATACAATGCCGGGACTCAGGCAACAGTTTCAGCTGTGCCGCTGACCGGTTTCTATTTTCTGAACTGGACTGAAAACGGGAATGTGGTATCAGCTGATGCTGACTATATTTTTACAGTAGCAGGTGATCGTCAGCTTACTGCCAATTTTGCCCCTGAACAATTCGTTATATCAACCTCGTCTTCACCCTCAAATGGCGGCACCACTTCGGGGGGCGGAAACTTTTATTACGGAACCCCGGTACTACTGAATGCCACAGCAAATGCCGGGTTTAATTTTATCAACTGGACAGAAAACGGAAATATAGTTTCTACCAACCCCACATTCACATTTCCGGCAGAAGATAACCGGACTCTGGTTGCCAATTTCCAGGCTATCCAGTATACCATCAGTGTTACATCCAACCCGGCAAATGCAGGCATCGTCAACGGTGCCGGCTCATATGCCAATGGTGCTCAGGCAACGGTGAATGCAATTGCCAACAATGGATGGAGTTTTATCAACTGGACTGAAAACGGGAATGTGGTTTCAACTTCTGCCAGCTATACCTTTACTGTGGGCGGAAACAGAAACCTGACAGCCAATTTTACCCAACAGATGGTTGAATACATCATAAGTGCTTTCCCATACCCGGTTGAAGGCGGAGCAACCACCGGAGGCGGTGTATATGAAGCCGGGGAACTGGTTACACTTTCTGCATTTGCAAACAACGGCTGGATATTTGTAAACTGGACTGAAAACGGGACCCAGGTTTCGACATCTCCGGTATTTTCATTTACAGCAATGTCAGACAGGGTTCTGGTTGCCAATTTTTCACAGGCAGCAATCCAGTTTTCAATAACAACTTCTTCGGCTCCTGCTTCAGGCGGGGTAACCGATGGAGCCGGGGTGTACAATGCCGGCGATCAGGCAACGGTAACCGCAACACCCAACAATGGCTGGATTTTCAGCAGCTGGACAGAAAACAGTACCGTAGTTTCGACCGATCAATCCTATTCATTTACCGTAAATGCAGACCGGACTCTGATAGCAGGTTTTACTCAACAATTCTCAATTCTGGCAATTGCTGTGCCGCTGGCCGGAGGCTATACCACAGGAAGCGGTTATTATACTGAAGGCGATGAAGTCACAGTGTCTGCCTTTGCAAACAGCGGTTATGTGTTCCTTAACTGGACCGAAAATGATAACATTGTATCAGTTAGCCAGGTTTACTCCTTTGCTGTTTCAGGAAACCGGGAACTCACTGCTCATTTTTATATCCCGGTTGGCACCAATAATATCAATCTACCCGGATTTACCGTCTATCCAAACCCATCATCAGGCATTGTGATTGTGGAAGCATCCTCCCCTGAAGCGGTCCTGATTGAGAGTGTAAGTGTGGCGACCCTCGCAGGGAAGGAGATCTGGAGACATACGGGGAATTTCCCGGTCGAAAAAGTAAATGCTGATCTTTCGCTGTATCCGGAAGGTATGTATTTTCTAAAGATTAAATTTACAGATCAGAAGGCGGGTATTGTTAAAGTTGTTATCAACAGGTAATAACCGGCAGAACTTAAGAAGCGGCAGGAAATCACATTCCTGCTTTTTTTGTGCATTAAGGAAAACTTATTTGAATAGCGGATAAAACAATCATCCGGAAGGAGTATTTTCTGAACAATAGATTATGGAATTTGTTATATATACAATCGTTTGAAGTATATTTATCAACAGTTTATCTGGATCACTATTCTAATGTTTTAAAAATGCCTCATTATTATACTCTTGGGCAGATTCCTCCCAAACGTCACATTCAGTTCCGGAAACCGGATGGCAGGCTTTACTCCGAACAACTTGTTTCAACTGAAGGATTCTCGGATGCCTATTCGACTACTTATCATGTTTACCCGCCTACGCTGGTAAAACTGATCGATCCGCCTGTTGATGTAAAACCTGAAATAGCTGTTCAAAACAACATGCAGCACAGGAGTTTTCAGGGATTTAGAGTGAATCCGGCTGACGACTACCTGAAGAGCCGGATACCGGTGCTGGTAAACAATGACCTTAGCATCATCCTTGCATCACCCAGGAATTCGATTAACGATTATTTCTTCAAGAATTCTCAGGCCACTGAAATGATCTTTGTTCACGAAGGATCGGGTGTCCTTAGAACCATGTATGGGGAAATCCGCTTTGGTTACGGCGATCATCTCATCATCCCCCGGGGAGTAATTTACCAGCTTGAATTCGATACTACCGAAAACCGCCTTTTCATCGTTGAGTCTTACACACCCATCCGGTTTCCGAAAAAGTATATAAATAAACTCGGGCAATTTGAGGAGCACACGCCATTCTGTGAACGCGACATCCGTAAACCCCAGAATCTGGTTACCCATGATGAGAAAGGTGATTTTGTGGTGATGGTGAAGAAAGAACATCAGTTGTTTCCCTATCATTTTGCCAGTCATCCCTTTGATGTGATAGGCTGGGACGGGTATCATTACCCATACGCTCTTTCAATCCATGATTTTGAGCCGATCACTGGCCGGATCCATCAGCCTCCTCCTGTTCACCAGACTTTTGAAGCCCACAACTATGTGATGTGTGCTTTTGTTCCGCGATTGTATGATTATCATCCGCTTTCGGTACCGGTACCGTACAACCACAGCAACGTTGATTCTGACGAGGTGCTCTATTATGTTGACGGTGAATTTATGAGCAGGAAACATGTTGAACGGGGGCAGATAACCCTGCATCCGATTGGCATTCCTCATGGTCCCCATCCGGGAACGGTAGAAAAAAGCCTCGGAGTCTCAGGGACTAAAGAACTTGCCGTGATGGTTGATACCTTCCGGCCGTTGTGGCTTACAAAACAGGCGATGGAAATCGAAGATCCGGACTACTACAGATCATGGATTGAATAACCAGCAGAACAGCATATAGGACTTTCTATAAAATCGCGGGACTGTGTCCACACATATTACCAAACAGAATTGACAAAACCTGAAAAATGAATTCCAGAGAAGATTTCCTGCCTATCAATGGCACCGATTATGTTGAGTTTTATGTTGGCAATGCCAAACAGGCCGCCTTCTATTATCAGACAGCCTTTGGGTTTCAGCCCCTGGCTTACGCCGGACTTGAAACCGGTTTGAAAGACCGTACTTCGTATGTGCTGGTTCAGGATAAAATAAGATTCGTATTTACCTCCTCTCTGGTTCCCGACAGTGAAATAGCTGTTCATGCCATGAAACATGGTGATGGTGTCAAAGTAGTAGCCCTGTGGGTTGATGATGCCCGCCAATCATGGAAGGAAACCACCGCCAGGGGTGCTGTATCGTGCATGGAGCCAAAAGTTGAAAAGGATGAGCACGGTGAGGCTGTATTTTCCGGTATCAGAACGTATGGAGAAACCATTCATATTTTTGTTGAACGGAGAAATTACAACGGACCTTTCCTTCCCGGCTATGTAGCCTGGAATCCGGAATACAGAACAAAGGATACAGGTCTGAAATATGTTGACCATATGGTGGGTAATGTTGGCTGGAATGAAATGAACAAGTGGGTTAATTTCTACGCCGATACAATGGGCTTCACCCAACTGGCCTCTTTTGATGATAAAGATATCTCGACAGAATATACTGCCCTGATGAGCAAGGTAATGACCAATGGTAACGGCAGGATCAAATTTCCGATCAACGAGCCTGCTGAAGGCAGGAAACGTTCTCAGGTAGAAGAATACCTTGACTTCTTCGGCACCAGTGGGGTTCAGCATGTGGCCATGGCAACGGATAATATCCTGCATACTGTCAGTGAACTCAGGCAAAGGGGTATTGAGTTTCTCACTGTTCCCGATAGCTACTACGACACCGTACTGAACAGGGTTGGAAAAATTGATGAAGAGATTCTGCCCCTGAAAAAACTGGGCATTCTGGTTGACCGTGATGACGAGGGTTATCTGCTGCAGATCTTTACCAAACCTGTTGAGGACAGACCCACAGTTTTCTATGAGATTATCCAGCGTAAAGGGGCCAAATCATTTGGAAAAGGAAACTTCAAGGCTTTGTTCGAATCCATAGAACTGGAACAGGTCAGGAGAGGCACTTTGTAATTTCGGATTGCGGATTTCGGATTGCGGATTGCGCCTGCCCCGCCATAGGCGGTGGGATTGTGGATTACAGATAGTGAAATTAAAACATTTGGGGTCTCTTATACTTTTTTGTTCGGATCTGCTCAGCATATTACTGAAATTTCCTACTTTGAACTTTTTATTTTTTACTTTGAACTTGTTACTTATCTCTCACCCATGAATTCCTGGATTGAAACACCCCCTGGCAGTGACTTCCCCATACAGAATCTCCCGTTCGGGATTGCCGGACTTCACCCCGGAAAAGCCGTGGCAGTTACCCGGATTGGCGATACAGTGATTGACCTTGAGAAGCTGGAACAGATGGGTGTCTTCAGTGACCTTGGATTTGATTTCAAAGATGTTTTCAGTCAGCCGGTTTTAAACAATTTCATTGAGATGGGAAAGGAGTCCCATCAGGCGGTTAGGAAGCAGTTACTAAAGATATTCAGCGAATCAAACACCGGTCAGGTTCAGATTGAAGCCATCAGGACCGGAGCGATTCATCCGGTCGGAGCTGTTTCAATGCTGATGCCGGTTCAGGTTACCGATTATACCGATTTCTATTCCAGCATTGAACATGCCACCAATGTAGGCAGGATGTTCCGTGATCCGGCCAATGCACTTTTGCCAAACTGGCGCCACCTTCCGGTCGGTTACCATGGCAGGGCTTCTTCCATTGTAGTTTCGGGAACCGCTGTTCACCGTCCGAAAGGTCAGACCCTGCCGCAGGGTGCTGAGAAACCTGTTTTCGGCCCAACGAAGATGTTCGATTTTGAGCTGGAGATGGCCTTTATTGTCGGGAAATCAACCAAACTGGGAGAAAATGTAACTGCCAAAGAAGCAGAAGATTATATTTTCGGATTCCTGCTGTTCAACGATTTGTCAGCCAGAGACATACAAGCATGGGAATATGTCCCCCTCGGTCCGTTTCTTTCAAAGAATTTCGGATCGGTGGTCTCGCCATGGATTATAACCCTGGAAGCCCTGGAACCATTCAGGGTCAAAGGCCCCGTGCAGGATCCTGAAGTACTCCCCTACCTCATTACGGAAGGACTCAGGAATTTCGACATTCAGCTTGAAGTGCTGATCAAACCTGAAAACAGTGACGAGAACCTCGTTTGCAGGTCAAATTTCAAACACATGTACTGGAACATCTGCCAGCAACTGGCACACCATACTGTGAACGGCTGCAACATCACAGCTGGTGACCTTTATGCATCAGGCACCATCAGCGGACCTGAGCCCGGCTCCTACGGGTCTATGCTGGAACTAACCTGGCGGGGGGCAAATCCGCTGACGCTCAAAGATGGCAGCCCCAGGAAATTCATTGAAGATAATGATACGATTATTATCCGCGGGTTCTGCGATAAGGAGGGTTTAAGAATCGGTTTCGGAGAATGTAAAACGACTTTACTTCCATCAATATAATACATGGGCATGTTCAAAACAGTTGACCCTTCGAAAACAGCACACAGTGAATTACACAAGCTGATGCTTGGTACCATTGCTCCCCGGCCCATTGCCTTTGCCAGCACGATTGATGCAGAAGGCCGCCCGAATCTCGCTCCATTTAGTTTCTTCAATGCCTTCGGAGTCAATCCCAGTACCATTATTTTCAGTCCTTCACGCAGGGGACGCGACAATACAACCAAGGATACCTTTGAAAATATCAAACAGGTAGCTGAGGTCGTGATCAACGCGGTTACCTACAGCATGGTGGAACAGGTAAGCCTTGCCAGTACCGAATTCCCGAAAGGGGTGAATGAATTCAGCAAAGCCGGATTCACAGCCCTTGCATCAGAAAAGGTCAGGCCTTTCAGGGTTCAGGAATCGCCTGTTCAATGGGAATGCAGGGTACGTCAGATAATCGAAACCGGAAGTGGCGGTGGTGCGGCCAATCTTATTGTCTGTGAGGTCCAACTTGTCCATATCAACGAAGAGATGCTCACCGGCGAAGGAATGATTGATACCAGCCGGATTGATCTGGTTGGCAGGATGGGTGGAGATTATTATGTTCGGGCCCATGGCAACAGCCTTTTCACAGTTGAAAAGCCCCTGATGAAACCTGCCATCGGAATTGATTCCCTGCCGGTTCATTTGAGAAACAGCCCTGTACTGACCGGTAATGAGCTCGGACGCCTTGGCTCATCGGTGAGACCCCCTTCCTCTGAAGAAATCAAAAAAGTATCTCTTTCTCCAGGAATCAAAGAAATCACTGAGAATAAAGTCCTTACGACTGAAGCCAAACTCGAAAGGTTGCATACCGTTATCCGGGATCTGCTTCAGCAGGGCCGCAAAGAAGAAGCCCTGGCCATCGGGTTTCTATTATAACATCCAGGATCAACCAAACAGCAGCACATGTTAAAAGAATCAAAAAGCCCGGCTCACACATGCCGGGCCTTTTTCACACATTCACAAACAAAAACCTGTACCAGAGTCACAACTTCTGGTACTCAAACGTCGGATAGCCTTTCTGGCCCTGTTCATTGTAAAAATCAATGAAGCGGAGCTTAAAAAAATAGCCATCTGTATTTTTAATAATAAAAACCATTTCGGGGATAGCTTCATAAGTAACATCTCCGGAAGTAACATCCCCCTTCAGGCGTTTCCAATCGTAACCAATCACATCCTGACGGGTCGAGAGAGCCATCATTTCCGCAGTCGCCCTGTCGATCTGCTCAAAAGGCATAACCGAGTCCATGACGGCAGAAACCAGGGTATCGTTGATCAGGACACCGGTTACCAGATAGGGATATTCTTCACCTGTATCGGTAAACAGCATGGTTGTGTACTGGGTAAACAACAAATCCCAGTCACCGGCAGCAGGTATGGGCTGAGTTGTCAATTGCCCGGTATCAAATGACATAACCACATGCTCCCTGCCTTCCTGACGGGTAAATTCAAACGTACGTTCTTCATCCCCGTTGAGCTTCGCAATTCTGACACTTACCTTACCGTTAGCCGGATCAATGGTTGGCAGGATCTTAAGATAACCGGCCGGAAGCCCATCTTCGTTCAGTCCACGGTCAACCAGCAACACTTCATTGAGGCTTACCGGGCCATCAGGGGTAGATACCCACCACCGGCCAATGGCATTCTCTTCCGGATTACCATCAGAGCTGTCAAACGACCATTCAAAACCTTCGGAGGAATAGTTGACATCAAAAAGGTCCGATCCGGTATGGGCAATTCTGATAAATACAGCAGTATTCAGCACCAGCGTGTAATCTTCACCGGCACACGACAGCCCGATATCCCATACATCTTTAATGTTTGTACTGACCACAGCCCCGTCAGAGAGATTGAAATAAGCCTGAATACTATAGTCGGGGAGCATTTCAATGACTACTTCCGATACATCGCCTGGTGGAACCGGAATCACTCTCTCGTCTTCCTTAAAGCAGGAAGTGAGTATTCCCAGGACGGGTAACAGCATAAAGATCAGGCTATTTCTTTTTTTCATTTTTCTGAAAACCATAAGTGATTTTAACAAAAACAGTTCTACCCCAGGCAACCGGCATGCCAGCCTGGCTGTGAATTCCTCCCGAAGCACCAGTTGAAATAATATTTTTTACGTCAAATATATTTCGCAATCCGCTACTCACTGATAGTCGTTTATCGAAGAATGACTTCAGGACACTGAAATCCAGATTATGATAGGCTTCCTGATAACTCTGTGTCAGTTCATCACCATCGGTGACAGACAATATAGGCGTCGTGCCTGTGTACTTATAGGAAGCTGTGAAGTGAAGATCCATTTTATCCAGACGGCAGGTAACGTCCAATCCCACTTCGGGCGTCCAGAAATACTTACTCACTTTCATTCCCTCACTGCCTGTGGCCATACCTGTTGTACCCCAACCAATCCTGAGATCGAACATGGGATAAAGTGAACTGCGCAACGAAGTAGTGTATCCAAGAGTTTTGGTCTGGTCAACATTATAATAAGTATATTGCAGTTCGCTGGCTGCACCCAGAACAGGGAGAAGAGTTATCTGGTCATGTATGTTGTTGTAGAACAGTTTGACTTCAGTTTCTGTTGCATAAGTTACTTTCTCGATGCGGTGGGTAACCTGAAACTGTATATTCTCGGAATACTCAGGCAACAGATCAGCATTGCCCTTTAAGTCGTGATTGGAGTCGACAAAAGACATATAAAGTTCCTTGAGCGATGGTGCCCTGAACCCTTTGGCATAAGACGCCCTGAATACAAATCCCTTATAAGCTCCCCCTTTCAGATGAAGCGCATAAACCAACGGGGCTTTAAAGCGGCTATTCCATATAAACCTTATTCCCGGCTGAAGAGCCAGCCATGAGAATGGTGAGTACTGGAAGGTGGAAAATACACCGACATCGGTAATATCATGACTATCAAAATCGAGCCGCTCACCTGTTCCCCATTCGTGGGTTACATCGTATCCAAATTGAGACCCCAACTTACCGGACTCAGTTCTCAGAGAATACATAGCCCTGGAAAGCAATGACCCAAAGCCGGTCGTATCGTATTCCAGGGGCCATTTCTCAGGAACGGAGAGATCATTGAAATAGAGTGTACGAACCCGGTTATAAACCGACAATGAATTGCTTAGCGTGAGTGGGTTCGGACCCTTGGTTGCAAGATCAACGGTGGCTGTATACCTCCTCGTTCCAAAATGGTTATCAAAGGCTTTGTAATAATAAGGAGCTGATGTTGACCCTCTGATCAGCAATAACTCATCAAAATAGCTGAACCTTGATTTCAGGATCACTTTCTTAAGCATGAGTCTGTAATCCAGATCAGTAATCACTTGTCGTTTGGGTTTCCAGAGGCTTGCTCTTCCATCGTCTTCAGGCGAATAACCGGCAAAAAAATTGCGTGCAGCCTGAAGCCCTATGGAATTTTTACCATTACTCACGCTAAATCCGCCGTTGAGATCAATTTTTCCGACCGATTCAAGATAAGTACCTGCGTTGGCTGTAAATGATTTCCGGGGTAATTCGTTTGTAATAATATTAATTACTCCCGCCATGGCATTGCTTCCATATATAACTGACATCGGCCCTTCAATGATCTCAATCTGCCTGGCATTCTGAACATTAACCTGACTCAGATCAACACTACCATTCAGGCGGCCTATGACGGGAACTCCATCGACCAGTATTTTCACATGTTCTCCTGACAAGCCCTGTAAACTCATCCCCGTACCAAGAGAGGCGTCCTGCGAAAACCTGATGTTCATCTGATTTCTCAGCACACTGCTGAGATCAGTTACGGCAGCCCGACGCATTTGCAGCTGGTTGATTACATTTACCCGGTACAACGATTTGTCGGAGCTTCCAGGATTATACTGAGCTGTTACCACCACTTCATCTAATGAAAATACCTCAGGCAACATGCGCAGCAACGGTTTTTCACCCGGCACGATGGTATCGGTCAATGCCTGGTATCCCACATAAGTGACCTGAACCTGCACAGGTACCACCACATTGAATCTGACATTACCATCAAAATCAGAAACAAAGAAGCGTGAGGATGTCGATCCCAGTTCAACAATTTTGATATGGGCATATGCAACAGCTTTCCCGGTTCGTGAATCGACAATGCGCATGCCTTCATTCTGAGCCAAAACCGGGGCCGAAAGAAGAAAAAAGCTGCACAGCAACAGCGATAATGCTTTCACATTCATTTAAAAACAGAAACCTTAAGCGTTGATACAGAACCGTTGCTGATTGCTTTCAGAACATAGGTCCCGTTTGCCAATCCTTCAACATTCAATTGTGTTTTTCCGGATGACTCAAAGGCTTGTTCTTTCAGCAACCGGCCATTCAGATCATAAAGGCTGACAATACCCTTTTGATTTCCGTCCTGATGCTCAATGGTGATCTGACGGGTTGCTGGATTGGGATATACCGAAACACTGGTGAAGTCAGGCCTGGAAACTCCCAGGGTTGAAAGAAGGGTGACCGTAAAGGTAGCAATACCAGTTGACGAGCCGGAAAAGCTGTCGAAGACAATTTTATGAACATCCCCATCCTGATCTTTGACAAAATACATGAGCGAATCAACCATCAGATACTGGAAGCTGCTCATATCGAAGTATTTCCAGTCGTACCCAATGATATCATCCCCATTGTTGAAACCGAGCATACTCCAATCGATAAATTCAGGATCAGTATGATCTACCCTGGCAGCTGAATCTGCGCTGTTAGTCAGAACGCCGACAACCGGATAAGGGGTGTTCTGAACCGTAGCATAATACTTTGTGAAGAGAATGTCCCAGCTGGCGGCTGCCGGTTCGCGGTCAACAATGCCATTGGCAAACGAATAGGCAAGAAACATACGATCGTTTTGCGGGTTGATCTCAAGGGAAACTGATTGTTCCTGGGTTCCGTCTATGAGAGCATACATGATCTCATACCTGTTCAGACTCGAATACTTACGAACAATATTGAGCTTTCTGAAGATTCCGTCAGGAGTCTTAACCAGGAACAGCGAGTCGCCAACCACATCGTGGGTAGTTGAACTGTATACGCCCCATCCATAATCGGGATGTCCTTTCTGATTGCGGTTAAAAGCACCGTTTTCCCATTCAGCCGGATCGTTATACATTTTTGTCCATCCGGTCATTCCGGTGGTATCAAAACTTTCCCAGCCATCAGCAGCAGCATTGGGGTATGTATACAGTTCAACTCCGGCACCATCGTTGGTGATGATACCGGCACTGAATGCATTGGTAAAGAAGGCGATGTCCCACAGATTCCTGGGAGATACCTTTACTTCACCATTGGTGAGTGAATAAAAAACTTCATTTGCATACTGTGGGCCCATTTCTATTGAGCCAGGTGTTTGAGCCTGAAGCCTGTTGAAATTTAAGACCACAAGAGAAGCGAATGACAACAATGAAACAGTAAGTTTAGCTTTCATATGATATGAGGTGTTTTTCGGCATTGACCGTTTCGGTTAACCCTGGCAGAAAAATTAATTCCACCGGGCCGGACAATCGACCTTTGTTAATAAAAATAATGAATGGAAAAATGCAGCCTGAAATGGCTGATGAATGGAACAATCAGGCAACCGGTGGTGCCCGTAATCCATGAAAGAGAGGAATCCCTGCCTTAGGTACCAGGTCATTTACTACACCTGAAACTGATTCAATTGTAAAACAGGCCGGTACAGGAACCACGGTTTCCGAATGACCGGAAGCCATGGTAAAAAGCAAAACATGAACCGGAAGTTCATGGGCAATGGTTATGGTGTCCTCACGCTTGGCAAGAATACCCTGCGGCATCAGGGAGCGTCCGAATATGTGGTGTTGATGGAAATTGATAATGGATCCAAGGGTAATCCAGAAAATAAAGAAAGCGGTTGCCATGGCGGCAATACGCAGATGTTTCTTTGTCGGATTCCGGTGAGCCATTACTATAACTCAAGCAGAGAGTTATGCTGCTTACAGTCTGTTAACGTATTGCAAAGATAATATATATCTATATGATGGAATAAAAAAATCGACCAGGGTGGGATATATCATCTTTTTAGTGAGCATAGGTTCAGAAACAAACCTGTTTAGCTCACCGCTAAAAATATATTTATCTGATTATCTGCTAATTAATATAATATCAGGAAAAATCTTTTTTTGCATTATTTCCTGTCCTGAAAAAGGATCTGTTATCCGCAGAGAATAAAACCATCACTGATAACACTTGCCAACCCCGGGCCGGATTCCTTGAGTTGCTCCAGGTGGTCATTAACAACATCCAAAAGCCCGCTTGAATCCTTCCGGCTGCGGAGAAATTCCCTGAATTCAAGCAGTAGCAGCCACTCCATTGGAAACTCAGATTTAATCCTCTCATAAAAAGCAGAGAAATCAGCAATTTCATCCTTGCCACTTCGTGCATCCCGTAATTCCCTGTACATTCCATGACGATTGACTGCAGTTTCGTCGTATTTGATTTTGTGCGTGCGTTCGGCAGGTGCCTCGAATGTAAAACCAAAAGCATCAGGATCAGCAGGACCCTGGTATGCTGATACGACTTCTTCACCCACCGCCATATCGTACCTGCCCCATTCTGGTCTGAATAGAATCTCACCGCGATAAGTAACAGTGCAGTCTGCAAATCCGAACAGAATGTTTTTCCCCTTATGACTTTTCACATAATCGAAAATGCCGTTCACACTTAAGCCACTTTCGAAAACCAGTTCCTGGCGAACCCCTGGCTGGAAACCAGCAGCATCCAGTTCAGATTCGGTCATATTTTCGAGTGAAAAACCGCCAGCCTTTACCCGGCCCACCGGAGAGCCAAATCCATTGGCATGAAACCTTTTACTATGCATAAATAATTCATGATTGCCGGCGCAAAGATCAGTCGGACCAATAGTGCGGATATAAATAACCTCACCGTCCTGATAAATACAATCTTTGAAAGTGCCGCAAATCTGAAGGCCTGTATTCAATTCCACTGTTGCAGTATTGGCAGATGCTTCTGCCCGGTGAACAGCCACAGCCCCGCCAACGCGCAGTGCCATTTTATCGGCAAACTCATTTAAAACGGTATTCAGGTGTTTAAAGTCAGGAGTAACAAATAGTTGTGGCTGTTGTGTTGTGATGTCAAATCCGAAGTTTACGGCATCAATGGTATAAGGCATTTTTTTTACAGCCGGCTTCATGCAATTTATACTTTCGCCTATAGAGGATAAGAGTCCTGCACCGTATATCTTGAAGTTTTCAAGATCTCCGATCAATCCATATTCTACTGTCCACCAGTGCAGGTTTCGGATAAGGGCCATTTCACTGGGCTGACCCATTGATTTATCGATTGCTGTAAGTCTGGCTTCAGCCTCTGTTACTTCTTCCTGCTTTGTATAAGGATCCGCTTTGAGTATAGACAGGTGGCGGATGGCTTCATACAATTCATAGTCACGGGCGGAGGAGAATGCCTTTGATCCGATTTCTCCGAAAAACTGCAGGTGTTCTGCATACTCCGGATCTGCAATGATGGGAGCATGACCTGCCGCTTCATGAATAATGTCGGGGGCCGGCGTATATTCTATCTGATCGATGGGCCTTATATCTGCTGCAATTACCAGGACTTTATATGCCTGAAATTCCATAAACGCTGATGGAGGAATAAATCCATCGACCGAAACAGCAGCCCAACCGATTTCACTCAGTATACGGTTCATGCCGTACATGTGTGGAATTGTGTCGATGCTGATTCCTGTACGCTTCAGGCCATTCAGGTAAGAACCATGGGCGACCTTGCTCAGATGCCTTATGTTCCGGCGCATCACGTAACGCCATATTGCATGATCGAGCGCTGTATAAGCATTGTAAGGCTGATCTATTACAAGCCCCATCAGGTGCCTGGGAAGTTTGTCCAGTACTTCATTAGATTCCATACACAGGTTGTTTACATTTGCAGTGCCGCAGGCAGGGCGGTTACTTGTTTATATGTCTCCTTGAAAAAAGTCACAGGGATTTAATAAAAATAAGGTTAACAACCCTCTTTATGCAGGATTTTCACCGGTTATAAAAATGATTCCATCTAACTTCTCTGATTCATATTAACAATCGCATGGGTACGAAAGTTTATGCTGCCATTCCTGTTTTAGATGAATTTGATAATCTTCCGGGATTGATCAACGACCTTTTTCATCAGCAGAATATTGCATGGGAGGCAGTAATTTGTATTAACCAGCCTGAAGATTGGTGGAAAGATACAGAAAAAATCAATATCTGCCTCAACAATCAGAATTCGCTCCATTGGCTGAAATCATCCGGCGATCCACGGATTCACCTGATTGATAAAACCAGCCAGGGTAAGGGCTGGAAAGGGAAAAACCACGGTGTTGGCTGGGCCAGAAAAACAGCTATGGATGCAGCTTCTGAATTGGCTGATCCTGAGGACTTCATCCTGAGTATGGATGCGGACACCAGGTATCCGCTCAACTACTTCGTATCAGTCAAAGATGCTTTCGGGCGGCATCCTGAAGCTACAGGGCTATCGGCACCTTACTACCACCCACTAACCGGGGATGAAATAACAGACCGTTGCATACTGAGATATGAAATCTACATGCGTAATTACGCCCTTAATATGTTGCTGATAGATAATCCTTATGCATTTTCTGCAATAGGTTCCGGTATGGCCTGCCGTGCCGGCACCTATCGTAAAATCAGGGGTCTTACACCTAAAATGAGTGGAGAGGACTTTTATTTTATTCAGAAACTGAGAAAAGCCGGCAACATAATCATCGATAGCGGGGTTTATATTTATCCGGCATCCAGGTTTTCGGACAGGGTTTATTTTGGCACCGGACCGGCTATGATCAAAGGAAGGGAAGGAAACTGGGACAGTTATCCGGTTTATCACATGAATGCATTTGAACCGGTAAGAAGGACATACAGCTTGTTCGGCGATCTGTTCGATGCCGGCACAGAAACACCCATGGATGCATTCCTCTCGTCAATGACAGGGGGCAGTGATGTATGGCAACCCCTGAGAATCAATGCCGCCACCCGGGTGAGCTTTATAAAAGCATGCATGCAAAGGGTTGATGCGCTCAGGATACTTCAGTTCCTGAAAGAGAGTAACGCCTCGTACGGGCTAAGCAATGAACAAAGGTTGAAACAGTTTCTTGAACGCAGTTTTAGCCCGGGGGATGCACTTAGGCAAATACTTGAAAAACAGGACTTTGAATCCGCAACCATCATGGAGCTGGATAGCATACGGAATTTCATGTCGGAACAGGAGTTACAATTACAACAGCAAAAAGGAGTTGTCTGATGAAAAAACAGCATATTGTTATCCTTGGGCCTACGGCCACCGGGAAAACCAGGCTGGCAGCGCTGGTAGCCTCCGCAATCGGCGGTGAGGTAATTTCGGCTGATTCACGCCAGGTTTACCGTGGGATGGATCAGGGCACCGGAAAGGATTTGCTTGATTATTTTGTTAATGGCAAAATGGTCCCTGGCCACCTGATCGACATTGCCGATGCCGGCAGTCAATACAACATCTTCGATTATCAGCGGGATCTTGCTCAAGCAGCCAATGAAATCCTCTCCAGAAACCATATCATCGTAATCTGCGGAGGTAGCGGCATGTATCTTGAAGCCGCCCTGGGCCTGTATCATCTTTCAGAAGCCCCGGCTGACGAAGAATTCCGTAAGGAAGCTGAAGCATTGCCCGATGAAGTGCTCCTTCATACGCTTGGTACACTCAGACCACTGCACAATACGACCGATACCCTGGACCGGAATCGCCTGATCAGGGCTATTGAGGTAGCCAGGGCCGGGCTGGACGAAAGGCAGAAAAATGGCAAAACACCCATTTCACCTGTTACTGCAGACAATAGTCTGGTCTTCGGAATCAGCTACCCCAGAAACATAATCAGGCAACGCATTACAGAAAGGCTGGAACTCAGACTGAAAGAGGGAATGTTGAACGAAGTTGAATCATTGCTAAACAATGGTATTAAACCTGAAGATCTGATTTATTACGGCCTTGAGTATAAATACCTGACACTTCACTTAAGCGGAAAAATAGGAGCAGACGAGATGTTTTCGAAGCTCAGTACCGCCATTCACCAGTTCGCCAAACGTCAGATGACATGGTTCAGAAGAATGGAAAAGAAAGGCATACGGATTCAATGGCTTGAAGGATCCGACGGGCTTTTGAAAAATACCGGTGAAATCATCAGCGTGTTTAATAATCAATGACCGACTGATCGGGGATCAAACATTTGTTAGGAATATCTGTTTATGTATCAATCTTAAAAGTTAAACATAATACACATCATTCCTTAATTCTGAACCTTTGATCATGAAACGAATATTCCTTTCAGGAATCCTGTATATTTCAATTATTCAACTCTTTGCCCAGCATGGCACCATCAGGGGCAGGGTATTCAATGAGAATAACAATGAGCCCCTGCCCTTTACCAACATCATCATTTTTGGTACAACCACAGGTTCAACATCCGATCTGGATGGCCGATTTATATTTACCGGCCTGGAACCGGGATTTATGAAACTTGCCGCATCGGCAGTAGGGTTTGAATCCTATGTAAGCGAAGAATACCAGGTTACCAATGCTAAAACGGTTTTTATCGAAATCCCGATGCGTGAAACCAGTATTCAGCTTGAACAGATTGTTATCAAGGCATCTCCTTTCCGTAAGACAGAAGAAAGCCCCGTTTCGATGCGTACCCTGGGAATTGGTGATATTGAAAAGAACCCCGGAGCCAACCGCGACATAAGCAAGGTTGTCCAGGCGTTGCCCGGTGTGGCTTCCACGGTATCGTTCCGCAACGACCTGATTGTGAGGGGAGGCGGCCCGGGAGAAAACCGCTTTTACCTGGATGGTATGGAAATCCCCAATCTGAACCATTTTGCCACCCAGGGTGCTTCAGGTGGCCCGGTTGGCATCATCAATGTCGACTTTATCCGTGAAATTGATTTTTATTCCGGTGCCTTCCCGGCCAACAGGGGTAATGCTCTCAGCTCAGTGCTGGAGATGAAACAGATTGACGGAAACCAGGAACGGATTGTTTTCAAAGGATCTGTAGGGGCTTCCGATCTTTCTTTGGCTATAAACGGCCCCCTCAGCGATAAAACAACCTTTATGGTTTCGGCCCGACGATCCTACCTGCAGTTCCTGTTCGGAATAATCGGCCTCCCATTTCTGCCTACCTATAATGATTTCCAGTTTAAAGTTAAAACCCGTTTTGACTTGAAAAATGAACTTACACTACTCGGCATCGGAGCCATCGACCAGTCAAAACTAAATACCGGGATTGAAAACCCGACCGAAGATCAGCAGTATATCCTCAGCTACCTGCCTGCAAACAACCAGTGGAATTATGCCATCGGGGCAGTATACAAACATTACAGGTCCAAATCCTATGACACATGGGTATTCAGCAGGAATATGCTGAACAATGAATCCTGGAAGCATAAGGATAACAACGAATCCCTGAACAGGTCGCTTGATTATGTTTCACAGGAAACAGGCAACAAATTACGTTACGAAAATGCAAGTCGTATCCGTGAATTTAAAGTTATTGCAGGAGCTGGCGGTGAGTATTCGAAATTCAATACCCGCACCTACCAGGAGGTATTTATTCCGTTGGCCGGTGATACCCTTAGAGCAATCAATTACAGCTCTGAGATCGATCTGTTCCAGTACCATATTTTTGCGCAGACCAGTCGTAACTTCATCAATGACAGGCTTATACTTTCCTTTGGCCTCAGATCGGAAGGAAATACCTATTCCGACAGGATGTCAAACCTGATGAACCAGCTGTCGCCCCGGTTTTCTGTTGCCTGGGCTATGACCGACAGGTTCTTTCTGAATTTCAATACCGGAAGATATTACCAGCAGCCTGCTTATACGACACTGGGATTCAGAAACAATAACGGCCAACTGGTTAATAAAAACAACAATCTCAGATATATAGCCTCCAACCACATCGTCGGTGGCATTGAATACCGGAGGGAGGAAAATGCCAAATTCACCATTGAGGCTTTTTACAAACACTACAGCAACTATCCGGTTTCGGTAAATGATTCGGTATCGCTTGCAAACAAAGGCGGTGACTTCGGTGTGGTCGGCAACGAAGAGGTTACTTCAACGGGAACCGGACGTGCATATGGCATTGAAGCCTATGTTCGTGATCGCATCTCTGACCGGTTTAATATTATCCTTTCATATACCTATGTCAGGAGTGAATTTAAGGATTTCACCGGAACATTCATTCCTTCCTCATGGGACAACCGGCACCTTGTAAATTTAACCCTCTCACGTGAATTCAAAAATAACTGGAGCCTGGGAGCCAAATGGAGGTTCGTCGGCGGCTCTCCTTACACCCCATGGGATATCAACAGGTCATCGCTTATCAGTGCCTGGGATTCAAAGAAACAGGGTTATCCTGATTTCAGCAGATTCAACACTGAAAGGACCGGTAGCTTCCACCAGCTTGATGTCAGGGTCGACAAACAATTCTTCTTCAGCAACTGGTCGTTGAATTTGTATCTGGATATTCAGAATCTTTATAATTTTAAACAGCAGGGGGCACCCAACCTCCTTACCGTCACTGATCAGGAAGGTAACAGCCTGATTAACCCTCAGGACCCGGACAGGTATCTGGTAAAGCAGATTGCAGGTTCCTCGGGAACTGTTCTACCGACCGTAGGTATCATCGTTGAATTCTAAAATCTCTGTCATGATAAAAGAAATAAAGCTTACAACCGGATATTGGGTTTCCCATGTGTTTCTGTTGTTATTGATAATTTCTGGAGCGAAGGCATCCTATGGACAGACCGGAAAGAAAAATGACAATCCGTCCGTAAACGAAATCATCACGACCAATCCGGAAGGTATGGGCATAAGCCTCACCATCGACTTTCAAAAAGGTCCCGCGCATAATCATCCGCTGATGGCCATCTGGATTGAAGACACTGAAGGCAGGTACTTACAGACATTGTATGTTTCCAGGTCTGTGGCCAGGGGAGTGTTTGATTATGGTGATCATTCAACCGGAAAATGGAAACCCGGGGAAATCCTGAGGCCTGCTGCATTGCCATACTGGTCGCACAAGCGCAATGTCCTCAACGACAAGGGCAATTATATGCCCCGACCAGGATTTGAAGTGGCTGACGCCTTATCAGGAGCAACACCCAGGGCCGGTTTCAGGCTTTTAACCAGAACTGATACCGTTACCGGAAAGAAGTTCAGGGTTTTATGCGAAATCAATCAGTCATGGGATTGGAACAATCACTGGACAAATACGATGTACCCCGAGGATGCTGAATATAAAACTTCTTCACAGCCAGCCGTGGTTTACGCCGGTGAGATCGACCCCACCATTGAAGGAATCATTGTAAGTCTTGTTCCCATTGGCAGGAGCCACCACTCAGGCGCCGATGGAAAACTCTACAATGATCTGGAAACACTCACAACAGCACTGAAGATTGCATCTGAGATCACAGTCACTGTAAGCCAGCATAAATAAACAGCCTGTCAATCGTTCGCTTTATCGCCCAGCAGGGGCACAAACCGGAAGCGTCCATGATGTTCGGTTTTTAAGCTGCCATCAGTCATTTTCCGGACTGTTGTCATGAGTTGTGAGTCCCCTTCATCGACCGGAATCACGAGAATTCCCCCGGGCTTGAGTTGTTCAGCCAGTGCTTCCGGTACATAAGGGGCACCAGCCGTGACAATGATTTTATCGAAAGGGGCAAATGCCGGCAATCCCTTGTAGCCGTCTCCAAAAAAAACCTTTACCCCGAATCCCATTTTTGGAAGGTATTCCTTGGCCCTTGAAAAAAGAACCCTTTGCCGTTCAATTGAAAAAACCTTAGCCCCCATCTGGTAAAGAATGCTGGCCTGGTAACCCGAACCGGTGCCTACCTCAAGCACCTTATCACCCCTCTTTATGTTAAGCAGTTCTGTTTGAAAAGCAACAGTAAAAGGTTGCGAAATTGTTTGCCCTGCCCCGATTGGAAAGGCTTTATCTTCATAGGCAAATTCAAGAAAGCCGGAGTCAAAAAAGAGATGACGGGGAACAGCTTCCATGGCTTTCAGCACATTTTCGTCCGCAATCCCCTTCCTTCGGATGCTCTCTACCAACTTCTTTCTTAACCCCTTATGACGGAAAGTATCCGTAAAATTATTATCAGTCATGCAGTATAAGGAATGTTTCCATTTTTGTGGCTAAATTAGTAATTTCGCAAAGTTTTAATCACCATCCACGAATCAATTTCTCCACGTATGCTCAGAATTGGCGTTCTTGGCGCAGGCCACCTAGGAAAAATACATATCAAGTGTATCAAACAAATTGCTAAATACGAGATTGTTGGCTTCTATGATGCCGATCCGGAAAATGCAAAAAAAGTAGAAACAGATTTTGGCATCCCCTGTTTTGAAGGGATAGACGATCTGATTGACCAGGTAGATGTTGTAGATATCGTAACCCCTACCCTTTCGCATTTCGATTGTGCCTCACGCTCATTGAGGAAGTTCAGGCATGTTTTTATTGAAAAACCTGTAGTAACCACCCCCGGTGAAGCACTCGACCTGATTAAACTGGCTGGCGAAGCCGGAGTTAAAGTTCAGGTTGGACATGTTGAGCGTTTCAATCCGGCTTTTATTGCTGCTGTTCCTTTCATTGATAACCCCTTGTTTATTGAAACCCACCGGCTGGCACAGTTCAATCCGCGGGGCACCGATGTGCCTGTTATTCTCGACCTGATGATTCATGATCTTGATATTGTGCTGAGCGTTGTTAAATCGGACATCCGGAAAATCAGTGCCAGTGGCGTTTCTGTGGTGAGTGATACTCCCGATATAGCCAATGCCCGTGTTGAATTTGCCAATGGTTGTGTAGCCAACCTCACCGCCAGCAGGATATCGATGAAAAATATGCGCAAGTCCCGTTTCTTTCAGCGCGATGCTTATATATCCGTTGATTTTCTTGAAAAAAGTGCTGAAATTATCCGGATGCGAAGTGTTGACCCTGAAACAGCAGACCCTCTGGCAATGATACTCGATCTTGGACCCGGCAAACAACCCAAACAGATCCTCTTCGATAAACCTGAAATAACCCCGGTGAATGCCATTCAAACTGAACTTGAAAGTTTTGCTGATGCTATAATAAACAATTCCACTCCACCTGTAACCATCAACGATGGCTATGCTGCCCTGGATCTTGCATACAGGATTATTGAGAAAATGAATAATGCTGCTAACATTGCCTGATTCAACAACTTCAGAGAATTTTACTTTTTTTTAATATTTATCTTTCCTTATGGCAATAAATTGCCCGGCAATGCGTTGAATTTACATTACAGAAGGCAGGTGAAAAGGGTTTACTTATGAGGGTTTTTACAATATTGACGAAGGCTTTTATTTTATTGTTTCTAACCATCACCTTTTCAAGTGGTTGTGAGAAGAAGAATGATCCTGACCTGATACCATCCTATCTCCGCGTCGAAAAAATAGGTCTGACCTCAACCTTTGAACAAGGCACCACTTCACATAAAATTACCGATGCCTGGGTTTATCTGGATGAAACCCTGATCGGAGTATTTGAATTACCTGCCACAGTTCCCATATTAACAGAAGGTGAACAGAAAATCACCATCAGGCCCGGAATAAAAATCAATGGGATTGCTAATACCAGAACCATTTATCCGTTTTTTACAGATATGAAACAAACTATTGTCCTGGTCAGGGACAGCGTGGTAAATTTTAGCGACACCATTACAACTTACAGTGAGAATACAGTATTCCCCTGGATCGAAAATTTTGATTTTTCCGGAATTACCCTCGATACTACATCGAACAGTACTGTCGCAATCAACAAAATCAACGATCCGGACCAGATTTTTCACTATCCGGGTGAGAATAACAGCAGTTCTGCATTCATCACGATGACGAATGATACTTCAGTTTTTGAATCCATTTCGACCCAGAAATACGATTTTCCAAATGATGGCACAGCCATATTTCTGGAATTGAACTTTAAAACAAATCATCCGCTTGTAGTGGGTGTTTTTTATACAGCAGCAAGTATAAGGGTTCAACGGCCACTGCTAATCCTGAACAAGACAGACCAATGGAATAAAATATACGTAAACCTTACTGTGCCTGTCTACGACACACCGAGTGCCAGAGATTTTCAGGTATTTTTCGGGGCACAGAAGGAAGACGGCACGGAGGAGGCAAAAATATATCTGGATAACATAAAACTGGTTCATTTTTAATACTTCGAAATGAATAAAACTCTACAGGTAACTAAATACATTATTGCGGATTTGATTTCAGCCTTCCTGGCCTGGGGGGCGTTTTTCATTTACCGCAAGGTTTCTGTAGACCCCAAAGTCTTTGACTATCCCGAAGTTATATACAGGGATACCAATCTGCTTTACGGGCTTATCTTCATTCCTGTTTTCTGGCTGTGCCTGTATATCATGATGGGCACCTACCGACGAATCTACCGTAAAGCCAGGCTCAAAGAACTGGGACAAACACTCCTCATTACAGTAATTGGTGTCATTATCCTTTTCTTCGCGCTTATACTCGACGATACCATTGTATCATACCGCAATTATTACGAATCGGTGCTGGTGCTTTTTGCCCTGCACTTCTTACCCACCTATCTCTTCCGGCTGATCCTTACTTCCTTCACCGCATACCGAATCCATCACAAAATAATCGGCTTTAATACCATTATTGTAGGCAGCAACGGCAACGCAATCTCTATTTTCAATGAGATAGAGAACCAGGAAAAATCGAGCGGGAACCGATTTGTCGGTTTCGTGAATGCAGCAAGTTATAAAGACTATAAGCTCGAAAAATTTCTGAAACACCTGGGTCAGATCAACGATTTAAAAAATGTAATAAAGGAGCACAACGTGGAGGAAGTCATCATTGCCATCGAGCGTTCGGAGGTTAAGACCATCGAACAGATTATTACCGAAGTTGAAGACACCAACGTGGTAATCAAGGTTATCCCTGATATGCAGGATTATTTGCTCGGCACCATACGGTCTACCTCCATTTTTCATGCTCCGCTTCTGCAGATTTCACCTGACCTGATGCCTGCCTGGCAACAGTCGCTCAAGCGTATCATCGATATTTTCGCCTCTGTCATTGCCATGATCATACTTATTCCTTTTTATGTCTTTGTCGCCCTGGGCATCAAATTTACCTCCAGGGGACCAATTCTGTATAAGCAACAACGCATGGGTGTGCATGGCAAACCCTTCACCATGATAAAATTCAGAAGCATGTACTGCAATGCGGAAGAAAACGGGGTTCCTCAACTGTCATCCAAAGAAGATCCGCGCATTACCCGTTTCGGCCGTTTCCTGAGGAAAGTGAGGCTTGATGAGATTCCTCAGTTCTGGTCTGTACTGATCGGGGATATGTCGCTGGTCGGCCCGCGTCCTGAGCGTCAGTATTTTATTGATCAGATCATTCAACGGGCACCGCACTACCGCCTGCTGCAGAAGGTAAAACCCGGCATCACCTCCTGGGGCCAGGTAAAATACGGCTATGCCGAGAATGTGGATGAGATGGTTGAACGCCTGAAATTCGATATTCTCTATATCGAAAATATGTCCCTCGCCATGGATTTCAAGATCCTGATCTATACCGTGCTGATCGTGGCACAGGGAAGAGGGAAGTAAGCTTTAAATTTACGATTTACGATTTACGATTTACGGCCTGCCCGCCATGGCAGGCTGCCTGACGGCAGTCAGGGTTTACGATTTTATCAACTGCTATATTGCAATACTTTGGAGCGGCATTCGCTCCTGACTATAATTTTGAAAATCAAATTAACCTTACAATCCGGCAAGTTGAATAATCACGCCTTTCTGTACGTTGCAAACAGGCAACCAAAGACGTTAAAACACAATTTTCTAAATCAAAAATCCGAAATCCGAAATCTATATCATCCCGTTCTCAATCATCAGCACAATGGTCTCAATGTCCTTATCGTTCCCCTGAGGATCGTATTTCTCCTTGAGGTTATAACCAAAGAGCCGGCTCAGGTTCTGCCAGAAGAAAGCAACGAAACTTCCCCTTAATTCCTTGACAATATGATAGGTGGGGGTACCGGTCTCGCGGTCAACCAGCTTAAGCAGTATACGCCCCTGGGAGAAGGTGAGGGACTTGAGTTCTTCTCCGAATTCAGATTTGAGCTCTTCTTCAGCTTTCTTATAGAGTTTCCGCTGCTCCTTATCGGTAAGACCGGCCATCAGCGAATCGTAATGCTGCAACTTAACACCTGCAAGCCTTGCATAAGGGTAAACCTTCTTAACATTCCTGACAAGTTTATCGAACCTTCGCTGGTCAGCAGGCGTCCGGTATATGATATAACCCTTGATTCTCACCACCGGAAGATCCATCATGGGAATGGTATCGCCATCCACAATTTTTGCCTTTGAAACAATAACCTCCGGTGTTTGAGAGACAGCGGGGAATAGCAGACAGAAGTAAGTAAAGAGTATAATGATCAGGCGTTTCATGCCTTTGTTGTTTTTAGTTATTATCCGGCTGAAGGTTACAAATAATATGCCGGATTCTATAACGTTCTTCTATATCAAATGCTTTGCCACATTGATCATATTCATGCACCGACCTGATGAGTTGAACTGGAAAGGCAAAGAATTGAAAAAGGATTTTTTCAGGCAACACGCAGCCTCGACAGGTTGGATTTGCCCAGCTTATCTTCAGCATAGGCACGGGTGACTTTAAGTTCACGCGTACCTTGCTCGGATGGTAATTCAAACATTGCATCGATCAGGATGGCTTCCATCATTGAACGCAGGCCCCGGGCTCCCAGTTTAAATTCAATGGCCTTTTCTACAATGTATTCAAACACCTGCTCGTTGAAGGAAAGTTTAATGCCATCCATTTCGAACAGCCTGATAAACTGCTTAACCAGCGAATTCTTAGGCTCGGTGAGTATCTGACGCAAAACCATGGCATCCAGAGGCCTGAGGTAAGTTACCACAGGCAGGCGTCCGACCAGTTCCGGGATAAGTCCGAAACTCTTCAGATCCTGCGGAGCAATATACTGAAGCAGGTTACTGCGGTCAATTACTTCCTGATCCTTGCTGGCATAACCAATGGCGTTGGCCTGCATACGGGAGGCGATTTTTTTCTCTATACCGTCAAAGGCGCCTCCGGCAACAAACAGGATATTCTGGGTATTGATCTGAATCATCCGCTGCTCAGGGTGCTTCCGACCACCCTGGGGTGGCACATTCACAACCGAGCCTTCCAGCAGCTTGAGCATGGCCTGCTGAACACCCTCACCCGAAACATCACGGGTAATACTCGGATTATCGCTTTTCCGGGCTATCTTGTCTATTTCATCAATAAATACAATGCCTTTTTCGGCAGCCGCCACATCATAATCTGCGGCCTGAAGCAATCTGGACAGGATACTCTCCACATCTTCTCCGACATAACCGGCCTCGGTTAATACAGTAGCATCAGCGATGCAGAAAGGAACGTGAAGGAGCTTGGCAATGGTGCGGGCGAGTAAGGTTTTTCCGGTACCGGTCTCCCCTACAAGGATGATGTTCGACTTTTCAATCTCCACTTCATCTTTGGCCACAGTCTGTCCGATACGCTTGTAATGATTGTAAACAGCAACCGACAGTACCTTCTTGGCATCGTCCTGCCCGATAACATATTGATCGAGGTATTGTTTGATTTCGAATGGCTTGTGTAACTTTACCTTTGAAAAATCCTTACCAGTGGTAGCCGTTGAGCGGACCTCTTCACGCAGGATATCCTGCGCCTGATCAACACAATAGTCGCAGATATGGGCATCCAGTCCGGCGATCAGCATATTGGTCTCGCTGCGGGGGCGGCCACAGAACGAACACCTCTCTTCTTTTTTAGGCATAACAAGATAAAATCAGATGCTTATTAATCAAACTCTTAACAAAAAGTCAGTTCTATTTCCAAAGAAAATTCCACCGACCCAAAAATCCTGATTCCTGATACAAAGGTACAGAAAATAAAACAGCAAAAACCCGCGACAGGAAGACAGCTTTTCTGCATTGAATCTGAACAACACCCTGAGACGCAGGGCACCGGAACATTATTTTACCATTTTCCTGCGGCCCTGAATACTCCAAATACTGCCATCCTGACAAAAACAGACAGTGTAAATACAAAAAGGCTGTCTTTCCTGACAGCCTTCAATAACATAGCAGGAGTTTGTTATTTATTCCCCCTGATAAGTACTTCGTCAATCATACCGTATTCTTTCGCTTCTTCAGCGGTCATCCAGTAGTCGCGGTCAGAATCCTTTTCAATTTTCTTGAACGACTGTTTTGAATGATTGGCAATGATTTCATAGAGCTCCTTTTTAAGTTTCAGTATTTCACGGGTGGTAATCTCTATGTCAGAGGCCTGACCCTGTGCCCCGCCCATCGGCTGATGAATCAGGATACGGGAATGCTTCAGCGCAGTTCGTTTCCCTTCCTGTCCGGCACATAAAAGTACAGCACCCATTGAAGCGGCCATGCCTGTGCAGATCGTGGCAACATCGGGGGCGATGTACTGCATGGTATCATAGATACCCAGACCGGCATAAACCGATCCACCCGGGGTGTTCAGGTAAATCTGAATATCTTTTTTCGGATCAACCGACTCAAGGAAAAGCAGCTGAGCCTGGATAATATTGGCAACATAGTCGTCAATGGGAACACCCAGGAAGATGATCCTGTCCATCATAAGGCGTGAGAACACGTCCATGGTGGCTATGTTCAGTTGGCGCTCTTCTATGATGGTTGGAGAAATGTAACCACTCACGGCTGAGGTAAAGCGGTCAAGGGTGAGGCTGCTGATCCCGCGATGACCGGTGGCATATTTTCTGAATTCGTTTTGCATGGTTTACGTGTTTAGTTAATGTCAAATTTAAGGATATTCACAGAAATGCTTAATAAAAAACCTGAAATGTCAGAAATATTATCTCTATAATTATGCCACTATGATAAAAAACCGCAAATTGTCAGAAAAAGTAACGGTTTTCGCAGTATATGTCTTTTTCAGGCTGACATTCAACCCTGACACACCAAAAAAAAACAGGAACAAAACGTGTTCCTGCTGTTTTATAATACGATGGGTGGCTATTTTTCCGGGACCAGTTTTGTAAACTCCTCGTAGGAAATTTTAATCTCTTTGGGTTCCAGCTTCTCTTTCAACAGACCAAGCAGTTTTTGCTCAAACAACTGATCGTTGATGCGGCGGACATCCTCCTTGTTTTTCATAAAGGAATCAACGATGCTGTCGATCCGCATCTTCATGTCATCATCCATTTCACTGCTGCCGGGCCTGTGGAAATAAGCACGGAATACATCTTTGATCTCTTCTTCAGAAACCTCAATGTTATACTCCCGGATCAGCCTGTTTTCGATGAGTTGCCATTGCATGGAGCTGGCGTACTCGTTGTAATGCAGTTCGACCTCCCCGGCTGACAATTTGTCCTGGTTCACATCGATCAGCCAGCGCTTCAGAAACTCATCCGGCAGTTGAATCGCCGACATATCAAGCAACTTCTTCACTGCATCGTTAAAGAATTTCTTATCGCTCTCTCCCACAAACGACTGGGCTGCATCTTTCTTGATCTGCCCAATCAGTTCTTCTTCACTACCGATTTCAACACCGGGATAAACCTTTTCAAAGAATTCCGCATTGATTTCAGCAGGTACCATATGGCTGATTTCTGTAACGGTGAAATTAAAATCAGCGTCAAGCATTTCAGCGTGCTCTTTGGTTATACCCAGCATGGCAGCCACGTCGGTGGCATTGCCGGAGGCTTTCATGGGGTTAAACTTCACGACACTGCCGGCTTTTACACCGGTAAAGGAATCAACGATGGCCTTATCACTGAAAAGATCAGCATTCACGGTGCCTGAACTGGTGATCCCACCTTCCTTAAGCTGTCCTTCAGCATCCAGCTCAGCAAAGTCACCCTTCACAAGGTCGCCCTTTTCAGAAACTTCCACTTCGGTAAGTTCACCATTGCGGCGGCGTATGTCTTCAAGATATTTCTTTGCCAGTTCGTCAGAAGCTTCAATCCGGTAATAAGCTACACCTGCTTTTCCATCCAGTTTCAGGTCGAACTTCGGGCTGAAACCCAGATCGAAATAGAAACTCATATCGGATGGTTCACTGAAATCAACCTGAGGTGTTTTTTCCATATTGGCAAGCGGATTGCCCAGGATATCCAGGTTCTGCTCTTTGATATATCCGTCGAGAGACTCGCCCAGGAGTTTATTGATCTCATCGGCAGTAACGGCTGAGCCATACATTTTCTTCGTCAGGCCAAAGGGTACTTTTCCGGGCCTGAAACCGGGCATCTGGGCTTTGCGCTGATAATCCTTCAGCACTTTCAGTACTTTTTCTTCGTAGTCGGCAGGCGACAGGTCAATTTTAACGGTAGCGGTCAGATCACCGGTGTGCAGCAATTCAATATTCATTGTTTTAAGTATGGTTTGGTTGTTCCTGATTCATATTCAATTCAATAACCTTATAGCATCAGCAAGGTTTATGAGCGCGCAAAGGTAGGATATTTTCCGGAATAAAGAAGTGATGGAATGATCGAATATTGGAAGCATTGTAAACTTAGCCCGGCGGAATTTCACCTTTTCGGTGGCAGTGAGCACCGGAGAAGCTTCCGACACGGAGAACCATCCAGGCATACTGGGGGGGAGGTAGTATTGTCAAATAGCTTCTATTGAAAAACCCAACACAGAATATATGCTTTCCGGTTGTAAGGTAAAAGGAACAAAACCGGGATTGTTGCGATTTACAACAATCCCGGTTTAAGACTGATGGCTCTGTTTGTGTTATTACAAGACCTCAAAGTTAGCCTGAAGGCTATCAAGTCCCAGATCCGCAACCAGTCCGGAAATCCTGAGATTAGGCCTGTCAATGCAAGTAATGGTGCAGTTAAAAATGCCCTCATCGTTGGAACTGCCGGTTGAAGGTTGAACTGTTCCGCCCTCAACCGTAATTCCGATACCTGCCCCAGCCATCGGGGCTCCATTGTTCGAATCAATTTTCAGCAATACCCTGACTTCAAGCGATTTTCCCTGTCCATCAGAGATCGTGCTATCAAATGATGAGCTAACAATAAAGGAGAGATTCAGTCTTGCGACAATGTTAGAAACATTAAAGGCCGCATCATCAAGGCCCAAAAGCTGGGCATCAGCTGCAATGTTAATGGCCGTCTTAATCTGACCGATGTTATTATTGTTTTTGGCTCTTTCGATTGCATTTGCCAATGCAAGCAGCATAGATTGTCTTGTAAGCTGTTTTGCTTCCTCATTTGTTGCGATCAAATCATCATCTAAACCGAAAGTCTGAATATCTGCCTGCCAGCTAACCAGTTTAGTCAATTCGCATCTTAAAGCAGAGAAATCACCGGCTTTTGCTATTACATTGGGTTTGATGTTCCTTTCAAAATCAGCTTTAAATAGTCTTACAATTTCTATTTTGTCCTTATCTGAGAGAGACCCTTCAGCTGAATTAGCTGCTCTGGCAACAATAGACTGGATTTGCTCCCTTTCGGAAAGTATAGGGGTATTCACTGTGCTATCACGTTCAGTCGAAGAAAAATCGGGATCGTTACTCGTCAGAAACGAAGCTCTTTTTTTAAACTCAATATTGCCTCCATCATTGTTCAGTTTCAGTTCTTCAATACCGGATTTTGAAAAATCTCCAATCAGATCAGCAATGTCTTTCTTCTCATTTAAGAAAGGTACACTGTTTAAAGGCGATTGAGAACTATTCCCTTTGATGCCGCCTATTCCCAGTATATTCTTAAATTCGTCGGGTATTTGCGAAGTGGCACCATTCCCCTGACCTGAGATTAGTTTCTCCAGGCTATTGGCAGCACCGCCTTTCTCAGTAAATGATTTGGGCGCATTGGGAGCTTGGCTGGCAGCCTGTGATGCCAGTTGAGCTACCTGCTTTCCGATTTCAGTGGCGGCCTTTAAGGCGTCTGATTGAGCCTGCCCTGCCAGAGAACCTGCCTGCTGTGCCATGCTTTGGGCGAGGTTGCTTAAATTGCCCATAACAGTTACCAGTTGATCGCTCTTCGACATATCCCTGAAAATATTGCCATTCTGAATCGCATTTAACACGCCTGCCATCCCGGTAGGATCGGGCAATGCCGGTGGATTGACCACATTCAGTACATTGCCCGGAATGGTAGGCGAGGTGTCTAAAACATTGTTGTTATGCTGGTTTTGTGAGAGTGCATTAATAGCCGGCGCCAGGTGCGGGATTGGCATATCCTGCCAGTTGATATACCTGGTAATGTCAATTTTTTCAGATGCGTTTGAACGGCCCAGAATGGCTTCAGCAAATACACCGGAAGTCGGTAGATAGATATCGCTGCTCACAGTATGCTGTTCTTTGTTTTTTAAAACATCACCCAGATAATTATATATTTCATCCGGGTAATCCCTAAGCTCCTTTATTTTGCTGTTGTTTTTCAGAAGACTATTCTGAAGCACTTCCTTATCAACAACTTTCTTCATCTTAAACATAAGCGTATTGCCGGTAATAGCAATAGGTGTTGAATCGATAAATTCAGAAAGATGTATATAATCATCGAAGGAGTTAAAGTCGTCTGTTACCAGGAATGCTTTGTTAAGCAATTTCTTAATTTTGAGGTCAACTTCTTTTTTGTCCTTAAAAAAGTCTTTGTGCCTGGCAAACCATGCATCGATGATTTTCTGAATTGCATCTGCAATTCTTCTTTTATCTGCTTCAGTTTTTGGTTTCACTGCTGCATTTTCAGCAATGCTTTCTCCTATTTGATTTAAAGCTTCATTCAGCGAATCAAATAACACAGCCAGAGGTAGTTTCGGCGATCGATTCTGGTGTATTATTCCTGTAAGCAGATTCCTGACACCACTCGAAATTAAATCGCTCAGAACCGAGGTATAGGATCTGTTGGAAGAGTTATGGTAATTTTCGGTGTATTCAGGATAAGTCCCTCTACCTCTCGGACTTCCGGCATAACGTGAATTTGAATTGTCAGCAACCGGTACTCTCAGAATCAAGGCTTCAACAAGATCTGTGAGTTGCTCCTTTTCGATGGCCAGTAATAGCAACCTGGTAAAGAAATACCGGTGGGCATTAAAATATTTCTCCAGTTCATCAATGCTTCTTCTCCTGTTTTCCGGATTAACAACATTGCTTTCAACCAATGAAAACGGATAGGTTACCAATCCGTTCTCATCTGCTTTAAACTGGACATTTCGAATGGTCTTTGGAATTTTCCGGTTATTCTCATCCTTCATTCTGGCAAAAACATAAATGTAAACCGTTTCGTTCTCTGCCAGGCCTTCAATCTGGACACCAGTCAGTTTATTAGCTTCTGTTTCAGCAGGAAAAGCAAAGATAGCCTGATTGTTATCAATAGATTTGGACTGATCAATCCCCAGCACGTTCACTTCAGGTTGAGGTTTTATTTCAAAACCCATGAAAGTGTTAACATTGTTTGCCGTCCGTTGCAAACCAATATGCATAATATCGAGATGAATTATTCCTGAGCTCTCAATGCTATCGTCTACATTATTTATCAGCTTTTCAAAATCGTTCTTCAGATTAATATCCCTGACGCCAAATTTCAGGATGCTCCAGAAATCAGCGATCAGATCAAAGGTAAAATCAAGTGGAGCAAATGGCATTAGCAAAAATGGCTCAGCCTGCGATAAGCAAAGTTCCGTCCTGTAATGTTGCAGGACCTCAAAGTACTGTATTGTGAGGGCATGGCTGTGATTATAATTTGTTACATTTCTTGTCGTCAATTGTTCATTTTCAGCCTTTTCATCTGTTACAATAACAGAAGACCACAAAGATCTGATTGAACTGGATTTTTGCTTGATGATTTCATCAATGTTCTGACTCATAGAAGCATCAATGGTCCGATCACCCTTACTATCTGACTGTATGGTGCCGAGTTGTTGATTGGCAGTACCTACCAGGGATACACCAATTCCGGCAGCTGCTCCGACGCCAAAACCGATGACAGCACCTGCCAAAGCCCCTCCGGCAATGGTTAAGCCACCTCCATCAGCAATCGGTGCACCGGCAACTGCGCCAACGATGCCACCTATCGCTGCACCAGGCAAGACTCCGGCTATACCACCTGCCAAACCAGCCCCCAGCACACCCGCTCCCGCGACCGCAAGGGTGGAAGCCTCTATATTCGTACCCCCTTTTTGTAATTCTGCGGCAGTAGAACGGGTAACTTCATCCAAGGCGCGTTTATGAAACAACTCATTGGTTAACTGCTCATTAGCCTCGGTGCTTTCAGATCTTGCACTTTTTTGTCTGCTCTTCCAGTCAATCACTGCAATATTTCTGGATTCCCCCGGAGCAAGCGGCAAACTGTGAATAACTTCTCCCAGGTGGGTACCATAATTAATCCATTTCTGGGTCAGCTTCGAAATATAACCAAGTTGTATTTCAGGTATTTGCAGGCCTTGTGTAATTCTCCGGTTACCTGTCAAAAAAAGACCCGCAAGCCGGGAATCAACAAAAACCCGCTGACCATCCAGAACAAGTTCAAGATTTTTGAAACTGACCCTTCTCTCTTTGATAAAATTCGAATAACTGGATTGGGAACCTACCGAACCAACAATTTTTGGCATTAATTCCTCCGGCGCTGAAGAAGGTTCAGAAAACTCATTCGCATGTTTCAGAATTAGTCTTTCTGCATCAGTATAGGGCTTAAAGACAGCCAGTTGCTCGATTGTTGAAACGCCGAAAGAATCCTTAAAAATCTTTGCAAAGGGATCGCCGATTCCTTTAAGGGCCTTTACCGGTAAAGAAGAAATCTGGTTTACTGGTGTATCTGTAAGAGAATCATCCAGGATGTTGGCCTTGTTCAGATCAATAACAATTTCATCTTTAACCAGCGACATCAGCATTTTTGCGTTATTGATGGGATCAAAATGCAGCAGATCGCTGATTCTTGTGATACCGACAGATTGAAGTGCCTGAATTTGTTCCGTTGTCAACTCTTTGATGCATGAAACAGAACTTAAGTTAACGATACTTGACAGAGTATTCATAAATTATAATTTTGGGGTTTAGTAATTAAAAAGCCGGTAAAAGAACAGTTGGTCATAACCATCCCTTACTGTTATACTTAACGCATTTATGCAGATGAATTCAATGTTCAACTTATTCGATATGAGCCCTGTACCCATTCTATAATTGAAAACCGGAAAATATTGATCATTTGACTTTACCTGTATATAATCATTCAGAAGCATGTCTTTTAGCAGGAATTAAGAAGTTGTTTAAATTCTGTAAATCAATATGCAGGAGGCATAAAATATGGGTAGAAAGCAAATTATTGACAGACCATATCGTCCCGTACGGGACGAGATAATTACAATTTGTCTTCAACCCACATTGAATCCCTCCCGGGATTATAATATAAAATTTAAACAGACTCTAAAATATTCTGGTAAGTAGTAAACAAAGCAATATATGCTGTATTTACTGAGCGCTGCTTTTAGTAATATGAAGCACTTTTTGTGTTTATTGAACAAAAGTCTGTCGCAATAGTTAATTGTATAATTATGATTAACAAATCTTTAACATATTTATGTTTTTTGTATTTGATGTAATTGAAAAACACCGCCGGCATAAATAAAACCAAAGCCGTTGATAATAAAAAATGAATATAATTTAAACCTCAATAGTTAACAATTTCCGGACATTTATCCCGCAATGACGGTGAAAAACCGTGCCGGATTTTTCTGTCAGCCGGTCGTTTTCATTTCTCCCTGAATCTGCCCCTTCAGGAAAACCTTTTGCAGGAGTCAGCTTATAAAAATGAGCCCGGGGAATTCTCCTGTCTGCCCATTGAAAACAAATCAATAAAATGATACCACTTATCTACATGCATTCATGGAGGTATGCCCGTTGATTTGCGGGTGCAGATGCCAGCCATAATTCCCTGCTGAACCACTTTATCACCCGTCAGAAAGCTGGCAGTGTCTTTTGACATCCGTTCTTCCAACGCTTTTTGACAATAGGTTACAGGAGATTGTTCCCAGACTAAGCAAGGAAATTAACCTCTCCGGAATGGCCGGCATGCAGACCACGGAAAATAGCGACAGGGTAAACCTGAAACCAATTCTCTCCTTCACACTTCTTCTTGTCTGATAAATCGTGGCAGGAGTCAACTGGAAAAATGACAGATTCAGACAAACCCACCTGAATATAATCAGCTAAAGGGTAGGTATATCGTTTTCCCGGCAGCATCTTTAACAGCCTTCAGCAACTGACGCCTGTTACGGGACGGATCGTAGGAAACATGTATCCAACGGTAGTTGAACTCATTGATTAACTGATCAAACGGCAGATTAAGCTCTCTGATTTTCTTAAAAAGAAATTCATTGCCATTGTTATGGTCAACGATATCGGCAGCATGCCCGGTAGTATGCTGACTGTTTCTTGAACCTTTGATCGCCGTGTTAAGGGAGGGGCAACGGTATCCACTGTTCAGATTAACAGGCAACCCTGTAGCATCCCTCAGCGGCTGCAAAATATTGACGCACAATGCCCTGAGGTTTTCAATCACCACAGCCGGCGGGTTGTACTGTTCTTCATCAAACCTGCGGTGATTGGTCAGCAGGAGTTCATGCAATGAGAAATTCGGGGTAAACTTAATGTCTGGTGTCATGATTTTGGGGTTTGAAAAGGATAATTGGTAATAATTTATATAAGAAGAACTGAGGCATGGTCATGGTTAAGATTGCAGGATGATTCGTTTTTTTCAGATTAGAAATATAACAAAATAATCTACCTGAGCCCGAACCTGCCGGCAATTTCCTGCCGTTCATCCCACGATTCCGGAGTAAAAATTACACCGAATTTTTCATTCAGCAGGTCGTTTTCTCTTTTCTTTGCTTCTGATCCGTCAGGAAAGCCATTTTCAGCGGTCAGCTCATAAAAAATGCGCTCAAGGTACTCTTCAAATGGCTGATTGAAATACATATCAATAAAACGCAGCGGTTTGTCCGAAGCATTCCAGAAAGTATGCCGGATCATGCGCGGACGCAGATGCCAGCCGCCGGCTTCAACCTGAACAACCTCATCACCCATCAGGATACTTGCGGTTCCCTCGATTACGAGCATCAGTTCATCCAGTTCCCTGTGCCAGTGTGGCGGAGGCCCCATCACCTTGGGCGCCACAGCCGTTTCAACACTGGAATACAAACCATTGGTCATGGCTGAACGCACCCAGGTCCGGATGGCCATACCACCATGGTGATCGAGGGGAGGCTGTGCCGGCAGCAACATTGGCTTCATCGGGTCACTTTCCGGGCCGGCGTTCAGTTGGCTGATGGTATTACCCATTGCACTGAATCCGCTTCCGGATAAAGCACCAAAGGCTGTTAACAACCCGGCAGAAAAGAGAAAATTACGTCTTTCCATAAAACAATTCAATTCTGGTTAAAACATTACGGATACAAGATAAAGCCTGCCGACAACAGATAAACAGCAGTACCTTCCTGATAATTGCAAAAAAAATCAAATCCTGACATAGTGTCAGTATAATGACTCCAAATAACAGAATATGAAATCAATAGTTAATTAACAGATGGGTTTTAACAGATATTTAACATCTTTCACAGGGAAGCCGGAACACTGCCATACCGGCCACCCCTTGAAACCATCTGACCGGAAGCAGGAAATGACTGAAGGATCGAAAAACCGGATTCTGAACTTCCGGGTTCAATGTTGACCTGCAGTAGTCTGAGCCTGCAGGCTCAGACAAGCGAATCCATCGAAAACAATTGATTACCTGGCTTTTGTTTGTTAAAAGATGAGTACACCCCGAATGCAAACAGGAGTCCTGACCCATAAACCTTAAATTGCAACAATAAGCCCGGTTAAAATGTTTATATATCGGAATATTAATGTAATCAGAAAGCCTGCTGTTTTTTACTCCTGCACTTAAACACCCTGATGAACTGATTCTGATTTCCGAATTTACCGATACACAAAAAACCGACATTGATACATCAGCGGCAAAGGTTTACAGGGCTTACCTGCAATTCCTGCTTTTTACGCTTTCTTAACGGGTTAAAGATATTTTTCCTGTCTGTCATTTCGCTGATGGCTGGTAATATGTCCTTCGCCCAACCCATCATTCCCCGGTTTGAAAACCTGGGCGTAAACAACGGACTCCCTCACAGCTCGGTTTACAACATCCTGCAGGATAAAAAAGGCTTTATGTGGTTTGGTACCGCAGATGGCCTTTGCAGATACGATGGAAACAAACTGGTAACTTTCCGGTATAAAGGCAAAAACGACCTTGTTACAGTAAGCAATTTTGTAAGAGGAAAAATACTGGAAGACAAAACCGGTAACATATGGTACTGCAATGAAAGTGGCCTTTATAAATGGGATATTATCAAAGAAGCTGTTTTACGGGTAAAAACCTTTGACGAAAAAAAATTCCGGAATACTGAATTTCTATGTGTTTATCTCGACGAAGCCAACTCGATTTGGATTTTTAACATTACGCATGGTATCCTTCAATTTAATATGACCGATGGGAGAATAAAACAATATCCTTTGCCGGCAAAGACGGTGCATAGCGGATTTGCGCTGAATTTTATTAATTATGATTCCGGGGGAAATATCTGGTTCAGAAGTGGCAGCGATACAGATCCTTATGTTGTTTTTGATAAGAAATCACTGAAATACCTTGTGCAACCCGATGATGATCCGCCCCATGCCTTCTTTTTTGAAAGAAACCTGAAAATTATGGCTTATGATGACAAGCTCATATACCGGGACACGAAAGGAAACCGGCCTGACACCATTCTCAAATTTATCAACGGAAAAAGGGCTTCATTCTATTCTTTCGATGGTCTGCGCGATAATTATGGCCGGCTGTGGATGACGGCTAGAGGTAAAGGTTTGTTTTATTATGATGAAAAGGATAAACATTTCCATGAATTCCATCATGACAATTCAAAAAGCAAATCATTGCCTTTTGATCTGACGACTTGTCTGTTTATCGACCGGAATGATAATTTATGGATTGGAACAGATGGTGGCGGAGTGGCGAGGCTTGATCTGAAACAGCCAAAATTCAGCATCTTCCCCCTTGCAAACGGAGACTACCCACTTCTCAATGACTACTTTACCAGATGCTTCTATGAAGATGAAAGAGGACGGATTTGGTTTGGATCGCAATCAAACGGTTTAAGTATTTATGATCCTGATAATTATGTACTTACCAATTTCCGGCATGAACCGGGGAACAGCAGAAGTATTCCCGGCAATATCGTTGGCAGCATTCTGAAAGACAGGGACGGCAACCTCTGGGTTGGCAGCAGTGGCGGTATTTCATTATTCAATGAAAAAGAAAAATCATTTAAAACCATTCCCGTTGAAAACCTGCCGAAATTGTTTCCGTTGGTCAATAACTTTGTGAACAAACTGAAGCAGACTTACAATGGCGATATACTGGCTGCAACTTCACTCGGCATCATTACCATAAGAATGGATAAGTCCGGTAATTATAAAGGAGCCTATTTCAAAAACAAAGGACACCTGAATTCCCAGACTACTGATATTGAAGAGATGCCTGATAAAATGCTGTATGCAACTTTACGAACCCTTGGCTTGTACCAGTTAGAGCAGATTGGCGGTGAGTATAAATATGTAAAGGCATTCCTGCAGGATTTCGATCTGCTGAGTGTTCGAAAGGATGAAATCCTGCCGGGCATTTTATGGATTGGAAGCAGCAAAGGATTGATACGCTTTAATACGGTGACACATGCATATCGCCTGTGGGATGAAAAAAACGGGCTTGCAAACAATCATGTTTACGGCTCACTCGAAGATGCAGACGGGAACATCTGGTTAAGTTCAAACAAGGGATTGAGTTTTTTTAACAGGTATGACAATAGGTTCGAAAACTACTCGTTTCAGGATGGGTTACAGAGCAATGAGTTTAATTCGCAGGCATTCTACAAAAGCGAAACAGGCACTTTTTACTTTGGCGGTGTCAGGGGGTTTAACTGGTTCAACCCGGGCTATTCCGGCAGGGAGCAGATAAAGCCTTCAGCAGCGATTACCAGGGTCGAAATAAATGAACTTCCTTTTCAGAAGGATTCCTTATACCTGGTCAATCACACCCTTTCTGTGCCACACAACCGCAATGATTTCAACTTTCAGTTTGCGGTCCTGGATTATACAAGGCCCGAAGCAAATAAATTCCGGTATATGCTTCAGGGCTGGGATGCCGGGTGGATTTCCACTGATATAGCATCTGCCCGGTATTCCAATCTTCCTCCGGGTGATTACACCTTACGGCTTAAGGGTTCAAATACCAGCGGTATCTGGAGTAACGAAGAAACGCTTCACATCAGAATTGAGGCCCCCTTCTGGAAACGCAGGTGGTTTATCGCGATCATTGCATTGCTGTCACTTTCCATCATCATCTTTACCACCGACAGCTTAGCCAGGATGAAGACCAACCGGAAATTACGTTTTTTGGAAAAGAAGATTGCAGTTGATGCTGAACGCTACCGTATAAGCGCCGATATGCATGATGAGATCGGAAGCGGCATTACCCACATTGCCCTTCTGAGCGAACTGATACAGACCCAGCAAAAAGATGGCAGGGAATTAAGAAAGGATATTGCCAGCATTGCTACCTCTGCCCGTTCGCTGGTTCAGTCGATGAGCGAGATTATCTGGGCACTCAATCCCCAGAACGATACCCTTGAAAACCTGCTTACCTATTCCCGTGAGCAGTCACAGAAATATTTTGAACCATTTGATGTCAGGTTTGACATCCTGTTTCCCGAAGTGGTTCCTGATATCCGGCTCAGCAACGAGCAACGCCGGAACCTCTATCTTGTAATCAGGGAGGCTTTAAACAATGCCATGAAACATTCAGGCGCCACCAACATTGCCTTGAAACTGGAGATCATTGAATCCACGTTATGCTTCAATGTCTCAGATGATGGAACGGGCATCGGTGAAAAGCCCGGCAGGCCCGACAGCAATGGTCTCAGGAACATGCGCAACCGCATGGAAAATATCGGTGGAACCATCTGTTGGTTACAGCCTGATAAAGGTACGACTGTCAGATTTTGCCTTAACCTGTAAAACGGGCTACTACTTATTTAACACTTTTTCGATTCCTGCATGAATTATCTTTGTCAAATATGACACCGATTGTAATCATAGAAGACGATGAAAAGATCAGAAACTACCTGGCTGCCCTGATAGCCGGATCCGGAGAGTTTGATCTACAGGCCACCTTTGCAACAGCAGAGGAGGCAACACTCTATTTTGAAAACAATTTGGGTGATGATGTTGAGTTGGTGTTGACCGATATTCAATTGCCCGGTCAATCAGGCATCGAATTTATTGCCTGGCTCAAGCCCATACACCCTTATATACAATTCATGATTTTAAGCGCTTACGATGATGCCGACAGGATTTTCAAAGCCCTTAAGGCCGGAGCCACCGGATATATCCTGAAAAGCACCGAAGCAGCCAGGCTGATAGAAGCGCTCCACGATCTCCGCAAAGGGGGCAGCCCCATGAGCAATGAGGTAGCACGCAAGGTGGTGAATGCCTTTCAACAGGACATTGATTACAAGGATGCCAAAGAGCAGCTTTCGGTACGTGAAAAGGAGGTGCTGCAACAACTTGCCAAAGGATTCAGCTACAAAGATATCGCAGGGAAGTTGTTCATTTCCGTGGAAACCGTCAGGACACACATCCGGAATATCTACGAAAAACTACAAGCCGGCAGCCGGAATGAGGCGTTGCGCAAAGCTGGACTGCTGTAAGAATTCTTCATCATTTTCACCCGATACCAAGCATAGGGGTTTTCGCAAATGTTCATATTTCGTTCCGGCAGCTGTCGGAAACGCCTGCCCTGCCTGCTTGTCGCGGTCAGGCAGGCTGAATGCCTGGCAGTATTCCCGGGGTTCAGCCATTCCCTCTGAAATATCCCGGACCAGCCTACACATGTAAACCCTCCCTCTGACTGAACTTGTATTACTACTTTTTTCACACTTCCACAGTGAATATGTAGCTATACATTTGTTTCTCAATGCTTTTGTATCTGATGTGCCCATTCAGAAAACTGAAAATCATAAAAAACAGATGTCAGGCTCTCTTCACTTAAACTTAAAAACCAGAACCATGAAAAAAATGCTCTTCTCCCTGATCGCGGCCGGAATGCTCTTTTCCTGCAACCGACCGTCAACTGAAACCAAAGATACCAAACCGCCCATCGACTCCCTGGTTGCAAATTGGGCCAATGGCTGGAATAGCCATGACTCTGCCGCAGTCAGAAATCTCTTTGAGGATGACGCACTGCTCACCGATGATCAATTGATCGCCAACGGCATCGATGAAATAGCTGCCAAAATGATAAGCCCGCATATTCACCTGGTCCACAATTTTACTTCATCCAAACTTCAGGAGTGGGTATCCGGCGACAGGGCCGGCTACAGCGGAACCTATGAAATTGAAATTGTGATCAATGAGGAAGTTGTTGCAAAACCGAAAGGTGTATTCACTGTAAACTGGAGGAAAACCGGAACAGGTGAATGGAAAATAAACACTGCAATCATATATTCATTTGCTGAACAGAAATAGACTCTTCAGCATCAACCACAAAGTGCCCGGCTCTAAATAATCATTTCAGACCGTTAATCTGAATTCTCGGGATTTAAAACCATGATTTATAAACCACTTTATATCTTCAAAACCATGACAAAAAATTTGATTTCTTTCGCACTCATCGTAACATCGACCCTTGGAGCTTACGCCCAGGAATTTAATGAGAGTGTACAGCCTCTTTCGACCAAGGCTGTTAAAGGCTACATGTACGAGGCCACAAAAGATGGTAACGGCAATTCGCTGATTACCTATAAAATAGCAGGGTCAAAAAAGAGCAATGAGGTGTTTTTCGAAGAGTATAGCTTCGATAAAAACCTCCGGTTCATAAACAGTAAAGATGTTCAGGAAAAAAAAACGCAGCTTGACGATTATGAGAGTACTGTTTATTCAGCGTATGTCGGAGGGAGCACCTCATTTGATGTGGCAAGTATGAAACTGAAACTCAATAAGGTAGTAGCACTGAATACCTGGAATTATGAGAAACAGCGGTTTGTTGTAAAAAAAATAATATCACGCGAAACCATCAAACCGAAGAATGATAACGGGAAGGTTTATCTGGGTTATGCCTCATACAATTCTGCCGATTATAAAAAAACGGATGTTTTCACACTGGCCAAAATAGAATCGAAAGGGAAAAACGCCGATGACAAATTTTATGTTCTTCTTTTGAACGACAAACTTGAGATAACAGAAAAACCTCTTGACCTGAATGGATCCTATACACTCGTATTTTGTGAACAGGTTGCCGGTGAGGATGTAGTAATGGTATTTGCGCCAAACAAAGGAGCTGCAGATGTTTCGAAATACGTTTACTTCGGATTCGACATTACGGGTAACCTTAAAAACAGGGTTGAATTTAAGAGTCCCGCTTCAGCATTGCTGTTAACAGTAGGTTATGAAAAAGATGGTAATATTTATTTCTGCGGAAGCTCAACAAAATCATCTGAACCTTATGAGGGAGTATTCAGGGAATATGCGCCCATTTTTAATCCCGGCATTACCGATGGCGGCGCTAACCTGGCCGATATCAAATGGCAGAAATCATCCATGGAAAAAATGGATAACTTCCATTTACTCAGATTCACAGGTAATCAGTTAACGTTCGCCTCAACAACTCCCGTCAGCGATTTTAAAGAAAAATTCATTACTGCACCCGGCGACAAAGGTGCAAGCCCGTACAAAGGCAGTAAGTTTTTTGTTGAGCAGTTTACGGTGACTCCTGCGGGTGATTACCTGATTGCCGGCCAATTGACAGGTTCAGTCAAACTGGGAGACGGGGTATCAGCCAGATCCTATGAGGATATTGTTTGTTTTCATTTTGACAAATCCGGAACCCTGAAAGCCCAGTATGGATTAGGGAAAATCAATACCGACAAGAAAAGTGAGATATTCAGCATGAACCAGAAATTCTATTTGTCTTCGGATGGGAAACAGATACTCTGGGAGATACTGGAAGTAAAAGGTAAGAAGGGATATGCTGATTATCTTGATGCCCTTGCCGGCTACGCTTCTTTTTACTCACTTTATTTCCCCAGGATCGGGTCCATCAACCTCGAAAATTCTTCATTAAGCGCCTTCAGGGAAATGGGTGATGGAAAATATTTCCTGAGAAAAGATTTTACCAGCGTTTACGATAAAAATGAAAAAAGCATCACCTACATCGGGCACGACGAAGATTTTAAAAAACTCTGGATCGGGAAAGTGATGATCCAGTAACAATTACCTGACCCTTGATGTATGTAAACCGGCAAAGTGCTGTCTAAAGACCGGAAATCGGCGCACCGAAAGGCATTCCGGCAGATATTTCCGCTTTTGAGAAAGGGCTCTGCTTTTTAAACATCATTTCTCGGTAAGGGGAAGCCGAAACAGACAAATTCCTGAAATAATAACCAGATTTTAAATCCAACAATCATGAAAAAACTTTTTACTCTTTTTCTGGCATTCATTTCGTTTAATGAAATTTCTGCCCAACCTGTTCTTAACAGCGCTGATCTGCATACCGGCTATAGCTTTAACCAGTATTCGCTCAGCAATGTAAACACAGCCAACCTGATGCCTTCCGGTGCAAACGTAACCTGGGATTTAAGCACGACTACGGCAACCCTGATAGGAACAACCGATTTTCTGGAAATGTCAGAAACACCGTTTGCCGCTGAGTATCCTGAAGCAAATTTTGCCATGAAGTTTACCACGGCCGGATTCCCTGACAATTACAGCCTGTTTAATCACACAGCAACGATTCTTGAAGAAGTAGCCAACAACGTAGGCACTGACAATCCTGTTTCTTTCCTGAATTACAGGACTACGGTGGTATTTCCGTTTACCTTCAATTTATCAAATACCGACACCTACCAAAAAGAAAACCAGAATGTTAAAACCATATCCAATACTTATGATGCTTATGGAACATTTATCGCCAATGATACTGTAACCAACAATGTGGTAAGAATATTTACGGATGACGATACCAATATTGCTCCGTCATGGTGGGGTTCATCACCAATGGTTCCGTTATTCCGTGCAAACAGTGATGGTTTTATTTTGTGGCAGATCACCTCAACCACAACAGGGATGCTTGAGGTATTCAGTAACAGTTTGTTTGATATGTATCCCAATCCTGCAACTGACGTACTGCATATCCTGAATAAAGAGATAATTTCACTGATTGAAGTTTACAATGCAGCGGGAAAACTGCAGTTCACAACAAACCAATCTGTTATCGACATCTCATCCCTTGAAAAAGGGATCTACTTTCTGAACGCTGTATCCTCAAAAGGTATGGTTTCGCAGAAATTTATTAAGAAATAGCCGATCAGGCGTTTTTTTTGCAGAAAAATGGCGCAAAAAAGGCCCCGATCCATGATCCGGGCCTTATGGCTTATAACAGGTAACGTTCTATTATTGTAGTGTGTCCCTGAGGGCTTTGCCCGGTTTGAATTTCGGAACTTTTGCGGCCTTGATCTGCAGGGCAGCACCGGTTTTGGGGTTACGGCCGGTTCTGGCAGCCCTTGAAGCAACTGAAAATGAACCGAAGCCGGTTATCTCAACACTTCCGCCGTTTTTCAATTCACCGGCTACGGTTTCGTGATAACTGTCAATGGCGCTTTTCGCCTGTGCTTTGGTTATTCCTGCTTTGTGGGCAATGGCCTCGATTAACTCTGATTTGTTCATAGCATGTGTCTTAATGTGAATAATTGGGGTTTCAGGCTGTTTTTATAAAACATTGTTGATATACAACAGAAAAATCTGAAGGTTGTTTGATTGAAGGCATATTTCCATGCGTGTAAAGGGATTTTGGGAGATTGAAGGAGCCAGGGAGCGACGTATGCGAGGGAGCGACTTCAGCGAAAGGGCGACTGAAGTGAACGAAGAGACTTCAGCGATTAATCCGCGAAAATCAAAGGGACGGGGGAGAGACTTCAGCGAGGGAGCAAGGGAGCGAACGAAGCGACCACTCAGGCACTAAGATCACTCAGGGTCACTAACGTTGGCGCGCATCTCCGAACCTGTCTGACCGGAATGCGTCAAGCAAACAGGGCAGATGCGTGCTTCCACAACCATATACAGCGAGGGAGCGATGGAGCGACTTAAGCGAAAGGGCGACTTCAGCGGACGAAAGCGACTTAAGCGACCACTCAGGCACTTAGATCACTCAGGGTCACAAAAGAATTTGTTTGTGAGCAGTTTAAGTCTTCTTTTTATTTCAATCTCATTGTTTGTGTCCAGTGCCCCCGCCTGCACTCCTTCGGTGGGTATACCGGCGAGGCAGGACTCCTTACTCCATACCGGCAAAGGACGAGAGACAATTCTCAATATTTATAATTCATATACCGTAACTCACAAATAACCTACTACCTGTTCAAACCGGCTAATCGAATTTTAAATTGATTCCAAAACTCGTTGAACTCTGGCATGAGTAAGAATCCATTGACCCGACAAAGGTCGTATTGCCAACCTGTTGCGAATCTCCGTGCTGGAAGTCATAAATTTTAGAAAGATCACAAAAATTGTTGCTACCAACTCCAAATGTTGCATAACCTGAACCCCATCCTGTTGCTGCCACATCCTTTATTTTGATACTGAAGATTTTATAATCAACCAATGGACTGGCATTGCTTCTGTAATCTGATGTAACCTCACCATTAGTGATTTTATGGTTTGTTTCATCAATATGGAGAACCATAGAACCGCTTTTAGTCCAGCCGTTCTCAACAACCGACCAGTTTGCTGTATAAACGCCATTCTGATAGGTTCCTGGCCTATAATCATTGTCATAAGTCCAGGAAATAAAAACATCTGAATAACTAATCGTTCCTTCAGGAAGCCTTTCGAGTCGCCTGACAGCCGGCACATTGCTTAACGAGAACTTTCCGGAATTAAACTGTGCCGGTGGCGTTTGCCGGATTTTAAACTCAAGTTTCTCAGTCATCGTGGTATAATACTGGTGCACAACCACCACTACAACCATGGCATTTTCCTGTTGCAATTGCGATAGATTATTAACCACAAATTCTCCCAACGAGGTTCCAAGCAACTCGTAATTCCCTGATTTTATTTTGTAGATCAATTTTTTTGTTCCGTTGAACGTATTGATGGCCAGGCTGCTCTGCTCATCAAAACCGGTGTGGGTGATTTTAAATTTATAGGCCTTGACCGAAAGACCCGGGTATTCACTTTCAAAGACCTTCAACGTATCGATGGTATTGTTTGACTCAAATTCCCCTGCTGAATTTCCTACAACGGTCGTAATACTCATATCGCTATAAATATTTCCGAGAATGTATTCATTGATAAAATCGGGGTAAAAAGTTGCCAGTGGCTCAGGCACATTGTTGTCGATTGCCTGAATAACCGATTGGTTGGCAAATATTGACCCGAATATTTTAGCGAGTTGTTCGATCCCGAATTTGCTCTCAATGTATTTGATCAGTGCTGACATACCATACCCATGATTTGTCTGATTTCCAACAGCGCCATCTTCCATTCCTTCAAAAGGGGCCAGCTGATGTCCGTTCCGGATAGGGGAACAATAGCCGGGAGTGTTAGCAAATCGCTCTTCCAGCCAAACCGATGATGCTTCTTCAAGCCACAAATGAGTTGGCGCGCTGATGGCTTTAACAAATCCACTCCGCGGATCATACAACGCCTGTATCAGATGAAAAAACTCATGGCCTGCTGTTATTCTCAGCTCAGGTAAATCCTGTGCTTTATCACTGTTAAACTCCAGAAATCCATAATTGTTACCCCACTTTGAAGCAACAAAATTTCCAAAAGTACTGTTGTCCAGTTTCTTGAAATTAACTTTTACAGGCCAATTGGTTCGCCTTGCATAGCTGAAAGCCAGATCACCGGATTGAATCATTGTATAAGCTTCATCCAGGTAGGTCATAAGCTGTAACGCTGCAGTATTCAGACTTGCAGGTGCAAAAATCTCAAACTGACCTTTTGAACTGATTTTTGTATAATTCCTGACAAGGCCCAATGTGAGTCCCATGGTGTCACCAACCAGGTTTTCACTACCGGGAACAGGCAGAATATCAACAGTGTATTTCCCTTCGTACATTGTCCCTTCTTCAAACCTGAAGTGCAAATCTGTAACATTCTGGCTCACTGCCCTCGATTCTTCACCCAAAACCAGGAACAAACTTCCATCTTCCTGCGATTTCGGAGTTATCGATAATTTCAATGGCTCAGAAAACCTCACAGGCAAACCATGAACCGTATAAAATACAGAAGCTTCATCAACACCTTGTACACTGAGTTCCTGATGTTCCAGGAGGGTCAAATTAAAAGTTCCCGTAAACGACGACGGGGGCACAATCAACTCAAACGTATTCCATTGAAGTGTGCCACCATCACTACCGATTACAGCACTTGCCACTTCAGTCGGAACCGGTTCCGGTTCATTATCCTTTTTATCTTTTTTACAGGATAGAATGAGTATACCTGCTGCAAGTGACATTAAAATAAAGTACTTCTTCATGTTGAAATAGTTAAAACGCTGAATATGATTCTGGTTAAACCACTTTTTTTTCGTAATCTGATGTAAGTACCCCTGGATTTAATTCACTGTTTCCATGGATTCAGACCATAAGTATTCACAACAGATATTGCCCACAGTCTTTTTATGTGATCATTTGTGTTTTTATGTCTTCCGGGCAGTATTCAAATGCTGCAAATTCCTGTTTTGACTTGACTTTTCTTATTTATATCATTTCTGAATATTTGTAACTAAATATACACGGATTGAGGGTTGGGCTTTAAAAGAATTTGAGAATTTGAAAATCTGAGAATTTGAAAATGATTGAATTGATTCCGTTCAAAGAGTTCAATGGCTACGCCGTTCAATAAAGATGGGACGAGGGACGTCAGGGTCGAGGGACGAAACTCCTTACTCATTACTCATAACTTGTCACCCTGAGTCGAAGGGCATAACTCAGCGCTGCGGATGGTCTCGGCTACGCTCGACCACCGGATCATACTCACAACTCATTACTCACTACTCATATCCGCTCTTGGTGTGTAATCCGTGTTCTCTGAAGGTTAAGGCTGAAGCTAAGGTCAAGGATTGGTATAAGACGTTTGCACCGGTGGTCGAGCGTAGCCGAGACCATCCGATATGCTGTTGAAATAAATCGGGTTCAAGTGTTCTGTGAGTTTTGCGCACCTGCACCGGTGATCGAGCCCGCCTGACCGACTTAACCCGGCATCAGGTAACTTTAATCCGGCCACCCGGACAGGCATTTTGCTTTTGACATTTTACTCCAGACTTTTTACTTTTGATCTGACAAACCTTAAGATCATGAACCGCGATAAAATAATAGTCAGGAACGCCCACACCAACAATCTTAAAAACATTGATATTGAGATTCCAAAGCACAAACTGGTAGTTTTTACAGGCGTATCGGGTTCAGGGAAGTCGTCGTTGCTGTTCGATACCATCTATACAGAGGCACAAAGACAATTGATAGAAACTTTTTCCACTTTTGCACGTACCCGGATGCCCAAATTGTCGCGCCCCGATGTGGATGATATTCTCAATTTGTCAACGGCCATTGTTATTGATCAGAAACGAATGGGAAATAACCTGCGGAGTACCGTGGGAACAGCAACAGAAATAAATACCTATCTGCGACTGCTTTTTTCACGCGTTGGAAAACCGTTTATCGGTCCTTCGTTTTATTTTTCGTTTAACCATCCGGAGGGCATGTGCCCGCATTGCAACGGGCTGGGAAAACAGATAAAAATTAACCTCGATTTATTCCTCGACAGGTCAAAATCTATCCGGGAAGGAGCAATAACGCATCCTCATTATAAAACCGGAGGTTTTCTCTGGAATGAACTGGTTAGTCTGAATGTTGTTGATGCGGATAAACCTCTGAATGATTTCACTGATGAAGAACTGCAACTGTTTCTGTACGCTGAACCATTTGCCATAAAAGGAGCGAAAGATAAACTGACTTATAACCGTAATTTCGAAGGAATTGTCCGCAAACTTGAAAAAGCCGTGAACACAAGAGCTGACGATGAAACAGCCGAAGAAGAAAAAAACGCTTACACAAAATTCTTTAACTATGAGTCATGCGAACAATGCGGGGGTGCCAGGCTAAATGAGCGGGCACGAAATATCAGGATAAACGGACTCACCATTGCCGAGGTATGCAGTCTGGAACTGGTTGATGTATATGCCTTCCTGCAAAACATAAACGATGAAATATCCAGGCCGATTCTGCGAAAAGCACAATTTTTACTTCAACAACTAATCGAAACCGGTGTAGGCTATCTGTCGCTCGAACGTTCAGTAAGCACTCTTTCAGGGGGTGAGTCGCAAAGGGTTAAAATGTCGAAGCAGATGGATTGTAATCTGGTTGACATGCTCTATGTTCTTGACGAACCTACCATTGGACTTCACCCCCGCGATACGGAGAACCTGCTGAAAATTCTGTTCCGGTTAAAAGAAAAAGGAAATTCTGTTTTTGTGGTTGAACACGATCCTGATGTTATCCGGGCTGCCGAATGGATAATAGATATTGGACCGAAAGCAGGTAAATACGGAGGAAATGTGGTTTATAACGGGGAACCCGGAGGATTGCAAAATTCCGGAAGCATCACGGGTGAGTATCTTCTGAAAAAGGATAAACCAACCTATCAGAGAAAGCTGGCAGCTTCTTTTTTTGAAATCAACAACGCCACGGCAAACAACCTGAAAAATGTGTCTGTGAAAATTCCGAAAGGCGTATTAACCTGCGTCACCGGAGTTGCCGGAAGCGGTAAAAGCAGCCTTATTCATGCCTGCTTTGCAAAACAACATCCCGGGGCAATTGTGATAGACCAATCCCCGATCGGAAAATCATCCAGAGCAAATGCGGCCACATTTATAGGTGTTTTTGATTTAATACGAAAAGAATTTGCTGCCGCAACCGGTTCCGATGCCTCATTGTTCAGCTTTAATTCAAAAGGAGCATGCCCGAAGTGCAACGGACAGGGTGTATTGACTTTTGAACTCCATTTTTTGGATTCGGTAAAAACAATCTGTGACGAATGTGAAGGAAAACGGTATCATTCTGAAGTGCTGGAGCTGAAATTCCGGGGCAAAAATATTGCTGAGGTGCTGGATATGACGGTTTCCCAGGCTTCCGGATTTTTCGATTCATCAAAAATAACAAAACACCTGGACCTTTTACAGGAAGTCGGATTGGGGTATTTAAAATTAGGACAATCACTCAGCACCCTGTCGGGGGGTGAATCGCAACGCCTGAAAATTGCTACCGAATTAAAAAAAGAAGGCAATGTTTACATTATGGATGAGCCCACGACAGGACTTCATATGTCAGATATAGATAATTTCTACAAAATCGTGAAAACACTGGTGAAAAACGACAATACCGTGGTTATTATAGAACACAACCCTGATATCATCAGATTTGCTGACTGGATCATTGATATGGGTCCCGGAGGGGGTAAAAAGGGCGGCGAACTGATGTTCCAGGGTTTGCCGGAAGATATTGTGAATTCAGCGCAGTCCGTCACCGGAAAATATCTTAAAAATTTGATTTAAGCCGTCATTCCCAGTTACAGACCTGCAGAAAACAGAGAATATTATATGACCACCGTTGGCGCGCATCTTCAGACTTGTCTAACCGGAATGCGACAAGCAGACAGGGCAGGTGCGTGCTTCCACAACCATGTACAGCGATGGAGCGGGAAGAAGCGACTTCAGCGACTTCAGCGAATAAATCCGTGGTAATCCGCGATATCTGTGTCATCCGTGTTCTAACGTTGGCGCGCATCTTCGGGCGTGGCTGGCCGGAATGAGGAAGGCAGACAGGGCAGATGCGTGCTTCCACAACGCCAGGCCTTGCATATTTCGCGACCCCATAGCCGGGTGGTCTCAACTCCGCTCGACCACCACCGCTTGCCTGGCTGACGCCAGTCAGACAAGCTCAACAACAGGATTCTTCATTTCTCACCCAAAATCTTAATAATAAGAGATAACTCCCCCCGGAGGTCGAGCGGTCCCGATAGCTATCGGGACAAGACCGAAGGATTACTCTCACGTTGGCGCATCTTCAGACTTGTCTAACCGGACCGCGACAAGCAGGCAGGGCAGGCGCGTGCTTCAACAACGCCCGTCCTTGCATATTTCGCGATCCCATAGCCGGGTGGTCTCGACTACGCAGCTTGCCCCGCTTCGGCGGGGAACTCCGCGGTTAAATTTCCCACCCTGAATTTTAATACCAAAAAAACACAAGCATGACTTTAGAAAAACACAAGCATGATTTCCCGAAAACACAAGCATGATTTCGGGAAAACACAAGCATGATTTTTGAAAAGTAATGTTTGGTGTTGGACGTTAGGCGTTGGACGTTTGAAGTTTAAGCTGGAGGTTAGATATTCAGGCAGTCCGATGGCTGTTTTTAACCATTGCAAATCGTCTGTTTTCTATTTCAAGGATAAATCCAGCAATGGTCCGGTTATCGGTTATATCAGCGTTAGTGGCTTCTATCTTTTCAATTTCATGCCAGGGGTGATCCATTTCCGGAAGATAGTTTTCAAATTGCAACGCAGAAATTCCCTATTTTTCTGCATCAAAGAATTCTCAGTCTATTAACTGAGCTTGAATTTGCCGGGTGATTACTTCTATGCAAAGATTTTCCGGATTCAGGAAGATTACCTGCCCGAATGGTTTTAAGTTACCGGCATTTCAGTAGTGGTCGGGAAACCGGATACTGTTTGAAGTGGATATTAAAATCATGTTGTCTGGATTTGTTTATGAATACGCTAATTAATGTTTACAAATTTATATTGTCTGGATACCTATACTAATAAGGTAGTTATATGTAGAATCATAGTATTCATGTCTTCTTGTGTGATCTTCTGTATTGCCTTCAGGAACAACTATTACCATTCCTTGTCTTGCTCTGGTTAATAAAACTCGATATGCATTTATCAAATATTTTTTTCTTTCTTCCTTGTGGATGTTATGCCATTTTGTTCCAACAAAAGAGAATGTTTTCCATTCATTTCCTGAATATCTTAGATCTCCATCCCAAATTACGCAAGTCCAGTCAAGTTCTAATCCTTGAACATGAAATTCTGTTGCAACATCTTCTAAATAAAACGAGGAGCGAACATCGTCCTTACCATCTAAAAACCAATTGACATGATTCATTGGAGATTTAACATCTATGGCCAAAGGTTTCAATCTTTGAGCTTGGGAAGAAACCACCATCCCATATCTTTCGGTTCCTCTTGCCTTCTCTTTCAACCATTTCTTTGCTTTATTCAAATCTCTTGATAAAACGATAGGATAATTATCTGAAATACTTAACAGCGTTTTTGATGCACTTTCATGCTTCTGATCAAGAAGATATTTTATAAATAAAGATAGGTTCTCAGCCCTAAAGGAACGCATTGAAACAGATAAATGAAGATCAGCGTTAAATGTAACTTTGCATTTTTCTTTCAATATATTAATTGCATCAACTGCAGAATACTCACTATCTGTAAGATTCGCAGAAATAAAAACTTCCCAATCTGAAAATCTATGGTAAATTGCATATAACCATTCTGTTATGCCTGCTTCGCCTGTATTTATTTCTTGTCCTCCTCCAACTAAACAAACTATAACAGCCCAATCCTTGTGCCTATCAAGACAAGAAATAAGAAATTCAGGTTCGGAAAAATCAAAATTATGTTGATTTTTCTTCTGCTTCATAAACTTGACAGTTTGCTCCTTATTCCAAGCTCTTTGAGCTTCGTCAAAAATTGCAACATGGTCATAAGGTGGTTTTAAATCCACCAAATAAGCATCCCTGTAATGATGTATAATTTGAATGAAAGCTTTTACACCTTCTTTGGCATCTCCTTTTGTTAATTTATTTCCAAGTTCCTTTTCTCTTTTGACTTTATCTCTTGTTAATGCTTCTTGAAGAATGTCAACTAATGGTTTATTACCTGACAAATAAACACTTGAATTTCCTTTCTCCTTTGCTAAATGCGAAGTAGCAACCTTTAATCCGACAAGAGTTTTACCTGCCCCAGGAACTCCTGTTACAAAAGTAATTATTTTACGCTTGTTTGATTTTGCAAAATCGATTATTTGTGAAATGGCAGAGGTTGTTAATGTTAAGTTTTTTGCTTCTGCATCATTTCTAGTAATATCATCAACAGTATGATTATTATAGAGTGAAACTGCCGCTTCAATAATTGTTGGGGTAGGGGAATAACTTCCCAAAGCATACTCGTCTCCATCAATTATTTGTTCATCTTGAAAAAACAATATTGTATTTTTAATTGCTACAGATAAATCTTCCTGATTTGTCTTTATTGGTAATACTAGATTATCATGATGTGAGGTCATTTTAATCTCAACAAATGATTTTTTAGCTTCTGTTGCAATTAATATTGGCACTAAAGTAATTTCATGACTTGGTTTATGAAAATTTTTCAAATCAAGAGCATAATCCCATACTTGGTCAATATGTTGGAGAAGAAACTGATTTTCGCCAACTTTAAATTCAATTACAAAGACAATGTTATTAATAATCACAAGAGAATCGATTCGCTTACCCATTCTTGGGATTGAAAATTCGAAAAAAATTGTACCGGTATAACCCTTAAGAGCTTTTTTTAGAATTGGTATTTGTTGTTCCCAAGACTTGTTTTGGTTATTAGTAGAATCAAATTGATTTGACATCGTAATCAAACCTATGATTTCTTCAGTGCTCTTTAGTTCAAATGATTCAATCGTGTCTTTAAAGTAGTAATTAAGCATAATTAGTTTTTAGGGTTCTAAAATGGATTGATGTCATTTTCACAATAACAACTTTCTAATTAAAATATTTCATTGCTTGTAGTCCTACCCATTTACCCATGTGAACAGGAACGGCATTACCAATCAGCCTATAAGAACTTCTTTTATTCTCAAAAAAATAGTCATCTGGAAAACCCTGCAATCTCGCATATTCTCTAATAGAAAAAGGACGAACTCCAAATTTCGATTTTCGATCCACTATAAGCCTCGTTCCTAAATCTTTAGCATAATGCGCCAAACAAGTCGGCGCAATTGCATCTGATTTTTCCGGATCAATAATAATCGGCTTATCTCTATATTTTCCATTTATTCTATTGAATACATATTCTGGCATTTCGACTGATGGATTTTCTTCTAAAATATCTTTCAATTTAAGTCTGTTTCGGTCTGGTTTCGGCGTTTCAATAGTAAACTGTTTTCGTGTGCCAATCAGAATTAGTCTTTTCCTGGATTGAGGTAACCAGTTAGAAGCATCAACAGGGCAAAATACATTAACATAATACTCTGGCAATTTAGTCATAGCTTCCATTACAACCTTAAATTTTCTCATACCAGGCACATTTTCTACAATATACATTTCCGGTCTTGCTATAGCAATATGTCTGAAGAAATGCAGAAATAAATCATCTCCTGTTCTCGTATGATGTATATCAGCTATGACAGAATATTTGGTACATGGATATGTGCCAACGATTATATCTGAATCAGGCTGTTCTAGAACTGTTTTATCTTTAATATCTTGTGTTAATACTGAATGAGCAAAGTAATGCTTATTATTATTCATGCATGAAGTAGCTTCGGAATCTAAATCTAAGGATTGGATTACATTTATCCCAGCTTGCATGATTCCAATTTCCATTCCGCCACACCCGGAAAAATATCCTTTTGCAGTAGGTATATACATTTTTTAATACCGCTATATTTACAATACAACCAAAAATAATCATTTTAGAGCAACGGGATACTACTAACTTTCAAAAGTTTTCATGTATCTACTTTCATTAATCCTGAGTTTATTAATCCACCACTCCGTCCTTGTCTTCGGCACCACAAAGTATTTACATCCCTCATGCCCATGCCAGAAACAGCCGTTTATAAATATTACTGTTTTGTATTTGGGCAGCACTATATCCGGTTTGCCCGGCAGTCTTTTATCGTGCAAACGGTAACGGAATCCTTTGGAGAAAAGGAATTTCCTGACCAGCATTTCAGGCTTTGTATTCTTGCCCTTAATCCTGCTCATATTATACGACCGTGTTTCCTTACTATGCACATCTGCCATACTGCTAAAATACACCATTCGGTGTAATCATCCCCGTATAAATAATCTTGTTTTTCCGCCCGCATATTCTTATATTTGATATATAAATCCGGACAATAAAACAGCCAATACATCAATACCCGTTTTCAATGTTAACCCTTAAAAAGCAGGAACTATGAAACAGTTTTTTACCCTGGTGGTTGCTGTACTGATAAGCATTCCATCCATTGGCAGTCAACCCACCCGCCCGGCAGCGGATGGCAAACACAAAACAGTCCGGTCATCCCTGTACCGGATCAAGGCCTCGCATCACAACAAGCAAGAGGCGCACCACGAAAAGACCGCCCTTATCCTGATGCAGCAGCTTGACCGGATTATTTACCAGGAATATGCCCCGGGTATAGGTGAGTGGTATGACTATTCAAAAACCGAATACACCTATAATGCTTCCGGACAGAATACCATCGCCACAGAAAGCTACTATAATCCTGAATCAGGAAACTATGAACCCGATGGTAAATGGGTCTACAGCTATGCCGGCAACAATATGGTTGAGCTGCTGATGTCGTACTGGGACAGCGATATCGGCCAGTGGGAAGATGTTTACAGAAATAATTATGCGTACAATCCCGATGGCACCCTATCCACCGTGCTGGAATATATGTGGGACGGAGAATCCTGGCAGCCGGTGGCAAAAACAGAAAATACTTACGATGCCGGCGGAAATCTGATAACAGCACTTTACTATTACTGGAATGAGGATACTTCAGAATGGTTTGTGTCCGGTAAAACCGAGAACAGTTACAACGCCAATGGTACCATTGCGGTTTCAACGGATTTTATGTGGGATGTGGGAATGAACAGCTGGGTCGGGACATACAGGGAAGAATACACCTACAATGGAAGCTGGCAGCTTACGGTATTAAATTATTCAACCTGGGAAAGTACGGGCAGTATCTGGATAAACGATTACCGGGATGAATACACCTACGACGGAAATCAGAACATCACCATGATTACAGGAACCGAGTTGATTGAGGGTAACTGGTACCCGGAATATAAAAACGAATTTACCTATAACAATACATATTCATACGATGACCTGGTCCTGCCTTATGATTTCACGAATGAATCCGGTATATTCAACCATATGATTACGCTGGTTGTTGAATACGAATACGATGGAAGCACTTTTATTGAGATTGACCGGAGCATAGCCGAATATTCGGAAGTGAACATCACCGGTATTCCGGTAAACACGGCCGGCACCGCCCGGATTTTTCCCCAGCCGGCAATCGGACAGATCACTTTTGGGTGGGACAGCAATCTCCCTGTGCTTGATCTGACTGTGTATGATATCAACGGGAAAAAGGTGATGGCACAAGCGATTGAGAACAAGGTACCGGTTCAGGCAGGACAGCTTGCGCCCGGTTTGTATTTCTACCGGCTTACCGGCAACAACCAGACTGAATACACAGGGAAACTAATTATCAGGTAGTTGGGTTTACCGGTCTGTTTACCGTGAAAACTTCAATTTCTTATGCCACCGTCCTTCAGATTCAGGGGGTATTTCACCCTGAAGGCTTCGTAGGCCGGGAGTAACAGACATACCGGTCCTCAACGATATGTGCCGGACTTCCATTCCCGGCAGATCAAAAAAAAGACACCCGCTTACACGGGAGCCTTTTCAAATAAGTCAGGAAGAATAAGTCAGTTAACGGCCATTGGACTTCTTGTCGCCCTTTTCCGGTTTCCCGGTTTTACCGGAGGAGCGGCCGGTTTTTCCGGAATCCTTGCTTTTACCCTGGCCGGATGACGGTTTGACCGAAGTTTTGGAGGAGCGGTTGTTACCGGAAGACCTGACCGATTTATCGTTGCCTGATCTTCCGGAGGTCTTGTTGTCGCTCTTTACGGATGATTCCCTTACGGCCGGTTTCGATGAACGGTTATTTTCAGAAGTCCGTACCGATCTGTCGTTGCCGGTTCTGCCGGTGGATTTGTTGTCGCCCTTTACTGAAGTTTCCCTGATGGCAGGTTTCGAAGAACGGTTGTTGTCCGATGGCTTTACCGATCTGTCGTTGCCGGTTCTGCCGGTGGACTTGTTGCCGGTCCTTACAGAGGTTTCCCTGGTGGCAGGTTTCGATGAGCGGTTGTTTACGCCCGGGGTGGCATCGCGGTGTCCGTTTCCGGGTTTTACATCCGGACCGGTTCTGCCGGTTCTTCCAGTATCCGACCGGTAGTTATCGCGGCTTTCGTTGCCATGTCTTTTGACAAATTCGGCTGAGCCTTCCCTGCGGAGATCGGGACGGGAGTATGTATCCCTGTAGCGTCCGTTTTCCCTGTAGGCATGAACCGTTACAGAATGTGACCGGTGTCCGTGGTAGTAATAATCGTGGTAACGGGGATACCTGTAATGGTTGCAGTGGCGGTAATGGCCGTAGTAGTGGTGATGCCAGTGTGAATGATATCCGTAGTAGTAATCCCAGTAATAAGGCCTCCAGGGGTTCCAGTAAACAGGATAATAGCCCCAATAGTAAGGTGAACGCCAGACCGAATAGGATGGCAGATAGATGTATCTTACCACCGGCCAGGCCTGTACTTCAACATAGGTGGTGCGGGTAATGACCACTGTTTCGCCTTCGACCACCCTGGTGTCGCCGGCATAGCCCGGATTGGGCGTTTCGGCAGATCCGTCGGCATAATAAGGCTCGATGATGTAATCCTTACCGTAGAGGTATTCATCGCCCACCAACTGAACCTGGACATTTCCCCTGCTGTCTTTATAAACTGTAAATACAGCGACGTCCTGGTTTTCCTTTGGGTTGACGGCTACCTGCAATACGATGCTGTGGGTTTCGCCATCCACATAATCGATCACTTTAATATAATCAATGCGTTCGTCACCATTCAGGTCGAGGTTGTTGATCTTAGAGTCTTCGGCATTGAGATCCTGTTCAAACCCTTCGAGTGTTTCGGATTCCTGGAAGAGTTTCATCACTGCGTAGAGGTTCAGGTTGTCGCCGGGGAGGTTTAATTTTTCGTCTCCATATTCGCGGGCAGTTGCTGTAAAGCCCAGTGAAAACAGAAGAACAAGGACGGAGAAATTTTTAAGCGCGTTCATAATGAGTAATTTTTAGAAGGTATGGATTGAATACCTCAGGTTAGTGCAGGTGCATAAGCAAACGGCATACCAAAAAATATTTCTTTTTAATAATCTCTGAAATAAAAAAAATATTTCACACACTAATTACATCTAATCAGCTCTTCTACTGCTATTTAATAAATACGAAATTTCGAATAAAAACATTGTAACTTATTAAAAGATAATAATGATCCGGATATTCCCCTCTAAATTGCCAGGAACTCCCTACTCCCTACTTTTCAAGGGACGAGGGACGTGGGGCGTGAGACGAAACTCACTACTTCCACAGGCACGGGGGTCGTGGGGCGATACAAACAACTCATAACTCCCTACTCCCTACTCCCTACTCCCTACTTTTCAAGGGGCGAGGGGCGTGGGGCGTGAGACGAAACTCACTACTTCCACAGGCACGGGGGTCGTGGGGCGAGGGGCGATACAAACAACTCATAACTCATTGTACCGTCCTGAAATTTGTTTACAGTTTCTTAGATTAATACTTCATTTTTGTTTCATTCATAATTCAATGGGCAATGATGAGCTTAAGCTTTGTTGGGCAAAACCGAGATGGGGT
>JAZDHI010000072.1:0-22446 GCA_043806115.1 Bacteroidota bacterium
TTTTAAAAACCGAATGGGGTATCGAACCCCATCTCGGTTTTGCCCAACAAAGCTTAAGCTCATCATTGCCCATTGAATTATGAATGAAACAAAAATGAAGTATTAATCTAAGAAACTGTAAACAAATTTCAGGACGGTACATAATGAATTTATGTGAAAGGTTTTTGACATAAGCTCAAGTACCCCGATATTCCATTCTTTCTCCACTTTATTAAAAGACAAAATAACAAAGTCCAGTTAATGATAGAGCGGAAAAACGTAAACTGGGGGTTTAAGAAGTTGCGGGTTTGGGATGATGCCGTAGAATTATATATCCTGACTTGTAAGCATTTGATTCCCTTCCCTTATGAATTGAAAAAAGTTTCAGCCAATTGCATTGATGCAGCGCAAAGTATCAGCAGGAATATTGCCGAAGGCTACTCCCGAAAGAGTTTGAAAGAATATCTCTATTTCTGTAATATTGCTTTAGGATCTTCAGGAGAATACCATTCCTGTATTTGTAGTTTTCTGAGAGCTGGTCATATTACTGATGAAGTATTAGAATCGATAGATGATCTACATTTCAAAATGGAGAATGAATTAATACAATTGATTAAATCTTTACAGGTAAAGTTGAAGCAAGGTAACTGGGACGACCAATTGTGAAGTTTTGAAAAATTGAAATGCCTTGATTTTAGATGGATGGAAAGTTGGAAGTCAGCCCAACATTACTGACAATTATAACAGGCATTAATTACTGTTATTCCATTTTCTCAGGTGTGACTGCGATTACTATGGAAGAAGCCCCATTATTCCAACATTGCATCCTTCCAATAATTAAAATTCATTAAATTTACCCGGTTATCCAAATAGTCAAACATGTTAATCATCGGAATTGCCGGGGGGTCCGGTTGTGGTAAATCTACCGTAGTCAAACAGATCATCAAGAAACTCCCCAAGGACTCTGTGGCAGTGATACCCCAGGACTCCTATTACAAGGACAATGGCCATCTGAATCCTGAAGATCGTGCAAAGATCAACTTCGACCATCCTTCATCCATTGAATTCAATCTGTTGATCAGGCATCTTGATTCACTGAAAGAAGGCGAAACCATCGGAATGCCAATATACAGTTATCTGACTTGTGCCCGGGCGAAAGAGACCATCCCTGTTCAACCGAAAGAAGTCATCATTGTTGAAGGAATCCTCATCATGTCGAACCCCCGCCTTCGCGACCGCATGGATATAAAGGTCTTTGTTGATGCCGATGCCGACGACCGACTGATGCGCATCATCCGGCGCGACATTGAAGAACGTGGACGTTCCTTTTCACAGGTGCTGGAACATTATGAGAAGTATGTGAAACCCATGCACCTGCAGTTCATAGAGCCAACCAAACGTTATGCAGACATTATAGTACCCCAGGGGGGTGCCAATCATGTGGCCATCGATATCCTGACATCCAGGATAAAAATGAACCTGAAACTGATCTGAGGGGTAGTTTTATCCTACAGATATTCATTAGAAATCAGAATAATAAAAAGCGCCATGTTGGCGCTTTTTATTATTCTAAACATCTGATATATAGACATTATGACAGAAAAAGATGTCAAATTTTCATTTTTATTGCTCCGGAATAAAATTTGAAAGAGTGTTCATGTAAATTAAGTTTAACAATTAAAAAATGGAGGGTAAAGCCATGTTACCAATTTTGAAAAACAGAAACTTCTTCCCGAGCATTGTGGATGAATTTTTCGGAAGGGATTATCTTCCCAACCTGTTCGAGTTTCAGACCGGTATCAACATGCCTTCAGTAAACATCATAGAAGGTAAGGAGGATTTCCGGATTGAAGTTGCCGCTCCCGGCCTGGAGAAAGGAGATTTCAGGATCAACCTTGAAAACAATATTCTGACCATTTCATCAGAAAAAGAGGAAAAGGATGAACAAAAGGAAGAACGCTATATGCGTCGTGAATTCAGTTACACTTCATTCCACCGCTCATTCAGTTTGCCTCAATCGGTCGAAGCCGATAAAGTATCAGCTTCGCACAGCAACGGAGTGCTCTCAATCCTGATTCCGAAACGCGATGAGGCAAAAGTGAAGCCTGCCAAACAAATTGACATCAGTTAATCTCACTGTCAGGATCAGCCTTAGGGTTTAATGTGGCCGTCGCCTTCAGTGACGGCCACATTTTTAAATAAAAGTTCTCACTGCCTGTTCATAAACACCAAAAGGTTTTTACATTTGTATGGTTATGTATGCCATCATTGATGTTGAGACTACCGGTGGAAATTTTGTCAATGAAAGGTTGACAGAAATTGCTGTTTATCTGCACGATGGTACCAGGATTATTGATGAATTCAGCACCTTACTGAATCCGGAACAGCCTATTCCGTACATGATAACCCGGATAACCGGTATCAGCAATGAAATGGTGGCCAATGCCCCCCGGTTTTGCGAAGTTGCCAGGAAAATTGTAGAGATGACAGAAGGGGCAACCTTTGTCGGGCACAATGCCTCTTTCGACTACAACTTTATCAGACATGAATTCAAACGGCTCGGTTATACTTATCGTCGTCCCACCCTGTGTACCGTTAAAATGAGTCGCAAACTGCTTCCGGGGAAACAATCATACAGTCTTGGTAAACTTTGCCAGGAAATCGGGATAACCATTGAGAACCGTCATCGCGCTGCAGGAGATGCGCTTGCAACCACCCGGTTGCTGGAGCTTTTGTTGCAGGCTGACCGTTCGGCGATTGAAAATCAGTCGGGTTATGCTGTTCCCGATATTGTTAAAGAGGTGCCTGAGGAAACCGGGGTTTATTATCTGCACGATGACCAGGGGAAGATCATATATATTGGTAAGAGCAACAATATGTTTGAGCGGTTGGTGCAGCATTTCCGAAACAATGAAACTGTAAAGGCTGTGGAAATGCGAAGCCGGGTAGCATCGGTGAGTTATGAAATTACCGGCAGTGAACTGATTGCACTCTTATTGGAATCATCCGAAATAAAAAAACACAAACCGCTCTATAACCGGGCTCAGCGGAGATCAATTTTCAGCTCGGGATTGTTTGAATACACGGATGAACAAGGCTACCGAAGGCTTTATATTGGTCGTAACCTTAACAGTCACCAACCGGTAACATCCTTTACTACATTTGAACATGCCCGAAAGTATCTGTACGGAATTGTAGAGAAGTTTGAACTCTGCCAGAAGCTTTGCGGCCTTTATGAAACGGATGGAACCTGTTTTCATTATGGAATTAAACAATGCCGGGGTGCCTGTGCCGGGAAGGAATCACCGGAACAATACAACCGCCGTGTTAATGCTGCCATTAAAACTTCAGGGTTCCACCTCCCTGATTTCTATATACTCGACCGGGGTCATAACAACGATGAGCTAGCTGTGGTAAAGATTGCAGGTGGTCGTTATGTCGGATTCGGTTATACCGATGTGTCGGATACCGGCAATGAAAGTCTTGACAACTGTATAAAAACATTTGATGACAATCGTGACACAAGGCAGATTATCCGTAATTATCTCAAAAAGAACCCCCGGACAAAAATTGTGAAAATACAAAACAGAGATTTTTCCTGATCAGTATGTTTAAGAACCGGATTTTGAGTTACCGCAATGTTATCGCGGTACTGTTTGTTTTTGTTGTTGCATCCTGCAGCACGGTTAAAATTGAAAAACCTGCAGAGGCATACCAGCCTATCCTCGTCAAACCACAGCCATCGGTGATTGGTTTTACTACAGAGGCGAAACTAAGTGATATCCAGAAGGAAGTAAACAGAACTTTTTCAGGGCTGGTTTATGAAGACAACAGCCTGGACGACAATGGCGGAGACAATCTGATGGTAAAAGCCTGGAAACAGGGGGATATTACCCTGGCCATGAAGGATAATATCCTCAGTTACCGGGTGCCGCTGAAAATCTGGATAAAAGCCGGATTTAAGGTTCAGAAACTTGGAATTTCAATTTCTGATTACCGAGAGCTGAACGGTGCGCTGGCCTTGAAATTCAAAACCGCTTTAACCCTCAATAACGACTGGACCGTGAGTTCAAAAACGGAGGCGGATGGTTACGAATGGCTCTCAGACCCAGTGGTTAAGGTTGCCGGGATGAACATTCCGGTTAAATTCGTGGCAGACCTGATTCTGCAAAGCAACCTGAAGACGATGGGTAATACAATAGATGAAAGTGTGAAGGATTATTTTGATCTGAAACCTTATGCAATGGAAGCCTGGAAAACCCTGAACCAGCCGGTCAGCCTGAACGATGAATACAAAATCTGGCTGAGCATTCAGCCTTCAGGATTCTATGCGAACCAAATAACTGCAACAAATGGTATTATCCGTCACCGGAGCGGAGTCAGATCGGTGATTGAAACAAGTGTCGGATCAAAGCCGGTTGCACGCACTCCCGGACCTTTGTCCAAATTACAGATCAACGATGACATCGATGACAAGGTAATCGTCAATGCTTCAATAAATATACCATATAGTGAAATCAATTCCCAGGCGGATCGCTACCTGACCGGGCAAACTTTTACAGAAGGCAAACGGAGAGTGAAAATTGAAAGTATAAGTATTTACGGGAGCAACGGGAAAATGGTGGCTGAAACATCGCTTTCAGGGAGTCTAAAGGGAACCATTTACTTTTCAGGTATTCCGGCCTTTAATACCCAGGATTCTACCCTGTACCTGAAGGATTTTGATTTCGATATCTCAACAAAAAACTTTCTTGTGAAATCTGCTGCCTGGATCTACCAGGGCGGATTCCGGAACATGATTGCGAAACAGATGGTCTGGTCGCTGGCTCCGGAGATCAAAATGTTCAAAGCAGAGATTAACAGGCAGTTGAAATCTTACCGGCTGGCTGAGGGTGTAACCCTCAACGGGCAGGTTTCCAGGTTAATGGTAAATGACATTGCTCTGTCTCCGGAAGGAATTATGCCATTTATCAGTGCGGAAGGCAAACTGAAGGTGGTTTTCGGTTCATCCGGGGCAAAGCCGTGATGGAGTTATGAGGTGGAAAAGAGATGGTGGGTACCGAAATGAAATACCTGTTCAAAATGCAGATTTCAAATGGTCAGCGTTAATCCTTTGAATATCATCTTTATAATATTGCAAAACAGGGTAAAATGAAAAAAGCTCCTGCTGTAGAGTGGAGCTTTTAATTGATATTTTATTGAAATAATTGAACTTTGCCGTCGTTCAATGCAGGAACCCTTAAATCGGACAGGGGCACCTGTGGTTTATTTATTCACATGAATTACATTTCCGGAACCTGATACATGGCTGTCAACATCAGGGTAACCGCTGTAATAAATGCTACCGCTGCCACTGATATGCGCCTTCAGGAAATCTTCCACAGTAGCTTCGGCATTTCCGGATCCACTGATGCTGATATCTGATGTCTCACTCTGAAGGCCGAAACTGTAAATATCGCCGGATCCTGAAATTGTAATTTCTTCATAGGCTGTTGATCCTTCGATCCACATTTTACCGCTCCCGGAGATGGAAGCGTGCACCGTATTTGAAATTACTTCCACATCGGCTTCCCCTGAGCCGGAAATGGTGATATCAAAATCGTCTGTTACAATCGGAGTTTCCGAATAAAGGTTAACAGAACCAGATAGCCGGATGTTGTTATACATAGCTGATGAAATGTAAATCGTGATACGTTCATGACCGGCCAGGCCTGCCCCGTCTTCAAGTCTGATTTTGAGTTCATTTCCGTTGACATAGGTTTCAATTGCATCCAGTACATTGGCTTGTGCTTCGATGGTCAGATCCCTGACCGGACTCTGATAAATGAAAACATCGGCTGGTATTGAAACAAGGATATCACGATGGATGGGTACATTTCTGTTTTCACTTACTACGGGTCCTTTACCACGGATATTATTCCAGTTGTCGGTTTCGCACGAAGACATGAAAATTGCAAATGCCATAAGGGGCAGCATCAGGCGGAGGATTCTGGTCTGTTTCATGGAGAATAGGTTGTTAAGTAGTTGAATGTGTTTAGCGTTTCTTTGTTATGATAAATTTGGTGCCGGATTAATTAAAAAATACCGGGCACTTTTTAACGATACAAAAATGCATCATTGGCGAGGCAGGAAAAAGTAAATCAGGGTGAAATGACAGTTCTGTCGGTTGAATTGTTATATTCTTCGGTTGAAGCGGGAAATTGGTTGTTTTTATTTTTGCATACCGGTCTGTAGTAAATAAAAAAAACCTGTCTGATGTATCAGACAGGCAGGAAAACTTTTTAAAACCTCTATTCGTTTACGAACTGATCGGCATAATATCGGGCGGTAAGCTTTTCTCCGGTTGCTTTTTCAATCATGTCGTTCCAGTAAAGGCTTGCTCCGGGCATAAACACTTTATCGACCAGATACTGACCGGCATCTTTATTACCATAGAAACTCTGATATCTGAAATCGTCCGACTTTACAATATTTGCCGTGATGAAATGATTCAACTGGGAAGCCAGCAGTTCACCAAGAAGGTAATTGTGGTAATAGCAGGGGAAGGTTGCAATATGGATCTTGCTTGCCCAATCGGGTTCGTTGCGATCTTCGGGGCGTTTCAGCATCTGATATTTTTCAACGAGGTCCCACCAGAGTTTATTGAGGTCCTGATCCGGGTTTTCATACATGGCTTTCTCGAAGCGATACATAACCTGTGCCCATCGGCTGAAGGTAAGTTGTTCGAGGCGGAGCACCCTGTAGCTTTTTTCAGCAATACTGACTTTTTCAGTGGAGTCGATCAGACTCATGTCTGTCATCCACTGTGGATTTGCCCCCATTCGCCCGAAAAGCATGGCAATGGCTTCGGTTGTAAAGGTGTGCGAAGGATTGCGCAGACTGAAGGGTAGATTACGGTCAATATATTTGTCGTAAACACCATGGCCGAATTCATGCATCATGGTATTCATCCAGCTGTAATTCTGTTTGATGTTGCATAACACCCGCACATCCCCTACATTGTCGATGTCGATACAATAGGCATGCTGGTTTTTACCCGGCTTCTCATAGAGGTCACTGCCGGCAATCATGTCGTTGATGTCAAGTCCGATGCTGGTGTAATAATCGGTCGTTAGCTGCTCAATATTCTGATCTTTGTAATATTTGTCAAGATCGATGCTGTAAATTGCCGGAGCTTCCTGAAAAAACCGGTTCTGGTAATGCCATGGCATAAGTTTATCTTTACTGATGCTTAGCTGACCTGCCAGGTGAAGGTCAATCTTATCCTTCAGTCCTGCAAAGGCATCACGGGTGAGGTTATCGAGCTCATCAAAGAGAGAATTTATTTCCTCCGGATTCTGTTCGCTCAGCTCCAGGCTCATTGCATGAAAATTTTTGAAACCAAGCTGTTTGGCAATCTGGTTTCTGACTTTTACCAGCTCAATAATACCGGCCGATACAACGGACCCTAATTTCTTATGTGCTTCCCATGCGGTCTTAAGCTCATTGTTGCTCCTTGATTTCTTCAGAATATCTTCCACATCATTGTCAGACAAGAGTTTGCCATCAACCTCTGCCCTGAAATTCGAATACATTTTTTCAATCTCAACCTCCATTTTGATTTTTTTGGCAAGGAGTCCAGTATCAATCTGGTTTCCCAGGTATTGATTATAAAGAACATCCAGTTGTCGTTTTAACAGGGAATCGGAAATAGAATTTGATTCTTTTATTTTTTTCAGCAGGGCAAAATCCTCTTTGCTGGTATAAATACTGTTTAGTTGTAACTGAAGTTGTTCAGATACACTATAATCCTCGTCTTTCCCGGAAATAGACGCATTCCAGTAAGCTAAATAAGCTTCCTTCTGTAAAGGTTCTACTTTAGCCTCCCAGTTAGCGATAAATGTTTTTAATTCTTTTTCCATCCTCTCATTTTTATTGCTGCAACTTTCAAAAATCATTGCAAATGCTGTCAACATCAGCAAAGGGTAAAATGTTTTTTTCATTCTGTGGTATTTTTGTTGGTTTGATTGCAAATGGATCTTAATTTGGGAACAGGTAATATTCGGTTAAGTGTTTATTATGAATCAACAACTTTATTGGCTCACCTTATAAACTTACTGAACTTTTTCTGTAGGAGAAAGATCTTTCTGCTACAGGATGACCTTTATTTTTGGGCCAACCTGGGCTTATCTTTCATTTCAGTAAAACAATTCACCCAAGCATTTCAACATTTCCCACGGTTACCCTGCCGGCATTCTTGTTAATTAATAAGCGGGAATCCTGTTTCCCAACACTCCTGCTTATCTCAGTCGAGGCTCCATGTTGCGCCTTCCTTTGTATCCTTTACACTGATATGGATCTTTGCCAATTCATCGCGAATTTTATCAGAAGTTTTAAAATCTTTTGCAGTTTTTGCGTGTTGGCGTAATTCCAGTATTAATTTCATCAGGCCATCTACAGCGATATCGTTTCCGTACTCAGTCTCTTCCTGTTTCAAACCAAGCACATCACTAGTAAAAGTGTTAAATGAATCCTTCAATATTTCCAAGTCTCCTGCTGAAAGACTTTCCTTATTATCGTTAACAGAGTTGATGATACGCACTCCTTCAAAAAGGTTGGCGATAACAATTGGGCTATTAAAATCATCGTTCATTGCCTCGTAGCAGTTTTTTACTAAAGCGGCGACATCGACACTTGAGTTATCAGAAGGCTTTAGTTTACCTAGTGTTTTCCAGGCTTTCATCAGCCGGTCGAGACCTTTTTCAGCAGCCAGCAATGCATCATTCGAAAAATCAAGTGTTGAGCGGTAGTGCGCCTGCAGGATAAAAAACCGGATAGTCATCGGGCTGTACGCCTTGGAAAGTGCTTTGTGTTTTCCGCTTGCAAATTCATTGAGTGTTATAAAATTACCGAGCGATTTACCCATTTTCTGACCGTTGATGGTAATCATGTTGTTGTGCATCCAGTATTTGGCCGGGTCAGTCTTGTTGGCAGCAACACTTTGGGCTATTTCCGACTCGTGGTGAGGGAACATCAGGTCCATGCCCCCGCCGTGAATATCAAAGCGTTCGCCAAGATATCGGGCACTCATAGCGGAACACTCGAGGTGCCATCCGGGGAAACCTTTACTCCAGCGGGAAGGCCATCGCATAATATGTTCCGGCTGGGCTTTCTTCCATAAAGCAAAGTCAAATGGATTGCGTTTCTCATCCTGCCCTTCAAGTTCGCGGGTGTTGGCCATCAGGTCATCGAGTACCCGACCCGACAGTTTACCATAGTGATATTGTTTGTTGTATTTTTCAACGTCAAAATAGACAGACCCCTCGCTTTCGTAAGCCATTCCTGAATCAAAGATGTCTTCAATCATGGCAATCTGTTCGATGATGTGTCCGGATGCACGGGGTTCGATGCTGGGGCTGAGCACATTCAACTGATCCATATTGCGGTGATATCTTTCAGTGAAATACTGGACCACCTCCATTGGCTCAAGTTGTTCCAGCCGGGCTTTTTTTGCTATTTTATCCTCACCGGCATCGGCATCGTTTTCGAGGTGACCAACATCGGTAATGTTACGGACATATCGAACCTTATATCCAAGGTGCCGGAGGTACCGGAAGACCAGATCGAAGGTAATGGCAGGGCGTGCATGGCCGAGATGGGCATCGCCGTAAACGGTTGGCCCGCATACATACATGCCAACGAGGGGCGGGTTCAGCGGTTCAAAAAGTTCTTTCCGGCGGCTGAGTGTATTGTGGATATAGAGTTTATGATCCATGAAAATCAGAATTATACCATGCAAAATTATTAAAATCCATGCAATTTCCATTCACTTTCGTGCGATGACAATGTTTACCGATACTGGCGGTCAGATCGGTCAGGTATTCTCCTGAATCCCGTCTGACATTACCGGTGTTTTTTTTCTTGTATAATAAACCCAAAACATTATGATTAAGATAGCTGTCGCCGACAATATGACACCGGGGCCGGAGGATACTGTGCCCATTTCATCGGCCGGTATTGAGGAGATTCCCTTGTTAAAAAGGAATGAAGCGATAACCACACTGGTATTATTAACAAAGTGTGCTACTATTGGAATCCAGACAGATCCTGACCATACTAACAGGTATCCGAAAAGGAGTCCCAGCATGAAACGGGGCAGAAATCCGAAAAACTGCAGGTGCAGTGCACTGAACAGGAGTGCTGAAATAATTACAGGAAGATGAATCCCACGGAATATTTTCCGGGAAAGTCCGATCAGTGCAGACCTGAAGAGCAGTTCTTCACCGAGCGCAGGAAGCAGGCCGATCATAATGATATTGGTGATCAGGGAGGAGGTTCCGGGTTCGTCGAGCAGTCGGTTGGTGAGTTTTGAAGCAGTCTCTTCAGAGGACCGCATCCATTCTGACAATCTTGAGAGTTGTGATGGGAGAATCAGCCTTTCATTCCATTCAGTAAGATATCCTGTGAACGGCCCTGCAGCCAGCAGTATCAGGAGGGCGGCAATGATATGAATGAACCGTGGTTTGTTTAAGCCAAGGAAAGAAAATGGATTTTGTTCGCAGAGCAGGGCATACAGGACGGGAGGTAACAGGAAAAACCCCATCTGGTTTAGCATCTGGGTAAGACGAATGAATCCGAGATTCATGATTTCAGGATCACCCGCTCCGGCAAGTACACTTTCACCCCAGAGAAGAATGGAGAGCAGGTATGAAAATGAAAGCGAAAGGATTCCGCAGAGCAGGATGACCAGAACCAGCATGAGTAACCGTGACCCGGATGTAAGATCCCTGAAAACAGGTTGCAGTCGCATAGCTGGTTAAAAATTCGTTATTTTGCAGGTAAAAACAACAGAGAGGCCACACATCAATTGTTTCCGGCAATAACACAAAGTTATGACAATAAACGTGTTGTACGTTTAAATCTCTGATAAAAAGCATTATTGAAGTCAATGTCATGTTGAGCGGAGTCGAAACAGACATTGACTTCATCCACGCTATCAGTATATTATGTTTGTAACCGCACAACACGTGATAATAATTTATTTTTTATCAATGCTTTAAAATGATAGAAGTCAGACAGGATTTCAGGCTTCCTTCACTCACTGCCTTCAATCAGGAAATCATACACTAACCGGATGAAAATAAGAAATGTTGATGTGGGTGATTTTCCGGTTATGCTGGCACCCATGGAGGATATCACAGATCCGCCTTTCCGGACACTCTGCCGTAAATTCGGGGCGGATGTTGTTTTTACTGAATTTATCGCTTCAGAAGGCCTCATCCGCGATGTTGAAATGAGCTGGAAGAAGCTGGAATTTTCTGAAACAGAAAGACCGGTTGGTATCCAGATTTTCGGGCACAATGTTGAATCGATGGTGATGGCAGCAAAGGTGGCCGATGAAGCCAATCCCGATTTTATCGACCTGAATTTCGGCTGCCCGGTCAGAAAAATCGTTAACAAAGGAGGTGGTGCTGCCCTTTTACAGGATATTCCTTTATTGCTGAAAATAACTAAATCGGTGGTTAAGGCTGTTTCCAGACCGGTCACTGTGAAGACACGTCTTGGTTGGGATGAGAAATCAAAACCAATCGTGCAACTTGCAGAACAATTACAGGATGCAGGCATCAGCGCACTTACCATACATGGACGGACGCGTGCCCAGATGTATAGCGGGAAGGCCGACTGGTCGCTGATTGGAGAGGTAAAGAACAATCCGGGAATGGTTATTCCAATCATTGGTAACGGAGACATCACCGATGGCCCCTCTGCAGCTGAGAAACGCGCACAAACCGGAGTTGACGGCATTATGATAGGAAGGGGTGCAACCGGGAATCCATGGATATTCAGGGAGGTGAAGCATTTTCTCGCAACCGGTGAATTATTGCCGGGACCTGATCTGAATGAACGGCTGGAAGTTTGCCAGACGCACCTCCTCGCTTCGGCAGGGTGGAAAGGAGAGATTACTGCCCTGCTTGAAACCCGGAAACACTATCCAAACTATTTCAAAGGGATTCCGGATTTCAAACCTTTCAGGATCAGGCTGATGTCGGCCATGTCCATACAGGATATTATTCAGATATTCAGTGAAATTCGCGGTAAATACATTATTAAGTAGCTCTCAGGGCATTACTTATCAGAGTAAACAGGATATATAGATTCATAACCGCTTGTTTAATAAAGAACAGAGTTTTTTTCATTGATATTTTGTAACTTCGGTCTCAAATATGTTCTGATGGCACAGGAACCACTTAAAATATTCATTGTTGAAGATGATGTCATCTTTGCCAAGATAATGTCGCATCATCTTACACTTAACCCCGAGTATGAAGTTGAGATTTTTCCTGACGGGAAAAGTCTGCTGAAAAACCTGTATAAGAATCCGACCCTTATATCACTGGACTATAACCTTCCGGACATGACCGGGTTAGAGGTATTGAAACAAGTGCGTGAATTCAATCAGGATCTTCCGGTTGTTATTGTTTCGGGTCAGCAGGATGTGGCAACAGCCATTGAATTGCTCAAAAAGGGTGCCTATGATTACATCCTTAAAGATCAGGACACCAAGGAACGTCTGTGGAACATTACCAAAAACATCCGGGAGAACATTAAACTCCGCCAGAAAATAGCAGACCTGGAAGAAGAGATTGGCCGGAAATACGAGAACAACAACCTGATAAAAGGCAACAGCCCGGCTATTAACAAGGTATTTACACTGATTGAGAAAGCCTCAAGAACAAACATCACAGTTTCTATATATGGTGAAACTGGTACCGGCAAAGAACTGGTTGCCAAATCGATACATCATGCTTCACTACGTAACAGAAAACCTTTTGTCGCGGTCAATGTCACTGCCATTCCTAAAGAACTGATCGAAAGCGAGATGTTTGGGCATGAGAAGGGAGCCTTTACCGGAGCCAACAACCGCCGCATCGGGAGGTTTGAGGAAGCCAATCAGGGAACTATTTTCCTTGATGAGATCGGTGATATGGACCTCAATATGCAATCGAAACTCCTGCGTGTATTGCAGGAAGAAGAAGTGACCCGTGTCGGAGGGAATGAAAATGTTAAACTCGATGTTAGGGTGATCGTGGCTACCCATAAAAACCTGCAGGAACTTGTCCGTAAAGGTGAATTCCGTGAAGACCTTTATTACCGTTTACTGGGTTTGCCTGTCAATCTTCCGCCATTGCGTGAAAGAGGCAATGATATTGCCCTTCTGGCCAGGTTTTTTGTGGATGATTTCTGCCAGAAGAACAAAATGAAGAAGCTTTCCATTACCCCGAAAGCGATTGAGAAAATACAGAAATACCCTTTCCCGGGGAATGTGAGGGAACTAAAGGCCATCATGGAACTGGCTTCGGTGATGACCAATACCGAGACCATTGAGGATTCGGATATTACCTTCAGCACGGTCAGTGCTTCACAGGACTTCCTTTATGAAGAAACCACCCTGGAAGAATACAATAAGAAGATCATCAACCACTTTATGCAGAAATACAACAACAGGGTGCGACAGGTGGCTCAGAAACTCGACATCGGGAAAACTACCATATACCGGTTGATGAGTGAAGGGAAGCTCTGAAGAGCAAGCTTAAAGTCTAAACCTGCCCGCCGGCAGGCGGGGTTAAAAGTCCAAAGTTAAGGACCATGGTTTGCCTGCTGTAAAGTAGCCAGCAACCCGGCTAGCTGGTTCGCATCTTATCTTCTGATGTGAACCTGTAAAATAGGTTTGTGATTTTATAAAACCAACAATCAAAAAATAAATTATAAATGTTGGTTCCTGTATTCCCGTTCCGGGAAACAACAGTGATAATCTTATAATAAATCACAGATATCTTTTCCGGGAAGTAAGTGCCACGCATTGATTCCAACAGTGCGCGCAGCTTCGACATGTACGAGTGTATCGTCAATAAATAGAGTTTCCTCCGGGTCCAGGCAGGCATCTGTCATCACAAACCTGAAAATCGCAGGGTCTGGTTTTACCAGGCCGATCTGATGTGAAAACCAGAGTTTTTCGAACAGATCACCTAGCCCGTAACCAAACGCTTTCTCAAAACGATCCATATAACATTCAAAGTGAATTTGATTGGTATTTGATAGCAGGAAGATCCGGTATTTTCCCCCAAGGCTTTTCAGTTTTTCGACACGACATCCGGGAAGATCGAGAAGCAGGGCATTCCAGGCTGCATCGACTTGTTGTGCGGTTACACCGGGTACAAGTTTTTCAAGCACATTATTCCGGAAGTCATCCGGAGAAATAGCTCCCTTTTCCAGCTTAATCAAAGTTTCAGAACTGCTTCGGCTGCCCCAGAAATCTAACCCATCGCGGACACCAAGCCTGGCAAAGGCGCTGGCACTGAGTTGCGGATCAATATTCAGCAAAACCTGACCAAAGTCGAAAATGATATTTTTTATACCGCTGAGGTCGATCTTGTTTTGCAGCATAGTTTTCGGATAACGGCTTTTAACGGCTCAAAACTACAAAAAAGCTAACTTTCTTTAACCAATGATAAAAATAAGGCCAACAGAAAAAAACCATACAGAATCACACAAATAGTTGATTGATAAGATAAAATCCTGTAGGGATGTTAAGAGATTATTTAACATTATTATTGTCCGGGCAAACCCGGTATCCGGGAATGGTTTGTATTAATACTAAAAGTTTCCGAAGATTTCATTGACAGGCACTTTGCTTTTTTTTCTTTCGGGCAGTTATGCCTGCCTGTTTGGGAATAACAGACATTCGTGATTCTTAAATTTGACATAGTATTGTTATAAAATAATCGATTTATAAAGCCCCCCACCTCTAAAAACCTGAGATACGGACCTTCGGAAAAGGATTCAGGCGCCGAGAATGTCTTTTGAGATAAAGCGCAGTCAGTCAGGCTTTCACCTGCTTTTTTCAAAGCTATCCCGGCTGGTTGGTTTTAATCCACAAAAAACCGGGATGTCAGATTAAGTTCCGGGAATGTTTCCTGATGCCTGAAGCCTGAACTCAGCCTGTAATCACTTTAAGATCAGTTTTTCCCTGTGGTAACCATACTGTGCCATTGCTTCAAGAAAATATAATCCCGGCACAAGGCCATTCGTCAGGTTGAATTCAACGTTGCTGACCCCCGCATCAAAACGTATGTCTGGAAATTCCTGCACAACTCTACCTTGTAGGTCCATCAAACGGAAGCTGGCATCTGTCTTTTCATTGCTGATCATCCTTACCCCGAACAGGCCTTCATTCGGATTGGGGTAAATCAAAAAGTTAAAAGCTTCCGTGGTGAAATAGCTCACGGATATGGTTGTACTGTCATAACCGCCGGACAAGCAGGTGAGTAATCCGTTGCGATCGCCGAACAGCATTTCCATCGAGTTATCACCGGTAATATCGGGTATGGCATTCAAGGCATCTACCTCGGCATTCGACGGGTATGTGCTGAGTGTCGTTCCGTCTGAACCATTGAGGAAATATGCCTGATTGTTCTGGTAGAGCGTTCCGATAATTGCATCGCTGGTCCCATCCCATGTTATGTCGCCGATATTGGCTACACACCAGGATTTATCGGAAAGTGGTTTTGTCCATATATAGGTACACGTGTTCCCATCCACAACCAGGCCATTGTTACCGCTGTGTGCCACCAGGATATCGCGAAATCCGTTTTTATTCGCATCACCGATATCAACCAGTCTGAGAATCAGCACAGATCCCAGATTGAGATCATGAATTTTACTTCCGGTGGCAGCATTCAGAAATACAATTTTTCCGCTGAAATCACCCGCCGCTATATCCGGCCTGTCATCCCCTGTAATATCATCCAGTTGCATCAGGCCCCAAACCGAACTGCCAGTGGTATTGTAGGTCCATTCTACTGAACCATTGGAGCCATTAAGTCCGACTACCCTTCCCTCAGTTTCCGCCAGATTGGTGGTGCCTGCTACAACATCAGGAAGGGCATCACCGGTAAAGTCCTCTACACCGATCACAGAAAATACAGCCCCACCCAGAGGTCGTTCCCATATTGAAATACCGGTCAATCCATTCAGGCAATACACCCGTAAGGGGCCGGTATCATTACCGTCGTCGCCTGTTGAAGCCAGCACATCCGGGAAACCGTCGGAATTGTAGTCAAACCGGCTGTCCACCTGATATACCCATCCCCCGTCACCGTATTCGTGAGTATCGTGTTTCCAGAGCTGCTGGCCATTCTTACCTGATAATGCGATAATGGACTCGTCGCCCCAGGCAGTCCCGACGATGATATCCCCAAACCCATCGGCATTGATATCGCTGATTGCTGAGATGCAATTCTGCTGATACACCGCGCCGGAATAAATCGGTTTTTCCCACAATACATCTCCTGTTACAGAGGCATTTCCGTTAAAGCAACGAACGACATTATCTTCAGAACCCACGATTACTTCCATGATTCCATCGCCGGTAATGTCTGCGACCGGTACAATTGATTTCGGGCTGTTATCAAATCCGCCGGTTATGTCGAATGACCATAAGGGAGTTCCGACAGGATATAGGGTATCTTCTCCTGAACCATCCAGGTCAACAAATACTGTCTCCTGCCCCACAGCATTTGAGGAGATAGAAAGGACACCATTATAATATACTCCTTCAGTCGGATGAAACCAGATTGGAACCTCGGCTGTGTTCAGGGAAGTTATGGTAATAGGCAGAACAACAGATTCATCCACGAAAAAATGCTCGTTGTTTGTACTAAGGTCGCTGATCACAACATTCTGGTTGCCATCATTGGTTATCGGAAGGCTACACTTTGAAAAAGCGCCTGATCGTCTGACCCCATAATTGTGGCTGTTTTCGGGAAGAATAATATGCGGGCCCTGATATACCCCGTTTCCAAGCAGGGTCACCGATACCTCCGGATGAATCGGATCACTGGAGTGAATGGTTACCTGAGTATTCAGGATGGCAGGAAGGGTAGGGGTAAATTTTAACGGAACCATCAGGCTGTTCCCCGGGGCAATGGTTTGTGGTACTGAAAATAAAGAGGTAATGGGTTGGCCGGCCGGTATTTCGATATTGGTAATGCTGAGATTGGCTGTACCTGTATTTTGCACCACACAATTCCAGGTTGAAAATGCGCCAATGGCTACAGATCCGAAGTCATGCGTGGTAACCGGCACAGTAATTTCAGGGGTTCCCATACCTGTCAGATCAATTTTATACAAGGTACTGCTGCTGCCTAATGCGCCATCGCAATACCAGAGATAGGTGCCGTCATATACAACGCCGGAGGGATTCTGACCGGCTGATGCATGACTCTCCATCAAACTGCCCGTGGTTGTGACCTTGTACAACATGTTCGCATAATAATCGGCAATCCAGAGGCTGCTTCCCTGTTTACAGATATCCCAGGGCTGATTTGCAGGAGGGGTGAATTGCGAAATAATAGCACCTGTTTCACTGAGATTATATATTGTTCCATTATCGGGATAGTAAGTACAAACCCACCAGTTCCCGTTATCCCAGGCAATACCCGACATATAATGATCCGGAAGGGGCAGGGATGAAACCGTGCTGCCCGACAAAGTGAACTCCAACGCATCAGATGGTTGGGATGATGAAGAAGGCTGATTTATTGTAACCAGGTTCGGGGCCTTGTAGGTGAGCCCATAGGCATCGTCGAACGATCCCGCACATTGCAGGACATTGGTTCCGTCGGCAGGGTTGAATTTGTAAATATTACTACCATTGACACCATAAATGCCGAAGTAAATATACGATCCGTCCCAGGCCAGTCCGGAGGCTTTTCCGGGAATGGTATAAGATGCTATAATGGCCCAGTCTGCAGGCGACCGGACAGGTTCCTGTGCTGTGCTGAGTCCGGGAAATATGGCCATCAGATATAGGACGACAGAAATCAGGGTAATTTGATTTTTCATAATTATCTGGTCTTGGATTGTAACTTATTACGCATTAAAGTTATGTAAATTTTACAATAAGAGAATTGTTGTTTTTGATCGCAGCCCTTGAAGCATCTGATGTTTTTGTACCTGCCGATTCATTAGCGAAATCAGGCCGGATGTACCTGGTTCTGCTTTAGCAACTCTATAAGGCCGGACGAAGAATGCAAACCAATACTTTTATTGATCATCCTGAAGCCGGATGTCAATAGACTGCTATCCTGTAGTTTTTCTGGACAAAAGCATAAAAATGTTGTATCTTCATGCTGAACCCAAATCACAATGATATGAAACGATTTGATCATTCCGGAATGATGATCTTTCCTAACCCGGAGCGGAATAAGAGAACAGCAAAACCAATAGAATTGATCGTTGTTAAGGAGTGTTTTTGTCCTGAAGGTCATAACCTGGTGAGTGATCAGGCGGTGTTCGACGGTTTTAACGGAATTGTTTTAAAGGTAAAAAATGGCAAACAGGAAGGACTGGTCGCACTTAACCCGGTATATGGTTTGAAGCACCGCATTTCGATTGGAATCAGACCCCGGAAGGATGAATTACCCGAAGTTCTTTGTCCGGAATGTGGGAAAGCCCTGCCTGTTTATTCAACCTGTGCCTGTGGTGGTGATCTGATCGCTCTTTTTCTCGACAAAAAACAGGATTTTACAAATAGCATTCTGATTTGCAACAGAATAGGTTGCAACAATGCCCAGATTCGTTTTCAGAATGAGGTGATTAATTACGACGATTCGGGGAATGCTGTTTTTAAGGAATCCTGATTTTGTTATATTCTTCTTTCCATTGGCCGGTATAGAAAAGCCAGCAAATAAAAGACTTTATTATTGCGTTCCGGCCTTGAAAGATCGGAATGAACAATTCCAGGTTGTCATCGATCACCATGGAGGAAATGATGTGAACAGCTTATTTTAAATACAGGGAAATTGTAAAACATTTTAAAAAATGTTTATTTTTGTTAATAAGAGTCGAAAATCCAACTTTTATCTGAAGAAAATTTTGAAAAAATCAATTTTACTCACCGCACTGATTATTCTTTTTCAACTGGCCAATGCTCAGAAACAGGCCAATTTCTGGTATTTTGGCTCAAATGCGGGGCTCAGTTTCGCCATGGGCCCCCCGGCACCATTAACCAATGGAGCCCTGAACACCGGAGAAGGTTGTTCTTCTATTTCCACTGCTGCCGGAACACTCGAATTTTATACAGACGGCCGTTATGTATATAACCGTAACCATAGCCAGATGCCGAATGGCAGTGATCTGCTGGGCCATTCTTCCAGTACACAGTCCGGTATTATTGTTCCAAAACCGGGTACCACCACCCAGTATTATATTTTCACGGTCGATGCTGCTGACAATGGCCTGGCCAATGGTCTCTGCTATACTTTGGTTGATATGACATTAAACGATGGCCTGGGGGATGTGGTAACCACGGAGAAAAATATTTCCCTTGTCCCTCTTGCATGTGAAAAGGTTACAGCCGTAGGACACAGCGATGGCTCTACCTTTTGGGTCATCACAAAAAAATGGGGGAATGCTGATTTTTATGCATACCGTATCACTTACGACGGTGTTAACACAACCCCGGTTATAAGCACTACAGGACCCCTGTTAACAGGCAATATCGGGCAGGCTTCAAAAGGCTACCTCAAGGTTTCTCCAGACGGGACAATGATAGCTGCGGCAAACAATACCGCATTTAATGTCGGTATTTATTATTTCGACAACTCGACTGGAATAATCACCCATCTGGTGACTGATGAAAATTACACCAACCCCGGAGGATTTGACCCGGGCGGACCTTATGGCGTGGAATTCTCCCCAAACAGCAAGAGGTTATACATTGGTGAATGGAAGGCTAACCGGAGAATTTCCCAGTATGATTTATCTTCCGGCGACCCGACAACAATTATAAATTCAAAGGTAGTGGTGGCGTCAGTCGGTCAGAGTGCCGACCCTATCGGGGCGTTGCAGCTTGGCCCGGATAACCGGTTGTACATTGCCCGCTATGAGAGTGAATACTTATCAAGAATCAACCAGCCAAATTCCCTGGGTACAGATTGCGGCTTCGTAGAGAATGCCATTGACCTGGCAGACAGAGAATGCAGGTATGGACTTCCTCCCTTTATCCAGTCATTCTTTTTCCTTTCTGCAGACTTCTATTGGGATGAACCTGCCTGCGATGGCAACCAGATTCAGTTTCATACCAGTGCGTCTGATAATCCCGATTCGGTAAAATGGACCTTCCCTGACGGAAGCCACTCAGAGCTTCTGGATCCCGGCTATTTATTTTCAGGTCCCGGATTGTACGGGGTCGGACTGCTGGTATACATCTACGGGCAATCCAAATCAGTGAACCATTTTATCAGGATTCATCCGACAACTGAAATGGCCCTCGGCAATGACACTACCATATGCAGGAGTGAAGCATTTTTCATCGACCCCGGAACTTATAATTCATATCTGTGGCAGGACGGATCCACGTCGCAGACAATCCTTGCTGACACTTCCGGATGGTACTGGTGCCGGGTTGGCAACGAATGGGGCTGTACAGCCATCGACTCCATGTACATCACCGTTAACCCCAATCCGGAGATAAGCGCCGGGCCTGATCTTACCATTCCCGAAGGGTTAACAGCCTTTCTGGAAGGCACCGTTACAGGCAGCACAACGGACTACACCTACCACTGGGAGCCGGCATCGTTGCTGGTGAATCCCAATGTATTGCAAGCCATAACATTGCCGATGACAACAACGACCAGGTTTACCCTTACCGTAACCAACATCCTGACAGGCTGCATCAGCGAAGCAGAAATGTTGCTCACAGTTACAGGAGGAATACTCTTTTGCTATGTAACGGCCAATCCGGCCGAAATATGTGCGGGTGAACAAACCCATCTGCAGGCTCAGGCTTATGGTGGGTCCGGGGAATACACCTATACCTGGACATCCAACCCTCCCGGATTTAATTCAACAATGCGCGATCCGGTGGTTGCCCCGGATCAGACAACAACTTACCTGCTATCGGTTTATGATGGTGAAACCATTGTTAACAATGATGTTGAGGTAACCGTTTATCCTTTGCCGGTGCCCGAAGCCGGCCCGGACCAGGTAATCACCTATGGAACTTCAACTACGCTTCATGGCAGCGTTATTCAGGGTACAGGGCCTTATCAGTATCAATGGGAACCATCTGAGAAACTGGTTTCAGCAAACGGCCCGAATCCTGCAACCCTCAATCTCTATGAATCTACCATCTTTACCCTTCACATCACTGACCTGGGAACAGGATGTGTTTGTGAGCAACCCGATTTTGTTACGGTTTCTATGGAAGGTGACGCCCTTAGCGCTCATCCTGCAGCCCAGCCCGATACCGTATGCTCAGGCAGCTCATCTCACTTGTTTACTCTAGCCGGAGGAGGTACCAATAACTACACCTATCAGTGGATATCAGACCCTCCGGGCTTCACCTCAAACCTGGCCAATCCCGAGGTGTCCCCGTCTCAAACGACCGTTTATACCGTGACGGTGAGCGATGGATTTAATTCCACAACCGCCAGTGTGACCATTACCGTTAACCCAATACCCCAGATCAGCTTATTGCCTGTCGACGATCCAAGGGTGGATATCATCAGCCCGACTGAAATCGGGATTTGTGTGTTTGATACCATCACCCTCAATGCAGGGAATCCCGGCTACACTTACTTCTGGAGCAACGGATCCCTTGACCAGACCATCAGTATTCAGACTTCAGGTCTGAGTTTCGACTTCCAGGAATTTGAAGTCGCCGTAACCAATCCGGCAACAGGATGTACCAATACCTCCAATATTCTGGCCTACTTCACCTTCCTGAACTGCAGTTATGGCATTGATGACAAAGATTTCGGCAATAGTCTGCAGGTTTATCCGAATCCTTCGGGTGACGGGCTGTTTAATTATTCCATCGAAGGATTGACAGGTGAAACTATGCTCGAAGTGTATACTTCACAGGGTAAGCTCAACCATAAAGAAATCATATCCCTGTTGCCGGGAAGGACTTTTTCATCGGGCCTTGACCTGAGTGTCAATAGTCCCGGAGTCTATTACCTGAAGTTATCCAACCAGGAGGCGGTGATTGTGAAGAAGTTGATTATTCAATAGGAAACACTTTCTGTACCGGGTAAATTCTAAGGCTGGCAGGTTGATATAGCTGCCGGAAATAATTCAGTTAATCCTTAGTAGGGTGAGGTGTGATTGGTAATTCACGCTTTCATGTTTTCACTATATCCAAATAATTACATACCTGAAAGTCTGGTTCAAGGTAAGTCAATTGCAAAAATTCTGTTAAAATCATAAAAAAAGAGGAAGAAAGATATTAATCTAAATTCCTCATTATTAATCTGTGGGCCCACCTGGTCCCGATAGTCCTGATAGCTATCAGAGATTTTCCGGGGGTTGTTCATTTTAGTAAAACGTTACTTGAACCTAAAATCCAGCTTAAAATCATAGAGCCAGGGGACTTTGGGATTTATGCCTTCATTCACAAGTTTTTCAGGTAGTCCTTGGTAGTTT
>JAZDHI010000073.1:0-4584 GCA_043806115.1 Bacteroidota bacterium
ACCTGCGTTATGCCGACCTTCTGCTCATGAAAGCTGAAGCGTTTAACGAAACCAGCAATGCCGATTCGGCTAAAGCAAACCTCAATAAAGTGAGACAGCGTGCCCGGGCTGGTTTTAACGGAATTCCACCTGCTGATCTTCTTGCTGACGTCACGGTATCCGATCAGAATTCGCTGAGAAGTGCCATTCAAAAAGAACGCAGGGTTGAACTGGCGCAGGAGTGTCACCGCTATTTCGACCTGATGCGCTGGGGAAAGGCTTATGCTGAAGCAGCGCTCGGACCGGATTTCAATTACGAAACCAAACGGTATTTTCCGATTCCCCAGGCGGAGATAGATTCAAACGAGGGCATAAAACACTGAAATCAAAAGATTAAATAAATTCAATCAATTATCAATTATCAATTATCAATTATTAAAAATTATGAAAATGAAACATTTGATTAAACAGAGCACTTTGCTGCTTATGCTGATTTTAGGTTCAGCAATGATCCTTGGGTCGTGCAAAAAAGAACCCGTAATCGTTGAAGGGGATAAAACCGCTCTCAACGCGTTAATTGTAGAGGCTGATGCACTTGCCGCCGGAGCAACCGCCTCCAATTATCCTCAAACAGCCATTGATAACTTCAAGGCTACTTTGGCGACCGTGAAAACTACTGCTGCCACTAAACTTACGCAGTTAGAAATCAACAACCTGGTTACACAGTTGACCGAAACCATGGCCGCCTTTAAAGCGCAGGCTTATGGTTACATTGATGAGGCCCTTTATCTGAATGCCGGCTGGCACTTCGATGAAGGAACAGGAACTACTGCTACAGCTTACTCAACCGTTAAACATGTGGCAACCTTTAAAAAAGGAAATACAGTTATTTTGGGCGCTGATGCCATGTCACCAAGCTGGGTTGATGGCGTAAAAGGCGGAAAAGCTGTCTACCTGAATAAAGGAGCTCACCTTGAAGTTCCTTATACGACCAGTTTCCTGCCTGCTAAATTATCCATCGCAGTCTGGATCAAGCCTATTGAACTGTACGAGAACAACTATATCGTTTCACAAAACTACTGGCAGGGATATAAACTGCAGACCCAGGGTGGCGGAAAACCATTCTTTACCTATAAAAAAGTTGATGGCGGAATTGTGGATGCCGACAATGAAACGGATAACTCGATTAAAATCAATGTGTGGAATCATATTGTTATTACGGTGGACGGAACAGCCAAGGAGCTGAAGTTCTTCGTTAATGGTACCCTCACAAAAAAATGGGCAGAGGATCGCATGGGACCGCTCACGCAAACCCTTACTAATCCTAATCCCCAGCCGTTTATCATTGGTTGTGTAGCCACCGATGCAGAACTTGCCGCCAATTTCATGGAATGGACAACAGCCGATAACCTTGGCTACTTCAAAGGCGCCATCGACGAGCTGAAAATTTACAACATAGCTTTGACTGATGGAATGATTATGAAACTTTACAACGACGAAAAGTAATTTATTTGGTTTAATTAGTAATGATTGTTAAGGGGTTAGGCTCAATGATTCCTGCTAAGAGCGTTTAGCAGGGAATTGAGCCTTCCCTTTTTTTAAACTATTCACCACGGAGACACAGAAAACACAGAGAAACACGGAAGAGATTATTCAAATACTAATCTCCGTGGTCCTCCGTGGTCTCTGTGCCTCCGTGGTGAGTATCTTTGTATGGTCAACTGCCTGACAACTTATTAAATTGCTTAAATGACCCGTCTTATCTTTTTTTTGCTGCTCTGCCTCTTCACCATGCAGTCATTCCCTCAGCAGGGGCAATTAAGTATTTCGCGGATAGATCAAATGCCCGATTCACCTTTACCTTTCCAAATCAGGGACTGGAATAGAGTAGCTCGCGATTACGACAACTTTGTCTTTAATCAAAATAAAACAGGACAATATTTGCCGTTGTCACGCCTGGGTATCCAGGGTCAATTCAATTATGCCGATAATACTCCTTTGTTTCTCGATTCTTATGTGGGTGTTGATGGTCATCTCAATCAGGCAGAAGCTATTAACATCATGCCGGCCATTGTCGGAGCCTCGCTTAGCGGTATAGATAAAAGCAACCAGAACGGGATGAACTGGGTAGCTATGGCCAAGGACTTTTTTAACCTGAAAAACGGTCAGAATGTCTATCTGAACAGCTATTCGACTACTTCGGGCGGCGACTGGTGGTACGATATCATGCCCAATGTCTACTTCTATCAGTTACATTCTCTCTATCCTGATGCAGCACCCGAATTTGACACTCAATTCACTACCGTGGCCGATCGTTGGCTTTATTGTGTAAATCAATTGGGTGGAAGTACAACACCCTGGACGTTGCCCAATATGAACTACCGTGCTTTTAACCTGGCCACCGGGTTGCCACTGACAACAGGCGTTCCGGAGCCCGAATCAGCAGGAAGTATCGCCTGGTTGCTCTATAATGCTTACCTCGAAACCGGAAACAGAAAATATTTCCAGGGCGCCCGGCTTGCCATGGATTTTTTGGCCGGTTTTGCATCAAACCCGTCCTATGAACTTCAGCTGTCATACGGAACGCTTGCTGCAGCCCGCATGAATGCTGCTGAAGGTTCGAATTACCCCTTACAGAAGCTGCTCGACTGGTGCTTCGACCGGGGCGACCTGAGGGGATGGGGATCTATTGTGGGTAAATGGGGGGATTACGATGTCTCGGGCCTGATCGGCGAAGCCAATGATGGCGGTGATGATTACGCTTTTGTGATGAATGGTTTTCAGCAGGCTGCCGCACTGTCACCGCTCCCCAAATACGACAAACGCTATGCCCGTGCCATTGCCAAATGGTTATTGAACATTACCAATGCCAGCCGGCTGTTTTACTCGAATGCCCTTCCGGAAACGCTTCAGGATTCATACACATGGGCTTCAGTAAACGACACAACGGCTTGTATCCCTTATGAATCGATGAAAGAAGTGTGGCAGGGAAAATCCCCGTTTGCCACTGGCGATGCCATCCGTGGCGGCTGGGCAACAACAAATCTGTCGCTATACAGTGGTTCAAGCGTGGGATATCTTGCCGCGGTGGCAAAAACAACCAATGTCCCTGAAATCCTTCAGATCGACCTCAATAAAACTGATTTTTACGGAGATAATTCCCTCGTTTCTTACCTGTATTTTAACCCGGCACAAGTCGGCCAACAAGTTAATGTTGATCTTCCATCAGGCACATTCGGGGTGTACGATGCCATCACCGAAACCATTCTGTTTTCAGCGGCATCAGGCTCCATTGAGTTAACAGTACCTCCCGGGGAAGTCAGGCTGATCAGGCTTTATTCAGCCGGACTGGAACCCGAAACGCGCAATGGCAGGCTTTATGCCGGCAAGGATGTGCTCGACTATCATTATCAATATACCTATTCTGTGAACCTCCGTATAAAAGCTCTTTCGGCCGATCATAACCCAATTATTATAAATACAGTGTTCACGGCTTATTGCGAACCGGGAAATACCAACCCGTACGATCAGGTGCAGTTTGAATGGTTTCTGGATGATGTATTGATCGAAGGAAAGAACCAGTCGCAGGTGCAGCTTACCGCACCAGGCACCCAATCTCAATCTGTGCTCAAATGCAGGATAAGCGCAAATGGCCAATCCACTGAAGATACGCTGCACCTTCAGATAGTTGATCGCATTCCTGTGCCACCGGTGGTGACCGGTATACAAGCCGGTTCAAAATACACAGTTACCGGCGATGTAAACACTTTTACCGCACTGGTTGAACCGGCGCCGGGCGAAAACCTTGAATATTCCTGGAGCGCTTCAGCAGGGGTTTTTATCCAAACAGAAGGAAGCTCCGTAACCTGGCAGGCGCCCGTAGCGCCCATGGTGGGTACCATCACGTTGAAGGTTACCAATCAGGATAGGCTATCCACCACGGTATTTGCCGGGGCACTGGTCAAAGATACAAGCCTCCCTTTTCAAGCCCCGTTGATATGGTATCCTTTTGATTCAGATGACCGCAACGCTGCCGGCGACCGGTTCCACGCCACAGCAACCGGAGTTACCAAAACTGAAGATGCCCGGGGTCTGCCGTCGCTGGCCTGGAGGTTCACTGCCGGACAAAACATCATCTATACCGATAATAATGCCGACCTTAACTTTGCTGATGCCGTGAGCCTGAGCTGCTGGGTAAAATGCGAACAACTGGGTTCTGAAAGGTTTATCATCTCTCACGGATCGTGGCAGCAGCGGTATAAACTATCCATCACTCCTGAAGGTTTTCTGCGCTGGACGGTAAAAACAGACTCAGGCATTTCCGACCTGGATGGTTCTGCTCCAATTGATCTTTATCGCTATTGCCATGTTGCCGCGCTTTACACGGGATATTCAATGGAATTGTATGTGGATGGGATTCTGGATACCTTTAAAGCCTTTTCAGGAGCCATTTTACCCTCTACTAAGCCATTTACCATCGGCAGGATGGACGATGTGGAAACCCAGTATGCACTTCGCGGAAGTGTGGACGAGGTAAAATTATGGAATCAGGAGGTACCCGTTACCCAGGTTGAACAGTTAAAGAACCAGTGGGCCGCACCTACC
>JAZDHI010000074.1:0-20337 GCA_043806115.1 Bacteroidota bacterium
TCATAAGTGCATGGCTTTCAATGTAAAAATAACTAAAACCGTGCACTTTAATATGCTATTCAGCACATAGTTATCAACATAACGATGTGAATATCAGATAATAAGAAGTATTTATTTATAAAATCAGCAGACCCTAAATACAATTCAGTACGCTCCTTACCAGGGTGTTGATTTGTTACATCCCGTACATCTCAATGATTTCCTGTTTGGTTTTGCCAAGAATATTGTATTTCTTTCCCACTTTTCTGAAGGCCTCCAGGGCTTTTTCAAGGTGATATGTCTCGTGACCAGCAGAAATCTGGGTACGTATGCGGGCTGCTCCCTGTGGAACGACCGGGAAGAAAAATCCGATGGCATAGATCCCTTCATCATACAAATCACGTGAAACGTCCTGCGCCAGTTTTGCATTAAAAAGCATCACCGGTACAATCGGGGTATCACCATCTTTAATGATCAATCCGGCATCAATCAGTCCTTTCCGCCAGAAATCCGTGTTTTTTTCAAGCTTGTCGCGCCGGTCAGTTGATGCTGACAGGATTTCAAGAACCTTAATAACGCCCGCAACCACGGGAGGGGCAATGGTATTAGAAAAAAGATAAGGCCGGGCCTTCTGACGGCACATCTCCACCAGTTCCCTGCGTCCTGAAACACAACCACCTGATGCACCTCCCAGTCCTTTACCAAAGGTTGTGGTGATGATATCAATCTTCCCCATCACCCCGCATAACTCATGCGTGCCCCGACCGGTCTTACCGATAAAACCACTGGAGTGGGAATCATCAACAAAAAGGAGGGCATCATATTTCTCGCAAAGTTCAACCATTTTGTCAAGCCTGGCGGTATCTCCGTCCATCGAAAAAACACCGTCGGTAATGACCACCTTTAGCCGCTTGTCGTTATGGAGTTGTAGTTTTTCTTCCAGATGGGCCATATCAGAATGCTTGAAAGTATCGTGCATGGCACTGCAGAGCCTGATTCCGTCAATGATGGATGCATGAACCAGACGGTCAGAAATCATAACATCATCCTTCGAAAGGATCGCTTCAAAAACGCCTGCATTTGCATCCATACATGACGGAAACAGGATGGTATCTTCTGTTCCAAGGAACTTCGTTACCATTTGTTCCAGGGTCCGGTGTATATCCTGTGTTCCGCAGATAAACCTTACCGATGACATTCCGTAACCATGTGAATCCAGCCCGGCATGTGCCGCCCTTACAACCTCAGGATGACTCGACATACCGAGGTAGTTGTTGGCACAGATATTAATGACTTTCTTTAAAGAAGCTCCTGCCGGAAATTCCACTTCAATATCGGCGGCCTGTGAAGAATGTATGTAACGTTCCTGCTTGAAAAGACCCGCTTCTTTCAGCCCGGACAGTATTTCCGTGTACATACCACGGGTTTTGTCGTTGTAAGCCATGTTTCCCTCCTCTATTTAAGATATTCATTAACCAATAGGCATATTTTATTTACCGAGTCAAAAGCTTCCGGAGTTGCTTTGTCATCAGGAATGGAAATCTGATACTTGTTTTCGAGGAACCGCTTCAGCGACACCATTGAGAATGAATCTACAATTCCTCCTGAAATAAGCGGGGTATCGTAAGTCAATTCTGTATCATCCTCAACGTATTCTTTAATTACGTATTCTTTTACGATTTCTTTCATGTCTTCCATGGTGATTTCTCCTGTTTTTAAGTTTTGTTAATAATTGTTTGTACATATATTAAATGAACGTAACACCTACCCGATTTACCTCTTTAAAAAAGGCGGAGCAGCAGGTTTACCTAATCGTTTTCCAGTGTCGATGTATCCCCGATTTCTTCTCCCCATTCCTTCGCATGCAGAATACGGCGCATAATTTTACCACTTCTTGTTTTTGGAAGAGAGTCAACAAATTCAATCTCCTGAGGCATCGCCAGCGGTGAAAGCTTTTTCCTCACAAAATTCATGATCTCAAGATCAAGGTCTTTACTGGCAATGAAACCTGGTTTCAAAGTAACGAATGCTTTTACAACTTCCATATTGACAAAGTCCGGCTTTGCTACAACCGCTGACTCGGCAACAGCAGGATGTTCCAGCAGCGCCGATTCAACCTCGAACGGACTGACCAGGTGACCTCCGGTATTGATCACATCGTCGTCGCGACCAATAAACCAGAAATAACCTTCACCATCGATACTTGAACGGTCGCCGGGCAGATACCAGCCATTTTTAAATTTGTTCTTATAGGTCTCTTCATTGTTCCAGTAAGTCCTCATCATGGAGGGCCAACCAGGCTTTATAGCAATAAGGCCCACTTTACCCGGTTCTTTTATGGGCTCAAATCTGTCCTGATCAATCACAGTGGCTGTGATTCCCGGGAAAGGTTTTCCCATAGAGCCAGGCTTTATTTTCATACCCGGGATATTGGTAATCATGATGGATCCTGTTTCTGTTTGCCAGTAAGTGTCGAGGAATGGTTTACCAAAAACCCGTTCTGACCAGATTACCGCCTCAGAATTCAATGGTTCGCCAACCGAAGCAAGGAGCCGGAGACTAGAAAGGTTGAATTTCCCGATCACTTCATCACCGGCTTTCATCAGAGAACGAATGGCAGTAGGAGCAGAATACCACATGGAGATTTTGTGCTTCTCAATAAAGCGGTACCAGTTTTCAGCCGAGAAACCTGAATCTAAAACACATTGTGTAACACCGTTACTGAAAGCTCCTATAATCCCGTAAGATGTTCCTGTTACCCAACCCGGATCGGCAGTACACCAGTAAATATCCTCGTCCCGAAGATCGAGTACCCATTTGGCCGACAAATATTGGGAGATAAGGGAGTAATGAACGTGCTTTACCCCTTTGGGCTGACCGGTAGTACCAGAAGTATAATGAAGAACAGAAGGGGACTCGGCATAGGTTGGATGGATATCGAATTTTTCAACCTTTGGCAATTGATCCAGGTTAAGTGCAACCTCCCTTTGCTGAAGAGGTTTTTCCGGATCCTGATCAACAATGATCAGAAATTCAACCCAGGGCATTTTATCGAGAATTTTTCTGACTTTAGGTGCATGTTTTTTCTGTGTTATTACTGCCCTTGTCTGGGCATTTTCCAGACGGATGAAAAGTGACTCATCTCCAAAAGCAGAAAATAAAGGCTGGGCAATGGCTCCGGTTTTCAGAATCCCAAGAAAACCAAGGTATAACTCGGGGATTTTGTCCATAAAGAGGCAAACACGGTCTTCAGGCCTGATTCCGAGGTCTTTCAGAAACTGACCTATTGTATTGGTCTCCAGGCGAAGATCGTTATAGGTATATCTCTTCTCAACACCGGTTGATCCTTCCCAAATCAATGCCATTTTATCCGATTTCCCCATTTGACAGATCCGGTCGGAACAGTACCATCCGATATTGATCACATTGCCCGGTTTATATTCCAGCTCTTTCTCGGCCAGATCCCAGCTAAAATTCTTTACTCTTTCTTCGTAAGATCCAATGTTTGACATAAAATGCTGTTGTTTGGTTTATACTTTATATTATGGATTGATCAAGAAATTCAACTCCGGTATTAAAATCCTCAATTTGAAAACATTTACTTTCCGCGCACTCAGTCATTCTTTTCGAGGATGACTGTTGCCGTAACCATCTCTCTCAGATGAGATAAGGAAACATGAATACCCGTAATCCCTTCCCGTTTAACCAGCTCATCAGCCTTCCCATATAACCGGATATTCGGCTTTCCGAGATTGTCATGATAAACATCAATATCAGTGAATGATACCCCAAAGCGCCATCCAATTCCGAGCGCTTTCAGGAATGCCTCTTTTGCGGAAAACCTTACAGCATAGTTCTGGTGTTTAAAACCCATTTTCTCACAATAGGCAATTTCGCTAGGGGTAAATATCTTTTCCCTGAATCCGGTATCCCGATCCATCACATCCCTGATGCGGCTTACCTCGAAAATGTCAGTACCTATTCCGTATATCATTTTAGAGCGGAAAAATACATTTTTTTTTGTGAATGAAATAACAAGGGAAGAAATTATATTTCTTCAAAGTAGAATTACGAAATAAATAATAAATAATCAGGAAGCAATTTATAACACATTAATTTAACAATCAATGTGTTAAATGATTCTCTAATTCTATGACCCCAATCAGGCAAGGGCTGGCTCCGGTGTTCAACCAGTTGGTATCACAGCCTGAAATCCAGCATGCCAGTTGAGAAATAATGTAAAAATCAGATACTCAGAGACAAGGTACCAGATGGATTACCTGGAATAACGTCAAATGGCGCCCAGCTTCTTACCAACTTTAATAAATTTCTCGAGAGCGAATCCGATTTGTTCATGGCTATGGGCAGCACTGATCTGGACCCGGATACGTGATTTACCTTTAGGTACGACCGGGTAATAAAACCCGATTACGTAGACACCTTCATCAAGAAGTGCATTGGCAAAATCCTGCGACAATTTTGCATCGTTGGGAAGATGTCCGAAAAGCACCGGAACGATGGGGTGAATTCCCGGAACTATGCTGAATCCGGCATCCTCCATTCCACTGCGGAAAATCCGGGTGTTATCGAATAGTTTATCACGCAATTCTGTTGTTTCTGACAACATATTGAGGACCTCAAGGGTTGCACCTGTTATTGCCGGTGAGAGTGTATTGGAAAAGAGGTAAGGACGTGATCGTTGCCTGAGTAATTCAACAATCTCTTTTCGGCCTGAAATACAGCCTCCTGCAGCACCACCAAGTGCTTTCCCGAAAGTAGTTGAAATTATGTCAACACGATCCTGAACATGACAATATTCCGGGGTTCCCCTTCCGGTAGCTCCCATAAACCCCGTGGCATGAGAATCATCAACCATAACCATGGCATCATACTTTTCAGCCAGATCACAAATTTTATCCAGCTTGGCAATGATACCATCCATTGAAAAAACTCCGTCTGTAACAATCAGTTTAAACCTTGCTTCACCGGCATCCTGAAGTACTTCTTCAAGATCTTCCATATCGTTGTTTTTATACCGGAATCTCCGGGCTTTGCACAGCCGCACTCCATCAATAATTGAAGCGTGGTTTAATTCATCTGAAATGATTGCATCCTGCTCGCCAAGCAGAGGTTCAAAAACCCCGCCATTGGCATCAAATGCCGAAGAAAACAGGATGGTGTCCTCTGTACCAAGGAATTCGCTGATCTTACCTTCCAGATCCTTATGAACCTTTTGCGTTCCGCAGATAAACCTGACCGATGACATTCCGTAACCATACCTGAAAAATGTATAATTCGCAGCAGCCATCACCCGGGGGTCATTACTGAGACCCAGGTAATTGTTTGCACAAAAATTGAGAACTTTCTTACCGTTTTCAGTGGTAATTCTTACTCCCTGAGGTGACAGGATTATCCTTTCGGTTTTGAAAAGTCCTGCTTCTGCAATGCTTATAAGTTCTTTGCTCAGGTGGTCCCTAAATTTAGAATACATAGTTTTGAATTGTTGATTGTTTCCCACTCAGTATGCTTCCGCAAACGGGCACAAAGGTAAGAATTATTAGCTGTTTCAGTAAAACCCGAAATAAAATGAAGCCTTAAAATGAATGGTCCGGGAACCGGCAAAATACTTTGACTGGTGCTTTCCTGAAGCAAAAAAATCAGATTTCCCATTTATAATGAAAGATGGTAGGCGGGAATGTCCTGTAAAACATACTCAGACGGATTGTATGTAGTCTCGGAAACCTGAATGAGCAAGGCAACACAAATTGAAAAACAATACAAGACATCTGATCATGCCAGGAGGAAAAACCATATTCCGGAGTATTGAAATTCTGATAAGATAAATATTGTACAAGTGCCATAAATAAAGGATGAGGTATTCAAATTTGCTTAAATTTGCGGCAAATTGTGAATCGCTTAACAATTAAATCGTCATTCTGAAATGAAGAATATTCTCGTCATCGGATCGGTAGGCCAGATAGGTTCAGAGCTTACTATGAAACTCAGAAAAATTTATGGTAACAGCAATGTGGTAGCTGGCTATTTCCGGCCTGAACCAACAGGCGAACTGCTCAACTCAGGTCCGGCGGAATATGTTGATGTTACTGAGGCTCAGCAAATAGCCGATCTGGTTGGAAAATATAAATTTGACACCATTTTTAATCTTGCTGCTATTCTCTCCGCTGTTGGAGAAGCCAAGCCACTCATGGCATGGCAGATAGGTATCGGAGGATTAATGAATTGCCTCGAAGTTGCCCGGGAATTCAAATGTGCACTTTTTACACCAAGTTCCATTGGAGCCTTTGGTGGAGGCACCCCGCTTGATAACACACCACAGGATACCATCCAGCGACCGCAAACCATGTATGGCATAACCAAAGTTACAGGTGAATTGCTGAGTGATTATTACTACAAACGTTTTGGCGTTGATACCCGTTCTGTCCGTTACCCCGGTATAATTTCCAATGTTACCCTTCCGGGTGGCGGCACCACCGATTACGCTGTAGAGATATTCTACGAAGCCATCAGACACAGGAAATTCACCTGCCCGCTGAGTGCCGGAACATACCTCGATATGATGTATATGCCCGATGCCATTGATGCGGCGATCGACCTGATGGAAGCAGATCCTTCGAAGCTGAAACACCGCAATTCCTTTAACGTTTCATCAATGAGTTTTGATCCGGAAATCATTGCCAATGAGATAAAAAAGCACATCCCCGATTTTGAAATGACATACCATGTTGAACCCATAAAACAGGCCATAGCCAATTCGTGGCCGAATAGCATGGACGATAGTGCTGCCCGACACGAATGGGGTTGGAACCCGAAATGGAACCTTAGGGCCATGACCGAAGATATGCTGAATGTAATCGGTGATAAACATGCCCAGGGGCTTATTTAGCGCAGGGTATGATGACTGAGTGATTTGTTAAGACGAACTGATCTGTTTTTGACATTTCCTCGCAAATCATTTCGATGCAGCAGTGTATACCACTCAGAATTCAGTGAAATAAAGGACACTCCATGGGGTGTCTTTTCTTTTCTATCTGTGCATAATAATGTAATTTTGCAGCAGGTTTCCGTTTATTATCAGAAACCGGTTATTCAAATTTCTGAAACCGGATTTACCTTTTACCTTTCGACCTGTGGCAAACAGGAAGCCTGCCTGGCTGCGTCAAGCAGACAGGATTTTTTACTTTGAGCTTTGAACTTTACACTTTGAACTTTAATGCAAATCGCCGCCCTTGTCTCTGGCGGAGTCGACAGCTCCGTAATGCTTCACCTGTTGAAAGAACAGGGTCATGAACCCGTTATATTCTATATCCTGATTGGAATGAAGGATCAGGAGGGCTTTCTTGATTGCCCTTCTGAAGAAGATATCGAGATTACTACCTGGCTCGCTAAAAAGTATGGGTTGAAAATGGAAGTAGTTACCCTTCAGGAAGAATACTGGAATAGTGTAGTAGCTTATACTCTTGATTCGGTAAAAAAAGGGCTGACGCCCAATCCCGATGTGATGTGTAACCGCATGATTAAATTCGGGAGTTTCAACGATAAATACGGGAAAGATTTTGACTTTCTGGCAACCGGTCATTATGCCACTACCCGTGAAATAAACGGTACCAAATACCTGACCACTGCCACGGATAAATTCAAGGATCAGACCGATTTCCTTGCCCAGATTACTTATGCCCAATTGCAGAAACTCATGTTTCCCATTGGCAATCTTCATAAAGCGGAAGTCCGTAAAATCGCCGGCAAAGTGAACCTTCCAAGCGCAGGTAGAAAAGACAGCCAGGGCATTTGCTTTCTGGGAAAAGTCAATTACAATGATTTTTTGAGAAGGTATGTCGGCGAAAAGAAAGGCAATATTGTGGAACTGGAAACAGGAAAGACACTGGGAACACACAATGGATTCTGGTTTCATACCATAGGGCAGCGGAAAGGTCTGGGTCTGAGCCAGGGTCCCTGGTTTGTCGTGAAAAAAGACACCGAGGAGAATGTCATCTATGTTTCCAATGGATATGATCCTTTAACCCAGTACAGAAACGAGATCCGGCTCAATGGGTTCCAATTTATCTCAGGAAATCCATGGGATAACCCCGCAACCCCAAAACAGATTACTTTTAAAATAAGACACACCCCCGAATTCAACAAAGGAACATTCCGGATGGAAGACGGTCAGGTGGTGATTGAATCAGAAGTTCCGTTATCCGGAGTAGCAGCCGGACAATTCGGTGTCATTTATGATGAGAGGAGTGAAATCTGTTATGGAAGCAGTGAAATTGACTGGCAATAATCAAAAATCCGCCTTGCTGAGCAGGTTGAAGAATTATATTATTCGAAGTTTATTGATGTAAATTTACAGGAGTGTGAGGATTTCAGCTTTGTTTTTTCTAATTCTCCAAACGTACAGCCGTTTCTTTTTTAAGCCAATTTTAATACATCGGACATTTATAATCTTATTCTCTTGATTTATAAACAATTGCCACAAATGAATAATTAATATAACTGATAGATAAATAACTGTATATATTTGTGTTTCTGCTATTTATAATTAAAAAATTGTAACAGCAAACACATTTTTTTTGTTTGGTATTTGAATAATTTGTTTCTTTGCAGCCTCAAACCAAAAAAGGAGAAAAAATGTCAGACATTGCAACAAGAGTTAAAGCTATCATAGTTGATAAGCTTGGCGTTGATGAAAATGAAGTTACTCCCGAAGCAAGTTTCACCAACGATTTGGGTGCAGATTCTCTGGATACCGTTGAACTGATCATGGAATTCGAAAAAGAATTCAACATTGCTATCCCCGACGATCAGGCTGAAAAAATCGGTACAGTAGGTGACGCTGTTGCTTACATTGAAAACAACACCAAATAAGGAAATTCCTGAATGAAGTTAAGACGAGTTGTAGTAACCGGACTAGGTGCACTTACTCCATTAGGCAATACTGTTCCTGAGTACTGGAATGGTTTGATTAATGGAGTAAGCGGCGCTGACCGTATTACTCGGTTCGATGCAAGCAAGTTTAAAACGCAGTTTGCATGCGAAGTCAAGAACTTTGATCCTTTGAATTTTTTCGACAGGAAAGAAGTTCGCAAGTACGATCCCTATGCCCAGTATGGTATGGTTAGTTCTGATGAAGCAATTGCGGATGCAGGACTTGTACCCGAAAAACTCGATCTCGACCGTATTGGTGTTATCTGGGCTTCCGGAATCGGTGGTCTGGTAACTTTTCAGGAAGAAGTCAGTGATTTTGCCAAAGGCGATGGAACGCCCAGGTTCAATCCTTTTTTCATTCCCAAAATGATTGCAGATATTACTGCCGGACATATTTCGATCAAGCATGGTTTTCGTGGTCCGAATTTCGCCACTGTTTCCGCCTGTGCTTCATCGGCCAATGCCATTGTTGATGCATTCAATTACATCCGGTGGGGAAAGGCCGATATGTTTGTCTGTGGTGGATCAGAAGCTGCCGTAAATGCCCCCGGGGTAGGTGGTTTTAACGCAATGCATGCCATTTCTACCCGGAACGATGATCCCAAAACTGCCTCGCGCCCCTTTGATAAAGGTCGCGATGGTTTTGTGATTGGTGAAGGTGCCGGAGCATTGATACTTGAAGAGCTTGGTCATGCCCTTACCCGTGGCGCAAAGATCTACGCTGAAGTTACAGGAAGCGGTCTAACTGCCGATGCCTATCATATGACCGGCCCCCATCCTGAAGGAGACGGAGCACGCAGGGCAATGCAGACTGCTGTTACAGAAGCCGGACTATCCTTGTCAGATATTGACCACATCAATACACATGGAACCTCCACCCCGTTGGGAGATATTGCCGAAACCAAAGCCATTACAACCCTCTTTGGAGACCATGCCACAAAAATTAACATCAACAGTACCAAGTCAATGACGGGTCACCTCCTGGGTGCCGCCGGCGCTATCGAATCCATTGCTACGATACTTGCGGTTCAGAATGACTTAATTCCTCCGACCATCAACCATTCTACCGATGACCCGGAGATAAACAATGCACTGAACTTCACTTTTAACAAAGCAGTGAAACGTACTGTGAATGCTGCCATCAGCAATACCTTCGGATTTGGCGGACATAATGCTTCCATTCTTATCAAGAAATTCTCCGAATAAACGGTGTCCCCATTGAAATTAAAACCATTTCGGTTTTACTTATCGAAAGAAAAACACTTTTTTGATGCAATAAAGAATATTTTCGGATTCTATCCCGATAATATTTTTTTATATAAACTCGCCTTTACCCATAAATCCCAGGCCGAAGAGCTACATAATGGCATAAGGGTAAGCAATGAACGACTTGAATTTTTGGGTGATACTGTTTTAAGCACGGTTGTTGCCGATTATCTGTTCCGGATGTTCCCTTACAAAGATGAAGGCTTCCTTACCGAAATGCGGTCGAAAATCGTAAGTCGTGTACAGCTTAACAAACTTTCCCTCCGTCTTGGCATCGACCAACTGATTATCCATACTCAGGAAAAGAACAATGTTTACCGTTCTATCAAAGGAGATGCTCTCGAAGCAATCATCGGAGCAATGTACCTCGATAAAGGCTATACTTTTACCCGTAAAATTCTTATAAACAGGGTTATTAAAAATAATTTTGATCTTGCCGAACTGATTAATACCGACCTGAATTTTAAAAGTAAATTGATTGAATGGGCACAAAAAGAGAAGAAATCCATTGAGTTTATTGTTGTACAGGAGGTCGGTTCAGGATATCACAAGCAATATGTGGTCGATGTATTGGTAAACAATGAAGTTGCAGGGACCGGCCGGGATTACTCGATAAAAGGCGCCGAGCAGAATGCCGCCATGAAAGCAATTGAGTTTTTCGGATTAAACGGGACTTCCCGACACGAATTCCAGCAACCGTTCTGATCTTACTGTTGATTCCGGCATATGTCGCACGGGCACATGATTAATCCGGGCCAGAATCTGCCTGAACACACCTTATAAAGTTTACTATATTTGCATGAAAGCAGCCCCATGGCAAAAAGGAAACTTATCAGTGAACCAACTTTTTTTCCCGATTTAACCATTATCGGCATAAACTGCCAGCTTAAAGATTATCGCCTCGCCTTTTTCCTTAATCGCGATATCCACCTGACCCTTGTTAAAATAAAAGATCTTCCGGTCTTTTTTGAAAAAGAAGAAGTACTGATTGAATTCCCGTTATATTCGTGTTATGATGCGGAAAGACGAATAAATTATTACCTCACCGGTAATAATAATGCCGGCAATAAAATGGTTACTGCATATAAACAAGCCGATTTTCTCCTGATGTCAAAAGGTCCGATAGACAAGGAACGATCCATGTCCGTGATTTCAGGTATCAGAAAGATCAATGGGGTACAAATGGTCTTTCTACTCGAAAATGAAAAGATTAAGAATCTTGACGGAATTATGAGCGATCTGGAACTTCATATGGTAAATAAATAACCCGCTTCTCTTTTCAGGCTCATATTAAATTTATGATATCCCGGGAGGGTCTCATCCTCAAAGGGGGAATGTTTTCCCCAATGCACATCTGAGTACTTCACTCAGGTCCGTTTCGTGGAAATTATTACTTTGTTTAAAGTATTTTAACTTCCTGTTCGTCTGCATATATTGATGAATACGACCATTGAACTGGAAATGGCAAAAACCGCCAAAAGAAGTCTTACATCCACTGTGAATACATACGGAAAACGTTTGTTCAGCTTTATTCGTTCAAAAGTCGGAAGCGTTGAGGATGCCGAAGATATCCTGCAGGAAGTGTGGCTGCAATTCATTAACCTGCAGGCGATTGAAGATCTTGAGAGTATCAGTGGATGGCTTTACAGGGTAGCCCGGAATAAAATCACAGATCTATACCGCAAGAGAAAAACCCCGTTGCTGAACGGTTATGGTTTTGATAATTCAGACGATGATTTATTTCCAATTAAAGAAATACTACTGATGGATGTCAATGACAATCCTGAACTGGCTTTATTCAAGGAGATTTTCTGGAAAGAACTTTTCATCGCACTGAATGACTTACCTGAAAATCAGAAACAGGTATTCGTAATGAATGAACTTGAAGACATTACGCTGCAGGAAATAGCTCTTAAAACAGGCGAAAATATCAAAACAATCATCAGCAGGAAAGGTTATGCCGTTAAGCATTTAAGAAACAAACTAAGCTACCTGTACAACGAACTGGACAATTAAATATATTTTAAAATGGAAACATCACAACCAGTCAGAATCAGACAAAGAAAATGGATTTTCCTGTTGTTCATCATATCAGGTATTTTTATCATATCGGGCATTGTCATGTTACTGTGGAATTCAATATTGCCGTCAGTTCTTGGAGTAATCCCTCTTACATACTGGCAGGCCATGGGTATCTTCGCCCTTAGCCGGATTCTGTTCGGTAGTTTCCGGATGGGTAAACAACATGCACATCACCCTGCAGGCAATGCGTTTTTACGCAGGAAATTCATGAATTTTAATGAAGAGGAGCGGAATGCCTTCAGGGAAGAATGGAAATCCCGTTGCAGCAGCTAAAAAATATCTATGAAAAAAGCTGGAACAGCCTGTAGTCCATATGACTGCAGGCTGTTTTTCTTCATTCAGAGCAGTGTCCTGTTGATAAAATGAAAAATATCATTCCTATTAAAGTATTTTAATAAGCAGTTCGTCTACCTCAATAAACGATCAATAAATCAACCAATTTAAAACAATCAAAATGATTACTTCTGTTATTAAGACTATCCTCATAGGTGCCATTATTGGTGCACTGGCATTTATTGCCCCTTTTGTCATCCTGGGTTTCCTGGCTATTTCACTGATCATGAAACTGGCTTTCAGCCGCAGATTCAGGCATGGCCATTTTAGTATCTACCATCTGGCCTATGTTGAGAAAATCCGCAGCATGAACGATGAAGAATTTGCCGGCTACAAAAAGCAGTTCCCTGCCCATGGTTGCGGAACCAGTGAATTCAGAAATGGAAAGGCTACTAACTAAAACTTGAAAAACAGAACAAAATTTATCATAGGTATTGCAGCTGCTGCACTGACTTTTGGAACACTGACCATCACAATCGGTCAAACTGGTTTCCGCCAACATGTAAAACATTGTCATTCATGTTGCCGGAATGAAAAGGATCTCCCGGCAAGCCAACCTTCCAGCGAGCCCGGAAAAAGCCAATCAGGAGTTTCTCCAACAACGGAGTAGATGACCATGCTGCTTTAAGGCATCTGCAGCTGCTGAAATTCAGCGGCTGCTTTTTTTGTGTCAGTAATAAAATATACCTGAATACTTGACATTGATGTTATTTATTTCTAACTTTGTGTTAGATTTAAATAACATAACACCATGAAAAAATCGATGCTTGTATTTGTGGTTGCCGGGCTGGTAGTACTCACAACTATTTTATGGATGGTTAAATCCGCCGGATTGTCTGATGCAACGGACACCATTCAGATTGGGGTAATCGGATTACTCATTGCTTTCGCAGTACTTGTAGGATTCAGGCGATTAAAAAGTGAACGCCGGGGTGAACCGGTTGAAGACGAACTTTCAAAACGTATCCTGCAAAAAACAGCTGCATGGTCCTATTACATCTCCCTGTATCTGTGGGTAGCTATGATTTACATTAAAGACAGGGTTACCATGGACACCGAACAACTGATCGGTACCGGGATACTCGGCATGGCAGTTACCTTTGCACTTTGCTGGCTGGTATTCAACTTCGGGGGCCTGCGCCATGAATAACCGCATCCGGGAACTCAGGGCCCGCTATAACCTTACCCAGGATGACCTGGCAAGGAAGGTTAATGTGAGAAGGGAAACCATTGTCTTCCTTGAAAAGAACAGGTACAACCCCTCTCTGAAGCTTGCTTATGAGATTGCCAGAGTGTTTGGTGTTACAATAGAAGAGGTGTTTTTTTTTGATGAAAGCCATTCAAATTAACCCGATAAAAAGAACAGCCCGATAAAATTGATCGATGAATACTTGCCTGACTGGTTAAAAATTAGTAACTTTATGTTTTCGTTTCGGTGGAAAACTCCCTACCCTTCCTCCCATATTACTTCAACTCTTTTTATCATTTCCACCGAAGCAGTTTAAAATCTGCTGTTGGTATTTGAAAAGTCTATAACTAAATTTTTAGAATAAGACACCCAATCTGATTTATTGAATGGCAAAGCATCTTTATCTTTTCCGTTCTTTGAAAAAAACCCTGTTCACTAACAACCTGAAAACCGGAAAACAGTTGATAACAGGATTAGCCTCCTTTCCGGAATAAGGATATGGCTACCCACTGATTATTGAGGTAACTGTTTTAAACCGATCAGCGGGCGTTTGAAAAGAAAGTTTTGTTCCTGATTAAAAAACGGTATCATGAAAAAGAGAACTTTAGGAATAATGACTTTGATTCTTGGATTGAATTGCATTATTTCTGCACAACCCTTCCTGCAACTTCTGCCGCGAACCTTTTATGATGAAAAGGTTATCCTGACCGATGAGGACTGGGCAGGCTTTTACAGGACATCGCAGTATGATAAAATAGGCCCCAGTCTTATGCTACTGATCCCCCTGGGCGATAGTATGATTGGGTTTTGCGCAAGTGAAGATTCCCGGTATATTAGATTCCTTGAAGGAAAGAAGCTTGCGAACAGCATTTCTTACAATTATTGGCAGGTTGACCTGCGGGGTAAAAAAGACACCGAGGTTGGTCATGGTATTATGGTAATGAAAGATGACGAAGTCCGGAAAGACGTTTATTGTAAACACGGAGATGCAAAAGGCCTGAGTGAACAGAAAGGCTGTTTTTCAGCCGGCAAAAAACTGGGCATCAGTTACAGCAACAATAATAATTTAACCATTGATGATTGGCTGAATATCTTCAGACTGAACGAAAAACCATCAACAGACAAAAAGAACAAAAAGGCAGTTTTTGCCAATATGCATTATAACGACAATGCCGTATTTGGAGATTATACCTTCGAATATACTTACTCCTATTCTTCAACAGCAACTTATGAAGGACTGGGGCTATCCCGCACAAGGACCAACAGGGTTACCATTCCTAAGAGCAAGGTGCAAATTATCGGTTTGCCTTATGGCGATCGTTTTGGATACATTCTGTTACATGGCGACGGCTCAGAGATAGGAGCTGGAGTTCTCACATTGAACAGCGATAAACAAACCTTTGAACAAGAGGAGGTTTGGGGAAAAATCAAGAAACTCGGAAAAGACTGATTAAGAAATCGGTTCCGGGTTAAATCTTTATTTAACCTGATGAGTAGATCACATATTCCTTCTGTATTGCCCTCCCACCCTGAACAACTCATTGGTAATCTGACCAATAGAACAGTATTTTGCAGCTTCCATCAGGGCTTCAAATACATTTCCTCCAGTTGCTGCTTTCAGATGCAGATCATGCAGAGTTTTGGCGGCTTCAGGCTGCCAGGTTTTGTGCAATTGTTCAAGCATTTTAACCTGGTAATGCTTCTCGTCCGGGGTCGAACGGATAACTTCCGATGGTATTACTGTCGGGGATCCTTCAGAAGAAAGAAATGTGTTAACACCCATGATTGGCAGTTTACCATCATGTTTCAGTTTTTCATAATAGAGCGATTCTTCCTGAATGCGGCTCCGCTGGTACATGGTTTCCATGGCTCCAAGCACACCTCCGCGTTCCGTCAGGCGGTCGAACTCGGCCATGACTGCTTCTTCGACCAGATCTGTCAGCTCTTCGATGATAAATGCTCCCTGCAAAGGATTCTGATTTTTGGCAAGGCCGAGTTCATGATTGATAATCAACTGAATTGCCATGGCTCTGCGCACTGATTCCTCGGTCGGGGTTGTAATTGCCTCATCGTAGGCATTGGTATGCAGCGAGTTGCAGTTGTCGTAAATGGCATATAACGCCTGAAGGGTTGTACGGATGTCGTTGAAAGCGATTTCCTGGGCATGGAGCGAACGACCCGAGGTCTGAATATGGTATTTCAGCATTTGTGACCGCTCATTGGCACCATATTTCAGTTTCATCGCCTTGGCCCAGATTAGTCTGGCCACCCTTCCAAGTACTGCATATTCCGGATCGATGCCATTGGAGAAAAAGAAAGAGAAATTGGGCGCAAAATCATCAATCTTCATACCGCGCGACAAATAATACTCCACGTAGGTAAATCCGTTGGCCAGCGTAAGAGCCAGCTGGGTGATGGGATTGGCTCCGGCCTCTGCAATGTGATACCCTGAAATAGATACCGAATAAAAATTTCTGACATTATTCTTTATGAAATATTCCTGCACATCTCCCATCACCTTGAGTGAGAAATCGGTTGAGAAAATGCAGGTGTTCTGTGCCTGGTCCTCTTTCAGGATATCAGCCTGGACTGTTCCCCGTACCCTGGAAATGGTATCGGTTTTTATTTTCTGGTAAACATCGGCCGGCAACACCTGATCACCGGTGACACCGAGCAGCATCAGTCCCAGTCCGTCATTACCTTCGGGCAGATTGCCCTGATATGCCGGCCGTACAGCTCCCCGTTCTTCATAAATGGATGCGATCTTCTTTTCAATGCTTTCCTCCAGGTTGTGCTTTTTTATGTACAGTTCACATTGCTGATCGATGGCTGTATTCATAAAAAAGCCAACCAGCGTAGGTGCAGGACCATTGATGGTCATACTTACCGAAGTGGCGGCATCCACAAGGTTAAAACCGGAATAAAGCTTCTTGGCATCGTCGAGACAGGCAATTGAAACACCTGCATTGCCTATCTTCCCATAAATATCGGGCCTGATATCAGGATCAGCTCCATAAAGCGTTACGGAGTCGAAGGCTGTGGATAACCTTCGTGCAGGCATGCCTGCAGAAACGTAGTGAAAACGTTTGTTGGTTCGTTCAGGCCCACCCTCTCCGGCAAACATACGGGTTGGGTCTTCATTCTCGCGTTTAAACGGATAAACCCCGGCTGCATAAGGAAACTCCCCCGGCACATTTTCACGCAACGACCATTTCAGAATATCACCCCACCCGTAATAACGGGGCATGCTGATTTTGGGTATCCGGGAATGGGAAAGGGATTCAGTATAGGTTTCAATCCTGATCTCTTTGCCGCGCACCGAATAAATATACTGCGTGTCGCTGTAAGTTTTTCTCTTGGCTTTCCAATTCTTAAGCAGGTTCAGGTTTTCGCTCCCCAGTGTTTTCTGCAATGCTGCTATTTTATTGGTCAAAACCTCAGGGATTTCTTCGGCCTCTTTGTTCCATAATGCTCCGGCCTGTTCCAGAGATTGCAATTCAGTGGCAGATTCAGCCAATGCTTCCGTATGTCTGTTATAAGTCCTGACAGTTTCTGATATCTCTGAAAGATACCTGACCCTTGCCGGTGGGATGATCTGTGTTCCGGTCTGCTCTTCACCATCAAAAAGCAGGTTTGATTTAAATTCAACCCCCGGTTTATTGTTCATTAACCCAATAAGATGATCATACAACCTGTTAACGCCGGCATCGTTGAACTGTGAGGCCATGGTATTGAAAACCGGCAGGTCAGCCTCCGCATCCCATATTTTATGATTACGGGCATACTGCTTCTTAACATCCCGCAAGGCATCTGCTGCACCTCGTTTATCTGATTTATTGATGGCAATCACATCGGCGAAGTCGAGCATATCGATCTTTTCAAGCTGAGAGGCTGCACCGTATTCAGGTGTCATAACATACAACGAAATGTCTGCATAATCCACGATTTCCGTATCACTTTGTCCGATGCCCGAACTCTCAAGAATCACCAGGTCAAATTCTGCGTTTTTTACAATACATACCGCATCACTGATGTACTTCGACAAAGCCAGGTTGGCCTGACGGGTAGCCATGCTGCGCATAAAAACCCTTGGTGTATTGATGGCGTTCATCCTGATACGGTCACCTAGCAGGGCTCCGCCACTTTTTCTACGGGTCGGATCAACAGAAAGGATGGCAATTTTCTTTTCGGGATTCGCCTGCAGAAAACGCCTGACCAGTTCATCAACCAAAGAAGACTTCCCGGCACCTCCGGTGCCTGTAATCCCCAACACCGGAATTCCGCTTTCATGAAAGTCTTTTACAAGCATTCCGGTAAATTCCATGACGGACTCAGGAGTATTTTCTGCTGCAGTGATCAATGATGCAATAGCCCGGATACTTCCGTTCCTGATATCAGCGGGTTTCAGACCGTCAATCTGTCCAAGCGGAAAATCAGCCTTCTTCAGCAAATCATTGATCATTCCCTGAAGTCCCATGTGACGGCCATCGTCGGGTGAATAGATTCTGGCAATCCCATACAGATGCAATTCTTCCATTTCGTGAGGTAAAATCACACCACCGCCACCACCGAAGATCTTAATATGACCGCATCCGGCTTCCTGAAGCAGATCAAACATGTATTTAAAATACTCCATGTGCCCGCCCTGATAAGAAGTAATGGCAATGGCCTGTACGTCCTCCTGGATCGCACATTGCACCACTTCCTGAACGGAACGGTCGTGGCCCAGGTGAATCACTTCAGCACCGGATGATTGTAAAATCCGGCGCATTACATTGATGGCGGCATCGTGTCCGTCGAACAAAGAGGCTGCCGTAACGATGCGGATATGATTTTTTGGTTTGTAAACGGTGGTTTCCTGCATTGGGATATTATGGTATGTTTATATATGCGGGTGAAAGATACAAAAAAAATCACCCCGCCTGAGTGGATCAGCCATCAAGGATGCGGGGGTGCATGACTTTTTTTGAATTAAAATTCGGAATGATGGCCTGTTCTTGAAATTCAAACAAAGAACTACAAGTTTAATATTTCGCATCACGGTACTCCGGTAACTAAATTTTGGAATTTGCATATAAATGAATTTTTCCGGCTAAAATTGCCCGGAATTTACGGAAGTTTATTCGACGACTTTACAGATTGGACATTCTTTCTTTTCACTGTAAACTATTGCTCTCTGGAAAAGAATCCATCACTGTCCGGATTTGGCTTTACGGGATTATATTCCTGAAAAATTGTGTCTTTTCAGGATTTGTATATAGTTTCCGGGTTTCTTTTAAACTTTGTTCAGGACAATTTCTTCCGGTAATGCCATTCGCCAGTTTAGAATACCAACTGGAGATTGTTTTCCCCGGAAATAATAATTCCGCAATATTTTACCAACTTTTGCACAAATCAAACATTGTTATCCGGAGAAATTTGATTTTAAAACCCGCAAAAATATAATTCTGATGTATTCAAAAATAACCCTTTATATTTTCATTCAAAGTTTCTAATATTGTCAGAATTTCAATTCTTATACCAAACATGGATCAGTAGCAATCAGTTTCTCATGTTTTATTCTAACTTTCCTGCAATATTTAATAAAAAACACTGTTGTCCGGATAAGATTTACACAAATGTCTGAAGCCCTTGATAATTATGTAAAAGGTAATATTACGCCCCTCAGGGGCTTACATTTTGATCTTAATAGATTTTGCTACAAATATTACGCGGCTCTGCCGCCTAATTATTGCTACAGTGTAGCAAAACATTTGTAGTCAACCGGTTATCAAAATTGATAATGAGCTACGGAGTAGCGTGACATTAAAATTTCTAAATATTCGAAAATTAACCGGACAAGAGTGATAAAAAATAACTTTTATTAATACACCAATACACCCGTAACCATATTTATTCTAACTCAAGTAATTTACACTCTATGAAAATCAGACTCTTTTTCCTCATTGCATTTAGCTTTCTCCTTTTCAGGCTCTCTGCCCAAACTGCAGAATTACGGATTGAACTTGATCTTAAAGATGATTATAAGGATGAAAAAGCATATCCACTTGGTGAAAACGGATTTATGCTTCAATCATTTGAAATCAAGGCGAATGGAGGAATGATCGGCTGCAGAAATGATTTTTATTCAACAGATTTCAAATTGATAAAATCTGTGATTGTCCCGGTTAAAGAACGGACACTTTATACAGATTCGTACGACGAAAACGGGGTGAACTATACCATGATCCGGAACAGAAGGGATTATTTTGCCATTGTTACTTCAGATGCGAACAATCAGGAATGCAATAAAACAGAAGGGAAATTAGCCGATTTAGGCGTTCTTTCCGAAATGAAAGTCTCCGGGGGAAAAGCTATTTTCAAATGTGTTGGCAAAAGGGGATCCAGTTTGCTGATTGTGGAATTGAAATCCGGTAAAACAAAATATGTTCCTGTAAAAGTTGAAAGCTTCAACAGTAAAGCACTTTCTATTCTTGATTTTCAGGTGTTTGATAATGAAATCCTGATTTTTATCAATGCGATAACAGATAAAATCAAAGAAG
>JAZDHI010000075.1:0-76488 GCA_043806115.1 Bacteroidota bacterium
TCCCACACCTACAGGACTCCTCAGCGGTGCCGGTTCACAGACCATCAACGTGGGTGCTACCCTCAATGTTGGTGCAAGCCAGGCTACAGGTAACTACTCCGGTACCTACGATGTAACCATCGCTTACAACTAAACAGAAAATATATTCCCGGAAAGGTGCGTCAGGTAACTGCCGCACTTTTTCAACTTAATACAGGATACAATCCGATAACAACAACTTTCTGAATATAAACTTTACTTCCAGCGCGCTGCATCTGCGGCGCGCTTATTTATTCTGCCCTGATGCAGATTAATCAGAACAATAAAATTTAAGAATAAACTGCGGATAAAAAGGATCAGTCAAGTCCAAGTTTCTCCATCTCCACCTGATAATCATGCTGAAGGTCGTCATGCAGACCGGAAACAGCTTTCCGGATCTTTTGCAGTTGGCCTGTATACAGATTCCCAAGCGCACTGCCCGGCTCCAACGGAATATGCGATTGTTTCAGCTTAAGACTGAGGTACAACCTGAGTTCGGCTTCAGTCTGCCTGTTTCCTGAAAAACGGATGTACTTATTGGTAACTCTGGCTATTTTTCGAACGGTCTTACGAACGAAATAAAGGTGAGAAGTATTGATTTCACCAAACAATACATCGATCTCTTCTTTGACGGAACGGATATAGCCTTCTTCGTCCCCCGGATAAAACAACAGATAAGTAAGCAACTCCTTGCTCTCGGTCCGGAAACGGGCCAGTTTCATGCAAATATCCCTGGCCGCTGTCGGTGGCAGGGATTCCAGTTCTGCTTTTAGCCGGGTGACTGAGGCTGTTTTCATCGTCCCTTCATTTTCCTGATCGGATCAAGCAGATGCTCCAGACCATTCAGTTTAATTTCATAGATTGTATGGAGCAGCATCCCGAGCTTCCCTTCAGGAAATCCTTTGCGCCCAAACCATTCAAGATAGGATACCGGAAGGTTGCAAAGAAGTGTTCCTTTGTATTTACCAAAAGGCATCTGCATGCTGACAAGCTGGATAAGTATCTGTGAGTCGGGGCCCATGGGGACATTTCAAGTTAAAAGTAAAAAGTTTAAAGTTCAAAGTTTAAAGTCTGTCTGCGGTTTTCCCACCGGAGGAGGGCAGACAGGAAAAAGCATTAAGCCTGGTTTAAACCGTATTTGTGTTTTGGCCTGAAGAGGATTAATGATTCTTTAAATAGTCAACGGTATCCATCACTTTAGCATATGGCCTGAAAGTAGCCAGGGTTGAATAGTGTACATCCCCGGCTTTAATCACATTATCACCGAATTTCAGATCCTTCGTGGCGCAGGCATCGGCAATCACATTGCAATCAGCTCCATAGTCTGAAGCAGCCCGGGTTGCAGCTTTAAGGCACATATGGGTCTGCATGCCGCACAGGTCCAGTCTTTTCACCTGGTTATCCCTTAGATATTCAAGCAGCCCGCTGTTGAGATAACTATTTACATCCTGATCCATAAAGACTATCTCTCCGGGCGATACTTTTACCGTTTCATGGATGTTACTCTGAGGGCTTTCTCCGTGCTTTATATGAATAATCCGTTGGCGTTTATGCCTGAAATCATCCGGTATCCTGGTCGCATTTTCGATGGCAGGTATAGGTTCAACAAGTTCAGAATACCCTCCGGCAAAATAAGCGTCCTGTATATCGCTCAACAGGAGTACATTCTTTTCTGGTTCAGCCTGTCCAAAGAAGAATGCAGACATTAGAACAATCAGAATAACAAATAGCCTATTCATAGTCGGTATCCTTTTGATAAAAATATTCAATGCATTTTCAACCCAGCAGGTAGGGCCTTTCGGTCGCAATCTTAAGGATCAGCTCCCCGAAAATGGTATTGGCCCATGCAAACCAACTCCGGGTGAATTTATACGGATCATCACGGTGGAATGACTCATGTATGAAGCCGGTCCCGGCATGGGTCTCTTTAATCATCCGGAGGCAGTAGCTGATTTCCTCATCATCGGTACTGGTAAGCGCACGCATCACGTAACTGAGCGGCCATATCATCTCCCTGCCGGTATGCGGACCTCCTACACCCCGGTATTTCCCCTCGGCAAAATACGGGTTTAACGGACTCAGCACCAATTTCCGGGTATTTCTGTATATCTCATCATCTTCATCAATGCCGGCAATATACGGAAGGGAGATCAGGCTGGGAACATTGGCATCGTCCATAAACAGAATACTTCCATATCCATCAGCTTCATAGGCATAAACCTTCCCGTACTCAAAATGGTCGGCAACCCCATATTTCATAAGAGCATCATGTACTTCGCCGGCAAGTGCTATACATTCCATTGCAAAGACCTTATCGTGAAGAACAGAGTCGCTCATGGCGGAAAGTTGACGGAGTGACTGAACCGCGAAGAAATTGGAGGGAATAAGGAAGGGAAAAATCGCCCCATCATCCGAAGGCCTGAAAACCGAACAGATCAGCCCGACAGGCCGAACCGGATTTCCAAATCCTGCCCCCTGGGCAGTGTCGTGTGGAGAGGTGGTTTTGCGGCGGAAAGAATAGGGACCATTACCATCCTTCCGTTGCTGCTCCCTGAAGGTTTTCACGATCAGCTTCATAGCCTGTGCCCATTCTTCACCGAAAGGTGAAGCATCGCCGGACACTTTCCAGTATTCATGAGCCAGCCTGATCACGTAACATAAGGAGTCCACTTCCCATTTACGTTCATGCAATTCGGGCTTCATTTGAGTTTCGTCGGTTTCCCAATAGGATCCGTCGGGTCCGTAATTGAAAGCATTGGCGTAGGGATCTATCAGCACACACCTGGTCTGGCGGTTTATCAGACCCCTGACCAGAATGGCCAGTGCGGTATCTTCCTTTACCAGTGGCAGGTAAGGCCACACCTGTGCTGATGAATCGCGCAGCCACATGGCATCGATGTCACCGGTAATGACAAAAGTATCGGGAACACCTTTCGATGCGTGGTGTTTAATGGTAGTATCCAGCGTATTCGGGAAACAGTTTTCAAACATCCAGGCCAGTTCAGGATCGGCAATCATCGCCTTTACCCTGGTAATCGTGGCTTCAACTGAACGGCTGATGAATTTGCGGTCCTTCGGCGCCGGGCGCCTGCTTACAAATTCACCCGTACCAGAGAAGAAACCTTTGGCAACCGAATCATAGGCGTTGCTCATCGAAAGACCTGCAACAGCAAAGCTTCCGCTTTTTATGAAGTTCCTTCTTGAGATCATCAGGAATCTCTTTAATGGGTAAATAATTTTTTTTAAGGTTTTATTCCACCGATAATATAAATGACTCCAGCGGTTTGACGGTCATTTTTATTTTTCCCATGCCATCAGTGATATTCAGATTAAAATCAGCGGACCCGTATAGCTTATCTTTCAGCTTGTAATTCCCGTCTTTCAGCTTCCATTCCTTTACAAGGTCGGGCGGGAGCTTCAGCTCAAATTCATCGCTGACCCAATCTTTGAAATTGACAACCACAAGCAGGTGCTCCTGTTCTGACCAGCGGGCAAAAGAAAAACTCTTCTCGTAGTAACCTTCCGTATTTGACCTGTTATAAGAGTGTATTTCACGATAATTACCTGAAAATGCAGAATTCCCTGTTGTAAGCTTAAGTATGCGGCCATAAAAGTCGCGCAGAGATTTTTCATCCGGAGTCAGTTTCCCTCCATCGAAAGCACCTCCGTTCATCCAGCGCTGATGTGCAGGCACGCCCCAATAGTCGAATATGGTAGTTCTGGTGGCACTCCCGAATCCTGCATTGTTCTCGCCCGGTTCACCGACCTCCTGTGCAAAGTAAATCATCGTTGGTGAAGAGCTTATGGTGGCGCTTAGCACCATGGCTGGTTTGCCTTTTTCAGCCTTTCCGGCAAAAGCCGGACTGGCCAGTCGCTGCTCATCATGGTTTTCAAGAAAATGCAGCAGGTGATGCTCTATATCGGATTGTCCCTGAAAAATGGCTGGCAGGTGATCGGCTGAGCCATGACCCTGAATGATGTGTTTCAGCGTATCGTAAAGTTCGACCTTATCATAGAGGTAGTCCATTTTCCCGGTATTGATGTATTCGCGGTACATGGAAGGATTGTAAACTTCAGCAAGAAGAAAGGCTTCGGGATTGGCCGTTTTAATGGATGAATTCAAATAACTCCAGAATTCCACCGGCACCATTTCGGCCATATCGAACCTGAACCCATCCACACCAAAGCTGATCCAGTACAGGACAATATCGCGGAATTTTTTCCAGCTATCAGGCACATCTTTCCCTTTCCAGAAAGCGTAATGGTCGGCCACTGCCTTACGGTTAAAACCTTCGGGCATTTGGTCGAAATCCTTTGTCCCATCCGGTCTGATGCCAAAATTAATCTTAATGGTTTCGTACCAGTCGTAGAAATCCGGCTGGGGTTGCCTCGAACCGTTCCCGGTCCAGCGGGCAGGATTTTCGTCATACCGGCCATCGGCCAGCGGATGTGCTTCACCACCCAGCGGCTTATAATTGTCGCGCGGCTCAGGAACCCTGAACGGATGGCCCGGAATGTAATAAAAGTTATTGTTGCGGGCATATTCAACACTTTTATCATCGGAAGCACCAAAATCTTCCGTTCCTGCCGGGTTGGAAACCGAATGATAACCTCTGGCTACGTGGTTGGGAACAATGTCGATGATAACCTTCATCCCGTGCCGGTGGGTGCGGTCAACCAGTGCTTTAAACTCCTCAAGTCTTTCAGCGGGATCTACAGCCAGGTCAGGATTCACATTATAGTAATCCTTCACCGCATAAGGAGAACCAGCCCTGCCCTTGACTACATCGGGATCATCGTTTCCAATGCCGAAGGCGGTATAATCCCTGACCAGCGCGTGGTGTGGCACACCGGTATACCAGATGTGCGTAACACCCAGATCCCTTATTGCGTCCAGAGCCTTGTCGGTAAAATCGTTAAACTTCCCGACCCCGTTTTCACCAATGGTACCCCAGGGTTTGTTACTTGTATTGGTATTCCCGAAAAGACGGGTGAATACCTGGTAAACGACTACTTTCCTGTTTTTCATATCTTCTTTATTACCAGACTTCTCCCCTGTAAAAGAGAGACAAATTACGGGCAATAGCCCTATCAGAAACCATTTTATTATTCTCATAAATGCTTTGCTTTGTCTGTCCCTGAACTTTCATTGAATGAAATTCAAAGTTACTGAAGAAATATCAGAACCATTGAAAAAATCCGATCCAGGCAAGGATTCTATTAAATCGGGGAACTTAAAAAATGTGCCGTTACAATACACCAATTCCCATCTACTGCTTGATATTCAAATGAAACCTTATTCCAGCCCGGACCCAGCGACCGGGTAAGGGAACATTGGCATGATCAGTTACTCCGCTGTCAAGCAGGTTTGTAGCTTCAATAAACAACCTGAATAATCTGAAATTATAATAAACATTCACATCGGTCAGCAACACCGGCTTATAGGGTATTTCAATTGCATCTTCCCCATCCGGGAAAGGCTGGTAACCTCCTGCCCTGTCCTGCCAGGAAACAGCCCAGTCGATACCGCAGTTCCGGGTAATACGCAGACCGAGATTCAGATCCAGCTTATGACGCAGATGATCCAGCACATAAAGTGAGGTAAATCCATCGCTCTTCTTGCCCGCTTCGATCCAGGTATAATGGATGCCGGCTTTCCGGATGAATTTCCCACCTCTTTTTTTATCCGGCATCAGATCAAAACCGGCTTCCACTCCGGTAATATCAACTGCGGTCATATTCAGGCTCTTCCACTTCACATCCTCCGGAAACCTTACCCAGTCAATCATATTTTTACCCCAGCGACGATAAACAATTACCTCTGCTGTGATAATTCCGGCAGAAGCTTTCACGCCTGATTCCAGTGTAACAGCCTCTTCCGGCTTCAGCTCAGGGTTGCCAAGATTGATCGGTCCTGCATAAAACAGATCGGTGAAGGTCGGAAGCCTCAATGTTCGGTTAGCCGTTGCGTACCAGCGTATGGCCGGGTTCAATTGCCATCCGAGGTCAATTCCCGGATAAAGACTGATGCCGTCAGGCAGTGATTTGTTGACATGGACCAGCAACCCGGCTGAAATGGAAAATGCCTTAAGATAAAAAGACTGTTCGGCCAGCAGGCTGAAGCTCTCTCTCAGGTATTCCCTTGTAAACAGGGCATCATCTTCACCCGGAACCGTTTTCACTGATTCCATATTGGTACCGAGTACATTGCTGTAGATATGCTCAAACCGGTAATCGGCACCTACGGAGGTCTTTCCGGTTTTGCCGCTGACCATCCAGTTGAGTGAACCTCCGGCTACATCTGTCAGATGATAATTGTGGCCAGTGTACCATTCCTGTGCATCCTCCCTGAACAGTTCAAAACGGTCGTGGTGCCGGCGCCAGTAAACAACCGGTTTCAGATTGATCTTCCCTGAAGTCATATATTTCACCGAAACAAATTCCGACCTGGTTTCTTCAAACTGATCCGGGTACTTCGGGGTATAAAAGCTGTTGGCCCCGAAGGCCCTGAAAGTATATCCTGACTGAAGGTCGAGCGATGCCTTGCCTACCGGAATGTTACCCCGGTAAAACAGATTCCCGTTCCGGAAATCGGTATTCACGGTGTGGCCATCACTTCTGGCTCCGCTGATGGACAGGAGATGAGACAGCTTTCCTGTATTTACTGAAATATTGCCTGAAGCCTGCATGAGACCATGCTCACCCCCGGCCAGAGATCCGGAAATACTTCTTTTCCCCGGCTCCGCGGTAATGATGTTGATAACTCCATTGAAGGCATTGGGTCCAAACACCCTGGCACCGGGTCCCTGAAGCACTTCAATCCGCTCTATGGATGAAAGATCGACCGGAATGTTCAGGTTGTGGTGTCCGGTCTGCGGGTCGCTGATGTTGACCCCGTTTAAGAGTATGAGCGTCTGATCAAAGGTTCCGCCCCTGATGCTGATGTCGGCCTGCATTCCGAACGCCCCCCGCTGCCGGATGTCGACACCGCGCAGATGTTCGAGCAAACCGGCCAGATCGGTGGCGGGCGCCTGCTCTATTTCGGCACGTGTAATCACCTGTACTGAACGCATTAACTGTGACTGGACCATGGGGGTCCGTTGTGCGCTTACCACCACTTCTCCGAGATCGATCTCCCGGCCGTTGGCTGATGTACGGCTGCTGTCGGGCTGCTCCTGGCTGTGACCGGGCAGCACCAGAATGGAACACGTCAGACTGAGCACCCCGATCCCGATGTTTCGTCCGAGACTGTTGAATACCGCATAAGATCTGCGGGTCCATCGCCTGAAACGAACCACGGGGGGTTTGTTCAACTGGTGGTTTTCCATTATGATTTCTGATTTGAGGTGGCAAAGGTAGGGAAATAGCTGATTAGCTGATCAGCACATTAGTAAGTTAGAAGATTTGAAAGCGTTGTGGTGCGTGGAAAATCCGGAAGATTGCCCAAAATGATTGATAATCTTACGTTTGATCAATGATGACTACACATATCTTACTTTCCGAATCTCGCCACGAAAACACGTAAGCACCAGATATCACCAATTAAATATATTCATTTTACGGATCCCGAAAGCTCTCGGGTTGGTGCCTTGGTGGCAATAAAAAATCTGTTATTAACCGGACAATAGTAATTTTACATTTTCTTATCAATGTACTCGGTCAGTTTCCCGAGCATATTGACGTAACTGCCGAATTCATTGTCGTACCAGCCGAATATCTTGGCGTGGCAAACAGGAATCATAACATCCTGTGAGAGATCGACACCGAAGTTCCTGAGCAATGACGGGTTCAGCGCCATGAAACCGGTACGGGTATGGGTTTCGATGCCTTCGATCACCACTGCGGCGCGGCGTCCTATCATATCGGCGCTCACATTCTGTTCTTCGCTGAATTCGAGTAAGCCGTTGGCCGGGCCATTGGCTGCCCTGGCAAAGATCTGATTCAGGAACTCACGGGTAATCACAGGGTCACCGATTTCGTTGAGCGGTGAATGGAAAGTTACATTCAGGATAATCAGACTGGCGGTGTTGGTGGGGATACGGACGGAATCGGCCATAAATCCCACTTTCTGAACTTCCGGCAGGATTTTCTCCAGGGCTTTGGCGGCACCGGTTGATGTAATAATGATGTTATTGAGTACCGACCTGCTTTTCCGGAGGTCTGATGTACCGGATGAAGGAACGGAATCAAGTATACTCTGTGTGCTGGTGGAGGCATGAATGGTTGACATGGAAGCAGTCAGAATGGTTGATGTTTCAGGAGCATCCAGTAAGGGTTTCATCATGTGTGAAAGACCGGTGGTAGTGCAGCTTGCGGCAGAGATAATATGATGTTTGTTGACCTCAAAATCAAGATGATTGATACCAAAGACCATCATGGTCGAATCGGCAGGCATCTTCAGTGTGGAATCCTTAATTTTAAAAGGGGCACTGGCCAATACCTTCTCGGCCCCTGCTTCGAGATGTCCCCGAAGACTTCCTTTTGCACTGTCGGCAGGAACTGTCGGATCCAGGAAGGCGCCTGTACAGTCAACCACCAGCCTTACATTATGGGCCGCCCAGTTGATTTCACGGGGATTGCGCGCGGTGGTCAGGAACTGTACCGGCATGCCGTCAATTTCAACGAGGTTGATGTCCGGATCAAGAATCCTGACATCGCACTTACGACCTGAATGGCCATACAGGAATACTGAAAGAGAACCATAAGTGGAATCGTTCAGGATATTATGTATCAGTGCTTCGAGGTTTTTACCTACGCCACGCCCTACATTCACGACAATACCACCGAAGCTTTTATTCAGTAAATGGTTCCAGAGAGTGAGTTTTCCTATCCTGCCTGCACCGTTTATTCCGAGCAGGTTTTTTCCATTCGGTCTTTCCATATGAATTCTTGTTTTATGTTTCAGTTAAAAGCTGCAATTTACAAATTACATGAGTTCAGCCAGTTTAACCGGGTAATTTCCTTCATAAATATTACCAAGGTGCCCGTCAATGGCAATCAGGTCTCCACTCTTCAAGGTTCTGCCATTGATGACAAAATTCTTATCTTTCTCGTTTACAATTAATTCGGTGCAGTTTACCACACAGGTCTTATCAAGTCTGACAGCTGTTACAGCAGCATGTGAGGTTGAACCTCCACGAGCAGTAACCAGGCCATCACAGGCAAAGATCATCCCGATATCATCGGGAACAGTATCTGGTCTGACCAGGATTTTATTTTCCTTCCTCTCGGCATAATTTTTCAGGTCTTCCATGTCGAAGGCCAGAATTCCATTCATCACACCCTTTCCGAGGCCGATCCCCCTGCCCAGCAGCAGCATATCACTCAGTTTGCAATCGAATACATAACTCAGGTCGGGCTTCCTGATCTCCTGGTCGCGGGTCTGAAGAATGTAAAGATCCTCCGGATTGTCGCTTTCGAAGGTGAATTCTATTTCCTGGTGGCTGAAACCATGGGTTTCGGTAAGTGCTTCGGCAACCTGCAGCAGCTTTGAATATATGCCCGGCACTGCCGTTTGCAGGGAAACGCCCTTGTTACCAAACATCAGCTTTCGCTGCCTTTCTGTTACCGGCCAGGGATGGACCAGTCCGGCCACAATATCTTCACCCTGGCTGCAGAAGGTAAAATCGCCATAAAGATGAACCCCGGGTTGTTCGAGGTCGGGTGCGTGGGTAAACAAAACCCCGGTGCCCGAATTGCGGTGCAGGTTACCAAGTACCATTTTCTGTATAATGGCAGCAGTACCCCATTCCCCTGCAATCTGCAGGTAATCCCTGTAGACCTGTGCCCTTTCGCTCGACCAGGACTCCAGCACATTAAAGATAACCTGTTTCAGTTGCTCATACGGCTCTTCATTAAAATGAATGTTATGCCCCTGAAGAATCTCCTTGTAAGCAAAAGCCATCTCCCGCATCTGCGCAGGTGGAAAATCGATTTTCTGATTGATGCCGTAACGTTTTTTAAAGTCTATCATCACCATATCGAATTCATCGCGTGAGATACCGTATGCCATTCCCCAGCTCTGAAGGAACCGGCGGTAACAATCCCATGAAGTCCAGCCGAAGTTATGCTGCCTGCTCAATGCCTCCACAATTCCATCGTTCAGGCCTACATTAAGGTAAGTATTCATGGCTCCCGGCATCGAAATGGCAGTACCTGACCTGACCGAAAGCAGCAGGGGGTTGTTGGGATTCCCGAACTGTTGTCCGGTGATCTTTTCCAGCGCCAATACCTGACGCCTGATCATCTGATCAAGTTCTTTCTCAATGAAAGGATTTTGCTGAATGGCCTCCCGTCTCCTGAAAATCTCTGTGGTAAGCACGAAACCCGGTGGAATGGGAAATCCCAATAAAAACAGCTTTTTCAGGAAGTAAGCCTTGGAACCGAGAAATACCTGGTTGTCCATTTCGGGCGTTTCCCTGTATAGCGATGAAATCACCAGATCGGTATTGTACGACATGATACTCCGGATAATTTCTTCAGGATAAGTGTCTACCATCTGCCGGAAAGAACCAAGGATACGCGAAATAAATGCATCGAGCTGCTGCACCATAAAGGCCGAAGAGAGCATCTCACGGTAAAACTGTTCTGATTTCCTGACAAGGAATTGCTTGCCGGCAGCGTCGTCGCGTTTCATCTCATCAGGGTATATCTGCGGAACGATCACCCGTAGCTGCCGGTCGTAAATACGGAGAAAATACTTGCTGATGATCTCGCGTACGCTGCCCGACATAAATTGCAGGATATTGATGTATTGCCCTACCGAAAAACTGGATGAACTGAGGCTGAAACGGAACATCTTCAGGTTCGAGTCATACCCCTGATCGCTGATGCCGTCCAGTTCAAGACCTTCGCGGAACAACTCGAGTACAAGATAAATGCGGCGCAATGTCTTGGCGGTGATGTAATCGAGGTTGATGCTGCTGATCAGCTGCTCCATCAGGCCTGCGGCCACTTTTTCGAGGCGGAATGCCAGCCCCAGGGCTTCGAATTTGGGTTCCCGGTATTTCCCGTACATACTCGGAATACCAATGGCAATATGACGCTTGTGATAAATGTCTTCCCACCCCTCGGTTTTTTCTTCACTCATAATGATGGTATTCAGCTTGCGCATGAAATGAAACACCTGACGAAGGGAGCGATCGGGCAGGTTCCGGTCGATCACATTCAGGATCCCCTCTATCTCATTCGGGTTGAAGAAATTGAATTTGTGTAACAAAAAACCCAGGTTCACTGTGTTGAACGAATACTTCTCGCGTAATAATTCAATCAGTCTGAAGATGTAATACAACCGCTGCTTGTCGAGCAAATTGTCAGATGTAATTCCTTCCAGCTGTTTCCTGATTTTGTCAGATGTCATGTTCATCAGCAGATCAGGCATGCAGTTGTTGACCTCGCACAGACTTTTCATCAGATCATTAATGCCTGAAAACCACATTGAATCCGGAGTGAGAAAGAGTTTTACATCCTCGGGGAGTTTTTCTTCAAGGGAGGCCGCATTACCGTCATACCAGTATCGTATGATGTTAGTGGTGAGTTCGATGTGTGTATTATTACTTTCGGTATGTACCTGTTTGCGCAGGAAATGAATCAACCGGTCGTTACGGTGCGAGAGTTCATCCATAGCTGTGGTCACCTCGCGTAACTCTCCTTCTGCACCGATTTCGTTGAAATAAACCGGAAACAGCCGCGCCAATTGCTTAATTTGTTTAAATATCGGTTTGATATCGGAATTCAGAAGTGCTGTGACATCCCGCTGGAAAAGATCGGTATCGGAAACAAACACCCCACCCAGCCTGAGGTGGATGATCAGAGCCGAGAGCAGGTCTCGGAATGTAAGCGGTGAATACTCAATCAATTCCATCCAAACGCGAATGTTCTTAATATGGTATTCATTCACTTCAAGCTGCCAGTCCTTTGAAACATACATAACACCCGGGGCAATAAAACCATGACGGATCAGCAGCTTCTCGTAATGGGAAATGTGGAGTTGGTTATCAGTCCTGAAGATTTCTTTGCCGAGTGTCAGGATACAATCAAGTACCGTACCCGGGTTACTGATTTTCAGATCGTTGAACAGTTTAAATATGTTATCCAGAAATCCGAACACCTCGTCACTTGACAATTCATTCTTTATGTTGCGAAGCAGGTTGTTGAAATCTCTCAGCAGCAACTCTTTCTGGTTCTGCATTCCATCGAGGTGCAGCAGGTAGAGCAGGAAATAAAATTTTTCGTGAAACCGCTCGAATCCGTGGTGAAGCTGCCTGATATGCAATGATATGTCGTTGAATCCGGGGATTTTAAGCAATGCGTCCCAGTCTTTCGCCCTACCGGCATCTTCTATCATGTGGTTGAACCAGTCTTTGCCGATGCTCTTGAATTTATCACGGCTGTTGGCACTGAAAAGGTTCCGCTTCTGGTCCAGCCATTGATCAACTTTTGTTGTTTCGCGCCAGTATTCAGCAGTTGCAATCAACACTTTCCTGGCAAGTTCAATGGCTTCATCGTCACTATGATGAGCCGGCCACTCTGCTCTTGAAAATACCCTGAGCATATAAGTGGAATTCCGGGTTACTGCTGCATTGTGTTTTTTGGTTGCATGATCGATTACACCAAGGGCCATCGAAACGGCTTTTTGCCTGTCAACCGGTGGTTCCAGCAGTTTTTCAAGCAATTCAAGCAGGGTATGAACAGCTTCTTCGCCGGTGGTTTCGTTCATTGGCCTTCCCAGGACACCGGCAAAAAGGCCCAGAATGGAATTCCATGCTTTCTCTGAATGTTCCTGTTTATCGTAAAACCAGAAATCTCCCAGGCTGATGCTGCGCAACTGGCCAATTACAAAGCCGCTGTTTGAGAAAGGATGATTGTATTCATTCAGGCATTCGGCAGCCCGGGTATGAATGCTGTAATAATCTTCTGAAATTTTAATAAACTCAAGGTAATCAGGGGGTATATTTATATTATCTGTACGGGTTTCCCGAAGGTTAGCCGCCAGTGCATCCGATTTCATGGCATTGTCTTTATTCATGAAGGCTTAATTTGGTGCTAATATAACAATTATCAAAGACAGAGTATACAGGGAATGACCCATGTAAACTGAAAAACATTTTATTCCCTTGCAGATTCCTTTCACCGGATGATTTCAGGTCGGGTCACAGAAAAAACTATGCCCGTTTTGATATAAAAACTAATTTTGCGCTTAAAACCACTGCTATGTTAGAATTCTTCCAGACCATCATTGACTGGTATATGCTGAATATGAGCTATCTCACAATTGTATTGCTGATGGCCATTGAAAGTACCTTCCTTCCCCTTCCTTCTGAACTCGTAATTCCACCTGCTGCCTGGAAAGCAGCGCAGGGCGACATGAATCTGTTCCTGGTCATACTGGCCGGTACGGTAGGCGCATTGCTGGGCTCTCTTGTGAACTACGCCCTGGCCTATTTCCTCGGCCGCAAAATCATCTATGCTTTTGCCGGAACAAGATTTGCCCGTATGTGTATGGTAACACCCGAAAAAGTTCATAAAGCCGAAGCCTATTTTGTGGCTCACGGACGCACCTCAACTTTTATAGGCAGGCTGGTTCCCGGAATCAGGCACCTGATCTCGATACCTGCCGGTCTCGCAAAAATGCCACTCCGCGATTTTATGCTTTTCACCTTCATCGGCGCCGGCATCTGGAATGTCATTCTTGCCCTTCTCGGCTATTTCCTGTATTCACAACAGGAATTGCTTAACCTCTACTTTCATGAGCTGAGTCTTTTCCTGCTCGTACTTGGTATCCTGTTTGTGATCTACCTCATTTATCTCGGATTCAGGAAAAAGAAATAAACCAACAGCTTCTTCCGATATTTATTTTCCCCGGAAACAAATGGTTTGACCATAGCCAGTGCTGCATTATTAAATAAAAGTAACTGTCAGACTATCCCCGGGAAACAATCTCCTGATTTCCCTGTTTACGAATAAAAAAGAAGCTTCCTCAATCGTCAGTTCCGGTTTCGTCCCGATTAGCCGGTAATCGATTCAACCTGACGACTGATATTCCAGGCTGTATTTTATCGGATGTAGCCGGAATCAGGACACTTCACTGCTTTTCAGCTGAACTGTTCATAAATCTCAACCCTTTTCATGAAACGAAAATTAAACCTGAATAAAGTTAAAGTAAGCCGCCAGGTTGAAATAGCCCCAGGCGTCTTTGTACTCTCTTTTCCGCGTCCGTGGGATTTTATAGCCGGACAGGTCCTCGGAATCGGGGCCCATGCCACCGATGAAGCAAGGTTATACAGCATTGCCAGCGGTGAACTCGATGATGAAGTGGATATACTTTTCAACATCAACCCGGAAGGCAAACTTACCCCTTGGCTGGCAAAAACCGGTACCGGCGATAATATATGGGTAAGTGAACCTTTTGGATCCTTTATCGGAACCGGGGAACCTGCATGGTGGATAGCCTCCGGAACCGGGATCGCACCCTTCAGTGCCATGTTCCGTACCGGACTTACAGCCGGAAAAAGGCTGATCCATGGCGGCCGCGATCTGAATTCCTTTTATTTCAGCCAGACCTTTGCCCCTGCCCTGAAAGACAATTATGTCCGCTGCTGTTCACGCGACAACGCTGAAGGCATTTATGACGGAAGGATTACCAGATACCTATCGGAATTACCGCAACTGCCTCCCGGTGAAAAATATTACCTTTGCGGCAGTGCGGAAATGGTGGTCGAAGTCCGTGATATCCTTATTTCAAAGGGTATTCCGTTCGATAATATCATTTCGGAAATTTATTTTTAAGGCATGTCCGACATTAAAGAACCACTTTTCGGGAAAACACTCTCAGAACTGACAGAGATCGCCGTCCTTCTCGGGCTGCCGAAATATACCGGAGGCCAGCTGGCTTACTGGCTGTATAAGACAGATGTGGATTCCTTTGAAGGAATGACCAATGTTTCAAAGAAAACCAGAGCACAACTCGCTGAAAAATATGAAATCGGTGTTCAGCCCCCGGTGAATGTCTCAGCATCAGCCGATGGCACCAAAAAATATCTGTTCAAAGCAGGAAGCGGGAAATTCATTGAAGCCGCCTATATCCCTGATGGAAAGCGGCATACACTCTGTGTTTCATCACAGGTAGGCTGTAAAATGGGCTGCCTTTTCTGCATGACAGGCAAACAGGGCTTCCAGGGCCACCTCTCAGCCGGAGAAATTCTCAACCAGTTGCGCAGCCTTCCTGAACGGAAAGAAATGACCAATGTGGTTTACATGGGTATGGGAGAACCTTTTGACAACCTTGATGCGGTGATGAAGAGTCTTGAGATCCTTAATGCAGAGTATGGATTTGCCATCAGTGTCAGGAAAACAACGGTATCGACCATCGGCATAGTACCGGCCATGCGGGTATTCCTTGAAAAAAGCAAGTGCAACCTGGCTGTGAGCCTTCATTCGCCCTTCGATGAAGAGCGTCGCCGGTTGATGCCGATACAGAATGTGTATCCGCTGAAAGATGTGATTGAAACCATCCGAGAATTTGACATCGGAAAATATCGCCGCGTTTCATTCGAATACATCATGTTCAAAGGGGTGAACGACTCAAGGCGCCACGTGAATGAACTGGCCAGGGTGCTTAACAAGGTAAAAAGCCGCATCAACCTTATCCGCTTTCACCCGATACCGGGAACACCGTTGTTCGGATCGGACGAAGATGCTATTGCCGGTTTTCAGCAGGCACTCAACGATAAAGGCATTGTTACCACGCTCAGGGCATCGCGTGGACAGGACATTGATGCTGCCTGTGGACTGTTGTCAACCAAAGAGCTTGTAAAAGCACAAACGGTTGATTAAGGTGCAACATTCAGAATTCACAGGATTATTATCCGGTACTGGGAATACCGATGGATGGCAACAGGATTCGGAATCATCTTTTCTGAAAATCGTTGTCATCAAAGATCTGCAAACAGGTTTAATCATGAAAATACTGAAAATCAAAAATCATTGCGTTTAAGATTGAGACATGAAAAAGAGATTAACCAGGCCGGAATATGCGTGATCTGACAAACGGCAGACCGGGGAAACTGATATTGCAGTTTGCCACCCCGATGCTGATTGGCAATGTGTTTCAACAGTTGTACAATGTTACCGACAGCATCATCGTTGGAAGGTTTCTGGGGAAAGAAGCACTGGCTGCCGTGGGCGCTTCATTCCCGCTGATTTTCATGCTGATCTCATTTGTTATCGGCATTGCTTCTGGTTCCACGATAGTCATTTCCCAGTATTTCGGAGCCAGGGATCTTGCGAAGGTCCGCAGATCGGTCGATACCATGTACATCTACCTGTTCTTCGCCTCATTGCTGATAACGGTATTTGGAATCATCTTCAGTGGCCCTGTTTTCAGGCTGATCAGACTGCCTGAGGAGGTCATTCCGCAGGCGTCACTCTATATGAACGTTTACCTTACCGGCACCCTCTTTTTCTTCGGGTTCAATGGCACGAGCGCTGTACTGAGGGGGCTGGGCGATTCAAAGACACCACTTTATTTCCTGGTGATTTCAACCATAACAAACATCGTTTTCGACCTGCTTTTCGTGATCGTATTCAAATGGGGAATCGCGGGAGCAGCCTGGGCAACAGTCCTCTCCCAGGCAGGGGCTTTCATCACCCTTGTGCTTTACCTGAACCGTAAACATGAACTGATGAACCTCTCATGGCGTAAACTTGAGTGGGATAAAAGCATCTTCCTTCAAAGCATACGCATTGGTGTACCTACCGGATTCCAGCAGACTTTTGTCTCTCTTGGTATGCTTGCATTGCTGAGAATTGTCAACGACTATGGCACCGATACCGTAGCCGCTTATAGTGTGGCAGGCCGGATCGACGGTCTGGCCTCCCTGCCGGCCATGAATTTCGGGCAGGCCTTGTCAACCTATACCGGACAAAATATCGGTGCCAACAAGATCAGACGGGTGAAGGAAGGCCTCATTGCCACACTCAATATGTCGGTTATCACAGCCGTAGTCACCTCCGTGCTGGTGATGGGTTTCAGATACCCACTGATGGCGCTCTTTACCAACGACCCCGGAGTCATCGCCATCGGCGGACGCTACCTGCTGATTGTCGGTGGATTTTATATCATGTTCTCGAGCATGTTCGTGATCGGCGGGGTGATGCGCGGTGCCGGCGACACCCTGATCCCGATGTTCATAACCCTGTTCTCCCTCTGGATTATACGCATACCTTTTGCGTGGATACTTTCGCATAAAATCGGCGTCGACGGAATCTGGTGGGCCATCCCCATCGCCTGGTTTTTCGGGATGAGTTTCTCCTATGTATATTACCGCACAGGAAAATGGAAACTGAAGACCGTTGTGAAATACAGGGAGCCGGAGGAATGATCTCCTTTGGTTCCGGTCATACTCACCGTTAATTGTGAAATCCTACCTGAGGTTCTTGAACCCGCTTTCCATCTCTTCTGAAATCCGCGCAAAGACATCTTCAAAAGTCCCGCGTCCGTTAATTTTAATCACCCCATGCAGCTGATTGTATTTCTCGATCACAGGAACCGTTTTGGTTTCGTGCTCCTGGAGACGCTTTACAATTTTAGCCGTACTGGTATCATAAGGCATACAATCTTCTGTCTTGCTCCGCTGATCCAGACGTCGGATCAGTTCAAGGGTAGGCACTTCAATTTCAATGATTTTCGAAATGGATGAACCGTATTTCTTCAGCAATCCGTCAAGAATATAAGATTGCACCAGGGTCCTGGGAAAGCCTTTGAAAATGAATCCCTTTACATCTTTTGAACTGGCCAGCTTTTTTTCAATCAGCTGAACCACGATTTCATCCGGAACCAGTTGACCGTTTTCATATAACTCAGTTATTCTTTTTCCGGTCTCGGTCCCGGCAGCTATTTCCTGCTCCAGCATGGCACCCGTGGCCACATATTCAAGTCCGAATTTCCTGGCCAGGGCTTTCCCCTGTGAACCACGACCTGAGCCGGGATAGCCGAACAACACGATATTGAACAGGCTCTTGCTCAGTTCATGGCTGATGATCTTTGTTATGGCAAGGTTCACATTTTCAATGCTGTCAATGCCGTTTACTTCGGTATAAATGCCCTTATCACGGTATAACTGCAGAACCGGCAATGTTTTCTCATTGTACTCCCTTAGGCGGTTGCGGATTACCTTTTCATTGTCGTCGCTGCGGCCCGAAGTCTTGCCCCTGTTCAGAAGCCGGGCCACAGATTCCTGTTCGGGCACCACCAGGCTTATAAGGCAGTTGAGCGAGGTATTCAGCTTCAGCATCAGGCCTTCGAGGATGTATGCCTGGATGTAGGTTCGCGGAAATCCGTCGAAAAGAAATCCATTGGAATCAGGGTTATCGGTAATGGTCTTTTCAATGATCTGTACAATGATTTCGTCTGAGACCAGCCCTCCGGATGCAATGCTGCTCTGTGCTTCCAAGCCCAGCCTTGTTTTCATTGCAATCTCCTTTCGCAGTATTTCGCCGGTTGAAATATAAAACAGGTTATACTTACTGATCAGAAACTCCGACTGGGTTCCTTTTCCCACCCCCGGCGGGCCAAACAAGGCTATATTGAGCATAACAGAGGATTTTCACTTCAAACCTACATGAATTTACGCTGATTAACAAGCAACGGATGAAATTTCCATGCTGGACCGCTTGTTTGCAGTTACCTGACACAGACAGGTTTCCGGGAACCAATTAATCCATGTAAGATTTTCGAACCTGTTAATTGATCCTCAGCGGAAATCCTGATATATACAGAATCTGGGCAGGACAAAAATATTTCTGAAAACCGGAACAGATGATTGATTTATCCAATTTCCTGTTTTTAGTCCTATTTCTTCTTGAAATGCTTGTAGTAGTTCTTATCCCCTTTTGACTTGGGTTTCTTGTACTTTTTTGCCAACTCCCGCTTGTAGGATCCACCCTGGTTGGTTTTCATGTTTTTCTCCTTCTTTTCATGAAACGCCGGTCCGGAAGCTTTGTTAATCCTGCTCTGGTGAGGCTGTCTGATTTCAGCCATCTTCGGCCGTTCTTCAGGAATCAGTTCAGTTGAAACCATCACCCCTGCAGGAAATTCAAGCATCGGAATCCTGTACGACATCAGCATTTCAATTGCCAGCTTTGCTTCAGTTTCCCTTTCAGTAAAGAAGAGTATGGATTTTCCCTGTTGCTCTGCCCTACCTGTACGGCCAATGCGGTGCATGTAATTTTCGGGATAAGCGGGTGTGTCGAAATTTATGACATGGGAAATTCTATCCAGGTCGAGACCACGGGCCATAACATCGGTAGTAATCAGCACCCTGTTCAATCCGGCATCAAACTGCCGGATCGATTTAATCCTGTGGCTTTGGGTCTTGCCGGAGTGTATGATGGCAACCTCAGCTCCGTGATTAATTTCCAATGTTTCAAATAAGCGGTCGGCTCTTTTTTTGTTGGAAACAAAAACCAATACTTTACCATACTCATTCTGATCACTGATCAAATAGGTCAACAGATTCACTTTGGTATTAAAATTCTTTACCGGGTAACATTGCTGTTCAATATTTTCAAGCGGTGTCCCGCTCACGGCAATTGAGATTTTAACAGGAGTAATAAAGAAATCGTCAATCAATGCATCCACCTCTTCGGTCATAGTGGCTGAAAACATGATGTTCTGCCTGCGTTCAGGCATCAGTTCAAAAATGTTTTTCAGCTGAAACCGGAAACCAAGGTCGAGCATCACATCTACCTCATCTATCACCAGCCTTCCTATTCCTTTTAAAAGTACCGAACCACTGAGAGCAAGATCGTACAATCGCCCCGGAGTTGCCACCAGAATGTCAACCCCTTGTGATGCAGCCAGTTTCTGTGTATTGATGTTTACTCCCCCATAGACACCAAGCACCCTGACATTAAGGTAACGGGCGATACTTCTGGTCTGCTCAACCACCTGTAAAACCAATTCCCTGGTTGGTACCAGAATCAGTATACGGGGGCTGTTCTGCTTCGAAAACTTTAAGTCGTGCAGGATGGGGAGCAAATAAGCCAGTGTCTTTCCTGTGCCGGTCTGGGCAATTCCCACCACATCCTTACCGGAGAGAATTACAGAAAATGCTTCGGTTTGTATGGGTGTCGGCCTGTCAAACCCGAGATCATCAACAGCATTTATCAAATGTTTCGACAGGCTTAATGCTTTAAAAGAATTCATAGGAATTTCAGATTATTAATGACAGCGTTTATCCCAATGATTAAAATATAATGTTATCAGACCATATCTTTATGCAGCAGATTGTTCTTTTGATCAGCAACCATGGAATTTATGTTCCGGTTTTGCTAAACCAACCGAATTTCAATTTGCCTGCCAAAATACAGAAAGGGAATAACCAAACTGGCTTTTTGTATTTGTGTGAAGGTTTGAAGGAGTCCGTTTTCAGATACAAACCGGCTTCCTTTTACAGAAGATATCTGATAAGTATCAGGCTTGTAAGCATCTGCAAAAGTAGAGTAATAATTTAACTTTATCAGCGAATATAAAGAATCATTGCCGGAGGCAGGTAAACCTCAATTTCAGGAATTGCCGGTTTTTTAATAATAAAGATATTCATAACGCAACCGGTAGTGTTGTCCCATACGCTGAGGTGTATTTTCCATGCGTACTTCAGCACTTACCGGCCGGTTTTCTGCATCATATACCCGCTCGATCCTGGAAACAATGCTGCCATCGGGACCTGTTTCTTCCTGCAATACATTATTGCCGGCTTCATCGTACTGCAGGTTGACAATACTCTTTCCCCTGACAGACTCTTCCTCGATAACAATATTGTTGCCATTTTCATCAAAAATGTAAATACTTCGCGCCACCAGTCTTCCGCGGGCATCGTAACGTTTTTCGGTTTCTACTTTGCCCTCATTGTTAAACAAGGTAACCAGGCGAATTTCCTCACCTCCCGTAAAGTTTAACTCCACCACTTCCTCAGGTTTATCATCCCCGGAATATGAAAATGTTTTGGAGATTTCAAGATCGCCGTATTCGTTATAGGATTCTTCCCGGACCATCAATTTATTATTGAATACCCACAACTGCCGTTCCCCTTCTACTCCGTCACTGTCGGTGAGCTGACGCCTGATAAGATGCCCGTCAGCATTGTATTCATAGGAAATCTCATCCGGTTCACCATCAAGATAATGCCTGAATTCTTTGGTGACACGTCCATCAGTATTGAACTCCCGGGTTGTTCGTTCAGCCTGCTCACCCTCCATTTCCAGCACTTCTTCAACCGGCCTGCCATCGCTGTAGATGATAATCGCGCGTGAATCCAGGTCACCTTCAGCATTGTATGTCAGGCGCTCAGTCTCATTCCCTTCAGGATCGGTAACTACTGAATTTATCAGCACTTCTCCGTTCAGTTCCTCTTCATCAGGATCAGCGACGGCAAGGTTGGTCCGGAATAGGTTAACCTGTCTTATTTTCTTTTCCATTGACTTCAAAATAATTAAATCTGATTGCAAAGAAAAGAAAAACATCGGAGAATAAAACCAGGCAGATGTGAAGTTTTAAAACCTGAAAAACGGGGTTTCAATATTCAGAAGTTTGCCGCCCGATCCTGGATGAACAACATCTGCATCATCCGGTAGTATCTAAAGAAAAAAGCTGAGTCAGTCACAGAAAGCACCAACTACATGAAAGTTAAATCTTTAGTACAATTGATGTGATTTTCAAACGAATGCCGGTTAGGCTCATTGGATCAAAGGATCAATATATTTCCGAATAATCAGGGTTAAGTTTTCCCCGTCGGTTCAATTTAGTAATTTTGGCCGGCTTAATTCATGCCGGCAAAGGCAGAACAAAATCAAAAACAATGAAAAAAATCCTACTTATCGCTGTCATGGGAATACTATCCGCTACAGGCTTCGGCCAGCAAGAAAAAATCACCTACCCGGTCTCTGAAAAAACCGGTGTCACCGACAACTACTTTGGCGTTACAATTACCGACCCCTATCGCTGGCTCGAAGACGACAATTCTGCCCAGACCGCCAGGTGGGTCAAGGCACAGAATGACATAACAGAGATATACCTCGGTAATATTCCTTTTCGTGAAGGTATCAGGAAACGCCTGACTGAACTATGGGATTTTCCCAGGTATGGTGTGCCCTTCCATAAGGGTAAATATTACTTTTTCACCCGGAACAACGGAAAACAGAACCAGAGTGTCATGTACATTCAGGAAGGGCTGACCGGGGAGCCTAAGATATTTCTGGATCCCAACAAACTGTCAGGTGATGGCACCACAGCCCTGGCATCATACGCGGCTTCACGCAATGGTAGCTACTTTGCCTATGCCATTGCAAAAGCAGGATCGGACTGGAACGAGATATACGTGATTGAGACCGCCACTGGCAAGCAACTCAGCGACAAGCTTGAATGGGTCAAGTTTTCTGACATTGCCTGGGAAGGTAACGGGTTCTATTACAGCCGCTACGACAAGCCAGACGAAGGTGGCGAATTGTCCTCCAGAAATGAATTCAAGAAAGTTTACTACCACAGGGTGGGTGATCCCCAGATAAGTGACCGCCTGGTTTATGAAAACAAAGAGAAGCCCCTTTATGGGTATAGTGCGCAGACCACTTCAGATGAAAAGTTCCTGATGATGTTCGAAACCGAAAGCACAAGCGGGAACGCACTCTATATCAAAGAACTCCGCGGACCCGACCATTTCAAGGATATCCCTTCACCCTACAGCGGTTTCATCAGGATTGCCGAAGGTTTCAGTTATGACTATGAAGTCATCACCAACGCGGGAACAGATTTCATCATCCGGACCAACGACGGGGCACCACGCTACAGGCTGATCTCCGTTAATCTCGGCAAACCGGGCAGGGAAAACTGGAAAACCATTGTTCCGGAAAAGGAAGAAGTGCTGAAATCGGCCCATGCTGCCGGAGGATTACTGGTTTGCCAGTACATGAAGGATGCCACCGACAAAGCTTATGCATTCGGGATGGATGGCAGTTATAAATATGAAATAACCTTACCCGGCCCTGGAACAATCACCGATTTTGAAAGCACCCGGGAAGATGGTAATGCCTTTTACTCCTTTACTTCGTTTACATCTCCCTCAACCATTTATAAGTTAGATATAAAATCAAATAAATCAGAAGTTTACCACAAACCTGAAATCAATTTCGATGCTTCCGGCTTTGTCTCAGAACAGGTATTCTACACCAGCAAGGATGGAACCCGTGTACCCATGTTTTTAGTACACAGGGCCGATATCAGGCTCGATGGCAACAACCCTGTATATCTATACGGATACGGCGGTTTCAATGTGAGCCTCACTCCTAATTTCAGCGTAAGCAGACTGCTCTTTATTGAAAACGGGGGTATTTTTGCCATGGCCAACCTCAGAGGTGGCGGCGAATATGGGGAAGAATGGCACCGGGCAGGAACCAAACTTCAGAAACAAAATGTGTTCGATGACTTTATTGCTGCCGCGGAATACCTCATCGCCAGGAGATATACCATTCCCTCAAAAATCGCGATTGCCGGCGGTTCAAATGGCGGGTTGCTGGTGGGCTCCTGCATGGCCCAGCGCCCTGAGCTCTTTGCGGTAGCCCTTCCGGCTGTTGGTGTGATGGACATGCTGCGGTTTCACAAATTTACCATTGGCTGGGCATGGACCGAAGACTATGGCTCAAGCGACAAAGAAGATGAATTCCATTACCTGCTGGGGTATTCACCCCTGCATAACCTGAAAGCCGGCAACTGCTATCCGGCAACCCTGGTTACCACCGCCGATCACGACGACCGCGTTGTGCCGGCCCACTCATTTAAATTCGCTGCAACCCTGCAGGAAAAACAATCCTGTAATCATCCGGCGTTGATCAGGATCGAAACCAATGCCGGACATGGCGCAGGCAAACCTATTTCAAAGATGATCGATGAAGCTGCCGATGTCTGGTCGTTTACCATGTACAATCTTGGGATGAAGCCGGTTTTCTGATAAATGAATGGAATTCGGATTATGAATGACGGGGATCCGATATATCAACTCCCTAATGGACGTAAGGACAATCCGGTAATTTATTCCGACCAATATCCTGTCTGAGTCGGGAATTTCCGTTGCATATATCTGATCTGTCAATAGCACGTACGGTATGGAATTAGATTTAAAGTGCCTGACACGTAAATTGACTGGTTCCCATTCCTGAAATAAACGAACAATAAACCATTACCGGATATAGTACCTTCCTGCCACCTCCTCATAGGCTAACCCGTCAGGAAACAGAGCCGGAGGTGCAAAATCGGGATTCGTCAGAAAACTTTCATCTGTCAGGGTCAGCAAAAAGGCTTTCAACTCGGCCTTTTCTGTAGGGGTCAGCTGGACACCTCCGTCGGCGACATGATGCATGAGTGCATTCACGTAAGGCGACATCTTCACCTGGTGGGAATAAAAATCAATCACTTCATCCAATGTTTCAAACCGGCCATCGTGCATGTACGGCCCTGTGAGGCTGATGTTCCTCAGGGTGGTGGCTTTGTAAGCGCCGCGATCCCTCTCATCGCCGGTAACCGCATACCGGTCCCGGGTGTCGTTGAACTCCGTATCCTTCCCGTTATTATAGAACAGGTTGGTGGTAAAAAGCGGATTCCCGCTACTGCCGTGGCAATGAAAACAATCTCCGCCCTCCTCTGTGGTAAATAGAATAAAGCCATTCAGTTCCTGCTGCGTCAGCTGAACCTCACCCCGCATATACCGGTCGAATTTCGAATCGGCCGAAACCAGTGTTCTTACAAACTGGGCGATGGCGCGGCTGATATTCTTCATGGTAATGGTTTCTGAGCCAAATGCCTTCCCGAACAGAGCCCGATAGCCAGGGATCTGCTGTATCAAGGCTTTGGTACGGTTGGTATCGCCATCCATTTCATGTGGTGCCACCACACCCATCCACACGAGATCTTCAAGATTCCTTCGTGAGATATCCGGGTTATTCTCCCTGATCAGACCATTCCAAAGGTAGCCGTTCGGGTTCCAGATCAGATTGATCAATGGAAGGGGCATATGAGGGGTGGGCACACCGCTGAGGCCGTGTGTATGGCCATCCTGGAAAACCGGATGACCGATACCAGGTTCAAAGCTGTTGGACTGAAGATGGCAACTGCCGCATGACATCAGCGAATCGTGTGTTGTTCTTCCCGACAAACGTCCGTCGTAGAACAGATACCGCCCCAGATGAATTCCTTCCACGGTAAGGGGGTTATCCTCCGGAATATTCAGCTGCGTAGGGAAGTATGAGGGAATTTCAAGGGTATACGGAGTTGGCGAAAGAGGTGCAGGATCATTTTCATCACAGGCGGTAAAAAATAACGGCCCGGCAATCAGCAATAAAAGCAGTATGTTGAGACGAGAAAAGTTCATATTAAGCAAAGAGGTTAAGGTGATAAAATTAAACAAAAGTCAGGCCGGAATTCAATCTCTTATAAATTAAGGGTTCCTGCTTTCTCACTTATTCCATGAAAGGATTAACAACTCCGGGATGCTTTGCGGCTTCTTTGCTAAACTCAGTGGTTAGAAAAATTAAACAGAGGGTTCCGAAATGGGTTTTCGCACAGGAACGTGAAGTCATTACTTATGCATTTATCTCTTTAAACCATCAACCGGAAACAAAACATTAACAGACTGTCTTTATTTGTGATCGCTATCTGGTACTTTCGCCACTTGTCAGCCAGAGCAGCTTGTTCTCCCGCCGGAAAAGCGGGGCAAGCTGCCCATTCCGGCGGGAGAGTGGTAGCCCGCCTAATCAATACAAAAAGCTCTTTTTTGAGCAGTATTATTGCATTTCGACCCCGATTGTATCGGGACTCAATGTGACAGAAAAACGAGTTTCTAACCAATATGAACTTCAGCATTTAAATTTTAATCAGTTTGTAAAATTCATCATAAATCCTTACTTACAAGCCGAAAGTTTGATGCAGGTCAATAGCTGTTCCTTATGAATATCAGATGGTAAAAAGCAATTCATTGCTTTCAAATGCATAAATGGCTATTATAAAACTGCCCTTTTAATTGTTACCTTTGCAGCTTCTTAACAGACATCTCTCCGGAGCCGGATCAGGCAACGGATCACTAAAATATATGACAACAGACAATGGAATTGAAACCAGGCGATAAGGTGCGTTTTTTGAATGAAAAAGGGGGTGGAATTGTAACCGGATTAATCAGTACTACCATGGTGAATGTTGCCATTGAAGAAGGATTTGTTGTCCCAGTGCTTGTTAAAGACCTGATTATAATCGAGCCACAGGGGGCAGCCGATCGGTTCTTCGACCGGCAGGTTAAAGTAAACCTACCGGAAAGGACGGCAGCAGTTCCCGAAAAGGCAAAAGAACCCACCCCCTCCCATGAAACCGGCAGCGACGACCGCATCAGTTATCTGTTCCGGCAATCGGGTATCCGGGCCATCGAAGGCATTTACATGGCCTTTGCCCCGCACGACCAGCAATGGCTTATTTCGGGTAACCTCGATATCTTCCTGGTAAACAACACCGGGTACGACGCATTATTCTCCTTTTCGCTGATGGAAGATGACAAGGGTTATGCCGGGGTAGATTACGATATGACCCCCCCCTATTCAAAACTGCTGCTGGAGACAATCAGCCGCGAGGATATTGAAAGCTGGTCGGACGGTGTGATGCAGGTGATTTTCCATAAAAATGAGATCAGTCCGATCCTCAGCCCGTTGCATGCTGCATTCAAAATCAAGCCGGTCAGGTTTTACAAGGAGACAAGCTACCAGGACTTCCCGCTGATCGGGTTGAAGGCTGTGCTGATCAACCTTGGCGACCTTGCCGGACAGGTGATCATATCTTCGACCGAAACCTTTGCAAAATCCGGGATTGATCCGGCAGCTAAGCAGAAACTCTCAGCCCTGACTCCGGATGCCGTCATCGATATTCATAAAACAGCGCCTTTTGAAGCCGAGGTTGATCTGCATATTTCGGCGCTTCGTCAGGACTATACGGAGATGCCGCAGAATGAAATTCTGATTTACCAGCTCGATTACTTTACCCGCATGCTCGAAAGCGCCATCGCGCACAATTATGCCAAGGTGACCTTTATCCACGGCATCGGCAATGGCATACTGAAAACAGCCATCAAGTCACGCCTGGCCGGGTACGATCACCTTGAGATCCGCAATGCTCCCTTTGCCAAATTCGGGTATGGTGCGGTGGAAGTGGTGATCAGCCAAAAGGGTATCTGAAACAACCGGCTGGTTTATTCGTTTAGCGGGCAATGGGTCGAAAGTGCAGTATTTTTGTACCGGGTCTTGACCACCGCTTCCGAGTGCCACAAACATCCTGAATATTTTCAGTGCTGCAGATAAGTTATCCAGGCAGCGGAAGAACATTCCGGTCATGGATATAAAATTTCATTGATGGAAATTCCTCAGCTTGCGAGCGACTTTGACGCGTGAGAAGTGCTTACTTCAGAATTTAGTTTCCCCTCAGGCTTGCTCCTCAACCTCCGGTTTTGATTTCAAACCTGATGCGTCTCCCCTTGTTGGCTAAAAAGGAAGGAGAAAAATGGCAAACCGGATGATATCAGGTTTGCCATTGATCAACAGGTAAATTGACTTGAAATTCATGAATAGCCGGCTTTTATGGTAACACCTCCTGAAAAGCGTATGAAAAGTACCTGTATACCAGCATTGACTCCCTGTCAAAGGAAAAGCCCTTTAAATCCTCAACGACACAAAACCAACCATAGCCCGCTTAAAAATACCTTGCAGCCAAAATTTCTTTAAATAGTTTTTCCATTTTGAAGAAAAACTATATGTGCCATCGCTATTAAATACTTCAAGATAAGCATAATCATCTGATGTCTCTGCAAAATATAATTTACAAGGGTTGAGTTATAATCATTACAAGTGAGCTGTTGTTTATGAAAATGAATTTCGCTTTATCAATAAAATGGATTATGGATAGTCAATACCAGCTTTTACAATATATTGGTATCCTGATTTGATGGTTTCTGCTCCCTTGCATTTGAATAAAAAACCAAGTAAAGGTCTATTGGTTAACCTAAGAAAGATGAAGAATGGAGAATGGAAAAATTCTGAAAAAATTGCTGTTGAATTTTTATTATATCTATTCAAGTGCAACCCGCTCTAAAATAGCAGGAATGATCATGCGACCATTAACGGATGCTCTATTTTCCATATTCTTTTGAAACCGGATCTATTGACCGATGACAATATGGTGAAGAAAAAAACCTGAGGGATTGGTATAAAAACGATTTACAATCTGAAACAACAGTATAAAAATGAAAATCATACGCAAAATAATTATCCTCACGGCTATGTTCTTAAATTTTGAGATAGCATCTTCACAAAATGAAAAAGCACTTTGTAAGGCTGTTGACAATATGAAATTTAGAAAGGCAGAGAAAATAGTACGTAAAGTAATCAGGATAAACCAGACAGGGCAAACCAATCCCGATAGTGAAGCAGGCGGATATACAATTAATTTATCGCCTTGTTTTGATTCCATAACAAATTGGTTAAAAAAAAGAGAATGCGTGGATGATGCATTTTGGGATAAATGTCAGGCAAAAATGGCTATATATCCTGGATGGTCTTCAATTGGAGTTAAATTCAGAACAAAAAAAGGCATTGTTGAAAAGTGTTTTCTAATTCAGGAGGGCACAACAGGACAAGTAAATTTATTAGGTTGGAGACCAAAACTGTTTAAATCAAAAAAAATACTTGTTTACAACAGGATGGTCGACTGTGAAAAATTTATTGAACAACAAAAAAAATACTGTAAAGAGACTCCATAATATTCAGAGGGTATAACAGGCGTTTGGCATAAAAGCGGGCACAAAACTTAATTGAAGTTTTTTGTCCTGCAAATGCGGGATTCATTGCTGGCAGACGGTTTTGTGCTTCACTGCTTCGAAAAAGATTTGTATATTTGGAATATTAGAAAAGCCATGACCATAAAGGAATATATTTCAGATACCATGAAGACTCACAAAACTGAACTCATCAAGTTCGGGATCCGGAATATTGGATTATTTGTTTTATATTCAGGATGAACAATCATTAACAAGTGACATTGCAATTCTGATTGATTTTAAACCTGCCAAAGTGAATACCGGTTGATTTCAAAATAAACTGGATTCCGTTAATTTGAAAATATGGCTGGTATGAAAGACAGGCTGATTCATGATTCTATGGGGATCAACTTTACGATTGCATGGTATGATGTAAGAAATAAGATACCTGAATTCTCTGAACAGAAAACTGATGTGATGAGAAATGAACAAAAAGCTACCGGTAATCAGGCAGACAGCCCCACATGCAACAACTAAGAATTATGCTCTTCGGATTATTCACCCGGGAACTTTCACTGCCTGAATCCCCTGAGGCAGTCAGTTCTGACTCTATATCCTGCCAAAGGCGGAATCAATGTATTCCGATACACTTTGCTACCGGAACAGGCTATAATGGCCACATATACAATCAGCATGCAATAAAACCTGGCTATTAATATCATTCTTTTCAACTATGGGAGCTCCTCTTGAATGGATTCTGACAAACACATATAAAACAGATCTGATTGCCTGGATGACTGCGCATCCGGAAGCGTTTGAAGAAACTATTATACTGAGTCTCTCGGATAATCAGCCCTGCGCATGGCGGGCTGCCTGGCTGCTGTGGAGTTGTATGGAGAAAAACGACCCGCGTGTTCAGCCTTTTGTTGCTGACATGATCAACTCCTTGGCCGGCAAAAACGATGACCATCAGCGCGAACTTCTGATTATATTGCGTAAAATGGAAATACCGGAGGAATCTGAAGGGTTACTCTTTAATCATTGCACGAACGTGTGGGAAAAAGTCGGCAAAAAACCTGCGGTGCGGCTGAATGCCTTTAAAATCATGGTAAAGATTGCCGGTAAACATCCTGAACTGCACCATGAACTGATATTGCTTACGCAACCTCAGTATATGGATTCACTCTCAGTGGTTGCAAATAAATCCATTGCCCTGCTATTAAAACGACTCAGCAGTTAATCCGGCAGTTAAAAGGTACTGAAGGTCAGGAGCTATAGCACCGGATAAAGTGCAATAGTATTCATTATCAGCGCTAATATTTTGTATCTTTGCATCAACTTAGGTCAATAAACGGTAAAAGCAACGTGTTCTGTCGCTTCCGGTCTTAAACCCGGAAGAGGAAAGTCGGGGCAATACAGGGCGCCATACTTCCTAACGGGAAGGTTCCGCTGCCGGCGGAAACAGCAAGTGCCACAGAAAATAACCGTCCCGCCTTGGCGGGATAAGGGTGAAAACGTGGGGTAAGAGCCCACGGGCAGGATTGGTAACAATCAGGTCGGGTAAACCTTATGGATTGAAAGACCAAATATACCGGAACGTATCACATAACAGTGGTGCAAGGGGTTGCCCGCCCTTCCGGGGGGTAGGTCGTTAAAGCTTTACGGCAACGTAAGGATTAGATAAATGACAGGAACCACCTTCGGGTGGAACAGAACCCCGCTTACAGCGTTGTACGGCACCGTTTTTCTGAAACACAATATCCCTGCTGATGCGGGGATATTGTATTTTACCTGGTTTTATTAAAGCTGAAGAATCACATTACACAAGGTTGTTCGTGATTTTGGCTACTTTTGCTTAATTATTAGGTCTATAGGCCCTGTCAATCTTAACAGTCGATAAATGAAACCAGTTTTTACTGCCTGTCGTCAATTCACCTGCCTTGCATTTTTTTTATTCTTCAGCACTTTACACTCAATTTGCAGTGCCCAGGATCCGATTCCCAATCCTGATTTTGAAAACTGGACAGATAACGAACCTGTTGGTTGGAATACCATAAACCAGACCATACTCGGCACACCCTTCGCCTGTGTTACTCAGGACCTGTTTAATCCGCAGAACGGAACTTCCTCTGTTAAGATAGAAACGATCACCCAGAACATCGTTCTGTTTGGTCCTGTAACCCTGCCGGGGATTGTTTCGCTGGGTGAAATCACCCTGGATATTGTAAACCAGACCGGTACTGTAAGTGGGGGAGTTCCGGTTGAAACCCGACCAAGCGCACTCAAAGGCTGGTTCAGATACCTTCCTTCACCCGGCGACTCCTGCATTCTTGGGATCGGTCTTTTCAGGTGGAACGGAAGCGGACGCGACACATTGGCCACTTCATACGCTGTGCTTGGTGGCCAAAACTCAAACTGGCACGAATTCACAATTCCCATTGAATATATGATATGGGAGATGCCCGACACCATGAACATCATGTTTTTTTCATCAAACCTCCTGACCGGAAGTCCGGTAACAGGGAGTAAACTCTGGATTGATAACCTGATACTTGAATACGGGCCGGTCAGTGTTATTGAACCTGTAAAAGTTAAAGATCCGGCACTGAGGTACACCCCTGATGGTTGTTCCTTCACTCTTACCAGCCCGGCAAAAAATATGGTTGAAATATGCATTCTCAACCTGAATGGCGCCTGTGTTCAAAGAATCAATCCGGGCTCCGGGCTTTCCGAAATCAATGTCAACATTACAGATCTGGCCAATGGCATCTATCTTGCTAGGTTAACAATGTCTGATGGTTCCGTTGTGTCGCTGAAACTTGTCAGGTTTTAGTATTCCGGAAAAATCCTGTTGCTTCCCGATAATCCGATAGTTTATTCATGCTATAAGGTCAGGGGTAACATGATGCCTTAAATGAAATAAAAGTCCATCAATTAATCGGAATCCAGCGTTTTACCCGTCTGACCGAATTGTTTTATTTTGAAGTATGTTTAATTTGGTCAGCCGCGCAGACTTTATGGTTTTTACTTTTAACATGACAACATCTGAATCTCATAAATCTTCTGCTGGTATAATAACCGGAACGGGAAAGCGTTAATCAGAAGTTTTCAAATACCTGCTGTTGATAAATCTGCATTCACCTTTCGTTTTAAAAGCCTGTGAACGGCTAAATTTGAATCCAAAAAATGCTTTGAGCATGAGAAGAATCCTCGTTTCTGCAATTTCAGCGCTGCTATTGATTTTACAGCTTCCGGCCGTAGCCCAGCAACCAACCAATCCTGGTTCACATACCAGTGATCTCAGCTCGGCAAAAGATCTTTTTTTAAAAGAAAAGTATGGAGCCACGCGTGAAACATACAGTCGAATAAAGTCTGGCGATGATCTTCTGGTCGGTTTTGATGCTGAGAAGGATTTCTACACTTCAGTCAGTGCAGCTGAACTTCAACATGGTGATGCTGCTGCCCTGCTAAAGGAATTTCTAAAAACCTATCCGGAAAACACCAGATCAAACCGTGCATGGTTTCAGCTGGGCAACCTCCAGTTCAGGAACAACAGCTACCGCAGCGCCCTGGATGCCTATAGCAAGGTAGATCCTTACGACATGAACGCGGAAGAAAATGCAGAATTCGCTTTTAAAAAAGGCTATTGCTATTTCAAACAGGAAAATTACGATGAGGCAGCTGATGCGTTTTACCGGATCAAGGAGCAACAGACAAAGTACACCGGACCGGCCAATTATTACTATGCACACATCATGTACGCCAGCGGTAAATATGAAACTGCACTGCGTGATTTCGAAAAACTGAGAGATGATGAGACTTTTAAAAATGTTGTTCCCTATTATATAATTCAGATTTATTACCTGCAGGGCAGACACGACGAAATGCTGGACCTGGCCGGGCCTTACCTCTCAGGTCAGCATAACAAACGCACCAATGAGATTCTCAGGCTGGCTGCCGATGTGAATTATCGTAAAGGAAACTATGCCGAAGCTGTCAGATTAATGGAAGAATACCGATCAGTCAGCCGGAATAAAGGGAATCGCGGAGAAAGTTATCTGTTGGGTTATTCATATTATAAAACCGGGAATTATACAAAAGCAATTCCCGAATTCCAGTCGGTTACAACAGAAAATGACAGTATGGCACAGAATGCCTACTATCACCTTGGCGATTGCTATCTGAAAACAGATCAGAAAAAATTTGCATCAGGCTCCTTTCTGGCTGCATGGAAAATACCGGTAAAATCTGATATTGCTGAGGATGCATTATTTAATTATGCAAAACTCTCCATCGAACTCTCGTATAACCCATATAATGAAGCCATCAAAGCGCTGCAGCAATATCTGAATGAATATCCGGAATCAACCCGCAGGGACGAGGCTTTTACATACCTTGCCAACCTTTACATGGTCACCAAAAACTACCGGGAAGCACTGATCACCCTGGAGAACATTAAGAAACGCAATGCATCCCAAAACACCATTTATCAGAAAATTACTTATTTCCGTGGACTTGAATTATTTACTGATAACCAATTCTTTGATGCTATTGGCCAATTCAAAAAGTCGCTTGATAACCGGTCGGATGATGAAATAACGGCCGGAGCCATGTTCTGGATGGCCGAATGCTACTACAGACTTGGTCAGTATGAGATCGCGGCCGGATATTATGATAAATTCCTTGGTGTTTCCGGGGCTGAAAAATACACATCCTATGGCACAGTAAATTACAGCCTGGGCTATTCCTATCTGAAACTGAAGAACTATACGGCAGCAAAGCAGGCCTTTACGAGATACATCGAAAGCAGGCCTGCGGATATAAAAATGCTGAATGATGCCCGTTTGCGACTGGCAGATTGCCATCTGATGATGAAGCAATACAAGGATGCCATTCTGCAATATGATCAGGCTATTGCCGCCAGGGCATCCGATGCCGATTACGCCTTGTATCAGAAATCAATAGCCGTGGGTGTTACCGGCAATCTCAACCAGAAATTAAGTTCTCTCCAGAAACTGCTTGCCGATTATCCCAGGTCTAATTACAGCGATGATGCCAGGTTTGAAATGGGACGTACACTTGTTTCGCTAAAAAGGAACGAGGAGGCACTGTCAGCCTTCCAGAAAGTAATTACCGACTATCCCAGAAGCAGCATTGTCAAAAATGCTTTGCTCAACATCGGCCTGGTATACTATAACATCAACCGTGATCAGAAGGCGCTTGAAACCTTCAAGAAAGTGGTTTCAGATTACCCTGCCACACCCGAGGCCCGCGAAGCCCTGGCTGTTATCAGGAATATTTATGTCGACATGAACCAGGTGGATAGTTTCGTGGAATACACGGCTGATATTCCATTTGCCAATGTCACCCTCTCCGAACAGGATTCGCTTACCTTTACCGCTGTTGAAAACCGCTATATGAGCGGAGATTGCGAAAAGGCGGTAACCGGGTTCGCTTCTTACCTGCAGAAGTTTCCCAATGGCAGTTTTGCTGTCAATGCAGGATTCTATAAAGCCGACTGCGAAGCCAGAACAGGTAAGACTGACGATGCCCTCAAAAGCCTTGAAGCCGTCTTGTCACATCCCAGAAACCGGTTCACCGAGAAGGCAGCCCTGAAATCTGCTGAAATTCTATATAAAAACAGGGATTACGAAAAGGCGCTGGCCATGTTCCAGAGACTGGAAGAGAATGCTGAAAGCAAGGATAATATGACGGAAGCAATTACAGGTCAGATGCGGTGCCAGTATTACACAGGCAACCATGGCCTGGCCATTCTGAACGGGCAAAGATTACTCCAGCAGGAAGATCTGTCACAAGGTCTGATAGCTGAAGCCAACCTGATTACCGGAAATTCAGCGAGAATACTCAACCGTCCGGAACTGGCCCGGAGTTCCTATGGTGAAACCATAAAGCGTTCGCAGGGGGAATATGGGGCTGAAGCCCTGTTTAGTCTTGCGGAAATGTGTTTCCTGGAGAAAGATTACAAGAATACTGAAAAATACATCTTCAAACTTACAGGGGATTACGCATCCTACGATTACTGGGTTGCCAGGGCTTTTATATTGCTTTCGGATGTGTACCTTAAAACCGGGAATACCTTTCAGGCAAAACAAACACTTCAGAGCATCATCGACAATTATGATGGAGAAGATCTGAAAAGAATCGCCATTGAAAAACTGGCCCTGCTCGAACAGACTGAGAGCAAACAACCCGTTAACCAGGAATTCGACGATGAAGACGGGATTATTATCAGATAAAATGAAGAACCGGTTCAAAACATAACATTTATATGGATATGATGCCCAACATTAAACAATCCTCCCCCAAAGCTGCCCTTGTGGCCTTTGGAATAATTCTATCCGCCACATGGGCTTTGGGTCAGGGAATCAATGAACAGGTTACTGTTACTGCAGCGTTTGAACCTTCGATACCTGATGCCAATAAAACAAGTATCAGCCCTTCGGCAGCTGAAACCGAGGTAAAACTTCCGGTGATGACCTACTCAGTGAATCCGCTTCAGATGGAAACCACCCTGAAACCGGATGATATAACACCGGTGAAACTTGTTGGGGAACCGGTTAAAAAACTGTACCGGAATTATGCCAGGGTCGGATTTGGCAATTATACCACTCCATATGCGGAATTTTTTGCAAATTCATTACGGTCTAAAACCTATGCATTGGGGGTACACCTTAAACACTTGTCCTCCTCCGGTGCGATAAAAGATTACCCAAAAAGCAGCAACAGTCTCAATCTGATCCAGGCCAGTGGTCAAAAATATACCGATAACCATACCATCAGCATCGGCGCTGGCTATCGCCGGAATGTTGTTCACCATTATGGATTCAAACCGGCAGATCCTGCTCAGCTTGCAGATGAGGAAAGCCTGAAGCAACGCTTTAACAGACTGAATGTTTCCGGTGAAATCAAATCCAATTTCTCAGATCCGGACCAGCTGAATCACAAAGTAGGCTTATCTTTCAACAACATAAGCGATTTGTTCCAAACCCGCGAATCCCTGATACTTTTTGAATCAAAACTGGATAAAAGATTTGAACTTTTTGATTTAACGGATTACCAGGTTTTAGCATTTGAAACCAACCTTGGTTTTACCGGGTACAAGGATAGCACCCTGAAACAGAAAAGTTCACTATTGATGTTTAAACCATCTGTAAGCACTGAATTTAATGAATATAAACTTCTGTTCGGGTTTAACTTCTCTGTTCAGGTCGACTCTGCTTCGAAGATATATCTTTTCCCGTTTGCTGAGGCCCAGGTACGCGCCCTGGAAGATGCGATTGTGTTAATGGCAGGAATCACCGGTGGACTAACACGCAAAGGATTCGATAACCTCAGTAATATAAATCCGTTTATCCAATCGGTATTGCCCTTGAAGTATACACGCGAACGTTTTACCTTCTATGCCGGGGCAAGAGCAAAAGCCGGTAAACGCATAAATATCTCCGCAACCTTTAAAAGCAGCAGCATCGAAAATGAAGGATTTTTCGTGAATGTTGATTCCCGGCAACCCCTGAACCGGTTTACTGTGGTTTACAATGACGGTAACGTGATGAAAGGCCGTTTTGAAGCAGAGTATCACACTGCTGAGCGTATCAAGGTCAAGGCCTTCGCTGCTTTCGAAAAATGGTCACTTACGAACAATGAGAAACCATGGCACAGACCAGGATCCTCATTTGGTGCAGAAGGATATTACGATATTCAGAAAAAAATTGTTGTAAAGGCCGGCTTTACCACAAACGGCAAACAATATGCTCGTCTGCCCGCCCCGGACCGTGAAGGAGACGATTTCCTTACAAAGGCAATCAAAGGCTACACCGATATAAGTCTTGGTGTTGAATACCGCTATACCAAACTGCTTTCAGCCTTTCTCAATTTAAGCAACCTGACAGGATCACGATATTATCTGTGGTATAATTATCCGGCATACCGTTTTCAGATGATGGGAGGAATATCCTATTCTTTCTAGGCACAGGATTGTTTAAAAAATCAATAGGGGGCAGACTTTCCAACTGCCCTTTTTTGTTAATAACTTCAGGCGGATTTGAAGCAATCCGGATGTAAAACCAAAGCTAAAAAAAGCTACCTTTGCATACTTACAAACTCATACTAATAAACTGAATATGAACGAATTAAATAAACCTACCGAGACTAGTGGAAATGGCAACGGAAACGGAAATGGTAACGGCAATTACACTGCAGAAAACATCCAGGTACTCGAAGGGCTTGAAGCGGTTCGCAAACGCCCTTCCATGTATATCGGAGATACCGGATCGCGCGGATTACACCATCTTGTTTATGAAGTAGTTGACAATTCCATTGATGAGGCGTTGGCCGGTTATTGCAACAACATCGATGTATTCATACATACTGATAACTCTGTTACCGTGAGTGACAACGGTCGAGGTATCCCTACCGACCTGCACGAAAAGGAAAAACGTTCAGCACTTGAAGTTGTTATGACTGTGCTTCATGCGGGTGGAAAATTTGATAAAGGGTCCTATAAGGTCTCAGGAGGTTTGCACGGCGTGGGCGTTTCCTGCGTTAACGCGCTTTCCTCAATGCTTAAAGTAACTGTATGCCGCGAAGGTAAAATCTTCGAACAGGAATATGCAATAGGCAAACCCAGGTATGCAGTAAGGGTAGCAGGTGAATCTGAAAAAACAGGTACCACTGTTCATTTTAAACCTGATACCGAAATTTTTACTTCAGACGTTTATGATTTCGAAATCCTGGCATCCAGGTTACGCGAACTCGCCTTCCTGAACAAACGGATAAGACTGTCCATCACAGACGAACGGGAACTTGATGACACCGGATCTCATCCATATACTTCATTTTATTCTGAAAACGGATTACAGGACTTTATCGAATACCTTGACGGAATGCGTGAAAAGCTCATGCCGGATCCGATCTATATTGAAGGTGAGAAAAATGAAATTCCTGTTGAAATCGCAATGCAATATAATACTTCATTCAGCGAAAACATCCATTCATACGTCAATAACATTAATACCCATGAAGGGGGTACTCACCTTGCAGGTTTTCGCAGGGCGCTCACACGAACGCTGAAAGCTTATGCTGACAAATCCGGAATGTTATCAAAGTTAAAGTTTGATATTAACGGTGATGATTTCCGAGAAGGACTTACCGCAATTATTTCCGTGAAAGTGCAGGAACCTCAGTTTGAAGGACAGACCAAAACAAAACTCGGAAACAATGAAGTAATGGGTGCTGTGGATGCCCTTGTTTCAGAATTGCTAAACTATTACCTTGAAGAGCATCCGAAAGAAGCACGGACCATTGTCAACAAGGTTATCCTTGCTGCCACAGCCCGTCATGCTGCCCGTAAAGCCCGCGAACTCGTGCAACGCAAAAACGTGTTGACCGGCTCCGGACTGCCCGGAAAACTTGCCGATTGCAGCGAACGGGACCCTGAACAGTGTGAGATCTATCTCGTAGAGGGGGATTCTGCAGGGGGTACAGCCAAACAGGGTCGTGACCGTCGTTTTCAGGCCATCCTGCCGCTCAGGGGAAAAATTCTCAATGTCGAGAAGGCGATGCAACATAAAATATTCGACAACGAAGAAATAAAGAACATCTTCACAGCCCTGGGTGTTTCCATCGGCACTGAAGACGACAGTAAAGCGCTGAATCTTGTCAAACTGCGTTATCACAAAGTTGTAATCATGACTGATGCCGATGTTGACGGCAGCCATATAGCAACCCTCATCCTCACCTTCTTTTTCAGGTATATGAAAGAACTGATTGAAAACGGTTTTGTTTATATAGCAACCCCTCCCCTGTATCAGGTGCGCAAAGGTACCACAGAACGTTATTGCTGGACCGAAGAAGAACGCCTGGCCCTAATAGCCGAAATGAGCAATGGCAAGGAAAGCGGTGTTCATGTGCAGCGATACAAAGGTTTGGGAGAGATGAATGCAGAACAACTTTGGCTGACCACCATGAATCCTGAATTCAGGACGCTCAGGCAGGTTACCATTGATAATGGAACCGAAGCCGACCGGATTTTTTCTATGCTGATGGGTGATGAAGTACCGCCACGGCGTGATTTCATTGAAAAGAACGCCAAATATGCAAAAATTGATGTTTAATATTTTGAGCCTGCTCCGAAAAATCAAAGAAAGAAAGTTATTACCATTCGGATAAGAGCTATCTGGATGGTGTTTAATAATTAGTTTTCGGAGTGGACTCAATTTTTATTCATGAAATCCTTACCGGCTTATTGCCGGCTTTTTTATGTATTAAAAATTGACAAATACTCAATTTCTATTGTACTTTTTCGTTATTCGTTGAATTCACAGGATCATTAAAACTCTCTTGTACTATGAAGTCTGTAACAATTGTACTGGCTGCTTTTCTTACAGTAGCTGCATTATCAGGAAAAACTCAGAATTATGCAACAGGCGTGGGTCTGCGACTGGGATATTTTACAGGAGTAACAATTAAACACTTCATTACAGGATCCAATGCCATTGAAGGCATCGCGTCCGTCAGATGGGGCGGTTTTGCTGTTACAGGCCTTTATGAATGGCAGAAACCCATCAGGGGAGCCGTCAATCTCGATTATTTTCTGGGGCTGGGTGGCCATATCGGGGTCTGGGGCAATCGCTATTACTGGTATAAGGATGAGAGAAACGGAACTTTTACCGTCATTGGTATTGATTTAATTGCCGGACTCGAATACACCTTTCCGCAAGTTCCCTTTAATGTCGGACTCGATTGGAAACCGGCTTTCAACCTGGTCGGTGATACCCACTGGTGGGGCGATGGCGTTGCTGTCTCGATAAGGTACACATTCTGACATACACACAAAAAACGCCTGTTATAACTCCGGCGTTTTCCGTTATCAACATGGATAATAATTCCGTGTTCAACTCATTTCATCTCCGGATTTTTTTTATTTGACAGAAACCAGTTATACAATTCCTGATTGTTATATGTTTCCGTCCAGCAGTCATGCCCGGCCGTTGGATAGATGGTAAACCGGACCTTATTACCGCATTCCTCCAGTGCCTTCACCATTTTTGCTGATTCATTGATCAGCACCACTTCATCAGCCGCCCCGTGAAAAACCCAGACCGGCAATGTTTTAATATCAGCTGCCCTTGAAGGATAATTACGGCCTACCCGCGCGCAAACTGGTGCAATGGCTGCAAAGTATTCCGGGTAGGCCATAGCCAGATCCCAGGTAGCCCAGCCCCCCATACTTAACCCGGTCAGGTATATCCTGGTTTCATCTATTTTGTACTCAGAGGCTATATGCGTGATCAAAGCGAAAAGTGTTTCTGTGTCCCAATCCGTAGAATCCGGGCATTGCGGCGACAATACAACCAATGGAAATGTTTTGCCATGCTCAATAAGCTTTGGAGGACCATGCACCTTTACCTTTTCAAGGTCTTTCCCCCGTTCGCCCGAACCATGCAGAAAAACCATCAATGGCCACTTGATTTCAGCCCGGTTATCATAACTTTCGGGCAAATACAACAGGTACTCCGATTCAACTGCCCTTTTTACAGAGCCTTTAAATGAACCGCTTACCTGAGAATCTTTCTGCGCTGACACCATATCAACAGTTAATATTAAAAACATTAAAAAGAGGATTGATCTCATAATATATATTTAAGAGAAATTAAAATCAATCATAGAAAGTCCAGGAGATACCGAACCTGAATCCTCTGTCCGGCATCGGGTAACCGGGAACCATCATATAATCATAACCGCTTAAACCAGTGTTGAGGTGTTTTAATATAAGATACATTCTGGCCCTTTTTACCCTGATATTTACAAATCCGTCAATATAGGGGTAATCCCCAGTTTTAATGCTGTTTTGCAGATAGTAAGATCTGAGGGCCGGCATATAGGCATCAGCATAAAATGCAGAATTATACAAAACAGACAATCCCGCCCTTAATTGCAAAGCCCGTTTGAATAAGGTAACATTAAAGCATCCGGTTACCCTGCCTGCGATTTCGGGCAGATGTAACAATTCGCTTTTCGAAACACCCTGCCAGGCACCAAATGCTTCAATATCAAATTTCCCGATTCGGAATGCCGCTTGTCCCCATGCCTGACTTACGCTGAAGGAGTTATCTTCCCTTTCGGGTTTGGCTTCTCCATTAAGATAGACCCAATTCGTCAGAGTGTACAGATTAAATCCGCCTTTCAGGTAATTTCTCTGATACAAAGACTTTGCACTGAAAATTGTTTGCTGACCAAATGTATTCTCCCATTTAAAATGATTGGAAGAGTGAAACTGGAAAAGGTAATCGGGTTGCAAAGCATCTACAGCCATCGATACTGACACATTTCCCCATGAAGCTGAATTGTCGGAAGCAGGTAATGTCAGCTTGGCGAAAATCCCTTTATCTCCGTTAAATGGATTTCCCTGTGTTGCCCAGATACGGCCCTCAGCCTTTGCAATACAAAAAGCATTGGCAGAAAGATAGGCATATGGGGTAAAACGGATGTATTTCTCATCAACAGAATCATTCCTGTATACGCTGAAAGCATATTCAACACCAATCCTGAGCAACAATACCTTTCCCTGCCCCCTGATTTTACCTACCCCACCTTCGAAGGATAAGTCATTTAAAATCTCATGATAATAAACCGAATCATAGGTCTTTGTGGAATCAATAAAAACATCCCGGTAAAATCCGGAAACAGGGTAATTATCAGTATAAAGCAGGGAATTCCTTGTATATGAAAACGTATGTCTGAAAAAATTTGTACGCACTGGATTATAATAACGGTGCAGCGAATCCGGACGCATTTTCTCTGGCAAACTATCAGCCGCTGTGACGACACTGTCAGCCTGTGCAGGAGTATGTCCGAAATAATAAAAATGTCTGATAAAAACGCCGCTCTCTTTTATCTGATTGTCAGCTGCCGTCAGATTAACCGGTATACGTTTTCTGTCCGATTCCAGGTTATCGGCAAACAGGCTGTCATAAGTAATTCCTCCGTTTTCCCTCCACTTCAACCGGTTGTGGCGGTAATTTGCCAGTAGCACATACCGTTCATTATCAGAAACAAACTGTCCCTGTCCTGCAAAACCGGAATTGTCAGATTTCTGACGTTCATATAAACCTAACGAATTGATAATCCGGAGATCAATTCCAAGGGTTATTCCTCTGGATAAATTCTGGGCATGGGTAACATTAAATACCTGTTCTTTTGCTTTACCTGTATTGTAAAAAACAACGGAATAAGGATTCCTGACATGGTAGAACGGAATATTCTCATTCCTGAGCAGGTAGCCATTAAAAACCGAAGGTGCAAAACGGAATCCCTGTACCGGCTCCGGGTCGAAAAGCATTGATTTGTAGGCCAGCCCGGCATTCCCATTGATTGAATTCAACCCGGAAGCGGATTCCGTAGGCAAAAAATACTGGAAATCTGTAAGTGAAGTATCAACCACCGGCATCAACTTCTCTCCGGGCCACCTGTAGTTCAATTTCACAAAATGAACTGTTGCGGTGTCAGGAGAGGGCTCAGACTGAGCTGCAGTTTCCTCATTCTGTGCAGATAAAAAACCTAAGGATGATTGAAGTATGACAAACAGAAGAAATAATCGCCGCATTAGACAGAACCTGAAGTAATTTGCAAAGATAAATTAAAAGCTGTCAACTCACAGATGACAATGTTTTCAATAAACTGATGGCAAATCCAAAAGCGTTTAACCGGCTGAAAAGAAAAATGCCAGTATTACTCTGGCATTAACGGGGTTTTTATAATAATAGTATCATGACAAAAGCTGACTCTAGTCAATATCAGGTCAGACTCAATGGTTATGCTTCTTCAATCGCAGTTTTTCTATGCTTCATTATGGTGGCAATTCCATACCCTAATCCAAGGGAAACCAGAAAGGCAACCCCGTTGCCAACAGGCGCATTTCCACCTTCAGGGGGAAGATTGGAAGTCTGTCCGTGACCTTCACCCGGTGGCGGAGGTGGCGGCCCTCCCTGAGCTGAGAGATTTGTATTTATTGCTATTACGAATGCAGCGATGAAAATACCTGCCATAACCTTCACGTAAATCCTCATCATAATTTGTTTTTGTTGAATAAAAAACCAAAATGTTTCATTTGTGGTCCGGTCAGTTACATTTATCAATGTTAATAATGACGTTTGGAAATGATCCCACATCTGTTTATCCTGTTCCGGATAAAAAGTAACTTGATAAACCAAAGAAATCATCAAATATTTTTCGGAATGGCGGACAGAGACCACGCAGACAATCTTTTAAGTTCGTCATGCGCTGATATTCTGAATGATACAAAACTCTCCGGATGATAGTAGGGCTATATGGCCGCTGGAAATGTTTTGCATGCCTTATTGAAAGGATTTGAATCTGCCACAGGAATGCGGGGCTGGCTTTAAAGCATGGAATTGTTCATATTTCGACAGATAACCTTGTTTTTATCCGGAATTCCGAATTTCTCTGAAGCCCTGATCTTCACAGATAAACCGAGGTCATTGTCGAATGTAAGTTTTTTGCTGTAAGTCTGATAAACCGGTTGAAGGAGTTTAAAAGGATTGGTAAAGTCAAGAGATTGTGATGGTTGTTAAACGAATATCACTGATAGCACCATTCAGACCACCGGTAACGGTAACCTTTTAATCCAGGCAGAACTGCCGGCTATTTACCCGGCAGTTTTCTGAATCTGAAACTGTTTTTCAATGTGATTAATGCTTTACAATTTTTTGGTGGAAAGTACGATCACCGATCAGGATATCAAGCTGATATACTCCTGACTTAAAACCGGCTAAGTCGATCAGCTGGGAAGCACCCGTTGTTATTTTATGGGAGACAAGTCTTCCATTTATATCCATAATCCGGAACCCTGTAAGGCCGGGAATGTAAAGATTCAAAGCATCTTTCACAGGATTGGGATAAATTTCAGACCCGACCGGAAGATTCGTTGAATTTGTGACCAGGGTTGTATAAGTAACCATGCCGGAAATGGTTCCATCTTCACCCAGTGTCATAACAAGATTGCCACCCTCAATAAGCCAGAGTCCGTTCTGGGTTCCGTCTGCTTCTATCGCACCCCATTCATATGTTCCGGGAACCATATCGAGGGTCAGTGTCCAGGTATGATTGTCAGGGTTCATGGCAATGGTATCCCATGCTGTCATCTCCCCTTTCAGTTTAACGGCGTCGTGCAGTTCGGTGGCATCGATGATGGTAAACAGCACCGGAAATGTCTGTTGTGGTTCGGTTATTTCCAACACGCCTGAAACATTTTCTATCCCGTTCCAGAATCCACCCCCAGTTTCAGAAAATCCGCCATAGACAAAATCGCCTTCATTATATCTGAAACGGCTGGCATAAAACCAGACACCCGGCTCAGTAAATTCAATTCCGATATTTGCGAAAAACTCATCATTGTTGCCGGAAGGGGCATTAAAGGATGCCAGAACCCAGTTTGTCCAGGTGTCCGGGTTACTATCGGTTGAACTATAACCAATCCATGCTTCCAGACCAGGTGTTGGCTCAGGCTGTCCTGTAACGCCTTCAATCCAGGCCTGTGCATAGACATCAAACGACTGTCCGGTCACGATAACTCCTGAATCAGGATACTGCAGGTTAGCCCAGTTGATCACAGGATTGATAATGGTTTGAACAGTTAGTATCCCGGAAATATTCGTTGTTCCGTCCCATGGTCCTCCTCCGGTTTCGGAATAACCACCGTAAAAAAATTCGCCGGTATTCAGTCTGAAACGGCTTGCATAATAATAAGTACCTTCATCAATAAGAAACTGGCCAAGGTTGGCAACATATTCATCATTGTTACCAGAAGGTGCGTTGAATGCGGCAGGAAACCAGTTGGTCCATTCTGACGGATCTGTATTGTTTGTGCTGTAACCAATCCATGCCTCCACACCGGGGGCCGGTTCGGGTTGTCCGGTCACCCCTTCGATGTATGCCTGTGCATAAACATCCAGGTTTTCTCCCGGAACAATCGTTGCGCTGCCGGGAAACTGAAGGTTTATCCAATCAAAATCAGGATCAGGCAGAACATCATATACTGTAAGGATTCCCGAAACATTGGTGGTGCCATCCCAGAATCCTCCGCTAAAACCACCGTAAACATAAGGATCATCGTTATATTTAAATCGTGTGGCATAGTAATAGGTTCCTGTTGATGAAATTACTGAGCCGATATCAGCCAAAAACTCATCATTACTTCCCGATGGGCCATTGTGCGTTGCAACAACCCAGTTGGTCCAAGCCGAAGGGTCCGTGTCGGTGGTACTGTAACCTACCCAGGCCTCCAAACCGGGAGCCGGAGTGGCCTGGCCTGTTACACCGGTTATAAAAACCTGTCCGTAAACATTAAATGCCCCGCCGGTTTCAATTTCGCCGCTGCCCGGCCACTGCAGATTGGCCCAGGTGATCTGTGGAGGTGGAGGAGTTCCGATGGCATAATAATAGTTGACTCCGGAATTGTTGTTAAGTTGCAATGCACAAAGTCCGTAATCGTCAGTGAGACCGGCCAGGGCTGAGCTCACCACATAGTAATAAACCCCGGTTGAGGTTGGAAGTCCGGGAATGGTAGCCGTACCTGAACTTCCGTTCATAGTAACAGGAACACCATTGGAGGTTACCCAGTTATCCGTTGTATAGGTCAGGTAGAAATGCTCCTCCGCTGAAGGCGCTGCTGCGGTAGAAATAGTTATGACAACCGGTACATTTTCAAAAACCGAAGCAGGCACTGAAACCGAGGTAATGGCAACAGGCTCTGCACTGGTTTCCATGAATATTGCTCTGGCATCCTGATAACCAAGGTCTTCCCAGTTAACAGTGTACCATTTTCCATCAATCAGGGTTGCCGTATTATCTAAAGCTCCTTCTTTTGTATAAGTCTGAAGGGTGTTCATGGTTACTGTAACACCCGCCCACTTATTCTGATAATAATTGGTGGGCGGACCGCTGGTAAACAACCAGGTATAAGTTCCACCGATCAGATCTGCACCGGAGGTATTAACATTGAATCTTGTTTGCCAATGCAGCTGTTCACAAGGTACCTTAATCAATCTTCCACCTGGCACCTGGTTTGGATTGGCAAGTGCCAGATTATTGGTCGGAGGATTCGTCCAGGCATTCCAGGCTCCCGGCATGTTCAGTCCTTCGGGTTCATATATCTGAGCAATTGTTTCACTCGTCACAAGGACCTGAACTATTATCATCATTGCAATGAATGATAAAATCTTCAGTCCTGAATGTAGCAGATGTTTCATGATTATTTGTTTGAGAAAGTTTTAATGAAAATATACTTTTGAATTTTTGGTCGATAGAAAGTAACCCGGAAAATATCTTTCAACTTCAACAGCTGTATTCAGAAAGTTTCATGAATGTTCCTAACAATAATAACTCTATTAATTCCAACGGGTTCAATCAAGACACTAAATTACATTCATTTGGCGAAGAAAACAAATGTTATTTTTTCGCAAACGATTGCGATACTGATAATTGTAATAAAATTTCTGATAAATTCAAAAATGCAGAAAAAAAAACGAATTTCAGCCAGATTTCTGACTTCCCGGATGTAACTTTATGAACATATTTGCATTATCCGGAATGTCGCATTTCGGTTTTCATCGAGCTAATTGCCTGGAAAATCTGTCTGAGAAATGGACAGCCATTCCCATGCTGACTGTTATTTCTTGATGAATTTCCCTCCAAGCAGAACATTGTCTTTCAGGAACTTAATGTAATAAAGTCCGGGTTTGAGATCATCAACCGCAACAACATTACCGGTCGTTGCTGAAATAGTTTTTACCGGCTGACCTATTGGATTGGAAATTACGACAGAATCATACCTTATTAATGGCAATCCATAAAACGATAATTCATTTTCAACCGGATTAGGAAAGCAAAGAACGGTATTCATTTCAGGCGATTCATCTATTGAAGAAGCACCTGATTCGAATAGCCACAGATAAGCCGCTGTAAAATTGGCCCGCCACAATGCTTCATTATGACTTCCTCCGGTCACCACTTTAGTAAAGATTTCACTTTGTTGAAAACCGGCCATCAATAAAGTATCATTCATTCGGAGAAGATTATTAACAGTATTTCCCCCTTCAAGGGTTCCGCACAACTGATATAGCCTCATTTCGAGTTGTTTGCCTGTCTGCCGGGTGAATGACCAGACGCTGTCGGAATACCAGTAGGAAGGAGAGAATATCCCCGCTTTGCTGAACACCGGTTGATAAGATAATGCACCGTAATGAGAAATCAGTCCACCGAGCGAACTCCCCATCAATGCCGTGTTATCTCTGTCGGCAAGAGACCGGTAATTCTGATCAATGTAAGGTTTCAGCGTTTCTGTAATAAATCTGATATAGAGGTCACCATCACCCCCACCATATTGCAGGTTAGACCATGGCGTATACTCTGCTATCCGGTCTGTCCCACCGTTATCAATTCCAACAACTATTGGTACTTTGTAACCCTGGGAGGCCAGTGTGTTTAGCGCTTCATCTATCTCCCATTCTCCGGAATAGGCAGTCAGGACATCAAAAAGGTTCTGACCATCATGCATATATATGACAGGGTAATTAAACCCGGAGGTTTCATAATCAGGTGGCAGATAAATCCAAATTCTTCTGAACCTGTTCAACTGGGGCATAAAGAAATCTTCATTCAATACAGTAACATTCTCTGCTGCTGTTGAATTGGTTCCTCCTCCATGGTCAGCCCATTTCAGTATGTTCACATAAACGGTTTCTCCATTGCCAAATGAAAAGGACCGATTGGGAATTTCTTCCCCATTGGCCCCCTTTTCGACTGTTTCCCATGATCCACGGGTGAACTTGTACAAAATGGCCGTCTCTTCAGGCTGCTGAGGCAGAGTTATTGTCCATTTGTCCTGTCCATTTTTATGCATCAAAAATTCCGCTGAATCCGGCGTCCATCCGGTGAAGTCACCAGCAATATAAAGGTTATCCTCAGGAGGGGTATTCTCAGGAAGGTTGCTTACAATGAATGTTACCTGAGCGTTAACATGTAAGAAGAACGCAGTCAATAATACAGTACTGAAAATAAGTTTCTTCATTTTAGTCACAATTGAAATTCGTCAGTAATGGTAATACTTTGGAGTAAACGAATTATTCTGCATCCTGTTTCAGTTTCAGTTTAACCCGGCAAAAAAGTAAGATTATAATCAATTTTTTCAAAATAACTGGCGATATGTTAAAGTATAAACAGCTTGTTCTGAAAATGTTACGTTGAATATGTTGATAAGAATCAAACAACAAAAACCCTGCTACCCCGATGATTCGGAATAGCAGGGTTTAACTTTCTGAAGATATTTCACCCTGGTTATTCTCCGGTTTTCCGGCGATCGACCAGGTGTTTGATCCCATAGCCGAGACCCATACCGAAGAGCAGGACCAAACCCCCACCCAGTGGTGCATTTCCACCCTGAGGAGGCTGATCACCGTTTAGGTTGTGTTGTCCGGGAGGTGGTGGCGGGTTCTGTGCAAGACCGGTTACTGACAATCCGATAAGAAGTCCGAGGCTTAATGCCATTGTCAGGATTTTAATTCTCTGTTTCATATGCTGATTATTTTTCTTGTTTTCTGAATATGTTTACCTGATGAAAAAAATCATGACGTGCCTTTAATTTTCGCCGTTAAGGCACGTCATGCTGCGGGTCTATTTTTCAAGAACCACTTTTTTACTCACCACACTATTTCCGCTGATGACATTCACCAGGTAAATTCCATCTGTCAGGGCACTTCCGTCAATGGTATGTAAACCACCGCCATTCACTGAAGAATTCTTCATCACCTGTCCTAAAAGGTTTGTGATGGTAACTTCGGATCCGGTTGAAGCACCGTTAATATAAACGATATCCCTGTATCCATAAATATTGACCTTACCTGCTTCCGGATTGTCAATACCCACCGCAGCAAAGGTAAGAAGGAAGCGGTCTGCAACATCTCCTTCAATTGAAGAAAAGTTATAAAGTGGTATCTGACTCAGATTAATAACCGCATTTGTTTTCTTATCGGTAAGGAAAACAATACTCCCCGGTATCGACTGAACCAGTTCGATGCTGAACTCTGACGAGCTGTTCTTAACGAACTCAAACGGAATGACTGTTTCATTTGTCAATTCAGGCAAGGTATTCAAAGCAAAGCCTGCATCCCCTGATTTTGAATAGAACATCGGGGCAAAACCGGCCAGGAAATAAGAATCGAATTCGGTATCGAATCCTTCAGAAGCAACAGAATTAAAGCGGATAAGACTTGACTGTGACATATGACCGGCAATATCATTGGCTTTCAGAAGAATCATCTCTTCTCCGGATTTATACCAGTTCGTATTGCTGTGAACCCTTGAACTGACAGGAATACTGAGTTCACCGTTACCCGTTGAATGAACCATAAAACCGTTCATCGAAGGAATGATATTTCCAACCTCTGTGGATGTCTTATAACTGGCATCCGCTGAACTCCAAACCTGTACCACCGGATCAATATTCGTTCTGACCAGACCAGCTGCATTAATTGCACTGGCAAACGGATTACCCACCAAATGCCATCCCGGATATGCACTTCCCGGAGTATTGGTTAAACCTGAAACGGTTACCACTGCATAGGTCATCAGGTCGCTGAAGGTCTTGACTCCTGTAACTGCATAAGCTGTCAGATATCCTTTACCAGGCCCAAAACTGACCATCTCAGGGTGATTCTTCTGATTAAGCCAATACTCATATGGCTTGCTTTCATCCAGTGCAAAGAAGTCGTATCCGGTAGATGTAGGAGTCCAGTCTCCGGAAATTGCCTGGTTGATAACCGGAGAGGAGATCAGGTGCCATCCATCGGCAGTTGTTTCACTGGTATAGGCAGAGATATAGCGTTCAATGGCAGTCGTTCCACCGACAGTAAGAAATTCATTTCCAATAATGCTTCCCGTTCCGGTTGCATTGGATTGAATCGTAAAATTATTACAAACGCCGGCTGCAGTAAGTGTAGGATAATTGGTAAGGCCTGCAGGTATGGTAACATCAGTTCCGGGTCCGGGAACTCCATTGCTCCAGTTGTCTGCATCGGCCCAGTCGCTATCCGTTGCTCCTGTCCATGTGGATGTGGCCGGGAAATTGACGGTTAGCACCCCGCTCACATTGTTTGAACCATCCCAGTAACCACCGTTATAGCCTCCGTAGATGTAAGGACCACTTCCCAGTTTAAAACGTGAAGCATAATAATATGTACCGCCAGCACTTAATTCCTGACCAAGATTGGTTTGATACTCGTCGTTGCTGCCAACTTCACCGAAATAAGGTGCAACAATCCAGTTCATCCAGGAGTCAGGATTGGTATTTTCGGTACTGTATCCAATCCATGCCTGCATGCCTGCACCTTGTCCTGCCCCGGCAGTTACACCATCAGCGTAGACCTGTGAATAGACAAAGAATTCCTGGTTGGGATCAATGTTTCCATTGGGTGGCCATTGCAGGTTTGCCCATCCGATAACCGGAGGAGCTGCAATGGTCACTGTAACAGTCCATACTTTCTGCGAGGTACTCTCGCTGGTGACTGTGTAAGTTACCGGATTGGTAAAGTCACGGGTTACACCACTGGCAGGGTCAATTGTTGCCAAAGCAGATACAGTGATTGTTGGTGATAAAGCAGTAACATCAGTTCCATAAGCTACTTCAATTCCAACAGTAGCAGCACCGGAATTTATAACGGCTGCACCGGTTTGCAGAGATAGTGTAAACCCAAGGATCTCAGCCTGGGTACTTAGTCCGCTTACAGTATAGGAATACGATGAACTGCTCTTAATGGTATACAGGTCAAAATCAGCTGATATACTTCCAACCGTAGAACTGAATGCATAATAGTCAACAACAGCACCGGGCCCCTGTGCAGGAATGGTAGCTGTTCCTTCGCTTCCTGACATTGAAAAGGTCAACAGCGCAGAACTGATCCAGTTGTTGGTGGTGTACCGCAGGTAAAAAATCTCTTCGGCAGCCGGACTTGCACTGGTGGTCAGTGTTATTTCGGCTGCCTGATTTGCAGGAACCGATGACGGCACAGAAAGCGATGTCAGGTTAACCGGTTGGGCGCTCGTTTCCATGAAAATAGCCTGAGTGCCTGTATAACCGCTGTCCTTCCAGTTCATGGAATACCATTTACCATCAACGACAGTAATCTGGTTATTCGCACCACTGTTGAAGGTATATGTCTGGAGTGTGTTCATGCTGACAGAAACATTGGCCCATTTATTGCCCCAGGGATTACCTGTTGAACCGCTGGTAAAGAGCCATTCATAACTGCCACCGGTAATGTCGCCACCCGAAGCCGCAACACTGAAAATGGTTTGCCAGCGGGTAGTACCGGTCGAAATTTTGGTAACCCGGCCACCCGAGACCTGCGTAAAACTGGCAAGTGCGAGATTTGACGGCGGGTTTTCCCAGCCATTCCATGCCCCGGGCATATTGAGACCTTCAGGTTCATAAATCTGGGCATTGGCACTGCTACCTGTGAACAGGAAAAACATCAGCAGAAAAGCAAAACCTGATTGCATCAGGCGGGAAGAATGTAGTTTTATTTTCATGCGATTCACTTTTAATTTATGTAAAACAATCAATACTGTAAAATGAAATACCCCTCAGGCATTATGCCCGGGATATCTTCATCCTGATTTCCATTATGGTTATTATAGAATTCCGGAATTAATCCAGGGATTTCCGGCTTTCAACAACTCTTTTAATTGCGTAACCCATGCCCATCCCGATTAAGAGAATCAAACCACCGCCCACAGGTGCATTTCCACCCTGAGGTGGCTGATCTCCATTCAGATTGTGTTCCCCTGGCGGAGGTGGAGGATTCTGAGCTAAACCAGTGACAGATAAACCGATCAACAGACCAAGGCTTATAATTAATGTAAGGATTTTCATTCGCTGTTTCATATTCTTGATTATTATTTTCGTGTTTTAAATTTGATCGTACTCAGAAAAGGTAATTTACATATCCTGACTTTTATCAGTCAGGGCATGTAACATCACAGACCTATTTATCGAGAACTACTTTTTTACTCACCACTTTATTTCCACTGATGAGGCTCACCACATAAACTCCGTTGGCAAGATTACCTGCATTTACAGTATTTAGTTCACTACCTTTAACCAATGTCCTGATCATCTCCTGACCAAGCAGGTTGGTTATCCGTACTTCAGAACCGGCAATTGCGCCATTGATAAATACCATATCCCTGTATGCATAGATATTGACCCTTGTTGCATCCGGAATGCTTATACCAACCGCTCCGAAAGTAAGCAGGAAGCGATCGTTCATGTCACCTTCAACCGCGGTGAACTGATATGCCGGTGTCTCAGTCAGGTTAACAACGTTGCTGTTTTTTTTATCGGTAAGATAAATGATGGTGCCGGGAACAGCCTGAACCAGTTCAATGTTGAATTCCGAGGATTCGTTTTTGATAAAGTCGAACGGAATCACAGTTTCATTTGTCAGAGCAGGCAGAGTATTCAATGCAAATCCTTCACCGGCAGATTTTGAATAGAACATCGGGGCAAAACCGGCAAGGAAATAGGCATCAAATTCCATATCAAATGCTTCGGTCGACTGGGTGTTGAAGCGTACTATACTCTTCTGTGCCATATGCCTTTCAGTATCGTTGACCTGGAGGAGGATCATACCCTCACTGCCCGATTTAAACCAAGCCGGACCGGTATGTGTACGTGCAGCCAATGGGATGGTAAGTTCGCCGGCTCCGGTGGTATAAACCATAAAACCGTTGAGTGCCGGAATGGTAGCGGCTACTTCATAAGCTGCATTGGTTGAGTTCCAGACCTGTACATTGGCCGCCACATTTGTTCCTGTGAAAGAAGCTGAATTGATAGCGCTTGTAAACGGATTTCCAACAAGATGTGATCCGGCGTAAGTACCTGGGGTGTTAGTCAGACCACTCAAGGTAACTGCTGCAGTGTTGAGTCCTCCGCTGAAGGTTTTCGTACCGGCAACTTCATAAGCCACAAGGTAGCCCTTGCCCGGAATGAAACTGGTCATTTCCGGATGGTTTTTCTGATTGAGCCAGTATTCAGCAACACTTTCGTCCAGTGCATAGAAGTCATAACCGGTAGCAGGAGTCCAACCGCCTGAGATCGCCTGATTGGCCACCGGTGATGAAACAAGGTGCCATCCATCAGCAGCGGTTTCGCTTGAATAGGCATCGATGCTTCTCTCAATAGTAGTTGTTCCGTTTACAGTAAGGAATTCACTTCCGATAAAACTACCACCTGACTGGATGGTAAAGTTATTACAAGAAGCGGCTGCAGTCAAAGTCGGGTAATTGGTCAGGCCTCCAGGGATGATAACATTGGTATTGGCTCCGGGAACATCCGGATTCCAGTTTCCGGCCAGTGTCCATACACTGCTTGTTGCACCGGTCCAGGTAGCAGCCAGTACTTCATTTATTTTGAAGTTATCGATTCCTGACTGCGCTGCATCATATCCTACATACTGGAAGGCAAACTTCACACTTGGTTCTCCGGCATATAGGGTCAGATCAATTCTTTTTGTGTACCAGGTGTAATTCGTAAATACGCCTTCATCCTCTTCATCCCAGATCGGGATCCACGTTGCACCACCATCAAGACTGATATTGCATACGAAATCTGCATTGTCATATGGGTCAACAAACCAGTAATAACTCGATAACCAATCAAAAGTCAGACGTGGGTGGGTTAAGCCCGAAAAATCAAATTCAGGGGAGACCAGCCATTCGTCCTGATCGGCCGGAGCCGGATCGTACTCGACATCGGCGAAACCGCCATTGGAAGAGTTATACTTCCAGTTATAGTCGCTATTTGAATTAATCTCAGACCAACACATGGGTGGAACAATACCCTCGCTAAAGGTCTCTGTGTATGGAAAACCACTGATAGCCTCACAAAGTGTTGAAAAAGTGAAAGGACCTGCCCAATCACTATATTCTCCTCCTCCGCAATCGGCACGAACATAAAAATCGTATTCTGTAGCTGGTATTCCACCTTCCCAAACATAAGTGGTGCCTGGGTTATCATCAACTGTTGGTGTAGTATTCTCATCCGGGGCAGGTGCTCCGCTTAATTCAAGGAAGATATCAAAGAATGAATCGGGGCTTGACCATTCAAGTTTTGCTCCAATGGTTGTGTTGTTGCTTACCGTCAGTCCAGTGGGTGTCGGGCATGCCGGAGCAGGTTCCACATTAACGGTATAATCCTCATAAGAGCCATAGGTCCCGGTATAACAAGGCGTTGGAGGTCCTACGTCCACGCCTCCGATCCTCATCCGGTGGTTCCCAAGTGTCGCTGTGAGGGGAACGATAAATGATGCATTGAGGGTAGTCGGATTGGTTGCCAGCGAAGTGCCGGTATAAACCTCTTCTCCCGAATCGATAAAATCAAGGTCATCGTTCCAGTCAATCCAGATTTTGGTATCATAGGTATAACCTGTGGCATAGGTAATGGCTACCGGGATATTCACTCCTTGCTGAACATCACCTATCTGGGCAGAATAGTTTCCGTAATTTCCTGCTTCAGGCCCTGTTGAATTACTGACAGTACTGAAAACAACATTGATGATTCCGCTTCCGTCAACAGAAGTTGGGGCGGGTATGCAATAGCCGGTATAAAAAACCGACGGGCCAGCCCATGTACTCAGACTACCACTGCCACAATCGGACCTGACATAAAAACTATAGTTGGTATTTGCAACAAGACCGGTTACATTATGTGTAGTTACACCGGCACCGGTGGAACCTGCAGCAGATTCACCACCACTGCCCGGCAATCCGCTGGTTCTTATCTCCCAATCATATCCGATTGGAGAACCAATCAACGGAGCAACCCAGGAAATATCGACACTGGTTGATGTAATATTCCCGGTAGACAATGAACCTGGTTCCTGACATGAAGGAATTTCTTCAATTGTAAAATCATCTATACCAAAGCCATAATAAGTTGAAGCCGAAGCCAATTGATAAAAAGCAACATATATGGTCCCGGTAAAGCTACTTAGTTCCAAGATATGTTCCGTCCAGGCAGTATTGCTGCAATTATAGATCCCAAGATCATTGGTAAAAGATGAAATATCAGGAGTTGTTGTAGATACCAATACCCTGTACGAGTTAACATATGACGCACTTTCTACTTTATCCCACCATTTGATCCTGGCATCAATACTTCCGAGACTGATCGGTGGTGAAATCAGGTAATCATTGGTATTGCCCATCCCATGAGCTGCATAAGGCAATGAGTGTGTGGGGGTGATGTAAGTATTGTTACGATTCCATGTATAAGAGTCACTGTTTGCATTTATTACAGTCCATCCGTATGGAGCTGCCGGAGACCCGCTCCAGGTACCATCAAAATTCTGGGTATAGGGAAAATTTACAATAGTGGGATCCGGAGCGGTTGTAAATGACCATACTGCACATCCTGTTGGATTTCCATATGTATTGTATGGTGTAACACTCCAGTAATATGTTGTATTATAATTCAGATCAGGTGTGGGGTTATAAGTAAGGACATTTCCCTGATCAGCATCAAGGAGTATGTCAGTCGGCGGATTATCAGTTCCTAAAGATAATCTGTATCCTGTAGGAGCCCCACCACCTGAGGTCCAGTTCAAAGTAGCAGATATAAGAACATCCGTCCCCGCATTTGAAGGTGTTGAAATAACAGCACAACTGGGTGGCCCAAAAGTTGTTGCACTGGCAGTAACACCGGTGGAGTAAATATTTGTGCCATCAACAGAGTAAATTTTATAATAATATGGTGTGTTTGCAGTCAGAAGGGTATGACTGAAAACCGTATTCGCATTGTTTTGTAAAACAATGCCACCACCGGGAACTTCAGCATCAACGCTATAAGCAGTGCCATCTTCTGGTATTCCGAATGTGTTGGTACTGTTCCAGACCAACATTACATTATTACCGGCACCATTTAATGTCCAGCTTAAATCAATCTGAGAATCATTAAAAGGTAATGCAGTAAAGGCCGTTGGGTTTGCAATACCGGCAGGAATAATTGTAAATTGAATCCTAGGTTTTCCTGATCGTGTTGTGGATGTAGCGGTACCGCACTGATTGGCTGAACCAGAGGTTACTCCCCTCATTTGATTTGCAACATTATTATATAACCAAACCTGCCCTGTGGAACTATAACCAGCATCAACTCCCCAGCAAACATCTATAAGTATATTGTCAGAACCATTCCAAATAAAATTATTATCAAAAGTAATTGTTCTCCAACCAGTACTTCCCGGTAAAAATGTGTGTGAATTCTTAACTGTAGCGAGCGTAGCGGTATTATGAGTACTTGCGTCTGTTGCTGTGGTATGAGCCATTTTAATCTCATAGTTGAGCAGGTTTCCCCCCGCAATCTGTGAAACATCATATGCTAAAGAGGTTATTGTGCCTCCGGAACCACCTGCCGCCAAGATCTCTGCGGCAGTGTAAACCCATTGTATCCGCCTGCTTTCCCAATAATAATTGGTTGGACCAATTCCTGATGTTCCACTGGCAACAACCTGAGTGCCAAGTGTGATTGTTTGTCCCCATGAGCAACCAACCCATAGAACCATTGCAAAAACTGCAAGTAATAATTTTTTCATAAACTAATAATTGAAATTTGTTGTTCAATACTTTGAATGAATGAGGCTAATCACCTCTAACTATTTATTTTACAATATATTACGAACAATAAATAACAATAACCTTAGCCGTTTCATGACCAAGTCGTTGAAAATAAGCACATTGCGTTAGTAATGAGGAGTTTGGCAGGTGTTTTAGTAAAGCAAATATAAGGTGGATTTGATTCATATTCATTTAACAATGGGTTCGGATTCTTAAATCAGAACCAATCGCATTGCCTGAAACCCCCTGATTCATAATTTCAAACCGTTTAAAAAATCATCTCTCAATACACCGAATTGACAGGAATAAAAGTTCATATCTTTAACTCTCTGTATTAATGGCGATTATTGGTATTATTCAAACCATGAAAAGAAATTTTTCCTTTATTCAAACGAAAAACTGATTTGTTATTCAGATTATTTTGAAAACTTGTACTAATACCGGAACTAAAAATAAATTTTCAAATAAGGTATAAAACCCACATTTATAGCATGCACAATCAAAAGAAATGACTCATGAATGCGAATAAACCTGCCTGAACGCCTCTGACTGACTGCATCAAGCAGGCATGGCTGGCTACTTATGAAAATAGTGAACATGAAAACGCTAGCCAGCGCGGGAGCAGCTAACCGACCGATGAAATTTATGGTGAGTCTGTCTGCCCGGCGAACAGTCAGGCATTCCGAATCCATCAAAATTATTCACGGATAAAATTGAATATCTGATACTTAGAATTATCATTCCGGTGACAAATTCAAAAATAAAATTATTTTAACATTGATTCTATGAAATAGAAGAAGATATCCTATTGGCCAATTGACAACCTGTTTGCTCCTAATGGGACCATCAGGAATTCCTGAACTGTTTTTCCATGTAATAAATTACTTATTTTACTGATTTTATAGAATTTACCAGGACTAAATGCATTCCGGAAACACATTCCGGACAATTCTACAATAGTGGTAGAACTCAATGAGAAAATGATATGACTGGTTTAATGACCGCTTTACCTTTGGGACAAGGCACCGGATTCATTACCGCAAGCTATCCAACAGTCCTGAGAATATAAAAGTCGAAAACTATCGGATTAAAACTTTTTGGTTGAAGGTTTTATTATCAATAACAACATTTACAAAGTAAACCCCAGGAGCAAAATTTTGTGCATCAATGGACTTTAGGTTTTGAAAACCAAGCCTGCTGAGATAAACAAGTTGTCCGGCAGTGGAGACAATCCTGACAGATCCATTCACCTTTCCGGGAGAATTGAGGTAAATAATATTTCCGCAGGAATACACCTTAATTTCCTGATCCTGCTCAGGGTCAGCAATACCCAGTGGACTGAAATGTAATATAAAACGACTTAAATTGTCACCGGGCACGCCATTGAAAGTATAGGTTGTACCCGCATTTAAAAGAAGAGTATTGCCATTCTTTCTGTCTTCAAGGATAATCTGCCGGTCAAAGGTAAATTCATCTGCCATCAGGGTGTATGTTGCTGCTAAACCCGGCTTGAAGTCCAATACTATGTCAGCCGGAACATCTGCCGGACTGTAGCTGTTTACTGCAGCATTTTCACCAGGGGTAATAATGGTATAGAGCTGCGGGGCAATCTCACTTCCCGACATTTTATGACCATCGTAATCAGGATCATAGTTTATTGTGGCATCATCAATAAAGCGGACAATGGTTTCATCAAATGTTTCATTTTCTGAATTGGTAATTCTCAATTTCAGGAAATTTGCCGGTGTTTGCTTGTAAAAAGGTGTGCTATTGTGCATCCTGGCAGAAGAAGGAATCGTAATGTTATTTGAAGCATCACTTACCTGAACAAAAAATCCCTGGTTTGCCGGAATAATATCATTTGGGTTTGAAAGTGAGGTATAATTCTGAGCTGTTTCATTCCAGACAGAGGCAACGCCACCTATATTCGATAAAGCCCAGTTTCCGTCATTCCATTTCAGGGCGCTGGCAAAAGGGTTACCAAGCAGGTGATAACCAATATAGTAAGAACTCCCCGTTTTACTAAGGTTTGAAAATGAGACGCTGGATACATTCAATGTACCGGCAAAGGTCTTTGTTCCACCATTGTCATAGGAAACAAGATAACCTATACCTGGTATAAATGAGGTGATATTGCTTGATCCTACCTTCTGATTTAACCATGAATTGCTGGTTTCCCTCCATGCATAAAAGTCATAGGGATCCGAAAGAAATTCACCATTGACAAGCAGCTGGTTTTCAACGGGTGATGATACCAGGTGCCAGCCATCCAGGCCATTGGTCCAATCGGCATCCGCCAGTGTCAGGAGCATGGTACCCGGTACATTATCATTATTGTGAATCAGGGAACTTCCGTTCTGAAGAATAAGTCCGGCATTTCCGCTATTGTTTTCGACTGATTCGGATACTGTCAGTGTATTTCCTTCAGTAATATTCAGTACCGCCCCAGGAGCTATATACACAACCGGGTAGGTATAGTCTCCATCAAGGGTAGCTTCTGCCAGAATATTGGCTTCTTCGAAAGCCGTTGGGGTGACTCCATCGCTCCAGTTTCCGTTTGTGCTCCAGTAACCGTTGATCTGAAACCAATTTGTAAGGTGCTTGCCGGAAAGGTCACCTGAAATGATTCCGGATCCGTCCCCCCCGGTGTATTGGGCTTTTACCAGCAAACCGGTGAAAAATAGAAGGACTATTGTTATATATACTTTTTTCATAATTCACTGGATTTATAATCGGTGTCAGAATAAAAAATCAGGGAGCTGTACGAATTCCACGACCTCCGAAACGTTCACGTCGGCGGTCTGTTCCATGGGCTCCGTCACTTCGGTCGCTCATTCGAATGATGACAGATGCGCTGGCCCAGTATCCGGCTCTGAAACCTGAGCCCAGTCCGTCAGTGCCTGGCCAGTTTGACACATTTGCATTACCGGTGGTATTAATTAAACCATTGCCATGCAATCCGTCATAGCTTCTTCCCTGAGGATTTCCTATCGTAACAGGACGTTCCCAGAGATTGCCACTCATATCAAGAATACCATAATATGTAGCTCCGGATTGAGCTCTGGTAGTTCCGGCTCTGGCAAACATACCGCCCCTGCAAGGACCCAGAATACCATTGCCATAGGTGCAATTGGCAGTTCCAACAGAACTGATTTCACTGGCCTGTCCGCTGTTTGTCAGTGCCGTATTCTGAACGATTGAAGCAGTACCCCAGGCATATTCATTTGCGACTGGCATAACGGGGCCACGACAGGCTTTTTCAAATTCAAGTTCAGTCATCGGCCTCAGTCCCGCCCAGTCCAGATAAGCCATGGCATCAGCCCAGCTGATGTAAACACAGGCTATATTCTGGCCATCATCGGATTCGTTGGGAATGTCATTCATATTGAGATCACAATAAAATGTAACAGGATTAGTCGGGCTGATCACTGCATCACATTTTATCCCGCTGCGCCGCTCTGGTGTTGGATATCCATATGAACCTGCATCCAGTGTAACCATAACATACCGGTTGGCGACGGTTGTCACTCCTGCTCCCAGTGATGCTGAAGTTCTTGTATTTTGTTGAGTACGCGTCAGAATATTCAGAAAATCAACATATGCCTGCTGTGAAATTTCATATTTCATCACATAAATGGCATTGTATCCTTTCGGAAAGGCTGCCGGAACAGGGCCCAGTCCGTCGCCTGCGGTACCTGAAACGGTATAATACAGATTTCCGGCTGAAGGCCCGATGGGAATCTCATCTTCACTACTTACATAATAGGAAGAATTTGATGTTGGATATGCGTACAAATGACTCGTTTCAACACCCCCGCTTCCAAGATAAAATGCACCCTGAGGTACATAAACCATTTCAATTGCAAATACCTTAACATCAACGATGTCATTGTCCCCAACACTGTTCAATCCGTAATCCCAGCGTAACTTAACGCCTGACTTGGAGAATGTACCGGAACCATCTGAGTCACGGTAAAAAAATATTCCGGTATTATCAGGCACTGTTGTGATGGTGCTGCCAGCCGGTGCAATGTTTCCCGTTGCACTTAATGTGGCATGTTCCCAGAATGCATAGCCGGTGACAACACTGGCACCTCCCGATAATGGTGTTGTCGGAGCAGAGGTGACGGTGAAAGATGTGCCATCGATAATGCCTGAAACAATTGTACCTGTAGGGAAAACGCCGGTTCCTGAAGTGACATATATTGGCATTCCGGTTCTGAGTCCGGTTGTACTGCTTACTGTTATAGTAGTACCGGATGATGTCGCACCAGCATTGGATACATAATTCTGTCCTACTTTATATTTAACAAATATCCATGCAGCATCCCAGTTATTTGGAGCCGAACTGGTGCGCCAAGAATTCTCCCAGGAAATACCGAATCTGATAAAAGTATAATCGTCGGTAGTATTCTGACCGGTAAGGCTGATATTGCTCACAGTTATATTGTTCGCCCTGACAACCGGGACAACAATTATGATTATGCCTACCAGCAGAATTCTCAGGTTTAGGTTTATCAATCTGTTCATATAAACAAATTTGGTTCTTGTATTTCTAATCAGATAATCTGTCTGTCGCAGTTAATAATGAAAATGCGTACCTTATTAATCATCTGAACAGTAAAAAGTTTCATGAAATTTGTAAATTATTACAAAAAATTTTAACTTGTTCATTTTGAATATCAAAACAATATGAAGCAGACAAATAAAGGTCAACTCCGATTCAAAACTCCCCTAAGATTTTATTTAATTTATTATATCAGTCCAATCACAAAAATTGCTGTCTCCTTTTCCTCAAAACAGCAACCTGATATGATAAACAAGCCGCAGTTTAATTAACCGCGGCCTAAAACTTCAGTTTATATTATTATTTTCCTGTTCAATCCTTTTGTCTCTCAGTATAAACTTTTCCGGCTCCCCAGGCAGCCCCGAATCCCAGAAGAATGAATAATCCTCCATCTACAGGAGCATTCCCTCCCTGTGGTGGCTGATTGGTATTCTGGCCATGTCCACCACCCGGAGGTGGTGGAGGAGGGCCTTCCTGAGCCTTTACGGTAAAGTTTAAGCCCAGAAATAATCCTAGAATTACCAGAGTCTTTATTAATGTAAGTATATTTTTCATACAATCTGTTTTTCTTCTTGTGCAGAAAGAAGCGGACTAATTATAGCCCTTGCTGCTAATTCCTCAATACGACTTTCCGGCTGACAACCTGTTCTCCACTCACCAAACTCACAATATAAACACCATTGGGTAATGTATTGGCATTTATGGCTGTAAGCGATTTCCCTCTGGCGCTTTCCTGCAGAACCAACTGACCTGTTAAGCTATAGACTTTAACAACGGCCTCATTATTTTGTTGCAAAGATACGTAAATATTACCGTTGTTGACATAAACCCTGAGGTCAGATGATGAATTGAGATCATCAATGCCCACAGAACCAAAATGTACGATAAACCGGTTTATCATATCACCTTCACTTGCATTAAACAGGTAAGCAGGGGTTTCTGATAAGTTGGTGGTAATATTCAATTTGTTGTCGGTGAGATACACGGTAGCACCTGTTATACTCTTTTCCAGCTCAATTTTATATGCTGATGCGTTGTTTTTGACAAAGCCGAATGGAATCGAAAGGGAATTTGTAACTTCAGGCAAGGTATTCAGGGCAAACAAGTCGTTTCCTGAAAAAGAATAAAACATAGGTGCAAATCCTGCCATAAAATAACTGTCGTATGCCAGGTCAAAACCTTCTGTAGCCATCGGATCAAAACAAATTACTGACTCCTGTGCAGTCTGGTTTTCAAGATCGTGAGCAATCAGTACGATTTCATTTCCTGGTTCAGTAGACTTATACCAAGTTGAATCACCATGTAAGCGTGCATCTGCCGGGATGGTTAACTCACCGCTTCCGGTTGTATATACCATAAATCCATTCTGTGAAGGAATAATCTGGTTACCCGCGAGAACTTTATAGCTGGCGGTACTTTCATTCCAGACCTGAGCATAGGCTCCGATGTTGGTTTTATCCCAGGCTCCCTGATTGAATTTAATTGAACTGGCGAATGGATTACCCAGTAAATGCCAGCCAGGATAAGCGCTACCGGTTCCTGAGTTTGTAAGTCCGTTTAAATCAACATCTCCGGTATTGAGTGTTCCCGAAAACAATTTGGTAGCAGCCTGCTCATAGGCTACAAGATAGCCCTTGCCTGTTTCAAAAGTGGTAATATTATTTGCCGGCACTTTCTGATTCAGCCAGTATTCATTGATTTTGGTTTCATCAAATATATACATATCATAATCGTTGCCTGTGCCAGATGGTGTCCAGTCGCCGCTGATGCTCTGAGCTGCAACGGGTGAAGATAGCAGGTGCCATCCGTCGGTACCTGTTGACCACTCTGCAGCTGCAATATAGCGCTCAACATTCGCTGATACGCCTGCTGTACTGTGGATAAGTGAACCGGTTGATGTTGAATTTGATTTGATAACAAGACCACTGGCGCCGGGTGTATTGGTTAGTGTGCCACTTACAGTTAGCTGACGTCCGGGGTTGATATCCAGTGATCCGGCAGAAATAGTAAGATTACCGGTTAGGGTGGCATTATTATTCAGCACAATCCCTGTTGCATTGTTGATCACCAGGGTTGAATTGGTGTTTGATGAGATGTTTCCTCCTCCTGAAATGGTCTGCTGGGCAGTACCGTTCAGGTTAACTGTACCTGCTGCGGACGGGTTGAAATTCAATGTGGCACCAGGCTGAACAGCTATATTGCCTTTGATGGAATGACCCGGTGAGCCGGTCATATTAAAGTTCAGTGTTCCGTTGGTGACTGTCAGATTGTCAATTGAACCTGCTGATCCTCCGGATACTGAGGCAGAATAACTGACTACATCCATTTCCACATCAGCATAAGTCCTTCCTGATAACGCCGGTGATATATTTCCTGCTAGTTTATAAAGGCTACCGGTCTGGAAAACAACTACACTGTTCGGAGCTCCGGCTCCAAAAGGATTGCTTCCTGCCAGCGCAACATAGGTTGAGCCACCGGCAAATAATATTGAATTTAATGAAGTAGTACCGAATGGATTACCACTCAATGCCGTTCCGGCTGTAAAAACTGAACCTGTGTTGAATGTAATCCCGCTGGCAGCCAGTGATATCAGCTTATGCGCAGCACCAGCAAGAGTCATTGATCCATTCACTGATCCGGAAGCACTTGCACCAAGTGAGATCACAAGCGCGTTGGCACCTGTAATACTTAAACCCGATCCGCTTTCAATCTCAAAATCACTTCCGGTCCCACCGGCAATTGTCAGTGTATTTGAACCTGCAGCCTGCAATGTAATTATTGTATTATCAGTAACAAACAACTGTCCGATTGTCTGAGCAGGAACCGAAGTCACTGTTTTTGTAGTTCCATCATTAAACATCAGAACATCCGTATTCGCAGGTGTTGTCCGTGTCGGACTCCAGTTGGTTGAAACGGCCCAGGACCCGTTGTCAGCCCCGATCCATGTGTAAGAAACAATAGCAGGAGACTGTGTAGTGGTTTCGTCTTCCGGAACAGAGCCATCAGTTTTATAATCAATGACAGATCCTGAGTTTGTATATGGGTAAATTCTGAAGAAGTACTGTGTTGAAGCATCAAGGTTGATCCAGGAATAGGTTTCAACGCCTGAAGCAATATTCTTTATGCCGGTTCCATCAACGAGCGCTTCATCATCGGCCTGGGGAGTTCCGTCCACCGGGTCGGTAAATGTTCCGGTTTTATTTGCCAGGATAAGAAAACCACTGGCAGCCTGAGCACCATCATTATCATCCCAGGTTAATGTAATGGTTGAAGAATTTGGAGATGTTGCCGAAAGTGATGTAACATGATTGGTGGGTTCACTGCTGGCAACATAATAATTCCGCTCGGTAGAAGTCGTTTCATCGGCATCATCATCAATGGCATAGACTTCATAATAAACGGTAGTACCACCTGTTTGAGCGGGAATATCGGAATCGGTAGTATAAGTGCTGCCGGCATCCAGCGACATGTCAATCGTATTGCCAAGACTACCGGAGCTTGTTCCCCAGTGCAGTTCAACACCTTCAACTGTACCATCAGAGTCGGTAACATCGGCAGAAACAGAAACTGTGGTTGTAGATATAATTCCCGTAGCAGGGGTTTGCTGGATGTTGGTTATGGCCGGAGGGATGTTACCCCCTGCAGCACTAGTTGTTCCATTCACAACAATATCATTGCCGGTTCCATCACCCGGGCCACCACTTCCACCGGTTGCTTCGGCGTAAGAATACAATCTGTAGGTGACAGGCGCAGAACTATTTGCCTGGGTAAATGTCCAGGTAAATGTTTGTGTACTTGTGTTATCGGTTACACTTTTTATAGCATCAAGATCTGTTGCGTAGCTATCCACAGAACTTCTCAATGAAATTGCAGTATTTCCGGTAGCTGACCGCTGCCATTGCACAACGATGGAGGAAACACTGAACTGAAAGCCTGAGTTTGGAGTGATGGTAAATTCCATATAATCGCTTCCGCTGACGGCATTGGCAATCGAAGTTATTGCCCATGAAGTTGCGTTAAACCTTCCACCATTTGCACTTGCAGTTAATCCGGATCCACGGGTGATTGTTGAACTTGTCAGATTCGCATCGTTTGAATTTGATACTGCCGATGCTTCACCACCGGCCAGGGCTGCAAATTCAAACGTCAGGATCTGTCCCCACCCAACTCCGGGTAAAAGCAACAGGGCAACCAATGCAAAAAGGACACTTAAATTTCTGATTTTGAGTAAGGTTGTTTTCATATCTTTTGTGTTGTTGTTTCAATTGAAAATGGCTTAAGATTCAGGGTTAAAGGCTCAAATTTTGTTATACAAATTATAAGGTCAATTCTTTTACTTTGGTTTTCATATCGTTACAAAAAAAACCCGACAATTGTTTTATTGCTAAAACGATCAGTAAGGTTGAGTGAAGGCATAGTTACAGCAGATCAGAAGAGTTACTTTTCAACAGACTGCCTGTTAAAAAGCCGGGAAACTGCTTGGTGCCATTTATAAATCAACAAATCTCAAGAAGGTAATCCTCAATAAGAGGTTCAAAGGTAAAGAAATTTTACTAATATTGACACATTAATCATGATTAATTTATTGTTAATTCCATAAAAAAACACAGAAATATCATGAGAAATTGCTCTAATAATCTGATATACAGCTATGTTAACACATTCATACAAATTAAATTGTTAATAACTTGACGAATGGAGTTTGTTCAGTTAACAATGAACTGGTCCCCCCCACTCCTCACTTTTTCCCATCATCCAATACTTATCGCTCATCTTTCAATGGAAGTTGGTTGGCAGTCAGGGATTGGACATTTATTTTACCAGGAAACCTCATACAATCACTTAAGAGAATCTTAAGCAAGACTGGTCTCCGGCAAAGTGTAAAAAGGATTCAAGGCATTTTCCTGTCAGGGAGTGGTTGCCTGCATAAGTTGCGGCACACTGCCATCGGTTTTATAAACCCGGGCAGCTCCAGAACCTTTATAACTGAACAACTTAAAATAATAGGTGGTATTGGCATTCAGGTTTGTAACCCATACCTCCTGTTGTCCGAAGGCAACATTCAGATCCGTAGTACTGTTTGGATATGATGTCCCGTCTGCCGGATCAGGTATGGCTGCATAACCGGCAGTACTGTGCCTTACAAGGTAACCATCCGGCAGAATTGAACCTGTTGCGTCGGTCCACTGGAGCTGAATATTATGAGCTGAAAATGTTGCAGGATAGTTGGTGGGTTCAGGCAGAACAACTGGTAATGCGCCCGCCCATACGATTTCCACATATTCAGGGTGATCGATATAAGGGTTTCTGTTAAACTGCAATGCATAAACGGCATTGTTTCGATCTATTTCCTTCTGGGAAACCGGATCGGCATTGTGCCAGTCAACCAACATATTCAGAAACCATTCTTCATAACATGGAAATGAAGTACTGTCCATAATTTCATCGCCATAATTATTGATCGGTGCCCAACCAGCCATTTCGTGTTCATACCTTGTGGCCAGATAAAAGTAGTTCCGTGCAATGTCTCCCTTAAAGGCATCGAGAGGTTCAAATGCTGTTCCGGAATAACCTTCAATGACACAGGGACCTGTTTTGGATCCATTCAAAGAAGTCCAGGTCGGAATGTTCACTTCACCAAAAGGGTAATTGCTGCGACGGGTATTGACATAGCTATCGGTCGGATAGAGATGAAACAGGTCAGAATAAACAGTGTCAGATGAAGAGGAGCCAAAATAACTTTGTGGAAATGTATGCTCGCGGTTATAGCAGCTGTTCTCAAAACCAGGCGTTGTAGAACACTGATTGGTCCCAAAATCATACTCATAGGGTGGAGTTCCTCCCGGAACATCGCTGTAGATATCCCAGACCTTACCTGAAGCTTTATCATCGGTAGTGTAAAAGGCCGACCATAAACCATTATAGGAAATTACATGGTGATTTCTGATGATACCGTGTAAAGCAGTTTTTAGCTCTTCTCCGCTTAGACCTGCAGCATCATCATAATAACCGGCTGGTTGTGCATTGACAGCGGAAATGGCAAACAGCCAAAATAATATGGCGAAATTGCTACGTTTTTTCATAGCCTTATGACTTATTTGTGATGTCGTTTTCTCCCGATTTTTTCGTTCCCGGCGAAATTGGGGAATACAAAGGTAGTTAATAATTTCTTCGTGGTCTCAAAATTCGTTTTTTACAAAAGTATTTAAGATCCGGTTATTCTGTTACTATCAGACTGCAATTTACAGTTTATCAAGATATTATTTCTGATATTTCACCTAAGTAACTGCAGAAATTCGGAATAAATGATTTAAGGCGTGGTGGCCTGTATTAACTGGGGAACCAATCCATCTGTTTTATATACCCTGGAAGAACCTGCGCCTGTATAACTGAAAAGCTTAAAGTAATAGGTTGTACCAGCAATTAGGTTTGTAAACCAAACATTCTGAATTCCATAGGCAACATTTTTATCGGCGGGTCCATCAGGATAAAAGGTCCCGTCAACAGGATCGCTGATGGCCGCGAAACTCACCGGGCTGGTACGAACCAGATATCCATCGGGTAAAATAGTTCCGTTGGCATCTGCCCAGATCAGATGAATATTATGGGCTGAAAACGAAGCAGGATAGTTTGTGGGTTCAGGAAGTACCGGAACTGTCACTGTTCCGCTACAGGTAACATTAACGGCAGCAGCTCCGCCCCCGGAATTTACAACCAGGTTATTGTTGTAAGTGCCCACAGCAAGGCCTGATTTCAATCGCACATAAATCAAAGTATTAGCAAGTGTTGATGAACTATAATTAACGGTGGCAGTACTGCCGAAAGTTGAATTATTTGTTGATACATAGAAATTTGATGTTCCTGTTATGGTTATGGTTCCCGTTGCAGGTGTAAGCGATGACCCACTGAGCGTATAACTTTGTGAGGCAGAAGGACCGTTGCCGGATGCATAGGAAAAGCCGGATAAGGATGCGGGCGTAACCGCCAGTGTAGCGGAGGCCCCAATGTTCCAGATTGCTGTTACATATTCTGGATGGTCAATGAAAGGATTTCTGTTCCCCTGCAGCGCATAGGCGGCATTATTCCTGTCTGTTTCCTTTTGCGATACCGGATCTGCTGTGTGCCATTCGCCAAGCATATTCAGAAACCAGGTTTCAAATGCAGGGTGGGTTGTTCCGTCAAGGATATCAGAAACAATGTTATTTGAAGACCATGCTATTACTTTGTTCTCATACCGGGTAACCATATAAAAATAATTTCTTGCAAAATCACCTTTGTATTCATCTATTGGTTCAAAAACTGTTCCTGAATAACCTGTAGTAATGCAATTACCAAGCTTGCTTCCGTTTAATGAAGTCCAGGTGGCAGAACCTACTTCTCCAAAGATATAATTACCGCGACGATTGTTTACATATCCGTCGGTAGGAACAAGCTGAAAAAGATCGGTATACATGGGTGAGGCATCGTTAAACCAGCTGGAAGGCCATGAGTGTTCGCGGTTGTAACAGTCCCCTTCTGCAGAATAATTGCCGCACTGATCGGAAACAAAGGTAAACTCGTATGGTGGCGAACCGCCCGGAACATCGGAATACATATCCCAGACCTTTCCGTTTATCTTATCGTCTGTAGTCAGAAATGCATCCCATAAATCGTCATAACTCAACGGATCATGACCGGCAGAAATAATATTGTAAAGCTGCGTTTTGAGTGTTTCCCCGGTTCCGGTTGCATTGTCATAATAATTTGCCGGCTGGGAATAGGCTATCAGTGAAAAAAAGAGGAAGAATGTTGAGAAAACAGTACGCATGGTTATTTTTTTAAGTTTGGCAAAATTATAAAAGGTTTATGTTCAACAATAAAAATTCGTATTTTAAAACAACCAACCTGAATACCTATTTTCAATTTACTACCAACAAACGGGATTGTAAGCTAAAATGGATTTCGGGGTATTTATTTCAGTACAAGGTGAAATAAAGAATTTTACTTTTCGGTAAAACCTCTACCAAAACAAAAAAAGTACCTGATTATCAGGTACAGGTGGAAAAACAATTGTTTTAAGAGTTAAAAACCAAAAATTCTGGCTCCCAGACTTTTTCTCTTAACAATCGTAGCAGATTGCTCATCTTCGTTTGCCTCAGGGCCACCTGAAATTATATCAAAGCTCTGATAGTTTTGTACAGGAACAGTCTGTACATCAACCTTTAGAACTTTGCAATAAGGTAAGCCTTTGGCACACCAGTCAGTGAATTGCTTAACAGCCTCTTCACCACCTTCAACGTGAATCGAAACATCTCCGTATTCACCATAATAGGCGATTGTACCTGTAACACCCAGTTCAATTCCCTTTCTTTGAGCATAAAAACGAAAACCCGACTTATACAGATTTCCAACTACAGTAAGATTAACAGCATTCTTCATATTATTCCCGGCTTTAATCAAAAATGCTTAAATCAATCAAAACGAAACACTCAACTAAATCGCGGAAAACTTAATTATCGCAATTTAAAGAATCACCATCATTCCGAATGATTGATACTGTCAAAGCGTGCGTCTGCCAGCTTTTTTAATCCATACAGAATACTGAGTCCGAGTAGTAGGGCAATTGCGCCTTCAGCTGAGGCATTTCCACCCTGAGGCCCCGGGGCCTGATTTTCACTGGTACCATGGCCGCCTCCCGGAGGTGGCGGCGGTGGCGGTCCATCCTGTGAAAAACAAATGGTGCTCACACCCAAAAAGAGGGTGCAAGATAATACAAAAATCAATATTTTGTTACTGAGTTTCATAAAGATTTCTTTTTAGTTGAAACTTAAGCCGGGAAAAATTCTTAAGAATCTCATTTCGTTTGTTTTATATCTTTCTTCAGTGCAATAAAACTTATCAAGTCTTTTATCAGGCTGAAACGAATATTGATTCATCTTCAGCTGTTATTGATTTATCAGAATAACTTTACGGCTTACAGAGGATTTATTTGAAACAACCCAGACAATATATGCTCCGTTGCCAAGTCCTGAAGCATTCAGGACAGAGCGAAGCTGGTTATTCATCCTTCCTTCCAGCACAATACAGCCCTGCATGTTGCTGACACGAATCTCAGCATTCAGGGTTTTGGCCGAACTTACAATTATATCCCTATCCCTGGCATAGATTGAAATTCCTTCATCTGAAAGCGGATCACCGATACCAAGTGTTTTGAAATGTACCAAAAACCGATCGGTCGGATCATTCGTTGAAGCAGTGAAATGATACACCGGAGTATTACTAAGATTGTGATCGGTTCCGGTTTGATGATCAAGCAGGTAGACTGTATACGGAAAGTTATCCGTTAAACGTGCCTCTATATTAAAGGATGTACCATCGTTTTTGCTGAAACTGAAAGGAATGGATGTTTCAACACCTAAAGCCGGGATGCTGTTGGTCGAAAGGTTCTCATTGTTGCAAACCGAATAGAACTGAGGAGCGTAACCAGGAAGGTAATGCCCGTCATAACTAAGGTCATACCCGAAGGTTGACATCGGATTGATCACCAGTGTACTTTGCTGGAACGAAGGATTGTCCAGGTTTCTGGCTGTAAATACAATCAGGGGTAACTGACTTTGTTTCTGGAATTCCTTTATACTGTGAAGGCGTTTTGCTGCTGGTATGGTCAATGATCCGGTGCCTGAGCTAACTTCAACCATGAATCCGTTTCCACATGGAATTACGGAATTAGCAGCATCAGCCGGTGTCAGGTCCGCATAACTCTGACCGGGATCATTCCAGATTTTGGCAATCCCCGAAATATTGGAAGTAGTCCACAATCCATCCCATGCGAGGGCTGAAGCAAACGGATTCCCAAGCAAATGCCAGCTTTGATTTGTACCATTTGAAATTCCCAATCCGGAAACACTGATATCATTTATATTTAATGACCCCTTAAACTCTTTGACATCAGTGACCTGATATGATGCCATATATCCCTTGCCTGCAAGGAAATTAAGGCTGTTGTTGTTTACATCGTTCCAGGTAGGGGTTACCGTTGTGTTTTTAAAGTTAACCCAAACATTGTCAGGCTCATACCAGGCATAAAAGTCATAATCATCAGAAGGCGGTCCTGAAGTTACAAATCCGCTGGCTGAATTAATCGTCTGTGAAGCAACCGGAGATGATAAAAAGTGCCAGCCATCATCCCATTCACCCCAATCGGCAGCAGGAATGTAACGTTCAACGGTTGCATCTACATTGGAAGTATTGTTCAGCAATGAACCGGTGCCAGTGGCATCAGATTTAATAATAAAACCTGAAACCCCTGCGTTATTGGTCAGCAGCCCGCTGACTGACAGGGACGCCAAAGGATTTATCTGTAAAAAACCTCCGGCTTTTATCGTCAGGTTTGCACATTCAATACCTGACTGAGTTATGATCGGGTAGTTGGAAATTCCACTTCCGGGAATTCCGATTTTTGCCGATGTTCCGGGTATCTGACCTGTTCTCCAGTTACCACTGTTTTGCCAATCGCCATTAACTGCTCCCGTCCATCTGGTTATATCTGTTACAACCTGTGCTGGCCCAGCTGCAGATGACTCTGTTACCGGATCAGCATAAATTGCCGTAACAGTATAGTTATAAGTTCCGGGTACAAGATCAGGATCGGTGTACAAAAATCCTGTAACATCAGCAATTTCTGAGCCATCGCGGTAAACCTTATACGAAGCAAATGATCTCTGTGAATCATCTGACAGCGGTGCAATCACCGAATGTCCGTTATCTATTCGTTTTACCGGAATATTTTCCGTTTCCTTCTCTTCAAAGAAAGTAGCCTGAGTAATGTTTTGTGAAGGCCCGCCTGTTACAGCCAGGTCGTCCAGCATAAATACAAAAGCATCGTTCGAAACGCAGTTCACAGCAATATATATTTGTTGTCCGGCATAGGCTGATAAACTATAGGTAAACTGCGTCCAGGTAATAGGTGCTTCTATATATGAGCCTGTAGAAATAATCGTAAAATCAGCCGGCTGGGTTCCGGTAGTTGAAACCCCGACTTTAAACCGTTCGAGGCCATATTGATCGGTCACAGACTTAGCCCAGAAACTCAGCTGCTCCCCGCTTGAAACCGTTATCTTAGGGGTGATAATCCAGTCATTGTTAGGCGCAGATGCGGTTAATGCTGCAAAACAGGCTGCATACTTTTGCCCTGTATGGGCATCCCAGGCACCGGTCAATGCGGGCACTGTCAGCGAAGGGTTGAATACGATGAATGAACCGGTATATGCAGAATTCGGGAATGTAACATCCTGAATGGCGTACGTAACACCACCATCCACATCGCGAAAAGTAAAGTTTCCGAAGCTTAGATCAAAATCATCGTAGGGTTCGAAGCTTTCATTCAATGCAGGGGAAAGCCAGCTGAGACTGACATCAGAGAAATCAGTCACTGATGCAGCGATCTGCCTTGGCGGCATTGCCTGAGCAATATTTATAAAATTGGATTTGGTAGTTGTGGTAGAACCATTGATGGTAAGACTCACGGTCTTGGAACCTGTCGTTGTATAGGTTACATTATGCGGACCCTGGGTGCCAGCAGTTGCCGGATTGGCGCCATCTCCGAAATTCCAGGCCCAGGAAGTGACTCCTCCGCTTGCTGACGCGTCGGTAAAAGTAATGTTCTGATTTGTATAACCTGCTGTGCGGGATGCTGTAAAATCACAACTTATCCCTGTTTCAGTAATAGTAACCTCGTCAACAAAGAGATTATACATATCTGCATCCGAGTAACAGTTAAAAGCAAAATAGTAGGTATCATTTGATGGGCAGACAAAACTGGCTGTTCTCAGTGTATATGTAGTATTGGTAAGGTTGGCCCCGCCAGCATTATTCCACAGTATGGTAGACTGCGCTGCAACAGTAGCACTTGTCCCGACTGTAATTTTGAGTTTTTCGGGATATGAAGCTGAAGCAACCTTCTGATAAAAAGAAATGGTATAATTATATCCTGCCTGCAGATCAAAACCAAGGGTAAATGCCCATGCATTGGCAGCTGCAGTTGTACTATATCCATAAAACATTGTACCCGCTCCGGCATAAGGAGTGGAAGTGCTTCGTGTCCAGTTATTTCCTGTTCCGGCATTATAAATTGACCAGCATGAAGGGGGAAACGTAGTACCATTAAAGCTCTCAGCAAAGGGGAAGGTTGAAATCGTCGGGCAGATCCATGAAACAACGACCAGTCCTGCAGCACCTGTTCCACCAGCCCTGTCAGTACTGCTGTTTGCCTTACCGCCAGAACCACCGCCACCGTAATTAGATCCGGCTGCTCCGGCTGTTGAATTTGAAACACCGTTTGCTCCGTTACCACCATTTAAGGGGGTGCCTGCACCTCTGACTCCTGCAGAAGCATTGCCACCGGCGCCGGTCGAGCCTGCTCCGCCACCACCAGCACCTCCTGGAGTACCTCCTGTATAAATTCCATTGGCGCCGCTTCCTCCGGCATAAATAAGGCTTCCTATACAACCTGTAGAACTTCCTGCCCCCGCTGCACCATTCGTGTTGTTGGATGTTGCGGGTGAACCACCGTTTCCTCCGGCAGCATACAAAGTAGATACCGTCCCGAACCAGGAAGGGTTTCCCTTATTGGCGGTAGCAGTGCTGCTTGCAGTTGCAGTTTTAACTCCACCTACAGTGACTGTATAAACTGTTCCGGGTGTAACAGTCAGGGTGCTTTTTACGTAGGAACCACCAGCTCCTCCACCACCCGCAGCCGGATTACCGGTTGCGCCTCCGCCGGCACCTCCGCCACCCCAGCATTCAACTGTAATAGAAGTCACATTTGCCGGAACAGTGAAAGATCCTGTAGCGGTAAATGTCTGCGATCCCTGACCAAACAACAGGTTGAACGAGCCAATCATAAAGGTGATCATGAACAAAATATAATGAAAACCAGATTTAGAAGAAAGTGATTTTTTCGATTTCATAGTATTGTTGATTTTAATTGTTCAGCATAGACCATTCATTGTTTTCATTATTCATTGGAACAAAGAGAATCCGGATATCCACTTATTGTAAAAAAAATATCTTCTCTAAATTCCAACAGACAACAACTTCTGTCGTGTAATGACACAGACAGATAAAATTCCTAACCCCGGATTTAAACTTCCAGGTGACAAAAAAAAGAATAAAATGAGTTAGCCTAGTTTTACGTGCTTTCCCGGTCTGACTTGTCCGGGAGGCAAATATTAACAAATAAAATTTCCCCCTATTTCAAATCTATACAACTATTGAATACCTATAAGCCAAACCATCTACCTGATTGAATCATCTCCATACTAATCTTATTTTCCGCCAATTCAGTCTAATTTATTACTTTACGCAAAGATAAACCCATATCATCCCGATTGCAATACGTATAATTACTACTTCTTTCTGTAAAAATCGCCATTACTCAATTAATTTTAACTTTTCCAATAAATAACACGGATATGATAAATCTCAGGATTTTTGAATACCTGGTTTTCAATGAAGGTAAGGGTAGTGACGATGAGCTAGAAGGTTTATTATCGGAAACCGGAGAGATCTGTGAAAATCCATCCAGGTATTTAGTCGTTATCAAATCCTGATAATAATTCTGCTGTTTGTCGGGCCATCAGTTTCAACGGTCAAGTGCTGGATCTATAATTTCAGTCTTATCAGATAACTATAAAATCAGGATCAGTTTTCAAATGGGAGAGATTCAAGACTGATGGATATGAAATAATAAACAAGGGGTAAAATCCCGGATAATTGGAAAACTCAAGAAAAACAATCCGGATTTTCACGGATTCATTTCATTTTTCGGGCAAGTAGTGAAATAACTCCCCAACCCTCTCAAACCACCTGACTTTCTTTCGTAAATTGCGGTTTCCTTATTTTGGTTAACCGTTCGGAATTCAATGTGGCGGTAGTGGGCCGCCCTGAGGAGTGCCTTCTGTGATTTGATTTACTGTTCCGACTGTCATTAATCCGCTCTTCAGGTATTTCCGTATCAACTTCAAAATGATTTTATCCCCTGAAGTTTCGGTTAAAAGGTACATAAAACTGTTGAGATTGACAACATAGAATAAGTTTTTAAGTCCAATTCCACCACAACTGTATGCCCTGATATTGTATATTCGCTTACCGACTTTAATACCTTGTGTTCTCAGCGGTTTGCATACCCAGTTTACGTTTCCCTTCGCAGGGCTTGGAGATCTCCGCAAGTCTGACCGCCTGTTGCTGATATTTGCCTGTTTGGATTGCTTTCAGAAGGTTGTCCTTTTCCTTATAAAATCATTCCGCAAATTTACATACCGGCATCTCGCCGGCACCTGCTATCGCTCTGTATTGTAAGCTTGCTTAAGGTTGTCGTGCGAACATACCACTTGATCCAAACCCGCCTGCCTGACAGGCCGGTTCCCGTTAAGGCTCGTTTCTTTTCTCCTGCTCCCTTTGATTGCAACGCCTTTCTTTCATTCGTGCCACAAAAGGTGTAACGGGGGAAGGGCGCATGGTTTCCCCACTTGTCCAATTGGTAAACATATGCCTTGCTCTCGCTCCATAAAATGACTTTTAAACTGACTGCTCTGTAAATTTAAAGATTCGGACCTTCCCCCGGACTTTCCCTGCCTTCGGTACTATGTCCTCTGCCGGCATGTTGAAACTCTTATAATGATATGGCTAATTGCATTGTCCTGTTGGGACAAGTCTCAAGATCTCCCGGGATTAAGTTCTTTGCTTTCATTGGGTTCTATCTGATTAACTGCGTGCGGCTACGGTTGAAGTATAAGCCTGCGTAATCCATTGCTCACTTTCCTTCCGCTGTTCAGCCTAATATCAGAAATCAGTTCATTATAACGCCAATTTGCCGATGGCTATCTTCAGTTTGCACCTGACCGTGTACTCCTTTGCCATTCACTATACTTCCACTCAATGCAGAGGGTGTAAAGGAATCTGCACACTGCAAGTCAATGAATTAAGCACGTCATCCTACTAAAAAGAGTCCGGAAAATTTCCGGACTCTTTTCATTCTAGATCAATAGAAGTTACTTCTTCTCTTGTAGCAGATCGTAAGCTTTTTTTATTCCATAACCTGAGGCAAGGGTGATCAGGAGTACAACCCCACCGCCAATGGGAGCTTGTCCGCCACCGATCGGGTCACCACCAACGGGATCCCCACCGGAGCCTCCTCCGGGGTTTGGTTGAGCAAACATACACAGAGGCGCAACAGCAAAAGCTCCGGCAACGATTATCTGAATGATTCTTTTTTTCATATTGATATTTTTTAGTTTGTTTTTTTAGTTTGTTTCTAAATCAGCTTAATCTTCTCCCCCCTTGGGGAAAGAGGGAGAAGCGTTAAAAAGCTATTTTATAAACACTTTT
>JAZDHI010000076.1:0-157869 GCA_043806115.1 Bacteroidota bacterium
TCCCACACCTACAGGACTCCTCAGCGGTGCCGGTTCACAGACCATCAACGTGGGTGCTACCCTCAATGTTGGTGCAAGCCAGGCTACAGGTAACTACTCCGGTACCTACGATGTAACCATCGCTTACAACTAAACAGAAAAAATATTCCCGGGAAGGTGCGTCAGGTAACTGCCGCGCCTTTTTTCTTTTGTGTCCCGGCCTGTTTTTCACATGCTGTTCGGGTCGCATGCCAACTTCAATACCGGCACAGGGGATTACCCTGCCTGATGATGCAAAATCCAACCATTACAGGGGTTACAAATAACAAAACCGTACATTAATATTAGATCTCCGGATTTACTGCTTGCTAAAACTGTAAGTTTGTTCCCGATTTTTAAAAACTATAACCATGCAAAGAATTATCAGGAATCAGTTGTTCGTTTTTTCAGCATTGTTGCTTTTAATCGTTTTGCTTAATACCTGGAGCGTTCAGGCACAGGGCGACCTTCTTGTCACTCCCCGCAGGGTGATTTTTGAAGGAAGCAAAATGTCGCAGGAATTAACACTGGCCAATACCGGCAGCGATACATCAAGATACAGTGTTTCATTTATTCAGTACCGTATGACTGAAAACGGGGCATTTGAACAGATTGAAGTTCCGGATTCAGGTCAGTTTTTTGCCGATAAATATCTCCGGTTTTTCCCAAGAACCGTAACACTTGCACCTAATGAGGCCCAGGTTGTCCGGATGCAGTTCAGAAAAATGCCCGATATGCAGCCTGGAGAATACCGGTCACATGTCTATTTCAGGGCAGTGCCGGATGAAAAACCGTTGGGGGAAGAAGCAGTTAAAGACACAAACACCATAGGAATCAGGTTGGTTCCCATTTTCGGTATCACCATTCCGATTATCATCAGACTTGGCGACCTCAAATCAACCATAGAGATCACGGAGATGAAACTTGACGTCAAAACAGATACAATTCCCAATCTGGCACTTACCTTCAGGAGAAAAGGTGATATATCAGTATATGGTGACCTGATTGTCAACTGGGATTCCGGGAAAGGACAAGTGGTTGAAGTTGGCGTTGTAAGGGGTATAGCAGTATATACCCCCAACAAATCCAGACGCTTTGTCATGCAATTGAGAAAACTCAGTGGCGTAGACTATACGCAGGGAAAACTGGTTATCAGGTTTCAGGCACCCAATGAACAGAAGGCTGAAATCTATGCTGAGAAGGAGTTTCCCATTCAGTAGCAGATGCTCCTTTACCGGACTCACTGATGTACTGGAACAAAAAGATATGGTTAACGACAAAATACCTGAAGTGCCGAAATTGCTCAATGAAAATCTGCCAGCCTTGCCAAAAAAGCTGAGCGGTTTTTCATTTATCTTATTTTCCTGGATTCATCCTTTCAGGTCACTTTCAGGCAGACCTGTTTCCCTTTTCACCTTTAACCTCTGAGTGATATGAAAAGGCCGGAAATGAACTTCAGGTTTTACACATTTTTCCTGCTGATGTTTTTCTCAGCATCAACAGCCATGGCAGCCAACCGGTATTCTGTGGCTACGGGTAACTGGAGCAGCACTTCAACATGGTCGGCTACCTCAGGAGGATCATCCGGCGCTTCTGCCCCAGTAGCGGGAGATGTTGTATACATCGAAGGAAACAGAACTGTGACAATCAATGTTAACGCATATTGCGCGAGCATAAGTATTGACAATGGTTCGTCATTGAATATCGGTGCTTACACCACCAATTTTACCGGTACCACCACAGTCAGCGGGACTCTGACGGTAACCAGCACAACCGGTTCAAAAACTTTTAATCAGCTGGTTATCAGCGGGGGAACTTTTAGAAGCAATGTAGCTGAGACGTACACCATTACATCACTAACGCTTGAAGATGGAACCTTAACAGGTTCAAATACCGGGGTGTTTAATGTTGGTGCAGGGGGGTTGCTTTTTACAGAAGGTACCACGAATAATGTAAACAGATCTACTTTAACTATATCCGGCGTAACTACAGTTGATGGAGATGTTGAATTCACAAGCGCAACAGGAAATAAAACCTTTATTGGCCGTGTAAACATCAATGGTGTATGGAATAATAGTATTAATGAAGCAGTCGTGTTCAGGGGAGGTATTACAAACAACGGTACCTTCGTATCGGGAACCGGCACTTATACTTTCAACAGTTCAAGCCAATCAATCGATGGAACATCCCCGCTTCAGTTCAGCAATGGTGTTACCATTACCGGCGCCATCACCATTACTAACAATACGGAAGTCACTATTATTGGTAATCTTGGTGGCTCTGTTGCCGGGTCTACCTGGCTGAATGCAGCAGGCTCAACTCTGATTGCCAGCAATGCAGTGATGGCTACCGGAACCCTGAATGCTTCAGCCACCGGGAATACGGTAAACTATAACAGATCCGGCACACAGACCGTTAAACCAACTGCCTATCAGAATCTTACGCTTTCGGGCACCAGCACCAAAACCACGACAAGTATAACCGTCAATGGCATCCTTACTATAGAAGGAACCGCAACACTTACAGCGGCCCCAACCTACGGTTCTGATGCGACGATAAGGTACAACACAACGGCATCGCGAACTGCATCGGTAGAATGGGTCACCCCTTTCAACGGTACAGGAGGTCTCATCATTGCCAGCACAGGAACAATCTCCCTGAATGCTGCCAAGGTGATCAGCGGACCACTGACCATTGAGGACGGGGCTGCACTGAGTGTAAGTGGCAGCAATTATGCACTGACCGTTGGCGGTCATTTCATCAACAACGGAACATTCACTGAAGAAAGCGGGACTGTTACCCTGAATGGTTCATCCCAGCAAAACCTAGGCGGAACCGCTGCCACGGTTTTTAACAATTTCACCCTGAACAACAGTAGCGGACTTGTATTGAACGGAACATCCAACCCTACAATAAACGGTACATTGAGCCTGGTTTCAGGAAAAATCACCACAGGGTCAAATACACTGATTCTTGGAAGCAGTTCAGCTGTTTCCGGCGCCGATGCGCTTTGCTATATCAACGGAAGTCTGCAGAAAGTGATCGGAGCATCAACGGCTTCAAAAACATTTGAGATAGGTGATGCAAACAATTATACTCCGGTAGCTCTGACATTCACCGGGGCTACAAATAATGGGGGAACCCTTACTGCCACTACTACCCAGTCTGATCACCCGGAAATCGCGTCATCGGATATCAATGAAGAACTAAGTGTAAACAGATACTGGACTTTGACCAACGCCGGAGTTACCGGCTTTACATCATGCAGCGCTGTGTTCACCTTTGTTGCAGGTGACCTTGATGCCGGGGCAGATTATTCTTATTTCATTGTCGGAAACTATGCACCATCGGGCTGGATGTACCCAACCACCGGATCCACCAATCCGACCTCTGTTCAGGCGACAGGACTCACCACATTCGGTGATTTTCAGGTTGGTCAGTGCTATCCGCCTTCTCAACCTTCGATGATCGCAGGCAATCCCACGCCATGCGAAAACTCTGCCGACCAGAATTATACGGTTACCAATGTTTCGGGTGTTACATACAACTGGACCGTTCCTGCAGGATGGGCCATCACTGCAGGCCAGAACTCCAATTCAATCCTAGTAACAGCAGGCGCCAACGCGGGTAATATTACTGTTACCCCTTCCACTTCCTGCGGGGCCGGAACTGTAAGAACACTTTCCGTAACACCGGTCAACCTTCCGGCACAGCCAGATGCAATCAGCGGCAACACAACCCCTTGCGAAAATTCATCCAATACCTATTCTGTCAGCAACACAACCGACACCGATTACACATGGTCATTGCCGGCAGGCTGGGTTCAGACCGGAGGCGGAACAACAAACTCTATCACTGTTATTGCAGGTTCAGGCTCAGGCAATATAGAGGTTACCCCTTCAAACGCCTGCGGACCAGGGACACCTCAAACCCTGTCTGTCAGCGCTTTATCATTACCCATGGTAACTGCTGTATCCGGCTCAGAAGAGATCTGTGACGGGAGCCCTGTGGAATTGTCGGTTTCCGCACTGCCAGCTTCGGCACCGGCAGACATACTTACCGAAGACTTTAACGATGAAACGAATGGCTGGACTACCATCAATAATACTTCCGGTAGTGTACCGGAAAATGCAGCATGGACGCTGAGATCTGACGGGTATGTGGTATCTTCCACAACCTTTCATTCAAATGATAACAGTCAGTTCTACATGACCAACAGCGATGCCCCCGGCAGCGGTACTACCACAGCGACCATCCTGCAGTCACCCTCTGTAAATACAACCGGATATACTGCCCTGACCCTGAGTTTCTGGCACCACTACCGGTACTATGATGGCAATGAGAGCGGAAAAGTGGAAGTTTCAACCAATGGCACCGACTGGACAACAGAAGCATCTTATACCAGTAACCAGGGCACTGCAACCGGTTTTACCAATGCAATCATTGATCTGGATTCCTATATCGGGAATTCAGTCCTGTATATCAGATTTAAGTATGATGCCACGTATGACTGGTGGTGGGCCATTGACAATGTTTCACTGACCGGAACCCCGGTAAGTTATGTTTACCAATACAGCTGGCAGGGTTCTCCTGCAGGGACTGCCGGACTTCCGGCTGGTGCATCCACACCATCAGAGGGCAATTCTACAATTACGGTAAATCCTTCGCAAACAACCACATACACAGCTACCGCTCTTTCATCAACAGGTTGTTCTGCCACCGATGTTACTTCCATAACTGTAAACCCGGTTTTGGCAGTCAGTGTAAGCATTGTTGCTTCAGAAAACCCAATCTGCGCCGGAACCAATGTCACATTTACCGCAACACCGGTGAATGGAGGATTAAACCCTGTTTACCAATGGAAACTGAATGGTTCCAATGCAGGAACCAACAATTCCGTTTATTCAAATGCTTCGCTGGCAAACGGAGACGAGGTTTATTGTACACTTACTTCTGAAGTGACCTGCGCTTCAGGCAGCCCTGCTTCATCAAATATGATCACCATGGTCGTAAATCCGGTGCTTCCAGCCAGTGTAAGTATTGCGGCATCTGAAAATCCGACCTGCGCCGGATCGCCGGTTACCTTCACTGCCACACCGGTGAATGGTGGATCATCACCATCCTACCAGTGGAAATTAAACGGTGCCAATGTCGGCACGAACAGCCCTGTTTACACCACTTCGGCGCTGACCAGCGGGAATACCGTTTCCTGTGTCATGACTTCCGGTGTAAGTTGTGCCAGTGGAAGCCCTGCAACTTCCAATACGATAACAATGACGGTTAACCCGGTTGTTGCTGCCGGTCTTAGTATTGCTGCATCAGAAAACCCGGTGTGTGCCGGTACCAATGTAACTTTCACTGCGACACCGGTTAACGGAGGATCAACACCCGCCTATCAATGGAAGCTGAATGGTGTCAATGTCGGAACCAACAGTCCGACCTATTCCAACGCCTCACTGGCGAATGGAAATACGGTTACCTGTGAAATGACTTCAAATGCCCCCTGTGTAACCGGAAGTCCGGCTACCTCAAATACAATAACCATGACGGTTAACCCGGTTGTTGCCGCCAGTGTAAGTATTGCTGCCTCAGAAAATCCGATCTGTGCAGGAACCAGTGTGACTTTTACTGCAACTCCGGTTAACGGGGGATCATCGCCTGCTTATCAATGGAAACTGAATGGGGTGAATGTCGGAACCAACAGCCCGACCTACAGCAATTCATCACTCACAAACGGAAATACTGTCTATTGTGTGATGACATCAGATGCGACCTGTGTTACGGGAAGTCCGGCTAGCTCAAATACGGTCACCATGACAGTTAACCCTTTACTGGCGGCAGGTGTCAGTATTGCATCTTCTGAAAACCCGATATGTAGTGGAACAGAAGTCACCTTTACAGCAACACCTGTTAACGGAGGAGCAGCACCTTCGTATCAGTGGAAGCTGAACGGAGTCAATGTAGGATCAGACAGTCCGGTCTATACGAATTCATCATTAAGCAGCGGAAACACAATCACCTGTGTGATGACGTCCAACGCAACCTGCGTCACCGGCAGTCCGGCAACTTCAAATACAATTACCATGACCGTAAATCCGGTTTTACCGGTAAGTGTAACCATTGTTGCTTCTGACAACCCGGTTTGTAGCGGTACCAGTGTTACTTTTACGGCCACACCTGTAAATGGCGGATCATCTCCCACATATCAATGGAAGCTTAACGGTGTCAATGTCGGTTCAAACAATCCGGTTTATACCAATTCATCCCTTGTCAACGACAATACCATTTCCTGTGTGCTCACTTCCGATGCAACCTGTGCAACGGGCAACCCCGCCAATTCGAATACAATAACGATGGAGGTGGGCTCAGTCATCGGCAATAATTCACTTGATCTCAGTACCGGTGTTCACGGATCGGTTTGCGCCACGGCTGTTGAAAATGCCAATGCAACTGTTTCAGCCCCTTCCGGAAAAGTATTTGTTCATGTACTTTTTGCAAGTTATGGCACACCCAACGGAACCTGCGGGACATTTACCCAGAGTGCCTGCCATGCAGCCACAAGTTTCACTGTTACCGAAAATTACCTGCTGGGAAATAACCCGGCTGTGATACCTGCAACCAACGGTGTTTTCGGCGACCCCTGTGCCGGAACATTCAAAAGACTTTATGTAGAAGCTATTTACGGTGAGCCTGTGTGTGCAGGAAGTTCTCCGGGGCAGATCAACGGTTCTGTCCCGACAGGAGGGAATGGCATTTTCGCCTACCTGTGGGAGAGCAGCACAACCGGTGCAACTTCAGGATTTACTGATGCACCCGGAACCAATGATGGGCAAAACTACACACCCGGAAACCTGACACAAACCACCTGGTTCAGAAGAACAGTAACCTCAGGTGGATGTTCAGGCACCTCAAGGGTGATCATGATCACCGTAACCCCGGTCATTACAGGTAACACCATTGGCTCAGTTCAGACAATCTGTGAAGGATCAGCACCTTCGGCACTTACAGGTTCATCACCGGGGGGTGGGAACGGGTCTTATTCCTACCTGTGGGAAAGCAGCACAACTAATGCCGGTTCCGGGTTTTCACCGGCCAGTGGAACCAACACCGCCATCGGATACACACCTCCTACCCTGTCTTCAACCACATGGTTCAGAAGAAGCGTTATTTCCGGAGGTTGCACAGATATTTCATCTACAGTCCAGATCACCGTTACCCCTCTACCGGCAGCAACCATAAGCTATGATGGTTCGCCTTACTGTTCTACTTCAGGGATTATCTCTGTAACGCGAACAGGAACTGCTGGTGGAACCTACAGTGCCCTACCGGCAGGACTCTCGTTAAATGCTGCTGATGGCTCGGTAAATACAGGAACCAGTACACCCGGAAGTTACACTGTAACATACACCATTGCCGCTTCTGGAGGATGCGGGGACGTGACCACCACTGCACCAATTGCTATTAACGCAGATGGGCTATGGACCGGGACAACAAGCACAGACTGGAATACTGCGGGAAACTGGGCATGTAATACAGTACCGGCCATAACCACCAATGTAGTTATACCGGGAAGTCTTTCCAACTATCCAATTCTGAGTTCAGGTGCAGCCGGCATGGCAAACAATCTGACCATTCAGAACAATGCTACCCTCACGGTTACGGGTAATACCCTTCAGATTGCCGGAAATGTATCCAACAGCGGCACTTTTACTTCATCAGCCGGCACCATTGAACTGAAAGGAAATTCACTACAAACCATAACTGCCGGTCAGTTTGACGGCAATACCGTTGCCAATCTGATCATTAACAATACAAACGGGGTTATCCTCGGGGGAAACCTGAATATCACCGGAATACTTACCCCACAGGCGGGAACCTTCAACACTGATGGATACCTGACACTGGTTTCAACAGCTGCGCAAACAGCACTGATCAGCGGCAGCGCAAGCGGATCTGTTACCGGGAGTGTAACAATGCAACGTTATCTTCCGTCGGGTTTCGGATACAGATATTTATCATCGCCATTCCAGGCGGCAACTGTTTCAGGATTTTCTGATGACATTAACCTTGCAGCACTTTTCCCGTCAATGTTCAAATATGATGAAGACAAGGAATCGAGCGGCTGGACTGCCTACACTGAGGGTGCCGGCCTGCTTGACCCGATGGCAGGCTACTGCCTGAACTTCGGTACTTCTTCTGATCCGGTTACTGCGGATCTGACTGGAACCGTCAATAACAATACCATGGGCCCGATTGCCTTGTACAATCACGACAGAACCTATACCCTGGGATTTAATCTCATAGGAAATCCCTACCCTTCACCCATCGACTGGAATGCAGCAACCGGCTGGACCAGAACAAACATCGACAATGCACTGTATTACTTCAAAGCGGGCACAACCGATGAATATGGAGGCACCTACTGCACTTATATCAATGGTGTTTCAAGCGACGGAACCGCCGGCAATGTGATCCCATCCATGCAGGGCTTCTTTGTTCATGTAAGCGACGGAACATTCCCGGTAAACGGATTATTCGGAATGGACAACAGGGTAAGGGTTAACAACCTGACACCGGCATTTCACAAGTCTTCCAATGATAAAAACTATCCGATGGTAAGAATATCGGCCGGCTATGATGGTGATAACCTCACAGAAGATCCGGTAGTCGTGTATTTTACTGATGAGGCCACAGAAGGATTTGATAAGGAACTGGATGCGCTGAAATTGTTCAATACTGACAAAGATGTTCCGAATCTGTATATTCTGACCGGGTCAACACAGAAGTTATCCATCAGCGCTCAGCCGGAACCCGGAAACATCACCACCCGGATACCATTGGGAATCAAAACAGAAAAAGAGGACTGGCTGATATTCAGATGCAAAGCCATCGAAAATCTGCCAATGGATCTTCATGCCTACCTCTTTGACGAACAGACGGGTGATATTTCCGATTTGAAAAGCAGCCCGGAATACAGGGTAAAATCCGGAGAAGGGACCAATGAAAACAGGTTTGCGCTGATCTTCAGTCCAACGAATTATATTGATGAGCAATTAAATGCGGATTTCATAGCCTTTGTTTCAAATGGCCTGCTTATCGTCGATGACGGTGTTTCGCCTGAAAAACACAGAAAATTAACCATCAGTAACCTGTTGGGCCAGGTGTTGATCCGGACGGAGATGCCGGAAACGGGACATATTGAAATACATCCGGCCTTTCCTTCAGGCATCTATATTTTAACCTTAACTTCGCAAAAAGAAGTCAGGTCACAAAAAATCTATCTATCAAACTGAACATGGCTCTAACCAACAGCATATCCAGGCATTTCAGGACGACGCTCATCAGTGGTGCCGCCCTATGCCTCATCATGTTGCACGGCAGGCTTTCAGCCCAGGAGGAGCCTCCACGGCCGATGAGCCTCAGCACCTTTCAGAACCTCAGTTTTGGTGCATTCATTACAGGGTATATGGGTGGTACGGTTATTATCTATCCTGATGGCACCCGATCCGTAACCGGTGATATCATTACTGTTTTCCAGGGCTACCAGCATCACCCGGCCATTTTCGAAGTTGAAGCCAATCCTGGAGTCGTAATTTCTATCATGAACGGACCTGACATCACCCTAAGTGGCAGCAACGGCGGGACACTAACCCTTCAACTCGGTGGTTCCATCCCGGCATCTCCTTTTATCAATACGACCAGACCACCATTCAGGACTCAGGTGAGGATCGGTGGAACCCTGATTGTCGGCAATATGCTTGATAACCCTTCCGGGGAATACAGCGGTACATTTACAGTAACGTTTATTCAGGAATAACCCGGATACAGCAGTCAGTTATCAATGACCAGAACAGACAACGCCAACAATAAACTGCAGACAATAATCCGACTGCCGTTACCCTGGGTTGCTGCGATGATCTTTGTTACCTGCCTATTGCTGCCTGCTATACCCAGAGCACAGGATGGACCTGATGACTATGAAGAGATAACAGTACTTCTAACCGTTCAGGATCTTGAAGGATATGAAATCAATGCTGTCTTTGCCGATGAAAAAGTTTATGTTTCTGTTACCGAGTTATTTCAGTTTCTTAAAATCAGCAACAGACCATCTGCCTACTTTGATACGGTCAGTGGTTTTTTCCTTCATGAAGAAAACCACTATCAGATTCTGGCAGCAGCCGGAATCATCCAAATGGGAGCCCAGGAGTTCCGGTTTGATAAAAAAGAAATTTTCAGGGATGGGTCCGGTTTATACCTCCGGACCGATGTTTATGGAGAAGCATTTGGTCTTCATCTGGAATTCAATTTCAGGAATCTGGCTCTTGAACTTGAAACAAGCCATGAACTTCCGGTACTGAGGGAACTCAGGCTGGAACAGATGCGGAAAAACATTAACAGGATCAGTGGTGTTGCGGAAGCCGATACAACACTGAAGCGGCAATATCATTTGTATAGTGGCACGATGTTAGACTGGTCGCTGATCTCAACACAAAGCCCCGGAACCATCAGTGATACCAGGGCAAGCGTGGGATTCGGAAGCGAATTGTTTGGTGGTGAAGCCAATGTTCTGCTCAATTACTCAAACAAGCAGGGTTTCGATGGTAAACAACAGCAATATCGATGGCGCTGGGCAAATAACGAAAAGAAACTGGTACGCCAGATCAGTGCCGGGAAGATACCATCAAGGGCCATTTCTTCCATTTATGCCCCACTCATTGGAGCCAGTGTTTCAAACACCCCGACTACATACAGAAAAACCTTTGGGTCTTATACCCTTACTGATTATACAGAGCCGGGCTGGACGGTGGAACTATATATCAACAATGTGATTGTAGATTATACCACTGCTGATGCTTCGGGATTTTTCAGTTTTCAGGTTCCGCTCGTTTACGGATCATCGGCTGTCACACTTCGCTTTTACGGACCCTGGGGAGAAGAACGGATAAAAGAGCAGACCATCAATATTCCCTATAACTTCCTTCCCCTTGGCAGATCAGAATACACACTTACCGGCGGTGTGGTTCGCGACAGTTCAAACAGCACCTTTATGAAAGGGGAAACCTATTACGGACTGCACCGGAACATAACCATTGGCGGCGGATTCGAATATCTTTCGTCGGTAACAACAGGTAAAGCAATGCCGTTTCTGGGAGGGTCTGCCCGGTTTTTGAAATATTTTCTTGCCAATGCCGAGTACACACATGGTGTCAGAACAAAAGGAATTCTGAGTTACAGGCTACCTTCGAACCTGACCTTTGAACTTGATTATACTAAATATGTCAAAGGACAGAAAGCCATCAGTTTCAATTACCTGGAAGAAAGGAAGGCGAGTCTTTCTATTCCCATCCGGATTCATTCGTTCCGGATTTTTTCCAGACTTTCATACAAACAGAATGTATTAACGGAAGTCACCTATTCAACAACAGAAGTTCTGTTTTCGACCTATGTCCGTGGCATGAGTGCCAATTTCTCAGGATATGCCAACTGGCTTGGGAGTGGTAAGCCCTATATGTATTCAAACTTAGCCTTAGGATTTAAGATAGGCCATGGTGCCACTTTCCGCCCTCAGATACAATATGATTTTTCAAATTCTCAGGTTATATCATATAAAGCTGAATTTGAAAAGAATATACTGCAGAAAGCATATTTGTCGGTCGGGTATGAAGAGAACATCCGTTCTGACTTCCGGAGTATTGAATTAACTTTCAGATATGATCTTTCTTTTGCCCAAACCAGTGCTTCTGCAAGAATGATCAATAAGGATTTCGTTGCAACAGAAAGTGCCAGGGGTAGTTTTGCCTTCGGAAGCGGCAAAGGATATATACATTCTGATAATCGTTCCGTTTCGGGACGGGCAGGAATAACGCTTGTTCCATTCCTCGACATGAATCACAATGGCAATCGCGACGACAATGAACCTCTTGCGGCAGGACTGAACATTCAGATGAATGGTGGCCGGATGGTAGCCCGGGACCGGGATACTCTCATCAGGGTTATGGAACTGGAACCTTTCACAAATTACTACCTTGAAATTGACGATAATGGCTTTGAAAACATATCCTGGCAGATCGAATCGAAGGTATTGAATGTTTATACAGATCCGAATCAGTTTAAAACGATTCTGATACCCATTAAAGTGATGGGTGAAGCAAACGGCCTGGTGTATATCAATACCGGCAGGTCCCTGCGGGGTCAGGGCCGGATGCTGATCAATTTCTTCAATACCAGTGGGAAATTCGTCACCAAAACATTGACTGAGCCGGATGGTTACTTTAACTATCTGGGATTGGCTCCGGGTAAATATATTGCCCGACCCGATTCAGCCCAGATGAACAGATTGGGTGTTACAGCTGACCCTGAGTTCTATGAATTTGAAATAAAGCCAATGGAAATGGGCGATATTGTTGATGATCTGATGTTTACAATGACCAGTAAAAATCCGGTAAAACAGGAAGAACCGGCGATAAAAATGAATACAGGTAACAAGGAAACAGATAATTCTAATGAAAACCAAACTATCAGAGATGAATCTGTACCGTTGCCTGTTCCTGAAAAAAATCCTGAAAAACCGGATTTTGAAGTCAGGAAACTGCCGGGGATACCGGTAGAAATCATCAGTGGAAATATTGATCCTGCAGCCGGAAATTGTTTCGTCCAGGCCGGGGCTTTTGAAAATCCCGGGTTTGCCATGAAACTGGCTGAAAAACTATGTGCAGGGGCAAAGGTGAAATGCGGTGTTGTTCTCGAAGACAAGCTTTACAAGGTTCGGTTTGGTTACTTCACAACAGAAGCAGAAGCAAGGCAGAGTGCATCTCTGATTGGTTCAGAGGGCTACTATGTCTTTATTGGTATCGTAAATAATTGATATTCAACAGATAGACTTCTTATTATTAACTTATGTTTGAAGGCCCTATACCGGTTATTGAAACTGCCCGTTTATTGCTCAGGCAATTTAATACAGAAGATGCGTCCAGGGTTAAGAAACTGGCCGGAGAAGAAGATGTTGCCCGTAACACCCTTGCCATGCCTTTCCCCTATCTCGATGGAATGGCAGAAGCCTGGATAGGTACACATGTCAATGATTTCCATGAAGGCAAATCTGTAATCTGGGCGATAACCCTGAATGATTCAACGCTACTGATCGGGGCCATCGGACTGAGTTTACAACTTCCCTACATGCTGGCAGAGATGGGATACTGGATAGGACGTGAATACTGGAATCAGGGTTATTGTACCGAAGCCGTCAGAGCTGCACTGGACTATGGTCTCAATCAACTGAAACTCCATAAAGTAACCGCGAGCCATTTCGGCAATAACCCTGCTTCGGGCCGTGTAATGCAAAAAGCCGGAATGACCTATGAAGGCACACTCAGATCACATATGCTGCACTGGAACGAGTACAAAGACCTTGTTTATTACGGTATAATCAGGGAAGAGAATTCGTCAGTTTCCGGTTAACATTTAATAGGATGATCCGTTTAACGTTCACCGTTAGCCCGGAGAAATAAGGTAAAGCGGGCCCAGGGTCTGACTTCCGGCAGCATTTCTCCCGTCAGAGGCTGTTTGCCTTATCCCGGGAAATCGTCACTGGCAGCCCGAAGCTCCTGCAATTCCAATTCATCACATCTCGAGGTGTCAGGCCATAAATAATTCCTATATTAGTCCAATATTCAGGTGCTGATTATGTTATTATCTGGTATTTCAATTATTCATCATTTAAATTAAAAATTTAAGCTATGTCTGGAAAATCCGGATTGCTGCGCTTCGGCTGGTGGTTGCCCCTGTTTATTATTTCTGCCTGTTCTTCGCCCGACAGGATCAGTATTGAATCGATGAATTTCGATCAACAGATTGACATGTTCCAGAACCTGGAATTTCAGTTTGACAGGGACCTGGCACCGGATTCCATCCTGGGTAAATGGGATACAACCCGATATCTTGAATTCCGGCCTGAAATCCAGGGTCGGTATCAATGGACGAATAAGAATACGCTCACGTTTTCACCGGCTGTCCCCTTTGCCCCGAATACTGATTACAGCCTCAAAATAAAACCTGATATTTCCAGGCATCTGGCTATCAGGAAAGGGCCGGATGAGAATGAACTTAAGTTCCATACCGCATATCTCGCCGTAGAACGCAGCCAGACTTTCTGGGCTGTTGACGAAAACGACCATAACCAGGTACAGCTGAGAATATTGCTTCATTTTAACCATAATGTTGACATCAATACATCACGCAAAAACATTTCATTTCAACTTGACGGAAGGCCCATCAATGCCGGAATGTTGACACATGAGAACGGAAAAGAGCTTGATTTCCGGATTGCAGCCACCAATGGACAGACCGGGAAGACTCTATCGGTCACCCTCGGAAAAGGCCTGACCTGTATTGGTTCTCCAAGGCAAAACCCTGCGGATGAGACCATTGAACTTACTATGCCAGAGCGAGACAGGCTGGAAATATCAGAGGTGATGGCTGAATTCGAAGAAGGTGAAGGTGTTATCTATGTTTTTACAACACAGCCAGTATCCGAACCCGGCCTCAGGGGGTTGGTCAGGATTTCTCCGGAAGCTTCCTTTGAAGCCAGTACCCTCGGTAACGGATTTAAGCTTAAAGGAAGTTTTGCCGATGGTCAGTCCTACGAACTGAATATATCAGGGAAACTGAAGGGGATTTTCGGACCGGAACTCGGCAATGATTTCCGGCAAACGGTTTCTTTCGGTGCTTTACAACCTTACATCGCCTTTACTGATCAATCAGGCATGTATCTGACACCGCAAGGCTCCGGAAATCTCGGGATCAATATCATCAATGTTCCGAAGGTAAAAATTTCGGTTTTCAAGGTGTTCGAAAACAACATCCAACACTATATGCGCATCGGTAAACAATGGGACTGGAGTTATGAGAACGATGAATATCATGACATCTTTGCCTACACCCTGGATGAAGATTTCGGGCAGCTCATAAGCACCCGAGAACTCGATACCCGGTCCCTTCCCCGTAAGGGAAATTTTCGCCTGCTGAACCTTAAACCGGAGGAACTTCAGCTTTCATCAGGGATGAAGGGAATCTTTCTGGTAAAGGTTGAATCGCCTGAAAAAAAGTGGCTCTCTGATGTGCAACTGGTCTCTGTCTCTGATATCGGCCTTATCGTAAAGGAAGGTGCCGATGAGATTTTTGTCGCGGCAAGATCCATCGCTAACGCAAAACCACTGTCGGGGGTCAATGTCAGGTTGATCAGCAAAAGCAACCAGCAGGTTTATCAGACCACCACCAACAGTGAGGGTGTTGCTGTATTTAAAAATATCGGAAAAACTGCTCAGGGTACCAGTATCACCATGGTTTCGGCTCACAGGGGCAGCGATTTCAATGTTTTGCTGTTCAACCGATCCCAGGTTGAGACATCGAGGTTTGATATCGGAGGCAAACGCACTTCAGGTCAGCAATACGATGTTTTTATCTATGGTGACCGCAACCTATACCGTCCCGGGGATTCAGTCTTTTGTAATGCAGTTGTCAGAAATTTCAAATGGGAGACCATATCGGGCATTCCGGTAAAATTCAGGGTCATTGCACCGGATGGCAGGGATTTTATAATAAGGCGAATCACCCTTGGAAAGGAAGGAGCCGCTGAACTTGCCTTCAGGCTTCCTGAATCTGCACTTACGGGAGGATATGTGGTTGAGGTACTCTCTTCAAACGATGTATTGATGGGTAATTACAGGATCGGCGTGGAAGAATTCATGCCCGACCGGATAAAAGTTGATGTAAAAACCGACAAAACCGGTTACAAAAATGGCGGAATACTCAAAGCTAGCATCAATGCCGTTAACCTGTCCGGTCCACCGGCCTCCAACCGTAAGACAGAGAATGAACTGCGCATCAGCCGTAAATCATTCACTGCCAAAGGATACGACGACTTCAATTTCGACATTACCACTCCTGCCGACATCTATTTTGAAAATAAAATCAGCGAAGGCCTGACCGATGCCGCGGGCAAAGCGGAAGAATTATTCAATCTGCCTGAATTCACTGACATCGGATTACTTACCGGAAGGTTGTTTACGACTGTTTTTGATGAAACCGGCAGGCCGGTGAACCGCTATACCGAAGTTGAAATCCAGACCCAACCAACTTTCCTTGGCTTGGGTCCGGTTTCTGGCTGGGTGTCAACCAACAGGCCTCTGGCTGTGAATGTCATCGCACTCAACAGGGCCGGAAAGCCTGTTACTGGCAGAGCCAGGCTTGAAATCATAAATATCCGCTGGGAAACGGTGCTGGAACGGAATTATGGCAATACCTCATACCGGTCTCAAAGGAAAGAGAAAGCCGTGATGTCGAAGGATGTAAGCATCGGGTCCGGGGGATTTGTCATGCAGTTCTCCCCGCCGGTTTCCGGGGAATATGAAATCAGGATAAGTGCTGAATCAGCATCAAATTATGTAAAGCAATCGTTCTATGCCTACGGGTGGGCGGATGCAGGCATGTCGTCCTTCCAGGTAAACCGTGAGGGTGAAATTGGCATTGAGACGGACAAACCAACGTACAAACCGGGAGGGAAAGCAAAACTATTGTTTAAAACCCCATTTGCCGGTGAATTGCTTGTTACCATCGAGCAGGATAAGATTCTCGAATATTATTCCATTCCTGCAACAGCAGGGGGAGCAAGCCTTGACCTGAAAATAAAGGAAGCATTTATGCCCAACGTCTATGTTGGTGCCACCCTTATCAGAAAAATTGACAATACCGGTCTGCCACTCACTGTTGCCCATGGTTTTGCAGGGCTGAAAGTTGAAAAACCTGAACGCAGGCTGACCGTCACAATTGACATTCCTGAAAAGCAACGCTCGAAACGTAATCAGCTGATTAAAGTCAGGACCAGCCCCGGAGCCGAAGTAACTGTTGCAGCCGTGGATGAAGGTATTTTACAAATAACCGGCTATAATAGCCCCGACCCATACAGCTATTTCTACCAGAAAAGAGCGCTTGAAGTCAATGCCTACGATCTTTTTGATGAACTATTCCCTGAGCTTTTGGCTGTAAATTCTTCTACCGGTGGTGACCGTGGTTTTGACATCGGCAAACGGCTGAACCCGCTCACTTCAAAGCGTGTGAAACTATTAGCCAGGTGGAGCGGCACCCGCAAGGCAGATGCCAACGGTATGGTCACTTTCAATCTTGCCATACCGCAATTCTCGGGTGCGGTGAGGGTAATGGCAGTCGCTTACAAAGGCAATGAGTTCGGCAGTGGTGAGAAACAGATGAAAGTTGCCGATCCGCTGGTTATCAGTAGTTCGCTGCCGCGTTTTCTCAGTCCGGGAGATCAGGCATATGTTTCTGTAAGCCTGACAAATACCACACCAAAGGCTATTGCAGTACGACTACGCACCAATTCCACCGGTCCCGTTAAATGCGGTGAATTCGCTGAAAGTTCAGTCGAAGTTCCTGCGAACAGCGAAAAAGTCACAGGTTACCTGCTTGAATCCACAAATAAAACCGGTTATGCCAATATTAAACTCACCGCAACAACCGGCGGAGAATCCTTTTCTGAAGAAACTGATATTCCTGTGCGACCGGCATCTACCCTTGAAAAATCAGGTATTGCTGGTATGATTAAAGCAGGAGAGACTAAAATCCTCTCTGCCGGCGGGGATTATTTTGCCGGAACCGCAAATTCAAAGTTATTGCTCACCCGCTCGCCCGCGGGCCGATATGCCAGGGATCTCAGCGAACTGATCAACTATCCTTACGGATGTCTCGAACAAACTGTTTCGGCTGCATTCCCTCAACTCTATTTCAGTGATCTGGCTAAAATGCTCCGACAGAAAGAAAAGCATGCTGACTTTAGTGTTTCTGAAAATATTCAGGAAGCCATCCTGAAAATTGAAGGATTACAGCAATACAATGGAGGGCTGGCATACTGGCCGGAAGGTTATTCCGAGGTGAACTGGTGGGCAACGGCCTATGCAGGAAATTTTCTTTATGAAGCTACAAAGGCGGGCTACAGCAGCAATCCCGGTGTAATGGATAACATTAACAGGTATCTCACAGAGATGGTGAAACAAAAAGGGACAACAGAATATTTTTACCATAACAACGAAACCGGAACCTGGCAGCGAAAAGTGCAGCCTAACCGTGAGATATTCTATTCGCTGTATGTGCTTGCTCTTTCAGGAAAACAACACCTTCCAACAATGAATTACTTCAAGGCCCGGCTGAATGAATTAAGTACCGACAGCCGGTATATGCTTGCCAGTGCTTACGCACTTGCCGGTGATAACCGCAGTTTTGAGGCTATATTGCCAAAATCATGGGATAAAGGAGAAAGTCCTGGATGGATGACTGGCGGAAGTTTCAGTTCTCCCCTCCGCGACAGAGCTATTGCCCTTTATACACTGGTTTGTGCCGGACCGGATAACCCACAGATAGCTTTACTGGCCAGGCAGGTCGGCGAAATGATCAACAACGCCAAATGGATGTCGACACAGGAAAGAGCTTTCTCTTTCCTGGCACTCGGAAAACTTGCCGGAGTCACAAAGACCGATCAGGTTACCGCTACCGTAAATGTTAACGGCAGAAAGGCCGCTACTTTCTCAGGGGAAGATCTCATTGCCAATCTTACAGGAACCAAGGCTTCGATTGTTGCCAGTGGCAGGGGCAATCTGTTTTATTACCTTGAATCTGAAGGCATTCCTGCATCCGGCAAGGCAAAGGAAGAAGACAGGGTGCTCAGGGTAAGGCGTACTTTGCTGAATCGCAGCGGAAGTCAGATAAATGCAGTCAACATCAGTCAGAATGACCTGATTGTGGTAGCCATCACAATATCAACAACCGACAACAGTACAGTGGAAAATGTCGCCATCACCGATATTCTTCCGGCCGGTTTTGAAATTGAGAACCCCAGGCTGAATGCTGAACGGGAGATGAACTGGATAAAGGACAAGACAGCGCCGGATTACCTGGATATCCGGGACGACCGGATCAGTTTCTTTACCAGGGCTACCGGAGTTTCAAAAACCTTTTACTACATGGTAAGGGCTGTTAACAGGGGATCTTTTAATCAGGGACCTGTAGGTGCCGATGCAATGTATAACGGGCAATACTATTCTTACTCCGGTGCAGGAAAGATAATTGTAAAATAAGTTTAGTCAATTTATAACCTGCCTCAAAAGCACGGCATTGTTCAATAAAACAGCCCGGAATACCGGGCTGCATCAGATTTTCTGACATTGATCAGAATGGCCAGAACTGGTTGTCATACCAGATACTTTCCTTCAGATCTTCGTTCAGTTCGTGAAGCACTTTGTGGTGACCTCTTTCCCAGTCGGCAAGCCACAGGAATAGCTCTTTTTCATTGGGGTCAGTTGCAACTTCAGCCTGTTTAGAATAAACTTCAATGGCCCTGGTTTCCATATCGATGGCTGCCGATATGGCCGCAGCCTCAAAGCTGGCGGCTGTGATTTGTTTCTTGATATCGCCTGAAAGTATGGCGTCGGCAACACCGGCATCGAATTTCAACTCTACCTTGGCAAATTTTTTATCTCTGTTGTAACTGGCAAATTGCTTCGACAGGAATTCAATGTGGGTCTGCTCTTCCTCTGCCATCATGGTAAATATCTTTTTCACATCGGAACTGGAAGTCTGTTCGGCAACTTTTTCGTAAAAAGCCTTACCACGTTTCTCCATCAGGATCGCGGTTTTGAGAATTTCTGTTGATTTGTTTTCCATATGATAATAGGTTTCTGATATTTCAGGCTAGTGTACCGCAAACATACTAAAAAACAAAACAACTGAAGTGAAATCCTGATTAAGGTCTTGACTATTTTGCTTACGGTATTGCGTCAGGTTTCCTGAAAAAGAAAGAGCTGAATTTACTAAATTTGTACTTCATTACAGGCCTCCAGCCTGAACATCCTTTCAAATCAATTGAATGACAGATCAGAAAAAAATCCTGGGTGAGCTTTTTACTCAATGGAGCGGTGAAGAGGCCAGGCAGATCAAGGAATTGCCGGCTTCAGGTTCTGACCGCAGCTATTACAGGATTTCAGGTGCTGAAGCAGATGCCATCGGCGCCTGGAATCCGGATGAAAAAGAAAACAACGCCTTCGTCGGTTTTTCCCGGCATTTCGGAGAGATGAACCTGCCGGTTCCCGAAGTTTTCGCTTATCATGTTAACAGACAAGCCTATATTCAATCCGACCTTGGCAATGAAACCCTGTTCAGCCTGCTGACGGAAGAAGGATTGACCGGCAGGGTGAAAGACCTCTACCGGCAGGTGATATCGTGGTTACCTCAGTTTCAGATCAGAGGAGTTGGCAACCTTGACCTGAATCTTTGTCACCCGCGCAAAGCATTCGACCGTCAATCGATGATGTGGGATCTCAATTATTTCAAATATTACTTTGTAAGACTGTCAGGACTGGGATTTGACGAACAGGCTTTGGAGGATGATTTTGAGAAACTGATTGCTTTCCTTTCAGGGGCGGCACCAGAGTTCTTCATGTACCGCGATTTTCAGTCACGCAATGTGATGATAGCCGGCAACCGCCCCTTCTTTATTGATTACCAGGGAGGACGTCTCGGCCCGCTACAGTATGATATTGCTTCCCTGCTTTTTGATGCAAAAGCCAATCTGCCCAACGATTTCAGGGAGGAACTGCTGAATTTTTATATTGATGAAGCTTCAAAATATGCCCCCATCGACCGGGATCAGTTTCTGCGACACTATTACGGCTTCGTACTTATCAGGATATTGCAGGCCATGGGCGCCTACGGGTTCAGGGGATTTTACCAGAAAAAGGAACACTTCCTTCAGAGCATCCCCTTTGCCCTCGATAACCTTGAGTACCTGCTGAATCACCGGCATCCCGGTTTTGAATTTTCCACACTTGAAAAATTACTCAAAAGCTATATTGCAAGCGAAACCCTGCGTAATTATGCCAGACCGGCGCTGAAACTCAGGGTATGCAGTTTCTCTTTCAAGGAGGGCATACCTTTCGATTATACCGGAAACGGGGGTGGTTTTGTGTTTGATTGCAGGGCATTGCCAAACCCCGGCAGGGAAGAAGAATACCAATCCCTCACAGGGCTCGACAAACCGGTGATTTCGTACCTTGCAGCGCAACCTGAAACAGGAATTTTCTTTGTGAATATCTGCAATATTGTTGATCAGGCTGTTGAAAATTACCTATCCCGCGGATTCCAGCACCTGATGATTAGTTTTGGGTGTACCGGCGGGCAGCATCGTTCCGTCTATTTTGCCGAACAACTCAGCCATCATTTAAATAAACGCTTCAGAATGAACATTATACCGGAACATGTACAAAGAGAAAAGTGGCCGGGTGAAGATTAGACTTAAGGAAGAACTATAAATTATTAGTTTTAAACCATGCTGTTTGAAAACGGAACAAAAGAGTTACATAGGGCAGGAGTCTCCGTTAATGCATTAATGAATGAACCATGAGCAAAACAATGTGTGAAAAAGGGAAAAAAGGGGAACAGGATTGCGAAAGTCCCAGATTCAAATGCAAAAGGTGCGGAGCGCTGGTAAAGAAAGAGAAACAGGTCTGTAAACCAAAAGCACTGTAAGATGATGAGTTTCGGCAAACCAATGAAGGAGCCTTTCGACATAGAACCCTTTAAAGCGGAGCAGGAGGTCATCAGACTTACCATTCAGCAGATAAAGAAGGATTTCAGCATGTTTGGTCTGGATGTTGATTTTCCGGTTGATATGGATATGATTTACCAGGACCTTTTCAGGGAACTGGAATATCATATTTCCGGTCTGCTGACAAGGAATGTGCAGAAGTTATCAGCCTTGCTATACCAGATTGATCTGAATGAAAAAACCATCGTCAAAGCATGGGAAGAGCATCCTGAATTTACCCATTCCCAGGTTATAACCGAACTTATTATATACCGGGAACTCAAGAAAATTCTTTTCCGGAATTATTATAAAAATTACAAACTGAAAGACCTGCCCGAAGAATGAAAGCCATGATTCTGGCAGCCGGTCTCGGCACCCGGTTGAAACCAATGACCGATCATACTCCCAAAGCACTGCTGCAGGCCGGACCCTACACCCTGCTTGAGTTTGCCGTATTGAAACTTGCCAGTGCAGGGTTCAGTGACCTGATTGTAAATGTGCATCATCACGCTGATACTGTTATAAAATACCTGGCTGATCACAGGAATTTCGGCTGTAATATTTCCATTTCAGATGAAAGGGAACAATTGCTCGATACCGGAGGGGGAATCAGGAAAGCTTCCTGGTTTTTCAACGATGGCAACCCCTTCCTGGTATATAATGTAGACATTGTGACTAATCTGGATCTGCAGAAATTATACAACCATCATTGCGAAAGTCATAACCTGGCAACCCTGGTAGTCAGGCGCCGTAAAACAACACGTTACCTGCTGTTCGATGAATTTATGAAACTGAAGGCCTGGGAGAATGTTACAACAGGAGAGAAAAGGATTGTACAGATGACCTCAGGGTCACTGAATCCTTATGCTTTCAGTGGGATTCATGTGATCAGTCCTGAAATATTCGGGCTGATGGAAGCGCAGGACCGCTTTTCAATCATTAACACTTATCTCAGGGTGGCTGCTACGCATCCGGTGGGTGGTTATCCTGATGAAAGCCTTCTCTGGGCAGATGCAGGTAAGCCTGATAGTCTGACTGAAGCAGGAAAAATTGCTGCCGAGATCAGATTCCTGTAAAAACAAACCCGTATGCCGGATTAAAGTCAGAATAAATACCAACTTGTATGTGATTTTTCCACCACAACAGGCACAACTTGTCCCGGCCACTTTGACGGGAATAGCCCACATTAGATTATTAATCTATTGGTATACAATACTATAAACCATTATCATCAATTTATTCTTCATTTTTTAAAATACTATTGTGACCTATTGTGTCTATTGTGGTTAAAACACTTTTAACGTAATTGGTTTCTTAATTTTACCAATGAATCCTTAACTTCGCTCAAAAGATTAAAGCATTAAAATTTAAGATGGATCAACCATTCCTCAGCAAATTAGCAGAAAAAATCAGGTCGGAACATGCGGGGCTGGGCAACCGCTTATGCGTTGTGATGCCCAACCGCCGTGCCGGATTGTTCCTGAAGCGTTATCTTGTCGCCGGATCGGAAGTACCTGTATGGGCTCCTTCCGTGTTTTCGGTGGAAGATTTTATCGCCGGAATCAGCCACCTGAGCATCCCGGATCCGTTGTCGCTGATGTTTGGCCTGTATGAAGCACACTGCAGCGTGGAGAAGGAAAATGCTGTTGTTTTTGATGATTTCACCGGCTGGAGTAAAGGCCTCCTCCGTGATTTTGATGAAATCGACCAGTATCTTGTTGATCCTGCCGCCCTTTTCGGCTTCCTCAGCGAAAACAAAGCCATGAATCTCTGGAACATGGATGGTCAGCCGCTGACAGATTTTGAACAACAATACCTCCGGTTTTTCAATGCCCTCCCTCTCTACTACAAGCACTTTATAGAAAATCTGCTCAAAACCGGACAGGCCTATCACGGACTTGCCTGCAGACTGGTAGCTGAAAGTCCTGAAAAATATCTGACACCCCTCCCCTGGGACTATGTGATTTTTGCCGGTTTCAATGCCATCACACCGGCCCAGATCACCATTATCCGTCACCTGATTTCCCTGAAATCAGCAGAAATCGTATGGGATGCCGACAGTTATTATATTGAAAATCCGGCCCAGGAAGCCGGACGCTTCCTGCGAAACTATCTGAAAGACAAAAGCCTGGGCAAACCTGCCGGCCTGAGCCGTTTCTTTGAAAACGGGCAAAAGGAAATACACCTTGCCGGTGTACCGAGGAACATCGGCCAGACACGACTGGCAGGCAACATCCTGAAACATATCATCGAAAACAATGAGCCTGGCGTGCTGAACCGCACAGCCGTCGTACTGGCCGACGAAACCCTGTTGTTGCCATTGCTGAACGCTATCCCGGCCGAAGCCGGGCAGTTTAACATCACCATGGGCTATCCGCTTCAGCAATCCCCGCTTTACGGGTTTTTCGATGCACTGATTAGTATGCACATCAATGCATCCCCAGGAAAAGAGGCAACACAATCATACTTTTACTTTAAGGATGTGCTTTCACTGATTCAGCACCCTTACACATCTTTGTTAATAAAGGGCGAACAAATCAGCAGGCTGACCACTGCCATGAAGTCCGTCAGGACATCATTTCCCGATGTTATTACCATCTTTCGCAATCAGGACCCGGAAGATCCGGGGATAAAGCAAATTAAAACCCTGTTTTCAAAGGTGGAATCCCCGTCAGGGCTCACCGGCCTGATCATCGCTGCCGTTGAAATGTTCAGAAATGCCGGTAAACCAGCCGGAGATCCGGATGAAACAGTAAACAGCACCGACGGTGAAATTCTTTTCAGTCTTGCTATGATAGCCAACCGGCTGCACACATTGGTAAGCGGGAATAACCTCATCGGTGAACTCCGCACCCTGCAGGTGCTCTTCAGAGAAGCCGCCGCAGCCATGCCGGTGCCATTTTATGGTGAACCATTGGAAGGGATTCAGGTAATGGGAATGCTGGAAACCCGGACCCTTGACTTTGAAAATGTGATCCTTGTATCAACCAATGAAGATACACTGCCTTCGAAAAAAACATACAACAGTTTCATTCCGTTTGAAATCAGGCAATCGTTCGGATTGCCAACACATCACGACCAGCAGGCTGTTTTTGCTTATCATTTCTACCGGTTGCTGCAACGTTGTTCAAAAGCATGGCTGATATACAATTCAGAAGCCGATGAGTTGGGAGGCGGAGAAAAAAGCAGGTTTATCAGCCAGCTCATTACAGAGATGCCTTCCGTGAATCCCGATATTAAAGTCACTGAAATTAAACCATCAGCAACAGCCGGCATCCGGGATTCCATTCCCATCATTATAGACAAATCACCGGAAGTTCTGGAAAAGCTGAAACAAATTGCAAAGACCGGCTTTTCTCCGACATCTGTGAACAGCTACATTGCCTGCCAGCTCAGGTTCTATTTTACATACATACTTGGGCTCGGTGAGCCTGACGAAGCCGAGGAAACCATCGATCACCGAACGCTCGGAATGGTCATCCACGAAGTTCTTCAGAAGTTCTATGAACCATTTATTGGTACTTTTCCCGGCCCAACCGATTACCGTCGAATGCAGGATGAAACCGCGGATGCCATCAAAGCCGCTCTGAACAAGCATTTCCCGGGTGGTGATGTGGAGCATGGCAGGAATCTGTTAATCGTAAAAGTAGCCAACGTATGGATCAGCCGGTTTCTTGACGGTGAATATAAGGACAATAACCTTCAGGCGGGCAACCGTATCCTGGCACTGGAAGCAAAGCTGCATGCAACAATTGAATTTGAAGTTGAGGGGAATAATATCCATGAAATCAGCATAAAAGGGTTTGCCGACCGGATTGATCTGACCAATGGCATTGTGAGAATAATCGATTATAAGACCGGCAAAACAACAGCCATTGAGTTAAAACCCAAAACAGTGGAAGCCCTGTTTGAGTCCTCCCTGAAACCCAAAGAAAAAGCATTTCAGTTACTTTTTTATCTGCTTCTGGCTGCTAAAGACAAAGAATTCCCTGCACCAAAGGGTAATTCCCAGGCCGGCATCATCAGTTTCAGGTCACTCAGCGACGGTTTTATTCCGTTGGTTATACCCGGAAATGATGTTGAGGCAGCCATCCAGGCTTTTGAAAATGGCCTTAAAAATCTGATGTCTGAAATTTACAACAAAGAAATTCCCTTTATACAAACCATCATCAGGGAACATTGCAGCCTGTGTCCTTTTCAAAGCATTTGCCATAAGACAGAGGAAAAGAAGGCGTGGTAGTGAAAGCAGGCTGCACCCGGAAAGAAAATACCAGAATAACATAAAAAATAAGGTTTATGTTAAGAAACAGGGCTGCTACGGAATCGCGGCAGCCCTGTTGTGTTTTTATATTTCATCCCCCTGGATCAGGGTGTCTCCCGTGACACATAGGCTGCACTGTTGTTGTCGACGATGGTCATATCTCCTGTATCAACATTCCCATCACCATTAACATCTGAATTCAGGTAACCTGTTTCAAAGTTCCCTGAATCGTTATCGACCGGGGTCATATCTCCTGTATCAACAAATCCATCCTGGTTCACATCGCCGCTAAGAATGGCGTAATGGCCGTCGATCATCAGCACAAGATTATTTCCGTATGCTTTTGAGGGTAAATCAAAAGCATAGCTTACAACCGGTGTGTCAAAGGATACCGGGATTGAAGTCGTGGTTTCAATTGAATTGCGGTGTTTTATCGTAATATAATAACTCCCGCCGAAGTCCGGCGGAATGTTCAGCGAAACGTTGCCTGCTGTACTCAGCTCAATACCGGTAACCACATGTTCTACAATGGTATAGTCGGAACTGTTATGAAGTTCAACGTTGACATGATCGGCAATCCCGGGGCTGAAATGAGGTCCGATGGCATCAAATGCCTGCTTCATGGTGCCGTTGCCTGTATAAAGCCCTTCAATCAGCAGGCTGAGGTTGAGTGTCCTTGTGTCGTTCCCTTCCTGGTTCAGGATAACAATTTCCTGATCACCACCGGCCATTACGGTAATGGCTGCCGAACGGGGTTCTCCCGTTGTATTCCCGGCAAAGATTGCCTCAATGTTACCATTGCCATAACCCGAAGAGGTGATTGTCAGCCAGGGTACATCCGTCTGAGCGACCCATGCCGTATTTGAATTAACCATAAAATCAACATTTCCGGCAACAGGTTCCACCAACTGGTCTCCTGGTGTAATTTCCAGTACCGGGAGTCCATTCAGAACCGGATTGTTTTCAACAACGGCATTGGTGCCCGGGTAAATTGGTAACTGGGTATTTAAGCAGGTCACCTGATCATATATTGCAAAACGGGTTGCATAGGAAGGGGTAATTGCATTACTTGAAGTGAACACCAAATCCGGTGTTGAATAACTCGTAAAAGGCACAGAATTGGTGAATCTGAACCTGTCGATCCGCGTTCCTGGGTAAACTTTTGATATGATAAACCCACCCCCGCAGCCAGGAGCTGCTCTGCCGGCTATCCTGATTAATCCTGCTGCGGTAGTACTTACAGCTATTGGAGCCATCGTTACCGGCAAATCTGAAAATCCATCCGACCAGGGAAAAACAGTTACCATTCCGCTTGTAATACCACCCCCGTTCAATATTACCTGGTTGAAATAGATTCCAAATTGACATGTAGCCATCTCAAGGACTTCTACCGGACGTGTGTCCTGAATGAAAATATCAAACTCAAACTCATTGGGCGAAATCTGAACGATGTTGTTCAGAAGAATCATAAATTCTGAGGTTTGTACTCCAGCCTGCCTGAGTATTACAACAATCATGGGCACTCCCTCTCCTGAAACCGTTATGCTTGCAGTCCTCACCATCTCTGATGTATTCTCTGAATAGGATGCCACCACTGAACCATTTCCGGTTCCGTTTGGGGTAACGGTACACCAGGACTGATCGCTTGTTGCTGACCAGCTTGTATTGGAAGTGACAGTATAACTGGTAGAACCGGCGTCAGGTGTCACATTCCTTTCAGAAGGAGTAACAATCAGGTATGGCCCACCGCTTTCCTGCGTCACGGTAACATTCAGTGACGGAAGTCCCGGAGCATTTACTGTAATCTCCGCCACACGGGGTTCTGTTGTATTATTTTCACTAAATACAGCGATTATTATTCCACTCCCGGTTCCGGAGGTTGTGACTGTGCACCAGGGCTGATTATCCGTTACGGTCCACGAAGTATTGGAATTAACATTAAATACGACGCTGCCGGACTGGTTGCTGACATCCTGATTTTGTGGTGTAACGGTGATAAAGGGCGCTGCCTGTGTAACCGTTACCACAACAGGGTCCAAGCCCTCAACTGTCACGGTAATATTTGCCTGGCGCTGCTCCTGGGTATTATTTACCGCATAACCGGCAGTGATGGTACCATTTCCGGCACCTGAAGGTGTTACCGAACACCATGGCTGATCGCTTACAGCTGTCCAGACTGCATTCGATTCAACCGAAAAGGTTGTGGTACCGGCTGAGGACATCACATCCCTGTTCGCCGGGGTGACTGACAGTACCGGTGGTTGGGGTTCTCCAGCAATGAAGACCTCATCGTTTCCATAGGTTGTTCCCACCGCGTTGTAGGCTACCAGCTGAAAGTGGTAAGTCATCCCGGGGATCAGCCCTGTAATGGTTGCCGTAACGGTAACAATACAGTTTCCTGCCCCGGCATATTTCACCGCGGTGGTGTAATCATAAACAGTGGTCGTACCCCAGGAGAAATAATAACTGGTATAACCCTGGTTGGGATTGACGGTTCCGTTGAGAACCGCACTGATTGGTGTAATGGCTGTAGCCGGCAACGTTGTTACAGCAGGAGCGGCAGTACACTTCGGGTCGTCAGGAGAAGATCTGAAGTTGTCTCCGTTGACCCCGGCCGGCAATGCAGCCAACAATCCGGCACCGGTTATAAAAACCAGCACAAATGACAACATCAGGTTTTTTACCGGATGTCCGGATTCGTTTAAAGTCAATTGATCTTTCATAATAAGAGGACTTGAAATCATGGTTGAATAACTTTGGGCTGCCTGTTGTTCAGGTCAGGTGATTATATTGAATAAATGATTCTGGGAGGATGTATACACTCCGGGAAATAATACGACGTGCCCGTATGAATTCCTGAAAGATGTATTATGCACTTATTTTCAGGAATTCCGGAGAGCAAAATTCAGATTAATGAACTGCGGATCGTTGAAGGCCTGGCAGGAAAGTATCTAATTATGGATATCTGAGTAAAGAGAGACGGTCTTACAATTTTCCAACAAAACAACGCTTCAATTCAATTTTCGGCAATATGATGGAAATTCAGATGACTTTACATAATTAAAGGATTATTGCAAATGTAGTAATAATCAGCAAGATAAGCAAGCAAAAAGGGAATTATTTTGGGGTTTGCCGGAAATTGAAAAAAAAATTCAACCCGATTTGCAGAATTAAGAAAAGTGCTTATCTTTGCAGCCTCGTTCCGGGATTAGTTCTTGGAAAATGGTTCGGTAGTTCAGTTGGTTAGAATACGTGCCTGTCACGCACGGGGTCGCGGGTTCGAGTCCCGTCCGGACCGCAAAAGCTCCTCACAAGGGAGCTTTTTTATTTATGTTTTATACTTACATCATATATTCTACATCCTGCGACATTTATTATAAGGGGATTTCTGAGGACCCGGATCGCCGACTCCTGGAGCACAACCAAGATAAGAGCAGGTATACCAGCGGGAAGGGGCCCTGGACATTGGTTTATATAAAAGCATTTGAAACCAAGAACCAAGCCCTGATCGAAGAGAGGCGAATAAAAAGTCTGAACAGAAGATCATTGGAACATCTGGTAAAGGAATCGGGAGGCTAATGAAATCAGTTGTTTAGAACCAGTGCCTGTCATCTCGTCACATCGGAATGATGCGACGAGACGGGTTCTCTCGTCAACTTTTTTGACGAGACCGTCCGGACCGCAAAAGCCACCCATTTGGGGGGCATTTTATTTTTGAATCATACCCGTACTTCAGGAATGAATACAACCTATAAGATTGATTATCAAACAATAATTTCAACTACTTCCCATCCACAATAATCGAAGCCGGTTTCTTGCTGTCCATAAAGATCAGCTTGGCATTCGGTGAAGTGGCAATGGCTTTGATCATTTCATACTGCAGCTGCTTGTCGCTCAAACCTGTACTCAGAATCTTCTGGTAGTCGGCAATACCCTGGGCTTCCACTCTCTTGCGCTCGGCTTCCTGTTTTTCCTTCTGCAACACAAAGGTCATCTTCTGCGCTTCCTGCTCGGCATTAATTTTTGATTCAATGGTGGTCTTTACAGACTCGGGTAATGTGATGTTTCGCACCAGCAACTGCTCGAGGATCAGTCCCCGCTGTTTGAAATCACTTTCGATGGTCTTGAATATCCTGTTCTGGAATTCATCCCTTTTTGAAGAGTAGAGGGCAACGGCATCGTAATAAACCGCATTGTCCCTGATCTTTGTGCGGCATATAGGTCTTACGATGGTATTCCTGTAATCGGTTCCCAGTTCCTGGAGAATACGGGGAGCTTCCGAAGGGATTACCTTGTAAAGCACCGTCAGATCTACAATCACCTCAAGCCCGTCGGCCGAAAGGACCCGGATGGCATCGTCGCCGGTCTTGTCACCTTCATCGTGCACCCCCGACATGGTATAATTCTGGGTACGGATATCAAAGGTAACCACCTTAACCAGCGGATTGATGATGTTTAATCCACTTTCAAGCGTATTGTTATTGACCTTCCCGAAAAGTTTCTGCACACCTACCTGTCCGGGCTCAATCTGGTATACGGCAGAAAACACTACACCGAGTATTAAAAGGATGATTCCAACTATCCTTATTGTTCCGGTGAAACGCTGAACAGGTGAATCTGCTCTGGCAAGAACAAATCCTGCCAGGAGGACAATGATTCCAATTACGATGAATACCATAGCACTATTTTTTAAGGTTCAACATGAATGTATAATCACGTAAATATAATGAAAATGATTATATTTCAAGACTGAAAATCAAGAGATTTTAACAAAATGAGCCTGCCTGTTAACAAGATGACCGGTAATCTGTTGTTTTAGAAATTTTTCGTCGTATGCCTGATTTTAATGAAGGAGCGATTCGCTTCCGCCAGAATGACTTTGAAGCCAACCGTCAGCATTTTGAAAACCTGGGAAGGGAACAGAACCCGCATACCCTCTTTATCGGATGCTCTGATTCCAGGGTGGTGCCTTCCCTGATTACCCAAACCATGCCCGGTGAGTTGTTCATCATCAGGAACATCGCCAACCTGGTACCCATGTACCGTGAATCCGGAGAATACCTGGCCACGACCTCTGCCATCGAATATGCCGTTCTGGTGCTGAATGTCAGAAATATCATTGTCTGTGGTCACTCAAATTGTGGTGGGTGCGCTTCGCTATATGATCCACCCGAAAAAATGGCCGGAATTCCCCATACCAGGCACTGGCTGGAACTTGCCATGCCGGTGAAGGAAAAAGTGCTCAGTATTGTTGGCAATACCGACCTGGCAGCCCGGGAATGGCTTACAGAACAAATGAATGTAGTTGAACAACTGGGACATCTGATGACCTACCCATATATTAAAGACCGTGTAAATAGCGGAACGATGAGGCTTATCGGCTGGCATTATATGATTCCGACAGGAAATATTTATGAGTATCATGGCATAACCGGGGAATTTGAGCTGATCGGAGAATAGAAAAGGTTGAGGTTGGGTTTGAATCCAAATAAACTATTTTCCTCAAATGTCGTAAATCCCCGCCTACGCTGCGCTTCTGCGGGACAGTCGTAAACCTTAAATCGTTACGGGGGCCATTATAAAACACACAACATCAATCGTCAAACCACCAGCGGGAAACGCTAAAGTCACCCCGCCACATCATCTTCTCATCTTATTTTTGAACGCTGATGACACTGACCTGATTTATACGATTGATATTTTTTCACTCCCTCGCCCTAGCTCTCCATCTCTTCTTCGCCATTCTGAACGCGCAAAGCGCAATGAACGGCAGAGCCATTGAACCTTTGAACATCAGAACATCAGGCACTTCATTTCATCATTCTATCACCCCATCTTTCCATCGTAATCCCTGTCTCATTTCTTCATTCATTCGCCCATTTTCCCTTTCTTTGTGCGAAAAAAAAGATGATCCGGCTTTTACAACTCCTGTTATTCCCCTCACTTTTCTTCGGCTTCCTAAACAGAATTCAGGCCCAGGAAACTACAAATCCATACAAGCTTTCAATAAGTGGTTTTGTGCGGGCCGATGCCATCTTCGATAGTCGCCAGGTGGTTGAGGCAAGAGAGGGATTTCTGCTTTTCTATCCCAAAAAACCACTGTACGACGTCAATGGCGAAGACATCAATGCCAGGCCGACGTTGAACCAGTATGCCATGACTACACGGCTAACTGCTAAGGCAACCGGACCGGATGTATTTGGCGCTAAAGTTATGGCTTTGATCGAAAGCGATTTTACAGGGGCATCAAACAGTGAAAACAACAGTTTCCGGCTTCGTCATGCAACCATTACACTCCAATGGACCAAAACCAGGCTGTTGATCGGACAATACTGGCACCCGTTTGACCTGCCCGAAATGCTTCCGAATGTACTGTCGCTCAATACCGGAGCGCCATTTCATTCATTCAGCCGGCAACCCCAGATCAGGCTTGACCGGAAAGCAGGGAAGTTTAACTTTGTTCTTGCTGCGTCTTCACAACGGGATTATGTAAACAACGGGCCAAAGGAAAACAGTTCTATTTACATCCGTAACAGTATTGTACCCAATCTTCACGGACAGGTTCATTTTAATAATGAAAATCTGTTTGCAGGCCTGGCTGTTGATTATAAGATGCTTACTCCCAGAATCGCAACCGACAGTCTGTATGTTGCCGATGAAAGCCTGAATTGTCTGTCCTGGTCCGGATTTGTAAATTATAATACCGGGAAACTTTCCGTCAAAGGACAGTACACATACGGGCAGGCATTGAACGACCATCTGATGATGGGTGGTTTTGGTGTTACTTTTACCGACAGCCTCTCCAACCAAAGGGAATACAGTCCGTTGAATTATCATTTTGCGTGGCTGAACGCTGCATTGACAACAGGAAAATGGCAACCCTCGCTGTTTCTCGGATTCACGAAAAACTGCGGTTCCGCTGAGAAAATCAATGGTCCTGTTTATGCCCGTGATGCCGATATCGGTTATGTTTACAGAATTGCACCAATGATTACATATGTAACCGGTAAGTTCAGCGTGATCGCGGAAACGGAATATACTGCCGCAGCCTATGGCAGAAATGACGCCAATTTCAGGGTTGCTGACAGCAAAGAAACCGGAAACATCAGGATCGGATTGGGCGTGGTTTACAGCTTTTAAAAAGTGACATGGGGCTAGGGACGAGGGACGGAGCGAACTTAACAGCATCAACTAAAAAGTCAGATATTCTTTCGTCATTCCCCGCCTACGCTGCACTTCTTCGGGGGCAGGCGTCATTCGTCATTTGAAACGGTGCTTAAACGGCTCCAATCACTCAAATCCCCGTTGCCGCATGGCTTCAAACACAAGCACAGCTGTTGATACCGATACATTCAGCGAATCGATGCTGCCCAGCATAGGGATAATAATCCTTTCGTCACAGAAATCAATCCATTTATCGGTCAGGCCATCTGCTTCCGTGCCCATTACAAAGGCGACCGGACCTGTATATTTGTGTGAACAATAGTGTGACGATGCCTTAAGTTCGGCTGCATAACTCCTGATGCCATTTTTTTTCAGCCATTGCTGTGCTTCTTCTGTGGAACAGGCTACCACCTGCCGCGAAAACACACACCCGATGCCTGACCTGATCACATTCGGATTATACATATCGGTTAAAGGATCACAAACAATCACTGCATCGGCATTTACGGCATCCGCGGTGCGCAATATGGCACCCAGATTGCCTGGTTTTTCGACGGCTTCCAGTACAATGACCAAAGGTTCAGACCGGAGTTTCACATCTGTAATCTGCAACCAGCGCGGTTCCACCAGGGCAATACACCCGTCAGAGCCTTCACGATAAGCCAGTTTCTCAAATACCGTACGGCCGACCAGGGTAACCGGAGTATCACCCGAAATAGGTTTGTAAACATTTTCGTCTGCCAGATCAGGACATACAAACATTTCAACAATTCTGAATCCGTTTGATGCAGCAATACCCGTTTCACGCAGGCCTTCCACCACTATCCTGTTCTGTTTCCGGCGTTCACGCGATTTTTGCTGAAGCAGGAAAAGATTTTTGATACGTGGATTCTGTGCACTGGTTATCGGATCAACCATATTGTCAATGTTGGTATCAGGTATAAAGGCAAAATTAGAGAAATTTCGCATCTTTGTAACCGGTAACTTCTGAGATATGATCAAACTGCTGACCCCCTCCCACTGGAAGGATTATGAACTGATTGACTCCGGTAACTTCGAAAAGCTGGAGCGGTTTGGCGATCAGGTGCTCACCCGGCCTGAACCACAGGCAGTATGGGATAAGTCACTTTCTGAAACAGAGTGGTTGAAAAGATCTCAGGCTATCTTCCGCAAAGAAAAGAACGATCCTGAAAAAGGCAGGTGGATATTGAACAAAGGCTGCCAGGAGCAATGGCACATTGGCTATGACTACAAATCATTGCATCTGAAAATGAGGCTGGGACTGACCAGTTTCAGGCACATCGGCGTTTTTCCCGAACAGGGTGATAACTGGGATTTTATCTATGACCGGATCAAACAGATGCAGACCCCCGGGCCGAAAGTACTCAACCTTTTCGCCTATACCGGAGGTGCCTCATTGGCTGCCTGCGCTGCCGGAGCTGAAGTTGTCCATGTGGATTCGGTAAAACCGGTGATTACCTGGGCACGGGAGAATATGGAACTCAGCGGCCTTGATGGCATCCGCTGGATTGTTGAAGATGCCCTTAAGTTTGTGAAACGCGAAGCCAGGAGGGGTACCAGATATCAGGGCATTATCCTCGATCCACCCGCCTATGGCCGTGGAGCGGATGGTGAAAAGTGGGTGCTGGAAGAGAACATCAATGAAATGATCAAGATTTGCCGCGAGCTGGTTGATGAAAAGGAGCACTTTCTCATCCTCAGCCTCTATTCCATGGGATTTTCTTCACTCATTGGAGAAAACCTGATAAGGTCGGCATTCGGCAACAACGAGACACTGGAATCAGGAGAATTATACCTGAACGACAGCTTCGGAAAGAAGCTTCCATTGGGAACGATTGTCAGGTTCAGCAAATGATTGATTCATCTTTGAAAACATTGAGTAAGCCAATCTTTAATTATTATCTCATTAATTATCTGTACTTTACCTGTTAGTTTCTTTGTAATATTAAAATTGTTATACAGAGCTTTCTTGAAGTATCACAGAATTAGTTAACGATTCTGCACTATAAAAAAATTAAAAACACTCAAGCTGATCTCTATTCAGAGCAAAGTTGGAATCAACAATATGGAACTTCCTCTTAAAATAGACTCCTTTATATGTAATGGTGCGGTAAGTTTTTTTAACCCATCTTCATCAGGATCGCATAAACCACCGGACATATTTCCGCATTTTTAAGCGATAGTTTCAGTAACTGGTAGAACCGGCTCCGGTCGGTATGGGGATATTCACGGCAGGCTTTGGGGCGATGAGAATAAACGGAACAGAAATTTTCACCATCAATAAACGGGCAGGGAGCCACATTGAAAACATAGTCGCCATCTTCATCCATCCGAAGATATTTAACTACAACCTCAGAGGGTCTGATTTTTATTTTCTTCGACAGTTGTTCCACGTCATTGTGACTGATGGCCGGGCTGATGCTCCGGCAGCAGTTGGCACAGGATAGACAATCATAAAATCTGAAAGCCTCTTCATGCAGTGAATGTACCAATCTGTCAAGTTCCCGGGGATGGTTATCCGCCAGCTTTTTGATGGTTTTTTGTAATAATGCGCGATTGGCTTGGTATAGTCCCTTAAGCTGATCCGGAGCGGGAACTTCTCCTTCGAGAATAGAAATCTTAGTTAAAGCCACGTTGCTGCTTGATTTCATTATAGGCAGCATTCAGTTGTTGGAACTTCTCCTTGGCAGCGTGCTGTACCTCTTCACCGAGATGGGTGACTTTATCGGGATGGTATTTTAGTGCCATTTTCCTGTAAGCTTTTTTCACTTCCTCATCAGTGGCTTCCGGCGAAATCTCCAGAATTCGGTAGGCACTGCCGGCATCACGGATAAACATCGCCTTGATTGATTCAAAATCAATCTGTCTGATACCCATATGCTGGCACATTCGCTGCAATACTTCAGCTTCCGCCGAATGAGCTTCTCCATCGGACGATGCCACGCCAAACAGAAAATGCACCAACTGAAGCCGCGATGGATACTCCATATTGTTATGGATCTGTTTACAGATTTCATCAACTTTTAACTCCTGCCTCAGAATTTCACGAAGTAAGAGAAGTAACCTTTCTGATTCCTGTTCTCCGAATTGTCTTAACAGGAACTGCTTCACATAGCTCAACTCCGATTTAAGAATCTTGCCATCTGCCTTCATAATGGCTGCTATCATAACCAGCAGACTTACTTTAAAGTCGCCTTCCTGTGTGGGAGTGAATCCTTTTTGTTCGTATTCGCCGGTTTGCATACTGTCGAACACGGAGCCGAACACAAAACCCAGAATGCCACCAATCGGACCTCCAAGAGCCCAACCCAGGCCTCCGCCAATCCATTTTCCGTATTTCAAAAAATCCATTTTCTTATGTTAAAAGTTACAGGGTTACAAAATCTGATAATTGCAGAAACAGGTGACTGAGTGTTCTGAGGGATAAATGTGCTTAAAGGCAGATTTACAGTCGCATAATATTTGGAGGAGCCATGGAATTACAGAACTGCGGTATTCCCGGATTTCAGGTCTGCCCAATGCAGGCGGGGTTGCTGAATTCAGGTCGCTAACCATGGAATCATTATTCCAACTTTGCTGTATTCCATTAGTCCAATATTCCACTTTCATTCTCATCAATACAACAAACCGGCCATTCGTCTGATTAATCTCAGATCTCACCACCGGTCTGCAAAATTATAAAAAGTATACTGAAGGTTAGGAAATATTCTCGCTCATCGGAAGTCCATATTCTTCTTCCATCCGGATATCCAGTTTTTCAAGAGCATCCAGTACAGGGATATAAATTTCAGGGATTACAGGTCTGAAAACACCCTTAACTGTAATCTGGCCTTTCAGAATCATTTCGACGCCGATGGCCGCCGGCAACGCCACAGTGCGGGCGATTGAAGTATCGGTTGAAGGGGAGCCGAAATCAAGCATCCGGGAACGGATAATTTCTCTGTTTCCGTCAGGATATTCAGCAAGGAAAGTATGCTGCAAGGCAATCATATCGCGCTCTTTAAAGCCCAGTTCCATTCTGCCGATCATCAGGTCGCTGGTAACTTCAAAAGGGGAATCCAGCCCTCTGTTCATCGGGCTTTCATCAAATAATCCAAGCCATTCAATGGCATCCAGCGCGTGAGCACAGGATTCAATGCCAAGATAGGCAGCCACTTTATTTCTGATGCCGTCGGCACGCTGAATGCCCATCTGGTGGGCAACCAACTGTGCGAAATTCATACCGGACATATCAAATTTATCGTAGGAAATCAGGCTGAGCTGTTTGATGGCATCAAGCGCATCGCACCAGCCGGGATATCTGAACGTTCCGCGCATCATGGTTTGAACTTCCGGTATGCCATAAATATCAATATAGGAAATAGAATCACGGTTCGGATAGATGTTGAGCTTCCCAACACCTTTAAAATCAACTGAAGCAGGATTCCTGAACAATTCTGCGGTTGGAACAAATACCTCTGAACCATTTTTCAGGTATCTGGCATCATTGTTTCCTGCCATCACCACCCCTTTCGGGCTCCAGGAAAATTTGTATTGAAATGGGTTGTCAGCAGCTTCAGGCGCAGGCAAGGCACCGCAGATACTGTAAAACTCCAGCACTTTTCCATCTTTGGCATGTACATGGTCAATAATCCGCATGGCCGACATATGGTCAATGCCAGGATCAAGTCCCATTTCGTTCAGAATAATGATCCCTGCTTCCTTTGCCAGAGTATCCAGGGCTTCCATTTCAGGTTTTACATAGGAAGTTGTTACCATATTTTTACGGTACCGGATACAATGCTTTGCAACCTGTACGTGAAATACATAAGGCAACAGACTGACTGTCAGATCGTGACCGGCGATAAGGTTACCAAGTTCGGTTTCATCTTCGACATTCAGGGCTATGGCATCTGCATGGGGATGGTTAGCGGTAAGTTCGGCAGCTTTGGATTGTATTATATCGGCAACTGTAAGCTGGTATCCGTTTCCCAGCAGGTGCTTTACAATTGGTCTTGCTACAAGGCCCGCACCAAGAATCAGTACTTTTTTCATATTAAAAGATTCAAAAATTAAATCCGGGGAAAAGACTGCAGGCATTAAGCCTGAGTAACACCTTCAACATATGCTGACAGATACCTGAAATCGGGTGTCAGCTCACCATTGTGCAGAATCAGTGCCTTTTTTATTGCACGGGGAATATCAAGATCCTCGAATGGCTCGTTAAAATCACAGTCAGCAATGGGTTTAATAAAGTTGACCAGTGCATCGGCAAAGCCCGCAGAGGAATCGCGGGGCAGTTCACTGGGCAGAATATCCACAGCCATTACCATCATACCTTCACCCCGGTGACCCATAACCGGTTCCCGTGTGAAGGGATTGTAGATAAACACAGGATCTTCGATTACGGTACCATGGTGAGTAATTTCGATGCTCCCGTCAGGATCACAGGTTACATCACCAATTACAGTCAGTTTGGGCCTGCCCGCTTTAAATGCTTTTTCCATATAATCTTTTGTAACAATTCTCGGGTATCTGGAATCCCAGTACATACAGTTCAACAGGACAGAAAGATGAGGAATGTATTTCTCAAATATGCTGTGGTAATTTCCCGGATTTGTGTAATAATCCTGGAGATCAAAAATATCCCCTTCATTATGCGCAGACAGGTGTTCTTCCTTGAAAATTACTTTATAGATCAGGTTATTCGGTAATTGTTTTCTTCTTTTCAGATTTAGCAGTTTTTCAGGGGAAATTTCCTTTACCGGAAGCAGACCCAGAATTTCCTGTGCACCCTGCGACACATTGCCATATCCGGTAAACCCGATGGTAAACGGCCTGAGCTCTTCGGGCATCCCTTTTTCGGCAATTTCCTGACCAACTTCTGAAATCACCAGCCTGGCCTCTTCGAGTGATGCATATTTGTGAGCCTGCTTTATTTTCTGAAAAGGCGTATCAAAACCGTATTCCTTTAATCTCAGCCCAAGCGACCAGAGAGAATTAATCATCCCTGCCAGTCCCGCATACCTGCCAAAAAAAATCAGACGTTTTCCCTGCTCATCAACTATTCTCTCATAATCAATCAGGTTACAACCCTGTTCCATCATTTTACTGAGCATCGGCATATTATACGGTTGACCTTTAATCACATGCGAGAAGAAAACATAGGTCTTCCCGGGCTGAAAAAAAGAAAGCGGCATTTCCTTAACACCGAGGATTACGCTGCAGTCGTCCAGGTTATCTGCAATGCGGGCACCGGCATCCATGAACTCCTGATCGGTAAAAACCCTTTTCGGAGAGGACTGTACTATGATGTCGAGCTGTTTACTATTAATCAGGCGTTCTACATGACGTGGGGTAAGCGGGGCACGCCGCTCCATCAGATATTTGTCCTCGTGCCGGATACCGATAAATTTACTCATTGATTGTCAGTTTTGAGAGTTGTTCAGCATTGCTGATGAGGGGGCAAACTTAGAAAAATAAGTCCATTATATATTACAAAATTCAGGATTATTTTTAACTGTCTGCAAGTAATGAATAAGACTTCCAAATTCTGCTGAATGCTTAAATAAAAAAGAAATTTTCTTAGGTTTGCAACCGCATAACCAGTACTATTCATCGCATGTCATCAAAAAAGACCATTGTTCGGAAAATATTCAGAATAGCCAGGTTTGCTGTTTTTATTTTTTTCGTTTCCACCATTGCAGTTACCATCCTATTCCGTTTCATTCCACCACCGCTGACCCCGCTTATGCTTATCAGGGCTGGCGGGCACGCATTTCAGGGTGAGGAAATGAAACTTGCCAAGGACTGGGTAAGGTTGAAGCATATTTCCCCAAATATGGTGCAGGCAGTGGTAGCATCGGAAGACAACAACTTTATGAAGCATTATGGCATTGATTTCGATGCTATAAAAAAAGCCCGGGAATTAAATAAACGCAGTAAAGTTCTCCGGGGTGCCAGTACCATTTCACAGCAAACAGCAAAAAACGTTTTTCTCTGGCCCGACCGGTCCTGGTTTCGGAAGGGCCTGGAAGTATATTTTACCGGCCTGATAGAAATTTTCTGGGGCAAACGCCGCATCATGGAGGTTTACCTTAATGTAATCGAAATGGGAGATGGCATCTATGGTGTTGAAATGGCTTCACAGCTTTATTTCAGTAAACCTGCATCAAACCTGTCGAAAGAAGAAGCAGCATTAATTGCAGCTGTTTTGCCCAATCCCCGCCGCTGGAGTCCGGCAGCGCCTACTTCCTATATCCAGCGCAAACAACAACGCATTATCCGGGCTATGAGCCGGATTGAAAAGGTAGAGTTTTAGCCTGATACCCGACCAATAACACCCTGAGAAATAGAATCATTCTAAATTGCCTTCGTCCTTTCCTCCATATCGGGGATGGCATTATATTTGAACCCGCCATCAGGGTTACAAAACAATTTTATCAGGATAAATACCTGCTGACCAGATTAATAATTTCCGATTTTTCAAACACAATTCTACAACATCTGCCAATTCATACCAGAACATTATTGATAACAATAAAACTAAGCAACATGAAGAAAAGACTACCCTTGCTGCTACTCATGGCAGTCCTGATCCAACTCAGCACTTTTGCACAGCTAACATCCAATCTTGTATTTTTTACCGAACAGGGTGAAAGGTTCACAGTAATTCTGAACGGTATACGGCAAAACCCTTCTCCAGAAACCAATGTTAAGGTAACCGACCTTATTGCTCCGAATTACAAACTGAAAGTACTTTTTGAAGATCAGGCTTTAGGACAATTGGACAAAAACCTGATGTTTAACCAGGGAACGGAAACCACATTCGTAATTAAAAAGAATAATAAAAATGAATATGTAGTCCGCTGGATGAATGAAGTCCCGATTGCCCAGGCACTCCCTCCTTCTCAGGGCCAGCAGGTAGTTGTTTATACAACCCGGGCTCCGGCAACGGTTACCCAGACAACAACCACAGTTACAGAATCCTACGGTGAACCTCAGCAGGGCAATGTTTCGATGGGCATCCAGGTGAATGATCCCGGTATGGGAGTAAACATCAATCTGGATGTAAATGGTACCGGTACAAACAACGCCACCCAGGTAACAACAACACAGACAACAACTTCTTACTCAACTACAACATCAACCGGAGGCTATACGCAGGAACCTTACCCCTCACAGGACGCATACGTAATGCCGGGTTATAATGGTCCTGTAGGTTGCCCCTACCCTATGCACCCGGATGATTTTCAGGGTGTAAAGCAATCAATTGCCAGCAAATCATTCGATGATACCCGGCTAACAATTGCCAAACAGGTGATTGCAACCAATTGCCTGCTGAGTGACCAGGTAAAAGAAATCATGCTGCTTTTCACTTTTGAAGATACCCGGCTTGATCTTGCCAGATACGCTTATGGTTACACCTATGACATCGGAAATTATTACAGGCTCCATGATGCTTTTACCTTTGAATCAAGCATTGAGGAACTCAATAATTATATTAACGGATACCGGCGGTAAATTGAACTTTTATCATAATAAGTTAAGCCGGACCAATGATTTCCGGCTTTTTTATGTTTAAATATAAACGCCGGAAAAAGTGGCTGAAAACAGGAATGATGTTCCGGTTTTTCCATTTTGAAGGATTTTTTTTTCATACCTTTGCACCCTTATAAAAGCGGGCTTAATCCGCAAAGAATCAGAGCGGAAAATCACTAATTAAATCAGATAAAACCTAAGTAAAATGGGAAAAGACAAAACCAGAAAATCGGTTTACACATTCGGGGATAAGAAAGCCGAAGGTGATGCCAGCATGAAAAATCTGCTTGGCGGGAAAGGTGCCAACCTTGCTGAAATGAACCTTATCGGGGTTCCGGTTCCTCCGGGATTCACCATCACCACCGAAGTATGTACCGATTATAATAATCTCGGACGTGAAAAGGCAATTGCCATGATCCGCTCTGAGGTTGAGGCAGCCGTAAGGTATGTTGAGAAAATTATGGGTGCTAAATTTGGTGACAAAAAGAACCCGTTGCTACTCTCCGTCCGTTCAGGTGCCCGCGCTTCTATGCCAGGCATGATGGATACTGTGTTGAACCTTGGACTAAACGATGAGGCTGTTGACGGAATTGCTAAAAAATCAGGAAATGAGCGCTTTGCCTGGGACTCCTATCGACGTTTCGTTCAGATGTTCGGTGATGTGGTACTCGGCATGAAACCCGCATCCAAAGAAGATATAGATCCTTTCGAAGAAATCATGGAGCACATGAAGGAAGAGAAAGGCATTCACCTTGACACCGAATTTACCGTTGCCGATCTTAAAGAACTGGTTAAACGTTTCAAAAAAGCAGTGAAGAAAGTTACCGGTCACGATTTTCCGGTTGATCCGTGGGATCAGCTGTGGGGCTCGGTTATGGCCGTTTTCGACAGCTGGATGAACGAACGTGCCATATACTACCGCAAACTGAATAATATCCCTGCAGAATGGGGTACTGCTGTTAATGTACAGGCCATGGTATTTGGTAACATGGGACTGAATTCAGGTACCGGTGTTGCTTTTACCCGCGATGCAGGAACAGGTGAGGATATCTTTAACGGAGAATATCTGATCAATGCCCAGGGTGAAGATGTGGTTGCCGGTATCCGTACCCCGCAACAAATCACCAAAGAAGGTTCAAAACGTTGGGCAAAACTTGCCAATGTTACCGAAAAAGACCGTGCCGCCAATTATCCTTCGCTGGAAGAATCAATGCCGGCAATCTACAAAGAACTGATGGTGACGCAACAGAAACTTGAAGACCATTACCGCGATATGCAGGATCTTGAGTTTACCATGCAGGACGGTAAACTATGGATGCTTCAGACCCGTAACGGAAAACGCACCGGTGGCGCTATGGTGAAGATTGCCATGGATATGTTCAAACAGGGTATCATCTCAGAAAAAGAAGCCATTCTTCGTTGCGAACCGAATAAACTTGATGAATTGCTGCATCCCGTTTTTGATCCGGTTGCGATCAAAAAAGCCAAAGTACTTGCCAAAGGCTTGCCGGCATCTCCGGGAGCTGCCACCGGTCAGATTGTTTTTCATGCCGATGAAGCTGAAAAATGGGTTGCCGATGGACACAAAGTTGTTCTGGTCCGTATCGAAACATCACCCGAAGACCTCAAAGGAATGAACGTGGCCGAAGGTATCCTTACTGCCCGTGGTGGTATGACTTCGCATGCAGCTGTTGTTGCCCGCGGAATGGGCAAATGCTGTGTTTCCGGTGCCGGATCACTCAAAATTGATTATAAAACCCGCACCCTTGTAATCGATGGAGTAAAGCACAAAGAAGGTGATTATATATCCCTCAACGGGAGTACCGGTGAAGTTTACGATGGAAAAATCACAACCAAAGATCCTGAACTCAGCGGCGATTTTGGCAAACTGATGAAACTTGCCGATAAGCATTCACGCATGCTGGTCCGCACCAATGCTGATACCCCGCACGATTCTGTTGTTGCCCGTAACTTTGGGGCCAAAGGTATCGGTCTCTGCCGCACCGAGCACATGTTTTTCGAAGGTGACCGTATCATTGCCATGCGCGAAATGATCCTGGCCGATGATGAAGCCGGACGCCGTAAGGCCCTTGAAAAATTGCTGCCAATTCAGCGTGCCGACTTTGAAGGCATCTTCGAAGCCATGCAGGACCTTCCAGTGACCATCCGTTTTCTGGATCCCCCATTGCATGAATTTGTTCCCCATGAAGAAGCTAACCAGAAAGAAATGGCTAAACAGATGGGCATCTCCGTTGAAGCTGTGAAGCAAAAAGTTCATGATCTGGCTGAATTTAACCCGATGCTCGGTCATCGTGGTTGCCGGCTGGGAAATACCTATCCTGAAATTTCCGAGATGCAGGCCCGTGCCATCATCGAAGCTGCTTTAAACCTGAAGAAAAAAGGCATCAGGGCCATTCCCGAGATTATGATTCCTCTGACCGGAACCCTCGAGGAGATGAAAATGCAGGAGAAAATCGTTCGTGAAACCGCTGATAAGGTTTTTGCCGAACGTAAAGATAAAATCGATTATCTCTGTGGTACAATGATCGAAATCCCCAGGGCAGCACTGATTGCTGACAGGATTGCAGAATCGGCTGAGTTCTTCTCTTTCGGAACCAACGACCTTACCCAGATGACTTTTGGTTATTCCAGGGATGATGCCGGAAAATTCCTGCCCGTTTACCTTGAAAAAGGTATCCTGAAGCATGACCCGTTCCAGGTACTTGACCGTGAAGGTGTTGGCCAGCTAATCAAAATGGGAATCGAACGCGGACGGAATACCCGCCCCAACCTGAAAGTCGGAATTTGTGGTGAACATGGCGGAGAACCTTCTTCTGTTGAATTCTGTCATACTGCAGGTATGAACTATGTAAGTTGTTCCCCTTACCGTGTTCCGATCGCCCGTTTGGCTGCTGCACAGGCTGTTATCAAAGAAGAAGCCGCTTCAGTAAAAACCAAAAAAGCAGATTCAAAAAATAAGAAAGCCAAAAAAGACGAACAAAAAGGCAAGAAAACCGCCAAAAAGAAAAAATAATCTGTTGTTCTGATTTATTAAACAAATGAGGCAGTTCAAAAAAACTGCCTCATTTGTATTTTTATTTTACTTTTGCAATCGTTTTAAATGCCTGTAGTGTATCTACAAACATATTTAGATTAATTTATATCAATGCACCCAAAAATCTCTGCACAATGACAAATCAATCAAACAGCGTATTTACATCCAAAGGAAACACAATTGATCTTTCACAGTATGGAATTACTGGGGTTGAAGAGATCTATTACAATCCATCTTTCGAAGTTCTGTACGAACATGAAATGAATCCTGCACTTGAAGGATTTGAGCGTGGAATCTTGACTACCACAGGTGCAGTTTCAGTCGATACCGGCATTTTCACCGGTCGTTCTCCGAAAGATAAATATATTGTGCATGATGCCGTAAGTGAAAATACTGTCTGGTGGTCAACCATCGGCAAGAATGACAATAAGCCCATTAATCCTGACATCTGGAGTAACCTGAAGCAACTTGTCGTAAATCAGTTATCGGGTAAAAAGTTATATGTGGTTGACGCTTATGCCGGTGCAAATCATGATACCCGCCTCAACGTCCGCTTTATTATGGAAGTTGCCTGGCAGGCTCATTTCGTAAAAAACATGTTTATCCGTCCTTCGGATGAAGAACTCAGGACATTTAAACCGGATTTCGTTTTGATAAATGGTTCAAAAACAACCAATCCGCATTGGAAAGAACAGGGATTGAATTCAGAAAATTTTGTGGCATTCAATCTGACTGAGCGTATGATGGTAATCGGAGGGTCATGGTATGGTGGTGAAATGAAGAAAGGGATTTTCTCAATGATGAACTATTACCTGCCTTTGAAGGGAATTGCTTCCATGCACTGCTCTGCCAATATGGGAAGGGAAGGTGATGTTGCCATTTTCTTCGGTCTTTCGGGGACCGGCAAAACTACCCTGTCGGCCGATCCGAAACGTGCCCTTATCGGGGACGATGAACACGGATGGGACGATGATGGTGTATTTAACTTTGAAGGAGGTTGTTATGCCAAGTGTATCAATCTTAGTGAAGAAAATGAACCGGATATTTACCGTGCCATCCGCCGGGATGCATTGCTCGAAAACCTGGTTGTCCGCCAGGACGGATCTATTGATTTTGCAGATTCTTCCAAAACTGAAAACACCCGGGTTTCTTATCCGATCTACCATATCGACAACATCGTAAAACCGGTTTCCAAAGGTGGCCATGCCACAAAGGTTATATTCCTTACTGCCGATGCTTTTGGAGTTCTTCCTCCAGTCTCAAAGTTAACCGCTGAACAGACCAAATACCATTTCCTTTCAGGTTTTACCGCTAAACTTGCCGGAACAGAGCGCGGTGTTACAAGCCCCCAGCCAACTTTCTCGGCATGCTTCGGTAATGCATTTCTTACCCTGCACCCGACAAAATATGCCGTTGAACTTGTTAAACGAATGGAAAAAGCAGGTGCCAAAGCTTACCTTGTAAATACCGGCTGGAATGGAACGGGAAAACGTATTTCAATAAAAGATACACGTGGTATCATCGATGCCATCCTTGATGGTTCTATAGATCATGCACCGACTAAAACTATACCTTTCTTCAATCTTGAAGTACCGACTCAGTTGCATGGTGTGAACCCTGCTGTACTTGATCCGCGTGACACTTATGCCACAGCGGCTGAATGGAATGAAAAAGCAAAAGACCTTTCACAACGCTTCATCGCAAACTTTGAAAAATACACGGATAACGATGAAGGTAAAAGCCTTGTTGCTGCCGGTCCAAAACTTTAATTTTTCAAAATGATAAAGAGGCTGTCTTTTAAGTAATCCCCTTATCAAAATAAGCCTGTCTGACTCAAAAAAACCAGACAGGCTTATTTATAATATCCTGATTCTCAAATACCAACCGTGCAAATCCTTCTCTTCCCATTAGCCTGAACACTTATTTGGCCTGTTGAATCCGGGCAATTAATATCAACAATTGACAAATGATTCTAACCTCTTTACTCACAAATCCCATTCAAAACCAAATCCATGGAATGTCGCTCCGGTTGTGGTGTCTGCTGTATTTTCCCATCCATTAGTTCCCCCATACCGGGGATGCCGGAAGGCAAACCGGCTTTTGTAAGATGTATACATCTGCAGGAAGATCTGAAATGTGCCATTTTCAATCATCCCGAAAGGCCTGATGTCTGCTCCGGCTTTATGCCCGAGAGCGTAATCTGCGGTAATAATCCACAGGAAGCTGAGAAAAATTTCAGGTGGTTGCTGCAGTAGGTTTTAGTTTTTATTGAAGTCGCGAAGTATGAATTTTCTTTTGCATTAACAGACATATTCTGCATTGAAAGTTTTATCATGACAGACTAATATGGTTTAGAGCAATTTAAATATTTGATTTCGCAACTTTTTGTATTATATTTGTGATACTAATCTCTAATAATTAATTATTATGCCTACCGGTAAAGTTAAATTTTTCAATGAGCGTAAAGGGTTTGGATTCATCGTGGATGACGAAACCGAGCATGAGGTTTTTGTACATGCTACCGGCCTGACAGAGAAAGTCAACGAAAATGATCTCGTTACTTTTGAGATTGCGGAAGACAAAAGAGGAAAGAAAGCTGTGGACGTAAAAAAGATATAGTTATTTCTTTTCAGGTCTTTATGAAAGCCCGGTTTAAGCCGGGCTTTCTGTTTCAGGTAAAAACAACCCTTATTCTGCAACAGGCAAAAGATTACCTTTGCAGCATAAAAACAGACTCTCATTGAATTACTTACTGGTAGAGCAACTCAGCAAATCGTACGGCGAAAAAGAGCTTTTCAGCGACATTACCTTTGGCATTGATCAGGGCAGCAAAGTCGCACTTATCGCCAGGAATGGTGCCGGAAAAAGCAGTTTATTGAATATTATTTCCGGAAAGGATCTGCCCGACAGCGGTTCTGTTACCTTCAGAAAGGGAATCAGATGGTCATATCTGCCTCAAAACCCGTTGATGGATGACAGTAAATCCGTTTTCGAAGTACTCTTCCACGCCGACAATGAATTTATGCGGGCCATTCGCGACTATGAACTCAGCCTTGGCAGATTGCGTCACGACGACACACCTGAAGCACACCGGCAGCTTGAAGCCAGCACCAATGCCATGGAAATGGTAGGCGGTTGGGATTATGAAGTAAAGATTAAAGAAATTCTGAGCAGATTCAAAATTACTGATCTGGAACAAAAGACAGGGGAACTTTCGGGTGGTCAGCGTAAAAAACTTTCTCTTGCCAAAGCCCTGATTGAAGAAACTGATCTGTTAATCCTGGACGAGCCGACCAATCACCTTGACATTGAGATGATTGAATGGCTGGAAGAATATCTATCACGTCAGAATCTGAGCCTGCTGGTTGTAACCCATGACCGCTATTTTCTTGACAATGTTTGCAATGAGATCCTTGAACTGGACAATAACAAGTTGTACCGTTACAAAGGTAATTATTCCTATTTCCTTGAAAAGAAAGCAGAAAGAGAAATCATCGGGCAAACCGAAACTGAGAAAGCCAGGGGCATGTACCGTAAAGAACTGGAGTGGATGCGACGTATGCCTCAGGCCAGGACAACAAAATCGAAGGCCAGGATAGAGAGTTTTTATGAGATTCAGGAGAAGGCTTCGAAACGGATTGAAAAGGACACGGGTCCTCTTGAGGTTAAAATGACCCGCATCGGTGGTAAAGTGCTTGAGATGAATAATGTGTTCAAGTCATTCGGCGAAAACAAACTGATCGACAACTTCTCCTATATATTCAAAAAAGGAGAAAGGGTTGGTGTAATTGGCCGTAACGGATCAGGCAAATCGACCCTGCTGAACATGATTACCGGAATTCTGACACCCGATATGGGAAGAATCAGTACCGGTCAGACCATCATATTTGGTTATTACTCTCAGGAAGGTTTTCAACCGGCAGAAGACAAAAGGGTAATCGATCTTGCCAAAGACATCGCCGAAGAGATGCCGCTCGGCAAAGGCCGGATTACGGCATCAGCCTTTCTGGCACATTTTAACTTCCCGCATACACTTCAGTATAATTATTTCTCCAGCCTCAGTGGTGGAGAGAAGAGAAGACTTTTCCTGCTGATGCAACTGCTGAAAAATCCGAACTTTCTCATCCTTGACGAACCAACCAATGATCTGGACATCCATACGCTGAATCTGCTCGAAGATTTCCTTGTAAATTTTGAAGGTTGCCTCCTGGTGGTTTCACACGACAGGTATTTTATGGACAAACTGGTTGATCATGTATTTGTTTTTGAAAGCAATGGCAAAATAAAGGATTATTACGGGAATTATACCGATTACTACCGTATTAAACTTGCTGAAGAGGCCAGGCTTGCCAGACAAAAAATAGTTCCAGCTATGAAAACCCTCAGAGGGAATCCCACTGATAACAAGCCCAGGAAACCTTCATATAAAGAAAAGACTGAATTTGAGAAACTTGAAGCTGAGATTGCCGGCCTTGAGCAGGAAAAAGACAATATATTGTTTAAGATGAATAGTGGAACATGCTCCCCGGCTGAATTTGAAAAAGTTGCCAGGGATTTCTCAGTCCTTGAACAGGAGATCAATCTGAAGACTGACCGGTGGCTCGAATTGAGTCTGTTATTTGAATGAAAAAAAAGGCTGTCTCATAAGTTTAGTATAAACTTCGTTCCGATAGCTACCGGAATCGCTCAGCCTGACGTCTGATAATCAATCGATTGTCATATTGAGTCCCGATAGCTATCGGGGTCGAAATATAGACAATTCCTGACTCTTGAGACAGCCTCTTTTTTGAAGTAATCCTTTTCTACAGTGGTTGTACCGTCATTTTAATTTTTGATTTCAGCACAAGTCCGATGCTACCGGCCGGCAATGGTGGTGTTACATCACCATAAACCTTTAACACAAAGCTGCCTGTTGAAATGGTGGATGAAACATCCGTATTTTTCAATTGAAGCTCAGCGGTTCTCCCACCCGGAGAAACTGAAGTTATCGTTGCAACTTCTGTTTCATTCAGACCCTGGGAGCTGACGGTGACCCTGGCAGAATTCAGCCATGAGAAATTAACCCATGCCGGACTTTCAATTTCGAGACGGACATATTCGAACTGTGTTTCTCCGATGCCATCGAGATTGTGTTCATCAATTATGCTGTCTACATTCACTGTCATGGTTTGCTGGAGGAGCAATTTCTCAGCTTTGGGCAGATGATCAACCGAATCAATGGTAAAATGTGCATCAGGCAAGGTGTAGTCTATATCAAATTCCGCAAGTTCCTTAACCTTGTCGCAGGATGGAACAATGATCAGAGCAGCAATCAATGCCAATGCAAATGTGAGAACGCTGATTAAGTTAATTTTTTTCATATGAATTGATTTAAATAAATAATATAAACTTACCGGCTGACTACCGGAATAATTTAAAATCTGTTTTAATGCAACAACAAATTTCCCAAAAAAAGTTTAGGGTTAAAGAACCATCGGTTTCTATGAATTCAACATTACCGGCATTACCAGCATCAGGAGATCTTCTGCCTGGTTCTCAATGTCAACCGGCCTTAGAATGCCTGCACGGTTTGGGGCTGACATTTCAAGCCGGATATTCTCTGTAGGGATATTTACCAACATTTCGACAAGGAACCGGGAATTAAATCCGATCTCCATATCTTCACCTGAATAATTGCAGCTGAGCCTTTGCCTCGATTCATGGGCAAAATCAATATCCTCGGCATCAACAAACAACTCCTGACCGGTTATGGTAAGACGTATCTGATTGGTTGATTTATTGGCAAAGAAGGAGGCACGCCTCAGTGTGGTTATAAAAGACTGTCTGTCAACAATAAGAGTGTTTGGATTGTCTGAGGGTATAACCGCTTCATAATTGGGGTATCTTCCTTCAATCAACCGGCAGATCAGGTCAACATTTTTGAAAGTAAACCGGGCATTGGTCTCATTATAAATCACCTGCACCTGGGTCCCATCGGATGGAAGAATACTTTTCAACTGGTTCAGCGGCTTCTTGGGCATGATAAAGGAAGTGCTTTCTGCGGCACTGACATCTGTACGTTTGTAACGAACCAGCTTATGGGCATCGGTTGCAACAAAAATCACAGAATCAGGGGAAAGATCGCAGTATACACCTGACATTGCCGGCCTCAGGTCATCGTTACCCGTTGCAAAAATGGTTTTGTTTATTGCAGTAAGCAGCAGATCTGAAGCTAAAACCATCGTGGATGTAACTTCCATCTGCGGTGAGCGGGGGAATTCTTCGGCGTTATGGCCTGTTATCCGGAATTTGGCTTCATCGGCAGCAATTTCGATGCCCTGATTCTTATCAATCGTAAAGGTAAGCGGGGTATCGCCATATGTTTTTAGCAGTTCAAGCAGGATTTTGGCAGGAATTGCTATAGACCCCTCATCCTCAGCCATGGTTGCTTCGACTACCACCGACATGGTTGTTTCAAGATCGGAAGCAGTAACCTGAAGTGAGTTACCGGTCAATTCAACAAGAAAATCGTCAAGTATGGGGAGTGTGTTACTGGAGTTTAAAACACCACTGATGGATTGCAGGCTTTTCAGCAGATTCTGACTTGATACTATAAATCTCATACTGGTTAAATTTTCAATAAAAAAGTGGATCCGATGTTTCCGGTAAAATTAGAAAATATATTGACAATTCAATCACAAAGCTTTTCGCCGGAATAGAAAATTATCAACATTCTTTTAACCGGGAAATTACTTTGTAATCTTGTTCTTTCCGAAATCAAATTTCTTTTCAGTGCCATTGAACAACCGTTTAATATTTTCGCGGTGGGTATAAGGCACAAACAAAGCAACAGCTATTGCAAGAATGATCAATGGCAGCCGATGTTCATCAAATATAAAAACTGCAACAAACGGAAATATCAGAGCACTGCAAATGGATGATACCGATACAATCCGGGTTGAAACGAGAATAATTGAAAAACATATCAGAATTACCAGGAAAGAAGCAGGATAGAGTGCAATAATCACACCGACCAGCGTGGCAACTCCCTTCCCGCCGCGAAACCCTGCAAATACAGGGTAAACATGACCCACTACAGCAAGTCCGCCAAGGATAATCCGGTATATGATTTCTTGATTTTCAGAGAATTCAGGATCAGTCAGCCAACTCCCGATATGAACAGCAAGCCAGGCCTTGAAAACATCAAAAAGGAGTACCGGTATCCCGGCCTTTATACCAAATACCCTGATCGTATTCGTTGCCCCGGCATTACCGCTTCCCTGTGTCCTGATATCGAGATTGAAAAACCATTTTCCTACCCATACAGAAGTAGGCACAGACCCCAACAAAAAGGCAAGTATAAAGGCCAGAATTACTTGAAAAGTCAACATTTCTTCAATAGTTTTAATCCGGAGAAGTTAAAGATTGCATTTTTCTCAGAAAGGCTATTCTGCGTTCAGGAGTCGAAATAATATACTGGTATCCGTCATCTTCGGATTTACCTTTTAAAGTCCTTTTATCTTCCTTTATCCCTGATAAAATATTGTTAAAGTCATTATTCGATGAAATCGCCTGCATGATTCCATTTCCATAGGCAAAGAAGTACCATTCGTTCGCACTGACTTCAATATAAACGTTAAGAATGTCGCCGGTTCGCCGTTTCCCGATTTCAACAAAGCCTTCCACCTTTCTGTTGATCAGATCCTTCTGAATTCCAGCCACACCAAACGGGCCTTTGCTGATATAGGATTTAAGATCAGGGTTCCAGCTCATGGTCAGATCTGTCAGAATCAATGTTTTATTCAACTGCAAAGGAAGACGCTTTACCTGCCCGGTAGTATTCAAATCGTTGAGAAGGTCATTGGCTGCCCCGGCACCAACAAGATTGGTAAGCATACTGAAATAAACATCGGAATTGACATCCACACCATCAAGATTGGCAAGCTGGATGCCTTCACGAAAACGTCCCATAGCCGCATCAGAAAAGAAAAAATCAAGTATCATTGCCAGTCTGAAGGAAGTTGAATCTACCACTGAATAGTGTATGGCCTTCCCGAAAGACTGAAGCTTTACCTGTCCAAACCCGGCCCCCAGCTTAATTGAACCCTCTCCGGTTACGATACACTGCTTCGTATCAAGTGAAAGCAGATTACCTGCCTTCGTCCTGCCATCTATCCGGTCATTGGAGCCGATCAGGTAAGCCCCGGAAGCCTTATTGAAAAGAATATTCCCATAGGCTGAAGCAACCATGGTATCACCATAGGCTTTTGGTTTTTCAAACATAGCAGGGTAAACACTTCCGAAGAAATCTGAATAAACAATAGAAGCCAGCAGGGGATCCCCCAGGGTATCCTTCATAACCGGCAAGACCGGCAGCCGTATATCGGCCGGATTAACTTCGGATCGGAAGGCAACCCACGGACCATTGCCTTTCAGGCAATCATTGGTAAGCCGGTATCCACCGTCAAATGTCAGGAATGGTCTTTCAGCATGTAATTCGATGCTGCCGGTAAATTTAAAATGGTTACTCAGGGGAAATCCGTTTACATCATGAACCCCGGAAATTCCATAGGTATTGTTGGATGAATCAACCGCCAGCGGATTAAAAAACAAAGGCTGAACATTTCCATCCTGATCTTCATAATCATAATAACCTGAACCTGTATAGTCTTTGCGGGATTTAACATTGACAGTGGCATTGTATATTCTGTAAAGTTTATTCTTTCTGTTGGCAATGATGTTAGCACCTGTAAGGCCTTGCATGTCACCGTCAGAAAGTATCGTAACCCTTCCATCTCCGGGGAAAACCGCAACATCAGCAACCCGGATCATTTTTACCTCACGGGCACTGATCTGGTTTTCCTTCATTGCATAGGTAGCTTCCATCGCAAAGAACTGCAGAGAGTCGCGACTGGGATCGGTTGAAATGAACTCTGAACCCGAAAAGTCAAAATCGACCAGTTGTTTCAGGTTCGCCGTATCTGCAAGGGCAGCCCGCTGGGCAAGGGAATTGGTAAGGTAAAGTTCGTTGGTCTTCATCCGCCATTCTATCCTGTCCATATAACAGATATAGCGACTTAACGGTAATTCTATTCTTACACTTTTTCCGGGAGAACCAAAGACCCCGATACGATTCTTAAAGTCGACCCTTCCCGGGTAAACCCGTGTGGTAAGGGATATCGTGGGACGATCCGGATAATAAAGCCGGAAATCAGTGGTATCGGAATTGAAAGACTGGTTTTTAAAAACGAAGGTATTGGAGGCGATGTCTGCATTATCAAACCGGCTGCTTCCCCTTCCCAGTAATCCGGCAGAAGTAAGTGAAAGTCTTCCGCTGTGAAACAGCTTACCGCCATACATACTGAACTCTTTACCGGGAAGTGTACTCAGCCGCATTACATCAAGTTCGGGAAGCCAGTATTGCTGAATCCCTTCAGCATAAACCTGCGGATATGAAGGTGGCCCTTCCTCCTCAACCATTGCGAATCGGGTAAGATCAGCCACCAATGAATCGGGGTAGAACCTGAAACCCGGTGATTCAGCAGTAGATGACATGAATTTAAGACTTCCGGAACCCTGCAACCCATGATTGCTGAGTTTAATATCTGAATAATAAACTGCCTTGTCGCCATAAACCGGCAGCCCATCCTGTGCAAGTTTGCGCGTAAAACCAAGGGAAAAATCGTCCATCACCCTGAGTGGTTCCTTAATATCAGGCATGATGGTTCCGGAGTATAGATATCCATCAAATTTTAATCCTTCCGTTGTAAAACTATTCAGACTATCGAGCCGGAATGGGAATACGTTGTAATAAAATTTATCGCGCTTGTATGCTCCTTTTGAGATCCTGAAATTATCATAATAAACATAAGCATCATTTTTGCTGACAAAAACCGGGTACACCGGAAGCTCTTTCAGGCCGGACTTGTTTCCGGGATCATCAATCAGTAACTCACCACTCAGATTGGCAATTACGCTGCGTACAGGTACCTGTGATATTTTCTTTGTTTTTGTGTTGATTGTATCTACTTTAAACGAGATCGAATCAATCAAAGGCATGCTCAGTTTAAATTTATCGTATTCAAAGGAGCTTTTATTGGCATAAAAATCAAAATAACCTGCTTTAACAAGCCCTGTAAATACAAAGTCACGATTCTTACGTAACAAAATCTCCTTATCTCTGGGATAGATATATACCGCCTGTGAATCACTGAGTGAAACTTCCGGTACACCCCTGATTTTCAGATCAAAAGTTTTAAGGCTAAGAACAGCATTGCTGCTGCGGCTGACTTGTGATTTTATCTGAATCACATCATAATCTGTTTTTTTACTCCGGGCATTCAGGTACTCAAATAACCTGGGAAGTACATCGATACGTTCATTATCGATGTTATAGGTAATATAGCCACCGTTCGAGAGGTTCAGGATCATTGCTTTGACCTGTTCGGGCGGTTTTTTCATGTATTCTGCTAATTCATATATAAAAAATGAACGGAGTTTTGTCCTCTCACAGAAATTATAAAGCACATTTATCGGATTTATTTCATCAATTCCTTCGAGACGTGTATACCGCTCTTCGGAATAAAAGTTAGATGATTCAAATATCGCATCGCTTTGCCTGTTCAGACCTCTGAGCATTTCAAAACTTAAGCTGTCGGCATCCATCCTGTAGTAGACAGCTTCGCAATACATATCAATTTTATGGTAAGAATTGTAATACGGGCTGGCTGAAGCACCTTCACTGGATCTGATCAGCGAAACTTCCCGGTTCTCATCAATATAGCGTAACTGTAATCCCGGATGAAAGACCGAATCAGCATCAAGATAGATGGTTGCTGAGGCCCGCTGAGAAACCAGACGGTCAGGACGAATCACAAAATTACGTGACAGAAGCCTGATAAATGGCACGCCTTTCCTGTTAATCCACAATACAGCATCCTGATCTCCATACCCTGAGCCGATGATGCGCGGACCTTCAAGCGTAAATCCCCCCCTGTAATCAACACCTTTGAAGATTTGCCTGATCTCAATATCAGTCTGATAGGAAATAAAACGGGGGAAAGTAGCCTTCTCAGCCGGAACTCCCGCCAATACCCGGTCCTCCAGCTTCCCGGTCAGGGGAAAAGAAAAAAAATCCTTGTTGAAAAAATTAACGGTGTCGGCAGAATAGGTGGTTTGCTTCAGGTTAAGGTTATAATCATTAAGCAAAGCGTAAATCCTTGCAGGATCAAAACCGAAAGCATTCCAGTTCACTTTACCCCCACTTCCCGAAAACCGGCTTGTCAGAGGCCAGGCAATGCCTGAAGTTTCAAATATTTTAATGCTGTCTTTCCCTGAGATGCATACCAGATCTATATCTTTAAACCGCACAATCATGGTCGTATCAAAATCGTAGCTGAAACTTCCATTGCGAAACTGCCATGAATTGGCATTTGAGCGAAACAAAACCCGGTTTTTATTCAGCTCCGTTGTGGTCTGAAAAAATCCGCTCAATTGCCGGAGTTTTTTACCATCAATAAATGGACTTAACCCCCGGTGCCAGGCAAGGTAGCTCTTTGCAGTGACTGAAACAGGAAATGAGTTAAGACTCAGCAGGTAATCGCGGAAACCGGGTGTTGGCCTCATCCGCCCGGCAAGCATAAGGTTGCAGGTTTTAATAATTTCCCTCTGAACCGGTGCTTCGTATCTGCCGGCAGCCCATCCATCAGAAAATTCCTGCAGCACCTGCTTTGATTCACGATCTGTGGCAGATTGCAGGAATGCCGTCAATTCAGTGAGAAAAGCGGTCGGTTCTTCTGAAAACGCCTTCGGCTCCTGAGCCTTTGCTGTCAGAGATACCGAAAAAGCCAGCAGAAGGAGAATGCGTAAAATATAATCAGGCAGATGCATCAGTTAATTACTGTTATTGAGAAAACATCAATCACCGCATTAAGTTCAGTCAATTTACTGACTTATAGCGGACCGCAACCCAATTGTTTCGCTCTTTGCGACCCTGGTACTGAAGGCCAAACGATGCCGCAACCTGTGTGATCGCTGTCAAATCACTGTTGTAAAAGCCACTCATCAACACGGTACCGCCATCATTCAGACTTTTACAGTAGTTTTCCATATCATTCAGGAGAATGTTGCGGTTAATGTTGGCCATGATGAAATCAAACCTTTTATCTGCCAGCATTCCGGCATCTCCCAGATAAACGCCGATACAAGTGATTTTATTTCTCTCAACATTTTCGAGGGCATTCCGGTAGGCCCATTCATCGTTGTCGATTGCCGTAACCTGTTTGGCACCCCGCATTGCTGCCAGTATGGCAAGTACACCTGTTCCGCTCCCCATATCCAGTACTTCAAGTGCTTTTACAGACTCATCCAGCAGATGTTCAATCATCAGTGCTGTGGTTTCATGATGTGCTGTTCCAAACGACATTTTTGGCTCAATCACGATCTCATATTCAATACCGGGCAGTGAAGGGTGAAACGGTGCCCTGATGTGACAACGTCCGGCCAGGGTCACCGGTTCAAAATTTTCTTCCCATACCGCATTCCAGTTTTGGTCAGGAATAACCGCCCATGAGTACTCTACAGCCACGCCTTCGGGCCGCAGCCAGGAATTATTCAATAATGACGGATCAAATTCCGTGGACGGAATGTAAGCCAGCAGGCCTTCATCTGTTTCCGAAAAACTCTCGAAGCCGAGTTCTCCCAGCCGGGCCATGATTATTTCAGCAAAAGAAGCATTTCCTTCGGGCAGGCTGCATTTTAATTCGGTATACTCCATTGTGTTTTCAGATCAGAAACTATTGGCTATCCTGATAAAATCATCGGCTTTCAGTGAAGCTCCTCCGATCAGACCTCCATCCACGTCAGGATTGGCAAACAATTCGCGTGCATTGGAAGCATTACAGCTACCACCGTATAGAATGGCCGTTTCACCGGCTGCGGCTTTACCAAATTTTCCGGTCAATACTTCACGGATATATGCATGCATTTCCTGGGCCTGATCCGGAGATGCAGTACGACCGGTACCAATCGCCCAAACAGGTTCATAAGCTATCACCACTTTTGAAAAGTCATTTGCATTCAAATGGAATAATGCCTGGGAAATCTGGCTTCCAACAATTTCAAAATGCTTGCCGGCTTCACGTTCCGCCAAAACTTCACCACAACAGTAAATTGGAATCAATTCATTTTTCAGTGCCTGTGAAATTTTCAGCGCCAGCAAGTTGTCTGTCTCACCAAAATATGTCCTCCTTTCGGAATGACCAATAATGACATATTTTGCACCGGTAGAGGCAATCATGGATGCTGAGATCTCACCGGTATAGGCACCGGATTCATGTTCACTCAGGTTCTGAGCGCCGCATCCGAAACCGTTTTCCATAGCGATATCAGCTGCAAGCTCAAGATAGATTGCCGGGGGACAAACCAACACCTCAACTTCTGCCGGACGACTCTCTTTTAAAAGATCAGCAATATTAAATAACAGATCTTCAGCCTCATTGAAAGTTTTATTCATTTTCCAGTTACCGGCAACAATTTTTTTTCTCATGATAAATCAGTTTATTTGAAAGAATTCAAACCACTCTCACCCTGGGGTCGAGAAGGCCGTAAATAATATCTACAAAAATATTAATAATCACCAACAAAACGGCAATGAAAAGTACAGCTCCCATGACCACCGGGAAATCATACTTTTCAAGGCCCTCGACAATCACCACCCCTACCCCTTTCCAGTCGAATACATATTCCACAAATACGGCACCGGCCATCAGTGAAGCAAACCAACCCGAAACAGCGGTTACAACCGGATTCAAAGAATTACGTAAGGCATGTACTCCGAGAACCCTTACATTTGACAAACCTTTAGCCCTGGCAGTGCGGATATAATCCTGTGAAAGCACCTCAAGCATAGAACTCCGGGTGAGTTCAACAATGATGGCCAGGGGCCTGATGCCAAGTGTGATGGCTGGTAAAATCAGATTTTTCACGTCGAGATACTCACCCCTCCCGAAATCATCAACGGTGTACAACGAACCAAACATACTCAATCCGGTGTAACCGGCCAGAACAAAGGCAAAAACCCAGGCCATAAGTATGGCAGCGAAGAAGGATGGCAGCGACATGCCCAGTACAGATACAATCAGTGAAAAACGATCAAAAAAAGTATCTTTTTTTATCGCTGCAAGAATTCCGGTGAATACACCGATGATCACCGCGAAACCCATGGCGACAGTTGCAAGAAGCATTGTATTGGGAAATGCCTGTGCCAGAATCTCGGAAACCTCCCGTTTGCTCTGGTATGAGCGCCGCAGATAAGGCTTCTTGAGGATTATAATGGAATTCCCGGCTGATATAAGTGTCGTGTAGGGTGCATATCTTGAATTGTCAGGATACCAATGACTGCCTGCATTACCAGTTCTATGATATGAAACAGGAGATAAGTCATTCAAAAAGCCCAGGTATTGAAGATAGACAGGCTGGTCGCGCCCTAGTTCCCGGTTGATGGCCTCAACAGAAGATATATCTGCCCGTTGACCCAGCATCATCCGGGCCGGATCGCCCGGAAGGATATTGAACAGAAAAAAAACCAGCGTAATTACCCCGAAGAGTACGAATACTCCATAATAAAAACGTTTCAGGATAAAACGAAGCATGGTTGCAGCTATTTAACCGGGGCAGAGACCAGATACTTTTTCTCAAACCCGCTATAATCCGGAAAATCATTAAAATGCCACTTTTCCAGAATAATTCCGTCTTTAAGCAACAGTATTCCGGGATTGGCTCTGACCATAACCTTCAGTGTAATATCGTCGGCCATATAAAAATCAAAATCCAGTTTAAGTCTGGCTCTGGTCGAGTCAATAACCTCCGACAATGAACTGGTCAGACCTATAAACCCAAAACCGGAAGCAAGAGCTTTTCCGGCAAATACTCCTGCCTCTTTCAACGCTTCCTGGTCTGACTTTTCAAGGTCCCAGGCGACCAGTATAAACTGATATTCCGGATTCCGGATAAAAACATCAGTAAGGTCAATGCCGGTTGAGTCCATAATCTGCAGGTCATGACCCTTAAATATATTGGGATCGTCGACCCGCTGTTCTACAAACTCCCATTTTGACATCCAAACCGAATCATTGTACGGATAATCCGGTGACAGGTACTCTTTGGTTTCTCCGGTCTCCTTATTCCTGTATTTCAGAAAATACCTGACCGGCAGCGGATTTTCATTGAACATTTTGTTGCCAGCTTTCCAGTCCATGAAGTCGATCAGGGGCAGATGACGATAACAGTATATGTTGAGGCCGACAAACAAAAACAGGGCAATTCCGGCGATTCCATAAGAGCTGAGGTTATTCAGGCTCTCCTTTGTCTTATTCCGCCGGTTCAACAGAATTATTGTAAAGAACATGAGTATCATATTCTTATAAAAGGTCTGCCAGTTGGTGAGTTTGATGGCATCACCGAAGCAGCCACAGTCAGGAACAGGATTATATAAAGCATCATAGAAAGTAAGACCTGTGAAAAATGTCATAACTCCGAGCAATATCCATGAGCCAACCCTGGGCTTCAGGTTCAGCAGGATGACTACACCCAGAACAAACTCCATGGCAGAGAGTAAAACAGAAAAAACAAGCGCGAATGGCATCATCCACAGGGCATCCCACACAATGAAGTAGTCTTCGATGCGATAGGTCATTCCCAATGGATCAATACCTTTGACAAAGCCGGAAAAGATAAAGACAACCCCTACAACAATCCGGGAAATAAAGTGAAAAATTTTCATACGTTGTGGTTTGTTTCCATGTCAGTATTCAACCTGATTATTGATTTGCTGAATTCCGCATCTCAGCAAGTTTGATCAGTGCAAATACTGCGTAATTGATCATATCATAGTAATTGGCGTCTACTCCTTCCGATATAAAAGTTTTTCCCTTATTGTCCTCAATCTGTTTAACCCTGAGTAATTTCATCAGGATGATATCGGTCAGTGAGCTAACCCGCATATTCCGCCAGGCCTCATCGTAATCATGGTTTTTATCCATCATGAGGCTCTTGGCAGCATTAACATATTTATCATATTTTGCTTCAATCTCCTGCGGATTCACTTTCATGTCATCACTTTCCCCCGATTCAAGCTGGATAAGGGCTATTATGGCATAATTAATGATCCCGATAAATTCAGGCCATTCATCTTCAACAACAAGATGGGTGCCTTTCCCCTGTATGCTTCGAATCCTGTTCGCCTTGATATAGATCTGGTCGGTAAGCGATTCAGGCCTTAATACTCTCCAGGCCGTACCATAATCTTTCATCTTTGTTAAAAATATATCTTTACAGGCTTTTATGGCTGAATCAAACTGACCGGAAGTATCGGCTGTCATAAATAACTGTTTATTAATTGATTGAAACAAAATACACTCGATGGCACACAAGGCCGGTTCACCCGATAAAGGTACAGCTTTTTCCGAAACCCGTCTGTTGCAATGCGGAACAAAGCAACTCGACCTTTCCGGAGCAGTGGTAATGGGTATCCTTAACATTACTCCCGATTCATTTTTTGATGGCGGGAAATATAAAACACTTGGTCAGCTGCTTACACAGGCGGAAAAAATGATCGGTGAAGGGGCGGCAATTCTCGATATAGGGGCAGTCTCGACAAGACCAGGCGCAGCGGTTGTGAGTGCCGGTGAAGAAAAATCCCGGTTGTTACCGGTGCTCGAAGTCATAACCAGAACATTTCCCGAAACCATTATCTCAGTCGACACCTACCGGTCAGACATTGCCATGGAGTCTTGTGAAATGGGAGCCGGTATCATCAATGACATTTCAGGAGGACAGTTTGATTCATGCATGTTTAACATGATCAGGGAACAAAAGGCAGCCTATGTAATGATGCACATTCAGGGCACGCCTCAAACAATGCAGCAAAACCCGGAATATGATGATGTTACCAGTGAAATTGAAGCATTTTTCAAAGAACAACTCCGCAATCCGGACCTCACCGGAAAGCAGAATATCATACTCGACCCCGGCTTCGGTTTTGGAAAAACACTTACCGGTAATTACCGGCTGCTGAACAATCTCGGCAGGTTCCTGGAACACAGCTACCCCCTGATGGTTGGGTTCTCGCGCAAATCCATGATCAGTAAAGTATTGAATTCAAACCCGGAAAAGGCATTGAACGGAACAACCGTACTGAATACCATTGCTTTGTTAAAAGGGGCAAGTATATTGAGGGTACATGATGTGAAAGAAGCAATGGAAGCCATAAAATTGACAGAAGCACTGCAACTGTCAGGTCTAAATACCTAAATTTGCAAAAACCCTACACCAATGCCGGAACTGCTGATTCCACTTTTTATCGGATTACGCCTGCTCGATATCATTGATATTCTGTTGGTTGCCTTGATGCTTTACGAATTATATAACCTTGTGAAAGGAACAGCAGCCATCAATATCCTTTTGGGAATTATTGCTGTATTTCTTGCCTGGCGACTGGTCAGGGTTCTCGAAATGGAATTGCTTACCGAAATACTGGGGGCCTTTATCAGCGTTGGTTTTATTGCCTTAATTGTCGTATTCCAGCCCGAAATCAGAAAATTCCTGTTGCTCTTGGGAACACCTGCATTCATCCGTAAGAAACACCGGCGTTTTCTTTTCTGGCGTATCAAATACTCAAACGATGAAAACCTCAGCATCGACCCTATTGTACAGGCTTGTCACAAAATGGCAAACTCAAAAACCGGTGCCCTGATTGTTATCGGCAAAATCAATGAACTTGAAGAACAGATCAATACCGGTGAAATTCTTGATGCACGGATTTCTGAACAGCTTATCGAGAATATCTTCTTTAAAAACTCTCCCCTGCATGATGGAGCCATGATCATTATGAACGACAAAATCAGGGCTGCCAGTTGTATTTTGCCGGTTTCAAAAAACGAAAACCTGCCTGTTCATGTCGGTCTCAGACATCGCTCTGCAGTTGGTATGACCGAAAAATCAGATGCCATTGCCATTGTGGTTTCGGAGCAAACCGGAAAAATTTCATGGAGCAAGGGCGGGGAACTGAATCAGAATATCCAGCCTTCAAAACTCAAAACCCTGCTCGAAGAAGAATTTAATCTGGAAAAATAAAGGAGAAGGTTAAACATCTTGAACTAAACCCTTCAACAGGCTCATTTAAAATGCTGATTCAGGATTGACGATAATGCTTACCACCCTACAGGGGTTGTCGTCATATTGCATGAAAAAAACTATTTCGTTTTACCGGCCTGTGCAGCTGACCTGGCAGCTTCAAATTCCCTGACCAGTTCTTCAGGTGATTTCCCCATATATTTCAGTGCAGCTTCGGCATCGTCAGCCAGATCGTGGGTTGGATATTTTTTCAGAAAAACACTGTACATCTTTGTTGCCTGCCCGTAATCGCCAAGGAGGTTCTCATAGACGTACCCCTTGAGGAAAACTGTGGTTGCCAGATATTTACTTTCGGGAAATTCATTTAAGGTCCTGTCGATCAGCTGCATGGCCTGTTGACCATTGTTAACACCTATACACAGGTTAATTGCTTTATAAAGGTAGTCCGGAGCAGCAGTATCGGCTGCATTTTTGTCAACAAAAGCCAGGTAGGACTCCAGTAATCTGGTGAGCTTTTGCGGATCAGGCCTTGCTGCCTCTTTCTCAAGTTCTTTCTCCAGTCTTGAAATGGATTTGATGTCCTTATCACGTTGTGAAGTGCAGGAAAAGAACAGGGCAAAAACCACAAACAGGGCAGTAATACGAATCACTTTTCTCATATAAAAATTTCTGTTTCAATCGGAATTGGTTCAGAAAACCGGCTTTTTCTTAGCCTGAGGATATATCATCCTGTAATCGGTTTTTATCAGTCCTTTTGATATATCGTTCAGCTTCCGCTTCAGCATCATTTTGCGCAAGGGATTGATGAGATCAACAAACAAAACACCATCAAGATGATCATATTCATGCTGTATAACCCTGGCAAGAACCCCTTTTATTCTGTCATCATGAAAATTGAAGTTTTCATCGTAATACTGAATACGCAACTCAGGTTTCCGGATGACATCTTCCCTGATTTCGGGAATACTCAGACACCCTTCATTGAATGTCCATTCTTCTCCGGATTCCTCAATAATCCTTGCATTGATGAATACCTTCTTAAGGTCGGTTTCACCCGGGAAATCATCAGCATAGGGAGTTGCATCAATAATAAACAACCGGATACTCCGGTTAACCTGCGGGGCAGCAAGCCCTACTCCGTTTGATGCATACATCGTTTCAAACATATCGGAGATAAACTGATCCAGTCCGGGATAATCCCTGTCTATATCAGCAGCTATTTTTCTTAATGTCGGGTGCCCGAAAGCTACAACTGGCAATATCATATTAATTTACAGTATCTTTAATTTCACAATGTACCGGGATTCAATACCCGAAATTCAATTCTTCAGCGGTGACCGGCCGCTTTGGATTCCAGGTAGGATTGCAGAATAATGGCAGCACTGATGGTATCAATCAGCGATTTATTCTGCCTGCCCTTCTTTTTGACCCCGCCCTGGAGGATGGTACGCCGGGCAATCAGAGAAGAAAACCGTTCATCAACCCTTTCCACAGGTATTTCCGGAAAACTTTTAATCAGCAAACGTACAAACGGATCAATGTATTTAACCGATTCCGATGCCTGATTGTTCATCTGCCTGGGTTCACCGATCACAAAGAGCTCAACCTTTTCCCGACGGGTATATTCTTTCAGAAATGATATTATTTCTTTTGAATGTACAGTGGTCAGCGGCGTTGCTATGATCTGATCCTCATCAGTAACCGCAATTCCTACCCTCTTTTGTCCATAGTCAATAGCTAAAATCCTGCCCATGAGGTCCTGTTTACAACCGGCAAAATTACGAATTAAGCGCAAACGGTCGAAAAAATCTATAATTTTGACCTTCAGATAACAAGATAAAAATGACCGGTGAATTAAAAGAGATTGTTGAAACAGCCTGGGAAAACAGAGAACTGCTGAAGTCAGAAAAGATAAGGCAGGCCATAGGTAAGGTAATCGGCTTGCTCGATGAAGGGAAACTGCGCGTTGCCGGGCCAACCGAAGGGAAATGGGTTGTTAACGAATGGGTGAAAAAAGCTGTGATCCTCTATTTCCCGATGCGTCAGATGGAGGTACTCGAAGCCGGGCCCCTTGAGTTCCACGATAAGATCCCGTTGAAACATAATTATGATAAACTGGGAATCAGGGTCGTCCCGCATGCTGTTGCCAGATATGGTGCCTACCTGGCGCCCGGCGTAATCCTGATGCCATCCTATGTGAATATCGGTGCTTACGTCGGCAGCAATACCATGGTGGATACCTGGGCCACTGTTGGCTCCTGTGCGCAGATAGGCAGGGATGTCCACCTTTCCGGAGGTGTTGGTATCGGGGGTGTGCTGGAGCCGGTTCAGGCCTCCCCCGTTATTATCGAGGATGGTTGTTTTATCGGCTCCCGCTGCATTGTGGTCGAAGGTGTTCATATCGGACATGAAGCTGTGCTGGGCGCGAATGTGGTCATAACCCAATCCACCAGAATTATTGATGTTTCAGGAAACGAACCCGTTGAGTATAAAGGTTATGTGCCTCCCCGTTCCGTGGTGATCCCTGGCTCCTACAGTAAAAAATTCCCGGCAGGCGAATACCAGGTATCCTGTGCCCTCATCATCGGGCAACGCAAAGCCTCAACCGATCTGAAAACCTCACTTAACAATGCATTGCGCGATTTTGGGTTGCAAGTTTAAGGTATGTAATTCAATTTCAAGGTGTTGTTATATTGAATTACAAATGAAGAATTTACGACCAGCCTGCCGGCTGGCAGGTTTACGGTTTACGATTTTAGATTTTTGATTGGCAACCGCAAACTGCATATTGCCAACTGTTAATTGTTTGTTGTGTGTTGTTAACTGGTATTTGCCAACTACTTACTGCCAATTTTGAATTACGAATGATGAGTGTCGCCCTTCGACTCCGCTCAGGGTGACTAATAAAGAATGAATTACGATTTTAGATTATTACCGACTGCTTACTTTCTATTGCCAACTGCCTACTGCCTGCTGCCAACTCAAACAAATGATGACATCCTGTCGTTATACAATATTTAACGGAAAACACAGAGATCCGTGAACCAGATACTGATTATACAAACCGCATCACTGGGTGATGTCATTCTGTCAACTGCACTTGCCGAAAGCCTTCATAAAGGATTTCCGGCTGCTTCCATCGATTATCTTGTCAAAAAGGGCTACGAAGGGCTTTTCAACGGACATCCGTTTATCAGAAAAGTCCGCATCTGGAATAAAAAAAATGACAAATACAGAAACCTGATTCAGCTCGCTTTGTCCGTCAGGAAAACAAGATACGATTCAGTAATCAATGTTCAGCGCTTTTTTACATCTGGTTTTCTGACAGCCGTTTCAGGTGCTCCCTTTCGTTCAGGCTTTGATAAAAACCCGCTTTCTTTTACCTTCAGCCATAAAGTCAGGCACAAAATCGGGGTTGAAGGAAACGGGGAACATGAAACAGAACGAAATCACCATCTGATAGACGCGATGCCCGGAGTTTCAATTTCAAAACCGGCACTTTACCCTTCAAATGCTGATTTTGACACCATTAATCAATGGAAAAGCAGCCGGTACATTACCATTTCTCCTGCATCACTCTGGTTTACCAAACAATATCCTGTTTATAAATGGATTGAGTTTATCAACAACATTCCTGAGGATATCCGTATTATATTACTCGGTGCATCGGATGACGCGGATATCTGCAACGACATTCATGCCCGGGCAAGACATCCGGAAGTGATCAGCCTTGCAGGAAAACTGGGGTTTTTGCAATCTGCAGCCATTATGAAAAATGCCCTGATGAATTATGTAAACGATTCCGCTCCCATGCATCTGGCATCTGCCGTGAATGCACCGGTTACGGTGGTTTACTGCTCAACGGTACCTGCATTCGGCTTTGGTCCCCTATCGGTCAATGCAGGAATAATTGAAGCATCTCCGAAACCCGATTGCCGGCCCTGCGGATTGCACGGCCATCTTCAATGCCCTGAAGGCCATTTTAAATGCGCTGAAACGATTAAAACCGAACAACTACTTTACCGGCTTGAGTCATGAACGAAGAAACAGCATCCGAAATATCGAGAACGCTAAAAGTTCTGAAAGATGGAGGCATTATATTATATCCGACAGATACCATCTGGGGCATCGGTTGTGATGCATTGAATCCGAGAGCAATAGACAAGGTTTATAAAATAAAGAAGCGCATTGAAAGCAAAAGCCTGATTATTCTGGTTGACAGCTTTGAAATGCTTCATAAATATGTGGATAAAGTCCCGGAAATCGCCGGGGATCTGATAAACAGCATCGAAAACCCGGTTACGGTTATTTATGACCAGGCAAAAAACCTTCCCAAAAACGTTTATGCCTCCGACGGCACCATTGCCATCAGAATCGTCAGGGACGAATTCTGCAGAAGCCTGATCCAGGAACTGAACCGCCCGATTGTTTCAACTTCAGCAAATGTTTCAGGAGATTCCTCCCCCATGATTTTTAATAAAATCTCCGATTCAATCAAGAAGGAGGTAGATTACATTGTCCAGCTATACCATGATCTTTTCAATCAGGCAAAAGCATCCACAATAATAAGACTTTCAGGGAGCGGAGAATACAGAATAATAAGGGATTAGCCCAGTATTTTTTCAGATCCGGAACCTCTTTTCCACTATATTTTTGTGAACAAACTACATGATGGCTTGTTAATATGGATTGCATTGCCGCTATTGTTAGCACAATAACAAATAAACTTTTTTTTGAACTGAATTCAACTGATGAAAGCTTTTGGAATTAAGAATACCGATAAAGAAACACTAAAACAATGGTACTACCTGATGTCGCTTGGACGGAAACTCGATGACCGCGCACCCAACTATCTCAAACAGGCCTTAGGCTGGTCCTACCACGCACCCTATGCCGGGCACGACGGAATACAACTCGCCATCGGCCAGGTTTTTCAAAAAAACAACGATCACCTCTTTCCCTATTACCGTGATATGCTGACTGCCATTTCAGCCGGGGTTTCCGCAGAGGAAATCATCCTGAATGGCATCTCAAAAGCCACTGATGCTGCCAGCGGCGGCAGGCATATGTCGAACCACTTTGCAAAACCTGCCTGGAATATCCACAACGTCTCTTCGGCCACCGGTAACCACACGCTACATGCCACCGGTGTTGCCAGGGCCATCAAAAAATACAGTGCCCAGGCCGTTGCCATCAGCTCACAAGGCGAATCCTCCACCTCCGAAGGCTATGTTTATGAAGCCATCAATGGCGCTTCCAATGAAAAATTACCTGTGATCTTTGTTTTTCAGGATAACAATTACGGAATCTCGGTGCATAAACGCGACCAGACTGCCAACTGGCGGGCTGCCGATAACTTCCGCGGGTTCAAAAACCTGAGAATCATCTATTGCGACGGTAAAAACGTATTCGATTCGATGAATGCCATGACCGAAGCACGCAAACATGCCATTGAGAAACAGGAACCGGTAATCGTACACGCGAATGTGGTGCGGATACACTCCCATTCAAACTCGGATAAACATGAGCTCTACCGCGACGATAATGAACGGCACTGTGCCCGGGCCAGCGACCCTTTCGACCGGTACCGTAAAACACTGATCATTTCAGGCCGGGTAAGCGAGACAGAACTGGATGAACTCGACAAGCAGGCAAAAGAAGAGGTTTCAAAAGCGCATAAAAAAGCCCTCGCTGCCCCCGATCCCGACCCGGCAGGCATATTCGATTTTGTTTTGCCCGCCCCCTACCCTGCTTCAAAATATCCCGATGGCCTGCATAATCTTCAGACAGGTGAAAAACTCAAACTGATCCAGGCACTGAACCAGACGCTGAAAGCTGAATTTCGTATGAACCCTGACACTTTTCTCTGGGGACAGGATATTGCCAATAAGGAGAAAGGCGGAATCTTTAATGTAAGCAAAGGCCTGCAACAGGAATTCGGCATTGAAAGGGTGTTCAATGCACCGATTGCCGAAGATTTTATTGTCGGGACCGCCAATGGGATGAGCCGTTTCGGAAAAAAAATCAGGATTGTTATTGAAGGTGCTGAATTTGCTGATTATTTCTGGCCGGCCATGGAGCAGTTTGTTGAACTGACCCACGAATACTGGCGGACCAACGGCTCGTTCAGCCCGAATGTAACCATCCGGCTGGCATCCGGCGGATATATCGGTGGCGGCCTTTACCATTCCCAGACCATTGAAGGTGCCCTGGCAACTTTCCCCGGAATCAGGATCGTTTATCCTTCCTTCGCAGATGATGCTGCCGGTCTCCTGCGCACGTCGATCAGATCGGAAGGGCCGACTATGTTCCTTGAGCCAAAGGCATTGTATAACGATCCACTGGGGGAAACGCTGGTTCCCGACGATTTTGAAGTACCATTTGGCAAAGCCCGTATCCGCCGACCGGGAAAGGACCTAACCATCATCACCTATGGCAATACCACCCATATGTGTCTGGCTGTAGCGGAACAGATTGCCGCTGAAACCGGAAAAAGCATTGAGGTCGTCGACCTGAGGTCGTTGATTCCGCTTGACAAGGAAACCATCCTGGATTCTGTTAAAAGGACCAACCGGGTGCTGGTGGTTCATGAAGACAAGGTTTTCGGGGGCTTTGGCGGTGAAATCGCTTCCATTATTACCGAAGAAGCCTTCCAATATCTTGATGCCCCGGTAAAACGGGTGGGTTCAACCTTTACACCTGTTGGGTTTAATCGCATTCTTGAAAAAGCGATACTGCCGGATCAGGAGAGGATAAAGACGGCTGCGTTGGAATTGCTGGAATATTGAGTTCCGGACTTAGATAAGGTTTTTGAGCGAGGGAGATGGATCGGTTCTAGTGATTTCATTATTGATAATCCACAAAATCTGTGTCCTGATAAAGCGTTGATTGTTTGAAGTTTGACGTTAAAGGTTTACGTTATAGTTGATCGTGCGACATAAGCGACCTGGCTAAAGAATTCGATTTAGAGGTCTGATGTTAGTAGTTAGCAGATTTATTTCGTTTAGATTAAGGGAATAGGACCGGCCTTGGAACTAAGCGAAGCGACCTCTTGTGCACATCTAAATAAAATAGTGAGCACAAAAAAATTGCGTTAAGAAAACAGGCAGCACTAAAGAGAGAAGAAACGCAACCGAATAAGTGTAGTGAAGCTCAAAAGATAAGTGTACAACGGTATAAAGAAGAGGAATATAGGTTCAACCCTGCCTCGCCGGCAGGCAGGCTCGTTTCTTCCTACTCTCGTCAGAAATCAAGTTCTATCACATGAAAAAACTGTTATTTCTGACGAGACTCGCCTGTTTTTAGCAATTTTTACGAAGCCGAGATTTTTTGCTACTTTTTGATCTTGCAAAAAGTAGAAGAAAATATTGGTCAGAAATCAACTACAGGAGCAAAGAAACTGTTTAGTGAATATAACTTTAACACACCTGCAATGTGAACTCCAGAAACCCATTTTCGGGTTTATAGATATCGGGGGTATCATCAGCATAGTGGCTCACGAATTACTTCATTTAAATCGGGTCTTGATTCACCAAACCCATAATGAGCATTAAATCACCTTCATTGAATTTAAATTATATAAGGAATAAACATCTTACTCCGCTTCATATACTCCCTGTACCGTTCCCCAAAGAAAACAATACATTCCTGCTCTTCAGATACAGCGGTAAGATATAGAAACACCGTTGACAAAGCGCATACCAGCAGCAATTCAACCGTAGGGTTCTTGAGCATTATGCCCAAGCTGAGAAACAACAATGAAGAATAAAGCGGGTGTCTGATATACTTAAATATCCATGTATCAATTAATTCGGTTGTCTTTTCAAATTGAAAGAGCGTATCTTCATTCCTGTTTTTTCCGGCTTTCCCTGTTTTTTTCATAAGGAACACACCTGCAATAACCAGATAAGCCGATATGATCAAAACAATCCAGGATGCTATCTGCCTGATTGAAAACGGATCTGTAAACCAGCATTTGTAGTTTGAAGCAAAAAGCCATAAAATACACTCCCAGGCAAAGAACCGGTAGAAACCATGACTTTTAAACTTTAACAAAGACCGGCGGGAGATAAATATTACCGGAATACTGAATATCAGAAAAAGCAGGATTCTGTTCATTTTTTATGTATTGCTGAGTCTTCTGTTTTTATAATGGTTTATTCTCATTATCCCATCTGCAGCCTGAAATAAGTAAAAATGTTTAAGAAAAACTATCCCGGCATATGTTTCATGGTCCTCATGTTTCCCTTGCCCTGCCATACAGTATCTGTTTTTTCAGACAATTCCAACTATAGATAATATCTCATTACATACTTCTTCAGGAGTTTTGTCCTTTACATAAACCGTATGTTTTGCCAATTTGTGATACGAGTCATCGTAAACCAGGTATTCAATGAGTTCTTTCTGACCCGGGGTCAAGTCACGACGTTTGAAGATAAATTTTAATGTTTCTTCTTTGTCAGCACTGGGTATTAAAAGAACAATATTTCTGTATGGATTTAAAACTTTTTTAATACGCTCAATTTCGAAATCAAACCCGGAAGCATTGTTCCCACCACCAAAATCAAATATGCAATTTTGGTGATCCGCAAGTATTCTTTCTATTGAATACGCATCAAAAATTTTTCCATATTGGTAAATGGCCATTATCCCGGCTTTTTCGAACAACTCTTTCCGATGATTGTCGTCATATCCGATTTCTTTATAATATCCAAACCGCAGATCATCCATTGAAATCACAGGTTTGTTCAGCTTTTCCGAAAGCAATTTTGCTGTTGTTGTTTTGCCGGTTGCAACAGGACCAATAAGAATTATGTCCTTCATTTATTTATCTTCATTGTGGGAATGAACCATATCTTACTGCCGCACTTAACCTGGCCCCCTGATGACTGCCGGAACAACAACAAAACTCGTAATAATAATTTTTAAATCAAAATAAGGTATTTAACTCAATAGTCCGTTAATTTTTTATTTCACGCAAAGACGCAATCCTGCCTGCGGCTGGCAGGGACGCAAAGAATTGATTTTTAATGATTTATATATTCAAGAGCTGTTTCTTCAATATCCTGAATATCAACGTTTAAAAACTATTAACGGAGTGTTGTAACTAAATCCGTGATTCATTAAATGATGTGAAAAGATAGTAAATTATGGCAGATATAATTCGGCCTGGATAAGATCTGAATGACAAGTATTCAACCCGTTTATCTTTTGGAGAATCTGTTTGTCTTCGGTATTGTTCGTCCCGATAGCTGGTGGGACAGAGGGTTACCAGAACCAAAACATAGAACTTCTAACCAAACATCCACTTCAGGAATGGCGGAAACCAATTGAACCTGTCTGACCGACTAAAACAGTGAGATTTGAAAACAAAACCGGTCAGCCGGGCAGGCGGAGAAGTCACAAACATCTGAAGTCTGTTACCCAGCGAAGCTATGGAACAAACTGGTAATTACCTTATTTCATCTGCCCAACCTCAGCAACTGGCTAACGCCACAATTACATAGACAAAAACCCCGACACAAGCGAGTATCGGGGTTTTCTATTCTTGAAAATACAGCATTTACTGGTTATCCGCCGGCAACAACTCCTCTGTTTTCAATTTTGATGGTGTAAAGATGCCCAGTACACCTTTGATTCCAACTGTCAAGACTATGTTGATGAAAAACGCAAGAAAGGCCAGTAAAAGCAAAGAACCGGCTAATGCAGCCAGGATCATATACAAATCAAATTCACCATTATAATACACTGACCTGCGCAACATTCCCTTTAAACCGGCCATTCCCATAAAAGCACCCATTCCGATGCCTCCGATCAGGTGTGCCCAGAAATGAAAATTTGCAAGTTTCTGACTGTAAAGTTTCGCGCCATTGGTTAAAACAGGAAGCAACAAATAAATGGCAGAATATAGAGTCATGGTTAACCCGACCAGGATGGCAACATGTACATGAGGACCTATGATCCATTGAGTGTTATGAAGGATACGGTTTAGCCCGAGATCGGCCTGCATGATACCGGCAGGAACTGCCAGGGCAAATCCAAGCAATCCTCCCAATAAAAACTTGAGAGGATTCGACATTTTTAAAGGACGCGCCTGCCATAAGGTAGCAAGGGTGATAAAGAAAGCCAATCCCTGGGTTATCAGTTCAAAAGCTGTCAGCATCTCACCTGAAAATATTTTCAGAAATCCTGGTTGTGCCTGATCCGACATCAGATGGTGCGACCAAACAAACCATGAAACTACCATTTCGACTAATAATGCGATTCTGGCCCATTTTTCCATAAAAATTTTCTTTCCGGTAATCATACTTGCCAACAGATACCAGGTACCTGCAACAAATATCAGCACCAGTCCGTCGGCAATCAGGTCAAGCCCCCACCAAAACCAGTTTTTATATAACAAGGCATCAACTGAAGAATGTTTCAGATCATAACCCAGCATAGACCCAACCATATAAACCAGGATCAATACACCGGTAAATGTAATGATACCCGCATTAAGCAACGTGTCCACCGTACCTCTCGCTATGGCCGCCACCGGTGTGGAAACATAATAGGTTCCATCAGGATTTTTCAAGCGTTTAAATCCAAGGGCAGAGGCAAGCACTCCTTTGGGCTGAGGCTCGCTGCCCTCAGGATTATAGACAATCGTTTTAAAAATATTAAATACAAAAAACAGGGTCCCAACCATTACGAGGGCAATACCCAGTATAAAGAATGTTCCTCCCAGCACGCTGAATTGCGTAAAATCTGCCGGAAGAGGCCAATATAAAGTATAAAGTGGCGAATAATGCGAAAGGAACCCGGCAAACCAGAATGTAAAAGTGCCGATGGTAATAAGCCAGAGCGTATAATTTGCCAGCTTGAAACTCCACAACGGTTTCTTCATAAGAAAAGGAACTAAAAAAAGAAAAGCTCCGAAAACGATAGAATAGGATGAACCGAAAATTCCAACCAGGGGGTGCGCGGTCATTATTGCAAAATACTGTTTGTCATCCATCAGGGTTCCGGGGGTTACCAGGTGCATTCGCATGATCATTCCTTCAACCACGGCGAACAGATAATAAACCAAACCTATCACCACAAATCTCAATGTCAGTTTTTGCATAGGTGTTAAGGATTTCACTTTGAATAATCCCTGCTCACCATTTATCAATGTATCTGTAAAACTCATGTTTTAAATGTATTTAATTAATAAATCAGTAAACCATCACGGCATCTTTCACTACCATATTTTTTCCTTTCCAACCTGAATATTCAGTGGATCGTATGGTGAGAACCTCCGGTTTCTCAAATTTCCAAAGTACATCATTCATATGACCGGGAATAACCTGCATTTGAAAGACCATTGAATTGTCCTGGCGGAAAAGTCCGAAGCCATAAGTGAGATCTTCAGAAGTTACCCTGAAATTTGCAAGTTCATTACATTTGATTTTCATGGAGTCAGCAGGCAAATAAAACTGGTGATCTTTGATGCTGATGTCGAAAACTTTGTCAGCCTTCATTTCGCTCCGGTTAAGGTCAATGGGTTTCCAGGGGATGGTTTCGTGAGTGACAATGTGTAAACTTACACCAAGAACTACCAGAAAACTTACAAAAGAATAAAAGAGGGCGGGCTTTACCGCGCTTTTTCCCGTGTTTCTTGAGATCTGGTAACCAAACCAGGTCATAAGAAGAAAAATGACGACCACATACAATGTGTATGCAATCGTCTGTCCGTAAAGTACTACTTGCGAATCAACCATAATTTTGTTTTTATTAGTGATACATTTATTCTGCCGGTCCTATCAATACAGGTCCGCTTTTCTTTATTTCTGCAAGACTGGTATTTACCAGTACAAGTCTGATATTCTCACGAACTGAAATCCATTTCTCATGCATTGAGCACTTATGTATTAAAGCACAATTCCCGAATCCGAAAAAACAAGTATTGGAGAGATAGCTATCGTTATTGGCTTCAAGTATATCCATCAGGGAAATGGCTTCAAGAGGCCGTTTTATGCGGTAACCACCGAATTTACCCTGTTCGCTGGCAATCAGTTCTTTTTTAACCAGGCTGGTCATCAGTTTGCGCAAATACCTGTAGGGAATTTTTAGTTTATCATAAATATCGTCAGTGCGGTAAAGACGGGTTTCATCCTGGGCCATCAGGCTCATGATCTGCAATGAGTATTCTGTAGTTTTACTGAAGTTCATTAAATGACACCTTTAGGTATTATTTAATGCAAATATAATATTTAATATCAATAAGCAAATAAATTTCCATATTTCTGACTTTATGTATGATCTCTTATTTAAGCAGAGACAGGATGCTGTATTAAATAATGGTTTTATGGCATTAAATCAATAGTTGAACAGATTTAGCGCTATTTTTGCGAAACTAACCCTGAATACCTTTAACCCTAAATACCCTTTAGATGAAGAAACTTTTTGTTTTGTTAACTACTTTCTTTATGATCACCTCATTCACCCCTTCCGGAACCAACAACCCAACCGGAGATAATCCCTTCTTCAGCTCTTACAATACCCCTTTTGAAGTCCCGCCTTTTAGTCTGATAAAACCGGAGCATTTTCTGCCTGCTATTGAAAAAGGCATAGAACAGCAAACCGCTGAAATCAACGCCATTGTGAATAATAAGCTGGCACCGGATTTTGAAAATACCATCGCCGCGCTCGACTACAGTGGCAGCCTTATCCGCAAAGTCAACAGCGTATTTTCAAATCTGAATTCGGCCAATACCAACAAAGAGCTGCAGGGCATTGCCAAACAGATTGCCCCGATGCTGTCGGCGCATAACGACAATATTAATCTGAATGCCGCTCTTTTTGAAAAGGTAAAGGCTGTTTATGACAAACGTACCGGATTGAATCTTACCGCTGAACAACTGAAGTTACTCACCGAAAAATACAAGGATTTTATCCGTGGCGGCGCAGCCCTCAAAGGCGAACAACAGGAACGTTTCAGACAGATCAACAAACAGTTGTCGCTACTCACCCTTCAGTTTGGCGAAAATGTTCTGGCGGAAACAAATAAATACCAACTGGTCATCGAAAGTCTGGGAGATCTTGCCGGCCTGCCACCGGCGTTGGTTGAACAGGGTGCAGAAACCGCCAGAGAAGCCGGGCTTGAAGGGAAATGGGTTTATACGCTGCAAAATCCGAGCATTATGCCGTTTCTTCAATATGCCGAAAAACGCAGGTTACGTGAGCAGATCTACAAGGCATACATCAATCGCGGAAACAACGATGATGCGCATGATAACAAGGCATTGATCATTCAGATCGTTGCACTGAGGCTTGAAAAAGCGAAACTCCTGGGTTATGAAAGCCATGCAGCCTTTATCCTGGAAGAAAATATGGCTAAAAATGCCGGTAACGTTGACAAATTGCTGAAGCAATTGTGGGTTCCAGCCCTGAAAAGAGCGGAACAGGAGAAGGCGGAGCTTCAGGCACTCATTGGGAAGGAAGGAAAGAAATTCGCGCTCGAGCCCTGGGACTGGCGTTTTTATGCTGAGAAACTCCGCAAAGAGAAATACAACCTGGATGATGAAGCGCTTAAACCCTATTTCTCACTTGAAAACGTCAGAAATGGCATATTTATGGTTTCCGGTAAACTTTACGGGCTGACTTTTACCGAAAATAAAGATGTTCCCGTTTATCATCCCGATGTGATTGCCTATGAAGTGAAAGAATCCGACGGCAAACACCTCGGAATCCTGTTTATGGATTTCCATCCCCGTGAAAGCAAACGGGGCGGCGCCTGGATGAACAGTTTCCGCAAACAGTATGTCGAAAACGGCAAAAAAATCAGCCCGGTAATCACTACCGTTTGTAATTTTTCTAAGCCTACCGCAACAATGCCTTCACTGCTGACTTTTGATGAAACCAGCACCATGTTCCATGAATTCGGACATGCATTACATGGTCTTTTGTCGAATTCGACCTATTACAGCCTTACCGGGACAGCCGTTCCGAGAGACTTTGTTGAACTGCCTTCCCAGATCATGGAAAACTGGGCCTCGGAACCCGAAGTATTGAAAATGTATGCGAAACATTATCAAACCGGTGAAGTCATTCCACAGGAACTGATTGATAAACTGCAAAACAGCCGGTATTTCAACCAGGGATTTGAAACGGTTGAATATCTGGCTGCCGCTTTTCTGGATATGGGTTATCACAACCTGAAGGAGATCAGCTTTTCGGAAATCCCTGAATTTGAAAAGAATACCCTCGCGGAAACAGGATTGATACAGGAAATTACCAGCCGTTACCGCTCTACCTATTTTAACCATATTTTCAGCGGAGGATACTCTTCAGGATATTACAGCTACATATGGGCAGCCATTCTCGATGCCGACGCCTTTGAAGCCTTTAAGGAAAAAGGACTCTTCGACAAGGCAACTGCTTCCTCTTTCAGGAAAAACATTCTGGAACGCGGTGGTACCGAAGATCCGATGCAATTATACAGGACATTCCGCGGTGCGGATCCGGCAATTACCCCTTTACTAAAAAGAAGAGGATTGCTTTAAAATAGGCTTTCCGGATTCTACCAAATAATTGAGAAAGACCTGTTTTGGCCAACCACTGAAACAGGTCTTTCCCTTTTAACCCTGGTTGATAATGAACCCTGGATGACCTTCCCATGAAGCCCCGACTGAATCCCCCCCTCTCTTCAACCTGTCACCCTGAGGTGTCATTTATTTCATAAAAAGCAATATTTAATGACGGACTATACCAAAATGCCCCACACCATTGTCATCCTGAGTCCCGCATTTGCGGGAAAGGACAGACAGAACGTTGTGCTTCGACTATGCTCAGCCGGACATTCATTTAAAAATCAAGGAATCAGCTATTTACTGAAATGTGTCAATGGTAGCCTGCCTGCCGGGGCAATCAGTCTGGTGCCGCCGAAGGGTCAACCTTAACCTGACCCAGGTTACTCATTACGGCCCGGATTGGCTATATGAGCAGCTATTTCTTCTTCAGCGTTTTGAATTTCAGGATGTGAATCGTCACCGCAAGACCAATACCAAGTAGTCCCAAACGAAGCCACCAGAAAGAAAAAGAAAAGATAATTGAGGTACTGATGGTTATCCAGAGGAACAGCAGGCTGTATATTTTATTTCTTAAAGTTATCCCTTTCCCTGACTTGTAATTCCTGATGTACGGCCCAAGAAAGCGGTTGTGCAGCAGTAAATGATTCATTCTTTCGGATGAGCGTACAAAACACCAGGATGATAACAGCAGAAAAGGTGTCGTAGGAAGCAGGGGAATAAAAATGCCGGCAAACCCCAGAAAGGCAGTTATAACACCGGTTACAAGCAGAAAGTATCTGTAAACAGGACCTCCTTTACCCGGTTGACGAATCTTTGCTTCTGCTTCTGTCACTTTGGTTGATTAATTGATTGATTATTAGTTTGATAACCTGTTTAAAATTCCGAATTGCAGTCTGAATGACCTTCCTGTTATTAAAATTACATTAAATTAATGATCAGGGTATCCGATTAAAAGATATCTCGCCTTATCTTTATTTCACATTAAGTCGAACAAGTATCCAACCCGGATTTGAGCCTGAGAATCTCAATTCCGGGTTGTAATTTTCGGACCGGTACAATGGGGTCAGCCTGCAAAAGCCTTGTTTAAAAAGCGATTGAACTCAACCATGGCAGAGCAGGCATCAGTCACTGCTTTATGAAACCTGTCGGACAGCACAACATCATCGGGCAACCTGTGCATAACGGCATAGCTTTTATATAAAAGCAGATCGATGTCAGGAAAGTCAGCATCGAAATCTTTGGGAGGTCTTTTTAATTTATCAAAATCCTCAAGTTTATCAAAGAATTTTTTAAAATCCCTTGCTTCGAGCAATTTTCTGAAACCCGCTGCATCATAATAAATCTCCTGCCTGAGCTTTTTCAGCACCTCGGGTTGAGGCATGTATATGCCACCACCGATCATTGAGGCGCCGGGCTCCAGGTGAATGTAATAACCTGCCCTGGTACTTTTCCGGCCTCCGTTGGCAATGAATGCGCCAAAATTCGTTTTGTAAGGCAACTTATCCGCCGAAAACCGGACATCCCTGAAAATCCTGAAAACCGAATCTTTTGACAAAGGCATTCCAACGGATGGATCGATGCGTGATATATCACCGATCAGGGTATCAACTATTTTCTCAAAATCACTCTTCGCATGCTGGTATCTTGTTCTGTTCTGATCAAACCAGTCACGGTTATTGTTATTTTTCAAATCATTGAGAAAATCAAGTATATCTTTCATAGGTGTTCATGTTGATGGAATACAAAAATAAAATAATCGAACCGTTTTTGCTGATTTTTCTGAACTTGGCAGGTAAAAATCAAAAATATTTTTTTTACATCGCGGTCCGACCCTACAGAACAGGGGCCACCCAGAAAACGGCGGGGCCATACCCAGCCTTGACGATGGAGTCAATAAGGCAGGTTAACTAAATGAATTAAATAACCCGATGTTTCACTGCCTGACTTATTTATATCCAGGCAAACGGTTTGCCTTGTTTCCGCGGAAGCGGATTTCCAAATACAGAAAGTCGGGGAATTATCAATTATTTCAGCAATGCACTATTACCGGTCAATTTGAATAATTGTCAATAATTTCTACGGATAGTAATGATTTTTATTGAAAGAAGGTAACAAAGTGCAGATAAATTGCTTATATTTACTATTCTTATAATCAGGATACAAGATAGCTTATAAACATATCAGTACTATTATTAAATGTATATGAAACCCTTTGTAATTACAGGTCTTATCATTATTCTGTTTCCTGTTTTACTCAATGCCGGAGGAGACAACCGGCCTGCCGGAGCAAGATCTGCGGCTCTCGGCAATGCTTCTGTGGCAACATGCGACCTTTGGTCTGCTTTTAATAATCAGGCGGGTCTTTCCAGGCTCGAAAATGCAGAATTCGGATGCTACTTCGAAAACCGGTACATGATGAAAGAACTCGGATATATGGCCCTGGCTTTTGCCCGGCCGATGAAATCGGGTACCATTGCCCTGAGTGCCACTTATTTCGGTTATTCCGCCTATAATGAAAGTAAAATAGGTCTGGCCTATGCAAAAGGATTCGGTAAATACATTGCTTTCGGAGTTCAGCTTGATTATAATATCGCCCGGCTGGCTGAAAGTTACGGGAATCACGACTTCATTACATTCGAGGCCGGTATGCTGGCAAATATAACCCCGGAACTTTCATTGGGAGTTCATATATACAACCCCATCAGTGCTAAATTTTCATCATACAACGATGAAAGAGTCCCGTTGAATTTCAGCATTGGTGCTTCATTTAGTCTATCTGATAATATTACACTGGTCGCTGAAACAGAAAAAAATATATTCACAAAAGCTACATTTAATGCCGGCATAGAATACAGGATTGTCAGAAATATATTTCTCAGAGGTGGCTTATCAACGGGCACTTCAGCCTTTTCATTCGGTGCAGGTTTCCTGTTTGATGATTTTAAAATTGATATAAGCTCTTCTTATCATACAATACTAGGTTATTCACCACAGGCTTCGTTATCCTATAATTTTTAAATTGCATGAAGGTAAAATGTCCCGGTTTGTTATTTTGCATTCCGCTTTTTATTATTCCTACTTTCGTTGCCCTGTCGCAGGAGCCTGTGCAACCGGGTACACCTGTAAATGCAGGCTCCCGGCCACTTGAGGAAAAAATTGAAGAACTTTCCGGTAAGGCAGATGCTGAGTTGGACTATACCGATCTTGTTGATGAATTATTGCAGTATATTAACAATCCCATTAATATTAACCGGGCCTCGGAACGCGAACTTATACAGCTCCAGCTTAATGATATTCAGATCAGTAACCTCACTACCTATATTCAGAAATTTGGCGAACTGACCGGCCCTTATGAACTGAATCTGGTTGAAGGATTTGATTCATTGCTTGTTACCAGCCTGGTTCCGTTTATCAGCTTTGAATTAACACCGGCAGGTGCAGAACTTAGTATAAAAAATCTGATCAAATATGGCAGGAACCAACTGATTCTACGATATCAGCAGATTCCGGAAGAACAATTGGGATATACTCCGATCAGTGATTCACTGCACCTGGCCAAACCGGACTCAAGGTATCTCGGTGGACCACAAAAACTTTATCTGCGATACGGATTTAACTTTTATAACAGAATCAGGTTTGGCGTAACCATGGAAAAAGATGCCGGAGAAACCTTCTTTCCAAAATCAGATACGCTTATAAAAGGGTTTGACTTTTATAGTTTTCATCTTTTTTATTCAGGTAAAAAATTCCTGAAATCACTTGCCATCGGCGATTATCATGTTCAATCCGGACAGGGGCTTACCATGCATAGCAGTATGGCTTTCGGGAAATCCCCCAATGCCATCACCGGCAGGCGGATTGCCCAACAGGTGAAACCAGGCACCGGTGCGAATGAAAACCTCTTTATGCGTGGAATTGCAACGACCTTTACTCCGCTGAAAAATACAGATCTGACATTATTTTTTTCTTCAAAGAAGGCTGATGCCAATCTTGAGGGTACCGATTCACTGTCATCAGAGAATTTTTATATCAGTTCATTGCAGGAAACCGGCTATCACCGCACACCCGGTGAACTTGCCGGGAAAGATGCTGTAAAGCAGACTGTATATGGTGGAAATGTTCAGACCAGGTTCAGAATGATCAGGATGGGTGCGACCCTGGTACATACCCGACTGGGCAATAATCTGCAAAAGACAGATGAACTTTACAACCGGTTCGATTTCCGGGGCAGAGCACTGACCAATGCCGGCATTGACTACGCCATTATCCTGAAAGGTCTTACATTTTATGGTGAAGTGTCAGGAAGCGATAATGGTGGCAAAGCCCTGATTGCCGGCGCAACCGCCATGCCTGATCCAAGACTTTCTTTATCAATGATCTACCGGAATTATTCCAAAGATTACCAGAATCTTTTCAGCAATGCTTTTGCAGAAGGAAGCCGAAATGCCAATGAAAAAGGGTTGTATTTCGGATTACTTGCCCAGATTCATAAAAGAATCAGTTTGTCGGCTTATTCCGATTATTTCAGGTTCTCGTGGTTGAAATACAGGGTGGATGCACCATCACGCGGAAAAGAATACCTTGCTCAACTTAATTATATACCATCCCGCAGGGCAGAAATTCAGATCCGGTACCGGTATCAGCAAAAGCAAATAAATCCATCGGGTACCGATGGATACACCGACTATCCTGAACCTGAAACAAGACAGAATTGCAGGATTCATATTAATTTCAGGGCAAATGAATCAATCACCCTGAAAACCAGGGTAGAAACCACGGAATGGCAGATGCCGGGATTTAGCAACAGGTCAGGGTACCTTATTTACCAGGATTTCATTTACAACCATCCTGAAAAACCCTGGTTATTAAATACGCGCTTTGCACTTTTTGATACTGACACCTACGATCAGCGGATTTATGCCTATGAAAGCGATGTGCTGTATGCCTTTTCCATTCCATCCTGTTATTATAAAGGAAGCCGGTTCTACCTGATGGGCAAATATAGTTTTGGAAGAAGTCTTGATATCTGGGTAAGGTATGCAGTAACCAGGTATGCAAACAAAAAAGTGATCGGATCAGGTCTGGATGAAATTCAGGGAAACAAAAAGTCAGAAATAAAAGTTCAGCTCAGATTTCGGTTTTAATCCGGTCATGCAATTGAATTTAGAGGTTCACATTAAATTTTGGTTATTTTTGCTACGGGAAAAATCAGATCAAATACTTATTAATCACTTAAACTTTATTTTATGTTAAAAGAGCATCCAAAAGGACTATTGGTAGCGTTTTTTTCAAATATGGGAGAACGCTTCGGTTTCTACACCATGATGGCTATTCTGGTTTTATTTCTTCAGGCTAAGTATGGTCTTACGGAATCGCAGGCCGGCGGATATTATAGCTGGTTTTATTTCGGGATTTATGCACTGGCCCTTATCGGAGGAATTCTTGCAGATGCAACAAGGAAGTATAAGTTTGTGATTCTGATGGGAATCATTATAATGTTTGCCGGCTATGTGGTTATGGCGATACCGGGTAATCCTCTGGCAATAACACTAACAGGACTCTTTACCATTGCATTGGGTAATGGTTTGTTTAAAGGTAATCTCCAGGCTGTTGTTGGTCAGATGTATGATGATCCCCGTTATTCTAAAGTCAGGGATTCGGCGTTTATGATCTTTTACATGGGGATAAATATCGGTGCCTTTTTCGCTCCCTTCGTTGCAACGGGCATCCGCAACTGGTTTCTGAAGACACAGGGGTTTGAGCATGACGGAAGTTTACCTGCGATGTGCCACGCCTTTCAGAATGGCACGCTTGAAAACATGGGGGCTTTTCAAACCCTGGCAGATAAAGTAAGTGGTCATGCTGTAACCGACCTCGGCACATTTGCCACAGAATATATCAATGCTTTTTCAAGGGGATATAACTATGCTTTTGGGATTGCTGCCGGTGCGATGATTATCTCCATGCTGGTTTATATCATCTTTAACAAACTTCTCCCAAGTGTTGACAAAGTTGCAGTTAAAGACGCCAACAACACTGGCAAAGCCAAAGGTAATCTGATTAGTTTCCTCCTTGCTGCCGGACTTATGGTGACCACATCTGTTATTTTCTATTTTGCCATGGATGACCTTGCCCTTGGAATGGCTGTCGGATTATTTGTAGGCTTTGTAGCTATGATGTTCCAGATTTCAACCAAAGAGGAACGCCCCCGGGTTACTTCCCTGCTACTGGTATTTATCGTGGTAATTTTCTTCTGGATGTCGTTCCACCAGAATGGCCTGACCCTGACTTTCTTTGCGCGGGATTATACTGTGAAAGAAGTTGGTGCCTTCACCAATATTTTCTTTAACCTGGAATCCATTCTTGCCTTTATCGGTGCCCTTGCCGGCATTGTTTTGTTATTCAACAAAAAGAGTACCAACAAGCTCATTGGCGGTTCCATGGCTCTTGTTTTCGGAGGAATGACTTATTATTTTGTTTCGGGTTTTGCCGTAAGTAACCCCATCGCTCCTGAAGTATTCCAGTCATTCAATCCACTGTTCATCGTTTCCCTCACTTTCCCGGTCATGGCTGTGTTTACCTGGCTTCGGAATAAAAACATGGAACCATCGACACCTAAAAAAATCGGAATAGGTATGTTTATTGCCGCATTGGGATTTTTAGTTGTTCTTATTGCATCAATAGGCCTGGTTTCACCTCACGAATTGCAGGTTATCGAAAACGGAGCTACAAAATATAACCCTGTACCCGATTCATCAAGGGTAATTCCTTATTGGCTGATCAGTGGATATCTGATTCTTACCATTGCTGAACTATTTCTCAGTCCGATGGGACTTTCCTTTGTTTCAAAAGTTGCACCTGCGCGTTTCCAGGGTTTAATGCAGGGTGGCTGGTTGCTGGCAACTGCAGTGGGAAATAAATTCCTGTTTATCGGAAGCGACTTCTGGGGAAAACTGGATCTGTGGCAGTTATGGTCAATTTTTATTGTTTGTTGTGTCCTGTCTGCCATCTTCATCTTCTCGATTATGAAACGCCTCGAGGCAGCTACCAAATAAAGGACTGTTGTTATACCTTATAATGAGAAGGCTGTCTGGGTAAGGCAGCCTTTTTTTGGGAAATTGGAACAATGGAAATCTCCGGCCTTAAGACATGAATCCATTTAGAAACAAACGTTACAACAGCTATAACGAATACTTTAAACGCACCTTCGGGCAAAGGGTGCAGAAGGTTTCGATAGATGCAGGGTTTACCTGTCCCAACAGGGATGGCAGTGTGGGAACCGGAGGTTGTACCTATTGTAATAACGATGCGTTTAATCCTTCATATTGCCAGCCTCAGAAATCAGTGAAGCAACAGATTGATGAAGGCATTGAATTTCACAAGGTCCGTTACCGCAGGGCATTGAAGTATCTGGCATATTTCCAGACATACTCCAATACCTATGCTCCGCCCGACAAGCTCAGAGACCTCTACAGTCAGGCATTGGCCCATCCCGGAGTAATCGGACTGGTAATCGGAACCCGACCCGATTGCATTGATGATGATAAAATTGAATACCTGAAAGAGCTGGCAGAAAATTTCTATGTAATGGTTGAATACGGACTGGAATCCACAAACAATGAAACCCTCCGGAAAATAAACCGGGGCCATACCTTTGAACAGTCTGTTGAAGCAATCACTAAAACAGCCCGTGCAGGCATCAAAACAGGGGCCCACCTTATTTTCGGGCTTCCCGGTGAAACAAGGGAAGAAATGCTGGCACAGGCAAAAACCATTTCAGCACTTCCGCTGACTACTATTAAATTTCATCAATTGCAAATAGTGAAAGAGACCCTGATGGCCAGGCAATACTTAGAGAATCCTTCCCTTTTCCGGCTATTCACCCTCGAAGAGTATGTGGAATTTATTGTAAAGTTTATTGAGCGGCTGAACCCAGATTTTGTGATTGAACGCTTCTCCGGCGAGGTTCCTCCGCGATTTCTGGTCAATGCCCCCTGGGGTCAGCTCAGGGCAGATCAGATAATGGTGAAGATTGAACAGGAACTCGAAAAACAAAACACCTGGCAGGGGAAGTATTCCTCAGGTTTCAGATGAATTAAACCCCGGAAAGTATCTGAAACAACTCCGAAACAACCAGAAGTTTATCAGATTCATAACAGACCAGCAGCGCTCCGACCGGATCATTTCTCAGGCTCAGATCCGGTGTCAGTCTTTTTCGGCACTTTCAGCCGCTTGGCATCATTCAGGGCAGTGCTGATGATCCATTCCAGCTGTCCGTTGGTGCTCCGGAACTCATCAGCAGCCCATTTCTCAACTGCTTCAAGCAACCCGGCATCAATACGTAAAGCAAAGGATTTCTTCTGAGCCATTTTTAGTTTTTGTAGTTAATTGAAGTCTTTCAACTTTCCTGTTTACCTGCAATCATCAGGAAACTGCTGCTGAAGAATGACGTTGTCTGATGAAAAGCCTGGCAAGATAGGTCATCAGAATAACAAGCAGGAGGTGATCATCCCTGCGCTTCAGGCTATCACTGATTTGGATATGAAAATCATAGGTCAATCCCTTCCATCTGAATTTTGATCTGACAACAGCCAATTCCCTGTCATCTTTATCAGATAAAACATATCTGGTATCAAAAAAGCCCCTTTGCCTGAATGTGTAAAGGCTCCTTCCTGCCTGCTGAAGAGTTTCGATGGCTGTTTTTCCTGTCCACTTTTTCCTGAATGCTATAACAGGCTTGCCCTCGTATTGAATCTCAAATACACTCTTCCAGAAATCGAGTGAAACAATCTCATAAACAGTTCCATCTGGAAACCGGATGCTGGCATTTGAAGACAATCGTTTTTGGTAAACAAGCCTGGCAATGAGTTTTTCCCCATCGAAAAACACAATTGTTTTGGAATTTTCTGTAATGGCTTTCATTGATTTACCAATTTCAGTTTTTTCAAACCGTATTATTGGTGCAATGTACCGGTATTAATAACCGGACTGGCATCCTTATCAGAACAAAGTACCACCATCAGGTTACTGACCATGGCAGCTTTCTTATCTTCATCCAGATCCACAAGTTTCTTATCGGAGAGCTGCTCCAGTGCCATTTCGACCATACTAACGGCACCTTCAACAATCTTTTTCCGGGCAGCAATAATTGCTGTTGCCTGCTGCCTGCGTAACATCGCCCCGGCAATTTCAGATGAATAAGCCAGATAGCTGATGCGCGCTTCAATGACATCAATACCCGCCCTTTCAAGTCGCTCCGACAATTCTGCTTCAAGCTGATGATTTACCTCTTCTCCACCTGCCCTCAATGAGATATCGGCCTGTGCATCGTCGAAGTTATCATATGGATAATGACCGGCGAGCTTGCGGATGGCTGCTTCACTCTGAATTTCAACATAATGAATATAATCATCCACTTCAAAGGCAGCTTTGAAAGTATCCTGCGCCTTCCATACCAAAACAATTCCGATCATGATCGGATTACCGATTTTATCATTTACTTTAATCGGTTCACTGTTTAGATTCCGCGCCCTTAAAGAGATTTTCTTGCGTGTGAGGAAAGGATTAACCCAAAAGAAGCCATTGTGCTTCACCGTCCCGATATAATCGCCAAACAGCACCAGCACACTTGACTCATTGGGATTAACTACCAGGAATCCCGGTAATAAAACAAACATAGCCACCAGCATAACGCCGGCAGATATGGTCAACCACAAAATATGGTTATAATTAACCATGGTATAAACCGGCAATACGATCATCGCCAGAATTACTAAAAGCATGATGTAGCCTGAAATTGGCCTCACGAATTTTTCCTGTTCTTTTGTTTCCATTTTGATATCATTTTGATATTGCAATAATACAACATTCATTGTGCCAATGTCAAGTTTTTTCATAAATATTTCAGTGAATATTATTTTCTGGGGTTCAAAAACCTAAATTTGCCGGACTTAATTCTTTTCTGGCTGTGAAAAAGAAAACCTACCGGCACATTTTTTTTGATCTGGACAAAACTTTATGGGATTTTGACACCAACTCAATCGAAACTTTCAAAGAAATATTCAACAAATACAATCTTACAGAAAGAGGGGTTCATTCATTTGATGAATTCCTTGAAGTATATAACAAGCACAACCATGTGCTTTGGGAATTTTACCGGCAGGGTGAAATTGTGAAGGAAGTGCTCAATATTCGTCGGTTTGCATTAACCTTGCATGATTTTGGTATTAATGACAACTTATTGAGCAGTAGAATTGCCGAAGATTACGTGAGTCTTAGTCCAACCAAAACCAATCTCTTTCCGCATACCATTGCCATTCTTGAATATCTCAGTAAAAAATACACACTTCATATTATAACCAATGGCTTCGAGGAAGTTCAGTACAGGAAACTGACCCATGCAGGACTGATGATGTATTTCAGTGAAATCATCACATCGGAAGATGCCGGGTCAAAAAAACCTGAACGTCTGATCTTTAATTATGCTTTGAAGCGGTCCGGAGCTTTACCGGAAGAGAGTCTTATGATAGGTGATGATGAAGAAGTTGATATTGTTGGCGCCTTTGAGGCAGGTATGGATCAGGTATTGGTTGACTATAAAGGAGAATTGCTTCAGACGAAGGCCACCTACAGAATTGAAAGCCTCGATGAACTTTACGGGATCATATAAAAAAAAAGGCTGCTTTGCGGGCAGCCATAAAATTTCTTAAACAGTGTTTACTTTTTGTCAGGTGCAGGAACCGGCTTTGCAGCTTCAGTGTGAGACCCCTTGCTGCAGCATGATTTAGCCTTGTCGCCTGAACACTTGGTAGCGCATCCGGCTTTTGCTTTGTCATCGGTACAGGATTTGACACTGGATTTTCCATCTTTTTTGTCGGTGGTACAAGCTGCTTTATCTGATTTTTCAGATACGACTTTTTCTGATGAAGTCTTGGAGGTAGGTGCATTCTGGGCAGAAACACTGGCAAAAGTAAAGGCAAATAAAAGAGCCATTACGGATAAAATCATTGAAATTCTTTTCATGAGGCTTGGTTTAAGTTTAGCGCAACAAATATAACGCCTGACAAGACATTGTGCAACCCTGAATTTGTTAATGATATGTTAATGTTTTGATGATTTTGATTCTGCAATTACGGTTTGCTTTCCTGTAACCAGCTGCCCGATGGTTACTTTAACTTTTGAATCCACAGGAATAAATAAATCAACACGGGAACCAAATTTGATAAATCCGATCTCATCGCCCTGCCTTATTGAATTGCCTTCGCGCGCATAACAAACAATCCGTCTGGCCATTGCACCGGCAATCTGACGAACCAGAACCTGAAGACCGCTAATGTTTTCAACTACCACCGTTGTACGTTCATTTTCGGTGGATGATTTGGGATGCCAGGCAACCAGGTACCTGCCCGGGTGATACTTCATATAACTGATATTACCTGAAATCGGCGACCAGTTAACATGTACATTATTCGGTGACATGAAAACCGAAACCTGGATTCTTTTATCACCAAAAAATTCAGTTTCCAGCACCTCTTCCAACGCAACCACCTTACCATCGGCAGGACAAATTATAAGGTTTTCGTCAGGGGCCAGTATTCGTCTGGGGAGCCTGAAAAACCTGACGATCCAGATGAACAATAATGCCAGAAGAACCCAGATTAAATAATGAACCCACAGCGGCATACTTATCAATCCGCTGAGCGGTGACAATACCCCTAAAACGATGAAAGCAGTAAATATGATCCGGTACCCCTCTTTATGTATGCTCATGTGACAAAATTCATGATTATGATAGAAAACGGCAATTTGCACATGCCTGCTTATAGCCGTAATGTAATGTACCCGTTTACCTGAAAAAGTAGATCAGAAGAAAAACAGGCGGTGACGCCAGAAAAACCGCGTCAAAACGATCCAGAATACCTCCATGTCCCGGGAGCAGATTACCGGAATCCTTCACACCGGCACTTCGTTTCAGCATCGATTCTACCAGGTCTCCAAAAGTACCGAAAACTATGATGACAATTGCCATCAATAGCCATTGAAGAACCGAAAACTCTATAAATGAAGCGGAAACCAGGTATGCGGCGAGCAATCCGGCGACACTTCCGCCAACAAAACCTTCCCACGATTTCTTCGGGCTGATGCGTTCAAACATCGGATTTCGTCCAAACATTGAACCGAAAATGTAAGCTCCGGAATCATATATCCAGAGAATCAGGAAGAAACCAAGCAGAGCCCCGCTATGCAACCACCCGGGCCCATCTGAATGGTTGAAAAAGCCATTCAGTAACGAAAGCGGGAGTATAATCCATATGAGGCCAAGCAAACTTACGGCAGCGTTCAGAAAAGGGGAAGCTGACTTTCTGAAAAGTTCAGTTATAAGCAAAAAAGGAAAAATCAACAGATTCAATATAAGAAAACCGGCACTGATTACCCCGAACACCCATAGAATATAACCGCTATAAGAGATTAACCCAAGTAAAAGACCGGTGAAGCGGTGCATATTAATTTTACTTTGTCTGATTATTTTGGTATACTCCCAGTAACCGGCCATTGAAATCACCAGGAAGAGCCCGGCAAAGACCCATTTACTGAGAACTACGGAGCCAATAACAAAAATTACGAAAAAGATACCGGTGATTGTCCGGGTGGTTAAATTATTCACTGTTTCCGAATGATATAATGATTTGCTTTGCTCTGAAGGCATCATCAAAACTGACATAAAGTTCAATTTCACCTATCAGATAAATCGAATCCTGTTTATTTACAATGATGGCTGTAATTTGGTTTTCACCGAGTATAACACGAATCATTTCCACTTCATGTAACCTTACTGAAGTGTAAATGCAGACCCAACCTTCCATACCACCTTCTTTAATTGATGTCGTCCGCCAGGAAAACAAATAATTCTTTTGGACCGTGAGCTCCCATAACAAGCGTCTTCTCAATGTCGGCAGTCCTGCTTGGCCCGGTGACAAGTGAAACCATTGAAGGCATCTTTCCTGCATATTTTTCGCGTATGCCGGACAGGGCCTGTTTTATGTCCGGAACTATCTGAGAGGTAAAAGCAATCACAATATGAATTTCCGGGTAAGAATATAATCTGCGGCCTGAATACTGTTGCGAAGACATCATAATACTTCCCAGTCTTGCTATTAAAAACTCACAGGAAGTTACAGCCACTTTCATCGCCTCAATGCCCTGATTCAACCGCTTCACAGGTATTGCTGCATGATTCAGTAAACCAGTAAGTGATTCTTCATTACACCAGGCTGCGACCCATCCCCTGTCAGTGAATAAACCCTTGACTTTTAGCAGCATATCTGGCGCTGAATCACAAAAAATAAACTTTCCTCCGACCCTGGTAAATTCCAGGGCAAAGTTAATATCTGCTTCTTCCGTCATGGGTTTATATATGTCGGAATCAAAATCCACATCCGGAAAAGGGTTTTCGGATGTTTCAATAAGCGCATGCCTGATGTTTTTCAATACCTTTTCACGGGTGGTGCTTTCCCGGATATGTTCGGGCCTGGAATTAAGCTTATTGTGTGCTTTCATCTGGCGCACCGGTTACGGGTTCTTTCTCTGATTTTATTTCAGGCAAAGACTTTTCTGTCTTAATTTCAACATTGCTCTCGTCAGCGCCTACAATCTCAGCATCATTTGAGCCATTTTGAAAGGTCTCCCCGGCATGCTCATCAAAAGGTCTTTTTCCAAAAATAAGCTCCAGATCTTCTCTGAAAATAACCTCTTTTTTTAACAAAATATCAGCAAGCTGGGCAAGTTTGTCGCGATTTTCAAGCAACAGCGCTTTTGCCCGGTCATAGCCAAGTTCAATCATCTTCTTTATCTCAACATCAATTACCTGTGCGGTAGCTTCACTGAACGGTTTATTGAATGAGTACTCCTGTTGCCCGGATGAATCATAATAACTAACATTACCGATCTCTTTATTAAGCCCATAATAAACAACCATGGCATAGGCCTGTTTGGTCACTTTTTCAAGATCGTTGAGTGCTCCGGTTGAAACCTTGCCGAATATAATCTCTTCGGATGCTCTACCACCCAGCGTTGCTGTAAGCTCATCAAACATCTGTTCGTAGGTGGTAATCTGCCGTTCTTCAGGAAGGTACCACGCGGCACCGAGTGCTTTACCCCTCGGCACTATGGTAACTTTTACCAATGGATGAGCATATTCAAGTAACCAGCTGATGGTTGCATGCCCGGCTTCGTGATAAGCAATGACCTTCTTCTCCTGCGGCGAAATGATTTTATTGCGTTTTTCAAGTCCTCCAACTATTCTGTCTATCGCATCGATAAAATCCTGTTTCGCAATTTCAGTTTTATTCTGCCTTGCAGCAATCAGGGCGGCTTCGTTACATACATTGGCAATATCGGCACCTGAAAACCCTGGTGTCTGTTTGGCCAGAAAATCAGCATTTACAGAATTATCATTCTTTAAAGGCTTCATATGGACTTTGAAGATCGCTTTCCTTTCCTCAAGATCAGGCAGTTCAACGTTGATCTGACGATCAAAACGACCGGCGCGCAGGAGTGCCCTGTCCAGAATATCAGCCCTGTTTGTTGCCGCGAGAATAATTACACCTGCATTGGTTGCAAATCCGTCCATTTCGGTAAGCAGTTGATTCAGCGTGTTTTCGCGTTCGTCATTGGCGCCTGTAATCTGGTTTTTCCCCCTTGCACGGCCTATGGCATCAATTTCATCAATAAAAATAATGCAGGGTGATTTTTCCTTGGCCTGCTTAAACAGGTCACGTACCCTGGAGGCACCAACCCCGACGAACATCTCAACGAAATCAGAACCTGAAAGAGAGAAAAACGGAACCTTTGCCTCTCCGGCTACCGCTTTAGCCAGCAATGTTTTACCAGTACCAGGAGGGCCAACCAGTAAAGCTCCTTTAGGAATTTTTCCACCCAGGGTAGTATATTTTTTAGGATTTTTGAGAAAGTCAACAATCTCCATAATTTCAACCTTGGCTTCCTCCAGGCCGGCAACGTCTGAGAAATTTATGTTGACATGAGTATCCTTATCAAAAAGCTGGGCTTTCGATTTACCGATATTAAATATCTGCCCGCCGCCGCCGGACCCACGGCTCATCATACGCATAATAAAAAACCATGCTCCTACCAGCAGTAATACCGGTAATATCCACGATAAGGCATCTCCCCAGACATTCCGTCGGGTAAGATTTTCTATGTAAACCGGTTTCTCTATTCCCTGTTGTAAATCAGTTATATCTTTTTCAAAAGTCTCAACTGAGCCAATGGTAAAAACGTATTGAGGCTTCTCTGCACCAAAACCGTCACCAGGGCGTACACTCTTATATTTTTCAAGATTAAGTTTCTCTTTTTTTATATAAATCTCTGCTACTTTATCGTTTACAAGCACAAGTCGCCCGACGTCCTGGTTCCTGATCATCTCATTCAGTTCTCCTTTACCAATTGTTTTTGGCGATGTCCCCCAGTTGTTCATAAACTGAAGACCAATGATAAGCAAAGCAAGCACTGCATAAATCCAGTATAAACTGAATTTAGGTTTTATACTTTTGGGCTTTCCGATCCCGTTTTCCGTTTTTTTATCGTTTGTTTCGTTCATAAGTCTTTTCAGGCTTCAGCCGATGTTTTTTTCTTAATGCGTTTCTGAGTGGGGACAGGAGATGCAAACCGTTTTATTTCTGCATCTGCCCATAACTCTTCCAGTTTGTAAAATCTCCGGTTGTTCTCCTGAAAAATATGAACCACGACATCAACATAATCCAATAAAACCCACTCGGCATTCTCAAACCCTTCCTTTTTCCAGACATTAATCCCTACTGCTTTCTTTACTTCCATTTGCACTGAATCGGCAATGGCTTCAACCTGTGCCCGTGATTTTCCATGACAAATAACGAAAAAATCAGCAACTGCATTTTTTATTACACGCAAATCTATTTGTACAACTTCTTCTCCAAGCTTCTCAAATATTCCCTCAACCACTATAGAAGCTAACATCTCAGATGCTGATTTTGCTTTCTTAATTGCCATAGGCTAATTGTTATATTTTTGCAAAGTTAACGAATTAAATCCGTAATTTAATCAGCCCATAACCGGCATTTACTGCAATAAAGGGTGCCACCCTTCGATTTTATCGAATCATACATGAGTCGATCTCAGATATTCAGTCGGACCGGCAGGAATTTTTTTTAGTCAATCAAAGCTATCAACAATTGTACCGTTCGATTGTTGGAGCGTTTTTCAATGAAACCAGTCTATCATATGATTTTTAAGAATTTTGAAATTATTAAACTCGGTAGTACCGGCTCAACCAACCAGTATGCCTCAGACCTGTTAAATACCCGCGAGTTGGGCGAAGGTTCTGTCATTGTAGCCTATGCCCAGACTCAGGGTAAAGGACAGGAAAGCAATATCTGGGAAAGTGAACCCGGCAAAAACCTGACAGCCACCATCCTGTTATACCCATCCTTTCTTAAACCTGAATACCAGTTTCAGCTAACAAAGGTCATTTCACTGTCTGTATGCACTACGCTTGACAGATTGAACCTGCCTTTTCAAAGTATGATCAAGTGGCCGAATGATATCTATCTGAATAGCAGGAAAACAGCCGGCATACTGATAAAAAATGAAATCAGCGGAAACTGCATTTCAGGCTCGATTGCCGGACTCGGTCTGAACATAAATCAGGAAACATTTTCCGCCGGAGCACCCGGAGCAACCTCTCTCAGGTTAGTGAGCGGAAAACTATATGACCCCGATGAAATACTGACAGATTGGCACATAAATGTCGCATTCTGGTATGAAAATCTTAAAAACGGTGAAACTTCAATTCTTGATGAAGCTTATCTTAAAAGAATGTACCTTTTGAATCAACCTTCGGTATTTATCATTAGGGGGGAAAAAATGACTGCAACCATCAAGGGATTGGCAGAGTATGGTATGCTTCTTCTTGAAGGAAATAATGGAAAAAAAATCAAATGCTCCCTAAAAGAAGTCATTTTCACTTGAACCTGAAAACTCTTTATCGAAAATCCAACAATTACCTTACCGGGGAAACCCTAAAAACCGGGATTATTATAAAGTACCGGATTCGCAAATCTCCTTCAGTTTCTGAGCCAGTATGTTGATAAAGTTCTCCAGCGGTTTTGAGGCAAGCATTTTCAACATGGGACTAAGATCTGCATTAAACTCCAATGAAGCGTCACATGACCGGTCAGAGCTGGAAACAATAAAACATTGCAGATCAAAATCGAATGGAACCCTGCCTTCGGATTGAATGAAAATATGTTTATCCGGAATCTTCTCTTTATAGCGCATCCCTAAGGTGGCCATATTCTGGATATTAAAACTGCAACTTTCACCATCCGATTTCCAATCTGTAACCTGGGGAGGCATCAGTTGCTGAAAATTGTTGAAGTCTGATAAAAAATTGAAAACAAAATCATCGGTACGCGCGATGGTCACCTCTTCGCTCCTGAATGTCGCCATAATAAGTTATTTACCCCAGGCTTCGGGATTTTCGCGCCACTTTACCAGTGATTGTTTGTCCGATTCTTTAATATAATTTTTTTCCAGTGCATGACTGATCAGATGATTGTAATCCGTAAGAGTACGAAGCGTACAATTCTCACTCTTAAAGTTTTCTTTCGCCGATTCAAGACCATAGGTGAAAATCGCAACCATGCCTTTAACATTACAACCCGCTTCACGAAGAGCAGTAACAGCTGCCAGACTGCTTTGACCGGTTGAAACAAGGTCTTCAACAACAACAACCGATTGCCCCGATTCTACTACTCCTTCAATCTGGTTTGAGAGTCCATGTTCCTTTTTCCCGGATCTGACATAGGCAAAAGGCAATCCTAACTCCTGTGCAACAAGCACACCATGTGCAATTGCTCCTGTGGCAACACCGGCAATAAGATCTATTGAGCCAAACTCTTCACTTATCAATCTGGCAAACTCCTGTCTGATAAAAGTCCGTACCTTTGGGTAAGACAAAATCTTCCTGTTGTCACAATAAATAGGTGATTTAATTCCTGAACTCCATGTGAAAGGCTTCTGATTATCAATTTTTATTGCCTTTATTTGCAACAAAAACTCCGCTGTATCAAGCGCTATTGAATCATTATTACTCATGCGGCAAATGTACAAAGTTTTTATGAATGACAAACCAGTGATCTTCTCAGGGATGGATAAAATTCCTGCTGGTTTATCAAAGGCACTGGTAACCAAAGCTGATTCCCGCGAAAAAATGAAAGAATCATTCCGCAGGTTTATTTATTCCCCAGATTTCGATTCTCTTTATTTCATCAGCAAGGCGAATGATGATAAATTATTTGAAGACTTTATTTCACTTTTCCGGTACCTTGAAGCTGCCGGTGGTATTGTCCACAACAACATGAATGAAAGATTATTCATTTACAGGTTTGGCAAATGGGACCTCCCAAAAGGTAAAATTGAGAAAGCCGAAAAGCCAAAAGAAGCTGCTTTGCGTGAAGTTACGGAGGAAACAGGATTAAAGGGGCCACAGATTTTTTCAGACTTGCCTTCAACCTTCCACATCTATGAACACAAAGGAAAAATGGTTTTTAAAAAAACTTTCTGGTACGCAATGACCTATGCCGGTGAGGGACAACCTGTTCCTCAAACAGAGGAGGCAATCACAGAGGCAAAGTGGTTTGGTCCGGATGAATTTAATATTATTTTCAATAACACTTATGCTTCATTATTCAGCCTCATAAATGCTGATTTGAAACTTAAACAGCCATTGTTCTGACTGTAATATTGTTTCTATCTTACCTCAGAAAATAAATTGAATAAATTTGTTGAGGGAAGCTGTCTTTCTCCTGACACCAGCAGAGATACATGTCTTCATTAAATTTTCACCTTGAGTTTGCGAATCAGCATAAATTCATGTAGGTTTGCTATGGAGATTTAAAAGCCACAATATGATTAAACGCGCTGTTTTTCCCGGTTCATTTGACCCTATTACCAAAGGTCATGAAAACATTATACGCAGGGCAATCCCTCTTTTCGATGAAATCATTGTGGCTGTTGGTCTGAATATTGAGAAAAAAGGCTATTTCAGATCAGAAGACCGCATCCGTTGGATAGAGACGGTTTTTGCTGATTGTCCGAAGATCAGGGTTAAAAGTTATTCAGGGCTGACGGTTGATTTTTGCAGGGAGGTTGATGCTTCATATATACTTAGAGGATTAAGAACATCAGCAGATTTTGAATTTGAGCGTACTGTCGGCCAGGTTAATAAAAAGCTTTATCCGGTCCTTGAAACAATTTTTCTTTTAACAACACCGGAATACACCTCGATTAATTCGTCGATAGTGCGTGATGTCTACAAAAACGGTGGCGATGTCAGCTTATTTATTCCCGATGCGGTTGTATTGCCAAAAAAATAACTGAAAGAAGATCTCTTTATGTTTTTGAAAATCACTTTGTTCACTGAAATTATCAATGTGGCAAATTGATTGATAAAGTATTTTATCAACGATTTTCTGAGAATATCCTGCTTTTATTTTCTGTTACTCTCCGGGTTGAGGAAGTAAACCAAATCAATAAACCTGCCTCCCGGTCAGCAGTTAACAAAACATATTTATCTGATTTAGAATAACCTGCCTGCCTTTTTAGAAGGGCAGGTTATATATATAAGCCCCACCCATCGCATTCCGAATTACAGACGTGGCATGTTGTATCCGGAATTGCTTTTACTCTTAAAGGCAAACAAATAAAATAATGCTTTCAGGTATCATGTCATACTATAAAAGATGCTGAAATTAACCTTTCCGTATTTCCTTTGTTGTTGAAAACCAAACATTTTTGAAAAATTATGATCACGCGAATGTTCTATGATCAGCCATCCTCCCGGTTTCAGCAGGTTTCGCTCAAATACGGTTCCCGGAATAGCGTCAATTCCCTGCAAATCGTATGGAGGATCGCAAAAAATAATGTCATATTGATTCTCACAATTCATTAAAAACCTGAAAGCATCACTTCTGAAACATAAAACAGCTTCAAATCCAAACCCTTTCGCAGTGTTTCTGATAAAATTCACACATCTGAGCTCTGCGTCAATACTGGTAACACCCATTGCTCCCCTGGATGAAAACTCATAGGTTATATTACCGGTTCCTGCAAAAAGGTCAAGTACCATAACCTCATTCAGGTCAAAATTATTGACAAGAATATTGAAAAGCGCTTCTTTTGCAAGGTCTGTAGTCGGCCTGACGGGCAGATTCTTGGGAGTATGAATTATTCTGCTTTTATGTGTTCCGCTGATTATCCGCACAAGCCTGGATTTAATAGGTCGTAGAATTTATACTCATTTGCAACAGATAAAGAAATCCCGGATTTTGGCACTTCAGCATTGCTGATAAAATCGATGTTCCGGACATACCTTCGCAACAATTCATGAAGAGAGGATGTTTCCTCAATCAAACCCAACAGCATTAATGTAATATTTTCAGGATTTAAGGCGAGTTGATCCAGCACAAAAATGAGATAATAAACCAGATCCTCATTGGTTTTCCAGAGAAAACTGTTACAATACCTTAATGTTCCTTCCTTTAGCACAATCATGTCAAACGAACCTGCCCTGATATTGACAAAAACAGGGTTCCGAAGTTCCTTGTGCCTGTATCGCGGCAGGATTGTCTCAATCATTGCACCGGCATGATGCATAAACCTGGCCCCTTTGAAGTGATGATCCAATAAATCACTGATGTCTCTGCCCAGAGAGTAAACCACCCACGCATCAGCCGCATTCAAAAATTGTTCGTGAATTACTGTTGATTTCCTGGTTTTGTATACAAATTCCAGATATGCTGCCTTCTTGGCAGTTTCATACAATGCGTGGGGCACCAGTGTATAAATCAGGCTATTCCGGATAATTACCGTATGCCTGAACTGCTGTAAAAGCCATGGATGTTTTATTAAAAAACCATTTAACCGGTCAGCCGGATCATGATGTACAGGTTCTCCGGATGATGAGCCCGATGTCTTTTGCAGGATTACCGATTCGAGTACAATATATCTGGAAACAAGGTGAGAATAAACTGAAAACGAAAGTCCATCCGGATCAATCCGGATGGACAGGTTATATTGACTGGTCAGTGCCTGATCAAACAATCGGTCATAATAATTGACCAGTGTCAGGTGATCACTTCCCATTGTACCGGATGAGTTACTCCCAGTTACCGTCAACTGAAGCTTCGGTAAGTGAGCCCATTTTTATACCGGGAAATCTGTTTATACCTTTCTGGCGTTCAGCAAGATTAATTACATCCTGTTTATCAAGGTCATAAAGGTAATACTCATAAGGTACGAGAATTTCAATAACACTTACGATAACCCCTCCTTTATCAATTTTAGCTGTTTTCATTTCAAACTTACGTCCCTCAGAAAAAGGAATAATGGCCATATCCTCCATCTTAAAGTCAGGACGTTTTGAGTAGAGTGAGTCTGCTATAGGAATAAAACCAATAGTATCTGTGATTGAACGGGTATAAGTGGTATCGGTAGGATCTGCTACCATTTTTACAACAGGTATTTTCCCGGTACGCAGAAAATCAAAAAGCGTATCGAAGCTGCTTGTATAATGGTTATTGAACTGCTTGAAAAAATTCTGAGCAGTCCTGACATCTTTAAGTTTGTTTACTATCTGCATATTCCTGGAATCAATTTCTTCCTGAAAACGGATAGGTTTCATAATAGAAGAATAAAGCAGATAACCCAATACAATGACAACTATTGCCAGAACAATCTTAAGTACATTGCTTTTCATAAAAAAATAGTTTTTTTGCCCTGCAAATGTAAAACAAATTTTAATAGAGCAAGAGAAATTTAAAGCCTGATTTTGTGCAGATCAATGTTCGTTTCTGAAACTAAAAACACGTTGAAATTCTACCTTTTAATCCCATTATCACAGGTTGTTAAGTTATATATGTTACATCGTGTATAGTTATTCATTAACTGCCTGTTAAGATTTTTTTTTATTCAATTTAACTTTTTTTTGGCATGATTTTTAGAGGTAAAAGAATATATTTGCCGGGTAAATTCAGAATTATTAACACAAAATCGCTAAAAGATGAACAATCCGAAAAAGATCTCAGCAATACTGATAGCCGCATTGCTGCTGGTTTTAGTTAATGTCTCCAATGGACAAACAAAAGAAGAGGCAACAAATGCATATAACCGTGGTGTGGAACTTGCTGCTACTGACTTGCCGAAAGCAATTGAAGCATTGATTCAGGCTGCTGATTTTGCAGCAAAAACAGGTGCTGACGCAGCTGATATCCAGAAAATGGCTGAAGGTCAGATTCCATTGCTTCAGTATAATTATGCTACCTCTCTTTACAAGGAAAAAAAGCTTGATGAAGCAATCGCAAATTTCTTACTTGCCAAGGAATATGCAACAAAATATAATGATAATTCCACCAAAGCTAAAGCAGAAGATCTTCTTCCCAAGCTTTTTCTCGCAAAGGGAAACGGTGAGTTAAAAGAAGGTAAATTTCCGGAAGCAATTGCCAGTTTTGATAAAGCTATTGAATACGATCCTTCTTTTGCCAAAGCGTATCTTGGCAAAGGACTGGTTTACAGAAAACAGGATAAATTTGATGAGATGAAAGCTTCGCTGGATAAAGCTATTGAGACCGGGAAAACATCGAATGATGAGAAAACCGTTGCTTCAGCAGGAAGAACAGTTGCCGATGAATATATTAAAAATGCAAATGCGGCATTTAAGAAAGGATCCTTTAGTCAGGTAGTTACTTTTGTTGATGAATCTGTTAAGTATGTTGACAGTAATGTCGAGGCATATTATCTTTACGCCCTCGCTTTCAACAAGTTATCAAAATGGGATGAGGCTATAAACAGTGCCGAAAAAGGACTGACACTCGAAGAAAACACACCTGCAAAACAGGCACGGTTCCATTATGAGGCAGGGATAGCTCAGGCAGGAAAAAAAGACAATACTGCTGCATGTGCATCATTTAAAAAGGCTGCGATAGGCCCTCTTGCTGAACAAGCTAATTATCAGATCAAAACTGTTCTCAAATGCAATTAATATCTGTACAATATATTTTCTGAAATTGTACACACCGGGTACCAACCAGATTATATTTAAAAAAAACAGGCTGTCTGTTATACAGCCTGTTTTTTTTGTGCCCGCCGGTCTTCCAAGCCCGGAAGTTAATACCTGAAACCGGGTTACTCAGCAGGTTCTTTAAATGCAAGCAGCTACCGGTTGTTATCTGAAATAGCAAACCCATCAAGGACAACAGACAGGTTCGCATTGTTTCGAAAGGAACTCCTGTGAATTTTGGCTGGTTATTCCCCGGGCAGGACTTGTTCTTAAAAATAACCAAAACATCGCCGATTTAACCTGAACCCAGACATGGCCTTTTTGGTCTGTAACGGTGTTAATCAGGCCAGATCCGGAAATTATCGTATAAAATACACTGTTGATTCAGCATTGTCAGCAAACAGTTTTGGAATCAATGACTTATTTGTAAACAAATATATTCCATTCCGGATTATTCTTTACAAAGTTCCTGATAATCAAGAATATGTTCAGAATAGTCCAGCATTCCGGAATTGTAGTTTACCTTGCCAATGATATGCTGTAACCCATTTGAAATCAGCAGGTGTTTAACTTTTAAAGTAAGATTGTAACGGGCAATCTGGAACAATACTTTTTCGGATAATTTAACTCCCGGGGCCTTACATTCTGCTATCAGAACCGGCCTTCCAAAAAGTCCGAAAACCACCAGATCGAAACGTTTTGGCATCCTGTTTACAATTAAACCGCGCTCACAGGCCATCATATGCAGAGGGACCTGTTTCTCAGAAGCAAGGTATTGAATAAGGTGCTGCCTGACCCATTCTTCAGGAGTCAGAGATACAAACTTTTTCCTTACCGGGTCAAATATTTGAACCTGTCCGGATTGTTGCCGGGTACGAAAGTTATAATCCGGAAAATTCAGTGCCTGCATTTACGATCAGTTAGCCGGAATAAAACTACATATTTTTAGGAAAAACGCTACATTTGCCATGAAAAGAACTTGCACAGGCATAAGTTTATTTCAGATAAAAATACCATGATGAAGACCAAACAGGAAATAACGGAGAATTGGCTGCCGCGTTACACCGGCACTCAGCTCAATGAATTTGGCGATTTTATCCTGCTTACCAACTTTAACCATTATCTGGAGCTTTTTGCCCATTGGAATAAAGTTGAAATTAAAGGACAAAATAAGGCGATGCCAAGTGCAACAGCCGGCGACATCACCATGATCAATTTTGGGATGGGAAGTGCCAATGCAGCCACAATCATGGATCTGCTCGGATCAATTAAACCTCAGGCTGCTTTACTACTCGGTAAGTGCGGGGGATTGAAAAGAAAAGCTGAGCTTGGAGACCTGATACTACCCATAGCGGCAATCAGGGGTGAAGGTACTTCTGACGACTATTTCCCTCATGAAGTACCAGCCCTGCCTGCTTTCAGCCTTCAAAAAGCCATTTCGACTTCAATCAGGGATTTTGGACGCGATTACTGGACCGGCACAGTTTATACCACCAACCGGAGGGTTTGGGAACATGATGAAATATTCAAGGAATACCTTCGTTCAATCAGGTCAATAGCCATTGATATGGAAACAGCCACCATATTCAGTGTCGGATTTTTCAATGAAATTCCTACCGGTGCCCTGTTACTGGTATCAGACCAGCCAATGATTTCATCCGGCATCAAAACTGCAGAAAGCGATCAACATGTAACTGAAGAGTTCGTAGAAACCCACCTGAGCATTGGCATTCAATCGCTGAAGCAACTTATAAATAAAGGACTAACAGTAAAACACCTGCGTTTCTGATATTTTGATTTCTATGTTTGTTGAATTCAACCAGATTCTTTCTGATCTGAAAAAAAGGATTTATCATCCGGTTTATCTTCTGTCAGGTGAAGAGCCATACTTTATCGACCAGCTTTGCGATGCAATTGAGAATGGGATATTGTCGGAAGATGAAAAGGGCTTTAACCAAACCATACTTTATGGCCGGGATGTTGAAGCCAGTTCAATCATTGAATATGCCAAGCGATATCCAATGATGGCAAGTCACCAGGTTGTGATAGTTAAAGAAGCGCAGGATATAAAAACTATTGATGAATTAAGCGCATATGCAGAAAAACCTCTTCTTTCAACCATTCTTGTAATTTGTTATAAGTATAAAAAATATGATAAGCGGAAAATGCTTGCTAAAATTGTTGAGAAAAAAGGTGTATTTTTTGAATCAGTTAAATTAAGAGAGGATAAACTTCCGGCCTGGATTGCTGAACAGGTTGAAGCACAGGGTTACACCCTTTCACCAAAAGCTGTTGCAATGATCGCTGATAATCTTGGCAATGATCTGAGCAGGGCAGACAATGAGTTGAAAAAGCTTTACATCAACCTTCCGAAAGGTACGCAGATTACTGAAAAAACAGTAGAAGCGAACATAGGGATCAGTAAAGACTATAATATTTTTGAATTGCAGAAGGCATTGGGGGCACGCAACATTGTAAAAGCCAACCGTATCATCAATCATTTTTCTTCCAATCCCAAGGACAATCCGCTGGTTAAAACCATCATTTTGCTTTATGGTTATTTTTCAAAACTGCTGATTTATCATTCCCTGCAAGATAAATCAAATAAGGAAGTTGCATCAGCACTAAGTGTGAGTCCGTATTTTGTAAACGACTACCATTCTGCTGCCCGCAATTACTCTTTTGAAAAGCTGACTCAGATAATCTCTGTTTTACGTGAATTCGATCTGAAATCGAAAGGCCTGGATAGTGGATCAGTCAATGAAGAAGATCTGACAAAAGAGCTGATTTATAAAATTCTGCATTAGAGAAAGCACCAATCTGAATTTATATATACTAACCGGATCTACTTTCCTTTTCTTTTTTTCTTTTTCTTCTCATGTGGCCTGTGATGAATTTCAATATTTTCATGGTACATTCCCGATATAACCTGAGCATAAATGTCCTGAAGATGTGTTCTCCTTACCTTCATAGTAAACGATAATTCACCTGATTGAACAGTCCACTCTTTCTCCATTAGTGTAAACCTTCTGATCTGGGAAGGGTGGTCGAGTGATTGATTAAGCTTTATAATATCGTGTTGGATACGATTAATGATGACTTCTTTCTTAATCATTTCTGAATCAGTAGTATAATCAATCCCTTTATTCATACACCATGACCTGAGGTAGTCAAAGTTCGGGACAATCAGTGCTGTGGGGTAATTGCGGTGTTCACCAATCACAAGCATGTTTTCTATAAAAGGCGACTCTTTCAGCTTGTTTTCAACTACCTGAGGAGCAATATATTTCCCTCCTGAAGTTTTGAAGATTTCCTTTTTCCTGTCGGTTATTTTCAGATATTTTCCGTCCACCAGTTCACCAACATCGCCGGTATGAAACCAGCCATCTGCATCTATGACTTCTGCTGTCTTTTCAGGTCTGTTATAGTATCCCATCATCACATTGGGTCCGCGGCAAATGATCTCTCCTTCCTGAGTAAATCGAACCTCAACACCTGGTATAACTGGTCCAACGGTGCCGAAACTCAGACCTCCGGGTTCAAAATTACCGGTTGCGATTACCGGTGATGTTTCGGTGAGGCCATAGCCTTCGATGATCTTCATACCTGCAGCCCAGAATACCCGTGCAAGTTTTGAATTCAATGGGGCACCACCGGAAACAATGAATTGAATATTGTTTCCAAACGCAAGCCGCCATTTCCGGTATACCAGAAAATCTGCAATCTTAAGTTTAATAAAATAAAAGAGTTTCTCCGATTTTTCAAACTCATATTCAAATCCCAGTTTCAGCGCCCAGATGAACACTGCTTTCCGGAGACCGGAAAGGTTTTTTCCTTTCCGGAGGATAGCAGCATACGATTTCTCAATAACCCTTGGTACAGAACAGAACATTTCGGGCTTTACTTCTTTCAGATTGTCACGTATCCGGTCGATGTGCTCAGCATAATACACCGATATTCCCAGATACTGGTACATATAATTCAACATCCGTTCATATACATGGCATAACGGAAGAAAGCTCAATGCTTTTTTAACCACGATTTCCCTGAGAATCAAACTAACTGTTGTGAAATTACTGACCAGGTTGGAATGTGAAAGCATAACACCTTTTGGATAACCGGTTGTACCTGATGTATAAATAATTGTTGCAAGGGCACCGGGGGATATCTGCTCTTTTAATCCGGCCAGAGTATCACTGAACGGTAAGTCTATACCTCTGTTCAGGAAATCTGTCCAGTTTTCAAGCCCTTCGATCTGTTCCAGCGAAACTATGATGCCTTCATAATGCATGTCCTCTATCACCGGGCGGATACGGTCGTAAGCATCGCGGCATCCCACTACAATCAGCTTTACACCTGCATCATTAAAAATAAACCTGTAATTATCAGGACTTAAAGAAGGATAAACCGGCACATGAACGCAGGCCGCCTGAAGAATTCCCATATCGAGACAATTCCATTCAGGCACATTGTTCATGATGGTCGCAACACGGTCACCTGGATTAAGGCCTGATGACAGTATGGAACAACTTATTTTATCGGAAAGTGCAACATAAGATCTGGCAGATAAGCACTGCCATTGGCCCTGGTGTTTGAAGCCAAAAACACATTCTTTCTCAGAGAATTCATTGCGGTATAGCTGCAGGAGGTCGAAAATCCGGTGGACATTACTCATGAAACAGACTCCCTGTTATAAAAATCGCACCCTGATCGGGCTATTCGTCATCTTCAAGATTAAAGACCTTTCTTATCACCATTTCATACTTTTCATTGATAAAACGGCGTCTGAGCTTGAGTGATGCAGTGAGTTCACCTGAGTCAACGGTCCATTCCTGATCCAAAAGTTCAAACCGTTTAACCTGTTCGGTTGCTCCGAAATACCTGTTATACTTATCCATTTCCTGTTGAAAGCGCTTCCTTATCCTGGGTAAAACAACCATTTCTGCATCTGTTGAGTAAGGAATTTCCTTAATGGCACACCATCCTCTAAGATGAGGAAAATCAGGAACAACCAGGGCTGCTGCGAATTTCTGATTTTCACCAATTACCATCAGTGTGTCAATAAATGAAGATTCTTTAAATTTGTTTTCAATCAATTCAGGACTAATATATTTACCTAGTGAGGTTTTAAATATTTCTTTTTTGCGTCCTGTAATTCTTAAATGTCCTGATGGCTCTAAACGGCCTATATCACCTGTATGAAACCAGCCTTGTGCATCGATGGTTTCTGCTGTAAGGTCAGGTTCCTTGAAGTAACCCGGCATTACACACGGACCCTGGCAAAGAATTTCTCCATCATCGGCAATTCTCACCGATACGTCCTTTATGATCTTGCCAACGGTTCCAAAGCAGTTACCGTTCTCACTAAAGTCATTGACGGCAATTACAGGCGATGTCTCAGTCAGGCCGTAACCTTCAAGAACAGGAATGCCTGCAGCCCAGAATACGCGGGCTAAACGGGGCTGAAGTGCAGCTCCGCCAGATACAATCACCTTCATATTTCCGCCAACAGCATCACGCCATTTATTGAATACAATTTTATTGACCAATTTTAACTTAAGCATATAGAACCAACCATTGGCTTCATACATTTCGTATCGGAGACCAAGGTTAACAGCCCAAAAAAAAATAATTCTTTTTATTCCTTTGAGTTTGCGTCCGGCACCCATAATCCGGTCGTAGATTTTCTCTAGCAGCCGGGGAACCGTAGTCAGAATATCTGGTTTTACTTCGCGCATATTATCGCCTATGGTTGCCATGCTTTCAGCATAATAAACCGAAATACCTAAATATTGGTAAAGATAATTCAGCATACGTTCATAAACATGACAAAGAGGCAGATAACTCAATGCTTTCCCCTGTTCACCAATTGGCGGAACATGGGCAACTGCCTTGAAATTGCTGATAATGTTTGCGTGCGTAAGCATCACACCCTTTGGATTACCTGTTGTGCCGGAGGTGTAGATCAGCGTAGCTATTTCATCTGTTTGGACTTCGGATTGAGCCTTTGTGAGTAAAACGCGATCCATATGAAGTCGGCCATGTTCTATCAACTCATCAAATAAAAGAGCACCTTCCGTTTCTTTAACAGCGTAAACACCTTTCAAACCTTTTATATCTGATAGAATATGCTCTATTTTCCGGTAAATTTCTTTACCTGAAATAAATACGAACTGAACACCGGCATGATTCAGGATATACTTATAATCTGATTCGCTGATGGTTGGATAAACAGGTACATGAATGGCACCTGTCTGCATTATTCCCATATCCAGAAAATTCCATTCGGGTCTGCTTGTCATGATTGTGGCTATTTTATCGCCCTTTTTAATTCCATAACTGAGCAGAGCACTACTGACCGCATCTGCGGCATCCCGATACTGACCTATAGAATACCTGACCCATTCTCCGTTTTCCTTTCCGGCAATTACATCTTCTTTTGGCAGGAATTTTTGCTCATACCGCGGCAAAAGGTCGAAAAGCCTGGTTACTTCATCCATAGACGATATGTTGTACAATCAGTTAAACAGTTTCTCTATCTGGAGTTTGTATTTATCAGCAATAACAGACCGCCTGAGTTTTAATGTCGGAGTAAGTTCTTCTGATGAAGTTGTCCATTCTGACGCCATGAATTCGACTTTCTTAATCTGTTCCGTTGCTCCAAATGCTTTATTATAGCCATCTATTACTTTCATGAGCCTTGATCTGATTCGTTGATCAGCGATCATTTCAGCATCGGTTGTATAATCGATTTCTTTTATTGCACACCACGACCGGAGATGATTAAAATCGGGGACCACCAATGCTGCGGCAAATTTCTGGTTTTCTCCGACAACCATTATGTTATCAATAAACGGGGATTCTTTAATTTTGTTCTCTAACAATTCAGGGGCAATGTATTTACCGAGTGAAGTCTTGAATATCTCTTTTTTTCTGCCGGTTATTCTTAATTGCCCTTCTTTTTCAAGCAATCCGATATCACCAGTATGAAACCACCCGTCGGCATCAATGACAGTAGATGTTAGTTCAGGATTCTTATAATATCCAAGCATGATCCCCTGACCCCTGGCGAGTATTTCACCATCTTCAGCAATCCTTACTTCAACTCCCCTTAAAGGCGGTCCGACGGTTCCGACCTTAATACCATTTAAATCGGTACTTGTAACAGCGACAACCGGTGAGGTTTCAGTCAGACCATAACCTTCATAAATGGGTAGTCCGGCAGCCCTGAATGTCCTGATAAGTCTGGGTTGAATAGATGCTCCTCCGGATACAATAATTTTAAAATTTCCACCCAGAGCTTCCCGCCATTTGCTGTAAATCAATTTATCAGCTACCATATGCCTGAGAGAATACCAGGGATTATTCCTTCCCTGAACATCATAGTGAAGAGCAAGGTTAACAGCCCAGAAAAAGACAGCTTTTTTAATCCCCTTTTGCTTTCTTCCTGCAGCCTGTATTTTATCATATATTTTTTCAAGCAGGCGGGGCACACAGCACATCATATCAGGCTTTATTTCCTTAATATTCTCTGTTATGGTAGCGAGACTTTCAGCATAATAAATTGAAATTCCAAGATATTGATATAAATAATTCAGCATCCTTTCATAAATATGGCAAAGAGGCAGGAAACTCAGTGCTTTCCCTTCTTCCCCGAAGGTCGGAATATATGAAACTGCTTTAAAATTAGAAATTATGTTGGAATGCGAAAGCATGACACCTTTAGGACTTCCAGTGGTTCCGGATGTATATATTATAGTGGCAAGGTCATTGGTTTCAATGCTGTTTTTAATGGATTCTACAAGTTCCGGTTCAGGATTTGATTGACCCAGTTCTGCAACATCAAAGATATCCCTGAATCCTTCACGGTATTTGAAAGTAAAAATCTCTTTTACCGTTGGGCAGTTCTTTGTGACTTCCAGAATACGTCGGGCAAGTTCCTCACCGGAAACAAAGACAAGTTTTATCTCAGCATGGCAAAAGATATATTGATAATCAGCCTGACTTATAGTAGGATATACAGGCACATGAATGGCTCCGGCCTGCATAATGGCCATATCAAGAAAATTCCATTCCGGACGATTGTTGGTAATGGTAGCTATTTTATCCCCTTTCCTGACACCCAATGCAATCAGACCACAGGTAATATTATCTGCCATCTGGGTGTAGTAGTTGATGCTGTATTTCTTCCAAACGCCATCTTCCTTGCAGGCCAGGGCATCGTCTTTTGGTTTAAAACTGGCAGCATAGTGTGGAAGCAGATCAAAAATCCTGGTGATTGTCATTGTGATGGGGTTTATGTTTTTATTGTTGGTCCTGAACTACTGCTATCCATAGGGATAATTTTTATAACCAGGTTCAGATCAGAAAAATGACGATTACAAATGAAAGAACTTGGGTAAGAGTCAAATAATGGATGCGTTATTTGTTCAATGAATCATTAAAACACACCGTTCAACTCTTTTTGTCAAATGATCTCAATGTAAAAAAAACCGGTATTGAAATGTAAGTTTGCAGGCAATCCCCGGCAATCTCATTTTCGGTGAACCCGGGTAGCTGCTGCCTGTGCTGTTGGCATAAGTAATAAATCGTTGATATTCACATGCGGCGGCATCGTTGCAACATAATAAACAACATCAGCGACGTCGTCAGGGTGAAGTGGTTTGAAACCATCATAGACAGCCCGGGCTTTTTCGTCATCGCCATCGAATCTGACAAGTGAAAATTCGGTTTCAACAGCACCAGGGGCAATCTGGGTTACCTTGATTCCATGAGGAAGGAGGTCAATCCTCATGGACTTGCTCAAACTATCAACTGCTGCCTTCGTAGCACTATATACATTCCCCCCGGGATACACTTCACGGCCAGCTACCGATCCGATATTAATAATATGTCCGCTGCCATTTCTGATCATTAACTGCACGACTGCATGCGACACATTTATCAGTCCCTTCACATTGGTATCCAACATCCTTTCCCATTTCAAAGGATTACCCTCATCAAAAGGTTCAAGACCCAATGCCAAGCCGGCATTATTAATCAGCACATCAATCTGCTGAAACTTCCCGGGAAGATTTTTCACTGCAGTGTCAACACTTTCACGTTGTCTTACATCCAACAAAAGTGAATAGACATCAATACTGTATTTTTTTTTCAGTTCATTTTCAATTTCATTCAGTCGTTCAGACCGTCGACCTGCCATGATTACATCATAGCCGGATCCGGCAAACCTGAATACACATGAACGGCCAATACCACTGGTCGCCCCCGTAACAAAAACTATTTTGTTCATTTTATCTGTGTATAAGCTGTCTGTAACACACCATCAGGACAACTACTGCCATCTCGGTAAAAATAACGATAAATGCATAACTGGCAATACCAGTATACCAAAATTTTCAAAAAACCCCGGAAGGGTAATTGCTGATCCATTCACGGGCATTAACGAATGCTTCAATCCATGGAGAAATCTCATCCTTATGTCTGCCTGAAGGATAACAAGCCCAATTCCATGGATAGATTGAACGTTCCAGATGCGGCATAATTGCAAGATGCCTTCCATCAGCCGATGCAATAGCGGCTGCGCTATAATCCGACCCGTTTGGATTACCGGGATAAGCGCTATAACTGTACCTGACAGGAATAATGTAGTTTCTTTCGTCAGAAGGAAGACTGAAACGACCTTCACCATGAGCTACCCAGATACCCAAACGCTTCCCGGCCATATTCGACAACATAACAGTACTATTCTCCATAATATCGACATTGAGGAAAGCAGATTCAAATTTTCCGGAACTGTTACGCAACATTGTTGGTTTTTCTTTGTGTTCCGGGTAAATCAGGCCCAGTTCGACCATCAGTTGGCATCCATTACAAACACCCAGGCTAAGGGTATCCTGCCTGGCATAAAAATTATTCAGGGCTGCTTTCGCCCTTGCGTTGTACAGAAATGCCCCTGCCCAGCCTTTAGCGGAACCTAAAACATCTGAATTACTAAATCCTCCGACAAACACAATCATATTGACATCTTCAAGTAACTCACGTCCGCTGATGAGGTCTGTCATGTGGACATCTTTGACATCAAAACCCGCCAGATAGAGCGACCAGGCCATTTCCCTGTCTCCATTGACTCCTTTTTCACGTATAATCGCCGCTTTAATCCCTGAAGGGATCTTCCTTTCATTACTAATATTGAATTGTTTGGTTTCACCTGTAAAATCTTCCCCAAATTCAAATGAAAGAGGTTGCTTTTCAAAATTAATATACCGGGCTCTGGCTAAATCTTCTCCACATTGCCTGCGATCGAGCAGGTAGGATGTTTTGAACCATAACTTCCGTAACGGGTCGATTTCAAGTTCGGTCATCCCCTCGTTATATCGGAGCATGAGATATCGTCGGAATGAAGGCTTACCGAGGATTCTGAACTTCAGACCTGCTTCATGCAGGAATACCGAAGTGAAATCAAAGTCATTTACCTGCAATACAACCCCCGGATTCTCACTGAACAACAACTTAATAATGTCGCCCTCTCCAAAACCGCTCAGGTCAGCATCAAGGCCAATCCCCGGCTGGGTAAACAGCATTTCAAGCATAGTTGTGATCAGCCCGCCGGATGAAATATCGTGACCCGCAAGAACGATACCCCTGGCAATCAATTGCTGAACAGCATCAAAAGCACGGACAAAATATTCAGGATCGGTTACAGTCGGGGTTTCATCTCCAAGCCCGTTCATTACCTGGGCAAGGCTGCTGCCACCGGTTTTCGGGGAATCGGCCGAAAAATCAAGATAAATCAAAGTGGAAGTAAACTCGGGTTGAATCACCGGTTTCACCACTGACCGGATATTGCTGACCTCTGCCACTGCTGAGATAATAACTGTTCCCGGTGAATAGACTTTACTTCCATCCGGATACTTCTGAGTCATTGAAAGTGAGTCTTTTCCTGTAGGGATATTGATCCCCAGCCCGATGGCAAAATCGCTGGCAGCCTTCACAGCCCTGTATAGCCGGGCATCCTCGCCCGGGTTCCGGCACGGCCACATCCAGTTGGCACTCAGCGAAACTCCTTTCAATCCACCTTCAAGCGGAGCCCACACAATATTGGTGAGTGCTTCTGCAATTGAAAGCACAGAGCCGGCAGCAGGATCAATCAAACCGGCAGCAGGTGCATGTCCTATACTCGTGGCAATGCCTTTTTGTCCATTATAGTCAAGTGCAACAACGCCAAGGTTGTTCAAGGGTAATTGCAGGGGACCGGTGGTTTGCTGAACTGCAACCCGGCCAGTTACTGAACGGTCGACTTTATTGGTAAGCCAGTCTTTACAGGCAACCCCTTCGATTTGCAGGACATTTTCGATATAAGTTCTGAGGTGTGACGCTTTGTATACCAATGCAGGGTGAGCCATCTTCAGGGTAAAATCCTCCAGGATGGTAGAGGGTGGATTCCCGAACATATCATCCAGACTTAGATCAATGGTTTTTGCACCGGTAGTATTGTTGATGAAGGTAAGGCGGTGATCCCCCGTTGTTTCACCGGCCATAAAAAAAGGAGCTCTTTCACGCTCAGCAATCCGTTGCATAAGCGACACATCCTGAGGATGAAGAATCAGACCCATCCGTTCCTGCGACTCATTGCCGATAATTTCACGCTCAGAAAGTGTGGGATCGCCAACCGGTAACTGATCGGTATAGATACACCCACCGGTAACTTCAACAAGTTCGGATAATGAATTGAGATGTCCACCTGCACCATGGTCATGAATAGAAACAACCGGATTATGATCCATCTCTGCCATAGCCCTGATGGCATTGTAGACCCGTTTCTGCATTTCAGGGTTTGAGCGTTGAACTGCGTTCAGTTCAATTGAATTGCTGAATTGGCCGGTAGCCACTGAAGATACTGCTCCCCCGCCCATTCCGATACGATAGTTGTCACCACCCATCACAATTACCTGATCTCCCGGAACAGGATCTTCTTTCAGACTGTCAGATTTTCTGGCATAACCAATCCCACCGGCCAACATTATTACTTTATCGTATCCATATGTTTTGTCGTTGGCCCTATGTTCAAATGTGAGCAAACTGCCGCATATGAGGGGTTGCCCGAATTTATTTCCAAAATCACTCGCTCCGTTTGAGGCTTTGATCAGCAACTCTTCAGGTGTTTGGTATAACCATTTGCGAGGTTTCACTGCTAAAGTCCAGGTATGGGATTCGTGGGTCCTGGGATAGGATGTCATATAAACTGCGGTGCCGGCAATTGGCATTGAGCCTTTACCTCCGGCCATTCTATCCCTGATTTCACCACCACTGCCGGTTGCCGCACCGTTGAATGGTTCAACGGTAGTAGGAAAATTATGTGTCTCAGCCTTCAATGAAATAACTGATTCTATCTCTTTCACAGCAAAAAAATCGGGCTTATCCTGTGTTAATGGAGCAAACTGACTGATTTTTGGTCCATCAATAAAAGCTACATTATCCTTATAGGCCGAAATTATCCTGTTCGGATTTATCCCGGATGTTTTCCTAATCATCGAAAACAGTGTCTCTTCCTGTTTGATGTTATCAATAATAAATATTCCGTTGAATATTTTATGCCTGCAGTGCTCCGAGTTTACCTGAGAAAAGCCAAAAACTTCGCTATCTGTCAGCATGCGACCCAGGCGCTGGCTGAGTTCATTGAGATAAGAAACTTCATCTTCTGAAAGCGCAAGACCTTCCTGAGTGTTATAGACAGCAATATCTGAGATATGCCTGATAGGTTCAGGATCATGTACTATGGTATACAATTCCTGATCAAGCCCGTTATTCAGCACCTGAAGCATAGGGTCGAATTTAGCCTCTTTTGAAGGGGCATCTTTGTACTCTTCTATCCGGTAGATCCCATAAATGCCCATATTCTGAGCGATTTCAACCGCATTGGTACTCCATGGTGTTATCATTTCACGGCGAGTACCAATAAAAAAGCCCGATACAGACCGGGCTTCAAGACATTCGGCGCCACCGAACAACCAGCTTAATTTCTGAACATCGCTGTCCGTAAGTTCTTCCCGGCAACCAACGGCATAGAGATACTTTCCTCTGAAAAATTGAATCATTGTGTTGTATTTTAAGTGATGCAAAGATATAAAATAGGCCAAGACCGGAAAAGAATAAAAAGATACTTTATTTACAGTTAATTGAAAAAGAAAGCATTAAAAGTCTACCTTTGCACGCTGATTTCTAACCTATTTTATGCTTAATTTTCAACAACTTGGCTTAAATCCGATGCTATTGCAAGCGGTTGAAGCCCTGGGTTTCAAAGAACCTATGCCTGTCCAGGCTGAAGTAATCCCCACACTCATTGAAAATCCTTCTGATTTAGTGGGTCTGGCACAAACCGGAACCGGAAAAACTGCCGCTTTTGGCCTGCCTGTTTTGCACCACATCGACACCGAAATGAAGAGAGCACAGGCATTGGTGCTCTGTCCAACCCGTGAACTTTGCCTGCAAATATCCCGCGACCTTCGCAGTTTTGCACAGTTTATTCCAAAAATAAAAATTGCTGCCGTTTATGGTGGTGCCAGCATCGAACTTCAGATCAAACAGCTGGCCGAAGGCCCGCAGGTAATCGTAGCCACACCTGGCAGGCTAAACGACATGATCCGCCGCAAAAGAGTGGATCTCAGCAATGTGGCATGGGTAGTACTTGACGAAGCCGACGAAATGCTCGATATGGGATTTCAGGAAGATGTTGATACGATACTTGAATGCACTCCCGAAGAAAAATACACTTTGCTGTTTTCGGCTACCATGCCCGAAGAAGTTGAGCGTATTCTTGCCAAATACATGACCAAACCGGTAATCAAGACTGTCGGAAAACGCAACTCCGGTACGGCAAATGTCAAACATATGTACTATCTGGTTCATGCCAGGGACAGGTATGCTGCACTCAAAAGAGTTGCTGATTTTAATCCCAGGATATATGCCATTATTTTTTGCCGGACCCGCATCGAAACCCAGGAAATTGCCGATTCACTGATCCGTGATGGCTACAACGCCGATTCTCTCCATGGTGACCTTTCACAAGCCCAGCGTGATCACGTAATGAACCGGTTCCGCAGCGGGAACCTGCAGATGCTGGTTGCGACCGACGTAGCCGCCCGTGGCCTTGATGTGAATGACCTGACCCATGTGATCAATTACAACCTTCCCGATGATTCGGATGTTTATGTTCATCGCAGCGGACGTACCGGAAGAGCTGACAAACTAGGGATCTGTATTTCGATCATTAACCTGAAAGAAAAATTTAAAATCAGGCAGATTGAAAAAATGATCGGCCGTGAATTTGCTCAGGCCAAAGTGCCCACCGGAGCCCAGGTCTGTGAAAAACAACTTTTCCATCATATTGACCGTATGGAAAATGTAGCACTGGATGATGAAATAGAGACATTCCTCCCGGTGATTTACCGGAAACTTGAATGGATGGATCGTGAGACATTGATCAAAAGGTTTGTTTCGCTTGAGTTCAACCGTTTTCTTGAATACTACCGTGATGCAAAAGAACTTAATGTGGTTGAGGAACCCAGAAGAGAAAGAGAACCCCGTGAATCCCGCGATGGAAGAGACAGCAGGGGGCCAAGAGAAAAACGTGAATCGCGCGAACCCAGGGAGTTCCGCGGTGATTTCGGATCCTCACAATTTACCCGTATGTTTCTGAGTGTAGGTCGCAAGGACAGGGTTCTGCCTCCCCAGATAATCGGATTGATCAATGAGGTTACCCGTTCACGTGAAATCAGGATAGGACGCATCGATATCCTTGATAACTATAGTTTTGTTGAGATTGATTCCAAATCAGTTAAAAAGGTACTTAAAGCTTTTGAAAACCAGAATTCCAATCCGGATGGTGTCAGGATTGAGACTGCAGCCGACAGGCCTGATGCCCCACCCAAACCTAAGCGTAATGCTTACAAAGGTGATGGTGAAGGACAGTCATTTTTCAGCCGTGAGAAGAAAAGCGGCTGGAGCCGAAAGGACAAACCTGATTTTAATAAACCACGGGGCAGTGACCGCTTTAAAAAGAAATGAGCCTGTCACATAAGTTAGTTAAGGCTTCGTTCCGATAACTATCGGATCCGCTCAGCCTGAAATCTGATAATCAATCGATTGTCATATTGAGTCCCGATAGCTATCTGGGTCAAAATATAGACATTTCGTGGCTTTTGAGACAGCCTCTTTTTATTAGACGAAATTTTTCAGAGGCCCACTATACGGGATTGACAGCACCACAGCCCCTGATAACTGTAAGTTGTTGATTGTTAACTTACAGATCACTATACCATAGACAAAAACCTTTCAGATTCAATGGCTGCCATGCATCCTGTTCCTGCGGCGGTTATTGCCTGGCGGAAAACATGATCCTGAACATCACCGGCGGCAAAAACACCCGGTACGTTGGTCTTTGTTGAACCGGGAACTGTTTTGATATAGCCGTTTTCATCCAGATCAATCTGACCTCTGAATAAATCGGTATTGGGCTTGTGGCCGATGGCGACAAAGAAACCCTGAACATCAATCTGTCTGACCTCGCCGGTTTTAACATGCTCAATCAGGGCTCCGGTAACCGTTTTTCCATCGCCTACAATCTCCTTAGTGACACTATTCCACAAAACTTCGATATTGGGGGTGTTCATTACTTTGTTTTGCATGGCTTTACTGGCACGCAACTCATCCCGGCGGACGATCATATAAACTTTTCGGCCAAGTTTTGCCAAATAGGTGGCTTCTTCACAGGCAGTATCACCTCCACCCACAACGGCCATATCCTGTCCGCGGAAAAAGAACCCGTCACAGGTTGCACAAGCTGAAACCCCGTGGCCATTGTACCGGGCTTCCGATTCAATACCCATCCATTTCGCGGTGGCACCGGTAGCAATAATTACCGTTTCCGCAATCATTTTTTTTCCATCATCGGCAGTAATCAAAAATGGCCTTTTCGAGAAATCAACTTCTGATATAATACCCCAACGCATATCTGTACCAAAACGTTCAGCCTGTTTCTGGAGGTCAATCATCATATCAGGCCCCTGAACACCGTCGGGGTAGCCAGGGAAGTTATCGACTTCAGTGGTGGAGGTTAACTGTCCGCCAGGTTGTAGCCCCTGGTAAACAACAGGTTTTAAGTCAGCCCTTGCGGCATAAATGGCTGCAGTATAACCTGCAGGACCTGATCCGATGATCAGGCATTCAATTTTCTCTGTTTCCTGGTTCATTATTAATTCAATTTAGAAGAATTTTCTTTTGTTGGCTAAAAATCACTGGATGTTGCTGATTGGCGAAATCTATGCCAAAACATTAAATTACTGTTTAACAATATTTTAGCAATTAGACATATTGGCAGTCAGTGCCAGACAACAAATATTTCAGTAAATATGCAAGATTCACTGAAAATTTCTTAATTTTGCCCCTCCAAAACCCGGACTTCAGTTTTGAAAACCGGAGATGGATCCGGGGTGTGGCGCAGTTGGCTAGCGTACTTGCATGGGGTGCAAGTGGTCGTCAGTTCGAGTCTGACCACTCCGACAATAAAAGGTGCTGATCAGCACCTTTTTTGTTCTCAGAAATTCCCTTTGCACCTGTTTCTGTTGGCTGGTGTACCCCGACTGAGGTCGGGATGGTTGTCAGGTAGTTTATCCCGACCGCAATCGGGAAGTCTGACCACTCCGACAGTATAAGGTGCTGATAAGCACCTTTTTTGTTCTCAGAAATTCCCTTTGCACCTGTTTCCGTTGGCTGGCGTACCCCGACTGAGGTCTGCTCTTCATCAGCTGATTAAATTATGTTTTTCAGGATTGGTATTTAAGGTAGCCGGGTTGATATAAAAAAAACCGGGCTTTCGTCCGGTTCTTTTTCTTATCAATGACCTTTATGCGGGTGTGGTTACTTGCGGCCCAGTTTTTCGAGTAGTTTGTTAGCTTCCTTGTTGTGGTAGTTTTTCTGGTCGGCCGCGATTTTGCGGAATTGTTCAACGGCATAATCAATCTGCTCGTTTTTTAGGTAGCACAGCCCGAGATACCATTCGGCATGCTCTACATAGAGGTTGTTCTTGTCATCGATAATGTATCTGAACGCCTTTACAGCGTCGTCGATACGGTTGGTCTCGATGTAAGAAATCCCATTGTAGAACCATACTGCGATATTGGAGCTGTCCTTATCAAGAATTTCAGCAAACAGCAGGGAAGCTCCCTGGAAGTCTTTTTGCTGAAACTTAAGAATAGCCTCCACAATGTTCGCATTGCCCGAACGGGTTAGTTCAATAGTACGATCAGTGTCGTAGTACATACTGAACAGTTTCTCAGCCGTGTAGGAGCGCTGCTGAGTCAACAGAATAGCTCCTCCCGCAATCATCAGAACCGCGATAGCTGCAGCTGCAACTAGCTGCCACCTGCGTGGCTGCATCTTGACAATCTTGGTCGTTGCCTCTTTCTGCTTCGACTCGTTAAATACACTGATTAGTTTGCGGCGGAATTCAACAACATCTTCATCAAGAAGAATATTGTCAAGATCCTTGTCAAGCTTCAGTTCTCCGGATAGTTCGGCATTGGTTTGTAACTCCTTGCCAAACCACCTGAGTTCGTCCTCATTCATTTCCCCGGCAATGAATCTCTCGATCAGCTGGGAATACTTGAGTTTTCTAGTCATCGGACAGGAATTTATGGCACTTTGGGTCATTGATAATTCTCTTTTTTAATTCCTCCTTACAGAGGTATTTTCGCGTTTTTGCGTACTTTTCGGTCTTGTAACCCATTTCAACAGCAATTTCTCTCAAAGATAGCTTTTTCATAAACAACAGCAGTACTTTCTGACAATCATCATGTAAAGTTAAAAAATGTTGCTGATATAACCTGTATTTTTCAACCTCATCATCGTAGATTTCCTCCATTACTTTATCGGGCAATTCCACAAATGATTCGATATCGCTGAACTCACGGGCAAACTGCTTGCGACGGCTAAGCTTTTGCAACCATAAATTCCTGCAGACTGAATACAGATAAGTACGAAAAGAACTACTTAATTCAAACTGATTATCCCTTATCTTCTTGAAAATGACAATCAGGCTATCCTGAAAAATGTCTTCTGCATCTTCTTCATTACCGCTATTCTTAACCACCAGGTACTTTATCGTGGGAAATAGCTCCTGATAAATATACTTGATGATAAAATCACTCCTCAACCGTAAGCCTTCGATGATTGCCTCATCCGAATAGTGGATCATGATCTGTTTCTTTATCCGATTAAGTCAAAAAGGTAATACGAGATTGGTTGTTTTTTTTTCATCCCCTCATCAATGTAAAATAATATATCAATTTTGGGGCAGATCATTAAATTTCTTTGCATTTGTTTTGATTGTTCTTTTAAAAGTTATAGATTTGTTGAAAAAAAGTTAATAACTTTGAAAGAAATTTGTTAACTCATTGGCTTTATTACATGAAGAAAGGGCAAACAACAGGATAAAAAAATATTGAAAGTGCCGGTTTTACTGGACTTTCGATTTTGTTTAGTCTGTATAAAAGAGATTTTCCGGTTTTCAATCATGCAATATTTTTTTACATTAACCCGATTTACTGCTATGACGATGCGTGACTTCATCAGCCCGAATCCTTACTTTTCAACATAATTAATGTCAACAACTTCAAAAAGTAACTAACCATAAAAAAATTACCATAAAACCACAAAACCAAAGATGATTATTTACCAAAACCCCGTGAAAAATGAAAAACAAAACAGTGCAATGGATGGCCTCCATAGCAGCAGCCGTGTTGCTATCAGGCCAGGTATTTGCCCGGTCCGACATAAGCGGGCTGGTCCCATACCACTTCGATGTGAACAATCCGATCCCTTCATTTGACCTGAAGTTGAATAACAACTTCGGGACCTTTATTCTGAAATCTTTTACAGCAATCCCAACCGATCTAGCATTAGGTGGGAAAGCCAATCCTCCGACTATGGGTGGCTCCAGCGCAGGCGATGTTAACGGAACATTTGTTCCGGGAACCCGCCATCATGAGCTTCAGCTGCTTACTGCCAATCCTCCGACTATGGGAGGCTCCAGTGCCGGCGATGTTAATGGAACATTTGTTCCGGGAACCCGCCATCATGAAGCCATATTGGCAACATAACGAGGTAAAGGCGGGTACTTGTTTTATGGTAATAAACAGGGGGCTAACAAGCTCCCTGTTTTTTTTTAGATTATTCTCTATAATATGGGTATTACCTTTTTGATATTTTCCGATAAATGGGTGTAGAAATCTGGTTTCCCCAATACCAATGAATACAAAATGATTTTTACAAACACCCTTGACTACATATGAGCCTATTCAATCGGAAATATGAAATAACCCGGTACAGTCGAAAAAAACTCAGCCGGGTTTCAGGCAAAATTTCTCCTGATCCATTGAAACTGGAATGAAAAACACTACTACAAACAGTTTGTGAACAAACTTAAAGCCACGTTAAAATGAAAAAAAAATCCACAACTTTCCTGACTACACTATTGACGCTTGTGTTGCTGACCAGTCAGGTTTTTGCACAATCCGATATCAGCGGAATGGTTCTATATCATTTTAAAGCCAATAAGCCCATTCCTCTGGTTGAACTGAACCTGGTTGATGGGACCGGTGTTGTTGTGGACACAGCAACTACCGACTTGAGTGGAACCTATACATTTACCAATGTACCTTACGGTACTTACACTTTGACGGCTACAACCAGCATTACTGCCGGTGGAATTACAATGGGTGATGCCTTTCTGATGTTCCTGCATTTATGCAACATTTATCCGTTTACTCCCATTCAGGAGCTCGCAGCCGATGTTGACGGTGATGGAACCGTTACCTGGAATGACTACTGGACGGTAGTCATTGGATGGTTCGTTCAGGGCTATCCTTTCCCAACCGGGCCATGGGTATTTCAGGATATTGTCTACATCCATACCGGTGAAAAAGCAAATCCGCCAACCATGGGTGGATCAAGTGCAGGTGATGTAAATGGTACTTTTGTACCTGCAACACGCGATCTTACTGCTATTCAGGCATCCTATACAGAAAAAAATGCTGGCAATGATTTTGATGTGGAAATATTTGCGGATAACATTACTGAAGCTTCCGCGATGGGCATGGTAATCAATTACCCTGAATCAATGGTTGACATTAAAGATGTAACCTGCCAGATGGGCAGTGTCAACATGTCGGTCCTAAATGGCCAGATCCGCATAAGCTGGGTCAATCAATCAACAACGACAATTTCTGTTGATCCCGAAAAACCTGTTATCGTTATTCATGCAGGAACCGGAAGTTCATATAATGGAAGTGATATAAAATTCGTGATTGACCCTGTCAGTCATTTCAGCAATTATAAGGGAGAACAGATCGATACACACTATACACTTCCATTGATCACAAGTTCACAAAGCTGCCTCAGTGCCATCTATCCCAACCCATTCAACGGCATAACCAACATTACGTATTCATTACCATCAGATGCCAGGGTAAATATCAGCCTTTTCAATCAAGGAGGTCAGCTGGTAAAAGTGATATCGGAAACTGAAGCTGCAGCTGGAACCCATTATGTGGTATTTGACAGTAATGGACTTGAAGCCGGTGTTTATTACTATACCCTTAAAGCTTCAGAAGGTGCAAACATCAATGAAACGAAACGAATGATAATTTCCCGTCAATAATCACACTGGTTTTGTGGTAAACAGGGGGCTGACGGGTCCCCTGTTTTTTTTGTCCCAAAATGAACAAATTGGATTGTTTATGATTACTTTTGTAGCAAACGACTCTGTTTTTATCTATTTCAGGTTCCTGTATGGTCCGACCTTTCAAACGTCGCCTGAATTTTCTGATGATATTCATCCTTCCGATGCTTTTCTGCATCGCATTTATAAATGGGTGCAACAACAACAGAAAGCCATCCGGCAGAGTTACTACTACCATCAGAAGCGGAACAAGTTACCGTGACTTCCTGAAGAAAGCCGATGATTTCATGAAGAAATCAGAATATGACAGTGCCTTTAAGTTTTATGAGCTGTCGAACACAATGCTCAAAGCTGAAAACAACTGGAATGAATACCTGAAAACACTGTTGAAAGAGGTCGATGTATTAAGGTTAAAGGGAAACACAGCAGAAGCATTCAGTAAAATATCAGAAGCCCAGAAACTACTGGAAGAAAAGTTCATTAACAATAAAGTGTTCCAGGCAGATATCTATCACAGAAAAGGCATTCTGCTGATGGACAAAGGAAGTTTTGACAGTTCTGCATTGGCTTTCAATCAAAGTATTGAAACCAGAATCAAGGCTTCAAATAATAGCGATACCTCCCTTGCATTAAGTTATAATGGACTGGGAACTATCTTTTATTACAAAGGAAATTATATTCAAGCACTTAAAAATTATACTACTGCATATAATCTGGCATTGAAGAGGAGATTTCCTGAGGATTCGGATCTGGCATTTTATCTTCAAAACATAGGTATCATTTATGCTCAAACGGGAGATTACACTAAGGCCGAGGAGGCTTTGACCTCTTCCCTTGGTATTAATGAGAAAATTTCTCAACCCGACGATCCCGGTCTGGCTAACGGCTACCTGAATATGGGCCGGTTTATGACCCTGGAATATAATATCACTGAAGCACTCTTATTTTTTGAAAAAGCAGAAAAAATACTTCTGAAAAAGGTTGGGGCAAACCACTCTGATCTGGGGAGTCTTTATCAGAATATGGGGCAGGCATATATACACATGGCCGATTACGAGAAAGCGCTGACATTTTTTAACAAGGCACTTGCCATCGCCAGTGAAAATTTTGAAGCCGGGCATCCCGGTATCCTGTCTATCAATATGAATATAGGCTATGTTTATGAGAAAAAGGGGGAATTCAAAAATGCATTGAAGTATTATGAATTAAGCTTACCGGATGATAAAAGTAACCCATCTGTCATAAAGTCCTTCTCAAACATGGCAAGCCTGTACAGCGCCATGGACCAGACTGAAAAAGCGGATGAATTTTACAATAAAGCCATCAACACGGCTGTCAGACTGTTTGGGTCCGACCATCCCGAAACAGGGCTGTTATATACCAGGTACGGCTATTTCCTCTCACAGGAAAAGATGGAAGACAAAAGCATTGCATGGATAAGAAAAGCCCTTGATATAAGCCTGAAAAATTATGGAAAGAAAAGCTGTGAAGTTTCCAATAATCTTACCAATATCGGTAATTACTACTTTATCAAAGATGATTTTAACCAGGCCCTGAATTATTACCAGGATGCTATCATCGCCTATGTAAAAGATTTTAATGATCATAACCCGGCATCCAACCCTCAGATAAAATCCATAGAACCGGACCGTTATCTGGTAAATGCCCTGAATGGGAAAGCCGAAGCCCTAAGATTGATTAATACAGAAACCAGCCTGAAAAACAGTCTGGGTACATATAAACTCGCAATAAAAATAGTGGAGAAGTTAAGGTCAACCTACCAGAATGAAGAGAGTAAACTGCTTTTATCGGAAGAAGAAAGAAAAACATTTTTAAATACCGTAAGTGTTTCAACAACTCTATATCATCTCACGCATCAGAAGGAATATCTCATTGAAGCCTTCAAATATGCTGATAAAGGTAAGTCGGCCGTACTGTTTGCTTCCCTGCAGGATCTTGAAGCCAGGCAATTTGGTAAAATCCCCGAAGAAATACAGGTTGTTGAAAAGAGATTAAAACTTGATCTGGGATCCTATCAACGATATATTTACGAAGAAAGACAAAAAACCCAACCCAATGAGGTAAAACTCAGGTTCTGGGAAACCAGGGTTTTTGAACTTGAATCAAGTTATGACAGCCTTACCCGGGTCCTGGAAAAAGAGTACCCTGATTATTACAGCCTCAAATATAAGGAACCGGATGTTTCAGTCGAAAAGATTAAAAAACTGCTGGAACCTGGCCGTGCAGTGATCGAATATACCCTGACCGATTCAGTGCTCTATATTTTTGTGATTAACCAAACCAGTTTTGAACTTATTACACAAAAAATAGACTCGTCATTTATAAAGAACATTGGTGTGTTAAAGGAAGCAACCAGTTCAAACGATCTGATGAGTGTCGGGATGGAAGATTACCTGAAATACACGAATGCGGCATATTCCCTGTATAGGAACCTGATTGAGCCGTTTACCGGATTCATATCAGATAAAAAACTCATCATTATACCCGATTCGGAAATAGGTTACATTTCATTTGATATGCTCCTTGATGCCCCTGCCAATGCTAAAATCATGGATTTCAGGGATCTGCCATTCCTGATCAGAAATTATGTGATCAGTTACAGTGCTTCGGCAACTTTACAGTTCTCGGCTTTAAATAAAGACGAAAATAAAGCGACCCGGAACCTGCTGGCTATGGCGCCTTCATACGATAACCTGACCAATTTAAAGGAAAGCGGGTTCACCGATGATACCGGTAAAACAGTTTACCTGTTACCGATTCCGGGTGTTGAAGAAGAAATTAAAGGAATAAAAAAAGCTTTGTCGGGCAATACATTGTCAGGTGATGAAGCTACCGAGAAGAATTTCAAGGATATAGCAGGCAAATACAATATTCTGCATCTGGCCATGCATACCCTGGTAAACAACGAGAAACCCATGCTTTCAAAGCTTGTTTTTTACCAGAACAAAGACACCATTGAAGATGGAATGCTCAACACCTATGAGCTGTTCAGCATGAATCTCAATGCAGGACTGGCCGTTCTTAGCGCATGCAATACCGGTACAGGAAAGCTAATGAAAGGCGAAGGAATGATGAACCTGGCAAGAGGGTTTATTTATGCCGGAGTCCCGGGTATCGTCATGACCCTCTGGTCGGTTGAAGATCAGTCGAGTGCTGAGATCGTGGAGAAATTCTATGAATACCTGGAAGATGGCTTGTCAAAAGATGAAGCCCTTCGCCAGGCTAAACTTGACCTTATCAGCCAGGGAGACCCCTTACGCTCACATCCCTATTATTGGGCAGCCTATGTAACCATTGGTGATTACAGCCCGATGAAACTGATAAAACCTCTGTGGACCAATTTCCTTTTCGGACTTATTGGATTTCTATCGGTTGCTGGTATTTCCCTTATGTTTTTTCATAGAAAAAAGTCTCTCCGGGCATAATTTACTGCAGTTTGTCCACCCTTCCGTCTCCTCCCCGATTATTATTACTTTTACGTGAAAATTCAGACTGTGATCTACCCTGATACCTTTGATATTAAAACGGGGTTCGACAAAATCCGTAGTATGCTCGAAGGCATCTGCTACAGCCCCTATGCCAGGACTCTGGCTGCTGAAATAGAATTTATCAATGATTTTAATAAAATCAGCGATCTGATTGGTCAGGCAGCTGAAATGAAATACATCCTGCAGTTCCATGGTAACTTTCCGTCGCAGGATTATTATGATCTGTCGGAAGAACTGAAACGGGTCAGACTCCCGGGAACATTTACCGAACCGGAAATGATGATCGGACTCAGGCTTTCCCTCATAACGATCACCGATATTATCAGATATCTGAAAAGATTGGATGCTTCTGAATTTCCACAATTGGCAGTGCTGATTCCAGTTTCTGTCCCTGAACAGGGACTTATAAAGAGAATTGAACAGATTGTTGATGAAAAAGGCGATATCCGGGACAAGGCTAGCGAAAAGCTTTCAGGAATCAGACGTGAAATCAACAGTAAACTGGCTGGGGCCGACAGACGTATTAATCAGATCCTGGCAACAGCCCGAAAAGACGGGTTTACCAATGAAGATGCAGAACTTACCATCCGCAACGGTCGTCTGGTGATTCCTGTTTCAGCTTCCAATAAGAGAAAAATTTCAGGCTATATCCACGACACCAGCGCTACTGGCCAGACTGTTTTTATTGAACCTGCTGAGGTTTTCGAAATCAACAACGAAGTGCAAAACCTCAGAATTGAAGAACGACAGGAAATTACCAGAATTTTGATTGACTTTACTGATTTTCTACGGCCTCATATTACAGGTTTGTCAGGATTTTACCAATTCCTTGGAGAAATTGATTTCATCAGGGCTAAAGCCAGCCTGGCTATCCAAATCAACGGAGTAAAACCGTTGCTTGCAGAAAGAGCGGTGATAAAATGGCAAAAAGCCATACATCCATTGTTGAATCAGAGTTTGAAACAACAGGGTAAAAAGATAGTTCCGCTCGACATTGAACTCAACACAGATTTGCGCATCCTGATCATCAGTGGACCGAATGCCGGCGGAAAATCTGTTTGCCTGAAAACTGCCGGGTTGCTGCAATATATGCTTCAGTGCGGATTGCTGATACCTGTTGGCGATGACTCTGAAGCAGGCGTTTTCAGCAGCATTTTTCTTGAGATCGGAGATGAACAATCACTCGAAAATGATTTGAGCACCTACAGTTCGCATCTGATGCATATCAAGGATCTGCTTGAGAATGTAAATGACTCCACTCTTTTCCTGATAGATGAATTTGGTGCCGGAACGGAGCCTCAGCTTGGCGGGGCAATGGCCGAAGCAAGTCTCGAGTACCTTTGTCACACCGGTTGCCTTGGAATAGTAACCACCCATTATACCAACCTGAAACTTATGGCCGGCAAACATCCGGGTATTGTGAACGGCGCCATGCTTTACGACACAGTCGCCATGACTCCGTTATTCAGGTTAAGCATTGGCAAACCCGGTAGTTCTTTTGCATTTGAAATTGCCAGGAAAATAGGGTTTCCAGTGGACGTGCTGGAAGCAGCAACCGGGAAAATCAGCAGTTCTCAGCTTGATTTTGAGAATCAGCTTGCCCAGCTTGAAGTTGATAAAAAGAACATAGATCAGAAGAAAACAGAACTCAGAGTTGCCGATGAAACACTTGCTTCATTGGTCAGCAGATACGAATTACTGCTGAACAACCTTGAGACGCGAAAACAGGAAATCCTGAAAGAGGCAAAAGCCAGGGCGCAACTGATTCTTGACAACTCCAATAAAATAATTGAAAATACAATCAGGGGTATAAAGGAGAATAAAGCTGAAAAGGAATCAACCCGGAATCTTCGCGAATTGCTTGATCAGGAAAAAGAAAAATTACTCATCCTTTCAGAGAATCCCGAACCGATTTCTGAACCGGTACTATCTATTAATAACAATGCAAAAGAAAATGAATTATCCGGGAGCCCGATTAAACAGGGGTCATTTGTCAGAATGGAAGGTCAGGAAACCATTGGAAAAATTGAAGAAATAAGAGGTAAACAGGTGACAGTCCAGTTTGGATCATTAAGAATCAGAACCAAAATAGAAAATCTTATCGCTGCATCCAATGCTGAGATAAGGACATGGGAAGCCAATCAGAAATTCAGCAAACCGGCCGGCAGTGTATTTCATCAGCTGAATGACAGGATGGCCGATTTTAAAATGTCCATTGACATCCGGGGAAAGAAAGCTGAAGAGGCACACGAAATCATCGCCCGCTATATTGATCAGGCAATACTGCTGAGGGTTCATGAAGTCAGGATTCTACATGGAAAGGGAGACGGTATCCTCAGGAATATCCTTCAATCCTACCTTCGTGATGTTCCGGAAGTGGCCAGATATGAGGATGAAAGTTTAGAAAAAGGAGGACATGGAGTTACCCTCGTTTATTTCAGATGATATGGGGTTAATAAGTCAGATCTCAACTCTTATGAGAATGACAAGTGGACAAGGGAAAATGGAAACCCGGGGTTAAAATGACTGATTCAGAATCATTAGAAAGACACGGAGACCTGAGGAAATGGAGACAAGGACCTGAAATACAATATCCTATTCCCGATATCTGGTTTCCAAAATCCAGAATTGACAATCGAAATCCAAAACCCTGACAGCTGTCAGGCAAGCTGCCAGCCTGTATACCAGCCTTTGGAGGGCAGTGTCCGGATTTCTGGTCTCTCTGTCTCCTTGTCTCCCCGTCTCTTTCTTTGGCAGGATTCTTGATATGCACAATGCGACATATATAAACGACGCCTGAAATGGAAGATAAAACTGATAATCCTATACTCTTAAAATTAAGAACCACACTTAAGTCACCCAATACCCTCAAAAATATTGCTGGTTTTGTCACAGGTGTTATCGGGGGATTTATATATTACAAAACCGTCGGCTGCTCTTCGGGAGGATGCGCCATAACTTCCAATCCCTATATGAGTATGTTGTGGGGTGGATTGCTTGGGTATCTTGTGGCAGATATTTTTAAAATGAAGGATACAAAACGGCCTACTGAAAATTCAGGAGAAACCGAAGCCTGATTTTATTTTCTCTTAGTCTTTGCAATGTTATTATAGGAGTGGTCAATCCATTCCGTTATCAGTTTGTCATTGATGCTGCCATCAATCTCCACTGTGTTCCAGTGCTTCTTATTCATGTGATAACCCGGTTTTACCGCCGGATATTTTTCCCGTAATTCTATTGCCAGTTCCGGATCACATTTCAGGTTCACCGATAAAGGTCCTTCCAGATCGGTCAGTGCAAACATTTTACCGTTTACTTTAAATACCAGGGTGGTCTCATCGAAGGGAAAATGCTCGGAAACACCGGGTAACGACAAACAATAGTCGCGGAATTGTTCAATATTCATAGGATTATCAGGCTTTAATTCTCATTTGATCCAGATTATAAAGGTAAGGTTAAGATTTAGAATAATGAGCAGGCAGAAAAAGATAAATTTATCAACATAAATAGCTAATAAACTGTTTTACAGGTTTTTAAACTGAGCTTATTGTCAGTAAATAATTCGCTCCCGGGTATAGGCTTTAAAATTATTGGTTACCTTTGTGTGCTTTTCCGGCAGCCTAGGCCGGAATCAGGGATATTAAACCGTACATTATCTAAATCTTCGGATATGTCATTGACCAAAAAAACGAGTGACCTCAAAAAGAGGATGCGTGATGCTTTGATGGGAGGTGGCCAGGTTGCAATTGAGAAACAAAAAGCCACGGGCAAGATGACCGCCCGTGAGCGTATTATTGCACTGGTTGACCCAAAATCGTTTCACGAGTACGACCTGTTTGTTGAGCATGCAGGCAAAGACTTCAACATGGGCGACAAATATCTGCCCGGCGACGGTGTAATTACCGGTACCGGTACAATTAACGGCTATCCTGTATGTATATACGCCCAGGACTTCACAGTGGCCGGTGGTTCTCTCGGCTGGATGCATGCCAAGAAAATTACCAAGATCATGGATCATGCCATGAAACTTAAAGTACCCATCATAGGTATCAACGACTCGGGTGGAGCCCGTATCCAGGAAGGTGTCAATTCACTGGCCGGATATGGAGAAATATTTTACCGGAATACCCAGGCTTCCGGAGTAATTCCTCAAATCAGCGTTATACTTGGACCCTGCGCCGGTGGAGCAGTTTATTCACCGGCTCTTACCGATTTTGTCTTTGTGGTAGATAAAATCTCCAAAATGTTTATCACAGGCCCTGAAGTGATCAAGACTGTGCTCGGCGAGGAGATTTCAATGGAAGAACTTGGTGGAGCACGTGTACAAAGTGAAATTACCGGAAATGCACACTTCTTTGCAGAAAGCGAACAGGAATGCTTTGAACAGATTAAAACACTCTGCAGTTATATCCCATGGAACAACATCAAGAAAGCAGAACCCTTTCCCAAAAAACCACCCCGTACCCGCTCATACAACATCGATAACATTTTCCCGACGAATCCCCGTCAGCCATACGATGTAAAAGACATTATCCGTTCTATTGTTGACGATTCTGATTTTTTTGAGGTTCAGAGTATGTTTGCTGCCAACATCGTGATCGGATTTGCACGGCTGAACGGAAATACCGTTGGATTTGTTGCCAATCAGCCGCTGGTACTGGCCGGTGTGCTTGATGTTGACTCTTCAGACAAGGCTGCCAGGTTTATCCGCTACTGCGATGCCTTTAATGTACCCCTTGTTACCCTCGTTGACCTGCCGGGATACTTGCCTGGTGTTGACCAGGAGCACGCCGGGGTAATCAGGCATGGAGCCAAAGTTCTGTATGCATACTCAGAAGCGACTGTACCGAAAATGACCTGTATCCTGCGCAAGGCTTATGGAGGAGGTTACATTGCCATGTGTTCAAGCCACTTAAGGGCAGACTTTGTCTTTGCCTGGCCAACTGCTGAAATTGCAGTTATGGGTCCTGAAGGCGCTGCAAATATCATTTTCCGGAATGAAATAAAAAATGCCGAGAATCCGGAAGAAATGCGTAAGCAGAAAATTAAAGAATATAAGGAAAAATTTGCAAACCCTTACGTTGCAGCTGCGTATGGATATGTCGATGCAGTTATTGAACCTGCTGAAACAAGGAATATGCTTATTCATGCACTTGAAATTTCGGCCGAAAAAGTTGAAGTAAGGCCAAATAAAAAACATGGTGTTCCACCTTTCTAATTCAGTGTTATGGAAGAAAACAACGATTCTGCCGGATTCAAGACCCTCATCATCGATAACATCAAATACAAAACCATGCTTACAAAAAAGTTCATGGCTCGTAAGATGTATGAACCCATCGATTATAAAAAGGTGACTGCTTTCATTCCGGGCACCATCCTGAAGATCAATGTAAAGGAAGGAATGAAAGTGAAACAGGGCGCAAAACTGCTCGAACTGGAAGCCATGAAAATGGTGAACATTCTCACCGCACCGATCGATGGAGTAATCCTTAAGATAAATGTAAAATCAGGGGATATGGTATCTAAAAATCATATTTTAATTGAACTTGCCTGATTTTGAATACATAAAAAACCCGCTTGAAACAGCGGGTTTTTTATGTACATTACCTTTCAGAAAAATTGTTCCATTATAACAATTCATCCTGATTCTTCCGGTCATCCGCCGACTGCAAGAAACCGATCAAAATGTGTATTTCCTTTTTCTATAAAATCCAAAATTTCTTCACGACCTTTTCCTGTTTCAGCCGAACTGATGAAAAAATCAGGCAGCTCTTCCCATTGCTCCGAAAGCCTCGCTTTAAAGGCTGCCAGACTGGAAGACAGTGCATTTGAAGTAAGTTTGTCCGTTTTGGTAAATACCAGGGCAAAGGGTAGTTGCTGTTCTCCAAACCAACCAATGAAATCAAGGTCTGAAGTTTTGGGTTCAATTCTTGAATCGATCAGAATAAAAGTATTCACAAGGTTTGGACGCCGGGTAAGGTATTTGCGGATCATTTCTTCCCATTTTTCACGTTCCCTTTTTGAAATTCTGGCATAGCCATAACCCGGTAAATCGACCAGATACCAGGCCTCATTAACCAGAAAATGATTGATTAAACGGGTCTTACCGGGAGTTGAAGAAATGCGGGCAAGGTTCCTGCGTTCAAGCAATCGGTTTATCAGTGAGGATTTCCCGACATTCGACCGCCCGATAAAAGCAAATTCAGGTTTGTCAGCCAAGGGACATCTGGCAATATCAGTATTGCTGGCAATAAAATCAGCAGATTTTATAACCATTTTACATGGGGATTGTAAGGTGTCGTTCTATCTTCATATCGTAAATATCACCAATCGTAACAATGATGCCTGACTCCTCAACCAGACCAAAATCATCGTTGATGGCTGTACCAAAAAACTTCATAGTCGAAGAAAGATTCATATAGGCATTCACAAGCGGAGGTATGTTTTCACCCAATGCCCTCACCTGCTGAATCAATAACTTATAGTCTTTGTCATAGACATCATTGGGAAATGCATTCTGAAGCGTTTCTTCATCCGTTTCATATTGAAGAGGAATAATCGGGAAAACCAGGTTTTCTTTATCGGCAAAATACTTCTTCATAAAAAAGAGGATGAGGTCCCGGGCAAGCCTGTTAAAATCAGGGTACATGGTGATTTTCCCAAAATAGTATCTGGCGTCAGGATAAAGAAGAATGATTGCTCCCAGTCCATCCCATATATTGTCGAGCGAATACATCCCCTTGCGGATGTTATTGTTAGGCTGGTAGGCTGGCTGGACAAAAGAACGGCCCAACTCAATGGTGTAAGGCAGGTAATCTTTAACAAATTTTTCCGAATATCTGAAAAGATGAAAAGTTGGTGTATGAAATCTCCCTGATTCGTCCTTATTAAGAAACTTACAGTGCAGAAAACGGTATCCGCCTACGATTTCTTTATCCGCCGGGTTCCAGACGATTAATTGCTCAAAAGGGTTCTCTCCGGTATCAAATTCATCAAGATCGATTGACAGGCCGGTTCCACCTCCTGCATCGCGGAATGTGATTTCACGCAAACGGCCAATTTCCCTGACAACATTCGGTGAATTGAAATGATTCAATATATAAATCAGATTGTTACCGGCATTGGTCTTTCTGATGAGTTTATCCTCTGTTAACTCATTTAAGAGCAATGCCCGGTCAACCGGTTGAATAATATTCTCCATCCTTAAAAATGTTAAAGTATTTGACCAATAAACTGTGCATCAGGGTCAGCCTTGAGTTTATAGACGTGCTCACGGACCAGGGCGGTCCATTCGTTGTCACTCATTCTTCTATCAAAGGTCTTAACGGGAATTGGCTTTCCGAAAGTAATAACAATGTCTTTATTATTCTGGCGGAACATCTCATCAACAAGGTAAAGCATTTCAATGTTTGCCTTCAGACCCAGCCACTTGCGAAGATTCGCGATGTTATAGAAGAAATTTGAATTGCGTCCGCTGATATGCACCGGGATAATATCCCGGTTGAATCTCTTTGCTTTTGAAAGGAAAGTTTTCTTCCACTCAAGATCAACAATATTTCCCTTTATTTTCCTTGAACATAAACCTGCAGGAAAATAGAGTACCGCTTTTTCAGAAGAGAAAGCATTGTTAAACTGCTCAATATTTTCTGCATTCGAGCCATGCTTATTCACAGGAATAAATAATGATCGCATGTTAGGCAGATTCATAAGGAAATCGTTGGAAGGTACCAAAAAATCAGGTCTGAATTTTCCGATGGCAAGCATCAATGCCATCCCGTCAAGGCCACCAAGCGGATGGTTCGACACTGCAACATACCTGTCAGCCAGAAGCAGATTTGATTCACCTTTTACTACTACATTAACCTTTAATTCTTTAAGGATTGCAGCAACAAAAACAAGCCCATGTTCATGCCTGTGCCTGTAAAGTGCCTCATTAAGCTCATCCTGATGCAATACCCTTTTAAGGTACCTGATCAGGAATTTCGGCATAAGTTTTAACAAACGTGGATTCTTTCCGGAAATTACCCGTTCTATATCTATTAACCTGTCGCCCTCGCCGGCCAGATTACTGTCTGCCATAACAATAATGAATTTTTAACTTCTCCTTGGGTATAATTCTACAAATTTAGGCATTTCTGCCCTTCCTTCAAGATGTGATGCATAAAATGTCTGAAACAGCCCTATTTAAGGGATAATTCTCACAGAAGAAAACTCTATTTATCTGTATTTCAGCATCATAATATTTGATATTACAATCAAACCCTGCCTAATAGCAAAAAGTTATTAACAAAAGTGGTAAAAAGTGGTAAAAAGTGGGAATTCTGATCTATATTTACGCCTCTAATTGAACAAAACTATCATGGTTGAAATAATTGGTGTTCATGACTGTAAAGTTGATGCAAAGGGGCGCCTGATGCTTCCTTCTGCACTCAGAAGTCAGTTGGAATCCATTGTTTCTGAAGGTTTTATTCTGAAACGGAGCATATTTCAACCTTGCCTCGAGTTGTATCCCCGGTCAGAATGGGAAAGAGCTGCAAAGGGGGTAAACAAACTTAACCGCTTCGTAAAGAAAAACACTGAGTTCATCAGGGTCTTTATGGATGGTGTTCGACTTGTGGAACTCGACAATACAGGAAGACTGCTGATACCGAAAGATCTTGCCGTATTTGCTTCAGTATCAAAGGACATTGTTTTAGCTTCTGCACTGAATATGATCGAGATATGGGATAAGGACAAGTATATGGCATCCATCAAGGAGAGTCTTGTAGATTTTTCGCAACTGGCGGAAGATGTAATGGGGCAGATGAACGAAACTGAGAATTAGGAGAAATGTATCATAACCCGGTGCTGCTGAGCGAATGTATTGAAGGGCTGGCAATCAAGCCTGATGGCATCTATGTAGATGTCACTTTTGGCGGTGGTGGCCATTCACGGGCTATTCTCAAAAATCTGACCACCGGAAAACTCCTCGCTTTTGATCAGGATTCAGATGCCATGCAAAACCTGCCACCCGACGACAGATTCATTTTTATTAACCAGAATTTCAAATATCTCATCAATTTCCTGAGGCTTTATAAAGCCGTACCTGTTGATGGGATTCTGGCTGATCTGGGAATATCATCCCACCAGATTGATGAGCCTGAACGAGGCTTCTCCACCCGCTTTGATGCTGAACTCGACCTCAGAATGGATCGCAAGGCAGGACTTTCGGCCAGCCAGGTGGTGAACGAATACCCGTTTGATCAGTTAAAACAAATCTTTGCCGAGTACGGAGAGCTTAAAAATGCTTTCAGAATTGCGAGGAAATTGGTGGAAACCCGTGATGCAGAAGAAATAACAACCACTGCTAAGCTGAAAGAAGTTCTGCTTCCAATGGCAGATAGAGGTCGTGAGAACAAATTCTACGCGCGCATTTTCCAGGCTCTGCGGATTGAAGTTAATGGTGAGCTTGATGCTCTGAAAGAAATGCTGCTGCAGACATTGAAAGTACTGAAGCCGGGTGGAAGACTGGTAGTTATGTCTTACCATTCACTTGAAGACAGACTGGTAAAGAATTTTCTGAAAACAGGCAATTTCGAAGGTATTGAGCACAAGGATTTCTATGGCAACCTGATTTCACCTTTCAAGCCTTTGACCCGCAAACCCATTGTTCCTGGCGATGAAGAGATTGAATTAAACAACCGGGCCCGCAGTGCCAAATTACGCATTGCAGAAAGGAAGCCTGATGAATAAATTAAAGAACGCTATACGACCTAAAGCAATAGTAAAGCCTGCCAGAAAACACAGTTTCAGGTCTTTTGAAATGCTCAACAGCAAAATGCATGTTGGCAGGTCGGTTTCCGGCTTTTTGGATGGCAGCTTTTTTTCACGCGAGAACCTGGCAAAACAAATTCCTTTCATCCTATACCTGACCTTTCTTGGTGTACTCTATATAGCCAACTCCTACAACGCAGAAAAAACAATCATTGACATCAGCAAGACCAAGAGAGAACTGGAAGAACTCCGGTTTTCATACATCACCAATAAATCGGAACTGATGTTCCACAGCAAGCAATCCGAAGTTGCTTTAAAGCTGATGAACAGCGGTATAAAGGAGTCAATCGTACCACCTTTGAAATTGTACGTTAAGGCGGGCAAATAAAATGGATACCAACAAACGCGATATACTCAGGAAAGTTTACCTGGTTTACCTGGCAATGGCAATGCTGGGCATCGGGATCGTAGCCAAAGTGCTCTATATTCAGGTTGTTGAAGGAGATGAATGGCGTGAGAAGGCCAAAAAACTAGGTGTTAAATATGAGGAAATTAAGGCCATCCGCGGAAATATACTTTCCTCCGATGGAAGTCTGATTGCCGCTTCCATTCCTGTTTTTGATCTCAGAATGGATGCCGGAAATACACATTATGACGATGATTACTATTACGAACATGTAGATTCACTCGCATTCTGCCTGGCCAATCTTTTCAGGGACAGAAGCAAACAGGAATACAGACAACTGCTCGTTAAAGCCAGAAAGAACAACAACAGGTACCTTTTGCTCAAACGGAATATCACTTATGATCACCTGAAAAAAGTCAGGAAATTTCCGATTCTCAAACTGGGTAAATACAAAGGAGGTATCATTGCCGAAGCCCGAAACAGGCGTGAGCTGCCATTCCGCTGGCTGGCGTTCAGAACGATTGGCTGGGATAAAGAAGGTTCGGAAAACGATATCGGACTTGAAGGAGCCTACAGCAAAATTCTTGAAGGCGAAAGCGGCAGGAGACTGATGGAGCGCATCGGAAATGGCGTATACAGACCACTGAATGACGAAACGGAAATAGAACCCCGTAACGGACACGATATTCTGACTTCGATTGACATTAACATCCAGGATGTTGCCGAAGACGCACTAATGAGACAACTCATTGCGAATGAGGCTGATCATGGCTGTGCTATATTGATGGAAGTAGAAACAGGATTCATCGTTGCCATAGCCAATCTTGGCAAAAACAAACAGGGTATATATGAAGAAAAATACAATTATGCGATTGGTGAAAGTTCTGAACCGGGCTCTACATTCAAGCTTGCTTCAATTATCTCTGCCCTGGATGAAGGATTGTTAAAACTTACCGATACAGTGGATACTCAGGGTGGAGCCGTCAGGTATGCAAACCGGATTATGAAAGATTCACACGAAGGAGGCTACGGGCGCATCAGCGTTGAACGTGCATTTGAATTGTCATCCAACGTTGGCATCTCCAAAGTGGTTTATAAAGCCTACCATGACAAACCACAGCAATACATCGACAAATTATATTCTATGAGGTTAAACCAGAAACTGGGACTGGATATTCCCGGTGAAGGTAACCCCTCAATAAAAGATACCAAAAGCAAAATCTGGTCGAAAGTATCTCTGCCATGGATGTCAATCGGTTATGAAGTTGCGGTAACTCCCCTGCAAACACTTGCATTCTACAATGCAGTGGCAAACAATGGCAAAATGGTAAAGCCCCAGTTTGTCAGGGAAATCCGGTTAGCAGGAGAAACCGTACAATCATTCACTCCAATTATACTGCTTGAATCAATTACAAAAAATCCGGAAACCCTGCCAAAAGTCAGAAAATTGCTTGAAGGGGTTGTTGAAAAAGGAACTGCCACCAATTTGAAAAATCCGGTATACAAAATTGCAGGTAAAACCGGAACTGCCCAGATTGCCCAGAACAATGCCGGATATAACAAATCGAATTATAAAGCATCTTTTGTGGGTTACTTCCCCGCAGATCATCCAAGATACTCCTGTATAGTAGTTATTAATAATCCCCGCAAAGGGGTCTATTACGGTGGTTCTATAGCCGGTCCGGTTTTCAGGGAGATAGCTGACAAGGTTTTTGCAACCAGGCTCGACCATAACATAAAAACAGCAGATACCCTTCCGGGATCACTTCCTGTTTCAGCTACAGGATATATAAAAGATCTGGAAACTATTCTGAAAGAGATCAACATACAGTGGACCGGCGATTCTCAAGAGTATGAATATGTCCGGCTTAATGGGTCTGACAGCAGCCTGAAAATGGAACCCAGAAAGACTGCTGACCTGAAAATCCCGGATGTAACCGGAATGGGTGCACGGGATGCCGTATTCCTGCTCGAATCTGCCGGCCTCAAGGTTCAGGTTAAAGGCAGAGGACAGGTAAAGCGGCAATCGGTACCCGCCGGATCAAAAGTAAAAAGAGGCAGTAGTTGCATTATTGAATTAGGTTAAACGGATAAACATTGAAAACATTCAAGGACATACTATACAGGTGCCGTATAAACAGGGTGGTTGGCGATACCTGTGCGGAGATCGGAAACGTCGTCTTTGATTCGCGGAAGGTATCGGCCGACAGTGTATTTGTCGCAATCAGAGGGACACAGACCGATGGTCATCAATTTATCGGACAGGTAACCAATAATGGAATCAGGGCAGTGGTATGTGAACAGATTCCATCTGACATCTGTCCGGGGGTATGCTATGTTGAAGTTACTGACAGCAGTGAGGCTCTGGGCTGTATATCTTCCAATTTCTATGATAATCCGTCCGGATCATTGAATCTGATTGGAATTACCGGTACCAACGGAAAAACGACCACAGCGACATTACTATACAAACTTATGATAGATCTCGGATTCAAAGCCGGGTTAATATCTACTGTGAGAAACATGGTAAATCATACCGAAATTCCTTCTACACATACTACCCCCGATTCCGTTGAGCTCAACAGGCTGCTGCGTGCCATGGCAGATGACGGTTGCGAATACTGTTTTATGGAAGTAAGTTCACACGCGGTTGTTCAGAACCGTATCGCAGGTCTCACATTTAAAGGAGGAGTGTTTACCAACCTGACACACGACCACCTTGATTTTCATAAAACATTCGATGCCTACCTGGCTGCAAAGAAGCGCTTTTTCGACACCCTGCCTGCTGCTGCCTTTGCCATTGTAAACATAGATGACAGAAATGGCAAAGTGATGGTTCAGAATTCGAAGGCAACCATTAAAACACTGGCATTGAAAATCCAGGCCGATTTTCAGTGCAGAATTATTGAAAACAATTTCGATGGCTTATTTCTCAATATAAATGGCCATGAACTCTGGTGCAGACTGGTTGGCACTTTTAATGCCTATAACCTGCTGAGTATTTATGCAACAGCCATCATGCTCGGTACCGATGAAGAAGAATGCCTGATTACATTGAGTAAACTCAATGCTGTTGACGGTCGGTTCGAATATATAAAATCGCCTCATGGTGTGGTCGGCATCGTTGATTACGCTCATACCCCGGATGCACTTTCGAATGTGATTGGAACGATAAACAATATCAGACAGGGCGAAGGCAAATTGATAACCGTTGTTGGGGCAGGCGGCGACCGTGATAAAACCAAACGGCCGGTTATGGCTGCCATTGCTGCTGAAAACAGCAATCTGACTATACTGACCTCTGACAATCCCAGAAGGGAGAATCCGGAAGATATTCTTAATGAGATGCGCGCCGGCATAACGCCGGACCGGACAAGGTTTTGCCTGGTAATAGCAGACCGAAAGGAAGCCATACGGACCGCCTGTACGATGGCTCAGAAAGGTGATATTATTCTGGTAGCAGGAAAAGGTCATGAAACCTATCAGGAAATAAATGGAGTAAAACACCATTTCGATGATCGTGAAGTACTAAGAGAGTCATTGGGAATCGGTGAATCTGATAAAGGAAATTAATACAAGCGGATATGCTGTACTACCTGTTCGATTATCTGGAAAAACTGTATGATTTCCCCGGTGCGGGAATGTTTCAGTACATCTCATTCAGGGCTGCATTGGCCGTTATCACATCCCTCACCATTTCTCTTCTCTTTGGTAAATCCCTCATCAACTACCTCAGAAACAAACAAGTGGGCGAGAGTGTCCGTGATCTCGGACTTGAAGGACAAAAGGAGAAGCAGGGTACGCCCACCATGGGTGGTTTGATTATCCTTGGAGCCATTATAATTCCAACATTGCTGTTTGCAAAACTCAACAACATCTACATCATCCTGATTCTTGTAACGACTATATGGCTCGGGCTCATCGGTTTTCTGGATGATTACATCAAGGTTTTCAGGAATGACAAGAAAGGACTTGCCGGAAAATTCAAGATACTGGGACAGGTTATCATCGGGATCATTGTCGGATTTACCCTGTATTTTCATGACGGTGTAGTGATCAGGGAAAAAATTGCTACCACAAGTTCACGGTCAGCTACCACACTGAGTGAGTTCGAACGTGTTTCAGACCATGGAAAGAAATTCTCGAGAATTTCAAAAAAATCGACAAAAACTACCATTCCATTCTTTAAAAACAATGAATTAGACTACGCAATACTTCTAAAACCTTTCGGAGAAAAGGTTATGAAATATGCATGGCTGATCTTTGTCCCGATCGTAATTTTCATCATTACCGCCATCTCCAATGGAGCAAATCTGACCGATGGGATTGATGGGCTGGCTACAGGAACTTCAGCAATCATCGGGGTTACCCTTGGTATCCTTGCCTGGGTTTCGGGCAATATTGTCTTCGCCGACTATCTTAACATAATGTATTTACCCAATACCGGTGAGCTGACAATTTTCGTCAGCGCCTTCGTCGGTGCGTGTACAGGATTTCTCTGGTACAACACTTACCCTGCACAGGTTTTCATGGGAGATACCGGCTCACTGGCCATTGGTGGTGTAATTGCTGTTCTGGCCATTATGATCAGAAAAGAGCTTTTATTACCAATCCTGTGCGGGATATTCATTGCTGAAAACATCTCGGTGGTACTCCAGGTAGGTTATTTCAAAAGAACTAAAAGAAAATACGGTGAAGGAAGGCGGATTTTTAAAATGTCACCATTGCACCATCACTTTCAAAAGCTTGGCTATGCTGAGCCTAAGATCGTGCAACGGTTTTTCATTGTTGGAATTATGCTTGCTGTTTTCACCATCATCACATTAAAGATCAGGTAAGATGCGATTAAACCCCAGAGTAGTGGTTTTGGGCGCCGGCGAAAGTGGAGTCGGCGCCGCACTACTTGCCCAAAGCAAGGGCATGAGTGTTTTCGTGTCTGATTGCGGAAAAATCAGGGAAGATTATAAGAAGACACTTGATTCTTCTGGTATTGAGTATGAAGAAAAGAAACATACGTTTGAAAGGATTCTTGATGCTCAGGAAATTATAAAAAGTCCTGGCATCCCGGATCTGGCTCCGTTTGTTGTGGAGGCTGTCAAAAGTGGAATTCCTGTGATTTCCGAAATAGAGTTTGCTTCGAGATTCTCCCGGTCGAAAAAAATATGCATTACCGGTAGTAATGGCAAAACAACCACGACAATGCTTACCTATCATCTGCTCAGATCAGCCGGACTGGATGTAGGACTGGCAGGGAATGTCGGGAAAAGCTTTGCCAGGCAACTTGCAGAAGGAGATCATGAATATTTTGTGATAGAACTCAGTAGTTTTCAGCTTGATGGAATGTTCGACTTCAAGGCAGAAGTGGGCATACTCCTGAACATCACGCCCGATCATCTTGACCGATACGGGAATTGCTTTAACAGGTATGCTGAATCCAAGATGCGCATCACACGAAACCAGAATGAAAATGATGCATTCATCTGGTGCAGTGATGATAAAACCATTACAGACATGGTTCAATCCAGGGAACTGAAACAGGAATGTTATCAGATCAGCATAGCTGATAAGATAAAGAATGGCGCTTATGCATACAAGAAGAAAATATTTTTTAACCTAAAGGGGGAAAAGTTCGATATGACATTAGAAGAACTGGCTTTACAAGGAAAGCACAACGTTTACAATTCAATGGCCGCAGGGGTTGCAGCCAAACTGGTTGGCCTCCGTAAGGAAACCATCAAACAATGCCTCTCTGACTTCCAGAACGTAGAGCACAGGCTTGAATTCGTGGCCAATATCCATGGCATTGAGTTCATCAACGATTCAAAAGCCACGAACATAAACTCTGTCTGGTATGCTTTAGAAAGCCTGAATAAGAAGGTGATCTGGATCGCCGGAGGCATTGATAAAGGCAATGACTATACAAAACTGTATGATCTTGTAAAGCAAAAGGTCAAGGCAATTGTTTGCCTGGGCATGGAAAATGAAAAACTTATTGAGGCTTTCAAGGATAAGGTAGAGTTTATCACCGAAACCACTTCGGCAGAAGAGGCTGTAAACATGGCCTATTACCTGGCCAGAAAGGGTGATTGTGTTCTGCTTTCACCTGCTTGCGCCAGTTTTGACTTATTTGTGAACTATGAAGAACGTGGCCGGAAGTTCAAAGAAGCCGTAAAATCATTGTAGCAACAAAGAGATTATGAGGGCTATTCTGAATAATATAAAGGGCGATAAAGTAATCTGGGCGGTAGTCCTCCTGCTTTCCGTATTTTCTATTCTTGCTGTTTACAGTTCGACAGGAACACTGGCCTACAAATACCAATCCGGAAACACTGAATACTACATGATCAAACACCTTGGAATCCTGATTCTCGGTTTTGTTCTCATGTACTTTGCCCACCAGGTTAAATACAAATACTACGCCCGTATTTCACAACTTGCCATATATGCATCGGTACCTTTATTGGCCTATACATTGTTTTTCGGGACAAATCTCAATGAAGCCAGCCGCTGGTACACCCTGCCATTGATCAACATCACATTTCAACCATCTGACTTTGCCAAACTGGCTCTGATCATTTTCGTTGCCAGACTGCTTGCCAAAAAACAGGACGAAGTTGAGGATTTCAGAAAGGGATTTATTTCTATAATGCTTCCGATTGTAATAATTACGCTGTTGATATTACCCGCTAATTTCTCAACAGCAGCCATGATATTTACTACCTGTCTGGTATTGATGTTTGTCGGGCGGGTGAGATTCCGGTATATTGCAGTTCTGGTTGCAATCGGTATTGCAGGATTTGCCTTGTTGATTACCATCGCTGTAAATATGCCCAAGCTAAGCGGGCGTTTCGGCACCTGGCAAAACAGAATTGAAAGTTTTATAAGCGGTGACAGTGAAGCAAACTACCAGGTTGAACAGGCGAAAATTGCAATTGCAACCGGAGGAATAGCTGGTAAAATGCCGGGTAATTCAACACAGAAAAATTTCTTACCACACCCTTATTCCGATTTTATATATGCCATCATTGTTGAAGAATATGGAACTATAGGAGGCACTGTTGTAGTACTGCTTTATCTTGTCCTTTTCTTCAGGTCCATTAAAATTGTAATTAAAAGTCCTCGGAATTTTGCCGCATTTCTGACATTCGGGGTATCATTCAGCCTTGTTTTTCAGGCAATGGTCAACATGATGGTTGCTGTAAATATTCTTCCTGTAACCGGGCAGACCCTACCATTGATCAGCATGGGCGGTACTTCAATCTGGTTCACCAGTATTGCAATAGGAATCATTCTGAGTGTTAGTCGCGAAATAGAGGAGTCACAGGAAAAAGAAACACCGGTAAAAAATGCAGAACATGCCATTGTCTGAAGTCAGAGTCATCATCAGCGGAGGAGGGACCGGGGGACATATATTCCCGGCAATTGCCATTGCCGATGCTATCAGACAAGTTGAACCCAATGCAGAAATCTTATTTGTAGGGGCTGAAGGGCGCATGGAAATGGAGAAAGTACCTGCTGCCGGGTATGAAATTGTCGGACTATGGATAAGCGGAATTCAACGTAGCCTGACTCTGAAGAATCTGCTGATACCCTTTAAGATCATTCATAGCAGCATCAAAGCCAGAAGAATCATCAGAAAGTTCAGACCTGATGCTGCCGTCGGGGTTGGAGGATATGCCAGCGGACCTACCATCAGGGCAGCTGCAGCTATGGGAATTCCTACCATACTCCAGGAACAAAACTCATACCCGGGCATTACCAACAAAATGCTGGCCGGTAAAGCAAAAAAGATCTGTGTCGCTTACAATGGCATGGAAAAATATTTCCCTGCCGGGAAGATTATTATCACCGGCAATCCTGTAAGAAAGGACATCGTCAATCAGAAAGATCTCCACACTGAAGCACTCCTGTATTTCAGACTGGATCCTTTAAAACCTGTGGTATTGGCAGTAGGAGGGAGTCTTGGGGCAAGAACAATTAACCAGAGCATTCAGAACAACCTGAATGAACTGACAGAAAACAACATACAGCTAATCTGGCAAACGGGTAAGCTTTTTTCAGACCAGGCAGAGAAGGCAGTGAAGCCATTTGAAACCAGGGGAATAAGGCAAATGGCTTTTATTTCAAGAATGGACCTTGCCTATGCTGCAGCCGATGTCATAATCTCAAGGGCAGGAGCCATCGCTATTTCAGAGTTATGTATAACCGGCAAACCAAGCATCCTGGTACCATCGCCAAATGTTGCCGAGGATCATCAGACAAAAAATGCCATGGCTCTGGTTTCACAAAAGGCCGCTATATTGGTTACCGATACTGATGCCCCGTCAGAATTAATCCATGAAACCATTTCTCTGATCAGAAACAGAGAGCGGATGCAACAACTTGGCGGAAACATCGCCAGACTTGCTCAGCATGAATCAGCACAACGAATTGCAGGAATAATACTTGAATGCATCAGGGTAAATAAACAGTCTTAATCCGTGAATACTGTAAAATTGAAAGTGGTCTATTTTCTGGGAATCGGAGGCATAGGTATGAGCGCTCTGGCCCGCTACCTGCATAAGGCAGGAACAAAGGTCTATGGTTACGACAAGACCCCGACACCACTCACAGCTGCACTGGAAGAAGAAGGCATGATTATTCACTACGATGACAGGCCTGATCTGGTCCCATCAGAAACCGATCTGGTAGTATTCACTCCTGCTATACCTTCTGATCTCGGCGAGTTTATGCTTATCAAAGCCAATGGCACAAAAATGCTGAAACGTTCCGAATTACTGGGAGAAATCACTGCAGGAAAAACAACCCTTGCCATTGCAGGTACCCATGGAAAAACAACCGTCACATCCATACTATCACACATTCTTTTTGCAGGTAGTGAAGGTTGTACTTCGTTTCTGGGCGGAATTGCCAAAAACTATAATTCAAATCTGCTTCTGAAACCGGAAAGCAGGTTCATGGTTGCAGAAGCTGATGAATTTGACCGTTCATTCCTCAGGCTATTCCCCTGGCTGGCAATCATTACTTCTACCGATGCCGACCACCTTGATATTTATGGTGACCATCAGCAACTGAAGGGTTCATTTGCTGCTTTTACGGAAAATATTCAGGAAAACGGAATTCTGCTAATAAAAAAGGGTGTTGAAATTCCTGTTTTAACAAAGAATGGAGTAACAACATACACCTATTCGGTTTCCGGACCATCAGACTTCAAGGCAGAAAATCTGAAATTAACGGACGGAATATATTGTTTTGATTTAAGGGTGCCTGATGAATTGATAAAAGGTCTTAAACCTGCACTTCCCGGATTATTTAATGTTGAAAACAGTATCGCTGCTGCTTCAGCTGCCTGGTTGTCAGGCAGTACAACAGATGAAATCAGAAATGGAATCAATACTTTCCAGGGTGTTAAAAGGAGATTTGACTTCAGGATAAACCGGCCGGGACTGCTTTACATTGATGATTATGCCCATCACCCTGAAGAACTGAAAGCCTGTATCAGTTCAGTAAAAGCACTCTATCCTCATCGGCACATCACCGGCATTTTTCAACCACATCTTTACACCAGAACCCGCGATTTTGCCGATGAGTTCGCCGAAAGTCTTTCAATGCTTGACAAGGTAATTCTGCTCGAAATTTACCCTGCAAGAGAACGTCCGATAGAAGGAGTGACATCTGCCATGCTGCTGAAGAAGATAATGGTTGCAGACAAACATCTTTGTCCGAAGAATGAGGTATTGAAAATGCTGGAAAACTTCAGACCTGATGTACTACTGACACTTGGTGCAGGTGATATTGACCAACTTGTACCACAAATAGAACAATTATTCAGTAAAAATGCAACCGGATGAAAAGAGTCCTTACCATAATCTTCTGGATAGCTGTTGTTGCCGGAGTAGGCAGCCTCTTCATTTTTGCCAATCAACGGCAGAAAAAACTGGTCTGTCAAAAATTTGAAATTGAAGTCGGATATGGAAAAGCTCCGGTCCTGATAACCCAGGGGAATATCAGGCAACAAATTACAAAGAATAATATTAAAGTCAGGGGAAAAGAAATAGGCGGGATTGAGGTAGAAAAAATTCAAAGATTACTTGATGAAAATCCGTTTATTAAAAAGGCTTCACTAACAATTGGGGTTAACGGAACGGTGAAGGCTTCAGTTATTCAACGCAACCCCCTGGTCAGGGTTATTGATTTAAAAGGAAAACAGTTCTATATTGATGAAGAGGGCGGGCTTATGCCCCTAAGTCCCGAATTTCCTGCCCGGGTAATTATTGCAAATGGGAATATTAAACCGGTCAGAACAATCAGTAAAACAGGTTGGAATAAAAACGGATTACCTGAATATGAAAAACTTCCGGTGCTTCTCCGGCAAATCTATCACACATCTCTTGCGCTGAGGAAAGAAGTATTCTGTAATGCCTTCATTGAACAGATCTATGTAAATAAGACTGGTGAACTCGAACTTTTACCAAAATTCGGAGAACAGATTATTCTACTCGGTGATACCACGTTTATCGGGGAGAAGCTTAAAAATCTCAGGGTATTCTATTCAACCGGTATGAAGAATACAAGCTGGAATACTTACAAATCAATCAACCTAAAATTCAGGAATCAAGTTGTATGCACAAAAACAAACTAAAATGGCAACTTCAGAAATAATCGTAGGTCTGGATATAGGCACAACAAAGATTGCAGCCATTGTCGGCCGGCGGAATGAAAACAACAAAATTGAAATACTGGGCTTCGGCAAGACTGAGTCTATAGGTGTCAAAAGAGGGGTTGTCTCCAATATTGAAGATACCGTACAGAGTATAAAAGTCGCCGTAAAAGATGCCGAAAGCAGATCAGATTCTGATATTGCAACGGTTAACGTTGGAATAGCCGGGCAGCATATCAAAAGTATCCAGTACAGAGGCTCTATCATCAGGCCTAATGCCGAGAATGAGATTACACAAGCCGACATTGACGGATTGACTGAAAACATGTACAAGCTCGCAATGAACCCGGGCGAAGACATCATAGATGTTATTCCGCAGGAATATACTGTTGACGGAGAAACCGGCATCAAGCAGCCCAAAGGTATGCTCGGTCATCAACTGGAGGCCAATTTCCACATCATCACCGGACAGACTATGGCCGCCAAAAATATTTTCAAATGTGTTAAAAAAGCAAACCTGGAAGTAGATTCTCTATTGCTGGAACCTCTGGCATCAGCTGAAGCTGTTTTAAGTGAAGAAGAAAAGGAGGCGGGTGTCGTATTGGTCGATATAGGAGGTGGAACCACCGACATTGCTATTTTTCAGGATGGCATTATTCGCCATACAGCAGTAATTCCGTTTGGCGGAGATATAATTACTGAAGATATTAAGGAAGGGTGCACCATTATTAAGAAGCATGCCGAAGATTTGAAAGTTAAGTTCGGATCGGCACTTGCCAGCGAAAACCGGGATGAAGAGATTGTCGCAATCCCAGGCTTACGCGGACGCCCACCCAAAGAGATTACCCTCAAAAACCTCGCAAGTATTATTCAGGCGCGAATGGAGGAAATTATTGAACATGTATACTTCGAAATAAAGAATTCAGGTTACGAAAAAAAACTGATTGCAGGGATCGTGTTAACCGGTGGCGGAGCTCAACTACGACACATTTCCCAGTTGACTGAGTTCATAACCGGTATGGATACCCGGATTGGATATCCGAATGAACATCTTGCGCCCGGCGTTCCCGAAGAGATGGCCAGCCCTATGTATGCAACAGGTATTGGTTTGGTAATCATAGGTTTACAACGGTATGAAAAAGAATTAATGAAATCTGAAAAACCAACTTTAAAACCCAAAAAACAGGTCAGGTTGTCATTTTTTGATGGCATTAAAAAATTCTTTGAAGAGGACGGTGAAAACTGAGATATTAACAAATAGCCTGTTGATAAAAACAGCATTATGAAGTGGCTGTAAACATTATTATTCACGTAATTTTAGGAGATCAAAAAAATGCCAGATATGCTCAAATTCGACTTGCCCAAAAATCAGTCGTCCATTATAAAAGTCATTGGTGTCGGTGGAGGTGGAAGTAACGCTGTTACGCACATGTTCAAGCAGGGAATCCGTGGAGTGGATTTTATGATTTGCAATACCGACTGTCAGGCGCTGGATACCAGCCCGGTTCCGTTAAAGATTCAACTTGGTAACAAAGGTCTGGGGGCCGGATCGATACCATCTGTGGGTAAAGATGCTGCTACTGAAAACATTGACGACCTACGGAAAATACTTGAAAGCAACACCAAGATGGTGTTTATCACTGCCGGAATGGGTGGTGGCACCGGTACCGGTGCTGCTCCGGTTATTGCCTCCCTGGCCAAAGAACTCGGAATTCTTACTGTAGGAATCGTCACCCTTCCCTTCTCTTTCGAGGGCCGCAAACGTATACAGCAAGCCCGCGCCGGTATTGATGAACTCCGCAAATCAGTTGACACCCTGCTCATCATTTGCAACGACAAACTCCGCGAACTTGATGGAGACCTGAAATTATCGGAAGCATTCAATAAAGCAGATAATATACTGACCGTTGCAGCCAAAGGAATCGCAGAGATCATTACTGTTACCGGATATATTAACGTTGATTTCGAAGACGTTAAAACGGTCATGAAGGAAAGCGGGAAAGCCATTATGGGTTCCGGTATGGCTGAAGGAGAAAACCGGGCACTTGAAGCTGTGCAGATGGCCATGACTTCACCCTTGCTCGATGACGCCAATATCAGAGGCGCCAGTAACATTCTGCTGTATATTTCTTCAGGAACTGAAGAAATTACCCTTGATGAAGTAATGGAAATTACCGATTATATTCAACATGAAGCAGGCTCAGGTGCCGATATAATCTGGGGTAATGGCACAGATGAAACGCTTGGTACAAAAATCAGCATCACCTTGATTGCTACCGGATTTGACTCTAAAAACAAACCCGATGGCCAAACATCAAGACCCGATATAATTGTTTACCCCCTGGACTCAAATCCTGTACAATCCCCAAAGCCTGTTGATCAGCCGCTTCATGAACCTGCTGCGGTTGAAGAAATAAAACTTGTCAGTAAAGCTCCGGCAGAAGAAAATGATGAAATAATCGGACATCTAGAAGAAAATACCGAAACCCAGCGGACGTTTACTTTTGAAATTAATCCTGCAAAAACTGACGGATCTGGTCCTCAGAAGGATGAAAAACCGGCTGAGAATTTCATTTTCACACCTGTGAAACCTGTCCGCCACGCAGAACCCGGATTTGATTTCCTGCGTGACTATCGCTCTGATAAACAGAAAGCCCTCGACGATGAAGAGGAATCACTCAAACAGGAAGAAAGAGCCAATGTAAGGCTGGCCAAACTCAGGGAAGTTAGCATTAAAGTAAATACACCCGAAGGACTTGCAGAGCTTGAAAATCAACCGGCATATCAGCGGAGAAACATCGAACTCCGCGACACACCTCCTTCTGACAGTTCTGAGGTTTCAAAGTATATGCTTTTTAAGACCGAGAACAAATCAGTCGAAGTGAAGCCCAACAACTTCCTTCACGACAATGTTGATTAAAATATTGTAAACAGAAATGAGTCTTACCGACAAAATCAACGAAGACATCAGGAAAGCAATGCTTGCCCGGGACAAGGAAAAACTGGAAGCACTGCGGGCCGTCAAGTCTGCATTGCTCCTCGCAATGACCAGCGAAGGCGGTGGTGGTGTTACCGATGATCTGGAAGTCAGACTTCTTCAGAAGCTGGTCAAACAACGCCGCGAAACTGCTGAAATCTATTCCGGGCAAAACCGTGCAGACCTGGCCGGTGTTGAAACATTTCAGGCAGAAATCATTGCAGCATACCTGCCATCCCAGATCGGAACTGACGAATTGAAACCATTGATTAGCCAGATCATCAAAGAAACAGGAGCATCCGGAATCAGGGATATGGGTAAAGTAATGGCAGTTGCCTCCCTGCAACTGGCCGGAAAAGCAGATAATAAAACAATTTCTTCAATCGTTAAGGAACTACTCGGACTATAACTTCATATTACGATCCCCCCACCAAAAAGGCTGCTTCGGCAGCCTTTTTCTATTTAAATCAATAAAAACACTACATCAATTTTAAAAATCACATTTGATGCACAATAATTCCTGCCAGGTAATTTTTTTTCATTCTAAATTGCCTTTTCTAATAGTTAATGTATTTATATTGAACTATTTTAGAAAATTTAGTTTTGCATGTTAGTTATTTTTGATTATACAGAATAGAAATCCGGTTTTGCATTCCGGATTATCTGGCTATCTTTCACCCCATAACGACGTTGGGATATACTATAATTATTAAGTTCATTGAAGTATCATCTTATAATTAAATAAAAACCATTATGCTGAAAAACATTCTTTTATCAGTTATTATCACGATTTCATTATTCGCTGGGGCGCAAAAGCCTTCAATGAAATACGGAAAGATTGATCCTGCGCATTTATCGATGCAACAATATGAAGCCGACACAAGTGCCGGAGCATTAATTCTCGGTGATATCGGTGACATCAGTTACACTTACGATGAAGTTTTCGGTTTCCAGGTTGTATTTACCAGACATGTAAGAGTTAAGGTATTCAATTCCAATGGGTTCCGAACAGCAAATTTCAAAATACCTTATTACTATTCAAATGAGTTGAAAGAAAAAATCAACAGGGTAAAAGCAACAGCCTATAACCTGGAAGCCGGGAACAAGATCGTAGAGACGGATATTGATAAATCCAATCTTTTTACTGAAGATGTCAGCGCAAAAGAAAAAAGCCTGAATTTCTCGGTACCCAATGTCAAAAACGGGACTGTTTTTGAAGTAGAATATCACATTGTTTCTGAAATAATCTGGGAAATCCGCAGCTGGGAATTTCAATCGACTGTTCCTTCGCTGTTTAATGAACTATGTGTATCAATCCCTGAATATTTTAATTTTAAAACCCTGATGAAGGGTTATCTGACTCCCTCTTTTTCAGATTCTAAAATTGATACCAGAAGTATATTTATAAGAGATGGTAAAGGATCAACCACCACCGTGCTTTTTAATGATAACAAGCATAAGTTCAGATTTGAGCATATCCCTGCATTCAAAAAAGAGCCTTTTATGAATGCCCTCTCAAACTATATATCTTCCATTGAATTTGAAATAGCCTCTGTTAATCTCCCTTACACCAAAAAAGACTATACAACCACCTGGGAAAAAATCAGCAAGAACCTATGGAATGATGTTGACTTCGGGACTCAGTTAAAAAGGAGTTGTCCGATTAGAGACGAAGCTGATTCACTGAAGACCCGTTACACTGACCCTAAAGAAAGAATGATTAAAGCATTTGAATTGATACGCAATTCAATGGCTTTTAACGACAGAAATGGAATCTATATTACAAAAACACTCCGAAAAGCATGGGAAGAAAAGAAAGGGAAAGCATCTGACATAAATCTGCTTCTTGTCTCGCTTCTTAATGAGATCGGAATTGAAGCTGACCCGGTAATTCTCAGCACACGCTCGAATGGCATGCTTCATCCGGCTCAGATCATGCTGTCAAAATTTAATTATGTTATTGCTGAAGCACGAATTGATAATGAATATTTTTTACTGGATGCCACTGATAAAGCACTTCCGTTCAGTATGTTACCCGAACGTTGTTTAAATGGCAAAGGAAGAAGAATTTCTCAAACACCTGAATTGAATGACTGGGTAACCCTATCGGTCAATCAACAGAATGAAAAACTGCTTTATGCCCAAACGGTTGTTACTCCCAATGGAAATCTGAATGGAGAATTCAACCTGATGGAGAAAATGTATTATGCAGAAAAATTGGCTAAAAGAATCAATGCCGCCGCAAATACAGATGAATTTATAACAGAATATGAGGCTGAAACTCCCGGACTACTCATCTCCGAATATACCATTGAAAATCTTGATGACCTTAGCCAGCCTCTTGTGATGAAATACAAAGCAGTTTACAATTTGTCAGATGATAGCCCGAAAGATATCATTTACATAAATCCGTGTCTTGGTGCAGGTACCAATTCAAATCCATTCACTACAGAGAATCGCGAATTTCCGGTTGATTTCATAATCCCATGGTCATCGAAAATTATAAATACGATGATAATTCCGGAGGGATACCAGGTTGCTGAGATACCTAAAAGTGCAGTTATTGTCCTGCCTGATCAGCTTGGAAGTTATAAATATACCATTGCTGCCAGCGGGAACAAGGTACAGTTAATGAGTCTGATTGACATCAGAACATCCCAAATTTCTGCCCTGAACTACCAGGATATCAGGGAATTTTATTCCAGAATCGTTGAAAAAAATGCAGAAATGATTGTCTTAAAAAAATTATAGGACATGAACTATTTCAGCAAACTTTTATTCACCGTTATTCTGACCGGATTCACCTGGTTACATTCTTCAAATGCCCAGAATCTGGCAGTGTCTAACATACCAGAGTCCTTATTAAAGGGTGCAAATTCTATCCTGAGAAATAATGAAACGACTTTCACGATTCTTAGTAATGAAAAAATAGCTATCAGTGAAGCATTCAGTCTGACAATCATGAATGAAAAGGCGTTAATTCTCGCTCATCTGAAAATATTTTATAACACCGGAGAAAAAGTAAAAATTAATACTGCAGCCATTTATAATGAATCCGGAGTAAAAATAAAAACCATCCGGCAATCCGAAATGCTGGATTACAGCACAGCCGGAGATGTTACTCTTTACAGTGATGCCCGTGTTATATTCTGTAAAATAGTGCCCATCAGTTATCCTTTCACCATTGTATATGATTATGAGATTACTTACGATCATTTGTATGCCTTCAGATCTTACTCTCCCTACAGGTCAGATAACCAGAGTGTGGTAAGTTCATCTCTCAGTCTGGTAAATCCGCTTAATATTCCATTGAATATTAAGACATTAAACATGGGCGGCGATATAAAGCCGATGCAGAGTGGCGATACAGGAACCTGGAGTTTCAGTGATCTTCTGCCTATTCTTGAAGAACCATTTGAACCCCCGATTTCAGATCTGATTCCGACAATACATATTGCACCGGAATATATTCAGTATAATAAATATGAAGGTAAGGCCGACACCTGGGAAAACTATGGGAAATGGCTTGCACGGTTATCCACCGGACGCAAAAGTCTGATTCCATCAGCAATTATACAACTCAATCAGTTGGTTGTTAATACATCCTCTAAAAGGGAAAAAGTCAGAATTCTATACAAGTATCTTCAATCAAGAACTCATTACATAAGCATTTCGCTCGGGATTGGTGGAATTCAACCCCATGAAGCTGCTGATGTAGATGAACTTGGATATGGTGATTGCAAAGACCTGAGCAACTATATGGTTGCAATGCTCGATATGGTCGGGATAAAGTCATTTTATTCTTTAGTAAATTCGGGTACAGGCCAGTATCAATTTATCAAAGATCAGCCAGGTCATCAATTTGACCATGTCATTGTAAATGTTCCAATGGAAAGCGACACTATCTGGCTGGAATGTACCAGTCAGATTAATCCCTTTGGATATTTAGGCAGTTTCACCGATAACAGGTATGCACTCGCAATAAACGATGATTCGGGCCAACTTGTCAGGACACCCGAATATACCATCAGGGATAATTATATTAACTCTACCATCATTATTGATCATGGCGATGAAGGAACTGCTGCCATAGGAATCATATCATACAGCGGTCTTTTAATGGATGATATTGTTTTTACTGCAAATCAGAATCAAACCGATCGGGAGGCATGGATAAATGCGAATCTGGAAATTAAAGACTTCACTTTAATAAATCACAGGTTTAAAATATTTGAAGATCCGAAACCAGTTATTACTCTTGATGTTGACCTTGCTCTTAAATCATTTTTTACAGGAGCAAATGGACGATTGTTTGCTTCGATGAATCTGAACAATAAAATTGAAGTACCGGCCAGGGTAAGAAACAGGAAATACCCGCTATATATTCCTTATTCTTACAGGTCATGTGATACATTGATCATAAATATGCCTTCAGGATACAAACCTGAACTATTGCCACAAAGCACTGTTATTGATGAACGGTTTGGTAAAAATACGATGCAAACTGTGTTGGAGGATGGAAAGATCACCTGTATCCGGACCTTTGAAGTTTATAAAGGAACACATCCTCCCGAAATATATAATGCATTCTATGAATTCATGCAGAAATCAGCCGTTGCTGATGCTAAACAATTGGTTATTGTAGAGGAAATTTAAGAAAACCATCTTACCTGAAAAAAAAGAGACCGGAAAATCCGGTCTCTTTAATATCTGTTCTAAAATTTGTCTATGCACCCAGCATAAAGCGCTTGAATGCCGAAACTGTAAGGTCTTTGTCCATTTTGTTCAGAAATTCACGAACCGACAATTTATTGTCACGTACAAACTCCTGGTTTAACAAAGTACTTTCCTTGTAGAATTTATTCAGTTTACCCAGGGCGATTTTTTCAACCATTTCTTCCGGTTTGCCTTCCTGACGGGCCTGTTCTTTTCCGATTTCGATTTCACGTTCAATCACTGTAGAAGGAACATCGTCTTTATCAACAGCCACAGGAGCCATAGCGGCAATCTGCATGGCAACTTCATGCCCGGCCTGATCAATACCTTCCACACCGGCTTTATTCAAACCAAGGATGGTGGCAAGTCTGTTACCAGGATGGTTGTAAGCAAATACCCGCGGGGCGCTGATCACTTCAAAATGTGCCAGCTCCATTTTTTCACCGGTTTTACCAACCATTTCAGTAATGTTATCCATCACAGAGCGGCCATTCAGGTCAAGTGCCTTGAATTCGTCACTGGTTTTGGGTTTCATTTCGATGGCTTTGGCCATGATCAGATTGGTAAAATTTACAAATTCCTGGTTCTTGGCAACAAAGTCAGTTTCGCAGTTAAGCATAAAAATTGCTGCAAAATCTTTGGTTTCGTTTGTACGGGCAAGTACGATGCCTTCATTGGCATCCTTTTCGGCACGTTTGGTAGCCAGTTTCTGACCCTTCTTACGCAGGTAATCAATTGCCTTTTCAAAATCGCCATCATTTTCCTGGAGAGCATTCTTGCAATCCATCATTCCGGCGCCAGTCATCTGACGTAATTTATTTACATCAGCAGCGGTAATGTTAGCCATAAATACTTTATGTTATAGGTTATTATTATTTTCTGGGTCCACCCGGTTTTTTGCCCAAAGGTTTCCTTGTACCGGGTTTGCGACTGCGGTTCTCATCACTCCCTTCTTCACCCGGGGCCGGTTTACGTACCCGCTCGCCTGTAGTGGTCAATTCTTCATCGTCTTCATCATCAAGATCGTAGTTCCTTGAACCGGCGAAACCTTCTTCACGTTCGTCTTCGGCACGTTTATCCCGGTCGATCTTACGTTCTGTCAGGCCTTCTTCAATGGCAAGAACCATTTTTCCAACAATCAGCGAAATTGATTTCGAGGCATCGTCATTGGCCGGTATCGGGAAATCCACAATGTTCGGATCCGAATTGGTATCAACAATAGCAAACGTTGGGATGTTAAGCTTGCGGGCTTCGGCAATGGCAATGTGCTCTTTGCTGATATCCACAACAAAAATTGCGGCCGGTAACCGACTCAGATCTGCAATTGATCCAAGGTTCTTTTCAAGTTTAGCACGTTCGCGCGCAATCTGAAGACGCTCGCGTTTTGAAATATTTGTGTAACTCGGGCTCGTCATCAGTTTGTCGATTGATGACATTTTGCGGACTGCTTTACGGATAGTAGCAAAGTTGGTAAGCATTCCACCCGGCCAGCGTTCGGTAACGTAAGGCATACCGACTGATTTAACATGCTCGGCAACTATTTCCTTAGCCTGTTTCTTGGTTGCTACAAAAAGAACCTTTTTACCTGATTTGGTAATCTGTTTCAGCGCTGAAGCAGCTTCGTCAATCTTGGCGATGGTCTTATAAAGGTCAATAATGTGAATGCCGTTGCGCTCCATAAAAATATAGGGCGCCATGTTCGGGTTCCATTTACGTTTCAGATGTCCGAAATGTGAACCGGCATCCAATAATTCATCAAAACTTGTTCTTGCCATTTAAATTTTTGTTAATTGTTTACATTCTGTCAAAATCAATTGCCAGGTAGCTCTGTTTAAGCAACAAAACTCAGGATCAGACGTCCTGGCAATTTAGATACTAAACACAAATTGAATTTAGCGCTTGCTGAACTGGAATTTCTTCCGGGCTTTTTTCTGACCCGGCTTTTTTCTTTCAACCATACGGGGATCCCTGCGCAACAGGCCTTTGGCCTTCAGCGGGGGACGGAACTCAGGGTTGATTTCACAAAGTGCTTTGGAAATAGCCAGACGCAATGCTTCAGCTTGTCCGGTAATACCTCCGCCATCGAGATTAACCTTGATGTCGTATTTGCCGATTGATTCAGCAACTTCGAGGGATTGGGTAACAACATACTGCAAAGTTCCGGTCGGGAAATATTCTTTATAATCCCTGCCGTTCACAGTGATGATTCCATTGCCATCTTTCAGATATATACGGGCTACAGCAGTTTTCCTTCTGCCAAGGGCGTTGATCACTTCCATACTTATTTGATTGAATTAAGATTAATCAATTGTGGTTGCTGTGCCTGATGCGGATGCTCAGGTCCTGCATACACTTTAAGGTTCTTGTAGATGGCATCGCCCAGTTTGTTGGATGGGAGCATTCCCCTTACCGCATATTCAATCACCCGTTCAGGATGTTTCTGCAGGATTTCCCAGGGCGTTGCGAAACGCTGTCCACCCGGATAACCGGTATGGCGGACGTAAACCTTTTCAGTAAGTTTTTTGCCCGTGAGTTTTATCTTCTCTGCGTTGATGATGATTACGAAGTCGCCGCAATCAAGGTTCGGGGTAAAATTGGTTTTGTATTTTCCCCTCAGGATATTGGCAACTTTACTCGACAAACGTCCGAGTGTCTGTCCTTCTGCATCCACCAGTACCCAGTTCTTCTGAATGGTTGCCGGTGTTGCTGACAAAGTTTTATAACTTAATGTGTTCATTGGTTAATTTTTTTTATCAAAAACAATAATACGACCGTCCCGACAACTGATTCACGGGCATGAGATTCAGCTGCTTACGGCAGGGTCCTTTAGAGAGATAAGGTTTTCACGCTTCAGGTTACGGCCGTTCACGGACACACTTATGCTTTAAAAGGGGTGCAAAGGTAGAGAACTTTTTTGATTTAACAAATTTGTAAACAATAAATTATTCCTGAACGCTGGGGCCAATTTACCTGGTAATTTCCAAAACATTTTTCTTCATTTTGCTGATCCAAAGGCTTAACTAAATTTTATGAGTGAAACCTTTTTGTTTTCTACCTTTGCAACGCATTTCAAATACTCTGCCTTTCAGATGTCCATTATCGTCAGCAACATCAGCAAACAATTCGACCGGCAACTGGCCCTCAACAATGTTTCATTCAGCATAAATCCGGGCGAGATTGTCGGTTTGCTGGGCCCCAACGGAGCCGGCAAATCGACCATGATGAAGATCATTACCTGCTTTATTCCGCCAACCTCAGGTGAGGTGAGCGTGCATGGTTTCGATATCCGGGAGCAATCGCTCGATGTGCGGAAAAAAGTCGGTTACCTGCCTGAAAATAACCCGCTCTATACCGATATGTATATTAAGGAGTACCTGGAATTTGTGGCAGGAATTCACCAACTTGGGAAAAGTTCCGCAAAACGGGTAGCAGAAATGATGGAAATAACGGGTCTGATGCCCGAAAAGAGCAAAAAGATCGGGGCTTTGTCTAAAGGATACCGCCAGCGGGTTGGACTGGCCCAGGCCATGATTCATGATCCCGAAGTATTGATTCTCGATGAACCGACTTCAGGCCTCGACCCGAACCAGTTGATCGAAATCCGGAATCTGATCTCAGAAATCGGCAAACAGAAAACCATCATGCTTTCTACACATATTCTTCAGGAAGTGGAAGCCATCTGCAGCCGGGCCATCATCATCAATCAGGGCAAGATTGTGGCCGACGACAGCACTGCGCATTTACTGAGTAATTCTGCCAATAGCGAACAGGTGATGGTTGAATTTGACCGGGAAGTTCAAATTGCAGCATTAAAGTCGATAAAAGGTGTATTAAATGTTAAAAAAGCATCAGGATTAACCTGGTTGATTGAATCTGCCAAAGACCTTGATGTAAGACAGGAAATCTTCCGGTATGCTGTGGACAATGAGTTAACCGTTCTCTCGATGCAGAGACAAAACAGCAGCCTGGAGGATGTATTCCGTCAACTGACAAAACCCTGAGTTTTCTTGATGGAGTGAAAATAGGCGAGGGAGTGAGCGAGCGAAAAGAAGCGACTTTAGCGAGAAGAAGAGACTGAAAGCGGGAATAATGGATTGATGGAATGGCTGGGGTGTTGGGATATTGGAGTTTTCCCGAAATTCGGACCTGTTGGATGGCCGCTTGCCTGCCGGCGAGGAAAAGTTACGGATTCCAGATTTACCTTTGGAGAACCTGTCTGCCTGAAGCAGTCAGGCAGGCTCCCCTTCTTCTGTTCAGAATAGGGATTTTAGGATTAATGATTGGTAATCAGATATTTTACTTCATAAATTAGATAATGGAAATTGGATATTTGTCATTCTAACCCCTTGTCTCCCCCTCCCCTTGTCCCCGTGACTCTGACTTAAAACCCGTAATTAAAAATCTGCAATCCAAAATCCGAAATCAACAATCCAAGATTCCAAAAATCTCCTTGTCTCCCCCTCCCCTTGTCTATGTGTCTTTAACTTAAAACCCGAACTCCGAAATCAGCAATCCGAAATCTGCAATTAGGAGTGTTCGAAACATGAAGTGATACATTATAAAGTTCTTTGTCATCATGAAAATCAAAGGTTGTTAACAAAGCAATGGGGTTAGTCCACTATGTTCTGTTTGCGAATTTTAAAATAGATG
>JAZDHI010000077.1:0-20005 GCA_043806115.1 Bacteroidota bacterium
ATACCACCTTCGCCTGTCAGTGGTTTGCCCTGTCGGATATGTTCAGCGGCTTCTTTGCTGAACTCTTCCCAATTGATTTTTTCTTTCATAGCTTTGTCAAATCTAAGTTTTAAATTTGACACAGTTTAATGAGCACCCTCAAGGCTTTGTATTAAAACTTTATTCTTCTGACGGAAAATTAATTCAGGAGGATATCCAGTTGGAACCACTCATATTTAAATCGACCGAATTTTACTACACTGGTAAAATCAAATTACAATATACCAAACTTACCATCAAAGATTTATATTATGGTGACTACATTGAATATTATGAGAACGGAAATAAGAAGTTTCACGGGACTTATGACGCAAAAGGATTTGAAGTGGGTGAATGGAAATGGTACAACCAAGATGGAAGCATCAATGTGATTAAGAAATATAAAAAAGAGATTGAGTATTATTCAAATGGTAAAGTTAAGGCTGAAGGTAGCTATATTTTTGATGATAACACAAACAAATGGGAAAGGACAGGTAATTGGTACTTTAACACTGATGATGGTAAATTTAACGAAATGTTAGAATACAAATTTGGGATATTGCAAGAAAAGAAGTAAATATCAAAAGCACACAAAAATGGACTAAGTTTATAGCTATTCAGACTATAAATTCAAAGTTTGATTCTCTTGGCCAAGTTCGTTATAGAAGTAAAGGTAAGTTAACATAAGTTTACTTCAAGCCATTATAAACTTCAAATGAAACGAAATGAAAAAACATCTATTGATGGGAATTGAAAAAGTATCAAGTTTGCTTGATGTTGAATTTTCATATGCAGTTGCACAACATAATTTTGAATTGGGTGTCCCCCTTGAGAATGCTTTAAAAAACTGGTTCGTCCCATATTTTCCTAAAAGATATGCATTTGGATCAGGATATATGGTTGATAAGAATGAGAAACAAAGTAATCAATGTGATTGGATTATTTTTGACCCTATACATTTTAACCCATTAATACATAAAGCTGCCTTGACTGATAATGTTGAATATTATCCATTTGACTCTGTCTATGGATGTGTTGAAATAAAAAGAACTTTATCAATTAAAACTTTAGTTAAAGTAATAAATCAACTTAAAGAAATCCGTTCTCTGGAAAGAGAAAATGCAAATCTAGGATATATTAATCCACTTCTCGACTATAGTGGGATGAGCAAATTACCTTTAAAAGATATCATTACCAATCGCCTTATAACAGCTATTTATGCCTACACAATTGATAAACATTTTCCAAGTGATTATGTGAAATTTCTGGAATATATTAATCAAAATTATGCTATTGACGATCTTCCAGATATAATTGCTGTTCATGGGAATTTTATATTATTTAAGACTCATAGATTTGTTAGCGAAAAAGGTGAATCTATTGTGAACTTTTCTTTGAACCAATCTGAAATGAATTCCGTTTCAATAAAAGCATCTGGCGAAATAACATCTGGCTATTTTTATGTAATGCTATTATCAATGCTCCAAAATACCATCTTATGTGCGAAAGACTATACAAATACTTTATACGGAATAATAAAAGATGTAGGGAGTATTGCCACTGCGAATGGGAAGAGTTAAATGTCAGGTAATAAATAGATCATTATTTTGGATAAAATTTATAAAATGAAGACCAATATATTAACGGTAGTCATTTAGCCGCATAGAAAATGAAGTAAGGATTAAAAAGACATCTCAATGAAAAGAAATTCTTTATTACTTATTTTTGTTTCACTACTAGCCGTTTCACTCTTGATTATAGTTTTTATTGGACTTCGATACTGTTCAGATGGTTTGTTAAGTTTTAATTCGTCAGAGTTTAATAATATTGCGACACCAATTATTTCCTTTTTGGGCGTTATTGGGTTAATTGTCACAATTCTGATTTCACACAAACAAATTGCATATTCAAGGAGTGAACAGTATTTTAAGGATTTTCAATTTAGATTTGAAAAGATATCAAAAGAACAAAATGCTGAGTTAATGTTTCCTAATATTCAACTAATCAAGTTTTTCGATTATGTCGATAAAACTTATTTTACCTTGTGTAAAGAGTTTCCAGATTACTTAAAAGATGTTGAAAAATTCAGAAAAGATGAATTCATTGTAAATATAGATAAACCTTATGATGGAATGCTTGGAAATATTAGGCTTTTCAGGTTACAATCTATCATTTTGTATGTTGAATTACTAAATCTTGTAAAAGAAATAGAATATCATAAGCAATTAGTTTCACATCATAAAGATTTACTTTTAGACAATTTGATTTCTGGTTTGATTTCTGAATACCTTTCATCTTGTCGGCTCATAAATGAGGAGTATAGTGTGGTAATTGATACTTTCTATATAGGGTTTCATCAAGGTAATTTCAAAAGAGAGGATTTGAAATTTTTCAACAATGATTTTTTTAAATTGAGAGATTACATTATTTCAAAAAACGAATTTGAAAGATATATAAAATAACCCCGTCAATTTTTAAAGCTTCATGTAGATTAATCAAACTTGCTGCTAAACTGTAATACTTTGATTTATTCATAGGCCTGAACTTTATTTATAAACAAAATAACCGGCCGGAATAAATCCAGCCGGTTATTTCATAATTGGAATCAGACCAATATTAATTCACAAACATCCCCTCAAATTCCCTGTCAAACCGCATTCCGAGATAATCACCTCCATGCCTGAACATCGGGTTGAAGTTATCTTCATCGGTCAGCCTGAATTTCAGTTTGCTGCTGGTGCAGTATTTTGGCAGCATCGAAGCCAATTCGAGTGTCACATCGTCCACGGTCTCAAGCCGTTCGAAACCGAACCTTGCCAAAAGTTCATCCAGTTGTTTCCATGAATCAAAAGCAATCGCTGATTTCAGACCTTTGTCAACTTTCTGGATAACCCGCTGCGCGTTGGTAAAAGTACCTCCCGATTCAAAAGCATAGGAGGCAGGCAGGATCAGATCGCCCAGTTTCGCCGTTTCTGTCATAAAATTATCCTGAACTACGATAAAATCCCTGCCCTTCAACATGTTTTCAATGTCACCGGCATCGTTGGCACAACCCACCGGGTCTTCACCGAAAATATACAATTGTTTGAAGCGACCGGTGCGCATTCCGTTCAGGGTACAACCTTGTCCGTCAGGGAGGGTTTCCACACCCCAATGAAATGCAAAGGTGGAGCGGTTGAAGGGGTCGTTCCAGTCGGAGGCACCGGGGCCCAGGTTGGACATCACACCCATATCGTGTAATCCATGGCTGTTGTTCTTTTCCTTGAGCAGGATCAATCCACTTCCGGTTTTCCCGTGTTTACCGGTGATGCAGGCCATATTGAAGATTTCGGCGCAGGTGCGTCCTGATAATTCCTTTTCGGAGAAGATGACCACGGCATGCATTTCGTTGTTATAATCTACGGCAAAACGGATAATGGTTTCTGCCCTGTCAACCCCCGAAGCTTTTACCAGGTCATCCCATGATTCGAGCAGCAACTGATCGCGGTATTCTTCAAAATTATCAATCAGATCCCTGATATAAAGTGCATTTTCAAGTTTCAGGGAAAGAAGATAATGGTTTACCGCTTTTATAAAATGATAGTATGATTTTATCTTCAGGACATTATCTGCCTTGAGCTCGTCGCTGGCCGGTTTCTGTGTTGTTACAAGATCAACCTTCAGTCCATTACGGATCTGGTTATTCCAGACATGGAAACCGGCAACAGGGTTATCACGGCTTAATTCTGCCCCTATCAGGTAAGCCCTCCTGGTTTCTGACAATTCAGCAAACGGAACGTTTGCACGTGACAGTTTTGTGTAATTTGTTCCCCGGCCCAGATAATGGAAGCTGCCGATATTGTTGGTTTTTACCCCGGCCCTGGCAAGTTTCTGAATAAGGTATTGCTCTTCGTTGGTAAGCCGTGCTCCGGCAAAGAAGGCTTTTTCATCGGGATTACCTGCCTTCAGGTTCTTTTCAATAAGTGCAAAAGCCTCTTCCCAGGAAACGGGTTCGAACCGGCCGTTTTTCTTCAGCATTGGCCGGGTGATGCGGCTTTTATCATTCAGATACTGATAACCGAACCTTCCATACCGGCAGATATTCCCATCGGCATTAATCAGCCCTTCAGCTCCCTTGATATCCATCACAAAACCCTTGCGGTGATGTACTTCAAGGGTACAACCAACCGAACAGTAATTGCAAATGGTTTTAAAGCTTTCGGTTGCTACCGGTCCCGGTTTGAAAAGTTTATTTTCGGTAAGGGCACCTGTCGGGCAGGTTGAAATACATAATCCGCAGGATTCGCAATTAGCTTCGGTCAGGGAATCGCCCATACTTGGAGCAACATAGGTATCGAAACCGCGGTTAACCAACCCAAGCGCATTGGCTCCGGCTACTTCACGGCAAATCCTCACACAGCGGGCACACAGGATGCATTTGTTGTTGTCGATCTCGATGTAGGGATGCCTGAAATCTACATCATATTCCCGGTGTTCACCTTCATAATGTTTCTGGTCTGCACCGTATTCGGTTGAGTATTTCTTCAGGTCACATTCAAAATAAGCCGTACAACCGCATTCCAGACAGCGGGCGGCTTCTGTTACAGCTACTTCCTCGTTTTCGTAACCCAGTTCTACTTCGGTAAAATTGAAGCGGTTGCCGGGTTCAAGCACCGGCATTTCGTGTCTTTGCTGATGTTCAAAAATTTCAGCAAAGTCTGTATTTGTCAGCTCCCGGAAGTTTTCACGTTTACTGATAAACTCCTTTTTAGCCGGTAGAATTGCCTGTCCGGTAAGGAATTGATGACAACTTAAAGCAGCTACTCTTGCCTGGGCTATGGCCTGGATAAGTGTAGCAGGACCGGTTACTCCGTCACCTGCGGCAAACATCGATGGTATGCCAGTCTGCAAGGTGTTTTTATCTGCATCAAGGTCGCCCCATTTGTTGGCTGCCAGCTGACCTTCGGAGCTGTTTGAATTTATATCGTCAAGAAAATGAATGTCGGTTTTTTGTCCGATGGCAGCCAGGGCCAGGTCTAGCTGGATGATAAATTCACTGCCTTCTACAGGAACCGGTCGCCGGCGGCCGGAAGCATCAGGTTCACCCAGTTCCATCTTCATGCAAATCAAGGCCTTTATGCGTCCATTCTCATCTTTCTGAACCTTCAACGGAAGTGTAAGAAACATATATTCCACACCTTCGAGTTTCGATTCATGGATCTCGATCGGGTTGGCTGGCATCTCCTTTTCAGTCCGCCGGTAAATCACGTAAACTTTCTCAGCGCCCAGCCTCCGTGATGTCCGGCAGCAGTCCATGGCTGTATTTCCTCCGCCGATTACGGCTACGGTTTTTCCCCTGAAATCAGGTTTTTCTGCATTCATTTCCAGTGATTTCAGGAAATCAGTGCCGGCAAAAACACCTTCGGCATCGTCGCCTTCACATCCAATGGATGTACCCCTTTGTGAGCCGATGGCCAGAACGGTAGCATTATATTTAGCCCTGATCTCCTTGTAACTGATGGTTTCACCGAGGCTCTGACTGTAATGGATATTCACACCCATTTCTGTGATGTTGTCAACTTCACGTTGTAACAGCTCGTTGGGCAACCGGTATTCAGGTATGCCATACCTGAGCCAGCCTCCGGCTGCAGGACTGGTTTCGAATATATCAACGGAATGGCCTTCTTTGCGCAGGAAAAATGCTGCTGACAGGCCGCCAGGTCCCGCACCGATCACAGCGACTTTTTTACCTGTCTCAGCTTTTATTTCGGGACGGTATTTATCGGCTGAATTCAAATCATAATCGGCGGCAAAACGTTTCAGATAATCAATACCAACAGCAGCACCCTCATCAAGCAGGTTACGGCGGCAGGCTACTTCACAGGGACGTACGCATACACGGCCGCAAATTGCCGGTAAAGGATTGGTTTCCTTGATAACTGCTATTGCCTCGCTGAACAGGCCTTTCTCGATCAGTGAAATATAGCCCTGAACGTCAACTCCGGCCGGACAGGTTTGTTTGCAGGGCCCGAGGCAATCGGCATAATGGTTGCTCAGCATCAGGTCGAGCGCTGTTTTGCGTGCTTTCAACACTTTTTCACTTTGCGTCTTTATCTTCATCCCTTCAGCGATGCGGGTACTGCAGGATGGCTGCATACCCCGCATGCCTTCAATCTCAACCACACAAACATAGCAGGAAGTGTAAGGTTCTAGACGAGGATCGTCGCATAGGGTAGGTATTTCTATTTCTTCGCGCCGGCAGACTGACAGAATGGTTTCTCCTTCAATGCCTTTGACAATCCGGTCATTTATTATGATATTCAGCGTATTGCTCATTGTAATCCTGTTTGATTTTTCGTAGTAGTTCAGTATACTTTTATTTCACGCAAGCCAGCCTGCCGGCTGGGAGGGACGCAAAGACGCAATGCATGATTTTCAATTGTTTAATTTTCAAACCTTCGTTTTATGATACATTGAAATGTTGGGTTTTATCAATATTAAACGAAGTATTGTATCAGTGGAGCGTAATTGCATCGAATTTGCACCTTGAATAACATTCGCCGCATTTGGTACAGTCTTCCTGCCGGATAACATGCAATTGCTTCCGTTCACCGTCGATGGCTTTCACCGGACAGTTTCTGGCGCAAACGGTACAGCCGGTGCATTTCTTTTCATCAACTTCATACGTGAGTAGTTTTTTACAAACTTTGGCCGGACATTTTTTATGATAAATGTGGGCTTCATACTCGTCGCGGAAGTAGCGGATGGTTGTAAGTACAGGATTAGGAGCGGTTTGCCCCAGGCCACACAGAGAAGTTTCTTTAATCTGGTAGGCAAGTTCTTCGAGTAATTCAATGTCACCGTCGCGGCCTTCGCCTTCGGTGATGCGGATCAGTATCTCCAGCATGCGCTTGGTACCAATCCTGCAAAAAGTACATTTTCCACAACTTTCTTTCTGCGTGAAATCGAGGAAGAATTTGGCAACATCGATCATGCAGGTGGTTTCATCCATGATAACCATTCCGCCGGAACCCATGATGGCACCGGTTGCGTTCACTGAATCATAATCCACAATGGTACCGGCAAGATATTCGGGAATACATCCGCCGGAAGGCCCACCCATTTGCACGGCTTTAAACTTCTTGCCGTTCTGTATTCCACCCCCCAGTTTAAAGATCACATCCCGGATGGTCATTCCCATTGGAACTTCAACGAGTCCCGAACGTTTGATTTTTCCTGCAAGCGCAAATACCTTGGTGCCTTTGCTTTTTTCAGTGCCGTATTTTGAATAGGCTTCGGGCCCGTGAAGAATGATCCAGGGGATATTGGCAAAGGTTTCTACGTTGTTGATGTTGGTCGGTTTGCGCCAGAGACCTGAAGCAGCCGGAAATGGCGGTCGCTTGCGTGGCATGCCGCGTTCCCCTTCAATAGAGGCGATCAGGGCGGTTTCTTCACCGCAGACGAATGCACCTGCACCTTCTTTAATATGAACATCAAAATCAAACCCTTTGATTCCCAGGATGTCCCGGCCAAGATAGCCGTTGTTTCTTGCCTGGTTCAGCGCTATATTCAGACGTTTGATGGCCAGCGGATATTCAGCCCGGCAGTAAATTACCCCTTCAGTAGCCCCGATGGCATAAGCTCCGATAATCATCCCTTCAATAATGGAATGAGGGTCACCTTCCAGCACTGAGCGATCCATGAAGGCTCCCGGATCACCTTCATCAGCATTGCAGATGATGAATTTTTCATCAGATGCATTGTTGGCAGCAAATTTCCACTTTAGTCCTGTCGGGAAACCGCCACCACCACGCCCGCGGATACCGGAATCCAGAATTTTCCGGATAACCTCTGAGCCAGGAATATTTTCCACGGCTATTTTTCGGATGGCAGCATAACCATCTCGGCTTTCATATTCTTCAATACTTTCAGGATCCATGTGCCCGCAGTTTCGGAGCACTATTTTTATCTGATCATCAAGGAATTCATTTTCTTCAGTTTTAAACAGGTCAGAACTGACCACATATTCCCTCACCGGACTATGCTGACAGATGTGTTTGTCAATGATCTCGACCGCTTTTGTTTCATCAATATCCCCGTATAGATACGTGCCGGATTCATCTATGATTTCAACAAGCGGTTCGCGATAGCACATGCCTACGCAACTGGTTTTTTTCAGTTCAAAGCCAAGATTTTCGGCTTCTTTCAATGCCTTGATTTTGTCGTAGGTTTTTGCCGCTCCGGCAGCAATGCCGCAACTACCCAACCCTACGATGACCTGTGTTGTACTCATAGTATTTCTGGTATAAGCTTAGTCATTAGTATTAACCTGTATTTCCGCCGGCTGGCTGTTGCTGATGCGGATCTCTTTAATAATCTTAACCGCTTCCTTTCCGGTGAGTTTACCATAAGTGTTATCACCGATCATCATGACCGGGGCAAGAGAACAACAGCCGAGACAGGCCACCGATTCAAGTGTAAACAACCTGTCTTCAGTGGTTTCAGTATCTTTGATGTTCAGCGAATCCTGGATGGCGTCGGTAATGGCGTTGGCATTCTGAACGTGGCACGCGGTACCGTGGCACACCTTGATGATGTTTTTACCTACCGGCTTCAGCCTGAACTGGGAATAGAAGGTAGCAACACCATACATATCACTCAGCCTGAGACCTGCTTCATCTGAAATTTTTATGAATGCTTCTTTCGGTATGAAGCCATAAAGCTGCTGGGCACCCTGTAGCAGGGGGATAAGATTGCCCTTACGTCCCTTGTATTTGGTGATCAGTGGATTAAGCAGTTCCAGATCAGGAACTTCGTTGAATGAAGCAGTTTTTTGCTTCTGTACTCTTGCAACACGCATGATTGGTTCATTTTGAGCGATAAAAGTAGAAAAGTTAGGTAACCCGAAAGGGGGCACCGATCAATTTATAAACATTCTAAATATTTCATAAAGGACTGATAATGAAAGCCAAAGCTGTTTCTGCGAAAATCATGGGATTAGTTTCAGTGATTCTCTGAGCAGTAGCTCCCAAAACGATGTAAAAAGATTGCTGTGTCAATGATTAACGGAGGTACACGACTGTACGAATACAACCTTCCGGTCTCTGTCAGAAGTTTTGTATCATTTTTCGTTTCGGATCGAAAATATATTGTTAAGTAGCCTTTGGGAAGAACTACCTGATGGCTGAACGTTTGAAAGAAATTACCTGACAAAATCTTTACTACAGCAGGTTTTTCTGGTGAACAATACAACAGCAGTAAACCGGTTACATCGAAGATACCGGGGTTGTACCCAATGCAATTGAATTTAAATTCAATAAAAATCCGGGAAACAGAATTTTGCTAACAATTTTGAAAGCTTACCCTCAACATATCCTTTCTGTCATTAACCTGGCGAATTACGAAAGCTTTGAGACGGCCTCCTGCAGGAATGAGAAGAAAACCCCCTGGTTATCTGTTCCTGACCAGGAATTTATCGATCAGCCAATGCGCCAGGTAGATCAGTGGTGTAAGCAGTATTGCCAGAAGGACTTTATAGGTGTACTGAACCAGTCCGACCTGTAACACCTGTTCCATACTCCAGTTGCCCAAAAGGTAAAAGGCGATAAAAAGAATTACGAAACTGTCGATCAGTTGAGATATAACTGTTGAGCCGGTTGCCCTGAGCCAGAGCTTTTTATGTCCGGTCAGGTTTTTCAGGTAATGAAAAGCATAGGCATCTACCAGCTGGCTTATCAGGAAGGCCGCCAGCGATCCGGCAATAATACCCATCCCGGCCCTGAAAATACTGGTATAGGCATAGTTGATGTCAAACGGATGTCCTGAAGGGTCAGTATTATTGAGTTCGAGCCAGAAACCTGCCGGTGGGACTTCCGTACCGGCGAGTACAATCAGAAATGCCCAGGCAATCATTCCTGCAGTGATGAAACTGATTTTTCGAACCCCTGCACGACCGAAATATTCATTGATAAGGTCGGATAAAATGAAGACCAAAGGCCAGATGACCACACCGACACTCAGGTTGAAATCAAGCTTTTGTCCTCCGAAGAAGGGGAGCTGTGACGGCATTAACCCAAGAAGTTTTTCGAGTGAAAATATCTTAACCCCGGCGAACTCCGCTACAAGAGCATTGGTCAGAAAGATGGCTGAAAGAATCAGGTAAAGCTGTTGCCTGCGGTTTGATCTGGTTTCTGCAATCATAGATTGATTGGGTTGAATTGAAACAGATGCAACAAAAACAAATGAATGCTATTAAAGTTCAGGTCAGCTATCCGTTGCCTGAATTGTGGAGTCGTTTATTTCACCGCAACAATCAAAGCCCCGGTTATATAGGCTATTACCCACCAGGCATAAGCATATCTGGTATATAAGTTCAGGACTTTGCCCACCTGAATTGTGTTGTGGTGTGTTAGCCAGTGCTTCCACAGCAAAACTGCATCAACAGTCATAGCTGCGAGCGCTGAGTAACCCAGAAGACCGTGGAGTGTTGCAAATGAATTTGCCGAACCTTTGATCATGCAAATGGTCGCAGTAATATCAAAAACAACACCCATAGTGAGAATTGTCAGAACGAATCCGGTGACTGATTTTTTCCGCTGTTCTGTAATGATGGCAACTGAATAGGCAACAAGGGCAAGGTTTACTATGATTACACCGGCAATAAGTACAGGACTCATAGAATCAATATTAAATTTCAATTCCCGATGACAAAGAAAACAAATTTTCCTGAATCCCGGACCTCTTTCAGATTCTTTCGGCAGATGGTTGGGACCATAACCGGATTCTGACGATTTTTTTTATTATCTGACTGTTATTAAATCCCGTACCCGGGTTCTTCATTTGTTCAATGGTCTTAATTTTCTGGTATGAAGAAATAATGGTTGAAATCCCCCGGGAGAATAATTTGATTTTATGCAATTTTACCTTATATTTACATCCTGATATGATTTAATTGAAAGTTTGTTCATTGGTATTGGATTCTATTCTGAAGCATTTTTACGGGTTTTTATAAACGGAACCCTTCCCATACTGCCACTGAAGCCGGCTATTGCCTGATACCTGAGTTTTCATGTGAATTATATCAATTTATTCCCCGGTCCGGGAACAATTAATGAGCAGGATTTCACTGGCGGGCCGGTCTCTTGATGCCACTGCCCCTTCTGTGTCTGTTATTTTTCAACACTATATATATCTATCCCGGTATTGTTAACCAGAAAAAGTCTCTCAAAAGCAGCTGGAATCGGTTTGAATTTACTTCCTGAGACGCAGCTGTAAAGGCATCTCACTTTTCATATTAATCAAAAACACTTAAATTCAGGAGGAATTTCCATGAAAAGATATTTACTATTATTGCTGACGCTTGTGTCGGCATTTGCAAATGGTCAGATTACGCTGACCCATTCAGATTTTCAGTCAGGTTTTGGCGTTGGAGTTGTATTTCAGACATTGTCGACTCCCCTGGGCTCTGATTATGAAGTTTTTGTAGGTGAACCTTCATCCAATGCCCAGTTCTGGGATATGACATCAATCCCGTTTGAGTATGTGGCCATTTCCAACTCAGTTGAGCCTTCGTCGGCACCTTTTATCGGTGATTTTCCATCTTCAAACCTGGTATTGTATGAAAGGTACTGGTTTGGCCCGGAAGATACGCTCTATACCTGGAATTACAAAGAGCTGCAGAGTGACAGGCTGCTGCTTCACGGCGAGTCTGACGAAACCTCCGTCAGTTTCACCTGGGATCCTCCGGCCATACAATCCATGATTCCGATGACCCTGGGTACAACCTGGATGAGCGAAAGAGATTCCACTTATTATATGCCGGAGGTTTATGTAATTTCAGAAAGTGAAATGACCGTTGATGCATTCGGTACACTTAAGATCAGTTCAGGTGAGTTTCCATGCCTCAGGATAAGGCAGGACCATCTCTCCATTTCTCATACCCCGGTGGGCATTGATACTGCCCAAACCCGCAGCTTCGGTTTCTACACAAAGGAAATGCTGGAACTGCATGTCGCTACCATTCTGGAGGACCAATTTGATCTAACAACCATATGGACCAGCGGCATTAAGCTTTCAGGCAGGCAGGGCTCAGTAGGTCTTCCAGCTTTACCTCCCCCCTTGCAACCGATCCTGACAGGATTGTGTCCGAATCCGGCCCATGAGTTGGTTGAATTGCATTATTTCCTGAACAGCAACTCGATGATTGGTATATCAGTTACAGATCTTTCTGGTAAGGAGATTTTGTTCAATAACCCTGGCAGGCAAACAGCCGGGGATCATAAAGCTATCCTGAATGTTTCAGGAATTCCTCCAGGGATTTATTTCTGCAGGATTAAGGCAAACGACAGGGTTGAGACCCGGAAACTGTTCATCTGCAGGTAGTTTAAAACGGACTGTGACACGGAAAACCACTGAGACACTAAGATCACCGAGAAACACTAAGAAGAATTAAATAGAAATCCTTAGTGACCCTGAGTGTTCTAAGTGCCTGAGTGGTTAAAAAAATAAAATAATATGAAGAAACTCATCCTGATCTTACTCAATTATCTCTTGATTCTCAATGTGATTCCCGCTCAGCCATCGGGTTGGTTCTGGCAGAATCCGCTGCCGCAGGGCAATGCACTCTATAGCATTGATTTCGTTTCACCCACAACCGGCTGGGCAGTCGGAGCACTCGGAACCATCCTGAAAACCAGCGATGGCGGTGTTACCTGGCAACAACAGTACAGCGGGGAGAATGTTATGCTCAGGAGTGTTTCCTTCCCAGATGCTGACCACGGAACTGCAGTTGGTACCGGAGGGTTGATTATACGGACCAACGACGGTGGCTCAAGCTGGACTGTTCAGGACAGCGGAACCGATGCCGATCTGTCGGGTATCTCCTTTACCGATGCCGACAACGGAACCGTAGCAGGTTATTCCGGCACCATCCTGCATACCACCAACGGTGGTACAACCTGGGTACAGCAGTCCGGCAGCACTTCCAACGACCTTTATGATGTCTCCTTTACGGATAACAATACCGGTACAATCGTCGGTAACAATGGCACCATTCGCCGGACGGTTGACGGAGGCCAGACCTGGACAATGCAAACCAGCGGTACTACCAACAGCCTGTTGGGTGTATCATTTACCGATCAGGATAATGGAACAGCTGTAGGCTTGGACTTTACAATTCTGATGACCAAAAACGGGGGCCTCACCTGGACAAAGTTCGACGGAGAAGGTATCAGGCTGGAAGATGTTTGTTTTACCGATGCCTGGAATGGAACAGCGGTAGGCTTGGGTGGCTATATATACAGAACTGTTGATGGAGGCGAAACCTGGAACTCTCAGTCAACCGGCACTAGCAACGGGCTCAGTGGCGTTTGTTTTACCGATGCCCTCAGTGGAGTTGCAGTTGGTGATCATGGAACTATTCTGCGGACAACCGATGGCGGGGCAACCTGGACAGCTCAGAACAGCGGATTTACAAAGACGCTGATGGGACTCTGTTTTATCGATTCAAATTACGGAACTTCTGTTGGTTCAACCGGAGCAGTTTTCAGAACAAGCAATGGGGCACCACATGGACAGAACAGCAAAGCGGAACCGTTTATGATCTGCTCAGTGTTTCTTTCTCCGATATTAACAAGGGGACTGCAGTGGGCTTTAACGGAACCATCATCAGAACAACAAACGGCGGAACATCATGGATTTTGCAGTCGGGCGGCACTACGACAGCCCTGAGAAGTGTCTCCTTTTCCGATGCCGGCAACGGGACGGCTGTAGGTTATAGTGGTACCATTCTCCGGACCACCAACGGAGGGAATGACTGGGTGGTTCAAAACAGTGGTACAACAACTGCTTTGCGGGGTGTGTTTTTTTCTGATGCCAATAATGGCACAGCGGTCGGCGATAACGGGACGATTCTCAGGACAACCAATGGAGGAGCGACCTGGGTGCCTCAAAACAGTGGTACAACCTTCAGGTTGCTCGCTGTTTCATTTACAGGTCCGGATTACGGGACAGTGACCGGTGAAAACGGTACCATTCTCAGAACCATCAATGGCGGTTCAACGTGGGTTGCACAGTCAGCCGGGATATCTGCCGATTTGCGGAGTGTGTCATTTTCGGGGATCAACAACGGAATGATCGTCGGTGACCGGTGGACCGGTTCGGCGATTTCCTGTGTCATCCTCAATACAACCAATGGTGGGGCTTCCTGGACAATTCAGGCCGATGGGCTTACAGATAATCTGTATGGTGTATCCATGCAGGATGAAAACAATGCTACGGCAATCGGTTATGGCGGTGCTGTTCTGCACACCAATACCGGTGGGGTTGTTTCAGTTGTTGAGAATCCGGTAACAACGGGTCCTCAGAACATCAGACTGCATCATAATTACCCTGATCCTTTCAGTAAGAAAACAACAATCTGCTGGCAGTCCAATGAGGCCGGGCCGGTCAGGCTTGACATTTTCAATTCGTCGGGAATCAAAATTGTGACTCTTGTGAATCAAAAATATGTTGCCGGGAAACAGGAGGTTATCTTCGATGCTTCCGGTCTTCCTTCCGGAATCTATTTTTATCAATTGCACCTGAAAGGATGGGTTGAAACGAGAAAAATGGTTTTGACCAAGTAATTCACTGATTTTCAGATGAATTGGAAGAATTGAACCATTGAATCTTTAATAAATGCAGAGCCATGAAAAAACTAATCGCTTATTTGTTTCTGTTTTTGTCTGGAAACGCATCATTTTCACAGGATGGATGGTGGTGGCAAAACCCTTATCTTCAGGGGAATGACCTGAATTCCATTGTCATGAATGGTGTTATCGGCTGGGCTGTGGGCGACCAGGGTGTATTCATGCACACCTCCAATTCAGGACTCAACTGGGAACTCATTGATCTGGGGACCTCCGTTAATCTGAACTGCATTTATATGGCTGGGGTGGATCGCCACGGCTGGATCGTTGGGGAGAAAGGAACCATATACTCTACCGGTGATGCCGGGGAAACCTGGTCAAAACAACGTTCAGGAACTGATAAAGATCTCCACAAGGTTGTGGCCATAGAAGGTGCCTGCCCATGGATCTGCGGGAGCGGAGTTGTACTGAAAGGCCATCTCTACGGTGAAACATGGGAAAACATATACTGCCCTTTCACGAATTATCACGACATTGACATCATCGATTGCGATGAAGTCTGGCTGTGCGGAAATCAGGGTCTCATCATCAGCACCAAAGATAACGGAGCAACCTGGCAGTCGCATCCCACGCCCACGACGCAAAATCTCCTCAGCATAGATGTTGACCCGAACAGCGATTACCGTGCCTGTGGAAACCAGTCCGTCATTATCCGTTCATCTGACTACGGGCAAACCTGGGTACTAGAAAATCAGGCTCCGTTTATCAACTTCAGATCAGTTGAAACCAGGGGAATCGGAGGAACCGCTTACGCTGTCGGCGATCAGGGCCACATCAGCGAAACGCTTGACGGTGGCGCCACCTGGACAGAAAAGGAATCGCCGACCCTCTACCAGTTGAACGATGTTTGCTTTCAGGCGCTGTTTCATTCGGTTTATGCCGTGGGATGGTACGGGCAGGTGCTTAAGAAGGAGGAAAGCACCCAGGCTCAGTTTGAGGTACTCAACAAAAGACCTACCCATTGTTTCATGGATGTTGATTTCATCAATGCCGATACTGGTTGGGTAGCCGGAGGTGAACGTTTGGATGAGGAAGGAAACCGGGACGGACTGATCCTCCACACTGTTGATGGAGGAAAAACATGGGAAACCCAGCTGAATGAACCTGTATTTTTCAGCAGCGTCGATTTTGTCAATGAGAATGAAGGATGGGTTGTTGGTGAAAGCAGTGTTCCTTATTCAGAAGGCGTGATCATGCATACTACAAACGGTGGTCATTCATGGGTGAGTCAGCCAAACCCGGTTATCGGTTCTGTTGAGAAGGTCTTCTTCCTCGATGAAAACTACGGATGGGTAGCCAGTGCCGATTGGTGGGGTCAGATTGCCCGTACCACCAACGGAGGGGATACCTGGACCCTGCAGACCAATCCAACCCGGAATGCCCTTGCGGATGTGTTTTTTATCAATCTGCAGAAAGGATGGGCTGCGGGAATGGATTCTACCATACTCTATACAACCAACGGAGGGGAACTGTGGCATAGGGCCGTCATCAAGGGTTCCAACAACTGGTATTTCAGGTCGGTTTATTTCATTGATGGGTTGCACGGCTGGGCTGTCGGTGTCTATGGCGTGATCATGCTATCGAACGACGGAGGGCGCACCTGGCAGGAGATTGTTCCCGGTTTTGGCGAAACCCTGCAATCGGTGTTCTTTATTGATCCGTTGAACGGCTGGGCGGTGGGCGATGCAGGTACGGTATTGCGCACCATCGACGGTGGGTATCACTGGTTTCCGCAATACAGCGGTATCCGGAGAAACTACCTTTGTGCAGTACAGTTCACCGACCTGAAAAACGGCTGGATCACAGGTTGGGGCGGAACCATCAAACACACTGAAAACGGAGGCTTCTGGAATGAGCCCGGTACTTTTCTGAGCAATGGATTGAATATGGCTATTCAGGATGGCTATGCGGTTTCAGATACCTTAACCGTTGATTTTCCATGGATTGAGAAGGGTGGATATCAACTGACAGGACTTGAGGTAATGCTCGATACTATAATCCACTCAAGGGTCAGTGACCTCGAAATATCCTTGTCGCATCTGGGAGTTACTCAAAAAATAGTTGATCAGGTTGCATCCACGGGATCTGATTTTCTGTGGTTAAGACTTAAAGATGAGGCTACCAGCCCGGTTTCAGACGGTGTGCCTCCGTTTTCAGGTGACCATAACCCCGATCAGCCTTTGAACGCTTTTACGGGTCTTGATCCGGAAGGAAACTGGATTTTAGAAATTCACGACGGTAATGGTGAACATTCAGGGGTATTGAAAGCCTGGGGCATAAAACCTTTCTACGATAAAATACTCGCTGCTGATGATCCGGTTGTGCCGGAAAATGATCAACCGATCCGGCTTTTCCAGAATGTGCCCAATCCTTTTACCGGAATAACGAAGATAAAGTGGAAAAGCGAACTTAGCGGCTTTACAACGCTAAAAGTATTCAATATTCACGGCCAGGAAATAGCTACCCTGGTAAATAAGGTTTTACCTGTAGGTGAATATACCTTTGATTTTGACGGCTCAGAATTAAGTCCTGGAGTTTATTATTACTGTTTACAGGTTGACAATCATAAACTCACAGTGAAATGCATCGCTATGTAATTTAAATAACCTGAGAATAAAAAAAATCAGCACGCAGATAATCCCGGATGCTGAGGATTACTGCAGGTCGCAATCCGCGAAAATCCGTGTGCATAAAAAAATCAGCTATGAAAAAATCAGTTCTTCTTTTCCTTACACTTTTGCTTACAGCAAGTGTGTTGATTGCCCAGGAGTTCGGCAATTGTGTTGATCTGGACGGAATCGATGATTATCTGCTGGTTCCGCATCATGAATCCCTAAACCCCGGTGACGGTGATTGGAGCGTTGCCTTCTGGATAAGGGCGGCCGATTATGACCAATTATCACCGGTTGTTATGAAGAGAGACAGCGATTATCCGTATACGCAGTATTTGTATGGATTTGGCAAGGATGATCCGCATAATCCCGAACCTGGGAAAAGGATCTACGTGAACCATATTGAAAGCGCAGGTAACCTGGAACGCAGCGGTCATACTACCAATGAATTTATCGATGGAAACTGGCATCACATAGCTGTTATAGCTGACAGGCTGGCAGATGGGATCATTGTTTATGTTGATGGAACCCAGGCTGAATTCAATCCTCTTTATTATTCCGGTGCCTGGCCTGATGTATCAAACACGGCTGATCTCATTATCGGTTGTTTTTGGCCGCCCTATTGCATTGAAGGACCGCTGGATGAACTGAGCATCTGGAGCAAAGCCCTGGGAATCAACCAGGTGCAAAGTCTGATGAATGATACCCTTTCCCCGGTTTATTATAACAGTCCGGATAGCGGCATTGTAGCGTATTTCCGGTTTGAAGAATATGAAGACCTCGGTATATACGGTGGTGGGCCGGATGATATGCGGGATATGTCATACCAAAATAACCATGCCGATACAGAAGGAGATCCCGAACTGATCCTTTCAGGGATACCGGTTGGCACAGATCAGTTTTTTCAAACTCATGCTTATAATCTGTACCCGAATCCCACTTACGGCCGATTTCATATTTCGAATTCCATATACCCAACAAATCAAAAGTTCAAAAATGACATTACCAGGATTGAAATTGTTGACTTAAATGGTAAGGCAATGGAATCCGTTAATTTGAAAAATGGCACCCGGGATTTGGCTTTTGACCTCACAGGATATCCGGCAGGCATTTATCTCTGCAGGATTTATCTTTCTGATTCGATTACTGTGAAGAAGATAGTTAAATTTTAACAATAGACAACTGAAGCAATAAAGGCACTGAGAAATACGGGGGAACAGCATGCTGCAGAATCCATGGCACCTCTTGGTAATCCTGGTTTTAAAAATGAAAAAAAATGAAAATCGTTTCCTCATTTTTTGAGCTTTATTTTTCAGCATACATGTTCTCCAGTTCAGCCGGGTACTTTCGAACTTCCCGCTACGCAACAAACTACCAGCAATTATCCCGGCGATGATGGCATGCTGAAAAAAGGCACGCCTTTACCTGCTATTCGTATCCCGGATTATGATAAGGGCGCTGCCAACAGCAATTTCACAGGGCTGATTTAAGTTACCTGCTGACAGGCGTTTTTCGCAGGAAAAATGATTTGAATTCTTGAATCAGAGGTTAATTTTCATACTAAAATCATTGTCTGACTATTTAAAACCAGTTATCATGAAAAAAAGAAATGATCTTCACATTTATCTGTTTGCCCTGGGTTGCTTTTTCTTAATACTGGCAAGCAGCTGCGCAGAAGAAAAGGAATCGGCACCCGAACTCAACACCTCCCCTGTTACCTATGTTTCTGAACAAACTGTAACCTTCAGTGGAACTGTTACCAATGATGGTGGAGCGGCAGTTACCGAACGGGGAATTTGCTGGAGTACCTCACACAACCCCTCAACTGCCAGTGAAAAGATTCCCAATGGAATAGGCACCGGCAGCTTTACCTGCACGTTGACCGGTTTATTAACCAACACCCCCTATTTTGTGCGCGCCTATGCCATCAACAGTGCCGGAACCGGATACGGGCCGGAAATGGCTTTCAGAACCTGGAATGATGAACTGGTAATGGACATTGACGGCAATTTGTATCACACGGTAACCATTGGCAGCCATGTCTGGCTGGTCGAAAACCTGAAAGTAACGCATTACCGCAACGGCGATGAAGTGGAACTGATTACCGGCAATGCGGCCTGGGAAGGAATAACCTCCGGCGCTTACAGCAATTACGATCACAGTTCAGGCAATGCGGAAATTTATGGGAGGTTATACAACTGGTTTGCAGTGAACGATGGTCGGAACATCGCTCCTGAAGGCTGGCATGTCTCGTCCGATGAAGATTGGAGTGATTTATCCGGATCCCAGGGAGGTGATGCCGTTGCGGGTAGTAAACTGAAAGAGGCTGGTACAATTCACTGGCGTGAACCCAATGCCGATGCCACCAATGAAAGCGGGTTCTCCGCTTTGCCCGGAGGTCACCGTGAATATGGCGGAAGTTTTGATTACATCAACTGGGGCGGTGGATGGTGGTGCTCAACAGAAGAAAATTCAAATGATGCCTGGATCAGGTACATGGACTATGGCGCCTTTGATACCTGGAGAGCCCTGGAAGATAAGCGTTATGGACGTTCGGTAAGGTGTGTGAAAGATTGAAGTGCGCCATGAGCGCGAAGCAGCGAATGGCGCACACCATTCAACGCAGAGCGCGTAACTGTTGCAATGATGATAGATTCAATTGATTATTAAAAAAAAATAACAAGCAATTGAAAGGGCCTATCGGTATCG
>JAZDHI010000078.1:0-112411 GCA_043806115.1 Bacteroidota bacterium
GGAAACCGATTCTTTGCACCGTATGCAGGGATGTTTTCATATTATTTCACCAACGTACCTGTTCATGATCAGTATTTATTACTTTGGATTATTGGCTTTATTAAACTATTGATTATCAATTACTAAATGTTAAAATTATAAGGTTTGTCTTTTCTTCTGATTTTTGGTCCGGATAACAACTTTTTAAAGACACTTTTATTTACCCGGAAGTCAGTCTGGCCGGTTTTCACCAGGCTTTGTATAAAATGGGATTGCGTCTTGAAATGGGATAAGGAATAAATCAAATATTTCAATTCAAGCATCAGAAATCTGTGAAAATGTATAAATAGTAATATATATAATAAAAATACATATAAATTAATGTAAAATATTGAAATACAATTGATAATGAATATCAGTACTTCGTTTTATCGTTGCTTGTCCGGAATGTGTAAAAAAATATTCCTGCATTAAGACTTTCAGATACTGAATCTGAATTTTCTAAATTCTTATTTCAGGACTTATTAATTATTTTTCATTGATTGGATCAATATGTAATAGATAGATAATCAATACTATAAATTATTTTCAGATTTTTTATTGGATTAAATTGTCCGGAATTAAGAATCGGGTATTGTTTTTTGATTTATAATTCCGTAATTTTGTTAGTTCAATCGGATTTTTCCTGACTTCAATTTGAAGCGTCGAATCCGAAATAGTTCTTTTAAAATTATGGGTTGCAGATTCACTGTTTCCAGGAGATAATTTCCCGTCCTGATGGGATTTGGTTACAGTATCCTGAAGGCAGGTAATGAGAGGAAATATTTTCAACCCCGGCTTTTAACCTCAGCAATGTTGGCTTATTCACCGCATTTTTTCAGTGAAATGTCCGGATTTGCTTCAAAGAACTCGTCTTGCTAACTTCAGCAAACAGCTGATACGACTACTTTTCATTTTCTGAGTTAATCTTCAGCCGGGGAAATCAGAACATCTCCCTTCATTGGCAGCGACGATGTATAAATCCGGGATATGAACTTATAAAATCTTTTTTCAGAAAGAGGATGAATTATCCTCCTGTTTTGATAAGAATATGGTTTTTTTACTTCTTTGAAATTTGATTGAGTGATTGATCTTCTCAGGAGGCTCAATTTGGGTATCATATAAACCTCCTTTATATTACAGGTGAAGTTAACAATTGATTATGACAGGATTGATAAAGGCCCAGTTTGTAATAGAATCCAGTTTATTATTACTGATTGCCTTGCTTTCATTCGAAAAAACCCTTCGTAAAGGCGAGAATTCCCGACTTTACCTGGTGGCATTTTTATTTGTAAGCGCACTATATCTGGCTGCCTCAGGAATTCATTCCCATGCATCCCTGCCAATTCATGCCTGGGCAAATGCCGCCAGAATACCTTTGAGTCTGTCCGTGATTCCGCTTTTCTTCCTGTTCCTGAGTGCTGTTGTTACCAATAAGCAACGCCCGGTAAAATTTGTGTTTTATCACCTGGCCACTCCATCACTTTTTTTGATCACTATGCCGTTGGTAATTCTGTTTTCCTACCTGAATGACAATCTGTCAGTCTCCGGAGGGCTAATGAATGGCTGGACCATTGCAGGTCATACCTTTTTGTTTGTTCAGACGGTGTTTTATACCCTGATGTTTTTTGTCAAATTCCGCGTTTATTCACGCAGGCTTCAGGAATATTACCGCAAAGCACCGGGAAGTGTTATCTATTTCCAATACCTGATCGTTGCATTTTCAGGATATTTTCTTTTAATGGACAGCTGGTTGATGACGTTGATTCTTCCGGAAAAGGGCTTTCAGATGATTCAGTCGTTGAGTATGTTTATTGCTGCCGGCATTACCGGCTGGCTTGGACTTAACCTGGAAATTATTAAAAAGCCTGAAGAAACGGCAATTACCGGTGAACCCTTGCAGTTGAATACTCAGGAACCACTTGTATTTACTGAAACTGAGGCGGAAGTTCCGGTTACTATACCGGAAGACATAATTATTACTCAATCAGGCATTCTGGATGCCGGATTTACTGAGCCGGAAGATAAGCCAAAAAAGAAAACCGGCCTGGGCAGAAAACCTTTTGATGACCAGCAGAAAAAGGCATTGTATAAGAGGATGTTGAATCATCTGATAACGAATGAACTCTATACAGATCCGAAACTTACCCTGAAACAGCTTGCCAATGACCTTGGTACCAATACCCGGTACCTGTCGATGGTAATCAATGAATTCCAGGGCCGTAATTTTAACCAGATGCTCAACTATTACAGGGTTAAGAAAGTTATGCGGCTGCTTGTTGACAATGAAGCTGAATCCTATTCATACCTCGGACTTGCACAGAAGGCCGGGTTCCACAGCAAATCGGTTTTTATTGCTGCTTTTAAAAGCCAGACAGGAACCACACCGTCAGAATTTTCAGGTACCATGAAAAAGCTGATAAAAGCCTGATCCGGTCAGATATTCAGATTACTCATACCGGATTGTAAAAACGTTGGTTATCATTGTCGCTTCGAAGGTAATGACAACGATAACCGGGGTTCCGTTCTTCGTTTGAAGGTATAATTTACTTAACCGGATTTTCTGAAAGGACTTCATAATCCGGAAGTTGAAGAGTACATTTTTTCTTAAGTCAGCCATTTATTACCACTATTGACTGACACAAAAAAACAAAATACCGAATCCCCTGTTTTTGTTTCGTCCTTTTAGGACTTTGCAGTTGAGAGGGGCAACATCCTGACTGCCGGTATTAGGTCCCTGACGGGACTTCCTGTCCCGCTGAAATCGGGAGGTAAACTACTGGTGGAAAGCATGATGCGAAAAACGTAAATCCCGTAAGGACGAAATATTTACCTTGTTGGTCAATAGTGATTTATTACAGGAAATATGGTTCTCTCTCATGATTGGAATAGACTATTAACCTGACACGACAGGATGATTGAAAAAGAGAATTCTCCGCGCCGGGAGCATTATAAAAGTATTACCATAATTGCTGAGGGCAAACCGCTTATTGCATCTTTTTTTTCTTCTGATGAATTCCTTAAACTTCTGCCCGGACAGGGTGTTGTAAGTATATTATTAAGTGATTTGTTTCCACCGGAAACCATTGATCAGCTCCGGGGCTTTGAGCAATGGTCCGTTGAAACATCCGTTTCCATTTCTACCACGGTCAGTATACAGGGGAAGTCAGTTCCAGCATTTCTGGAAGCCCGAATTGCAGCAATAGGCGGTGTCAGAAATCTGATTCTTTTTCTTGATTTATTTCAAAGTGAACAAAGTCCGGATGCCAGAGAGCTTCTTCAGACTGTTTCTGAAGCTGCCATTGCTTTCCATAGTGCAGCTGATGAGAAGGAATTGTATGAAAAGCTGATTGAAACAATCAATGATCTTATACCGGATTCCTATATTTTCGCTGCCTTTACGGATAATCATGACCGGCTGAGAATTGAAGCCTTCAACCAAAAGTTGGGAGATGTTTTACCGGTTGCGAATGAAATTCTGGGATTTAACAGCCTTGACTTTGTTCTGCCGGTAAGTGCGGTTGATGAAAATGCACACTGGTTGTTTACCTCTGAAAAGCTTACACGGATTCCTTCTTTATACGAAATTTCTGGTGGTATGGTTGATAAAGAGACATCTGCCTCCATCCAAAAAGCATTAGGTATATCTTCCATATATGGTGTAGGGTTTATTCAGGATCAATCCTATTATGGCGCACTGGTCATTCTCACCTGTGAAGATTCTTTGGGAATTCAGGACGATGTTGTTGAAACGGTTGTTCGCCAGGCATCCTATGCTGTGCATCGCATCAGAATTGATAAAGCTTTAAATGAAACGGAACAACGGTATCGCCGGATTCTGAACCAGCGGATCATTACCCTGACGCAGCCGGAAGGGGAAACCGGAGAGTTAAGCTTCAGCGATCTGTTCAATCTTGATGAGATACAACGGATTCAGGATGCGTTCAGCAGTGCCACCGGTGTAGCATCCCTGATAACGGATGCTACCGGAAAACCGTTGACAAAACCCAGTAATTTCTGTTCCTTGTGCGATCTGATCAGGAAAACGGATGTTGGGAGGGCAAATTGCTATATTTCTGATGCTTTAATAGGCAGGCACAATATTGCAGGCCCGGTAATACAGCCATGTCTGAGTGGCAGATTGTGGGATGCCGGTGCCAGTATTTCGGTAGGCGACAGGCATGTTGCAAGTTGGCTGATCGGACAGGTACTGGATGAAGAGGATACAGATTATGAGAAGTTGCTCACTTATGCCCGGGAAATAGGGGTTGATGAGAACGAGTATCTGACGGCATTGCAAGATGTAAAAAGGATGTCTAAGTCCCGGTTTGAAAGTGTTGCAGAAAGCCTGTTTCTTATTGCAAACCAACTCTCAATAAAAGCACTGCACAACATCCAGCAGGCACGTGAACTGGCTGAAAGACAAAGGATTGAAAAGGAAAATGCTGAGATCAGGCGAAGACTTGAAACCCTCATGGGCAATTTACCCGGTATGGCTTACCGATGCAGGAACGATCAGCAATGGACAATGGAATTTGTCAGCCGGGGTGCCTATGAATTAACAGGATATCGTCCTGAGGAACTGGTCGGGAATCGCAAAATAGCTTTCAATGACCTGATTGTTAAAGAATCCCATGATGGTTTATGGGCTAAATGGCAGGAAATACTCACCAGTCATCAGGTATTTACCGATGAGTACCAGATCAGAACTGCTTCCGGCGGATTAAAATGGGTTTGGGAGCAGGGATGTGGTATATATGACGGGGAAGGAAATGTGATTGCCCTGGAAGGTCTGATCATTGATAATACCTCCAGACGGGAAGCAGAGCAAAGATTAAAGGAAAGCGAACTTCGTTTCAGGACACTGTTTGAAGATTCCGATGATGCCAGCCTGATCATTGAAGATGGTGTATTCATCGATTGTAATGATGCAACCCTGAGACTTTTAAAAACTACACGAGAAAATGTAGTTTCGCGCAAACCTTTCCAGTTGTCACCGGCCATGCAGCCAGACGGACAGGATTCAGCCAGTAAAGCGGCCAAAATGATTCAAACTGCGGTGAAAAATGGTTCTCACCGGTTCGATTGGTTGCACAGAAGACCCGACGGGAGCGATTTCTGGGTTGAAGTAGTTTTGACAATTATTAAAATCGGAAGAAAAGAAATCATTTATACTACCTGGCGTGAAATCACTGAACGAATACTTGCTGATCAGGAACTGCGGAATATGAATGAAAAGCTTGCCAGCCTCAATAATGAATATTTAATCCTGAATGATGAGATTGGCAGGAAGAATGAAGCGTTGAGTATTGCTATTAACCGGGCAGAAGAAGCCGACCGTTTAAAATCGGCATTTCTTGCCAATATGAGCCATGAGATCAGGACCCCCATGAATGGAATTCTTGGTTTTGCAGAACTTCTGCTTACTCCTGGCCTTCCTCACCAGGATATGGCAGATTTTGTTGACATTATTAACACCTGTTCTGCTCAGCTGATGGCCCTGATCAATGATATTATTGATATTTCGAAAATTGAAGCGGGCCAGATAACCATCAATAAAAGCAGGGTCAGCCTTAAGAAGTTGATGGCTGAGTTGTATTCCATTGCATCTAAGATTCAGCAGAGCAAAGTAACGCTGGTGGCACCCAATCTGTCAGATTCAAACGATCTTGTGGTTCTTGGTGATGATGTGCGACTTCGGCAGGTGATGATCAACCTGATAAACAATGCAATTAAATTCACGAAAAAGGGAAAAGTTGAGTTTGGGTATCTTGCTGCGGGAGACTTTGTAAAAATGTACGTAAAAGATACTGGAATTGGAATTGCTCCTGAGCATCATGAACTTATATTCAAAAGATTCAGACAGGTTAATGCAACCGCATCCCGCGAACATGGAGGAACAGGCCTGGGGCTTGCCATCTCCAAAGCCCTGGTGGAACAAATGGGAGGAAATATTTCGGTTGAGTCAGCTCCCGGGAAAGGATCAGCTTTCCTGATAGAAATTCCATTTCAGGAGATGGAATCCGGAATTGCTGAAACCTTCGCCGGTTCTGAAAACATAGAGGTTACCTACAATTGGTCGGATAAAGCTATCCTTATCGCTGAGGATGAGGATGCCAATTTTACATTGTTGAGAATGATGCTCAAAAGCACCGGTTGTAAAGTAATAAGAGCATTGGATGGAAAAGAAGCTGTGGAGAAAGCCCTAGCCTTACAACCTGATTTGGTTTTAATGGATATAAAAATGCCGTTGATGAACGGATTTGAAGCAACCAGAAAGATCAAGGATTCAAATCAGGGCCTTCCTGTTATTGCCCAAACGGCATACGCATTGTCGGATGACCGTTCAAAGGCACTGACGGCAGGTTGTGACCACTATATATCAAAACCGATCAATAAAAAATCTCTGCTGAATGCGCTTTCGAGGTATCTGATTGATTAAAGTGAGCGGTTAAAATCTGAACCAGGGCCGGTCAACCCCCATAATACCCATTGGTATCATTGCTATGATCAGCAGTAGTGCAACAGAGGTCCAGATGAGCGCACGTTTGTGTTTATTGTGGTCAGGGAGCTTTCGTTTTACCAGAATGCTGCCGGTTTGGGCTGCAGCAACGGCAATAATGTTAACAAAGGCATGTTCAACAGCCCAGAAACGCATAGTGCTGTCTTTCATGGCGGCACCAAAATCATTCAAAGCAAGGGTAGTAACAGGGCTGACGAAGAAATAGAGAATCAACCCTATAAATAGCTGAAAATGAAGGCTTGATACAAAGAAAAGCATGCTTTTCCTGTCAGCATTACGATAGGGTGTTCCCGATTTCAGGCCTTTTAATGCAAATACAATGACAATGATGCCTCCGATCAGGATGGAATATCTGTTCCAGGAATGTAGAAGCAGGGAAATTTTATAGAATAAATCCATTGGTTGGTTTTGTAAATAAACCGGATACCAATGGATTTGTTTCGTATTACGGAGAAAAGATTTCTTTAACGCATATCCACAACCTCTACACCGGGATGTTCAGCATTTCTGAATACAAATGAGTTGTCGGTATAAGGGAGATCCGTTTCAAACTTACTGACCTGGTAGGTATAAATGCTTCCGTTTTTGTCGAAGATCAGCAGGCTGCTGACCATTTTCCGGGAAGTTTCGATGGAAACCCTGACTTTATTAAAGTTCTTTTTCTGAACCGGAATCAATTCTATCACTTTTTGTTTTGCGGTTTCATCAATTAACCGGGCTTTGTAATTTTCGTTGTAGGTATTCAACAGGTTGGTGGGGGTGAAGCTATCGTCATCCTTGCTTACATCGTTGATCTGTACTTCATTTGCATCCTTCACGAAGGTCCATACAGTTTTACCATCACTCATCACTTCCTGACCGGAGAAGGTAAGCTTGTATTTATCACCTTTTGAAATCAAAACCCCTTTATAGCTCTCATTAATTTTTTGAGCTGTGTTTTCCATTTTATAGGTAAATTCAATTCTTATTGATTTGTAGGTTTTGGTTTTGGCAGATACTTCGTCAAGTATGGCCCTGGCTTTCTTATCATTTTGGGCGTATACAGCAGTTATCAGCAGCAAAGCAGTAAATGTCAGGATTATTCTTTTCATCATTTCAGGTTTCATTACAGTCTGGTTAATATTCATTGTTCCTGTTGTCAAGTTTAAGGTCCTTCAAAAACTGTTCCAAAGCCATTTCGTTTGCGATTCTGACTTCCCGGGCTTTACTGCCCTCGAAGGGACCAACGATCCCTGCAGCCTCAAGCTGGTCGATAATGCGGCCGGCCCTGTTATAGCCTAATTTCAGCTTGCGTTGCAACAAGGAAGTGCTTCCCTGCTGGGTGGCAACAATGATTCTGGCAGCATCCTCAAACAATTCATCACGCATGGTTGGGTCGAAGTCAACCTCTTTCACATCCTGCTCATCGGCAAATTCAGGTAAATGATACGCGTCAGGATAGGCCCGCTGCGACCCGATGAACTCAGTAATTCTTTCAACTTCATGTGTGTCGACAAATGCGCATTGTAAGCGGATCAGGTCACTGCCTGTAGAAAGCAGCATATCACCACGTCCCACCAGTTGGTCGGCTCCGCCGGTATCGAGAATGGTTCTGGAGTCAATCTTCGAAATTACCCTGAAAGCGATACGGGCCGGAAAGTTAGCTTTTATAGTACCGGTAATAATGTTAACAGAAGGGCGCTGCGTTGCGATAACCAGGTGGATTCCGATTGCCCTGGCAAGCTGAGCTAGTCTTGTCAGCGGGGCTTCTATCTCTTTACCTGCCGTCATAATCAGATCGGCAAATTCATCTATTACTACGATGATGTAAGGGAGGAACCGGTGCCCGTGGAGTGGGTTGAGTTTGCGCTCCACAAATCTGATGTTGTATTCTTTTATGTTCCTTACCTGGGCGTCTTTAAGAAGGTCGTAACGGTTGTCCATCTCAATATTCAGTGAATTGAGTGTTCTTACAACTTTCCTTGTATCGGTTATAATCGCTTCTTCTGAATCGGGAAGTTTGGCAAGAAAATGTCTTTCGATTTTTGAGAAAAGGGTCAATTCCACTTTCTTCGGGTCGATCATGACAAATTTAACCTGCGACGGGTGTTTGCGGTAGAGAATTGAGGCGATGATGGCATTCAGTCCTACCGATTTCCCCTGTCCGGTGGCACCGGCCATCAGGATATGCGGTAAACGGGTAAGGTCTGCAATGTAAGGCTCATTCTGAATGGTCTTTCCCATTCCGAAAGGAAGGTCATATTTTGAATTCATGAATTTTTCAGAACCCATAATTGATTTCATCGAAACAATTTCAGGCTTCAGATTCGGTACTTCAATTCCGATGGTACCTTTCCCGGGAATAGGTGCAATAATCCTGATACCCATTGCAGCAAGACTCAGTGCGATATCGTCTTCCAGGTTTTTGATCTTTGAAATCCTGACGCCCGGTGCAGGAATGATTTCGTAAAGGGTAACCGTAGGTCCGATGGTTGCTTTGATCTTGTCAATCTGGATACTATAGTTGGCCAGCGTATCGACAATCCGGTTTTTATTGGCCTCCAGTTCATCCTTCTGTACATTGACGGCATTGGCATTGCCACCATAATCATCGAGGAGGTCAAGAGTCGGAAACTGATAATCAGGCAATTCCAGTGTCGGGTCAAATTCAGAGTCGATGGTATAATGAATGGGCTGATCCTGATTATTTTCCGTTTCTTCGGCAGTCTCATTATGTTCTATTGTGAGCTCGATGGTGCCCCCGGCAGCTTTTGGTGAAAGCTTAACCGGTGGAAGATAGGTTGATAACTCATCCTCATCAGGTGGCAGTGTGACAGGAGATTCAATTGATTCAGCAACCGGGTTTTCATCATGCCTGACCGAAAATTCTACCGTATTATATTTGTCTTCCGGTGCATTGCTGTTTGTCCTCATGTTGGGCTTACGCAGAAGGCTGATTCCGTCTTCATTGTCTGATGATGCATCATTTTTTTCTTCTCCGGACGGTCTTTTTGGTAATTCAAGCGGCATATTGAAGGCAAAAACCAGGATTCCTGTTAATGCAAAAATCAAGGTAATGGCTGTTCCTGTTTTTCCGAGCAAACCTTCGAGCCAGATGGCACTCTGGTAACCGGTGACCCCGCCCAATATCACAAAATCAGAATCACGCAGCAAAAAACCAAGCGCAACAGGAATCCAGATAATACCGAGCAAGGAATTACGGAGGGTTTTCCATACTGGTAATATAGAGATTCGCAAGCCAAGGTAAACACCTGATACCATCAGCATCAGAATAATGAGGAAAGCTGCAATGCCAAATCCTTTTTTTATTAAAAGAATGGACAAGGCTGCACCTAACCGGCCAGCCCAGTTGTCAGCCTGTATTCCTGAATCAAAAAGAATCCGCCTGAATGAGAAGTTTGAGAATAAATCGTCGGCTCCCCACTGGAAATAAAGAAAGAGATAGGAAGAAAAAGCAAAGAGCAAATAGATGGCCAACAGAATGAAGAACACCCCGGTCAGTTTTTTACCCCTTCCGTCAGTAATCCAGGAAGGCAACCCGGGTGAATGGGTCTTTTTCCCGGGTTTTTTTAAGGAATTTTCTTCAAACTCATCCCTGGGTTTGCTTTTTTTCAGCGTATTCCCTTTAACTGCCATGTGCAGGATTGGTATTTACATTTTTTGCAAATGTACAAAAACCGGATGATTCTGATAATTGCTGTTTACTTTGAATTTTAAGGCAAACAGGCTTAGAATCATCCGGTATTTGCAACAATTTTCCGGTAAGGTATCTATTACTTTCCTCCTCCGAACAATTCTCTGAGTTGTTCCGGTGTCATTTCTTTGTAATCGGACGGAACGTCAAATTCGCTGCCCGAAACTCTTCCTTTTTCAACGCTACTGGCAGTAAGGAGCATATTCATGCCCTGCATTTTATACTGAAACTCCATAGGAATTCCCGGTAGTGTCCTGTATTCATTATCATAGAATATTTTGTTATTCCCAATGGCATCAGTAAAAAAGACGGTGACCGGTGTTGCTTTGGATTTTTCATCACCAAAACTGATTTCGGCTTTTTTGCACAGGAACCCTGCTATTTCTTTGGTCTCGGATGTCATGGTCAGCACAGGCTCTTTAGCATCAGGTTTTTCAGACTTTTTATTGGGTTTCATGGCAACTTTCTGGCCCATCATGTCGAGCAGAACCGTGGTTGTCTTTAAATCGGAATCGAGCAATATCACCTGACTTATAGAAGCCATGTTTATGTCGATCCGGGCTTTATTGCCATTGAGAGAAACCTTCATGGTCTGCGGCAGCATGGCTTGTTGCGTAGCATCCATTTTCGAATCCGGATAGCTGACTTTATAATTGATCACTCCTTTAAAGGGTGAACCGGGTTTTTGGGCATAAGAAGTGCCTGAAATCAAAGCGAATGTTATGATCAGTATGGGAGCAATAAGGTTTTTCTTCATTTCAGTCAGATTTAAACAGGATAAAATGAGTTTACTCAGTTTCGGAGATGGTGATTTTTTCAATTTTATCACCTGCCCTGATGAGGTCTATTACGCTGAGACCTTCGGTTACTTTTCCGAAACATGTGTGGTTACGGTCGAGGTGGCTTGTATTTTTCCTGCTGTGACAGATAAAAAACTGAGAACCACCGGTATTTCTGCCTGCGTGGGCCATCGACAGCACACCGCGGTCATGATATTGATTGTCGCCATCGAGCTCGCAATTGATGCTGTAACCCGGTCCGCCCGAGCCGGTGCCATTGGGACAACCTCCCTGGATTACAAACTCAGGGATGACCCGGTGGAATGTCAGGCCGTTATAAAAACCACTCCTGGAAAGTTTAACGAAATTAGCCACAGTGTCCGGGGCATCCTTTTCAAAAAAACTCACTTTCATAACACCTTTAGCGGTGTGGATTTCTGCTGTTAACATGAAATTAATATTTGGATTTTTAATTATTTAATGGTTCTGAATAGTTTGTTCATCCTGATTTTACCACCAAAGAGACTTTTGTTACCATCGAGCGAAAGCCATACAAAGACAGCCTTTCCAACAATATGATCATTGGGTACAAAGCCCCAGAAACGGGAGTCGGCTGAATTATGCCTGTTATCGCCCATCATCCAGTAATAGTCAAGCCTGAAGGTATAGCTTGTAGCCGGCTTCCCATTGATGAGAATGGTATTACCATCGATTTCAAGCTCGTTCAGTTCATAAGCTTTTATGATTCTGGCATACAAAACGATATTTTTTTCGTTAAGTTCAACGGTAGCCCCCTTTTTGGGAATCACCAGCGGCCCGAAATTATCGACATTCCAGGGATAGGTGGAATCGAAGGGGAAAATGTAGGGTTGCCAGAAACCTTTTGGCTGGATTATTCTTTTTACTTCCCTGACATTGACGAAACCTTTAACCTTTTCAGCAGTTTCACCGGTGAGTGTCAAAACCATCTCATTAGGGCCCGCCATTGTAATTTCCTCGGTAATGTTAAGTTTTTCGAGCGCTTTCGGATTAATCCTGGTACCGTCGGTTCTGACAAGGTATTTAAACTGCGCCTGATCCGGGAGGTCAGCAATTCTACCATTGATATATACGATCTGATCCCTGATTTCAAGGGTGTCGCCCGGAATGGCAATACAGCGCTTGATATAATTCTCGCGCTTGTCAACCGGACGGGCAACAATGCCGCCAAAGTTTGCCTTGTCGTTCCACACCCGGTAACGACCATAATCTCTAACCAGAGCATAGTAGCTTTGATTCTGCACATTCAGTGCAACGGTGTCTCCATCAGGATAATTGAAAACAACCACATCATTATTCTTAACGGTAGTCAGTCCCGGAAACCGGTAAAACGGCAACCTGATCCATTCGACATAGGACTTAGTGGTGGCTGTCAATGGCATGGTATGGTGCACAAATGGGAAAGCAAGAGGTGTATTCGGTACTTTTGGGCCGTAACTGAGTTTGCTGACAAAAAGGAAATCACCTACCAGCAAGGATTTCTCCATTGAAGAAGTTGGTATGGTATAGGCTTCTATCATGAAAATCCGGATAATACTTGCCGCAATTACAGCAAAGATAATTGCATCGACCCACTCACGGAGCGGGCTTTTTTTAATCTTTACCCTGTCTTTTGGGACAAGATAGAGGGCTTGTTTTTTTAATCCCAACCATGGGAGAAAGGCAAAAGGGAAAAGAACTGCCAATGCCTGTTGCCCCAGATCGTGCATTTTGTAACACTTCAGGGTTTCCACCACCATCAGCATCACTATGAAAGCGTTGATAAAAGGGATAATCAGAAAAATGTACCACCAGAGGGGTTTATGAATGATCCTGAGCCAGATAAAATAATTCAGAAAGGGAATGACTGACTTCCATCCGGCTTCCCCGGCAGTTTCGAATATTTTCCATAGTAAAACCGGGAAAAAGAGGAACAGTAGCAATAGAATCAATGAAAGTGACATGGGATTGGTTTTGAATTATTCTCAGGATTAGTTACTTGTCGGTTTGCAAACTTAAACTTTTTTATCTATTCATGTACCGGTGTTGAGTAAATCGGGCATTCCAAAAACACCGTTTCTGCCTTGAAGCCATTCAGCTGCAAGTACAGCTCCGGTTGCAAATCCTCTGCGGTTGTGGGCTGAATGTTTTATTTCGATGGTGTCGGCTTCAGATATCCATGTAACAATATGTGTACCAGGTACATCACCTGATCGTTCGCTGATAACCGGCAGGATGCTCCTGTTTGTTGATTCTCCCGGTTTCCAGCTTTTCATTTGCCGGTTTGCAGAAACAATGTCATTTGCCAGTGAAATGGCCGTACCACTTGGTGCATCCAGTTTATGAATATGATGAATTTCATTCAGCCGGGGAGCATAATCATGACCCGATAACAAATGAGCGAGTTTGCGGTTTACTTCATAAAAAATATTTACCCCTATGCTGAAATTCGGAGCATAGAAGAATGAGCCACCTGTTGCTCTGCATATTTCCTTTATTTTATCAAGTTCATTCTGCCATCCTGTTGTACCGGAAACTACCGGGATCATGGCGTTCAGGCATTGGTTAACCACCAGGGCAGCAGATTGGGGTGTGCTGAAGTCAATAACCACGTCGCAGGTTTCAGTTGTAAGTGTTAACGCAGACCATGCTTCATTGTTGTCAGGTGTGGCAACAACCATATGGCCGCGTTCAACAGCGACTTTCTCAATTTCGTGGCCCATACGGCCATATCCTGAAATGATTATTTTCAAAATTAATTATTTTCAGAGGTTCAGACTCAGACGGAGACCCGTAGCATACCGGTCCTGTTTGCCGGTTGGCATCATAAAAACAGGATCTAACCTGAGAGAAAGGTTGTCGGAAATGTCATAATCAAAGAAGTGTGCATCAACGGCTGCATCGATGACATTAAGGATGTACCAGGCTGCAGAGATTATGACTGTCAGTTCAACCCTTCTGCGGTAAAACTCCCTGCCTCTCAACAGGTCGTCGGGGTCAGGATAACGTGTGATGTACTCATTATCGATCGGAAAAGAATCCTTATTGGTCACATAACGATAAGCCTCAGTAAATTTCTTCATCTCATCGTTGTTTATTTTAAAATTATAAACCAATGCACCGAACCCAACATAAATGACGGGTATCTTCCAGTACTTCCTGTTGTATGCTTGTCCGAGTCCGGGCAAAGCAAGCGAGTAAAGCGTTGCTTTATGCGCTGAATGAACTTCAGGGATAGCCGTATCTGCAACCGGTGAAATTGATGCCATAGGAATGGTATCCTGCGCAACTGTAATGGTATTCAGCGCAGTCAGGTATATTAAAACCAACAAGACCACCTTTGTTTGAAAAGTGGCCCTGAAACAGTTTTTAAAGAAGCGGCTTTGAGTTGATGAGATCATTCCTGTTCCTGTTTGCCTGATTATTAACCATTAAGGTCAGAAAGCAGGCGCTCGAGTTCTTTTTGAGAGTTAAAACTGATAACGATATTACCCTTTCCTTTATTGTTGAGCTGCACATTTACGCTGGTGTTGAGTTTTGAGGCGATGTCCTGGCATTTGATGTCAATTTCAGCAGGAAGCACCATTTTTTCTCCTGTTTTTTTTATCACAGGCTGACGGCTGAGGTTTCTGACAACTTCCTCGACTTCACGAACAGAGAGATCTTTCGCAATGATGTTCTTTAAAATGGCCAACTGAGTTGGTTCATCTTCGAGGGTTACCAGGGCGCGGGCATGGCCCATGGTAATTTTACTGTCGCGAATGGCAACCTGCAGTTCGGCAGGTAATTTAAGCAGCCTGATGTAATTGGAAATGGTTGTCCTGTTTTTTCCGACGCGCTGGCTCAATTCATCCTGGGTGAGTTCACATTCGTCGATCAGCCGTTGATAGCTGATTGCAATTTCCAGCGCATTGAGGCTCTCACGTTGAATGTTCTCAACCAACGCCATTTCAAGCATTTGCTGATCATTGGCAATGCGAATATAGCAGGGTATCTCGTCAAGACCGGCAATTCTGGATGCCTTAAGCCTCCGTTCGCCGGAAATCAGCTGGTATTTATCATAACCCATCTTCCTGACAGTGATGGGTTGAATTATTCCCTGTTCTTTTATTGATGCTGCAAGGTCGTTCAATGCTTCAACATCGAAGTCCTCCCGGGGTTGAAACGGATTTGGTTCTATCTGTGTGACCGGAATAGAAGCAATGGCACCGGCTACAAAACTTCCGGAAATATCTTTGGATGTGATATCCGTTTCAGGGCTTTCCAGTATGGCACTTAATCCACGACCCAACGCTTTCTTCTTAGGATTCATTGTCAGTATTAATTTGTTTTTCCGATGTTTTTATCCTTGTCAGCTCGTTTTTCTGAAGTATCTCACGGGCAAGATTGAGGTAATTCACTGCGCCGGTACTGTTGATATCATGCATAATGATGGTTTCACCGAAACTGGGTGCTTCACCAAGCTTGGTATTTCTATGGATCATGGTTTCAAATACCATGTCCTGGAAGTGTGCTTTTACTTCATCAACTACCTGATTGGATAACCGGAGCCTGGTGTCATACATGGTAAGCAGAATTCCTTCGATATCAAGTTCCTGATTTAGCCTGGCCTGCACTATTTTAATGGTATTCAACAGTTTACCCAGGCCTTCAAGAGCAAAATATTCGCATTGAACCGGGACGATCACTGAATCGGCAGCTACCAGTGAATTAACAGTGATTAGTCCAAGAGAAGGGGAACAATCAATTACGATGAAATCATACTTGTCTTTGATCTTATTGACCACTTTCCGCATCATTTTTTCACGGTTCGGCTGGTTGATCATTTCAATCTCAGCGCCAACAAGGTCTATATGAGCAGGAAGAAGGTCGAGATTCGGGGTACTGGTAGACATGATGATATCCTGTGGTTCAACCTCATCCATCAGACATTCATAAATGCTGGTTTTGATATTCTTCGGGTCAAATCCTACCCCGGAGGTAGAATTAGCCTGAGGGTCAGCATCAATGATGAGTGTACGTCTTTCGAGCACCGCAAATGCTGCTCCCAGATTGATTGCAGTCGTTGTTTTACCTACGCCTCCCTTTTGATTCGCAATCGCGATTACTTTTCCCATTCTGTTGTAATTATCTTATAATCAGCGGATTGATATACGGCTAATTAACCCTGTACTGGATTTTACAAAAGTACAACTTTTTATTCCTCAACCAAGAAATCAGGAGGGCTGTGAATAACTTTAACCCAAATGGAACAATTCCCATGGAATCGCTCATACGCTTCAACAATTGTCAGCAATTCAGTATCCAACCCTAATGAACAGTCAGGTGAATTGCAATAACTTCTTAAGCGGGGTTTACCTGAGTATAGTAATTTATCGCATATCAGAATCACTCAATTTAACCGGCATTAAATTAAATTTCATTGAATGAGCCTGAATAATGCAGATCATTTCGGAATTTCCGGGATTAATCCGAAAAAAAATACCGGTAACAAAATCTGAAATCTGAGTTAATCGCTTTTACCGGTTACGCGGAGCATTCGGCCATCCTGATCAGGAATGCGAACATCCCTCGTTTCAGGATGCTGACAAAAAAGTTTATTATTGTTCGGTTTATATATTAAATTCTGACCGGAATCCGGACCTTACATCACAAATTCCAGACAACTTAATTTTAAATTGGAATACCAGGATAAAAAACTGCTGCCGGGATGGCGATACCATTAAAATGGTAAAGATACTCAGGAGTATTCTAAAACCGGAAAAATGAGGATGGTGAAAGTTTACTTCACCTCAAAATCAAAATCATCGATTTCAGCTGGCTTTACAGAAGTTGCGATTTCCGGCACCTCCGTTTCAACTGGCGCAAGTCCGGTTTCACAGAATCCGATCGTATCTGTAAGCCCCTTTACAAACTTTTCGAAATCTTCTTTGTAAAGGAACAGCTTGTGTTTTTCGTAGGAGAATTTGCCCTGATCGTTGTCGAAACGACGTTTGCTTTCAGTAATAGTAATGTAGTACTCATCGAACTTCGTGGCCTTAACATCAAAGAAATAAGTTCTTTTACCTGCCCTGATTGCCCGGGAGAAAACTTCTTCTTTAGGTTCTCTGTTGTCAAACTCTTCCATTGCTTATTGGAATTTCTGGTTAACTTTCATTGACAAACGCAAAAATATAAATAAAATTGTAAGAACCAAGCACCTTACGTAATAATTGATCTCATCATCCGGGACTGTAAGATATAAAGAGAATATTAATTTGTTTTGAAAAAGAAAGAAGTCCCTGTTAAATAAGATTTTACGATTTTCATGTGGCATACAGCAACTTGTAAATCGGGTTTGTCATACAATTTATCAGGGAATCGCCAAATGGTAACATCCGGGCCGGGCTTTACAGGATAAAAGGGTTGGTGGCCTGGCCTGACCTGAGGAAAAAGACATTCAAAAAGGTCCGGGAAAGTTCATAATTCATCAGGAATATTTGCTTCAATGGTTCGGGATTATCCGGTGAATACCCGGAGCACATAAGGCATTTGCTTTAAAGTATGTTTCATGACATTAATATGACATTCTTTCAATATTCCGGGCCTTCAAAATGCATTCAAGCGCATGATTGTAAAACGGGATGGTGCTTGTATTGGCAAAAACAGTATTTTTGCACCTTTAAACGGAAGAAGATTGCAGTTCATTTACATAGAGACATGCTAAGCAGACGGCACTTACGAATCAAGGTTATGCAGGCCTTGTATGCTCATTTTCAATCAGATGATAATAATCTGATTCGGGGTGAAAAAAGTTTGGTTTCGGCCATTGAAAGTATTTACGACCTTTATATTTACCTTTTATCAGCCTTACTGGAGACCGGTGATTTTGCCCGAAACCGCATGGAAGAAGGTCGTCAGAAGTTCCTCCCAACTGAGGCAGAGATTAATCCCAACAAACGCTTTATTAATAATCGCCTTTTGCTTCAGTTTGATGCAAACAGAGACCTCCGGAAAAATATAAACCGGATAAAGGTATCCTGGGCTGACCATCAGGAAATATTCAGAAAAATTTTCACACAGTTCAGGGAATCAGACGCTTATCATAATTATATGGAGTCTTCTGTTTCTTCTTTTCGCGATGATAAGGAAATTCTGATGTATCTTTTCGGTGAGGTGATGCTTGGAAACGAGGCTTTTACAAGCCTTTTTGAGGAGAAAAACATCAACTGGGCTGATGATATTGACACTGCTGCCTTGATGGTTGCCAAAACCATAAAAAAATGGGATGCTTCTTTTGATGAATTCCATGCCCTTCCACCCCTGATGGTAAACCCCGATGAAGAAGGCGATGACCTGATACAGGACTTCGTCCTTCAGCTTTTTCGCAAGACAATAATAAACAGCGTCAGCAGTGCAGCCTTAATTGCTGAGCGGGCTCAGAACTGGGAAATTGAACGTATTGCTGTTCTGGATGTTATACTCATTAAAATGGCGTTAACTGAGTTCACCGAATTCCCTTCCATTCCGGTTAAAGTCACCATCAATGAATACATTGAAATTTCGAAAGAATACAGCACGCCCAGGAGCAGACAATTTATCAACGGTATTCTCGACAAGCTTGTTACTGACCTCAAGGAAGGTGGTATCATAAAAAAATCAGGTCGTGGCTTACTCGAATAAAAATCTTGTCCCGAAGGGTTTCGAAATCCGGGAATATAATTCAGGCGATTACCCTGCACTTGAAGCCTTCTGGAATGAAAACGGACTTGGAGGCAAGCACAGGGGAGATACACCGGAGGTAATTGAAGATACACTTGAAGCCGGTGGTCATTTACTCCTGTTGACTGATAAGGAAGGAAACATATCAGGTTCGTCCTGGATGACCAATGACCGGCGAAGGACTTATCTCCACCATTTTGGTATAGCCGGCCCTTTGCGGGGAAAAGGACTTGCCAATGTTTTACTCGGGAAATCATTGCTGCTGGCGAAAAGGGATGGGTTGCAGGTTAAAATTGAAGTCCACCGTGAAAATGAAATTGCACTTAACCTATACAGGAAGGCTGGGTTTAAGTATCTGGGCGACTATGATGTTTATATTATCCGTGAATTGCCGGAATAAATGTTTCGGGGATGGTCATGACAGTTTTCTGAAAGAAATTCCGGCTTTCGGCCGGTTCATGATTTTTATCTAATTTTGCCTGACTTTTTCAGAAAACAAGTAAATATGAAATGCCGGAGAATAACCTTTGCTTTTTATCGGATCATTTTATTGCTGGCAATTGGCAGTCATATAATATTATTTTCGTGCAACCGGAATGCAGCCGATAAGGAATTACTGCCTTCTGATATAGTGAAGAATCCGAATTCAGCAGATGGAACCGTTGGCTCGGAAGATATGCCTGTAATGGATTTTGAAACTGATTTTCATGATTTCGGACGAATAATCCAGGGAGAAAAAGTGTCTTTCGGATTCAGGTTCAAAAATTCCGGGAATTCTGACCTGATCATTTCCAGTGTCAGTTCATCCTGCGGATGTACGGTTCCTGATTTTCCCAAAACGCCTGTCAAGCCTAGAGAAAGCCATAAAATTGATGTCAGGTTCGACAGCGAAGGGCGAAGAGGGTTTCAGAATAAAACCATTACCATCAGCAGTAATACCCAGCCGAGTACACAGGTGATCAGGATCAAGGCCGAGGTAATTCTGCCGGAAGAAATCAAGTAATTTTTAACCAACAATTAAATCGTATGTTATCATCAATTCTTTTAATGGGTCCGACCGGAGGACAGGGAAGTGGTTATCAGTCGCTGATATTTCTTGGCCTGATCATGGTCGTTTTCTATTTTTTATTTATAAGACCGCAGGCAAAAAAAGCCAAAGACCTGAAAAAATTCCGTGAAGCGCTGAAAAAAGGTGATAAAATCATCACCATTGGCGGTATTCATGGTAAAATTATTGAGGTTCAGGAAACTACTTTTACCATAGAGGTTGAAGACAGTTCAAGGCTCAGGGTTGAAAAATCCGCAGTAGCCGGGGATGCAAGCGACCAGCTTGCAAACCAGCAAAAATAACTTTGCCTGTAAGTTCAACCATTCAATTCAGGGGCAGGTGAAAAATTTCTTACTTGCTGTTCTGTCCGGAATTAAACGACCAATTGACGGAAAGCTTCGCAACCGGTTTTCCGTTTTTTTGGTTTGTCTTGCCATGTCAGTGCTGATGTGGGGACTGATAAAGCTTACCCGTGAATATGAAGCCCCGGTAAAGTATTTGGTTGTTCCTGCGGACCTGCCGGAAGGGAAGATACTGGTCAACTCTGCTGACTCGGTCATTACCCTTACGCTGAATGCAAAGGGGCTGGATTTATATTCGCGGAAACTATTCGGGCGGGAAAATATAATCCGGCTGAGTCTTGCTAAAATGGGGCTGGTCAGGGACGGCGATAAATATACAGGAATTCTGAGAACTTCGAGGCTGACGAAAAAGATTTCGGCACAATTGCCATTGGGTGCCAAACTGATCGGTATTGAACCGGATACTTTACATTTTGCATTTCAAAAGAGCTACCGAAAGCGTATTCCGGTGCATCCGAGGCTATCACTTGCTTTCAGCAGGCAGTACCAGCTCTATGATTCCCTGGGCATCAGACCGGATTCGGTATGGGTCAGCGGACTGAAGGCAATCATTGATACCATCAGGTATGTCAGCACTGAGAGGAAATCTGTTTCCAAGTTAAATTCTAATTACATATCCCGATTGGCACTCGAGATTCCGATAACCCATCCGGCGGTAAAGCTTTCATCGGATAGTGTTACAATAACAATAAATGTTGAGAAATTCACAGAAGCTGATCTTGAAGTCCCTGTGAGTTTATTTTCTGGTGGTAAATTGGTTTCTTACCGGACTTTCCCTGATAATGTCAAACTCACCTGCCGGGTTGCCATGCGCGACTATAAAAGATTAGACCCTTCCTTATTCACAGTTTCTGTTGACTATGGAAAAGCAATAGAATCACACAACAACCGCGTTCCGGTTGAAATAAAAAGAAAGCCATCATTCGTTAAAGTGGTCAGGATAGAACCTGAAAAAGTTGAGTTTCTGATATTGAAATAATTCAACCTGAGATGAGCGGTATGGGAAAGAGAATCGCCCAACCGATAAGTAACTTTGACCATACCAATCTGCCAGCCGGTATTTCGTTCGAAAGACATATCAGGTTCGTACCTTTCCATAGCATAGAGCTTTCTTAATGAAATCTGAATTTTCATTTATGTGTTCTTTCTGTAAAACGCAATCATAAAGCCATTGCAGGTTTACCCGAAAAAGCTTATGTTTGTAATCTTAACAGTGGCTAAATGCTTAAAGTAGGTCTTACGGGTAGCATTGGAAGCGGAAAGTCCACCATAGCGGGCGTATTCCAGGTACTGGGTATTCCTGTTTATGTAGCTGATGATGAAGCCAAGAAAATATTGGATCAGCCTGAAATCATCAGATTGATAGTTGATGAATTCGGAACGGGCCTGACCAATGCCGGCGGATTAATTGATCGCAAAGCACTTGCTGCTGAAGTGTTCAGTGATTCGGAAAAATTAAGCCGGCTGAATGCAATTATTCATCCCAGGGTCAGGTCTCATTTCAGTGATTGGATCTGCCGGACGGTAAATGTTCCATATATCTTGCAGGAGGCTGCGATAATGTACGAATCTGGTTTTGCAAACTTTTTCGATAAGATCATTGTTGTTGCAGCTCCTGTTGAGGAACGGATTGCCAGGGTCATCAAGCGGGATGCGATGACAAGGCAACAGGTATTGGACAGGATGGATAAACAGTGGACTGAAGAGAAAAAACTGGAGCATGCTGATTACGTGATTTTTAACAGTGAACACAGTCAGGCTATTCCACAAGTGCTTGAGATTCATGAACACTTAATAAGTATTTCTATAAACTATAACTGACAATTTTTTATGGATGAAAGGGTATTAGGGATTGGCTCCAGGGTTGAGCATCCGCAATTCGGGAAAGGCGTGATCATTCAGGTGCGCACCGATGCCTGGGAAATTACCTTCATTGAAAACGGTACCAGAATAATACAACGGGATTTTCAGGGCCTCAGGGTTATGGAGGCCGTTGAATCACCATCTGAAATGGCTACGTATGAGAAAATGGAGAAAAGTCTGATCAGGGTACTTCGCAGGTTTACCGACCTTCAGGAGACCGTTCCATTGGGACAGCGATGGGTTGGTGGCAGGATGGTTTTATATCCCGGTGACACTTCATTAAAAGAAAAAGAGATTCCCATCGATGCTTTTTTTCATAAGATAGTTATGGTTCGTGATCGTCTGAGGGTACTCGAACAGAGGGTCAACGCCAGTGCATTAAGTGATGAGGACAAGGTGAACATTCAGCAGTACATCACAAGAATATACGGAAGTCTTACAACATTTAATGTACTTTTTAAGGAAAAAGGCGACTATTTTGTTGGTGACAAAGGTGAGTAAGCAGTAGCACTTAATTTGGGCGGCTTATTACAAAACAAAAAAACCTGTCGGGTGTTATTCTGATGTTTTATGAGTTCCCCACTATATTTCTTTCGTCAAATATATTTATATCTTCATATCTTTGAGCCTCGATATACGGTTCCAGGATTTTCATTTTTTCTAATCCCAATGAAATTTAAAAATTATGCTCTTTGATCTTGATCTGATCCGGAAGGTTTATGCCTCCATGCCTGAAAAGGTAAAAACAGCCAGAAACCTGCTGGGCAGGCCCCTGACATTAAGTGAAAAAATACTTTATTCGCATCTTTTTGATGGTAATCCCTCCCGGATGCATAGCCGTGGAGTTGATTATGTAAACTTTGCTCCTGACCGTGTGGCCATGCAGGATGCCACAGCCCAGATGGCCCTGCTTCAGTTTATGAATGCCGGAAGAAGCAAAACAGCGGTTCCATCGACGGTTCATTGTGATCACCTGATTCTGGCTGAAGCCGGAGCCCAAAAAGATCTTGATTCTGCACTTCTGCAAAATAGGGAAGTCTTTGATTTTCTGCAATCGGTTTCCAATAAATACGGCATTGGTTTCTGGAAACCCGGAGCGGGCATCATTCACCAGGTGGTGCTTGAAAACTATGCATTCCCGGGAGGTATGATGATAGGTACCGATTCGCATACGGTTAATGCCGGCGGCCTTGGTATGGTCGCAATTGGAGTAGGAGGGGCCGATGCTGTGGATGTTATGGCCGGGATGGCCTGGGAACTGAAGATGCCGAAGCTGATTGGCGTGAAACTGACAGGGCGGTTAAATGGTTGGGCTTCTGCCAAGGATGTTATCCTTAAAGTTGCCGGAATTCTTACGGTTAAAGGCGGGACAGGAGCTATTGTTGAGTATTTTGGTGATGGCGCAGATGCCATTTCTGCAACCGGAAAAGGTACCATATGCAATATGGGTGCTGAAATCGGGGCTACAACCTCAATTTTTGGCTATGATGAAAAGATGAGCGTTTACCTGAAAGGGACTGGCAGGACTGAAATTGCAAGCCTGGCGGATCAGATTATCTCCGATCTGCGGTCAGATGATGATGTTTACCTTCATCCTGAAAAGTATTATGACCAGTTGATAGAAATCAATCTTTCGGAACTGGAGCCATACATCAATGGTCCTTACACCCCGGATGCCGCCTATCCGATTTCTGAATTTGTGAAGATAGTTAAAGAAAAGAATTATCCCCGGAAACTGGAGGTAGGTCTGATTGGCTCATGTACCAACTCCTCCTATGAAGATCTGACCAGGGCTGCTTCTGTTGCAAAACAAGCCACCGAAAAGAAACTGAGGGTTAAATCGGAGTTTATCATAACACCGGGATCTGAAATGATTCATTATACCACCGAACGCGATGGCCTTCTGAAGGTTTTCGGCGATATCGGAGGCATAGTGATGGCCAATGCATGCGGCCCTTGTATCGGGCAATGGAAACGCCATACCGATGATCCTGACCGCAAAAATTCGATCATTACCTCGTTTAACCGGAATTTTGCCAAGCGTAACGATGGGAACCCGAATACACACGGGTTTGTAGCCTCACCTGAAATTGTGACTGCTTTGAGTATTGCCGGAGATTTGACCTTCAATCCATTGACTGATAAACTTCAGAATGAAAACGGAGAATGGGTATCCCTTGATTTACCCGAAGGGCTTGAATTGCCGCCCAATGGTTTTGAGGTAAAAGATCCGGGTTATGTAGCTCCTCCGGTTGATGGAACAGCACTTCAGGTAATTGTTCAATCTGATTCGAAACGTTTACAGTTACTGAAACCGTTCACCGCCTGGGATGGGAAGGATATGACAGGTTTGCGTCTGTTGATCAAAACCAAAGGCAAATGTACGACCGATCATATTTCAATGGCCGGTCCATGGCTGCGTTTCCGAGGGCACCTCGATAATATTTCGGATAATATGCTGATCGGAGCTGTAAACTATTTCAATGATCAGACGAACCTGGTTAAAAATGGACTTACCGGAAGCTACGATGCAGTACCTGCGGTGGCCAGGGCTTATAAAGCCAAGGTAATCAGTTCGGTGGTTGTTGGTGATGAAAACTATGGAGAAGGATCATCCAGGGAACATGCTGCCATGGAGCCCCGGCACCTGGGTGTTAAAGTTGTACTGGTGAAATCGTTTGCCCGTATTCATGAAACCAACCTTAAAAAACAGGGGATGCTTGCACTGACCTTTGCTGACAAAGCCGACTATGATAAGATCCGTGAGGATGACCTGATCTCTGTTACCGGACTTGCCGGTTTCACTCCGGGCATGCCGCTTAATCTGGAACTTCATCATAACGATGGAACTATGGAATCATTTTCTGTAAACCATACGTATAACGAGACTCAAGTTGAATGGTTCAGGGCAGGCAGTGCGCTGAACCTGATAAAGAAGCAGGTTAAGGGTTAACCATATCAGACAGTGAAAAGCCGGTTGAAATATACAGACCGGCTTCTTTGTTTTGATGCTGAATAAAAGACAGGATCGTTCAGGTGCAGATACAGATACAGTGAATTCTATTAAAAATATGCCAATTCCAATACGCATCTCATTATTCATTTCATTGAAGAACAATACCTGGCAGCTTTGTAACTGTTCAGCTAAAAAAGAATGCATTTGCAATAAAACAGTGAGAACTGCGTTTGATTTCTTTATTTTGCCAGTCTGAATTGAATTCGGAAATCGGAATTAGTATAAAAAACCTCCATATCGTGACTAAAAGATTATATCTGTTATTATTGCCTGTTGGTTTCTTCTTTCTGACATTAACTTCTGCCGAGGCACAAATCGGGGGCACTGCTGCTTACCGGTTTCTCAATCTCCCGAATTCACCCAGGGTTGCATCGATGGGTGGTAATTTTCTGGCGGTTGCTGATAATGACCTTGCAATCGGGCTTAACAATCCTTCGATGATCAGCAAAGAGATGCACAATGGCATATCACTGAATTTTGTCGATTATTTTGCGGATATTAATTACGGGTTTGCAAGTTATTCGAGGACTTTTGATAAATACGGAAGCTTTGCGGCTACCATGCAGTACCTGAATTACGGGAAGTTTGCCTACACCGATGACAACAACCTGACCACTGAAAATACCGGAGAATTTACCGGCAATGAAATGGCTTTCGTACTTGGATGGGGGCGTCGCCTGGATTCTTTATTCAGTATTGGCGCTAACCTTAAAGCCATCAACTCGACCCTGGAGACATATAGTTCTTTTGGCATGGCGGTGGATGTTGCCGGAACCTACCATGCCCGCAGCGGATTTACAGCATCCTTTATAGCACGCAATATAGGCAGGCAGTTTACCAGATACACACCGGGCAACACTGAACCACTGCCTTTTGAAATACAATTGGGTCTTTCCAAGCGACTTAAGCATCTTCCATTCAGGTACTCGCTACTGCTTACCAATTTGCAGAAATGGGAACTTACTTATGATGATCAGGGGGTAATCGCTGATTCGACTTTTGGAGATGTTAAGACAAAGAGTAAAGCCGGTGAATTTGCTGATAATGCATTGAGGCATATAGTGATCGGAGGTGAGTTTATACCCTCCCGAAATTTCAGCGTTCGTATAGGATACAACTATCAGCGCAGGCAGGAAATGAAAGTTGAGGGTAAGAAAGGATTGGTGGGTTTCTCCTGGGGATTTGGTTTCAGGGTTTCGAAGTTTAATTTCAGCTATGCCCGGTCTGCCTACCATCTGGCCGGATCCCCCAATATGCTGAGCATTGCTTTCAATATTTCCGATTTTACCAGAACCGGTAAATAACTTCTGTTTGTAAGCACTTGTAAACAGATTGTCCTTAAGCTGAGCGCTTCAGTTACAACATTTAAATACTTTTCTCAGGTAAATCCCGGCTTTCAATCCGGTTAATTTTTCCCGGCTGTCTTTTTGTTTGCTTATTTTTGCATTATGGATCAAGCAAAGCCTGTAATTGAAATTGATCCCACTGCCGGTTTCTGCTCTGGGGTTAAACGTGCGATTGAATCTGCTGAACATTTGCTGGATGAAGCCGGAGAATTGCTTTGTCTTGGTGAAATTGTGCACAATGAAGCTGAGATGGACAGACTTAAACTTAAAGGCCTTAAAGCTATAGCACCTGATGGTGTGAAAGATGCCGGGAAAGGAAGTCGTGTGCTAATCCGGGCCCATGGTGTACCTCCTTCAGCATACAATGCCCTGGAAGAAAAACAGGTTTTGGTCACAGATGCTACCTGTCCGGTTGTAATTCGATTACAACACAAAGTGAAACAGGCTTCCGCTGAAATGTTGGGTGTTGATGGTTCGGTTATTATTTACGGAAAACCCGGCCATGCCGAAGTTATCGGGTTGATGGGAAATACATCCGGAAATGCCATGGTTATCAGTAGCATAGATGAGATAGACCGCATTGATTTCACGAAACCTTTAAGGATTTTTGCCCAAACAACATCCGATATTACCGGTTACAAGGAAATTTGTGACACGATTTTATCTCTCATCAGGAATGCAGGTACAAACAACCCTGACATTAAAATTCATCAAACCATTTGCGGGCAGGTAAGCCGGAGAAACCCTGCACTTAAAAAGTTTGCCCTTTTGCACGATGTGATTATCTTTGTTAGCGGAAGCGGGAGTTCAAACGGTCAATACCTTTACAGTGTCAGCAAAACTGTAAACCCACGCACTTATATTGTTTCGGGATCCGGCCAGCTGTTGCCGGAGTGGCTGAACGGGGCATTATCCATCGGTATTTCAGGAGCCACTTCCACGCCTGTATGGCTTATGCAGCAAATTGCATCCGAAATTGAAGAAATGATCTTATCCCGTAAAAATGTTCCTTAAAAAGCTGACATTATTCAATTTTAAAAATTATGAGGAAGCTTCACTGGAGTTCTCCGAAAAGATTAATTGCTTTACAGGAAGCAACGGTGCCGGTAAGACCAATCTGCTTGATGCCATTCATTACCTCTCCTTTACAAAAAGTTATTTCAATCTGATAGACGGGCAGAACATAAGGCACGATGCCGGTTTTTTTGCCATTCACGGTCAGTTTGTAAGGAACGGCAGCGGGCCGGATGATGTGAGTTGTATTCAGAAACGCAACAATAAAAAACAGTTCAGGATCAATTCCAAAGAATACGACCGGATGGCCGATCATATCGGAGAATTCCCGCTGGTGATGGTTTCCCCGTATGATCGTGACCTGATTAATGAAGGAAGTGAACTCAGGAGAAAATATATTGATTCAGTTATTTCACAGTTCGACCGGCAATATCTTGAAGACCTGATTGTATACAATAAAGCCCTGGCCCAGCGCAATGCCCTGTTGAAAATATTTGGAGAAAGAAAATACTTTGATGATGCTTCGCTTGAAATCTGGGATGAACAGATGAAAGGTCCGGCCGGTCGCATTTTTAAAAGACGCAGGGAATTTCTTGATGGTTTTCTCCCTGTTTTCGGAAGATATTTTGAATTTATCAGTCATGGTGATGAAAAGGTAGACATTCTGTATCATTCTGATCTCAGTGAATCGGAAATGGGTGAATTGTTAAGTTTAAATCTGCAAAGGGATCTATCATCCAGATACACCACATCGGGCATACACAAAGACGATCTCGAATTGCTGATTGATGGTTATCCGGTAAAGAAATTCGGATCACAGGGACAGCAGAAATCCTTTGTTGTTGCCATCAAACTCGCCCAGTTTGAATACACCCGCAACATTAAGGGATACAAACCGATCCTTCTTCTCGATGATATTTTTGATAAACTGGACAGTAACCGCGTTGACAGGATCATCAAACTTGTTGGCGAAAACAGTTTTGGCCAGGTGTTTATTACTGATACCCAACCCGAAAGGATTAATCATATTTTTGTATCAACCAGCACGGATCATCGGGCTTTTCACGTCAGTTCAGGTTTGGTTTCACTGATTGATCTGCCATAGTAACTTAATTTGATAAACCGGTTAGTATTATATTCTCATGGCAAAACGGGTTTCTAACAATCAATCAATCAGAGAGGTTATTGAAGAGCTTCTTTCTGCCTATCACATTGGGGATAAAGTGAATGAAATCAAAGTGATTGGTTTGTGGGACAAGGTAGTAGGAAAAATGATTGCCCGCGAAACGACCCACTTATATATTAAGAACAAAATTCTTTATGTAAAGCTTAATTCTCCGGCACTTCGTCAGGAATTGGGATATGCCCGCACCAAACTTATTAAAATGCTCAATAAAGCTGCCGGAAGCGAAGTCATCAGTGATATTGCATTCTTATAATCCCCGGTTTCCTGATCCGGTTTGATTCAGTACATCCTCCTTTCTTCAGGAATATTCAGTTTGCTTGTTCAGTTATGCAAATCAGGTGTTCATAAACGAACGTACTGTGGTTGATTGATACCTTCATAAATGTACTTACGAATGATGTAAATATTTGTATAATAGAATGTTATATCGTTGGCTTGATATTTGAATGCTCCATTTTTATTATTAATCAAAAGTCAGTTATTATGAATCACAAATCATTACTCCTGTTGTTTGTACTGTTAATCAGTTTAGGATTGCAGGCGACTGAGCCGGTGGTCACCCGCGAAAATGTTCCTGAAAATCTGAAGTGGCAACTGAAAGACATTTACCAGGATTGGAATGCCTGGAAAGCTGATTTAGCAAAGGCTGAATTAATTGTTGATGAACTTGCAGACATGGAAGGTACGCTGGGGCTATCTTCTTCAAATCTTCTGCGTTACTTTCATTTAACAGATGAGTATGGCAAACTGGGGACGACACTCTATTGTTATCCATACCTGATGCGTTCTTTAGATTCGCGGGACCCGGAAGTTAATAACGGTTTTCAGACGATTCTTGCTTTTTTTGCTGAATCGGGACAGGCGTTATCATGGTCATCCTCCGAGCTTGTTCAGATTCCGGAAGAGAAAGTAATGGACTGGATTAAAGCAGACAAGGCGTTTGAACCATACAGATTCAGCATTGAAAATATGTATCGTCTGCAGGAGCATGTGTTGCCCGCCGAACAGGAACAACTCATGTCTTATTTTTCAAGATTTTCAGGAACGCCATCGTCGGTTTACACTGAGGTTGCTGTTTCGGATAATGTTTACCCTGATTTCACCAGGTCAGATGGTGAAAAAGTGACCCTTACCTATCCCATGTTCACCAACATCATGACTTACAGCACAGATCGGGAAGAGCGGGAAAAGGCCTATTTTGCCTTTTACGGCAATTTCAAAGCAAGGGAAAATACTATGGCAGCTATTCTTAATGGAGTCTGTCTTTCTGACTGGGCTTACGCCCAGGCCTATAAATTTGATAACACCCTTCAGGCTTCGCTCAATGCCGGTAATATTCCTGTATCGGTATATGAAAGCCTGATCAATACAGCAAAAACCAACGTTGAGCCTCTGAGGCGATATATCAGACTTCGCAAACAGGTTCTGGGCCTTTCTGATTACAATTCATGGGATGGCTCAGTTTCACTGGGTAATTTTTCAGGAACCTATACTTTTGAAGAAGCAGCGTCATTGATAAAAGAAGCTATGAAGCCTTTGGGTGAAGAATACAATGCTGAACTTGCAAAAGCCTTCAACGGAGGATGGGTTGATGCATTTGAAGGTTCAGGTAAGGAAACCGGGGCATATTCCATGAGTGTTTACGGAGTGCATCCGTATATCTTACTGAATTATGATCAGACACTGGATTATGTGTCAACTTTTGCCCATGAACTGGGACACTCGATGCATTCAGTATTCTCTTCTTCTAACCAACCATACAGCACGGCCAGCTATACCACTTTCGTTGCGGAAGTTGCTTCAAATTTCAATGAGGAGTTATTGCTGGACTATATGCTGAAAAGTACCACAGATCACAACGAGCGGGTCGCCCTGCTGAATCAGGCCATTGTAAACCTTACCGGATCTTTTTACCGCCAAAGTCAGTTTGCTGACTTTGAATTGCAGGTACATCGTCTGGTTGAGCATGGTCAACCGGTGAATGCAACCGTTCTCAATACGATAATGGGTGAGCTCAATGATTCATACAATGGTAGTGAGCTGGCAACCAATGAGCTGAGGAATAATTCATGGGCTCAGATTATGCATTTTTACGATAGACCATATTATGTTTATCAATATGCCACCAGTTATGCTGCTGCTGTTCAGATTCACAAAATGATTACCACCGGAAGTGATATGGAGCGGAAAGAAGCTCTTGAACGTTACCTTACCCTGCTGAAATCAGGGGGTAATAATTACCCGGTGGAGCAACTCAAAGCGGCAGGTGTGGATATGACAAGTCCGGAACCTATCCTTGCAGTGGTTCAAAGGTTGGATCAACTTGTCGGACAGCTTGAAGATGAGCTGAAAGCTGCTGGCAGATTGTAAGCACTGAAGCAGGATCATTATTTACAGATATTAATGAAAAAACAGCCTTTCCCGGCTGTTTTTTTCTGAAATCAGGAATGTTTTTTTAATCAGTTTTTTTCCGAATAAATGCTGACAGTAAAGTCGTCAATCAGCATATCTTCCGATTTATTGGTCATCAGGTAGATTCTGAGCCGTCCTACCGGTTCCAGAAAAGGTATTTCGAAGGATTCTTCAACCAGAGTCCAGGTTTTCAGGGGCAGTTTTCTATCCGGATCAACACTTCGTGTTTCAAAGAACAGGGTTGTATCCTGGTTCTCCAACGAGCATGCGAAGGAAGCTCCTTCTGCAGGTTTATTGAGATAAAGCTGCATAGAAGTTACAATTGAATATATTTTCCCGGTTCCGGTTTCGCCGGGTCTTAGTTCAAACCCATCTGAGAATCTGTTATTTCCGGCCAGAATATTTACCTTATTACCGCTGAATGCATTGTTCACTTCCTTAATGTTTATCCCTGCCGTACTGTGTAGATTGGTTGTTTCAAAATCGTTTTTCCAGTAAAATACATTTCCTGGTAACGGGAACACCTCTGCTCTGACCAGTTGCTCTCTGAATAGTTCCCAATCCCAGTTTTTACCATCGAAACACCTGGCATACGATGCTGACATTCTCAGGTTAAAGAAAATAAAATAGCTGGATATCAAAAGAAGAATCATCAACGGATAAATCCTTGGAGGCCTGAAGTTCTGGTCGTAAATCACAGCAAGGGGCACACTAAAAAGCGAGAAGAATTCAACGAAAGATCTTTGTCCAAAACTACAGCCAAAACTGAACAAATGCCATGATGAAATGATGTATAACTGAAAAATAAACAGAATTCCGATCATCCGGCCGTTTGCTTTATTCCTGAGAAGCATTTGCACCAGTCCTGTAAGCAACAGAAAAAAAGCCGGAACATAGGTAAAAAGACCATTCTTTGGAGCAAAGAGTACTCCGGGAATCTGAGGATTCAACCAATTGGTAAAACCTTCCCCTTTGTAAGTATAAAATAGAAAACTACCTGACATAAACTTCCAGTAAGCCATTTGAGGTAACCATATCAGTATGAACAAGCCGGAAATAACCAGCATATTTCCGGTTGAAAATAAAATCTTCAGTCGTTCCCTGACCTTAGACCATGATTGAACATCCAGACAAATGACAACGGTCAGAAAAATTATATTGGTAGGACGGATCAGGGTAATCAAAGCTGAAACCAGGGCTATTCCGGCAAGGGTTCGCCGGTCCGGCATTACCAGGTAATTGTCAGTCAGCAGCATAAGGAAAGAAAACAACGCAAATGAATAGACATGCGACATAAGCGGTTCCTGAAAAGTATAATAGTAAAGATTGGTGCCAAATGTCAGCATCACAAGGGCAGAAACTGTTGCGAAGAGTGAGAAGCGGCGTCTGAGAAAGACAAAAAGGGCTGCAAGCCCGGCCAGCAGATAAAACACTGAAGCGTGACCGGGAAAACTCAGGTATGCATTGTTGAAACCATTGGCTTCAGTTCCTGATATACTCTGATAGCAGTGTGTTGCTAAAAAAAAGGGGGATGCCATAAGTGCTACACCATAGGTGTATTTTGTAAACACCCTTCCTTTGACAAATCCGAATCCGTTTCCAAGTTTGAAATCTATACTATCGGGGTATCCTGTCTGATGATAACCATAGATGAAAGTTGCAGGCAGATAAATATAATAGCCTGATTTGTCGGCATAAATTTCTGATTTCCAGTCACCAAATACATATTGGTAGTCTGTTTTGGCAAGTTGTACAAACAAAAGGTAACAGACGAGAAAGAGTGTTGCTGGTATAAGCCATTTTCTGGAAGAATACTTTGCAATTCCTGATGAAAAATGGCTGCTCATTTGGAAGGTATTACCGGTTTATCTGATATTACAGAGCAACAATTTCTTATTACCGATAAAAGCTTCCAGCCGGTCGCCGATATTCACCGGGCCAACACCGGCAGGGGTTCCGGTGAAAATATAATCACCCTGTTTCAGGGTAATAAACCTGGATATGTAAGCTATGATTTTATCGAATGAAAATATCATGTCGGCAGAATTTCCATCCTGAACAATCTGACCATTCAAATATAGTCCGAAGCGGATGTTTCCGGTGTCCTGGAACTCTGATAACGGAAGGAATCTGCTTACGGGAGCAGAAAAGTCAAATGCTTTGGCCATTTCCCATGGCAACCCTTTTTCTTTGGCATTTTGCTGCAGGTCGCGTGCTGTAAAATCGATTCCAACACCGATACCGTCGAAGTAGGAAGCTGCAAATTTCTCCTGAATATTACGCCCAACTTTACATACATGCAATACCAACTCGGTTTCATAATGGATATCCTTTGAAAATTCAGGATATATGAATGGCTGATTGTTACGTAACTGGGCCGATTCCGGTTTCATAAAAAAGACCGGATCCATCGGGACAGGGTTGTTTAATTCACGGGCATGTTCGCTGTAATTGCGGCCTATGCAGATCATTTTCATGGTATGCCGGTATAAAGTCTAAAGTTAAAAGTAAAAAAAAGCATTAAGTCTGAAGTTAAAAGTCTGAGGCAGAGAGGTGAAAAACTCCGGGTCCAGAGTTCACTGCAAAAGGATAAATCCTTTTATAAATAGGTTAAGATAAGCCACTTAAAGCAGTTTACTTGTTAACATTTAAAAGAGTTTGTACGCTGGTTTGCCTTTGTGCCAATGGTTACGAAATCCCGGATCAGATTTTGACGGAGCTTTTGTTGAACCCCCGGAGTTTGATGGTTGTAATCACTTTCTTTGTGGATAACGGAAAATCAGATTTCATCATCCAGTCATAATAGGAGGGTTCATTGCTGAAAATTTCCTCTACCATTTTCCCTTTGTGTTTTCCGAAGTTAAAAACCTCCTGATTTTTTGGATTAAAGATAATATGCCCTACCAGGTCGGCATTCCGGTTATGAAATGAGAACTCATGCAGGGCTTTTACATCGTTCACGATGGGCTTGATAACCTTTCCTTCGCTGGTGAGGTATTCTGCATCCTGATATCGTTCCAGTTGAGAGAGCAGGACCTCATAGGTTGCCCGGGTATCTGCCTCGGCCGAATGAGCATTTTCAAGCTCGCGGCTGCAATAGAACCTGTAAGCGGCTTTCAGGGTTCGGGGCTCCATTTTATGGAAGATATTCTGGACATCGACAAATTTCCTTCCTTTCAGATCAAAATCCATTTCCGCACGAAGAAACTCTTCAACGAGGAGGGGAACATCAAACTTGTTTGAGTTATAGCCACCCATATCACAATTAGCAAGAAACTGAAGGAGTTGGGGGCCGATTTCTGCAAATTTCGGTTCATTTTTTACGTCATCATCAGTGATGCCATGGATTGCTGTAACTTCAGGCGGGATAGGAATACCCGGATTAAGCCTACGGGTCATGACTTCTTCATGACCATCGGGGTGAATTTTGATAATACAGAATTCAACAATCCGGTCTGATCCTATATTTGTTCCGGTAGTTTCGAGGTCAAAAACGGCCAATGGCCTGGTCAGGTTCAGTTTCATAGCTGAAGAATAAAAAAGCACCACGGAAATGACCATGGTGCTGCGAATTTATACTTTTTTAGGTTTAAATGCTGCGGTTGGTGTCGAAACTTTCGAGCAGTTGCTGCATCCTCTGCAGGTACATCCCGCCAAGGGCTCCGTCAACAACCCTGTGATCGTAGGCCAGTGAAAGAATGATCATGTGTCTGATGGCAATAACATCACCTTCCTGTGTCTCGAGGACAACCGCTTTCTTTTTAATAACACCCAGGCCGAGAATGGCAACCTGTGGCTGGTTGATGATGGGAGATCCTGTTATGCTGCCGAATGTTCCGAGATTTGTAATGGTAAATGTACCACCGGTGATATCATCGGGGTCAAGCTTATTCGATCTGGCTTTACCGGCCAGGTTGTTGACATCTTTTACCAGGCCAAGCAGATTCTTCTGATCGGCATTTTTAATGACCGGAACAATCAGGTTGCCGTTTGGCAGGGCAGCAGCCATGCCGATGTTGATGTTTTTTCTGAGAATAACCTTGTATCCGTCAACAGAGGCATTAACGCCCGGTAAATCTTTAAGCGCCTGTGCTGCGGCTTCAATGAAAATAGGGGTGAAGGTGATTTTTTCCTTTTCCCTTTTCAGGAAATCATCCTTAACCCTGTCGCGCCATCTGACCATATTGGTGACATCCACTTCAATAAAAGAGGTGACATGGGGTGAAACCTGCTTTGACATGACCATGTGATCGGCAATTAACTTTCTCATCCGGTCCATCTCAATAATCTGGTCGCCATTGGATGCGAATACCTGCGGAGCTGAGGGTTTCGAAGCGGCTGAAACTGAAGCCGGAACCGGTGTCTGTGCCTGGGTTGCTGTTTTTGAGCCTCTGTTTTTCAGGTAAACCATAAGGTCGTCCTTGGTAACCCGGCCTTCTTTCCCGGTACCAGGCACCTTACCGAGTTCAGCCTGAGAAATTCCTTCTGTTTTGGCAATGTTTTTAACCAAGGGAGAATAAAACCTGTCACTGTTGCCTTCAACTGAATCAACAGCATTGTGGTGTGACAGCATTTCATTTTCCGGCACTCCGGAAGATTTTACTTCTTCAGTGACATGGATAATATCCGTTGATTCTTCTGAAAGGTCCAGATCCGGATCAGTCTCAATGATGGCAATTACTTTACCGACTGCAACCACATCACCTTCATTAAACAATACTTTGATAAGCTTCCCTTCAACAGGGGAGGGGATTTCAGAGTCAACCTTATCGGTCGCAATTTCAACGATCGGATCATCTTCCTCAATCTGATCGCCGGGATTCTTCATCCATCTTGTAATGGTAGCTTCAATAATGCTTTCGCCCAGTTTGGACATAATTACTTCAAATTTTGCCATGGCAGTATTTAAATTTTGTCAGTGATCATTCCGGAACACTGGTCAATGATTCATAATCGTTGCCGTATTTAACAATCCTCAATAAAAAAGGTTTTGCTGCTGGCTGATTACACCCTGCCGAGTCTGCGAAACCCTTTCAGGATGATGTTCAGGTCGTTGGTTATCCTGTAATCCCGGGCATAAAGCATGTTGAGTGTTGCAGCAGTTTCAACATCTATCTGCCGGCTGGGGAAAAGATCGGTCGGGTTAAGTACACCCTTACGGATAGAAGGCATCGCTGAACCGGATGAGGTCTGGGGTGCATAACCAATCCAGGTTCTTATGCCCGTCAGTACCCTGATTAAATTGTAAACAAACCCGAATGGATTTTTAGTGATCCACATAAGCAATGGACTGAAAGGAAGCATGATCAATGACAATACGAGGTCGAAAAGTCTTTTATTGCGACGGTTATTGATTTTGCTAACTGAGTTGATGTCAATGACATAAAGGTCACCACTGGTACTTATAGAATTAGAACCTATAATTGTCAGGCTTTCAGGAGGTGCAATTTTGAAATCGGCCTGGCTTCTCTGCAACTGACTCATGATGTCGATGATTTTATGTGCCGGTATGTCCCTGGCACAGAAAATCACCTCGTCAATTTTATAAATACTGATGATATCGGTCAGGTGTTCAATATTTCCAATAAATCCACTGGATTCATTCCTTCTGTTTTTAACATTCACCAAACCAATGAAACCGGGATTTATGAGTGTTTTTCTTAGCAGATCAGCAACCCTTTCTGATTCAGTATCATCCCCTACAATGGCAAAACGGCGGTTCGGGTTGGCTCCGATCCTGAAATTTTTAAATCCCGCAAAGTGAAGCGCTGCACGGATTCCGGTCATTGAAAAGAAGCCCCAGGAGGCAACCAGTATGATCAGCGCTCTTGAAAATCTCAATTCAGAAGGTAGCAAGGCATAGAATACCAGGATGGTCACGGTTCCGGCAAGTAAACCGGTTACGATTCTTCTCAGCCGGAGTGGGGGGTCGTAACCCCCGCTGATGAGCACCGATAAAAGCCATATTAAAATATAGGCCGGCAATACACCAAAAAGAAACAATGACGGATAATGACCTCCTACCTTGTAAATGACCTGACTTTCCCAATAATCCACGATCAGTAATGCGCCGGCATACAAAACCAATGCATCTGTAAAAGGCAACAATAGTTTGTTAAGCATTCTGTAGAGCAATGATAATCCTGCTCTCAGGTAAATTGCCATGTGGATAAGCAGGGAAAAAAGCCTGGCATTTTTTTGAGTAAAGTGTTTTCGGGCAAAAATAACCATGGCATTATAGAACACAAATACGTAGTTGATACTCGATTTCTTAGTGCTTTCACCCTTATAATGAATGATGCGTGCCTCCGGAAAATAATAATTTTTATAACCTGCTTTGGTGATCCGGTAACTGAGATCAATGTCCTCACCGTACATAAAGAAAGTTTCATCGAGCAATCCGGTTTTATCCAGGGTTTTGCGTCTCAACATCATATAGGCCCCTGCCAACACGTCAACCACATTGGTTTTGTCTTTATCCAGGTATCCAAGGTGGTACTGTCCGAATAATTTCGATTTTGGGAACAAGGCAGAAAGACCAAATATTTTATAGAAAGCAACAGCCGGAGTGGGCAGACCACGTTTTGATTCGGGAAGGAAACGACCCTTTCCATCGACCATCTTGATTCCAAGTCCTCCTGCATCGGGATTTGCATCCATAAAAGCCACCGATTTAGTGAACGTATCCTGCTCAACTACTGTATCGGGGTTGAGTAAAAGCACATACTCACCGGATGACATCAGGATTGCCTGGTTATTCGCCTTTGAAAAACCGGAATTATCTGCATTCACAATCAGTTTGACAAGAGGAAATTTTTCAGCCACCATTTCCGCTGATCCATCAACCGAATTGTTGTCAACAACATAAACTTCAGCTTCAATGCCTTCAATGGCAGCATCCACAGAATGCAGGCATTGTTCAAGGAAATACTTAACGTTGTAGTTGACTATTACAACCGAGAGCTTCATTAACCGAAAGGCTTAATTTTAAGGTGTAAAGATAGGAATATTGGGTAAAAGTCCGGTAATTGAAATTGTGGTCATATTTTTGTATCCGATGATTTCACAATAGTTTGGTAACAGTTCTTCATTATGTCCGATCACCGTCATTTTATTATTCATAAGCCTTTCGGTTATATGAGCCAGTTTGTTTGCGAACTCAGCTGGAAAAAGGTATTGGGAGAGTTATACAATTTCCCTGAAGGCACAATGCCGGTAGGGCGGCTTGATGAGCACTCCGAAGGATTGCTGTTGCTAACAACCGATGGCATGCAGAGTGAAATGGTACGTTCCAAAAACCTGGAAAAGGAGTATTATGCCCAGCTTGATGGAATAATTGATGAAACAGGGCTTAAAAAATTATGCTCAGGCGTTGAGATTGGAATCAGGGGTGTTAAATACATGACCTTGCCTTGTAAAGCTTCTTTTCTTCAAAATAATCCGGATTTTCCACCCAGAACAAAGAAAATCCGCGACGACCGCCATGGGCCAACCTGCTGGATATCAATTACACTTAGAGAAGGTAAAAACAGACAGATCAGGAAAATGACTGCAGCAGTCGGATTTCCGACTTTAAGATTGTTCAGGGTCAGGGTAGGATCGGTTCTTTTGGGTGATCTGAAAGCCGGGGAAGTGAGAGAAATAGATGGATTTGGCATATAATCAGCTTGTTGGCAGATAAATCAGATGATGTTGATAATTTATCCCTTTTGCCCTGATGTATATAGCTTGCTTGATGACAGCAGATATTCATTCCTGTTTATTACATTTGCAATAATTCGCGTTTTCTGATTTTTTCATTACAACTATGGATATATCTGCCCGTTGTAGGTTTCTCAGTTGCCATTATTTTAATCTGATATTGATCCTGTGGTTGCAGGTTGGTTTACCACAGGCTGGCTCAGCTCAGAACTTTATTTCTGAGGACGACTATCTTGTGAACGGCTTCAACAGTAAGCTAACCGGGCTTGATTTCAATTATCACTCCTGCATTCCGGGTCTTCATGAGAGTATTCTTGTCAGGGCAACCGATGGTAAAGATTTCCTGGAATGGGAAACAGAAGAAGTTCCGGAAGGGATCAAAAAGAAATATACAACATTCTTATGGATTGCGGCGCTTGGATCAAGCCCCGGGAATGCCAGAATGGACCTGTCAATCAATGGTAAGCTGTGTTTTTCCTTTTATACGGATGGAAAACCATACTGGAATCTGAAGGGTGATAACGGATATCTGCTAAGTTTCAATTCTATTATGCTCGATCAGTACGGTGATCACCACGGGTATATGGTATTGCGGTTACCTGTCGAAAAGGTACAGGTTGGAAAACCAGTCAGAATAATGGTTTCCGGGAGTGCTGCCAATCTGAGCTCATGGTACATGACTTATAGGAAGCAGGTAAGAACAGGAGTGGTTTTGCATCCGTTTCCGGCAATTTTAAAGAATGGCAATGAGCCAAAGCAATTGGTTGAGGCCGGGATTTTTTATTTTGGATTGCCTGTAGAAGCAAAAATCTATAGTGATAACAAATTACTGGGAATTTTCCCGCTAAAAACCGGCTATAATGTAGTAAATCTGGGCCTGAATCCGGTTTCAGAGCCAACACAGGTGAAAATTACGATTATTGCCGGCGATTTTTCTGAAAGTAAAGTTCTGGTTCTTTTACCTGTTAAGCCATGGCAGATCAGTCTGATCCAACACTCACATACGGATATTGGTTACACACGCCCTCAGTATGAAATACTTGCTGAACATCTCCGTTACATTGACTATGCACTTGATTACTGTGATGCAACAGACAGTTTTCCTGAGAATGCAAAATTCCGCTGGACCTGTGAAGCCTCCTGGCCTGTTGATGAGTATCTGAAATGTCGCCCAGCCGGTCAGATTGAGCGACTTATTAAACGGGTGAGGGAAGGCAGGATAGAGGTTACTGCTATGTATTATAATTTCAGTGAACTTCCTGATGAACAGATACTGGCAGCCTCCCTCGAAGCAACTGGCCGGATCAAAGACCACGGAATACCGGTAACCCTCGCCATGCAAAACGATGTGAACGGTATCGGCTGGTGCATGAACGATTATTTCAGCACACTCGGAATCAGATATCTGAATATGGGTACCCATGGACACCGGGCTCTGATCTGTTTCGACAAGCCAACCATGTTCTGGTGGGAATCCCCTTCCGGAAAGCGGATACTGGCTTTCAGAGCCGAACATTATATGACGGGTAACACAGTGCTGGAAATGCAGACAGGTGATATTGACAGGTTTAAAAATAACCTGTTGAATTATCTTACAGAACTTGATGGGAAAGATTATCCATATGACAAGATCGCTATTCAGCATTCGGGATACCTGACTGATAACTCTCCTCCCTCCATAACTGCCAGCAAACTTATCACTCAATGGAACCAGCTTTTTGAATGGCCCTTACTGACTACCTCAACAGCGGAATCTTTTTTCCATGATATGGAGCGCAGGTATGGGAGCGGGTTTCCTGTTATCAGAGGTGCCTGGCCTGACTGGTGGGCCGATGGATTGGCTGCTTCAGCCAGGGAAGTAGCTACAACAAGACAGGCAGCGACTTCCCTGATGGCCAACATGGGCGGGTTATCGATGGCCTCCGTTTCCGGATTGATATTACCTGAAAAAACAGACGAAAGTATTAACCTGGCAAACAACGCCTTACTGTTTTATTCTGAGCACACTACCGGTTATTCCGAAAGTGTGCGGGAGCCTCTGAGCGGGCCAACGATGGAACAACGGGCGTTGAAAGAATCCTATGCCTGGGAAGCGACCCGGCGGGTTGCCATGCTGGGTGAAGAAGCATTGGGTTTGCTGCAAAGCCTGTTTGGCCGTGAACCGGACCCTTCATTTCTTGCTTTTAATACGCTCAATTGGGAAAGAAGCGGTCTGACAACTGTTTATATTGATCATCAGATAATTCCAAGAGGGAAAGTGCCAGGATTCTTTGATCAGGATGGGAAACGGCTGGCTGTACAAGCTTTGTCGCATCGTTCCGATGGCACCTATTGGGCTGTCTGCTTGCAGGATATTCCAGCTTTCGGATACAGAAAGTATCACATCAGGCCCCTGGATGATTCCGCTTCCCAGCCGGTCAGAAATCCTGTGGATGTGCTTGAGAACAAATGGTACAGGGTGAACCTGAAACCTGAAAACGGAACCATCGGATCTTTATATGATAAAACCTTGTCAAAAGAACTCATTGATCAGGCATCGATCTATAAACTGGGTGAGTTTATTCTGGAGCAACTCGATAACAGGGAACAACTGGAGGCAAAATACCTGCGCAATTTCAGGCGGTTGTCACCCGATTCTGTCTGGTTTGACAATTATTCGTCAGGAGAAGTCTGGAACAGCATCAGATATTATGGTGAAACGGAAACCACCGTCGGACCAAGGGGATTTTCTTTTGAACTCAGGTTGTTCAATCATGAAAAACGGGTGGATCTTGCATACTCAATCGTAAAGAAGAACATAACGGAACCGGAGGGAATCTACATCGCATTTCCATTTTCATCCGCCTGTGGACAACATCATACCGAATTGCCCGGTGGGGTGATCGAAACAGGAAAAGACCAGATTATTGGGTCTTCCAATGACTGGTATACAGTTCAGAACTTCACTTCCCTCAGAAATTCAGGTTTCCAGGTGGTGCTCGGTTGTAGTGAGATGCCGCTGATGCAGTTCGGTAACATCAACACAGGCCGGTTCACAGCGGGTGCTATGCCTGTGAGTTCCCACCTGTTTTCATGGCCTATGAATAATTACTGGACAACAAATTTCAATGCCGATCAGCGGGGTGGCCATTCATGGACCTATTACCTTACCTCATCCGGTGATGTTTCTAACGGATTTGCCACAAAATTCGGATGGGGATGCAGGGTGCCGTTTCTGACAAGGATTGTGCCGGGTTCAGGTAACAGCGCAAAAGATAATAATTTCGACCTGTCAGGGTCATTTATAACCGGTTGGCCTCAAAATGCAGTATTGATCAGCGCAAAGCCTTCAGGCAATCGTTCACTGCTGATCCATCTCCGTGAAACTGATGGAAAAAATGCACCAATCATACTTTACAACGGCTTGACCGGCAAAGTGTTGCAGGTTTCTGCGACGGATGTTAACGGAGAGCCCGTTAAAGGCATAAACACCATCCTCGGCCCCCTGGAATCAGGGTTTTATAAGGTAAATTTTTAAGTATAACTGATTTTTTCTCTTTTTCAGCCTGCTAAATAGCTGTATTATGCGGCTGTCAGGTGGCTTTTTCTGAAAAGCAAGATTCCTGTGATATAATAAATAATCGTGAGCATTGACAACATTGATAATTCATACTGAATATCAGAAAATCCCGCACCATAGGTAAATATTTTAGTCAGGGCCAGCACGGCATGCGTTGGTGGAAGCAGGTCGTTGAGGGCAAATCCTGTAATAATTTCATTTCTCGGCAGAGGGAGCATAGCTCCGGAGAAAAACATCAGAATAAAGAGCGGGAAATTGCCAAGGATCATCACCATGCCCACATTTTTACAAAATGCAACCAGGATCAGGCTTATCGCGATGACTGACAGGATGGTTACCGAACACACCAGAAGGACAAGCCACACTGATCCATGGCTGCTGAATCCCAGCATGACGGCAAGCATATAGGTCAGGATAAAGGATAGGATACCAACCGCCCACTGAACCAGTGTGTTGCCCAGCAGGTAATCGAAGACTGTCATCCGGCTGATCTTCAGTCTGAGCATTGTACGGTCTTCCACATCGCGTATAAATATCAGCGAGGCGGAAAGTATCAGCATAATGATGGAAAAGATGAAAATACCGGGGACATATACCTCAAACTCAGTCTTGGCTTCCGAATTACCCATGAATTCTTCGCTGAAAGTATAAAGTGGCTTATTTTCAGAGTATTGTTTTACCAGGGTTTCAATTCCGGTTATGGTAAAAATCAGCCCAATTGAATATTTCGGGTTGCTTGCTTCACCAAAAACCAGGAACTCAGGAGCCGTTCTCGAATGCAGGCTATCAGAAAAACCTTCAGGAATCACCAGGAGCACATCGGCTTTGCGGTCCCTGATCAACTGCTTTGAATAAGTTGTATCTTCTGTTACTGTAATCTCCAGTGGGGCTTTACCATTGCTATAGGTTACTCCTTTTAAGCTGTTGACTAATTGATCCTTATAAAATTCAGCTTTTGCCGGGTTCTGATAAAAGCAATGAACCGAATAGGTTGTCGAACCACCGCTTGTCATGGCATAATAGATAAAAACGAAGAATGGTGCTGCACCGATGGTAAGCAGCAAAGCCCAGTAATCGCGCAGTTGCATGATCAGAGCCTTTTTTATAATGGCAGGCATTCTCATGATTAATCCCTCAGTTTTTTTCCGGTTAACGATATAAATACATCTTCCAGGGTATTTTCACGAAGGTTTATACCTCTCACTTTAATATCCAGTGTTTTAATTTTTTCGATGATTGAAGGCAGTTTGTCGATGACCGCCAGCGATTTAAAGTACATTACTGAATCAACGATTTTAACATCATCAGCGAGTGCTGAGATTTCGTCTGTACCCGGCGCATTGCCCGAGAAACCTATCTCAAGTATATCCCCCTTGCCAATGGTCTTCTTCAGGTTATCAGGAGAACCGGTTACCAGCAGTTTTCCGGAATCAATAATTGCAATGCGATCGCAGACGCGCTCTGCTTCATCCATATTGTGGGTTGTGAAAACAACGGTTTTGATTTTTGATAAAGAAAGAATGAATTCACGGACAAGTACCCTGCTTTGAGGATCAAGGCCGGCCTCCGGTTCATCTAAAATAATAATCCCTGGGTCATGCATCAGGGCCATCAGAATATTCAACCGCCTTTGCATGCCACCCGAAAGCGTTTTTGCCAGTTTATGGCGCTTTTCGGTTAGATGCATTCTTTCAAGCAGTTCATCTGCCCTGTTGCGGGCTGTGCGGCCATTAACATCATACATTGCCGCAATAAAAATCAATTGTTCCCGGCAGGTGAGGTTGTTCCATAAAACCAGCTCCTGTGGGCAAAGACCAACATTAAGCCGGTTGTCTTTACCGTTAGCCCTGCTTCCATTGATGTTTACTTCACCTGAATCCGGCTGAAGCAGGCCGGTAATCATTCTGATAGAAGTGGTTTTGCCGGCGCCATTGGGTCCCAGTAAACCGAAGATTTCACCCTCTCTGATCTCAACCGAAAGGTTATCGACAACCAGCTGGTTGTTGTAGGATTTGCAGAGTCCTGTGGTTTGCAGGCAGACTTTTGTAGGATCCATCTGATTTTTTCTTCAAATTGCGACTCAAGGCATGGATGATACCATAACCGGTATCTTACTTTCCTGCGAATTTCAGGTTAGTAAATGTATGGCACTATTTTGAAATGAAAAAACATTCAGGGATGAACGCATTGTTTTAATTGTTGAATCGGATGGTTTTGTGGCTGAATCGCAGCAAGGGTATTCACGGAAGGTTTAAACCATATAACCCGGACGTTTATGTGAAATTCACTGACTCCGGGTATTTATTTGAGGAAAATGCGAAACAAATGACTCAACACGTGAAACTTTTGGAGATTCTGGAAATCATCTTCAGCTTTCCGGACAGCCTAAAAATGATTCCAGCAGATTCAGAAACAAAGATACATGCCAGGCATCCATCAAACCATGGTGGGCATTTACCGATACAGGGATCTTGATTTCACCAGCTGTTTCATAGTATTTCCCAAAAGTTATTTTCGGAACACTGTCGCCTATTGCAAAATGCCTGGCATGTGAAAGCCCTGTAAAATTAATCCAGGGTATTACGGAAAAATGGATCACATCGTTCCTGCAGGTGTTATCATTAAGCCGGAGTCCCGGACAGGCTGCAACAGCTTCTGTTTCTGCTATGACTGAACTGACAAATTCCTTAAAATTCTCTGTATAGGGAATAAATGAAAACCCGAATGTTTTATCAGGGCGGCCGATGGTGGGAGAGGCATGGATAACATTGTAACATACAGGGTGGCTATCTTCAATCCGGTGCCTGAATTCTTCAACCTTGTTTGCCGCCCTTAGCGACTGATAAAGGTAAAAATGGAAGAAGGATACCTTGTTTTTCCGGCACCAGGAGAGTGCCTTTCCACACCCGATCTCTGATACGATTCCGAAAAAAGGTTCATCAAAGCCGTTGAAAAATTCAAAATGCTCTTTCCTGTTCCAGTAATGAAGATCAATTGCGGATTTCATATTTCTCAAGTAATCCGGGAAGTTGATCTATTCCGGAAATCTCTGCAAAGTTAGGATTATAGGGCAGATGATCAATATGTTCATGCTGCCATGTAGTGTGATACGGAATATAAACACCATGTCCTCCCAGCTTCAGCACCGGAATTATATCTGATTTCAGTGAGTTGCCAACCATTATAAATTGTTCCGGCTGAATTTCGAGGTGGGCCAGCAGTTTCAGGTAATTGGTTTCATTTTTGTCGCTCATGATTTCAATGTGGTGGAAATATTTTTCCAGCCCTGATTTTCTCAGTTTTCTTTCCTGATCGAGCAGGTCGCCTTTGGTGGCAAGGATCAGCCTGCACTGTCCCTGCAAACCGGCCAGTACCTGTTTTACCCCATCCAGGAGTTCAACATCCCGGTCAAGCAGTTCCTTGCCCAGTGCAATGATCCGGTTCAGTTTTTCATTGCTGATGGTCCCGTTACTCAACCTGATGGCAGCTTCGATCATTGAAAGGATAAAACCCTTTGCTCCGTAGCCATACAACTCCAGGTTTGCCATTTCGGTTGAGAACAGCCCTTTGGATACTTCAGGTTCCGGCAGCCAGGGTTCAAGGATTCTGCAGAATTCTGCTTCTGTTTGCCTGTAGTTTGGCTCATTTACCCAAAGGGTGTCGTCGGCATCAAATCCGATTACGCTGATCATCATTGTTGACTGGTTTTTGTATCAGGAGAACATATTTTCCGCTTTCGGAAAAAACCGAACCCTGAAATCAATAATTTGTTTTGAAAAAAATGAAGTTCCTTCTCCCTTCTGTGCGTGATTGAATGTATTTAATTGATGATCAGATGCCATGATTTTACTTACAAATTCATAATTCCGGGAAGCAGGCAAAAAGTGCTTTATAGGAGAGGACCATACCGTTTGTTCTGAATTTGGTATTAATTTACGCATTTGTCAGCTTAATGAAGATTTGACAGGCTATAATCCAAGCAGAAACTGAACCGGAATCTCAAATCTTTTCTTCCAGGCCCGTTCCGAATGGTCTTCAACGGGAAAAAAACGGGTTACCCAGTTTTCAGGAGAATATCCCCTTAATAGCATGAGATCATCTGCTTTCATTTGCAATGGCGGATACAGGGCATCCAGGGTCTGGTCTCCGTAATCAAAATAAACAGAATGGGTTGACGGATCCGGCAGATTGTTTTTCAGGTAATTGAAAAAGGCACCGGGACAGGGGTTGTTTTCCATGGAGAAAACGCCCGGCCAGTGTGTGCTCAGGCAGGCAGCACCACCGAAAATTGCAGGATATTCGCAAATGGCGTATAAAGAGATCAGACCGCCCATGCTAGATCCGGAGATAAAGGTGTTGTCCCGGTCTTTCAGCGTTGAAAATACACTGTCAATGAATGGTTTCAATTCTGTAACAATGAATTTCAGATAATTATCAGAAACAGGTATGAATCTTTCAGCAGTCCGCCCCAGATTCTGAAGTTCGCTGTTCACGCGGTCCTTCTGATCCTTATTCATCGATTCAAAGGGCTTTGATGGAAAGTACTCTGCATGACGTTCCGGTGTATTCCACATTCCTACTACAATACAGTCTTTCAGCTTTTGCTCTTTTAACAGTTTTCCCACCGTTTCATCCACACCCCATTCCTGATTGTTCCAGTTGATGGTGCTGTCGAAAAGCATCTGTCCGTCGTGCATGTATAAAACACTGTATTTTCTGGTTATATCATAGTTGTCCGGGAGCCATACATCTACGTTGCGGGGAGTCACAAACGCCGATGGGAAATTGCGGAACCGTTTTATACTTCCGGTTGAGGTCTGAACTTCATTCAGAAAGGTTAGCTGCCGGAGGACGGTTGCACCGATCGGAAGAAGTACTTTATCTTCCGGTTTTCCGTTTTTTTCATTAATCAGTGCGGTATTTAATTTAATGCTGTTCCGGATGTTTTGCTGATTATCTTCTTTTCTGATCCGGATTTCTGATTTTTCCGATACAGGTATTCTGAATTTATCCTGACTTACCGGCTCGTATCCGAGATCCCTGAATCCGCTGACTGTTTGATTTTTCAATATTATCTCCCTGCTCTCCAACGGCAACGCAAATACCAGGGCTCCAAGGGAGAAATAGTACTCGCGGTTCAAGTCGGCCTTCAGCTGAGGTTCTGAAAGCAGGGTAAGCCTGAAGGATTCTTTTCCTTTCCATCGTTTTGATATGAGCAGGTAACCATCATTAACGGTATGACTGACATTCAGTATTACCTGTTCTGCCCATACAGGTTTTCTTATCTTCAGCACAAAGTCGATGGCTTCTTCAACTTCAACCGTGTAGTTAATGATATTGGAGTAAGGGTACTCAGTATCTTCTGCCACACTTATTTTCACCCCTTTGAATTCTGTTTTCAATACACATGGGCCGAGCAGTGAAGCGATGAGCCCTTCGTCATCCTTCATCCACATGGACCTGACAAAATAAGGGGCTATCCTGCCGGCATTGGGTGCACAGCATACAGCTACATCCTGGTGAGCCGGCGAGTACTTGAAACGGTTCTGAATCTCGTTTCCGGGTTGTTCTCCGTTTTTAGTTCCTGTCATTGCAAAGGAGTTGTCTGTTTTACAATACGCAATAGCACTTTCTTCGGGGTGTCGTGCACCCTGGGCTGCATTGAAAAATATTCTTTCCGACAAATCGCCAAACCCGGGGTTGCCGGTTTTCTGAAGCAGGTTTGTGTAACCGTCGAGCAATTCCTGAAGGGAGCAGTATTCATATCCTGTTTCAGTGGCATCCGCATGGCGGCTCCCGATCCATTCATCTCCAACCGGACCGCCTGAAGGGGTGGTGCATTGCCGTATTTTCTCAAGATATATGTCCAGTGCCGATTTCAGCTGTTTGTTGCCACTCGCCAACCATGCCATGGTTAAGGGTCTGAGGTGCTCATAGGTGTGAACCCCATGTTCTTTGTTTTTGTATCCGGGATCGAGTATCTTTCCCAGTTGTGCATCTTCGGCGAGAAGATTCATCGAAAAGTCCTTATACAAAAATAAGGCATAGCTTAAATATTCCTGGTTTCCGCTGAGTTGATAAAGTCTGTCCAGAATATCGGTAAATGTCAGCCCATGGGTCAATCCTCCGGCAAATGGTTTGAGCGACCTGAAAGGAGAGGATGCTCCGGCAGGGTAATGCTTTATCACATCCGCAACAGCTTTTTTAACTGCTTCAATGATTCCGGGCTGCCCGCTATATTCATACCATGCCAGCAGGCCCCTGAGGGCGGTGGTTTTTGCCCAGAGTTCTCCGTTCTCATCGGGGAAATTATACCGGAGCTCCGGGGTGTAAATTCCCAGGTAACCATCACTGTCCTGGGTAGAAAGTAAATAATCTATATATTTCCGGGCTCTTTCCAGATGTACTGAGTCGTTCAGAAGAATGGCATTTCGGATATAGCCATCACGCCAGTTTGACTGGGTTTCGCTGTTCCACCAGAGATACTGTGGATCCATAACCGGGCCCGAATTCCCAAGATTTTTTGACTTCTGCTCTCTTGTTATCCTGTCAGAACCGTAAATCATGTCATTCATCAGGTCAGGTACCAATAGACCAAGATGTCCGACAAAACCATCCATGTCCTTTTGCATCTGTTCTTTTAACCACCCGGAAGGCTTAATTTCACCTAAACTGAACCATTGATACTTCTGCTTTAAAGGTTTAATCACCTTAAAGGATTCCGGCTCAATGCCTGATTTTTTACCTGTTTGCTGACCCGAAGTGATTAATGCGGATAATGTCATGATGATTGTCAGGATGGCTTTCATAGGGAATAAATCGATCATCCAAAGATAAACAGGCTCTCCCATATCAACATTCCATAATTTGATGAATGGTGACCTTATTTTATCCTGAATAGGTTCAAATATTATATATTTACGGTATAAATTGGGATGAACCTTGAAAGCCAGCTACGAACACATCGATACAGGCGTCTCTCACAAGCAGCGGTGGGTCAGCCTTCCGTCGTTTGAATTTTACTGGCATTATCATCCGGAAGTGGAATTGACATATATTTTCAAAGGTAATGGTGAACGGATAGTTGGCGATCACATCGGATCATTTTCTGTTGGCGATCTCGTTATGGTTGGTCCCAATCTTCCCCATACCTGGACGTCCTTCGGCACGGAATCTGTTTCTGATTCTGATTCATGTCAGGCCATTGTGGTGCAGTTCAGGGCCGAAATTTTTGAAGATCGGGCGACACACTTTCCGGAATTTGATACCATCCGTAATCTTCTGGCATTGTCGTCAAGAGGCATCAGGTTTAACCCTGAGATTGCTGAAGAAGCCGGCAAGCGATTGATGTTGCTTCGTGGCATGCAGGGCTTGCAATGGCTTGCCGGATTCTGGACTGTTCTTGATTTTCTGGGTAATTCGGAGGATTTTACCTTATTGTCATCCGTTGGCTATTCTCCCTCGCTGAAGATGCTTAACCAGGAAAGAATCACAAAGGTATTTCAATTTCTGGTTCAGAATTTTAAAAGGGATATCAGGCTGAAACATGCGGCCGACCTGGTCTTTATGACAGAGACCTCATTCAGCCGGTATTTTAAAAAAAATGCAGGGATTACCTTTAACGGGTATTTGAATGAACTGCGACTTTCCCGGGTCTGCCGGCTGCTTACAGACCATCCGGAGAAGAATATCTCAGAAGTAGCCTGGGAATCTGGCTTCAGAAGTTCAACTCATTTTAACAGGGTATTCAGGGAGAAAAAAAAATGTTCGCCTTCAGAATTCAGAAGGATCAGTAATCTCCAAAGGCATCGATCACCGGCAAAGCCATGAGATCAAAATCATAAAATGCCTGATTCTCATAGGAAGACCCATCGGTAGCCTGAATTCCTTTATACGCTACCCATTCACCTCCCCAATAAGCAAACCCGATGGATTTTTCTGTTACCGCTGAGATTCGCCTGATTTCCTGCAGGAAAGCTTTTTGTCCGGCAGGTGTTGCCGGATAGCCATCAACAAGTTGTTCTTCAAGGCCAACCACATTGTTGGTCCAGTCATTCCATCCCAGGGTGAAAGGATAGGCAGTTTCGGCTATCAGAACCTCTTTATCGAATTTCTGACTTAGTGAATCAAGTGTTGTCTCCAGCATGCCGAGGTTTTTTCCATGCCACATCGGGTAGTAGGAGAGGCCGATGATATCAAAATCAACACCTGCAATCTGACTGTAAAAGACAGCCGCTTCTGCAAACCCGGCGTAATGGATGATGATTTTGCAGGTTGAACTATTGTCCCTTACCGCCTTTGCACCGGATTCAAGGAATCCCTTTAGGTTGGGAAGGTAAGTCAGATTTCCCTGAGGCCACAACATTCCGTTGTTGATTTCATTTCCTATCTGGATATAATCAGGATTTATTTCATTGACAATCATCGCTGTATAGGCATAAAGACTGTCTTTAACCGAATAATAGCCAAGATTTGCCCATGCCGCAGGAATGGATTGGCTCCCCGGATCGGCCCAGGTATCAGAGTAATGAACGGTGAGCCAAACCTTTAACCCTGTTGACCTGACTTTTGCAGCAAAAGCCTTCACTTCGGCAAAACCTGACCGCGGTGTTGCCGGGTTCTTCCATAACCGGATTCTGACCGTATTCATTCCCGCATCTTTCAGCGTTTTGAGCATTCCTTCAGCCTGACCGCCCCGGTTGTAAAAAACAACGCCGGCATCTTCAATTTCGGGAAGAAAAGAGAGATCGGCAGCTTTTATAATAAATTTCTCCGGCAGCGGGTCAGGACTTTCAGGTTTTTCGTCACAGGCAGCTGTTAACATGAGTAAGGCAATCCCTGAAAAGAAGGCCAGTTTTTCGATATACGGTTGAAGGAACATAGACAACAGCTTCTGAGAAGTGAGATGGTCATTTTGAGAGAGATAAACAGATATGACAGTATGTCTCTCTTGTGCAAAAGTAGATTAAAGCGATGTGATTTTCCCTTATGTCACCCATGAGAATAACTATTTAATTTTTTTCTTTTAATAAAAGCTCGTCAGGATGTCTATTATTTACCCCGAATTTTTGGATTACAATGTCCTTTATTCCTATTCCATCCGATTTTCACGACTGAAAGTGGTTTTCATATATTGGTCGTTTAAACCTGATTTCTATCCGGTTCTGAGATTTATTGGGCCGGAAGTGATTGAACTTTGTAAAGAGAAACCTGTTAACATATATAGAAAACTATATATCAATGAATAAAACCGGAAATTATTCCTTTTTCAGAAATAACTTATTACCAGGTCTCCTGTTTTTGCTAATCTGCATCAATCAATCCAAAGCCCAGGGTTTTTCTTTTCAGTGGGGGCATCCGTCCCCTCAGGGAAATTCGGTTTATGGCATTGCGTTTAAGGATGATTTATCCGGATGGGCGGTGACAGGTTGCGGAAATATACTGGAAACAAACGATTCAGGTGAAAACTGGATGATCAACCGGCAAAATAGCGGATTATGCAGCGATTTCTATGATATTCTGATCAGCAGCCAGGGAACGCTGATTGTTTCCGGCGACAAGGGTACCATATTGCGCAGCTCTGATGATGGAGATAACTGGAATGTGCAGACGATACCTGAAGCAGGCAGGCTATATGATCTGACCATAATCCCCGGAGGTGGAATTTCAGCAGCAGGTCAGAATGGAACAGTCCTGGTTTCTTTTGATGATGGCATAACCTGGACAAACCGCGGACCAGGTGGTACCGGATATGCCCGCCATCATTTATGGAAGAGCGCGGATGAAGCTTATGTGGTTGGGTTCAATTTGTTTCACAGGACAATTGACGGAGGTATTACCTGGAATCAGGTAGAAACCCCTTCTGCCTTCGGGTTAAGTGAAGTCTATTTTGTAAACGAAAATTCAGGATATGCAGTGGAGGATTTCGGTTACTGGAAAACAACAGATGGGGGAGAGAACTGGGTTCTCATTCAGCAATTTTCAGGCATCGATTACCGCTTCAGGACCCTGGTGCTTGATGAACAGCATTGGTTGTCGGTAACGTTTGGCGAGGGTTCGGAACTTTGGGAAACAATGGATGCCGGTCAGAACTGGTCGATGGTATATGACCGGAACTCAACCGCATCTGCCTGTCTGGTTAAAAACAATGACCGGATCTTTTTCGGAACGGAGATCGGCGATATCCTTTATTCTGATGATCTGGGGAGCAGTGTTTTCAATGGAGTTGAGAATCTGGCGGTATTTCCCGGTGCCCCTGTTACGGTTATTGGCAAACGGGCAGACGGAACCCTTTTTGCGAACAACCAGCCCAACTCAGGAAGCAGCAATGAGACTTTTTTCAGAAGTGATGACAGCGGATCCACTTGGTATATACCGGAAGAAACCCCCGGGATAAGATGGGTCACTGATATTGGTTTCTTCGATGATCAATATGGTGTTGCGGGTTCTTATCAGGATATACGGTATACACACGATGGAGGCAATACATGGGGAAATGCCAGTATTCCGGCAGACTACCGTCTGATTAACTTCTCTTTTCCGGCCGGTGACAGGTTTTTCCTGGGTGCCTATACAATTGTGTCAGGTGGTGGTGGAAACCTCTATAGAAGTTCCGACCATGGTGTTACCTGGCAAGTAGTGGGAGGTGGTCTTCCTGCCAATGGTCTGTATCTGGCTTGTGTTGATTTTTCTGACGGGAATCATGGCTATGTTTCACACTACGACGGTGATATTTCCGGATTTTATAAGACCGTGGATGGAGGTTCTTCCTGGAACCCTGTCGCCCAGTCAGGTGTCTCCGGCTTCATCACAGATATGTGCTGGCTTGATGAAAACAATGGACTCGTTGCTGTACCGGGAGGTGATGCCGGTATTTACAGAACAGGAGATGGTGGTCAGCATTGGACTAAGGTTTCAGCTACCGCTGCAAGGAAGTTTTCGAAAGGTAACGGGAACAGGATTGGCGCCCTTGACCCGGGGGACAATGTTTTCCTGGAATCAACCGACGGGGGGCAAACATGGACCGCATGGCCAGCCCCTTTTTCTTCCTTAAGCCCCGGAGGAGACGGTAGCATATCATCAATACAGGCAATTGAAAATGGTTACATTCTGGGCGGGGGGTCAAACAGGCTGTTGGTTGCAACTGATGAGGCTTCAACAGGTGTTGATTTCACTGAAACAGAACATACGAACAATGGATTCGGGATATTGTCGGTAAGGCCCAATCCATTGAACGGGCCTGGAATTCTGATGATAAATCTAAAAAAAAGCAGCCGGGTGACGGTTTCAGTTACAGATGTGACGGGACGCCAGTGTGGTTTCCTGTTCAGCCGCGATTTTCCTTCTGGCATTCATGAAATTCAACTGGATGGTGATGAATTGGCCGAGAAACTAAATTCAGGTGTCTGTTTTCTGACTCTGACCACCCAGGATTCATCTGATACAGAAAGGGTAATTCTTGTCGAATGACAGTTTTATTATTTAGTGACACCATCTGTACGGCAGATTTTGCCTGATCAGGATATTGGCTTCTGATTTCTGTGACCTGAATGGCGAATTATTCATCACCCTTTACATTATAATCAATGGTCATAAGCTTGAATTTTCCATAAACAAACTCCCCTTCAGGGTAATGCCAAACAACATCGGCCTGGGTGCAAACATTGATGCCATTGATGTTCCTGTATTCGTGTACAGGGGTCGAAAAGCGGAATTGTTCCGGTTTGTCACCTGAAATATCAAACCTGTCATCAGAAATGAAATTGACCAGTTGACCGGATTTATTGAAATACAGAATAGCGGATACACTTATGCCGTTACGCCTGAATGTTGCTTTTGATGAGAGACTGTCAAGTTCTTCCCATTTTATATCCGGGCTGATCAGGGTGGCTGGTGTCATCAGGCACATATCATTGAGAATGGTCACTGTTTCAGCCTGGTTCATCTCTTTTCCTTTTGCCACCAAAACAGGGAACAATCCGAAAAGACTGACTTTCATTGTTGCCAGACCTGATTTATAGGCATGATAACCGGGGACAGTAAGCCCATTCATTTCAGCATTCATGTAAAACAGCCGGGTTGGATCGTCATAGAAATTATACTGTGTTGCTGTAATATTCATCCAGTCTTTACCCTTTCCACGCATTTGACCGGCAAATGTCAATCTTACATTGTTGACCTTCTCCCTGTAAAGCACGCCTGAATATCTCAGGTAGGACTGGACAGGGAAGGGAAGATGCCGGATATCATTTTCAGTCAGCAGATCAGCGGGCAGTTTGTTGGTGCGGGAAAATGCTTCCCTGTAATCATTCGCAAAATCTCTGTGGAAATTCCACATACCGAAGCCCGCCACAACAACAAGAAACAGTATGATATTGGCGATGGTTCCGAATTTTGCATCCTGCCAGTTCATTATTATCAGCAACTCTGAAACAACAATGGCTGCCAACGCAATGATCCACCACCAGTCTGCTTTCATCAGGAACAAAGCCGTTGCTGCCAGAAACAGCAATCCGGCTGATAGCCAAAGCATTCCGGCCGGCTTGCCAATGTGCTGGTTTAACTGACTGACTTCTGCAAATTTGAAGGCTTTTGTGAATCCCAGGAAATGGATCAGCCCATGTATGACAAGAAGAACGATCAGGACAGTTTTCATGTTTCTTTTTTTGTGCAAAGTTAGACCAGCATCAGATGCCAGGAAATAATTTGTGGTTGGATAGTTACTTTTGTTCTCTGACCGGTTAAATTGATCGGTTGAACGCCCGATTACTCTGCATGGAGGTTAATAAAAACTGAGGCAGGGATTTGCCATTGCTAAACCTGGGTTTTGAAACGTTTTTTTTACTTTTAACAAACAGCACCGGGGAGGATTGTTTATTCCCTCCCCGTTTAGCCGGAAAAATCAATTGCCTTGATTCCCACCAACCTGAATCCATGCAAAATGACAGGGCAAATATAGGCTGACGGGCTTCGTTCCAAAACAGTTTCAGGTTGAAACTGCAGATAAGTTTGTTGAGTTAACATATCAGAATGGTGAAACGAACGGAGGAGGATATTTCTGTTGGTTACCAGGTTTAATTGACCGGTTAAAAAATATTTCTATCAGTAACATCCAATCCCGTACCAATGAGATCCCACATGTTACCATAAACTTTTTCAATTATTGTTCTCTACCATAGTGGTCAACCAAGGGTTCCCTTTTACAATTCTTATGCTATTTTTCAACAGGTTATTAAAATCCCTGTCAAAATCACCGTTTTGGAGAAAAAGGAAAACCCTGCCTCCTGTCTGGTTGCCTGTTCTGTTCTTCTGCTCTCAGTTGGCTGCTATGGCGAGCAGGATGTTACAGCTGCAGTTACCTTCCGGACCAGCCTGCACCCACCGCTTGGTTTCACTGAGACGGATATTCTCTATCAACCTGAATTTCAGCCTTCCGGTAAAACAGCGGATGGTTTTTCGTATTCATCAATCAGGAGGGCTGTGTGGGAGATATTCTGAACCACAAAAAGGAGTTTCTGTAAGGATGAACAACGAATAATCTCCGTGAAGGCAAGCATTCATCTTCCGGTATTGTTTTACTTATTTTCTGTTCTTTGAGATATAATCTGACCATATACTGAGGATTTCAGGAAGATTTTTTCGCCCAAAACCAATCCGTACATGACGATTTCCATAATTAAACATCTCCGAAGGGACGAGCATGATACCGGTCTCTTTCACCAGTTTTTCACAATAATCAAGACAAGGCTCATTCAAATGAAGGCGGACAAATGCCGTAGAACCGGCTTTGGGCCTGATAAAGTCAATAAAATCCCGGTACGCTGATTGAAATTCATCAAAAAGAATCAGATTGGCCTGAATTTTTTTCAGGTTAATCCCGATTAATGTTTCAGCATTTCTAAGCGCAGTGATTGCCAGAATCTCACTCATGGCATTGTTACATATAGTCAGATAATCTTTGAATGCGAGAATTTCTCTGAGAAGTTGCTGGTTTCGTGTTACTATCCATCCCAACCGCAATCCTGCAAGACCGAATGATTTTGTCAGCCCCCACAGACTAACTGCATTATCGTAAAGGTCGCACAAAGATGGAATTTCATCTTCACTGAGGTTAAGGTGTCGGTACATTTCATCTGAAAAAATGAAAAGGTTTTTCTCTGCAGCAATCCGGATCAATAAATCAAGGTCATTTCCGGAAGGAATAAAACCTGTTGGATTATGCGGAAAATTTACAATAATAGCTTTTGTGTCAGGTCTGATGAGCGTCTTCAGATCCTCCACATGATACTTCCAGGTCGATTCATCCGGAAGCCAGTAGCCGATTTCACAACCAATGTTATCTGCTACCTGATAAAGCGACTGATAAGCCGGGGACATGCAAATCACATGATCTCCTTTTTCCAGAACAATATTCATAAATATGAAGTTGGCCTCCCCCGGTGAAAGCACCAGAACATCCTCATGATTTATGGTATTATATTTACTGGCAATGGTTTCTCTTAAAAGCGGCAGACCCTTTGATTCCGTGTACCCCAGCCTGAGATTATCCCAGAGTCTTTTTTCCTCAACTGAAAATTGTTCCTTCAGGAAATTCAGGCTGAAACCATCGCAATCGGAGCTGGACAAAAGGTAGCGGGCTGAGAATTCATACTTCTCAAAGTATTGTTCCAGTTTGAAGGGCTTTATTTTCATCTCTGCTTATAAGAATTCAAAAGTCCGAAGATATTCTAATAATTCCTAATTATGCATTCCTCTGTTACCCGTAATTCAATGCTGAAACTATTGCCTGGCTACTCATAACGAAGGGATATAGCCGGGTTGATAAGGGCTACCCTGATAACCTTGTAACTGATGGTTGCAAGGGCAATGATCACTGCAATACCAAATCCGGCAACAAAGTCGGTGTATCCGATGTTTATCCTGTATTGGTAGTTTTTCAGGAAAGTGTCTGCAACAATATAAACCAGGGGTATTGCAATAGTCATAGAGATGAAAATCAGGATAATGATCTCACGGGTAATAAGGTACCATATTTTGCCGACTGAAGCACCAAAGGTTTTTCGGATGCCGATTTCGCGTGTCCGCTGCTGAACGGAATAGGCTGTCAGACCATAAAGTCCCAGGGCCGCTATCAGAATGGCCAGAATGGTAAACGATACAGCAAGCCGGGCATTTTGTTTTTCTTCTTTATACATCTTATCAAAATCATTGTTTATAAAGAAGAACTGCATTGGATCGTTGCCTGTGAAGGAAGCCCAGATTTTCCTGATTTCTTCTATGGTTGAAGCAGAGCAGGAGGGGGAGAGCCGAATACTGAAGTAACCCCATTGTATATCCCCGCTTTTAAACAACATGATGTAAGGTGTGATTTTGTTACGAAGCGATTCAGTATGGAAGTTTCTTACCACTCCGATCACCGGCCTCATGATCTTTTGATCAGGTAAATCGCCTCCTGAAATAAATCGTTCGCTGAACGGTTTCTTGAGAGCAAAGTCTTTGATGGCCTGTTCATTTATGATGCAGGCTTCCTTGTCTGTGGCAAAGTTTTTGTCGAAGAACCTGCCTGTATCCAATTGAATACCGTAGGTTTTTAAAAAATCATGATCTACCCAGTTGGTTTGCAGCAGGAAAGTTTCTTCGGGACGGCCAGCCATCATGTAGCCATTGTTATTGTTGTTATGGCCTGGGACAGCGGTAGATCCAGAAACATACTGTATGCCGGGGATTTTTTCCAGCGCAGTTTTGAACCCTGCAATATGGCCACCAATGGCTTCGGCCCGTCTGATAACCATTACCTGCTCTTTATTGAATCCCAACTCTTTATTGAGCATGTACGAAATTTGCCTGTACATGATGAGGGTGCCAACAATCAATACAATTGAAATGGTAAACTGCAGTACGACCAGGGCACTTCTAAGGTTTACACTACTCCTGTTAATGCTCATTTTCCCTTTTAGTACCATGTATGGATTAAGCGACGACATATAAAAAGCAGGGTAACTACCGGCAATCAGGCCTACAATTAAAGAAAGACCCAATAAAGCCGGAATGGTATACCAATTGCTGAAATACCCGGTTGTGAGTTCTGTGCCCAGCAATTTGTTGAAATAAGGAAGGGAAACCTCAGTAATAACAGCACCCAGTACCAGGGCCAACATCGAAAGCGCCAGTGTTTCAATGATAAACTGGCAGATAAGGCTGGCTCGTGATGAACCTGCCACTTTTTTTATGCCTATTTCTTTCGCCCGCTTCGAAGCTTGTGCCGTTGAAAGATTCATGAAATTTATGGATGCAATAATAATGATCAAAAAACCGATGCTTCCGAATATCCATAGATATTTCGGGTCACTGGCCGGTTTAAGGTCCTGCTGGATGGAAGGGTCGAGGTGAGCCTCGCTGAGGGGTTGCAGAAAATAAGTGTATCTATTGCCTTGCGACTCGAATTCCTGTATGGTTATTCCCAGAAACCTGATAATTTCAGGTCCGACATATTTTTTAATCAGATTCCTGATTTTATAATCGACATCGGCAGGGTTCACGCCGGGGCGCAACATAACATATGTACTGAAACTATTCGACATCCATTCTTTACTTTTTGTCCTCGGATTGGTCATAAACGAGCTTATCATATTGGCTTCGAAATGCGTATTTTCAGGAATATCCTCCATAATTCCAGTAACCCTGTATCGCGTTGAATCAGTGCCAACTTTTATCATTTTATTAACGGGGTCTTTGTCCCCGAATATCTTACGGGCTGTACTCTCAGACAAGACAATAGTATATGGGGCATTCAGTACACGGTCTTTGCTACCCCTGATGAGTGGAACAGAGAAAAAACTGAAGAAGGAAGAATCGGCTTCCATAAACAGATCTTCCGTAAAAAAGGCATCTTCATATTTGACGATGGTTTCTCCCCAGCTGTTTATCCTGAGAAATTGTTCGACACCCGGAATTTCTTCAACCATGGCAGGCCCTACAGGTGTGCATGTTGACGTAACCTTCAACTCCTGGTTGTTAATTTTACCTTCAAGAATTATACGGTAAATGTTGTCTTTTTTTACATGATAATTGTCGTAACTGAGTTCATGGATGATAAACAGCGCAATAATCATGCTTACAGCAATGCCGGTAGCAAGCCCCAGGATGTTAATAAGGACATACGATTTTTGATGGCTTAATGCGCGAAGACTATGCCTGAAAAGATCATTGAACATCTGAAAGAAGTTTTATTTCAATTTACCGGACAGGTTGCAGACTCAGGTTGAAAACAACTAAGACGATAAAATTCCTGAAATGTTACCTTTGATTCTTGAAAAGCTCTGATAACAATTATTTTGAAGAGAAGAATCTATGCAACTTCGTAATCTTCAAATTGACAGGAATGGTAACAATTGTCCGTAACCAAAAAAGGGGGGTATTTAATTATACAATAAGCCATGGCGCGGTTACCTGCCACTTTTCATAATTTTTATCTGTTTTAAAATGGCATCAATCAGTTCCTCTTTTAAGAAAGGTTTGGTAAGGTAACCGTTGAATACTGAGTTGTTATTTTGCATGAAGTCAAGGCTGGCCAGGTAAGCCGATTGCGCAATTACCGGAAGTTCTGGTCTGATTTTTCTGATCAGGCGCGTGGATGCATAACCATTCATAACAGGCATTTTTATATCCATCAGGACCAGGTCTATATTGTTTTGATTCCTGCAGAAATCCACTGCTTCCTGTCCGTTGGATGCATGAATTATACTGATTCCGGTATCGGACAGTATTTCCTGAATATACCTGAAATTCATCATCTCATCTTCTGCAACCAGGATTAAAAGTCCTTCCAATGACAGGTTTTCAGTGTTTTCTTCAGGGATAACATTCACTGCGTTTTTTACCGGAGAATAAGGGATGGTAAAGCGGAATACAGAACCTGATCCAGGCTCCGAATCAACATAGATGCTGCCTTTAAGTAGTTCAAGGTTGCCTTTGCAAATGGATAACCCCAGTCCGATACCTTCATAAAACCGGGAGATGGTCGGATCAGCCTTAAGGAATCTTTTAAAAATGTCTTCCTGATATTCCTTATTGATTCCCAGTCCGGTATCTTCAACAAAAAACTCCAGAATATTGCCGTTTATTCTGTAGCCAAACCGGATATACCCCTTTTCTGTGAATTTAACAGCGTTGTCAATTAGATTATTGAGGATTTGTTTCAATTTGTACTCATCTGTTAGTATTGAATCATTATGATCTTCCAATCCCTCCTCCGCGGAAAAACTTACGTCCTGTTTTACCTCAGGTACCCATGTTTCATACACCTCATGCAGCAGTTCATTCAATTTCACTTGCTGGGTATAAACGACAATATTTCCGGTTTCAATCATGCTTATGTCAAGTACCTGATTTACCAAATCAAGCAGGCGTTTTGAACTCCTTAAAATGATTGCCAGGTATTCACTTTTTTGTTTTTCGGTAATATTGCTGTCATCTAAAAGACCGGCAAAGCCGATAATACCATTCATCGGTGTGCGTATTTCGTGAGAAATATTGTGCAGAAATGCTGTTTTTAGCCTGTCACTCTCAACAGCCTTCTTTTCGGCATTTCTGAGTTTTATCAGGTGCAACCTCAGATAGAAAAAGAAGAGAAGTGCGGTTACACTGACATAAAACCACCCTTTAAAGGTCTGAATCCGGGTCAGATAGTCCTGATCGCTGATAAGAGTATTCAGTATACGGTCTGAAAATATGATCCAGAGAAACCCCAGAATAAGGTAAATGGCTGTGAACTTATATTCAAAACTCAATTTTTTCATAAATAATGGCTGTTTCAGTTTAAAGCAATAAGTTATTTCCTGATTCTGACAGCTTTTATTAGCACCAAATAAGCATGGGTATAAATATACGCCTTTATTCAGCATTATGTATACCGGAGTTTGTTACTCCATCATTCCGGTAAACGGGTCATTCACTGCAATTTGTACGAGCAGCAGGTGAATGATATGAATTGGACTGGAAAAAATCAATCAATCCTTCGAAATTAGTTTCCACTGAATTATTCCCGGTTTTTTTCAAGATAACCAGCATTTTTTTCACTTCCAACTCTTTAGCTTCTGTCTTTTCTGACAGAAACTTTTCAGGTTTGTGGTCTTTTTTTTGAAAACAACTGAGCAGTGCGTTCCGGATGCGATCCATGTTGCCCAAAACGGATTTAATCCCTGGAGTAGAAAGGTCAATCAGCAGGTAGAAATCCTCAGGACATACAATATGCCGGTAGGCTGAAACAGGTAAGTAGACTGGATCCTGCCACTGTTGAAGGCCTCTTCAACTGATTGGTCTGTGCGTTCTTGAGGCGCAATTCAACCATCCTATTCGCTATGATATAATCACGGACCTGCATGGGACCCATCCAGCTGATTATTTCTGAAAGTGTGGTGAGAACCTGATTTATGATTTTTCTGTTCTGAAAACGGAGACCCGGAATTTGAGCAGGTGACATGACTTAAGTTCTCTGATTTACAGAATTTTAAAGACGAAATACAAAATTAAATAGTATTTCAGGAATTCATGATGTTGGAACAACCAGGGGAGGCTGGTTAAGTAGATTACTCGGGCTTTGAAATAACTAACAGACCTTCCACCTCATCAGCCAAATAAATGAACTCATCATCCATTGCTATGCCCAGGGCAAACTCTGTATCAACGTTGCCGGTGAGCAATGGTCTGGAGGGAACAGACACATCGATCACAAAGAGTCCGCTTTTTTCAGCCGTCATATAAATATGATTCTCTCTAAAAATCAGCTCCTTGGCATATCCACCGGAAGTAAAACTTCCTATAATGTGAACATCGGTAGTATCAGAATAATCGATTATCTGCAGACCGGCAGTACCCGATGCTACGAAAGCAAGTGATCTGGCTTCATCCAGCACTACATCTTCGGCATACCCGGGGGTGTCGCACCATCCCAACAAGGTGGTTTCCGGGTATCCATCCTGGAAATCAGAAATATCTAAAATACTTAAGCCCATTTCTCCACAGGCAACAAATAATTTTGAAGTGTCGTCAGAGGTCGTCAATCCGGTGGAATATCCGGCAGTTGACAAAGTTCCCCTGATATCGGGTTGTTCAGGGTAACTTAATTCAGCTATGGAGATTCCAAGTTCACTGATGGCTGTTAACAGGAAGTTTCCCGAGATAAAAACATTTTTGGCCGGTTTCATATTCAGATTGGAAACCGTTACAAAAGGATTCAACGCATCTGCTACATTGACCACAGTAACTCCAAACGACCCGGCAGAAAGGAAAATCATTGAATCCTTCAGGCAGATTTTCGATGAATACCCCCTGACTTCCTCGGTCAATTGATTTATTATTTCCGGCACTTCAGGATTTACAATGCTGACAATCAGCAATCCACCTTCGCCCTGTGAAATATACAGCATTGAATCCCTCATAACCAGGTCTTGCGCATATCCGGGTGTGGTTAACTTTTTAATAATTTTATAATCATTCAGAACTTCAGGTGTTTCCGGATCATTTGGTTTCCCGCAGCCAATCAGAAGCAAGAGGTTGGCAAACAGCAGTGTGATCAACGAAGATGATTTCATATATCTGATTTTTATGTTTTTCAAAACAAAACCTGACTTCGGGAATTAGAGTTTTATGCTGTAAGTCAGTGTCAGGCCCACCTGACTCTGATTGTAGTCTTTTTCATCAGAAATATACTGTTTATTCTCTTCAGCCACTGAGCTGGCTTTCCTGCTGAACCAGTTATAAAACAATGTAAGTTCAAAGCTTTCCGAAATCTCAAATGAATAAGTGGCATTCAGGAGAAGGTTCTTGTCAACGCGTCCCGCGTGCAGCGGATCGATGGTTGTACTTTTTTCGGAAGTAAAACACCGTCTGCCAAATTCACCTTTTACATTGAGCGCATTTTTGTGATTTTTCAAATACGGAAGGGTCCACATTACCCTGAGAAGAAAGCCATCTTCAACATATGAGCCGTCCGAATCCTCAGAGTTCTTTCGGGTTTCACCAGGTTCATCGAAGCCTTTTGACTCAGAAGCAGTATAAGAATATCCTGCTTCAAACCGGAGGTTTTTATGAAGAGGTTGGCGAAGGTTTATTTCAATAGACTTATCATCGCTGTCATATTCTGTAAAATACTCATTATAATAATACTTAGAGTAATCAATTATCAGTCTGATACGGGTATTTTTTAAAAATGTATTCTGAAATTCAGCGCTGAAATTATCTTTCGAGAAAGAAAACGGGCGGAACGATTCCGGAGTATATCCAAATACTTCCACCAGGTCATCATCCCTGAAATGCCTGATATAGAAATATGGTATATAGGTATACGATATTTTGAAACTTGCTTTTTTAGAAATGTTCTGCCTGAGTCCACAATAGAAATAATTCCGGTTTTTGGTGTTGTTAACAACATAGGATGTATTCTTGTATCCGGCAGTCAATGTTGTATTCAGTTTCCTGAAAAGCTGATAGCCGGCAATCAGTTCAATTTCCGGAGACATGATGACATCATCATACGTTTTGATATGAAACCGTCCCTCATCTTCATTGTTGATGAACCTGCTGATATACTTTTCTGAATATTTCAGAATGTTGTTATCGTAGAAAGCATTCATACTGAAGTCTGTTTTCAGATTGATTTTCTTCTTACTACCTGAGGTTTGTGCCTTCAATGTTAAGGATGGGAGAACCGGTAGAATAAAAAGGAAAAGAAATGGAATATTGAATAGATGCTTTTGGATAAATCCTGAATAATCTTTCATAACCTGTTTTCTTAAAGACAAATATACTACCGGAAATAGCTATTTACGGGGTCTGACATCTTTCTTAGGAATTAATAAGCGTCCTAAAATGGTGTTTTTATCTTTATCAAGAGGTGACATCTCGATGGTATGCTTCCCCCGGGGTATAAGGATCACAAATTCATTCCCTTTCCCTGGTACCAACTGCTTATTGCTTTTATAGGATGCAATTTCAGAACGCTTGCTGCTCAGTTGATACGAATTTATTACTTTATTATCCATTTTAACCTGAATCCGATAATGAATGGTACCCCTCATCCTGTATTGAAACTCTGCACGGGTTAATACCTGTAATTCAGTGGGTCCGGTCAATTCAATCTTCAGAGGCTTTTCCGGTGAAAACCGGTAATAACTGATCATTGTTTCTTTGGAAACCAGTTCAACTACTTCCTGATTGTTTGCAGGTGTAATGGCAATCCATTCTTTTTTCCTGCTATTAACCGGTGTAAAAGCGAAACGGGCTGCTACAGGCGAATTGTTCCTGTTCAGCCTGAACTCAATGCTATGCTGGCCCGGGCCAAGTGAGATTTCGAAGTCCTCCATCTGTGCCGGAACACCCATGGTTCCTTTGATGTAGGAGGCATTGATGGATCGTTGCACACCATTGGCCCTGAAGGTTAAGGGGGTTCCACCATCAATTGTATAAATTATTTCATATTTAATTTTTCCGGGTTGACCCGGTAAAAACTGCCCACGGGTTAAAAGCCGGAGTTTACCGGGTCCTGTCATTCTGATCAAGGAGGGTAGTTTCGGACTCAGAGAATAATAATCTTTGGCTTTCCCATCTATAACAATGGAGATCGGTTCTAGGGAATTTACCGGTCTCAGATATTTATGCTTCCCCGGAGATTGAGCTATTGATACCGTAATGAACAACAGAAGTGCAGGTAACAGCAAATGAATTCTTTTCATAGATATTAATTTTTCAAAAAGTGCAAAAATTCAGGTTTGAACAGATAAGTTTAATCCAAAGAAATGTTAATACCGGTCATTGATGGTTTCATTTAAGTGCTTGTTCTTAATGAAGATATTTCCGTTTATCTGGTTTTATAGCTCCATCATGCTCACATTATCGCGTTCCTGGGCAATTGTAGCCCCAGAGTAAGGCACGACATCAGTACCCAGCCGGTGAGCTTTACGTTCGGCCAGATATATCAGAATGATAACCAATACAAGGCTGAAAGTAGCGATGGATGTTACGACAATATCGTATTTTTTGTCAACAAAAATGCCGCCATTCCCCGGTTCCGGTAATGGTACAGGACTGAAGGGTAACCCGAATCTGGTCAGAATTTCCTTTATATTTACCAGTTGAATAACAGGAATATTTTTTAGTCCCATTCTTACAATGACACCTTTTACAGGGTAATTCATAACTGGTAATTGTTGAATCAATCCTGTAGGAATTAATCCTGCATTCACTGTGTGACCAAGGCTTGCAATACCACCTCCAACATTAATAAAAGCTTTTACAGGTTTACCTTTGGATTCCTGCTCATAGATCTGCATGCGTCTTTCTATGCTTTTATCCAGGTGATTTTCTCTTATGAGTAAGACTTTATTTCTTTCGATGGCTTGTACGATCAGTTCTCTGCCTTCCGGACTCAACCCCCTGCCTTCGTCGAAGCCTCCGCCAATAGAGGCAGCCACTGACTTGTGATGAAATACACCCGAATTACAGAGTACACTTTCCATATCGAGCCAGGTGAAATAAGGATCGTTGGCTCCGTAATTGGATGAGCCAACGGAAGATATTATAATAGGTTTCAGTTTCAGCACTTCAATGGCTGAGATTACGGAGATATTCAGTGCAGGAAAGGATCCTGTAAAGGCAACAGCAACACGGTCGTTCTCTTCAAGTCCGGCTTCTTTCAGATATTGAACAATTACTGCAGCAAGATTCGGGTTTAATGATGATAATTTGGCATCGATATAACCCCTGTCGGTAGTTATTTGCGTGTACTCCTGGCCTATCAGCGCTGTTTGGTTCGGATCATTCACTTCCTCAATGAAAACCCCCTCTTCCAGTCTGAATCCTTTCAGGCAAAGCGCTGCCTGTTGAGAAAGCTTCGCCGCCTTGAGTTTTTCAGTGTACCATTCCTGTCTGACCTCTTTTTTGCTGTTCTCAACGGCAATAAATGCAAACAGGGACATGAGTGCAATAAAGCCAAGAACGATGTTTGATTTTGCTCTGTATTTCAGCATTTAAGTTGCATTTGTTTATTTAGGTAACAGTGCTCCGGCAAAAATCAGAATTAATATGAACCTGACCAATACTGAAGATACAAACAGTACGCTTATGGTTTTAAAGATACCTTGCTTGGCAAACCAATGAGCCATCAGTCCGGGAATAACCCAGCCAACTGCTTGCAATTCAAGTGTTGTGGAGGATATATCGATGGTAAGAAACTGTCTTGAGAAATTAGCAAGGAGACCCCCTACCAGCAGGCTTAATACCATCTGGCGACGACCATAAAGAAATGTATATTGTCCCAGAACCTTAATTATCAAAAAGGCCATCAGACTAACCCCCAATGTACCTGCAAATCTGTCGGGGTGCGAAAGCTGAAGGGCGATATACCCCGGGACCACTATACCACCTGCCGCCAGGCCGAAAACCTCGTAGGAAAGCAGGCTAAGAATCAATCCAAGGGTAATGGCTAATTCAATCATATAACTTTACTTTTATGTTCAAAAAACTCTGCTGTTGCAGCACCCATGCCTCCCATATTCCCGATAGCAAATACTGTGGAACTTTGCTGGGTGATGGATAGTACAGTTTCAAATACGGTTTGCGGATCAGTATAACCCAGGTTAACAATTTTCTGTTTTGGCATCCCAAAGCCTATCACCATATTTTCCACTACCTCACCGGATTGGCCCATCAATACAAGGAAATCGGCTTCATCAGCTATTTTATAAGCAACCATCTCAGCCAATTGGCGGGCGCGATCCAGACGATCCTGCCGTGTATTCAAAAGAACAATTTTTTTGCCTTCCATGCCAACTTCATCTCTGATTTTTTGCCAGATAAACAGAGTTGAATCAGGATCGTTGGCAGCAAATACATTATAAAAAATCATATTTTTTTTTGCAACATCAACCTTATGGCAGGTCAGTGCTCCGGCATCAGGGATCGCCTGATACATGCCCTTCAGAGCGACAGTACGGTCAATGCCCAGATGCTGACAAATGGCTAGGGCAAGAGAAACATTTTCACGATGTTCAATATAGCTGAATCCTTTCATTTCACTCTGAGAAACAGTTTGAGGATCAATGAAATGAATTGCTGTATTTCTTTGTTGAGCGATCTTCAATAACAATTCAGGCACCACGTTTTCTGATGAAAAAAGGTGTTGATTCCGGGGTATGGTCCTGCCCATGGTTTCAGCTATTTCAGGCAGGGTATGACCCATAATATCAATGTGGTCGAAACGTACATTGGTCAGGACGCCTATGTTGGCATGAATCATTTTTTTCTCGGTGATTGACTGGTATATGGGTTGTAAGGCCATACACTCCATTACCAGTGCCTGAGCTTTTCGCGAAGCAGCAAATTTAATGATGGAAAGCTGTTCAATGATATTTGCTGATGACTTCCTGTGTATGTATGTTTCGGTGCCATCTTCGAGTATCAGTCTTGGAAAGGTGCCCGTTACTTTTGTAATATTTGAAATGCCTCCGGCACGCAGGCCGGCTCCGATCAACCGGGTAACACTGGACTTGCCTCTTGTTCCGTTCACATGTATCCGGATAGGAATGGAATAAATCCGTCTTTGATGACGGAAATATTCCACAATCCCTGCAATTGCTATAATGGTGAGAATGCCCAAAAGGATATAGGAACTATACATTTCCCCGCCTGAATTAACTCAGAAATTTCATTTATTCCAATCTGATCATTTTTCTAGTCTGAGAATTATTTTCAGTTTGAATTCTGTAAAAATAAATACCCGGGCAAGTTTCAGATCCTTTATTATCAAGACCATCCCAGTGAATGGTATGCAGGCCGGAAGTTTGCAGCCCCCTGACCAGGTTCTTCACCAGCAAACCCCTGATGTCATATATATTCAGTGTTACATGACCTGATTCAGGCATTGAATAATTAATCAAAGTACCGGAATGAAATGGATTCGGTTGGTTTTGTCCAAGCAGAAAACCCGTTGGTCCTGAATCAGCCTGGTGAATTGAGGTGATGATGTTTTCAAAAGGAGGATTTGTTGTAAATTTTATTACTCTTCCTGCAACTATTTCTGAAGCAGTGGGGTCGTAGTTATTGTCAAAAACGTATAATAATCCTATATCCTGGGCACTGTTTTCAATTCCAGCTGTCATACTGGAAACATTATCTGCTTCAAAGTACTGTAATAAAATCTCCCCATCTCCGGTAATCGTTGCATAATAAGAAGGATCCAGCAGGATAATCTCGAATTTTGCCCATCCGCTGCTGTTGCCTGTTGAATTTATGGTAACACCATTCCATTCGATAATGAAACGATGAAACAACTGATCATAATAAGTCAGTATGGCTCCGTTTACATAATCGGTGTTGATAAGATTATCCCAGAAAACGGCTACCATATTAACGATATTGTCATCGTTGGGAAGCGTCTGGTTGTTGAACGATGTTTGTGTTCCACTTCCGAAAGCAATCCAGCCATCGGTACTTACCCTGACCTGATTGTATGTTGAACCGTAATATTTAAAACCGAACGGAAGACTGATGGTCCTGGTGTATTCACTCACACCTCCGGTGTTCATTTCATTGCCGATTCCTGAGATTTCCACCCAATTGTATACAGGGGTTTGTTCATAAAAAGAATCATCGTCCACATAAGCATAGTATCCATAAGCATCAGGACCTGTATAATCAGATGGAATCAGAGAGGAAACCGGTACTGAGAAATTCAGTATTCTCTGGAAGGGGTAATTGCCGCTTCCTGTCTCAACCAATACCTGAAAATCAATGATTGTTCCGGCAGGGCACGCGGGTGAAAGACTGAGTTTGAAATAATTGATATTATTGACAGAGGTATCGTTGATGTTCAAATCACCAAATATTCCAAAGGGATCAATTATATCAACGTATGAATTGTCGCAACTCAGGATACCGGATACTTCAGAGGCAACATCATTACCAATATTCTCAAGTTCGAGAACTACAGCAACGGTTTCTCCGGGATCTAACCGGTAGTTGGGCTCTGAAGTACTGAAGTCATGTACAACATAATTTTTAACAACGAGGTTGCAACCATTGACATTGGTTTCAAACTCATAATCCCATGAAGAGGTTTCGCAACTGATATGGAGCTGAAAAACAATTTTCTGATCAACAGGGCAGGTAGGTAAAACAAAAAACTGAAACGGAGCCCCGCTTGAAGTCTCACCTGATGCCATACTTCCGAAGTTAACAGGGTTTGTTGATATGATTTCTACGAAATCAGAATTTGAAGTTGTCAATGTTGCCTGAACATTGACCGCAGTATTGGCGCCCCAGTTTTTAAGTGTGCAGGTAAGGTTACAATTTTCGTTCGGATTAATCAGGTTATCATCATTCCCATCAATATCTTCTATTGCAATGTCTTCAGTCATGACCAACAATGCAGGGCGAACAACAGTGATTTGTCCCTGGAAAGGGATGACATTGCCACCACGAATTGTTATAGTTAAAGTTTCTTCAGTTTCTGGAACAAAATCAATAATGGCTGTTCCTTCTTCATTGCATATTCCGGTAGCAAAAACTTCAGTTCCGGTTATGCATACTTCGGCATTATTAACAGGTTCCCCGGATGAAAGATGTGCAACTGAAACTTCCAAATGATTGTTTCCTGTATTGATAGAAGCCGGATAATTACAGGTTACCAGCTGAGGAAGATCTTTCCAGATGTGAATGCTTGGATCGCCGAGAATACAGAATACCTTATAGTGGTATTCAACCCAGCTATCATAGACGCCCCATGAATTATACATATAAAGTTTACCCCGCAATAATGCTTGTCCGGGAGTATCCATACCTTCGCGGAACATGCCTACATATATTCCCCTATCGATACTGTTGTTATAAGCAGTGTGCGTGTTTGAGGTCGGGCCGATAAAGCATGCAGCACCCTTGGGATTTGCAATTGTCCCCATCTCAATCCACTCTTCACCAAAACTATTTCCATCACCTGAGTTAAACATTGCCACGCCGCACCCAATGCTTGTCACAAAAGGCATCATTTGTCCATTGGTTAATCCGGTTACATCAGGAACCTGGAAACTATAACAATTGGCAGACCACCCGCTTGACCACCCTTCCCCCCGGTAATTCAGATAACTTCTGCCATTATTAATGGCCGAAGTCACATCTTCAAGATCAACCGTACATTCCTGTCCGGTCCAGTAATCACCATCACTCATAAGGGTATCTACACTCGTAAAACCACCATCATTCATCATTACATTGTAGGTAAACCGTTTTGTGGTAACCTGTGAATCATAGGCGTTGTTTGAACAACATACACCTTTTTTAAACCAGGTCGGATCGGTCACATAAGGCATTTTTTCATACAATTTGAATTTATTAACCATCACCTGCAGGGTAAAATCAGTCTCATTGGTAAATCGTCCGATCATCATTTCAGGGATGAAATCTACGCCATCCACGGCTACAAAATATTCTTCCCAAGGGAAAGAATAATCAGGATAGGTCACAATCTTTTTCGGAAATTTTCCGTCATCACCAACTATGAGCACATAGGTAGGTGGGTCGTCCCATGTGTTGTAAGCATCGGTGATGTGATTTTTTATTGGAACCGGATTGTTGGCATTGGCACCAATATCACTGAATTTTGTGATATGAACATCAGTACCGGATTGCCTTTTCCAGGTAGCATATCCCTGGAAACTATCATAGAAACCGTCGGGCATAATGCACAGCATGACTTCACGGCCATCTTCAACTCCACCGTAAAATGCATTGAGCATTTCCTGGTAATTCAGAATAGTGCTGCGGTATACCTTGCCAAAGGAGGGAGAGATCCTTTTCCTTGGTGTATTTTTCGGGTTAATTACCGGGCCTTTGCCGAAGTTGATCCTGATAGTCATTGAAGATATGATCTGCAGCTCATTTTTTGCAGCAATATAACTGACCGGGTAAACCGAGACGCGTGCAATCCTGAAATCGCGGAATATGGTGGGCTCGTCAACCTGTACATTGTTTTGAGGGAACTGAGTTTTTGAGCGATAAGCATCCGGATCTTCTTCCTGAGACCCGGGAGTCTGACCTTCCCATTGACTTCGTTGAGCAGGAGGCAGTTGTATACTTTTATAAGTCAGGATCTTTCCCGTTTCAACAACTTCGGCTGTAATGCCTGCCTGATCCGGCACTGCGAGGATTTCTGCAAGATAAGGTATCAGCGGGCTTCCAGGATTAGTGGTGTATGAATCTGTAAGCAGATCAATGGACTGATATGATTTACCATCTGAAATCATTTCTTTTATTTCCATTCCTGACAATTCGACCCTGAAAACAATGCTTCTGGCATCACTGCTGATCAAGGTAACTGCCGGAGGGGTGGCTTTTGTCCTTTCCTTTGAAAAGGGAATCCACTCGGCTTTTGTCATTAGTGTTGAAAAAACAGACACCAGTAGAAAGAGGATGTACCTTTTATTCATGTTCTGTAATTTTAATTGTATATGAAAAATGAAACGATACCGAAGTCAATGACAAATGTAATATCATTGAAACACGTTTTATAATCTTAGACAAAAAAAAACCGGAAGGTTGCTCAATTCAGAAAAAAACTCCATTTTAAAGCAGAATAACCCCTCAGATTAAAGGAATCCGCAAAATATTCTTTGTGAGTACTTTAGAATCAAACTGAATAGTATAATAATTAAATCTGAGAAGAATTTACTTATCGTTTATCACAGACCAGAAATATTGAAAGCCAAACCTGACAGAAAGGAATCTCCGGATGCAGTTTCACTCTATAAGCGTAAATGAGGCTTCTTTTACATCCCTTGAATTGCCTCCGACAAAGACCTTGAAATCCCCTGGCTCTGCAACATGCTGAAGGTCATAGTTATAGAATTTCAGGTCCTCAATGTCGATGGTGAATGTAACATTAAGGGTTTCTCCTTTATTAATCATCGCCTTTGCAAAATCTTTCAGTTCTTTAACAGGTCTTGTGGTAGTTCCTTCCATATCACGGATATATAACTGAACAACCTCCCGGGCATCAAAATCGCCTGTATTGGTTACTGAAACGCTGACATCGATTTTCCCGTTCTGTTTCATAGTATTGCTGCTAAGGTTGATATCGCTGTAGCTGAATGTAGTATAACTCAGTCCAAACCCAAACGGATACTGCGGGTCGTTAGATACATCGAGGTAATTTGAACGGAATTTGCTGAACCATTGACCATCAGCAAGCGGTCTGCCCGTATTTTTATGGTTGTAGTAAAGGGGTATCTGCCCGGTATTCTGCGGAAATGTGGTTGTCAGTTTCCCTGAAGGAACCACGTCACCGAAAAGTACATCGGCAACGGCAGCCCCGGCCTCACTACCTCCGAACCATACATTCAGGATGGCAGGTACATTTTCATGTTCCCATTTGATGGCCATTGGCCTTCCGGTAAAAAGTACCATGACCACCGGTTTACCCGTACCAAGCAAAGCCTTGAGTAAATTACGTTGATTTTCAGGTAGTTCTATATTCGACATGCTTGAACTCTCACCGCTTGATTCAGCAGCTTCTCCCATTACGGCAACTATTACATCGGCATTCTGAGATGCTTTCACTGCTTCGGCAATAACAACCCCGGCAGGCCTGTTGTCCCAGCCGGTTGCTTTTCCGAACATTCCTATTCTCGATTCAAGTGATGAATCTGCAACGATGTTTGATCCTTTGGCATAGGAAATCAATTCAGGTTTTCCTGTCACCATGATGATGCCATCCTTTACTGAAATGGCTTTTTCAAAATCGCCTGCCACAGTCCAGGTTCCGCACATGTTCAGGCGGTTATCGGCCAACGGACCAACGAGGGCAATTTTTGCATTTTTCTTGATTGGCAGTATGTTATTCTCATTCTTAAGCAGAACAAAACTCTCGCTGGCAGTTTTTCTTGCCTGTTTCCGGTTGGCATCGGTGTAAACTTCTGTGGCTGCACGTTTCAGATCACAATACCGGTAAGGATCTTCAAAAAGGCCGAGCTTATATTTGGCTTCCAAAATCCGCCGGCAGGCAGCATCAATCTGGTCAATGGTGATTTTGCCTTCATGAAGCGATTGTTTCAGGGTGGTCAGGAAACCTTCCCCGACCATGTCCATATCAATGCCGGCTTTAAGCGCAAGAGCCGAGACTGTATTCAGGTTGCCCAAGCCATGATCAATCATTTCGTTGATGCCCGTGTAATCAGTGACAACAAAACCGCTGAATCCCCACTGATCGCGCAATACGTTGGTTATCAACCATTTGTTGGCAGTGGCCGGAATGCCGTCAACCTCGTTGAACGATGCCATTATACTCCCTGCACCTGCATCTACAGCTCCTTTGTATGGCGGGAAGTACTCGTTATACATACGTTGGTGGCTCATATCCACGGTATTGTAGTCGCGGCCGGCATCCGGCGCACCGTAAAGAGCATAGTGCTTGACACAGGCCATTATGGTGTTGTTGGCAGCCAGGTCTTTGCCCTGGTAACCCCTCACCATCGCTTTAGCAATTTCACTACCCAGGTATGGATCTTCGCCACTTCCTTCAGCGATACGTCCCCACCGGGGATCACGGCTGATATCGACCATCGGTGAGAAAGTCCAGCAAATGCCATCGGCACTGGCTTCCTGAGCTGCTATACGGGCGCTTTGCTCAATCAGGTTCATGTCCCAGGAGCAGGAAAGCCCCAGAGGTATCGGGAACACCGATTTATAACCATGGATAACATCCATACCAAAGATCAGAGGTATCTTCAGCCGGCTTTTTTCAACAGCAACCTGTTGTACCCCACGGATTTTGGCAACTGAACTGATGTTAAAGAGTCCTCCGACACTTCCTTCAATGATTTTTTTACCGATATCAGAACTGGCAGTCTGTCCGGTGGTTATATCTCCGGCACCCGGCAGGTTCAACTGTCCGATTTTCTCTTCCAGTGTCATTTTTTCCATCAGTTCTCTGATAAACTGGTTCATTCTGATCTCATCCGGCAATGGTTGTGCCATTAACTGCATGATGCTGACAGCCAGGATGGCTGAAATAAGGATACTGACTTTTTTCATATACACTGTTATTCAGATTTGATGATTTGTGTTCTTTCCGAGATCCCGTTTTCATTAAAAGCTTCTATGGTAAAATAGAAGGGCTCCTCTTTGTCCATGGTTTTCAGCCAGTACTCGTTTCTGCCAAGAACCATAATGCAGTTGTACATTTTTTCAGGATCTGTTCCCAGATAGATATTGTAACCCGTAGCATTATCTACCACCGGCCACTTTAGCCAGGCACTTCTTTTGTCATTTTCCGTGCGGAGAACGATCAGTTCTTTCACTTTGCCTGGCTTATTGCCATGACCATTGCCAAAAACCCTGAATCCGCTGATGGCAAATTTACCCGTGGGCATGTGGATGTTTTCGAGCTTAATGTATTGGCTTTCCACTGGTTTTTCAAGTTCAATATAGTCGTGGGGAACATCAATATCGTTCCTGCTTTTGTCAACAATCAATTGCCATTTCTTTCCGTCATCCGAACTCCAGAGTTTATACTGATGAAATACTCCTTTACTTTTACCCAGGAATTCAGCATCCTGATCGGCATAATTGATTTGAATGGCATTAACTGTTGAGAGGTAACCGAGATCGCTGATGATCCACTCATTCTTGCCGGAAGTGGCAGCACACCAATAGGTCTTAATGTCCTCATCCACAGCATTGTTTGGATAGAACCCACCATATGTGGACGATACAGTTACCGGTTTATTGTAGTTGAGCAGCATCCAGCCGGTGAACCGGCTCTCGAGGTGGTTCGCCTTTCCTTTGGGAAGATAATGCGGGTAATCGCCAAATACAGTGTTACAATACATTACATCATTACTATCGAATCCTGCCGGCCATAAACCCAGGCGGCGTTCAAAGTTGTTTTTGACTGAAATAGCGATGGTACTTACATGCCAGTAGTTGCCCCATTGATCGGTAAAGGTTGCCCCATGACCAGCTCCCCGTGCAAATCCGCCGGGTTTGTAAGAAAAGGGCAGGGGCTGGTGAATAAAATTTCCCAGGGGGCTGTCGCCAACCGCCACCCCGTCGGCATAACCGCTGAATTCGGTTCCCGGTGCACCATACTGAAGGTAATATTTTCCATTATGTTTATTCATCCAGGATCCCTCGATAAACGGATCGAGAAAAGTATTGTCCATATGTTCACCGAAACGGTGCCATCCATAGCGCTTTTCATTCAACAGCAGCATTTCTTTCCTGGTTCCGCAGGGCCGGAATGTTTTTCTGTTCAGTTCAATGCCATAAATCGGATAATTATTGCTGCTGCCATTGTACATATAGAGCTTTCCGTCATCATCGGCAAAAAAGGAGGGATCCCACCCACCGATTTCGAGTGAGTCGATGGTCTCACTCCATTCATTGGCTTTCGGATTGGTACTCATCCAGATTGGAAATGAAGACGAATAGGTTGATCCGAATACCAGCAGTGTATCACCCTGCACCCACACAGCCGGGGCGCAGAGGTCGTCGTAGACCTTATGATACGGTTTCAGGAAGGATTTTGCCACAAAATTCCAGTTGCTCAGGTCGCTGCTCCACCAATAACCCCATTGGTTGGTTGAGAAAAGGTAGTAATCACCCATATAAGATACAATCACAGGGTCTGCTGTAGCACGGTGTTTTCCCCATTCCGAAAAGTTAGGGATGGGGGTATAACCATAGTCAATATTAATTGGATTGCAATATGTTTTCTGACCTGTAGCCGATGAGGAACAGACAAATGATACTGCTGCAAAAATGAGGCAAATTAATGATTTCATACCATTTAATTTTTAAAATACGGACTGTTGAACCCAAGTTTCAGAAGGCCAGATTTTATTTCAGGGCAGTTCATGAACAATTTCCACATCAAGCCGGTGCGGTAATTCTCAATCATCACCACAATGGGTCCCTGGTCAATGGCCAGGTGACTTTTGGCATACCAGTTGTGCGTTTCGCTGAAACCATCGGTAAATCCGTATTCACTCCAGATCCTGTCGCCCAGTTGGTAGTAGAAGTGCCTGAGGGCCTTCATGGAATATTCCGGGGTATAAGGCATGGATGAGAGGGCAGCCGTTGGCTGAATCACGCCCAGATCCACTTCCGGACAATGGGCTACATAGCCTTTGTACGAATCACCGGCTGTCAGCCCCCAGCAGTTCTCTCCATATCCGGCATATTTTTTCGGATTGTCGATACAATATGCCCTGTTGATGAGCGTATGGTTGCGACATTGCTCCCAATAGTCATTCCCCAGTGAATCAACAAGTCCGTTCGGATCGATTCCCGTGAAGGTATATTGTTCAAAAAATAAAGGTCCGCCCATATCGTAATTTCCTAAGGGTAAACGGATTCCATAATAGGATTTGCCGTTTTTAAATCCGCTGCTGCCTGCCCAGGTTCCGTCATACACAGCTCTTGAAATCGGATGATAGTGACTTGAGGCAGCCATAATATAGGTGATCAGGCATTCATTCCATCCCCAGATGGGGAAATTCATATCAAAACTGTTGTTGGGACTCCAGTGCCAGTAAAGCTTGTTTTCACCATTGGTATGCCAGTTCCAGTTGGCAACATTCCACATCTGGGTAATCCGTTTGCGGAGGTATTTTTCTTTTTGTGTATCGTTGTTGAAGTATTCACGTGCGCAAAGGAAACCCATCAGCAGGTAGGAGGTTTCAACCAGGTCGGCGGCATCGTCGAGACGGTCAAATTTAATGGTTTTGCCTGTCCGGCCATGCATAAAATGCGGATAAATCCCATGATAACAATCGGCATTGATCAGAAAATCAGCCATCTGAATCAGGCGTCCCACGGCAGTGTCTCTTCCTATCCAGCCTCTTTCAACAGCGACAATGGTGCCCATGATCCCGAATCCGGTTCCACCGATGGCACAGGCATCAGGTCCGAAATCAGTCTTACTGAGATTGGGCTCATCCCAGGCTTCGTTGATGTAATCCCAGTAATGCCCGGCTTTAATGGTATTACTCCTTTCAAGGGAGAGCCCGCTCACCGGATGTGCACCATGCCAGAAAAAGCGGAATGTCTGTCGCTGAACGGTTTCAAGCAAATCAGCATCAGAAAGACCCCGGATGATACCGACGGGAGTGATGGAATCAGGAAAGTAAGCACCTTTTTCATTCTGGGCACTGGAAGCCATACTACATGAACACAGAACAGCTGCTGTGATGATCAGGCGTTGTTTGAATTTCAGTATCATAGACCGATGATATTATTGCTTTTGGTTGTTCAGATAGGGCGTGCTGAAGTCCAGTTTTTTCAGCCCCTGCTGTATTTCCGGGCAACTCATGAAGAGGTTCCACAAAAGGGCTGAACGATGGTTCTCAATCATAACAATGATCGGTCCCTGATCAATAGCGAGGTGTGACTTTGCATACCAGCCCTTGCTTTCATTGAATGCATCCACAAAACCGTATTCAGTCCATATTTTATCACCGAGGTTATAATAGAAATGCCTGAGTGCCTTCATGGAGTATTCCGGTGCATATGGAAATGCCGATAAGGCGGCAGTGGGGGAGATCACACCAAGGTCATTATCCGGGGAATGTGCGTTATAACCTTCATGGTTATCACTGGCAGTCAGTCCCCAGCAGTTTTCACCGTAACCTTTGAAATGATTCGGATTCTGAACACAATGCGCATGGTTGATCAGTGTATGGTTGCGGTTCTGTTCCCAGTAATCGGCGTACCGGTCCTTGAGCCCTTTAGGATTCAGACCGAGAAATGAGTAATGTGAAAAGAACAGGGGGCCGCCAAAATCAAAGCCCAGTGGGAGTTTTATTCCGTAAAATTCTTTTCCGTTTTTGAAGAAGTTGCTTTGTGCCCAGCCATTATGATAGACAGCCGGACTAACCGGATGTCGTTCTCCACTGGCTGCCAGCACATACATGATCAGGCATTCGTTAAATCCCCTGACGGCGAAATTCATAGCCCAGTCATTGTTTGGACTCCAGTGCCAGTAAAGTACTTCCTGTCCACCCCTGGTAAACCAGTCCCATTCAATATCGCTCCAGAGCCAGTTGATGCGGTTCCTGAGTTCCTGTTCTACCGGGTTAGTCAGGTTAAAATATTGTCTGGCAGTGAGTAGCCCCTGAAAAAGATAGGAAGATTCAACCAGATCAGCGCCATCATCCTTCCGGCTGAAGGGGATCGTTTTTCCGGTAGAGCCATTGAGCCAGTGGGGGAAAACCCCATGATAGGAATCTGACTTTGACAGGAACTTAACCATTTTTAGCAGATGGCGTGCTGCGCTGTCACGGGTAATCCAGCCCCGTTCAACAGCAACCACCGTGGCCATGATGCCAAAGCCTGTTCCGCCGGTGGTCACAACCTCGTTTCCGTATCCGTACGCTTCGTTGCTTCTTTCACGCGCCAACCCGCTGACCGGATGGGCGAAATTCCAGAAATATCTGAAAGTCTGTCGCTGAACCAGATCAAGCAACGCTTCATCGGAAAGACCCTGAACAACGCCCAAGGGCTTGATGATATCCGGTCCTGCAGTAACATTTTTCTGATTCTGCGCAGAAACCATAAAAATCATAGACATGGAAAAAATCAAAAGGAGACAGGTTTTCATATCAGTGGATTTTCGGATATAAAGACTAATGAGTGCTATGAAAAAATAGGTTATGAGATTCCGGTGTTATAAAAACAATTCCGGAATCCCAAGGTGTAAAAATAACACTAAGTAAGTCATCAACCAAATTTCAGGAAAAATATTCGGTGGGTCAGATAGGGCAAATGTGAAATATTTTTACTGATACTGTTCTTTACTTACGATTCCGGATGTCTGGAATGGGTTTTCTTTAGGGGTTTACTATAAATCTGCTGAAATTTTATATAAAAGAGCAAAAGTTCTTATTCTTATCAAAACCAACTGTTACTATTTGCCAATTCAGTTATAGAATATAGCGAAGTTTCTAATCCTGTTTCATCAAATAAATAGATCTTTATGAAAAAGATAGTTTTACTTTTCAGTGTAATACTCATATCATACCTCGCAAAAGCTGACGGAGGCTGGTATGGTGATAAGGTCAGATCTTCATCCGGCTTAACATGGACAGTAAGTACAACGCCTCCGGTTATTTATGCGGGCGACTGGCTTGAAGGAGAAATCTGGCTTTGGTATCAGGATGATCCGGGTTTGGGTGCACAGTTTGTTTATACTATAAATGATTGGGCTACGACTCAATATGACCTTTTCAGCCGTGGAACCGTTTCAGGGAATGATTCGAGGTATTCGAACGAGGGAAGTGCCATAGGGCCATTGGAAACCGGGACACAGGTAAAATATAAAATTCAGTGCTGGCACGACTGGTATGGGGATGATTTTTATACTACTGAGGCTTCTTTTACAGTTCAGGCGATAAATCCTCCCCAGTTTTGCTCTGCAATTCATGATGCAACAGATCCTGATAGCAGGATCAATCTTGAATGGGAGAAGAATTCAGAGGGCCATGGGGTTATGATCGTCAGGAAACTGAAATCGCAAGCATGGACTGAACCCGTTCAGGGAGTTGCCTACGGCGTTTCGGACAACCTCGGTGATGGTGTGGTAATCTATAATTCCAATGGGACAAGTTATGCCAACACAGGTCTCAATGCTTCAAGAGAATATGATTACAGGTTTTATTCTGTAAACAACAATTATTACAGCGATGGGGTAAGTGTAAGTTCCTATACTTCATTTGCCAATGGAACCGGTGTGATAGGCGACCCTTACCTTGTGGGTACCGCAGCCGATCTGAATATCATCCGTTATCACATTGATCCGGTTGAACTGATTTACTTCTCACAAACAGCTGATATTGATCTGACGGACTATTCAACCGGAACCGGCTGGGCCCCGATCGAAAGCTTTAAAGGAATTTATAACGGGCAGGGTCATACCATCAGTAATTTAACGATCGACACAAATACCGGCGGTGATGTTGGCCTTTTCAGCAACCTGGAAACCGGAAAGATTACCGGTCTGGGTCTTCTCAATGTCGATATCACCGGTGGTTATAGGGTTGGAGCACTTGCCGGAAGTGTCAGTAGTATGACTGAGCCAACCGAAATCATGATAGAGAATTGCTATTCAACAGGAACAGTTACCGGTTATGGAGCAGGATATGTCGGCGGACTGGTTGGTTATCTTAACAGTGAAATGATCAGGTGCTATTCGTCCTGTGATGTTGACAATACCGTTGTTGCCAATACACACCAGTATCTGGGAGGACTTGTGGGCGGTACCTATAAAAAAATCACAAATTGTTATGCTACAGGTTCAGTCTCGGCACCAGAACTCTACTACAATTGCCTTGGAGGATTGGTCGGGATTGCCAGTGGAGCAAATATTGAGAATTGCTTTTCCACCGGATTTATAAATTATTATGGAATTGATCTTACTTATGCTTTTACGGGAGGACTTGCAGGTCGTATGGAAGGTGTGAGCTTTAATGTAAACAGTTTCTACGATCAGCTAACTACCGGCCAGACCGGCATGATGGGTGATGGTGGCAAAACCACTGCAGAGATGAAGACGATGGCCACATTTACCGAAGCCGGATGGAATTTTACTTCCACTGGTGTGTGGGCTATGAATGGCACAACCAACAATGGTTATCCTTTTCTCCGGATTCAGGGGGATGATCCCGGGTATTACTGGCTGGGTGAAACTTCCTCTGACTGGTCCGTTGCCTCAAACTGGAGTGAGGGAGTGGTGCCGGATGAGCTGAGCAATGTGATTATTATCAACGCGACCAACGATGCTGTAGCCACCAATGTCGATGTGAAGAGCATCACCATTGAACCTGTCGGTAAACTTACTGTAAGCGGCACCCTGACACTGGATGGCGGAAATAGTGGTTTGATCTTAAAAAGCAATGCCGACGGTTGCGGATCGCTGATCCATAGTGGCGGTGTATCTGCAACAGTACAGAGTTTTCTGACAAAATACCTCGATCAGCAGGATGATATGTATCATCTTTTGTCATCCCCGGTTGCTGCACAACCAATTTCACCTCAATTCAGTGATCCTCCAAACAATGCAACCAGCGATTTTTATAAGTTTGATGAAGCTTCCTATATGTGGATTAACTTCCGCTCAGGTGATGGTACGGAGATTAACCCGGCTTTCGAAAGCAACTTTACCGTTGGCAGGGGTTATCTGGTTGCCTATCCGGTTGATGTAACAAAAACTTTTTCAGGAGTTTTGAATTCCGGGACATTAGCCACAGGAACAGGACTTCCGGCATTGACCAATGCAGGGGCAACAGATCCCGGATGGACCCTGATCGGCAATCCCTATCCTTCGGCCATTGACTGGGATAATGTAGTTGTTTCGCAGTATTCCGATCTTGAAAATGCTGTCTATGTCTACGACAATGCCTCATCTGCTTATTTCAGTTATGTCGACGGTGTCGGAAGTCTGACCGATGGTATCATCCCGGCCATGCAGGGTTTCTTTGTACATGCGGATGGTCCGGCGCCGGCTCTGACACTTGAGAATGCCGACAGGGTGCACAGCGGAACATCCCTGTTCAAAGTTGATGAACCTGAAAACCTCGTTCATCTTAAGATTACAGGCAACAACCGGAAGGATGAGACTTACATCCGGTTTACCGGTGAAGCAACAACGGGATTTGACCGCAGGCTTGATGCATACAAATTGACCGGCGGTACAGCGGTTCCGACATTCTACACCCGGGCAGGCGGGCTTAAACTATCGGTGAATTCCTTACCACTCAGTTTTCTGACCGGAATTGTTCCTTTGTCGGTTGCTGCAGGGGTTGAGGCTGTTTACACCATTTCCCTTGCCGGAAATACATTGTCACCTGAAACAAGGATTACACTTGAAGATACAAAAACCGGAGCCATTCAGCCCATGAGTAGTCAGTCAGAATACACTTTCAACGCCGGACCAGGCGATGATCCGGATCGTTTTCTGCTTCGTTTCGTAAGTCCGGTTGGGATTGATTCTCCATTGGCAGCATCTGACATTATAGCCTGTGTGAGCAACGGAGAAATTGTTGTTCAGGGAATAATGACCAAGTCGGAAATCAGACTGCTGAATACCCATGGCCAGGTTATGCTGTTAAAACAGGCTTCCGGATCAGGAATGGATAAAATGCAGTGCAATCATTTATCTGCAGGCATCTATCTGATCAATGTTGTTTCCAGCTCCGGTTCAGTTACGAGAAAGATCTTCATAAACCATTAACCGCTGATATTTAAGAGTCCGGTACAATCCTGTAGGGGAGAAGTGCCGGACTTTTTTATTGAATAATTATGGGAGGTTATTTATTCTGAAACTTATTGTTACGTAAAAAAAGAAAATTTTTCTGCCACCAGGCCACCCGGACCTTTGCCGGAGCTTACTTTTGTTCTATTCTATTATGACTCATTTTACTTCATTCCTCATTCGTAATTCGTAAACCCTGACTGCCGTCAGGCAAGCCGCCACGGCGGGAAGGCCGTAAATCGTAAATCGTAAATCGTAAATCGTAAATCGACTTACCTCCCGAAATTAAACTGTATCAGGAAAGGGTATTCTTCATCCTCCGGATTGGCGGCTGCGGCCGCCTTTAGTTTATTCAGAAATTCTTTTCTGTTTCCCTGCAGATCATAAAATACCCCCTCAGTCAGCAATTCATTGCCCCTGACAAACCGCCGCATCATCGCCTGATCGGGAATGTTCCGGAAAACCCAGTTAACATCACACCTGTTCTTGTTGAGGAAGTCAAGGTTTGAAGTCAGATTTCCTGCTTCAAATGAGGATAATTTAAAGAACTCAGCATAGGGCTTATCGTCGGTATTGACTTTTATATCAGCAGGAAACCGGCTGATTTGAGTACTGTCCAGGACCAGGCAGGCTACCAGGTGGTAAGGATTGGTGTAAAAATAGGGGTCTTTAACCGAGCGGGAGATGTTTTCTGTCCACTGCTGAAAGTCAATGCTGAGCGGACCATTGGCACCCAGAAGAACAGCATGGTTATGACCCAGCCAGATGGTTGAATTCGGGAAAACTGTGTGAAAAGTTTTGATAATTCCCATGAAATCGTCCGGCAGCAGTTTGTGGAGGGGGAGATACTGGGAAACCATTCCGCCCGCATTCAGATGGGCTTTGCAAAGTTCGAAATATTCCTTTGTGTAAAGGTTTCCCGACCCAAGGATGGGATGCGTGGGGTCGCTGGAGATGAGATCATACTTCTTATTGATGGATTGCAGAAAATGCCGTCCGTCACCGCTTATGATCTTCAAACGCTTATCATTCTGAACATTATTGTTCAGGCCGCTGTAATAATGGGCAGCATCCTTCAGTCCTGAAACCAGTTCAATGCAGTCGATGGCTTCAACACCCGGGTGTGAGGCAATGGCTGAGGTTGTAACACCAATCCCGAATCCGACCACCAGGGCGTTTTTTACCTGAAGCCCGGCGAAAAAGGGGAGGTGTCCGACCATTTTTACCACCTTGACAGCATCATAGCTGGATCCGATAACCGCGCTGTTGTTGACATAGGTAGAAAGCACAGTGTTTCTGCCACTTGTTTCTTCACCGACAACATAGGTGCCTTCAACCGATTCATGATAATCGAGTATTTTTTTTTCGAAACGTGAAAAGGAAGGTGGGAGAATGTACACTTCAGGCCGGACGACCAGGATCAGCAGCATAATGCTGCCGGCTACCGCTATGACCGGTTTTAGGAACCCGGTTTTCCTGATGGCGGAAATTTTCTGAGCAATAAAAAATGAAATAACAAGCAGGATCATTGGGAAAAACAGAACTGCCAGTCCCGATCCAAGCAATGGAATCAGCAGATAGGCAGCCATCAGGGGACCGATGACACTGCCTGCTGTGTTCCACAGGAGCACTTTGCCTATACTTCCGCTGACATCGCGGTACGACCGGGTGAATAAGGTACAAGCCAGCGGAAAGGCATAACCGGAAATAAAAGTTACGGGTATGATGACAAGCAGCGATGATATGACAGGAATAATGATGATCCTCAGGAAGTAGGCATCCTGGTTGGCTGCCATGGGGAACATGATCAGTTCGGGAAGTCTGAGCAGTATCAGGAATCCAACGACTACAGCAAGGGAGGTCATCAGCAGGAGTTTCAGCATGGTAAAGCTGTCGTTCCTGAATTTGTCCCCCTTTTTCATATAGTACCAGCTTCCGGCAAACAATCCGAGGATCACCATCGATGCGATCAGCGAGAAGGTATAACTGGTATTGGTAAGGTATATTCTCAGGATCCGGATCCAGACCACCTGCAATCCGATGACGGCAAATCCAAAGGTGAAGGTAGCCGCCAGGGAGACCCGGCTGTTGATGGCCTGTGTGTCTGCCGTCGTGGTTATGTTCTTTTTACCGGTTTGCTTTGCTGATTCAACCGGGATTTCAGGACTTGTATTCTGGTGAAATTCTTTGCTTTTTGTTAACAGAAAATATATGGCAATCGCCAGATTGATCAGTACAGCCATGAAAATGGTCATTCTTTGCCCCAGGGTACCAACAAGTACAATACCTGTTGCCAATCCGCCAAGGGTACTTCCAAGGGTTTCCCAGGCATAGATTTTTCCCAGAAGGGATGCCAGCCCTGTATCTGACCTGATGATCAGGTTACCGGCAACAGGAAGGATACCTCCCATAAAGAATGCAGGGGTAAAAAGCAGAAGCGTGGCGAGCATATAGACCACCATGCTGGTCAGGGAGGCTGAGAGCCCGGCGTTCTGTAATGGTTGATATAAACCGGGTAAGATGAAGCTGATCAAAAAATAGTTAACGATTCCCAGTGCGGCAATGGATATCAGTAATCTGAAAATCAGGTTTCCGGGCTGAAGGCTCTTTTCAACTTTCCGGCCCCAATGCCAGGCACCCAGACCGAATCCGGCCATAAAGGCAACCAGGACAATCGTTGATGCTGAAACGGTTCCCCCCAGCACCAGCGACAACATGCGGAACCAGCTTACTTCATAAACCAGAAAAGTAAATCCCGACAGGAAGATCAGGGTCAGAATTAAAACAGCGGGTGTGGGTTGTTTTTTCATCAGTAAGATTGAGGTAAAAGGCAAAAATAGGAAGTCTGGTGTAAAAAGCCTTTCCGGGCAACCAAATAATGTCTGAAAAATTCATTTTTTTAAGCATCCTGTGTTTTAATGATCCGGTGATGCTATTTATAAAAGCAGCAACAGGTAACCGGCTATGGCTTCGCCAATAACCAGAAAAACCGGACTAACCTTCTTAAAAACAAAGATCATCAAAATTCCACCTGCAGCAATCAGGGCGGCACGCCAGTCGGTCAGCGTATCTCTTCCCATCACGAATAGAACAGTGGCCATCACTGCTATGGAGGCTACATTTACAGCGTCGAGAAACCAGCCCATGATTTTTGATCGGCGCATTTTAGGTATCCAGGGGTTGAGTACCAGAACAAATACGAATGACGGGAGGAACACGCCCATTGTAGCGATTATGGCTCCTTGGGTGCCGGCAAGGAGATATCCGATAAAGGTGACTGTTGAAAGGATCGGTCCCGGCGTGAACTGCCCGACAGCAATGGCATCCATCAATTGCTGCCTCGATAGCCAGCCCCGGGAGACCACCTCGGCGTCGAGGTATGCAAAAATTACATAACCACTTCCATAAAGCACAGACCCGACTTTGAGAAAAACCCAGAATATACTCCAGGTTGTAAGGCCTGATGCCGCTACAGATATGGCGGGTGTAACAAGAATAGGCAGGAAGGAATTGAGTTTTCCCATCGTTTTGTTTTTCAAAGCAAAGTAGATGGTTCCTGCCATCCCGGCAAGCAGTAGTGCGGCAATTTCATTCACTCCCGAAATGCCGGCAGCCAGAACCAGCGCTCCCAGAATGGCTGTTTCGTATCCTTTCACTGCTTTTTTACCCAGGCTGAGAACGGCATTGGCAATGATGGCGAGTACGGCCGGTTTTATGCCGAATATAAAGGGTTCAACGTAAGGCAACTGCCCATATCTTAAATACAACCAGGCAAAAACTCCGGTGATGCCAACGGCCGGGAGGATAAAACTGAGGCCGGCCACGACGAGACCGGGAATGCCAGCCCTTTCATGTCCGCAATGCATGGTCATTTCAGTGGAGTTGGGGCCGGGAATCAGGTTGGTAGCCCCCAGCAGGTCAAGAAAATGCTGACGATCCATCCATTTCCGACGGTTCACCACTTCTTCTTCCATCATGGCGGTATGCACTGCAGGTCCTCCGAATGAAAAGAACCCCAGCTTCAGAAAAACCAGGGCAACTTCTTTGAGTCTGCTGTGTCGGATCATTGTCCTTCAAACAAAATGCTATGTGTTGTCAATCAGTTTCCCGGCCCATTTTCTGGCCCTTGCCAACTCCCCGTCTGAAACAGGTCCTTTGGTATCATCAACAAAAAAGCCGGCAGGAGGTGCTGCCGGAATTCCTCCTTTGGATTTAAGTCTGGCAGCAATGGGCTGAGCTGCATATCCGAAAAGAAAAACCATGAAATTAAGCATCCTGTTGTTGACTTTCTGTATGTCGATCCTTGTGTCAAATGCTGCTGTTTTTACGTTTTTGAGGCTTCCAGGCCTGATGGCCGAAAGAAAACCGGAAATCCCTTTCAGCGGCGAAAATTTCTGGGTCGGGGAGCCAACCACCAGTAAACCGATGCCAGTCAGATCTTCAGAAGTAAAATCTTCGGGTCTCACTGTTTTAACCGGTCCGGCGCCAGACAATTCATCGCGGATGGCATATGCAATTTGTTCTGTATTGCCGAAGGCAGACCCATAAACAACCAGCGTTTTCATTGGGATTTTATTATTATGTAAATATAGTAACCAAATAAATATAAAGGCAAATAAAAATTAAAAAAGGCTGACCCATTAACGATCAGCCTTAAAAGTAAGAACCTTTGAATCCCCTATCAGGGGCAGGTCGTATCCGCCAGGTTTGTATCCCAGCAATGCCAGAGATTATCACCGAAATGAACCGGATCCTTGACATGACCAACCCTGCTTTCAGCATTCCACTCTATATCCGTCAGGTTATCAACCCCATGGTTGTATATTTCATAAAAACGGTTGTAGTCGCCTGCTACAATTCCATAAAATATGTAACTGCCATTGTCGGGGCTTCCGGGAACTATATTGGTATAGCGGATATCTGCTGTTGTTCCTGTGTATTTGTTCCAGTCAATTTTCAGAAGACTTACAGGGTTCTGGGGGTTATCCATCAGGATCCAGTATCCGCCGCTCTGGTTTATGGCTGATTTACCGTGGAACCATAGGAAATCGGTATACAGATTGTCACGGGTCAGGCGCATTTCCCACACAACACTGTCTGCCTGCAGGTAACCTGTCAGTTCAGCTTCATATACCGAATTGTTGGCCATAACATTGTATGACCAGGTCCAGTTGCTCTCATCGGGGTGGTAAACAGCCTGATGGTTGAACGATTCGTTGAAAGCGGCCACAGGAACAGCCAGGCCCACAGTGAGTAATGCATTCCAGACAACCACATTTATATAGGAATATCCCCAGTTATGATAGGTTGCGGTTTCGCGGCTGCCGGTGGTGTCGGCAGGATTGGCAAAGTCTGTGAAATCCATCACAAAGGATGTAGCAGGGGGTATGGCCGGTGCGGTTTTATCCTCTTCTTTCTTACATCCGGAAAGCAGCGCAATCAGCGCAAGTGTAAAAACACCGGTGCCGATCAGTAGAGTTCTGAATCTGTTCATGAGTTGCAGTTTTAAATGATTTTTCATGGTCATTGCTTTGCTTTATCATTAAAAACGTCATTGGTAATACTATATTGTGAAAATTGATTTTTCACTATATTTAACATTCAATGAACAAAAGGGAAAAACCAATCGGACAACTTACCGGAAAATAAACAGGATTTCCGTTAATTCAGTGTATGTCCTTTAAAATATCTACGGTTTTTAAAGAACGTCCAGGTAATCAGTCAGGATCCCGGAAAGTCATGATTATTGGCTGCTTTTCCACGACCTGTATGCAGGCAACAAGCTCATGGAAGTCTCATCCGGAGTGGAAACAGATGTTGTAACCTCCATTTTTTTACTACCGGAAGGCCAGAAAACCACCGGCATAAAATCGTTTCCGTAAGATCCGTCTGAGCTGACATAAGTCTCAGAATCAAAAGCGGCACTGATACACATCATGACCGGACTCTTTTTATCGTACTGATAGAGCCGGGCCGTGGACAAATCATTGAATTCAAGGGTAATTTCCCCGCAAAGCTGTTCGTTCTCTTCATAAAGGCGCTTTTTGAGATTTGAGGCTCCGGGGAAATCCTGCACAAGTTGGTCCCCGTTGATGTATTTGTCGAGTAATTCCTGAAAATCCGCTCCTGATACATCATTCCCATCATCCATCACAGAAAGGATATTTATATAACGGATGGTCATTTTTCCTGAGTTTTCCCCGGTCATTTCAAAGCTGTATTCCTTTTTTTCTACCGTTAGGCATGAAGTCATTATTATGGCCACAATGGCAAAAACAGACAATCTGATAATTTTCAGGGTTTTCATAAATCCGGATATGAATGTTACGCATCAAAGATAATGCAATAATGAATACATGTACCTTTGCCGGGAATTTCCGGTTGCCGGATAAAAACATGAATTATGAAAATATCTGCTGAAATCAGCTATTATCCTCTGAATGAAGAATACAAGAAGCCCATCAGAGCGTTTATTGCAGCATTGAACGAAAACAGGAACCTGATTGTCAGGACCAACACCATGGCCACCCAGGTTTTCGGTGAGTTTGACGAGGTTATGGAAACACTGAAACAGTGTATGAAAGGTGCCTTTGAGCTGCCGCACTCGGTGTTTGTGATGAAGGTGATCAATGCCGATCTGGAGAACTAGTGAAGGGTCGGTGGCTGTTTTTTTTTCGAAGATAATAATGCACATGGGTAATCGGCTAATTTTTGAAAAATGTATCGAAACCACAGGGCAACTGCCAACTGCCAGCTTCAACTGCCAGCTGTCTACTGCCAATTGCCTGCTGCCTAAAGCCTATAGCCTACAGCTTACTGCCTACTGCTTACTGCTTATTGCTTACTGCTTACTGCTTACTGAACTATTAAACCCCTGAACGTGAATCATTGAACCTTTGTACTTTTTACCTGGTTGCTGAGCGCAGTCGAAGCATTACTTTTTAAGCTTCGACTCCGCTCAGCTCATCGCTTTTTACCTGCCTGCGGCAGGCAGGCTTTTTACTTTGAACTTTTTACTTTTAACTTTCCACTTCCCCTGAATGTCTGACTTCTGGAATATTTTTCTTAGCAATCTCCTCGATACTTCATGGCTTGAATTTATTGCCGTGATCCTTGGAATTGCGAGTGTATGGTATGCCCGGCGCGAAAATATCCTTGTCTATCCTACGGGTATTGTCAGTGTTATTATTTATGTTTTTATATGCTTCAATGCCAGGCTATACGCCGATGCAGGGATAAACTTCTTCTATTTTGTGATGAGTGTTTACGGGTGGTATAACTGGACCCGGAAAGACAAAGCCGAAGAGGTGCTGCACATCACCGTGAATTCACCTAAGCAGCAGTGGGCGGGCATCATACTGACGATTGTTTCCTACTGGATGATCCTAGGGCTGATCTGGTTGTTCAATCACGATGACACTGCATACATGCAGTCATGGGTTCCATGGGTTGACTCATTTACCACCGCGATCTTCCTGGTGGGGATGTTGCTGATGGCCCGGAAAAAAGTGGAAAACTGGACTTACTGGATCATTGGGAATGTAGTTTCATTGCCGATGTATTTTATGAAAGGTCTTGTTTTTACAAGTTTCCAGTATCTGGTATTCCTGGTAATTGCCGTTATGGGACTGATTGAATGGCGCAGGCGTTATCGTTTGCAAAAAGCAGAAACATGCTGAAGCGCATTGCCATCACCGGACCTGAATCTACAGGAAAATCCCTTCTTGCGAAAGCATTGTCAGAGGAGTTCAACGAACCATGGGTTCCCGAATATGCCCGGACTTATCTTGAACAGTTGAACAGACCCTATGAATATGAAGATATTCAGGAGATTGCCCGGGGACAGCTCAGGATAGAAGAAGAAACAGCGACCAGGGCCGGTCAATGGCTATTCTGTGATACCGATTTCCTGGTTACCCGGATCTGGTGCCTCGTGAAGTATGGAGAATCTCACCCATGGATCGATTATATGGCTGATACTCATGTGTACAATCATTATTTGCTTTGTGATGTCGATCTTCCATGGGAAGCCGACCCACTTAGGGAGCATCCTCACTTCAGACAGCAGTTGTTTGATATGTACAGAAAGGAGCTTGAAAACAGGGGAGTGGCGTTTTCAATTGTCAGTGGAACCGGGAATGACCGGCTTCAGTGTGCCATCGGAATTCTCCGGGGAATTCAGGATTATAGTTGTTCCGGATAATTGATTTACCAGAATAATCAGTTTAATTTATATAGCTATAATTATCAAACAGTTAACAAAACCGTAAATCGTAAACCTGCCAGCCGGCAGGCTGGTCGTTAACCGTAAACAGTATTTCCCCGCCAATGACCCGCACAACAAGAGGATACCTGTATGCATTCATCGCGACCATCTGTGGTTCACTGGTTTATCTTTTCAGCAAAGCGGCCCTGAATGAAGTCAGCCTTCCTCAATTCGGTTTTTACTGGTTTCTGGCTGCCATTTTCTTCAACAGCCTGATGGCACTTCATCCAAGGGGCGGGTTTTCAATCAAAGCCTTCACCAGGTCAGATTACCGCACTTTGTTTTATATGGGACTGATCGAAGTGGTCGCCACAACATCACTTTACGCAGCTATCTCCTTGTCGGAGAATCCGTCTGTTCCTTCATTCCTGAGAAACCTTGAATATCTTTTTGTCACTCTTTTTGGCATCTGGCTGTTGTCAGATAGGTTCGGTAAACTGGCCAAAGCCGGAGCCTTTCTGACTTTGGCCGGTGCTTTTATCATTAGTTTCAGGCAGGCTTCATTCGAAAGTTTTGCTACCGGTGCATCGGGTCTGATGCTTTTGTCAACATCTTTCTATGCAGCACGCACCATTCTGGCAAAGAAGCACATAGGAGAAATCAGTCCGGTGGTGCTTGCCCTCAACCGTGCCATATTCCTCCTCATTTTCGCCACCGCGTTTATGTTTGCCCGTGGATATTCATTTCTGATTCCACTTAAGCCATTGCTCTTTATCATAACAGGCTCATTTGTCGGACCATTCCTTACTTCCATTTTTCAATATTCGGCCTTGCGTTATGTGGAAGCTTCCAGAGCTGCTATAATACAAAGCACTACCGGACTTTTTGTTTTGACCGGGGCATTCCTTGCCTTCGGGAATCTGCCGGCCGGCATCCAGATAGCGGGTGGCCTGGTTACCATGGCAGGAGTGGTTTTAATGATGAGGAAACAGCATTAACCAGATGAACTGGATTATCATTATAACGTTTTATCTTTTCCAGATGCTCCGGAGGGATTCGTATTAGGAAAGCGGAATTGTATTTTGAAAGAATCTGCCTTTATTTTAGACTCTGAATATCAGGCGAATGAACAGTTACATTATACCACTGTTAACATCCCTTATTTTTTCCCTAAATTTGAGCCTGAAAACCAAACCATGGAATCAGGCCAATCAGGGCATATTCTCTATCTTCCACGCTGGTATCCTTCCAGGACAGATCCGATGTCAGGACTGTTTGTGAGGAAGCATGCACTTGCTGCTGTTGCTGCCGGATTCAGGGTAACTGTTGTTTTTGTGGTGCCTGGATTAATTTTGAAGAAGCATGAGCTATTTTCAATTGAAATCCAGTCCGAAGACAGATTAACAGAGGTTTTTATTATTTATCGCAAAGCTGAAGGAATTTCTGGCTTGTCCCGGCAATTAATAGCATGGAATCTGGGCGTGAAAACTGCTGTTCAGCTAAACGGAAAACCTGATCTCATCCATGCGCATATTTTAACCCGCACAGCATTGCTTGCCTGGTATTACGGGAGGAAATGGCATTTGCCATACCTCATCACCGAGCACTGGTCGAGGTACTATACTGAGAATTTTCAGTACAAAGGTTGGTTTCGCAAAATACTAACCCGTTTTGCAGTCCGCAATGCATCGAAAACTACAGTTGTTTCTGCCCGACTTGCAAATGCCATGAAGGTTGCCGGAGTTGGGCGGGATTTTATTAACCTGCCGAATGTTGTAGATACCCAACTTTTTAATATTTCTGAGAAACGGGACCAGCGGGCCAGAATCGTCAGTATCACCTGTTTTGAGGAGAAATCGAAGAACCTGAAAATGCTGGTTGACGCTTTCGCATTGCTGATTGCCGATTGTAAAGATGCAGAACTTGTGTTGATAGGAGAGGGGATGGACCTTGAAATGATCCGAACCTATGCAGCTGAAAAAAGACTACCTCCCGGATCTGTCCGTTTTACTGGCATGCTCGAAGGTAGTGTATTGGCTGAAGAATTAAGCCAGTCCTCCTGCCTGGCCATTAGCAGCAATTATGAGACCTTTGGAATTGTGGCTTTTGAAGCCTTGTCTTCCGGTATCCCGGTTGTTGCCACCGATGTTGCAGATCTGGCCGATTTTATTAAACCCGATTCAGGCAGGATTGTTCCGGTTGGTGATATACAGGCTTTTACCGGGGCACTTACTGATGTGTTGGAGAATCCAGCTCGGTTCCATCCCATTGATATGCGGTCAGGAGTAGAACAACAGTTTGGACCTGAAGCCGTATCGCAGCGACTTTCTGACCTCTACTTTGGAATTATATACCGACACCCATGACGGTACAAACAGAAACGAAGCAACTGAGATTTGCTGTCATGTGCAATTCAATGATGGTGCAGCGGTGGCAGGCTGATGTGCTTTCATCGCTCATTGATAGTAGGAAAGCCACGCCGGTGTTGTTCATTCTCCGTAAGCAGGGCAGCCCTGAACACCGGGGGATTCTTAACAGAATGTATAACTACCCATGGACCAAACTTTTATTCAGAAAATACTACCGGTATTTTTTCAGACCGGATACTTTTAAGCCTGCTGATATCAGCGAATTGGCATCTGTCGTACCCCGGATCAGTTGCAGGGTGGAGACAAGAAAAAAATACAGCGAGTATTTTGCAGATGATGATGTAAGGGACATCCTGGAACACAAGCCTGATTTTATTCTGAAATTCGGTTTTGGGATTATCCGGGGTTCAATATTGCAGGCAGCACCTTTCGGTATTTGGTCATTTCATCATGGTGATGAACAAAAGTTCCGTGGCATTCCTCCGGCATTCTACGAAATTCTATTTAATGACCGGATTACAGGTGCGGTACTTCAACGACTTACGGAAACACTCGACGGCGGCATCATTCTCAGAAAAGGTTATTTCCGGACGATCAATCATTCCTGGAAAGCTAACCTTGAGCAGGCAATTTCATTGTCCATCACATGGCCAGCAGATGTTTGCAGTGAGATTATAGCCCAGCATACATTCCCGTCAGAAACAGATTCAGTGATGGTGCAGGCACCCATTTACAGAGAACCGACAAATTTCACCTTCTCAGTATTTTTAGTCCGGCAGGTATTCAATAAAATTAAATTCCATTTAAGAGAACTGCTGTTTGCTGAAAAATGGCAGACAGGACTGGTGAAGGCGCGTCCTGCCGATCTGGTATCTGATTATACCTGCACCATCGATGATGCTGATGTTCTATGGCTTGGAGCCAATGAACATGAACGGTATTTTGCAGATGGTTTTGCCTTGAAGGAGGAGAGCAGGCTACTGCTGGTATTTGAAGATTATAATTATAAAACCAGAAAGGCGGTTCTCTCATCATCCTGGTTTACAGAAAGAGAATCTTTGTTTACCCGGCCCGTTCAGGTGCTTGAGGAGCCCTGGCATCTTTCGTACCCTTTTCTGTTCAGAAGTGAAGGCCAGACCTGGTGTATGCCCGAATCATTGAATCATGGTGCCATAGAACTATACAGATTCGACTCTTTGACCGGAAACATGATTCATCACCGTACACTTGTCAAAGGATTGGCTGCAGCCGATCCAACACTGGTTTTTCATCAAAATCACTGGTTTTTGTTTTTTACTCCCTCTCATGCCACAAATGTAGAACTTCACATCTGGCATTCCGATACGCTGGAAAGCCCTTTTAAGCCACATGAATTGAACCCGGTTAAAGCCGACATTGCCAATGCAAGGCCTGCTGGACCATTTTTTACACTGGACGGAAAGCTTTACCGGCCAGCTCAGGATTGTTCACAAACCTATGGCGGCCGCGTAGTGATTAATGAGGTTAAACTATTGACTGAGAGCGAATTCCTGGAAATGCCGGTCACATATCTTAAGCCACCGGCCGGATATAGCGGATTGCATACCCTCTCATTTGCCGGAGATTTCCTTTATTTTGATTGTAAAAGATCTGTCTTTTCAGTCTCTTCTGCTATATGGCAGATGAAGCGACGCCTTCGGTTAGTCAAACCAAATCACCCGGGAGGACAATGATCCGGAAAGTAATCTCGACAACGGTTTCGCGGCTTCTTATTGCCCTCATCAACCTTGCAGTGGTCTGGATATCAGCCCGTAACCTTGGTGCTGAGGGGATGGGAACCATTTCACTGATCATCCTCGGAATCAGCATCAATCAATTGGTAAGCTCAATCATGGGTGGCAGTGCGCTGGTGTACCTTGTTCCCCGCCATCCGGTGATACAGTTGCTGATGCCAGCCTGGATGTGGGCATTGGTGGTATCAGCAGGTGGGAGTCTCCTGCTGGGCTGGCTGAGACTGGTTCCGGATATTTTTATAGCTGATCTGTTCTGGATATCATTGTTACAGTCATTTTTTTCGATCAACCAGAATGTACTGCTTGGTAAAGAGAAAGTATTCCACTTTAACCTGATGGCTCTGGTTCAGGTGGTGCTGGTGTTGGTCACCATCCTTATTTTGTTTGGCATTTTTTCATTAATCAGTGTTAAGTCGTATATAATTGCACTTTATATATCATTTGGCAGTGCATTCCTGGTTAGCAATGCCATGATCTATAAGTATATTGTACTGCAGAATTGTTGGAGCCGGCAAATCCTTAAAAAAGCCTTTCAATTTGGTGGTTATCTTCAGGCAGCCAGTTTTATGCAGTTGTTCAATTACAGATTGAGCTATTATATAATCGAAAAATATTTCGACCGGGCTACACTTGGGGTGTTTTCGATCGGAGTTCAGATTTCCGAGAGTGTATGGATTATCTCAAAAAGCATCGCTATGGTTCAATACGCGCGCATTGCCAACAGCAATAATCCTGATTATTCCCGCAACCTCACAGCAGCCTTCATCAGAATTACAACAATTCTGACTCTTGCCATGCTTGGAGTATTGCTGTTGTTACCCAATTCATTTTTTGTGCTGATTTTTCGCAGCGATTTCAGTAATCTTCACCAGGTTATCCAGAGTCTTTCTGCAGGAATTTTGTCAGTCGCCATCTCCCTGATCCTCAGCCATTTTTTTTCAGGTAGCGGCAGACCATGGTATAATATGGTATCTTCCGGTATTGGCCTTATCTTTACACTGATTCTTGGATTTACCCTGATTCCGTACCTGGGAATCATTGGAGCCGGCATAACAGCCTCAGCGGCCTATACTGCAGGGATGCTTTACCAATTGATTGTATTTATCAAGATAAGCGGGGCGAAATGGAGAAGTGTCTGGCCTTTTGGTAAAGATTTCATAAAGTTCAATCAGTTTTTATCGAAAGAACCGGGTGAAATGTAGAACATGAAATAAGGTTGAAGACTCAGATTACATTTTGTAATTTGATAAAAATTGAGAAGCATGGAACTTCACGAATTACCCAACATCGGAAAGGAACTGTCAGAACGAATTGAATCAGCCGGTTTTACCAGCGCAGAATCATTAAAGTCAGCCGGTTCGCAAAAGGTCTTTCTTGCGTTGAATGCTTTGGATCCTGCTATATGTATTAATACTTTGTATGCACTGGAAGGTGCAGTCAGGGGAATACGGTGGCACAAGCTGACAACCGCTGAAAAAAGCTCTTTGTTAAGGTTCTATAATCTTGTAAAATCCTCTGAATCAACTTTGTTAAAGTAAATTAATAATTTATTTCATTGCTTTAAGGCATGGAATGAGTAATTTTGAATTGTATTTTATTAAATTATTCGGGTTAGTATTATGATAATCAGATTCATAATCAGATTTGTATTGACGGTCATCTTATATTTTCCGTTAAATTCTTCAGGACAGACGATCGATCCTGGCCCGCTTAAGGATTATTGTGCAAACAGTGAAGAAGAGGCTTTATATAACCTGATCAATAATTACCGCAGGATCAACAGGCTACCCGCCATCCCATTCTCAAGATCGTTATCTTATGTAGCCAGAATTCATGCGATAGATCTTTCCTTAAATCGTCCTGATTTCGGAGGATGCAATCCCCACAGCTGGTCTGCCAAAGGCAATTGGAAGCCCTGTTGTTATGCCCATGATAAAAGCAGGGAGATTTGTATGAATGAAAAACCCAAAGAGATTACCGGATATAAAAGCAAAGGCTGGGAGATGGTTTATTCTGCAGGCGAGGAGGCCAGGGCAACAGATGCTTTTGACCTGTGGAAGGGACTAGGCCTCGCCAATGATTACCTGTTAAATACGGGAAAATGGATCAAACCATGGAAAGCACTGGGAATTGGATTCTATGGGGATTATGCCTGTGTATGGTTTGGTGAAGGTGATGACACAGAAAAAAATTTTGGCCTTTGTACGAACGACTCCATTTCGAAGCAGGAACCCGGCAACCAGCAGAATGAATTGGTTTTGCCCGGAGGGTATAATAAGGGCTCAGATGTTACGCATGTATTTTATATTATAACTGGAAGCCTCAATAATCAGGAAAAAGCTTATAATGAGGTGCAAAGATTAAGGAATCAGGGTTATGCCAAGGCAAGAACCATTGTATCAGGTGATAATTTCCGGATTTCGGTAAATGAATTTCCGACAGAAAGGGAAGCACAAACAGCATTGCCGGCTTTGCAGAAGATATTTCCCGGGGCCTGGGTGCTGAAGCCCGGTGAATAGCCGGAATGATTTTTCAACAACTGTATTTTTAATATCAACACTACTGACTACCATCGGTTTCTTTGCGTTATATTTGCACCCCTATGGAAGATTTTGATTACACACCAAGCACTCCCGGTCAATATTCTGATGACAGTGTCCGTACACTTGATTGGAAAGAACACATCCGTCTCAGACCGGGAATGTATATCGGTAAACTGGGTGACGGAGCTTCACAGGACGATGGTATTTATGTGTTGATTAAGGAAATTATTGACAATGCCATTGACGAGTTTGTGATGGGTAATGGCCGGACCATTGAGGTTGCAATAAAAGACCAGCGGGTAACCATCCGTGATTATGGCCGGGGTATGCCATTGGGTAAGGTAATAGACTGTGTATCAAAGATCAATACCGGTGCAAAGTATGACTCTAAAGTATTCAAAAAGGCAGTAGGATTGAACGGTGTTGGTTCCAAAGCGGTTAATGCACTTTCTAAAAGTTTTATTGCACAGAGTATCCGTGAAGGCAAAACCAAAATAGTTGAATTTGAACGTGGCGAAATCATTGCTGATCATAAAGTTGAACCCAGTACGCTTCGGGCTGGTACCCTGATTACTTTTGTTCCTGATGAGGATTTATTCGGTCATTATCATTTTCTGCCGGAATATATTGAGCAGATGCTCTGGAACTATGTATTTCTGAACAATGGCCTTACCATTTGGTTCAACGGCGTCAGGATGCAGGCTAAAAACGGTCTGCTTGATCTGCTTGAACGCAACAATAACGGAAATCCGGTTGTATACCCGATCATCCAGATAAAGGATGAAGATTTTGAATGTGCATTTACACATAGTGCCCGCCAGTATGGTGAAGAGTACTATTCATTTGTCAACGGACAGCATACCACCCAGGGCGGAACGCATCAGGCTGCCTTCAGGGAAGCGCTGGTAAAAACGATCAGAGACTTTTACAAAAAGGACTTCGATCCGGGCGATATCCGCCAGTCGCTGGTGGCAGCCATCAGCATCAAGGTTCAGGAACCGATTTTTGAATCACAGACCAAGACCAAACTTGGCTCTCAATACATCGAACCCGACGGTCAGACCATCAGGAATTACATCGGCGATATCCTGAAAAAGCAGCTCGACAATTACCTTCACATGAATTCCGATACGGCAGAATCGCTGCTGCGTAAGATCATGATGAGTGAGAAGGAGCGCAAGGAACTGGCCAATATAAAGAAGTTGGCCAGAGAAAGCGTTAAAAAAGTCAGCCTTCACAATAAGAAATTGCGTGATTGCCGCATCCATTACAACAGCAACGATCCACGAAGGCTTGATACCACCTTGTTCATCACAGAGGGTGATTCGGCAAGTGGTTCCATTACCAAATCACGTGATGTCAATACACAAGCTGTTTTCAGTCTGAAGGGCAAACCGCTGAACTGCTTTGGCCTGAGCAAACGGGTGGTGTATGAGAACGATGAGTTCAACCTGCTGCAATCGGCGCTGAACATTGAGGAAGGCGTTGAAAACCTGAGGTATAACAACATTGTGGTCGCTACCGATGCCGACGTCGACGGTATGCACATCCGTCTGTTGCTGCTGACTTTCTTCCTGCAGTTTTACCCAGATGTGGTGAAATCGGGCCACCTGTACATTCTTCAGACCCCGCTCTTCAGGGTGAGGAACAAGAAAAAGACCAATTACTGTTACACTGATGAAGAAAGGGTAAGCGCGATTGCCGAACTTGGACCCAATCCTGAGATCACCCGTTTTAAGGGGTTGGGAGAGATATCGCCCGACGAATTCAAACATTTCATCGGCGGCAATATGCGGCTTGATCCGGTGATCCTGCGTAAGTCGGCTGAAATTGCGGATATTTTATCCTTTTACATGGGTCGCAACACGCCCGAACGCCAGGTGTTTATCATCGACAACCTGCGGCTAGAGGAAGACCTCGTAATGGCTGAGGCCTAACTCCGTACGCGCGCATCTTAACTTCAGATGCGTGCGGTTGAGATGCGTTTCGTTTTTCGCACGCATCAAAGTGTAAGATGCGCGCGAACATCCCGGTACGTGCGCATCTTTCCCGCCAGAGGCGGGCAGGCATTCAGATGCGTGCGGTTATTTAATCGTGCAATTACGGAATAGTTTATTATCAATAAGTTAAAAGTTCCCGGCTTTCCATCACTATTTCCAGGGGCGCACTTAATCCGGCATAATTTCGTGCCGAACTGAAGTAATAATCTTCCGCATGCTGAACCAGACCTGCTTCTACAGGATTATTATGAATGTAATTGAGTTTTTGATAAAAGAATCTGCTGCTGTATATCAACTCCGGATGGTAACCTTCAATCCAGACTTTTATCTTCTTATGACGAACAGAGGCATTTGCTTTTTCCTGAAACAAACGATAATGGTTTTTCAGGGAAGCTTCCGTTTTAAAATATTGGGCAATCCGGAATGCCGTGAACTTTTTTAAATCCCTCATAACGCTACCCAATGTCGCAATCTCCGACCTGACTATCAGATGGATGTGACTGGGCATGATGCAGTATCCGTAAATTACCAGGCCTTTGCTTTGCTGACAATATTTCAGGGAGTCAGTTATGATATCCGATATTTTCGGCAATGTCAGCAAACGCAGCCAATCAACAAGTGTGAAGGTGATAAAATAAGGCGCTTGATGTTCAAAGGCTTTATATCTTTCTGACATATATATATGAATTAACTCGGATAGTTATAGACAAATGTAATGAAAATGGTTTTATAATGAAAATTTGTGGAGGGGTAGTTTTGGTTTTTCGCACGCATCAGAAGCCTGCCCGCCTCTGGTGGGGTAAGATGCGAGCGAACTTTGAGATGTGTGCGGTCAAGGATGCATGCCCACGGCTAGCGCGCATCTTTATTTCAGATGCGTGCGGTTTAGAGAAGTTAGGATGCTCGGGAACAAAGGGTTTTATAATGAAAATTTGTGGAGGGGTAGTTTTGGTTTTTCGCACGCATCAAAGAGTAAGATGCGCGCGAACTTAGAAGAGGCAGTATTGGTATTCGCACGCATCAGAAGCCTGCCCGCCTCTGGCGGGGTAAGATGCGCGCGAATGTTAGAGGAAGATCTCGCAATGGCTAATGGCTGAGGCCTAACAGACTTTTTTAAAGGATTTTCCGAGCATTTTGATGATATCGCCGGGAAGCATGGCTTCCTGGCTTATTTTTTTTGCGGCAAGGTCGCCGGCTTTCCCGTGCAGCCAGGTGCCCAGGATGCAGGCATCACGGGCAGGATAGCCCGATGAAAGCAGGCCAAGGATGATGCCCGTCAGCACATCGCCGCTGCCACCGGTAGCCATTCCGGGATTCCCGGTCGGATTGAAATAAATGTTGCCATCGGGACAGGCAATGGCCGTATTGGCGCCTTTCAGAATAACATAGAGTTTGAAACGCATGGCAAAGACCCGGAGCATCTCCAGCCGGTCGAAATGGCTGGCTGTAGGCCCGGCAAGCCTTTCAAATTCCTTCGGATGGGGGGTCAGGATGCTTCCCGGAGGGAGAAACGAGATCCATGTTTTGTTCTCACCAAGGATGTTCAGGGCATCAGCATCCAGCACCAGTGGAACAGAACTCTGCTGAATCAGCAGTTTAAGAGCCGCCTGGGTTTCGGAAGCCATCCCTATGCCGGGACCGATACCTATGGCATCATAGATGTCAAGCACAGGAAGGGTTGAAAACCTGAAGTCATCCGGATCTATACTGACCATGGCCTCATGTACAGAGGTCTGCATGATCAGGAAACCGTCGCCGGGGATGTGCGTGGTAAGTAGTCCGACGCCGCTCCTGAGACAGGCTTTGGCAGCCAGCACGGCGGCTCCCATTTTCCCTGTACTTCCGGCAATCAGCAGGGCATGGCCGTAATTTCCCTTGTGCGAAAATACAGACCTTGGCCGGTATAGATTCCGGCAATCCGCCTTTTCAACCATGAAATTACTGCATTCCGCCTTTTCAAGGAATTCAGGATGCAGACCGATATCCAGCACTTTCCACCGGCCTGTATAAATCTCATTCTCAGCCATCAGAAAGGCCAGTTTCGGCATCTGAAAAGTAAGGGTATAATCTGCTTTTACAATGACCTGTTTTTTGTGGTCTGCCGCTACATCGGCGAAAAGGCCTGAAGGTATATCAATCGCAATCACCAGGGCATTGCTGTCGTTGATCTGGCCGATGACCGAAGCAATAAACCCCGTGACCGGCTTGTTCAGACCCGAACCCAGCAGGGCATCAATCACGATATCATCTTCCCCGACATCGATTTCAGGATCAGATTCAAATACATCGGTGATCACGATCCCGGGCAGATCGCCCAGCAATTCAAAATTGGCCGAAAAATCAGCGCTGGGTGTAGCAGTGTGCCTGATGATCTGCACATCGGTTTCATAACCTTCATTGCACAGCATCCGGGCCAGGGCCAGGCCATCGCCGCCATTGTTGCCCATGCCGCAGATAACCCTGATTTGCTTATCTTTCGGTACTTTCCCTGAAATCCAAATGAAACAGGCTTGAGCAGCCCGCTCCATCAAATCGACTGACTGAATGGGTTCATGTGCTATGGTGAAAGCATCTGCTTCCCTGATCTTCTCAACCGGCAATATTTTAAGGGCGCACATCTTTATAATGTTTAAGGTATTTCAGGGGTTCTGCTTTATCGGAATTGCCTTATTCGTTTATTTAATTACTTCATTCTTAATTCATCATTTTTACCCTGAGCCTGTCGAAGGGCGTCATTCGTCATTTATCAGATTCCCGTTGTATTCAGATTTCCAAGACTGACGGTTACAATCTTTCTCTGATTGTCATCATCATTGTTAACCAGACTCATGCTTACCTGAAGATGAAGATTATAGATGTTTATGTTTGTCTCTTTGGCTTTGATATTACCGATTTTGAGGATATCAGAATTGATGATCCCTTCATGACGGTTGGCTTCATGGCCAAAGATTTTATCGCTTCTGGTTGCCAATGGTATTTTATTATAATCAATGCTGAATTCGTGAATGTGGGAAATATCATCAATAGTGAGCACCTGAAGATTTTCAATCCCATCGATGTTAACAGTGAACCAACGGTGAACATGTTCATCTATCAGACACCGGTTGAGGCTGTCGCGTGATAGTATGCGGGAATTGTTAATGATGGCCCTTCCATAGTGATTATCGTTGTAAGAGTATACTTTATCGTAAGTAATTGCATAACGGGTGCTGATTCCGCCAATGATCTTCCGCAACCTCGGGAAGAAATGAAAGGCATTGAAAATTCGCAGGACAATGGCATAATTGCTGGCAAACAGCAACGAATGCAAAGGTGTGTCGAAGATAAGGAAGCCCCCGTCGCCTGTGCTGATGAAACTTTTTTCAATAATTTCCCTGGTGTATTTCTGGAATATAAACGGGTGATTGTCAATACATAAATCAATGGTGGTTGAAAGCATCGTTTTAAAAAGAAACGGAATCAGCATCTGCTCAAATTCACCATAGGAACTGTACTGGTAAATATCAAGTCCGAGTACGGATTTTGAGGTCAGATTCTCTATGTCTATGCATTTCTGCAACTCTTCCAGCATCTTCGTTTCATCGGGTACAACATTGGTTTTCTCGAAAATTACCCTGTTGTCGTACTTTTGAAGGATTTCAAGAATATAATCGTGGTTGATTGATGCGATATTTTTCTCCATGTAGTTTAATTTCAGTGTCCTGTAATATTTTTAATTGTATTCAGCAGAAATTGTTTTTCTTCTTTTGTGCACCTTTCCCCTAATCCAAATGCTTCCTGGTTGTGAATAACAGCAGGAAAAGTTCCCTTCCTTGTTATTCCGGATAGAGCCTTATATGCACCTTCAACCATTATAATATTTTCAATTCCTGAACACCTGAAAGTTACATGTGCAGTCCGGGAACCTTCTTTCCTGAGTATAGTAAGCTCTTGCTTGCTGATGAGGACCTCCTGCGATGACAAAATCACTTTCAGGGAAAGCCTGAAAGTTACAATTCCTAACAACCAGAAAGGGATAGAAATCAATGCCAGACTTGCGTTAAATTGAAGAAGCAGAATGGTCCATACCATGATCATCAGCAACCATGCAACAATAATCAGTAATGTAAACAATCCCTTGTGGGAAAATCCTTCCCGTGGAATAGAAATAGCCGTAACACCGGATTCAGGGTGTGATATTTTTATTCTTCCCTGAGAAACAGAAACTGTTTGGATGTCAGATAGATAGGCAGCCATAATTTAATTAACTGTTCAATATTCTCTAATATTATTGACCGGTGTGTGTATATCCCCAGGGCACAATCAAAAGTAATAAAAATTTGTACCGGATAAGAGTCCTAACCGCCGGACAGCCTTGATGTGAATGCTTTGCAATTCACCTTCCATCCGATTCCGTCCAGATTTTCCACGACAGATCTGCTTGCCGGTGAAGCATGCCCAGGCCATTACAGGTTTTGGCTCCTTTTTCAGCAGCAGTTGCCATCAATCGGGTAATTTCCGGATTATAAACCATATCAAAAACCAGATGATTTTCATTCAGGTTTCCAACCGGTAAAGGGGGCAGTTCATCTGTTCTAGGATACATTCCAACCGGTGTGGTATTCACAATCAGGTGCGTTGATTTCATCTTCCTGTCAGAAACTGCTGAATATAAAATGCAGCTTTCATCAGAAATTTCGGGTTTTCGTGTAACTATTGTTATCTTCCAGCCTAGTTTGGCCAAGACATAACAAGCTGCTGCAGATGCACCGCCATTTCCTAAAACCATTGCATTGCCGGTCTGGTTGGCCGTAAAGCGTTTTATTTCAGCTTCAAACGCCGGGGCATCTGTATTCCAGCCTTTCAAACGGAAAGAATTCCCATCATGCCGGATGCTGATGGTATTCACAGCCCCTATTGATGCCGCTTCAGGTGTTATTTCATCCAGAAACCGGATGATATCCTTTTTAAAGGGAATGGTTACATTCAAGCCATGAAGATTTGGTGTTGATTCCAGTAGTTTTTTTAACTGGTTGATATCATGTAGAGGATAGAGATCGTAAAATGCCTGAATGCCTTCTGCAGCAAACTTCTCTGTGAAGTATGTTTTCGAAAATGAATGACCCAGCGGATATCCTATAAGTCCATATTTCAGTTTCATGTGGGATACTATTGTATAAGAAATGTTTTAATGAAATGCAGAGAATATGTTTGATATCCCTTACAGGTCAAAATGAGCATTCGGGCTTGAAATATCCGGGAGTGACTGAATGATGATTTACTGTAAGCAGGTTATATTCCATTCCTGAGCATCAGCTCAGTAATGTAAACATCCTGAGCCAAATAAGGAGCATATTCAAGCAATGCTTTAAATCCTTCGGAATCAGGTCCGGCAAGAAGAGCATCATTAAGCTGACTGAAGGCTTCCTTGATCCTGCCCTGGCTGTATAAATAGGCTACCCTGCGGAAAAAGAGAGAACCGTTGGCCGGCTGGTGGGTTAATCCTGTATCAATGACCTCGATGGCATGTTCATACTCGCCAAGTTCTGCAAAAAGCGCTGAAAAGTCAAGCCAGATTTCCGGATCCATTGGGTCTAACTGGGCTGACTTGGTAAAAGACTGGGCTGATTCAGTGAAATGACCGGCATGTTGCTGGCATACTGCAAGGGTAGCTAAATATTCCGGATTTTCAGGATCTATTTCAATCCCACGCCGGATGTATCGTAAAGCAGCCTTGAGATTTCCTTTTTCCTCATAGCAAACGCCCATTCCAATCCAGGCATCAGCGATGCCCTCATCCATTTCTACTGCTTTTCTGAAGTTCTCAATGGCTTCATCGGGTTCGTCAAGTTTTTCGTAACACTCGCCGATATAATAAAAAGTTAGGGCTTCAGGTTCCTCATGTTCAAATGTTTCGCGATAAGCATCTATTGCATGACGGTATTTCTGCATACCTGCCAAAGAATTCGCCTTGTTGAAATAAGCAGAAGAGAATGTTGGCTCAATGGCAATCGCAAATTCAAATGCTTCAATTGCTTTTTCGAAAAGTTCAATGCTGTTATACGCCACTCCGAGGTTAAACCAAGCAAACTTAGAATAGGGTGTTTTATCAATAAATGACGTAAAATATCCGATACTATCTTCTGCCTGGTTGGTGATCTCATAGCAGAAAGCAAGTTCAAAAATGATGGTTTCATTATCCGGTTCTATTTCAAGAACTTTCTTCAGGTATTCAATGGCCTTGTCATAATTCCCTAGGTTCTCGTATTCAAAGGCTATGTTTGAGTATATATTTCCTAGGTCTTCGTCTTCACTGATAGCCTTATTGTATTCACGGATAGCTTCATCGTAGCGTTTAAGCTGGCTGTAGATGGCTCCTTTGGTAATGTATATCTCGCTGTTCGTCGGATCAATGTTTTCTACCTTTGCAAGAACACGTAATGCTTTCTCAGCTTTGTTCGATGAAACCAGCAGTTGAGCCTGCCGGATAAGAATTCCTGAATGCCCCGGGTATTGCTCTATGGCTAATTGCACGGCCGTAGCACATTTACCCAGTTCATTGTTACCCAGGTAATGGTCTATCAGGTCTTCATATTCTTCCACGTCGAAGAAATAGTGCCTGTCCTCACTCAGCATGGTATCAAACCGTCCCAAGAGATCGCTGAGTGAATTGTCATCGTCGTGTTCGAAAAAGTCGTTCATTGTTCAGGTTTAGGATCTTTGCTCCCGGCAGGATCCGGTGCAAAATTAATTAAATTTATCATGCAGAGGTCTGATATTAAAAATAATGAATCCCATGGAGCCATTTAAACCACCACAAGCCTATAGTGTAATATTACGAAATTTGAGACCCCGTTCTCAAGGCTTTCAACATTAAGTTATGGACAACATCCTGTTGATAATTCAGCTCCTGCCTGAGAACCTTATCCTGAAAAGAATTTATGTTTTTTACATTATCCGGGGTAGCAGGCATGAAGGTTGTAAAACAAATGAAATCGTAGTTATTACCTGATCTCTTATTTAATTTATTTACTTTTGCTCCCCTGTATTTAAAGTAGTTTTATGACATTAATCAAGAGTATTTCAGGCATCAGGGGAACCATTGGCGGAAATCCCGGTGAAAGCCTGAGCCCGATAGATATTGTTAAGTTTACTTCAGCTTTTGCCTATCTGCTGAAACGCGAAACAGACAACAGGATAAGGGTGGTTGTTGGGCGCGATGCCAGGGTTTCGGGGCAGATGGTTAATAATCTGGTCTGTGGTACCCTTACGGGGATGGGAATTGATGTAACAGATGTTGGTTTGTCAACGACCCCTACTGTTGAAATGGCTGTGAAAGACCTGAATGCTGATGGTGGAATCATCCTGACAGCCAGCCATAATCCATGGCAGTGGAACGCCCTCAAATTGCTTAACAGGGAAGGCGAATTTATCAGTGCTGAACTGGGTGAACAATTATTATCAGTTGCGAATTCAGGAGATTTTACCTACGCTGAAATAGAGAAGATCGGAACCATCACATACGATGACAGCCAGATTCGCAAACATATTGAAAAAATACTGGCATTGCCTCAGGTAAATTCATTCGCCATTAAAATGGCAAGGTTCAGGGTGGCCATTGATGCTGTGAACTCAACGGGTGGTATTGCAATTCCATTGTTGCTGAAATCACTTGGCGTTGAGCTGATAGATGAACTTTATTGCACGCCGGATGGTCATTTTCCGCACAATCCTGAACCATTGGCCGAAAATCTTCAGGAAATATCCAAACTGGTTATTAAAAACAAGGCCCATGTCGGATTTGCAGTTGATCCGGATGTTGACCGTCTGGCCATTGTTTGTGAAGATGGTGAAATGTTTGGTGAAGAATATACACTGGTGGCCGTTGCTGATTATATACTTTCTTCACAGCCTGGCAACAGCGTTTCAAACATGTCTTCAACCCGGGCATTGCGTGATGTTACTGAAAAAGCAGGGGGAAAATATTATGCCTCTGCAGTTGGTGAAGTAAATGTCGTTGAAAAAATGAAAGAGGTGGATGCAGTGATAGGTGGAGAAGGAAATGGTGGTGTCATTTTGCCACAGCTTCATTATGGTCGCGATGCCCTGGTCGGGATTGCCCTTTTTCTTACCTATCTGGCTCAGTCGGGTAAACGCACTTCGGCACTGAGAAATGGTTTCCCTGATTATTTTATCTCTAAAAATAAAATTCAGCTGTCAGTTGAAATGGATGTTGACCTTATACTTAAAAGCATTGCCGGAAAGTATAAAAAGCAGCCTGTCAATACCGAAGACGGCGTTAAGATTGAGTTTGGGAATGAATGGGTACACCTGCGCAAGTCAAATACAGAACCCATCATCAGGATATATTCCGAAAGCGATTCTGAAGCAAAAGCTGATGTTCTTGCCAGGAAAATCATCGACGATATCAAAGAAGTGATTCGCGGTTGATTCTTCTCCGGATTGTTGCTGAAATCCTGTTTAAGCTGAATACAAAATCATAGCCGGAAGTGTGCATCTGGCAATGATTTTCTTTTTATATTCGTAGCGATCTTGATTTTATTTCTATGGCACCAAAACGGAAACCGCGGAAAGTCAGAAAGTTTAAGCAGGTTAATTTCAAACTGACAACTCAACAGAAAAGCAGGGTTGAAGCCTTCTGTAAAAAGTATGATACAACACCGGTAAACATGTATAAGAAAGCAATTTTACTTTATCTGTCGCACAATGGTTATGGTACCCATAAACACCCTGAACCGGCGATCAGTGAGAAGCAGATGAGTATTTTTGATTTTGTCGATGATCCGCTGAAAAGGAATCAGTAAGTATAATTCAATTTTGACTGAATTATGTTTACAGGATCCGGATTTTATGCACACTTAAGCAGCCAATAAGATTTTACCTATGAGTATTGAACCGGGAGGAGAACATAAAAAAATTGCATTTATAATCACTTCCACAGGATGGGGTGGGTTGGAAATGAATACGCTGAAATTAGCAAGATCTTTATCCGAAAAGGGATACAGGATAACATTATTTACACAGGAAAATTCTACCATATATAAAAAAGGAGAGAATCACTTTGCTGAAATGGTTTTACTTACCGGGATAAAAAAGCATTTCGACTTTTATTCAGCAGGAGTTATCAGCAAATCTTTGAAAAGGAGAGCGATAAGTACTTTGTTTGTATTTGATAATAAGGATATTGACGTTATTGCCTGGACAAAAAGAATTTTTTTTCATAAGCTTATTGTATTTTATCAGCAGCATATGCAAATCGGCATAAACAAAAAGGACTTCTTTCATACTTTTCGTTTTAACTCAATCAACTGTTGGATAAGCCCTCTGAATTATCTTAAATCTGAAGTTTGTTTAAGGACCGCCTTTCCGGAAGCAAGAATCAGAGTTATTCCATTATGCCTTGATATTCTGAAATTTACTATCAGAAAGTATTCGAAAAGTGAAGCATTGCAATTGATGAATATTTCTGCTAAAGCCCCTTTGTTTGGAATAATTGGAAGAATCACTGAAAAAAAAGGACAATTATTTTTAATTGAGTCTTTATTGAAACTTAAACAAAAAGGGATTATTATTGAACTACTCATCTTTGGCTCCGCAACTGTTAATGATCCTGAATGCCAGGAATATTATAATAAACTGCTTGGGTTTGTTAAGCTGAATGAGTTGAATGATGTTGTTCATTTTGTTGAATATCAGGATGATATCTCGTTATTTTATAATGCTGTTGATGTCTTTGTTCTTGCATCTCACAGTGAAACATATGGAATGGTTACAATTGAAGCCATGTTATCGCAATTACCTATAATTGCTACTAAATCAGGCGGAACGGCTGAGATATTGGATTCTGGTAAACTAGGATTATTGTATGAGTACAACGATTATGAAGATTTTTGCCGGAAAATAATCTGGCTGATGAATAATAAAACTGAAACTGAAAGCATGGCATACAATGCCCGGAAAACTGCCGTTGAAAAATATAGGCTTGAAAATGAGATCAATGAGATTGATAGCCTGATAGAAAGCAAAATGATTCAGTTATAGTTGACTGTTTGAATTGAAACAGTTCTACCTGCGAAGAATCTGAAGAGAAATATTATCAATGAAATTGTTCAATATTGAAAGTTCTGATAATGTACACCATGCAAAATTTTTTTGGCTTTAGAGGTGCCTCTTCATGAATAAGGAATCATAATTTATTGACTGAAAATAATCAGATATTCATTGGCCAGCCAGAGGATAGTAATATAGGGTGCAATGATTTATCGCAGATCTAACCATTCTCAGGCGGTACTTCTATAATAAGGATTTCTGATTCTTCACAGGTGGTGAAAGTGATTTCAGGTGCCTCCGTGATTTCCATTGAATCTCTTTGGTTAGCACGAAAATTACCTGTTTCTGCAGCACCTGAAATTACAAAGATAAAGATGCCATTTCCCTGTTTATTTACCTTGTATTTGTGCGTTGAGCCGGAATCACCGGCAAGCAGGCTGAGCCATGCATCCTGCTTAATCCTGAGAATATCTGTCCCTCCTTCAGGCGAAACAATGGTCTGTATTATATTCTGTTTTCGCTTACCTTCAAGGTTTATCTGGCTATATTCGGGTTTGGTATTCCGGATATCCGGGAATATCCATATCTGTAAAAGGTGGAGTGATTCACTGTCAGAGCTATTGTGTTCTGAATGCATAATACCGCTTCCTGCGGACATATACTGAATCTCATTTCTTTTAATTACCGATGTATGTCCCATACTATCACGGTGTTCCAGCGCACCTCTTAAAGGAATGGTGATGATTTCCATATTATTGTGAGGATGGGTATCGAAACCTCCTCCACCATCAATAATATCATCATTAAGAACCCTGAGTAAACCGAAACGTTCACGCAAAGGATCATAATAATTCGCAAAACTGAAACTATACCGGGCTTTTAGCCATCCGTATTCCGCACTGCCACGATCTGTGGATTTATGTATATTGATTATCATTGCTCAATTAGTATTTGAAATGCTTTTGAACCCTGGTTGAACGATTTGATTGATGAGGACAATTACGTTTCATTGATTAATTCCACCAGGGTAGTCGATGCAATTCGATAACAGGATGAAATAATTGTGAATCGAATGCTGTTTCTTTGAAAATTGAACGGTAACCCTGCTGAAACCTCTCAATTAGCTCTTTATTAACCAAAAATGACCTTGATCGTATTCCGAATCAACTAACAAAAAATGAAGCCGGTTGTTTCTGATAATTAACAGTAATGATCAATCTGACAGCTTTTCGTAAGGTATCCTGTTGATAATAGATTTTCCAAGGGTTATTTCGTCGGCAAACTCCAGTTCGTCACCAATTGCGACACCTCTGGAAATGGCGGATATAGTAGTCACTTTACCATTCAGTTTTTTATAAAGGTAGTAATTGGTTGTATCACCCTCTGTAGTAGCCGGAAGGGCCATTATAATTTCATGAATTTCATCATTTTCAGTTCTTTTTACAAGAGAATCAATATTTAGGTCATTCGGTCCGATTCCTTCCATCGGAGAAATTATTCCACCCAGAACATGATATAAACCCCTGAACTGGCTTGTGTTTTCGATGGCCATCACATCGCGGATATCCTCAACGACACAGAGAATTGTGTTGTCTCGTTTTTGATCTGAGCAAATACTGCATATTTCTTCATCCGAAATATTATGACACCTGATGCAATACCTGATGTTGCTGCGCAGCCTGAGTATGGCATTCCCCAGCGCATCTGAACGGCTCTCGTCCTGCCTGAGTAAATGTAATGCAAGCCTGAGCGCAGATCGACGCCCAATACCAGGTAATCGGCTGAATTCATTGACAGCTTCTTCAAGAAGACGGGAGGAATAATTCTGCATAGAAAATTATTGCATTAAACCGGGGGTTACTTTTTACTAAATTTGCAACAAATTTACAAAAGAGATTGATGTCAATCAGGGGGATATTACCGTGCTGCATTCAGATTATAAGTATTCTATGAAGAACCTAGCATTATTCATCACAATATTGATTTTTTTTCCGGGTCTGAATACCAGATCACAGACCATCGACAGGGGATCGGAGAACAACAGAACCGATGAAAAAGGCCTGAAACAGGGTATATGGATGAAGACTGATAAAAAGGGCAGGCTTGTTTATTCGGGTAGCTTCACCGATGATAAACCCAAGGGGCATTTTATTTATTATGATACTACCGGTTTTAAAAAAGCGGAATCAGAGTTTTCGGATAACGGATCCAGAGCATTTACTGTTTCTTATTACAAAACAGGTGTGAAGATGTCCGAAGGATTCTATTTGAATGAAAAACGCGATGGAGCCTGGAAATTTTACAACGAAGAAGGCATTTTCATATCTGAGGAGTTTTACCAAAATGGTCAGGCAGAAGGTATCTGGAAGACCTATTATGCCAACAGTGCGGTTCTGGAAGAGGTCAGCTATCGCAGCGGGATAAAGGATGGCCCCTGGAAACAGTATTATTATGACGGCCCGATAAAACTTACAGCTGTTTATAAAGCAGGGAAGCTCGAAGGATTGGCAACATTTTACCATGTAAATGGCAGAGTTATGGTTTCCGGACCCTATATCAATAATTTTAAGGATGGGGTATGGATGCACATGGACGAGAAAGGGATAGCTGAAAAGCGGGAAATCTGGTCAGATGGATTCCTGGTTGCAGAAGAATACTATGACAAAGCCAGAGAAAAACTGGTAAAAGAAGAGAAGTAAATTGCCTATGGCTGAAGAGGCGGTAACAGGACTTGGTACAATTGGTATAACCCCATAAAGTGGTTTATAGGGTGATTTCAAACATATTTACCTCAGCTACTTAGGGTCTGCTGATTTTCTATCCGGCTTCACTTACAACTATGGGTAGAAAATATTTGGTTTGAGGCAGTCTGAATATTTTCTGAACTTTTTGCCATTGGTTTTTTAGCCAATTTAAAAATGTCACAAAAATATTTGGATA
>JAZDHI010000079.1:0-163052 GCA_043806115.1 Bacteroidota bacterium
GAGGTGGTCACACAATTAACAAAAAAACGAAATTAACAAAGAAAAGAAAAAGAAGCAAAAAGAAAAGAAAATCAACAACTTACACAAATAAGTCAAAGAACTATTAACACTTTTTGTTAATAAACATGCAAATCTAAATGGGTCACTGAGGAATTATAATATATTCAGTTTCTTGCCAGAATAATAAACATTCCCTGAATAATGGTATTTCCCTTTTTGTGGTGGTTTTGGGTATTTAATCAAAAAAAAGATCTGAAGCAATGCCATCGGCCAGCAATTTTCCTTTGTTTGTCAGGAGATAGATTTTGTCATTTTGTACCATACATCCTTTATCGACCCAGTCCTGAGCTTTTAAAATGAAATAGCCCGAGTATTCGGTTCCGAACCGGTGGTGTATTTCATTTGTGTTGCAGCCCCACATTGTGCGTAGTCCGGTCATCACGTATTCGGCATACTTTTGTGCCAATGTCAGTGTTTCCGATTCGTATGGGATTGTATTACTGTTGATTGCCTCCAGATATTCCTTAATGCCTGACACATTCCATTGTCTTGATGATCCATTGTAGGAATGGGCGGAAGGTCCCAGTCCAAGATAGCTTTCACCCTGCCAGTAAGCGGTATTGTGTCGTGCAAAATGGCCCGGAAGACAGTAATTGGAAATTTCATAATGCAGGTATCCTTTTTCTTCTAACTGCTGTATCAGCATTTTGAACTGCCGGGCACTCTGCTGCTCATCAACCGGTGCTGCCTTGCCTTTGCTGATCATCACTTCAAGGGCTGTCTTTGGTTCGACCGTGAGGGCATATGCCGAAATATGGGTTATTCCCGCAACAATGGCTGTATTGATGTTTTCAAGCCAGCCTTCATCATCCAGGGTTGGAATCCCGAAAATAAGGTCGAGCGTCAGGTTGGAAAAACCTGCGATTCGTGCAAGCGAAAGAGACTGATGGGCTCTCTCTGCATTGTGAACCCTGTTAAGGTAATGCAGATCCTTATCGCGGAACGATTGTATACCAATGCTTAGCCGGTTGATTCCTGATCTTTTCCATCCTTCAAGACTTTGCAAGGAAATATCATCCGGATTTGCTTCAAGGGTGACTTCTGCCTGAGGGTCAATGGTATAATGCTTAAAGATGGTTTCAAACAGAAGGTTGAGAAGCTCAGGATCAAGCATCGATGGCGTTCCACCTCCGAAATAGATGGTTTCGATTGTCTTGCCATCAAGGTAGAATTGCTGAATCTCTGCTTCCCTGCATATAGAACGGACCACAGCGGGCATATCTTTCCGCGAAGCAACTGAAAAGAAATTGCAATAATGGCATTTCTGCCGGCAGAAAGGAATATGGATATAAATGCCTGCCATGGGTTTGTAAGTTTTGAGCGATGAGTTGCGGTAATGAGTTGCTTTGGTGAGTCAGGCGTTGTTTACTTCCCTGTCACAACACGGATGCCAAGGGGGATGACTTCAAACTGCATGGGTGTGTGGCCAAGCGATTCACCATCGGTTTCGAGGTAAAGGTCCGGATTTGAAACAATTTCCACATGAGCGCCTCTGAAAGTCTTGACCTGCGGCATGCTCAGAAAAGAGCCATCATAAAGCTTTTTAACACTTCTTATCACAAGGAACCGGCTTACCCTGGTGATGATGGTTACATCGAAAAGTCCATCATCGGGAATGGCATCCGGAGCCTGCATCATGCCTCCGCCATTGAATCTGCAGATAGCAACACTCATGCTGAAAACATCGGCATCAATGTTCTGCCCGTCGACAGTAACACGGCTGATAATGGGTTTATAGGCAATGAGACTGGTGAAAAGACTTATCAGGTAGGAGAATGGCCCGCTTTTCCCTCTTTCCTTGACTTTGTTGGTCCTTTTGGCTACCATGGCATCAAAACCAAGACCTGCCATGTTGATAAAATGTCGTTGTTTAGCAAGATCTTTATGGATGTAATTAACCCGGCCCACATCCTGAAGTTTTGTTATTTGCCGGCTGATCACCTGTATGGCTTCGCGGTAACCCGATGGAATATTGAAAGAACGGCCCCAATCATTACCTGTTCCAACCGGAATCATGGCCAGGGTGATCTCCTGTGGCAGATATTTTTTCTGGGTATATACTCCGTTTACTACTTCGTTAAGCGTTCCGTCACCACCAACGACAATAATCTGACGATAACCCGTCTCGATATATTTGCGGGCAAGTTTTACGGCATGATTGGGATGTTCAGTAAAAACACTGATAAACCGGATTCCGGCATCATTCAGCAATGCAGCAATTTCAAGCCAGTCCTTTTCGCCTTTTCGGCGGCCAGCATTGGGATTCACGATTACAAACCAATCTCTGCTTAAATCCATAGATTAACGTTATGCCTGATCTGAATTAACCATCGAAAAGAGCTTTTGTTGAACCTGCTTCGGACTGATATCCAGCATACACTGGCAGGGGCCTCCTCCCAGGCATTCAATACAATCTTTATCTTTTACCAGGAATGAAGCCTTGATTCCAATGGGTGACCACCTTCCGGGATGCATCGGCCTTACCGGCGGATAAATGCCCAGAGTCGTTTTCCCAAGCGCTGCTGCTATGTGTAAAGGCCCGGTACTGGCGGCAATCAGGCCGTCGGCTGCCTGAATAAAGGATATCATCTTCTCGAGGCTCATTTTCCCGGTAAGGTCGGTAAACTCACCGGCTTTATTAAAATATCCTTCCTGAATCAAGAGATCACCTTCCGCTTTGGTACCTGTTACAAAGATCTTATACATATTCCGGGGAAGCATGGCTGAAAGGGCTGCAAAATTATCAGTGCCCCATTCTCTTGCGCTGCCTTTTGATTTTGGATGCAGAATGAGATTAAACCTTACCGGATCAATCAAAGAGGCTAGCTCTTCGGGTAATTTCGCAACTTTATCAAATCCATAAAGTCCGGGCATCTCTTCTGTGGGCATTTCTATTTTGCCGATCAGTTTCTGCGCCAGCAGGATATTCAACTGAGCCTCGTGCAGTGGTGACTCCTTGCGGCTTAATTTAATCAGGTGGTTGCAGTTAAACCAATGATATATTCTGCCGGTAGTTCCCATTCTGACCGGGATACGGGCTTTTCGGGCAAGCAAAGCTATTTCCTTCCGAGGGAATACATGCAGGATTACATCTGCCTCAAGACTCTTAAGCAGGGTGACCCGGGTATCGTAGGAATGACTCTGCATTTCATTCCAGTCAAGGAAAAAATCAACGTGACTGCAGGCCATGATCACCGGACGGGTATAATTCTGTCCGAGAAAAGTAATCTTAACATCCGGAAATTGTTTTTTCAACAATCCCAGCAATGGAAAAGTCAGAACCACATCTCCGATGCTGTCGGTCCGGCTAATGATGATATGACGTGGATTCATTTTTTATGATTAAAACAAGCACCGGCATTCAGCTGCCTCAGCTTGATATATTTGTAAAAAGTAGCCTGGGCAGAGATCCTGCATACAATAAAGCCATAATATCCATCAAGAAAACCAAGCTTGAAAAAGTAATCCCTGGCAAAACGCACAGGGGGTTTAAACAGGATTTGTGCAATCACCGCTCTTTTCCCTTTTCGGAAAGCCTCTTCCGCTGTGAGGTCTGTAAAGCGGTTTGCCTGGGCAATATGATCTGTTACCGTATAATAGGAATAATGCTGTAAATCACCTTCAAGATGTTTTACTTTAATTCCCGGTTCTACAGTCAGCGTTTCATGAATAACCAACCCGGTCCATCGGGCCTGGTTGCGGTTAAATAACCTGATTTTCCGATCCGGATACCAGCCACAATGTCTGATCCACTTTCCGCAGTAATTGGTCAGCCTGTTCATGGTAAAAGCATTCTCCACAGAAGTTTCTTTAACAGCCAGTATCGATGCGTATAATTCTTCCGACAATGCTTCATCGGCATCCAACGAAAGGATCAGAGGGTATTTTGACTGCGCATTGGCGAAATTCTTGGTTTCAACAAAACCCAGCCAGGGATGGGTTATAAACCGCGCACCAAACTCATGGCAGATATCCCCTGTACGGTCGGTTGATCCGCTGTCGACCACCACAACATCATCTGCAATTCCTGCCACTGATGCAAGGCACCGGCCGATGTTCCGTTCTTCGTTGAGGGTGATGATTACAACCGAAAGTGGTGTCATGTGTATCTGGAGTAATCTGCAAAGATAATCAGCGCAGCATGATAACCTGTTAAAATAAGGACATTTTTACCAGCTTAACAGAATGGATTCTAACCCTCAGCATCGGAATCAAACCTGTTTTTTCCTCCATTTGCCCGACCGGAGATAGAAGTATGACAATAATCCCAGCATCATAAAATACACGTATTCACTGGTCCACACCATTTCAATGCTGAGTTTAAGCTTGACGGCCAGTAACCAGGCAACGATCAGGTAAATACCGATGGTTATTACTTCAATGGTCAGGGCGGTAGCGGTATTGGCAGTTCCGGAGACTCCGTTAAAGAGGATACTTGAAAAGGAAAATAAAAGCAGTGCCGACATAATGACGTAAAATGACGGGACAGTCTGGCTAACCAGCTCCGGATCGGAAGTATAAACAGAGATCAGCAGGTTGGGAATTACAGCAGAAACCACTACTATACTGCCGATCAGAATGAAATTAAGCAAAGCGACTTTTTTGATAACCGGAATCACCTGGTCGGGTTTTCCCTGGCCAATAACATTACTTACCAGCGAATTGGCGGTTGATCCAAATGCAAAAATCGGGATCATCAGTACAATATATGCACTCCGGATGATGTTGGAAATGGCCAGCGGACGTTCTCCCATTTTTTCAATGATCATAAAGAAAATAAACCAGGCTGCCAGGGAGATAAAATATTGCAGCATGACAAAGATTGAGATATCAAGGGTTTTACGAACAATTTCCCAATCGAAACGGGCAAAGCGGAAAAGACTGTATTTCTTCAGGTCCACCATCCTGAAGGTATATGTAAAGAAAAAAAGCGCTGAAACGGCCTCCGATATGGAAGATGCAAGACCCGCTCCCCTGATGCCCATTTCGGGGAAGCCAAAGTTTCCGAAAATCAGGGCATACCCCAGAACAACATTGGTTCCTGCCATAATTACAGCATTGTATATCAATACCCTTGTGCTTGTAGTGCCAATATAAAATGCTCTGAGCAGGATATTACCGAAGGCAAAGAAAATTCCATAGATGCGGTATTGAAGAAAGTCTGTACTGGCCTGATAAACAGCATCCGACGAAATAAGGGGTCTCAGCATAACCGGCGAAAGAAACTTAATAAGCAGAAAAAGAGCCATTCCCATTCCCATCAGAAAATAGAGGCTGTTGTCAGTTATTTTACCTATTTCGGAATAATTGCGTTCACCATTCCGCCGGGCAATCAGAATCTGGCCCCCGATGCCAAATCCAAATCCCAGCATAAAAAGTGAAATATAAAACAGCCCGCCTATGGCAGAAGCACCGAGTTCAACTTCACCGACACGGCCCAGAAAAGCAGTATCGGTAACGTTTACTATATTCTGCGCTAAAAGGCTGAGTATAATCGGAAGGGAAATCTCCCAGATACGGCGGTATGATGGTACTGTACTGAGGGTCATAATTTCCGGCAAAGGTAAAATAATTCAGGATGCCGGTTTCAGATGGCTGAAAAACAATAACAGATCTTACACCAGAACACAGATTCCAGTTAAATATACTGAGTCAGACGGTTAGCTTTAACTTTAAGCGTTGAGCTTTCAAATTGCTTACCGTTTCCAGAAAGCCGGGTGGAAAATAATAAATAAAGTAAACAACTCAAGTCTGCCAAGCAGCATCATAAAGGCGAGCACCCATTTGGCAAAATCATGAAGATGGGCATAGTTTGCAACCGGCCCTGTTGTTGCCAGTCCCGGCCCGATACCACCCATACAGGTTACCACTGAGCCCATGGAGGAGATAACATCCAGGCCGGAAATTGTCAGCAATAATGACCCCATGCCAAAAGTGATCATATATAAAAAAAAGATGGCCAGAACATTATGAATAATCAGCGGGCTAACCGGTTTATTGTCAACCCTGATGGGGATTACAGCAGATTTGTGCCTGAGTTTCTTTAAAATCATTGAAACGTTTTTAAACAGCAGCACATGCCTGATAATTTTAATCCCTCCGGATGTTGATCCGGCCATTCCTCCTGCAAACATCAACAGGAAGATCAAAAACCAGGCATAGTTTGGCCAGAGCATATAGTCTTCGTTGGCAAATCCGGTGCAGGTAACAATGCTGACAACACTGAACAGAGCACTGCGCCACGCTTGCTCAACTCCATATGCTCTTTCAATGATCAGAGATATAGCAATTGCAATGGATGGAATGATCAGCAAAAGCAAATAAGCCCGGAATTCAATCCCACTGATGGCTTTTTTTACTTGTCCCCGCAGCATCAGGTAATGTAATGTAAAGTTTGTCCCTGCGAGAAACATGAACAACACAGCTACATATTGAACATAAGGAGAATAGCCTGCCAGGCTGGTGTTTTTCGGTGAAAATCCACCCGATGACAGTGCTCCGAAAGCATGGCACATCGATTCAAACAGGTTCATTCCTCCCAGCATCAGTAAAATCACCAACACCAGGGTAAGCATGGCATAAATGCCCCACAGGCGCCGGGCTGTTACTGCAATTCTTGGGTGTAGTTTCTCCTTTTCCGGACCCGGTACCTCAGCCCAGAAGAGCGACATACCACCAAACCCGAGAAAAGGCAGAATGGCAATGGAAAGGACAATGATCCCCATACCCCCGATCCAGTGGGTTAAACTGCGCCAGAATAACAAGCCTTTAGGTACAATTTCAATATCTCTGAGTATCGAAGCTCCGGTTGTTGAAAAACCCGACATGGTTTCGAAATAGGCATCGGTAAATGAAGGTATGGCACCACTGATATAAAAAGGGAGCGCACCAAAAAATGAAATAATAATCCAGGTCAGACTAACGATAAGGTAACCTTCACGTTTTCCGATATCGTGTTCATCATATTTTCTTCTGACGAACCACATCAACCCACCGGTAAAAAAAGTTATGCCTGCAGAAACCAGTATAGGAACAAGATCTGAACCTCCGTAATAGAGAGAAAACGGGACACTGGTAAGCATAAACAGGCTTTCAAATACAAGCATCAGACCTATTATTTTTACCAGCGCCTTTATACGGAATGGATACATATCAGTTTGACTGAAAAGGATTTGTTAACAAAATTGAATTATTTTTTCCAGAAAGTCCGGGAGAAAAGTATGAATACGGTTAGGAATTCAAGCCTTCCGATAAGCATCAAAAAGGAGAGTGTCCATTTCCCGGCATCAGGTATTGCAGCGTAGGAATGCATCGGACCAACGGATCCTAAACCGGGACCGATATTCCCGATACATGCTGCCGTGGTGCCAATCGCGGTGTAAAATTCAAGCCCGATCAGCGACATCACCAGCGAACCTCCGGCAAAAACGATTATATATATCAGAAAGAAAGCCAGCACATTAAAAATAGATTCTTCACCCACATATCTGCCATTGAGCCTGACCGGAATGATGGCCTGCGGATGCACCAGACGTTTGAGTTCATGGGTGCTGTTCTTGAGCAGGAGCAATATCCGTACCATCTTTACCCCACCACCAGCCGATCCGGCACAGGCACCGGTAAACATAAGCAGAAAGAAAAACATCCATAAGAAGGACGGCCATTGCAGATAATCTGCTGTAACAAACCCGGTTGTAGAGATGATTGATATTACCTGGAAAACCGATTCGCCAAAGACAGGGCCGAAAGTATCGTGTACCAGAAATGACAATGCAACGGTACAAACAATGATGCTAAGAAGTATAAACGAAAGATAATATCGCACCTCCTCGTTCAAGAATGCTTTTCGCCATTGCCCTGTGAAAACAAAATACTGAACAGTGGACCCAATCCCTGCCATCAACATAAAAACAGCAATTACATACCTGATAAACTCAGGGAATACTGTAATTGATTCATTTTTTGTTGAAAAACCACCGGTTGATACTGTGCTGAACGCATGACAGAGCGCGTCAAACAGCGTCATTCCACCCAATATCAATAAAAATGTAAGGATTAAGGTAAAGGACAAATAAATAAGCCATAGTCGTTTTAATGTTTCTATTATCCGGGGATGTAGTTTCTCTGGCGAAAATCCGGGGGATTCGGAAATAAAAAGCAGACCCCCACCGATTCCAAGAAATGGTAAAACGGCAAGCGAAAAAAATATAATTGTCATTCCACCAAGCCATTGTGTAATTGCTCGCCAGAAAAGCAAACCTTTAGGAATAATTTCTACATTATTGAAAACGGTTGCTCCTGTCGTTGTAAACCCTGACATTGCTTCGAAGAAGGCATCTGTAAAATTATCCGCCACTCCACTAAGCAGATATGGAAGAGTTCCAAAAAAAGAAATGATCAGCCATGAAATGGAAATAAGTAAATAGCCTTCACGTTTCCCAATGGCATTCTTTAATGGGCTGCGGTTCGTATACCACAACAACATCCCGAGGGTAGCTGTGCCTAATCCGGAAACAAACAGAGGAAAAAAATCCTGTCTGGGATTAAAGAGTCTGAATTCTGAATAAGAGTAAGGGTCATCCCAAAATGAGAATCCAAGGCAACTGAGCATAAAGAATCCTTCAATCACCAGGAGGATACCGGCAACTTTAAAAATTACGCTCAGGTTAACCCTGTTTGAACTGGCCATATACCTCTCTGAAAAACTTAGATGGTAAGAAGAACAGATTATTACTGAAGTAAGTGATTTAAGGCAATTCTCAAATCACTCAACTCAGGTTTTAATTAAATAAGGCCTGTACTTTATTTATAGCCTCTGGCAATGCAAAAATTACCACCTTATCACCTTCCTGAATCTGGAAATCGCCAATGGCTATATAACTTTGCAAACCCCGGACAATACCGCCGATGATACTTCCCCTGGGTATATCAATGCTCTTGATGGGTTTCTTTGTGACATAAGCACCTGGTTTTACAACAAATTCAAGCACCTCGGCATCTATACCACTAAGGCATTTGATCGAGGTAACTTCAGCATCCATGGTAAAACGAACAATATAGGATGCCGTGATCAGTTTTTTATTGATGATGGTTTCAATGCCAATACTTTGAGAAATGGCGATATAATCAATGTTTTCAACCAGCGGGATTACTTTCTTAACCCCGTAACGCTGGGCCAGCAGACAGGTAAGGATGTTGGTTTCATAGTCGTTGGTTACCGATATAAAGGCATCCATATTACGGATGCCCTCATCCTCAAGCAGTTCTATATCCCGGGCATCGGCATTAATAATCAGGGTGTGTTCCAACTGGTCGATCAGGTTAAGGCATCGCTCCTTATTCATTTCGATCAGTTTTACATTCATGTCACGTTCCAGCCGGCGGGCGGTTTTCCTGCCAATGCGGCCTCCTCCGACAATCATCACATTTCTGATTTCCTGTTTATGTTTGCCACCCAGCCTCAACAGGTCATCAATTCCATCGGGCTTTGTGATAACATACGCAAGGTCACCCAGCTTGAAAACATCATCCCCTTTGGGAATAATGGTTTTGCTGTTGCGATGTATGGCAATGGCTCTGAAGTCAAGTTTGGGGTTTTCTTTGGCAATCTGGGTAAGCGATTTGTTAAGTACAAGGGCGTGTTCATCCAGCTTTATCAGGAAGAGAGAGAGGCGTCCTTCAGAGAAGTCAAAGATTTCGGTGGCCGCTGTCTGGCTCAATAATCTGACGATCTCCTTCGATGCAATACGCTCCGGGCAAACCATGGCATCGATCCCCAGTGTCCGCATAATTTCACGGTTTTCAACAGTAAGGTATTCGGTGTTGTTAATACGGGCGATGGTTCGTTTTGCCCCCAGCTTTTTGCCTAAAACACAGGTGGTTATATTGATTTTTTCGTCATGGACCACCGATATCAGCAGGTCGGCCCGCCGGATATTGGCCTGTTCAAGCACACTGATGGAGGTTGAGTCCCCTGTGATGGTCATAAGATCGGAGTGCGATTCGATCAGTTTAAGCAGTTCCTGGTGGGGGTCAACGATGGTAATATTGTGATTTTCACCGGATAGCATTTTGGCTAAGTGAAAACCCACTTCACCATCCCCGGCTATAATTATATTCATTTTTTCTCCTGATTGGAATACAGCCCGCAAATGTAATACATTTCAATGCGGGGTGCTAAAAAATATTAAAGTGTCTGATAAGCAGTCTGAAAGCACTCCGGACAGGAAACACAGCATCAATTATTGATTTAATCAGGAACCAACTGCGGCGCATCTTCATGCAGGCGCACGACATTGCGGGTCCCTGCAGTTCTGCTTATATCGCTTTCTTTCGCCCGATCATAAAATTGAACAGTGACAGAACCTTCAACATCCAACGTCCCAACCTCAAACACTTTCATTTGCTAAGCCAAGGGTGAACCAGCCTAACCATCGCTGAGTCACACCCCCGCTTTTTTCTCTCCCTTGCTCTTTCGCCTTTTAACACCTTAATGCTTACCTTTGCCTCACAATAATCAGCCACTCAATGTCGCCTGTTCCCGGTAAATTGCTGGTACAAATCAACAGCCCTTCCGAACTGCGTAAGCTCAGCGAAGAAGAGCTTCCCTTGCTTTGCGCTGAAATCAGGCAGTTTATCATTGATGTCATTTCATCCAATCCCGGCCACCTTGGCGCCAGCTTAGGCACAGTCGAACTTGCCGTTGCCATCCATTACGCTTTCAACACCCCGGATGATAAACTGATATGGGATGTGGGTCATCAGGCTTATGCTCATAAAATTATCACCGGCCGGCGTGATGTTTTTTATACCAATCGTACCTACCACGGCATCAGCGGTTTCCCGAAAATGAGTGAGAGTGAATACGATACATTCGGGGTCGGCCATGCCTCTACTTCTATTTCCGCTGCATTGGGTATGGCCATCGCGGCAAAACTTCAACACAACACGAAAGAACAGCATGTAGCGGTGATCGGCGATGGTTCTATGACCGGTGGCATGGCCATGGAAGCACTGAACAATGCCGGGGTATCTAATACCAATCTGCTGGTTATCCTGAACGATAATGGCATTGCCATCGACAAGAACGTGGGCGCCATGCGCGAATACCTGCTCGACATCGTAACCTCCAGGGCTTATAATAAATTGAAGGATAAGGTGTGGAAGCTGATGGGTGGCGACACCCAATACGGCAAGAATTCAAGAGCGGTGGTAAAGCAGATCGGGAACGCACTGAAATCAACCATCCTGAACAAGAGCAATCTTTTTGAGGCGTTTAATCTCAGGTACTTTGGCCCGGTTGACGGGCACGATGTGATCCGCCTTACCAAACTAATGCAGGATCTGAAGAAATTACCCGGGCCGAAATTGCTGCATGTTGTTACGATTAAAGGTAAGGGATTTGAAAAAGCCGAACAGGACCAGATCCTTTATCATTCGCCGGGGATGTTTGATAAAACCACCGGTGAGATCATTGAAAAACCCTGTAAAACCCTACCACCGAAATACCAGCATGTATTTGGCAAAACCATTATTGAACTGGCTGAAAAGAACGATAAAATTGTGGGTGTTACCCCGGCCATGCCCACCGGCTGTTCTTTGAACATGATGATGAGTGTGATGCCAGACCGGGCCTTTGATGTTGGAATAGCTGAACAACATGCGGTTACTTTTTCAGCCGGAATGGCTGCCAGGGGACTTTTACCTTTCTGCAACATCTATTCTTCATTTATGCAGCGGGCTTACGATCAGGTGATCCATGATGTAGCGCTGCAGGGGTTGAATGTGGTTTTCTGCCTTGACCGGGGCGGACTGGTGGGTGAGGACGGACCTACCCATCACGGTGCCTTTGACCTGGCATATTTCAGGGCCATTCCCGGTCTCACCATCTCTGCACCCATGAATGAAGTTGAATTGCGTAATCTCATGTTTACCGCCCAGCTTGATAAGAAGGGACCGTTCGTGATACGGTATCCGCGCGGGCGGGGTATTTCCACCGGCTGGAAAAAGTCGTTTGAGGAAATTATCGTGGGAACTGCCCGGAAAATACGTGAAGGTGAAACTATTGCTATACTCAGCATTGGCCACCCGGGTAATTTCGCGGTGGGAGCCTGTGAATTACTGCAGAAGGAAGGCATCTCAGCCGGACATTACGATATGCGTTTCCTGAAGCCACTGGATGAAAAAATCCTGCATGAGGTTTTTAAAAAATACAGTGTAATTGTTACTGTCGAAGATGGTACCATCAATGGAGGTCTCGGTAGTGCTGTTCTGGAATTTATGGCCGACCATGGTTATAACGTTTCTGTGAAACGGCTGGGAATTCCTGATCGGTACGTTACTTCAGGCAAACCTGAAGAATTGTATGCAGAGTGCGGGTTTGATGTGAATGGAATTGTTCAGGCTGTCAGGGCTTGCCTTCACCAGGTTAAACAGAAACCTATTTGAACAGCGTTCTTGCTGAATTGATGCAGAAAAGTAAAACCGATTCATAAACTCATCTGATCTGTCAGAACAGGGGCAATGAATTGCATAGAAATCCGTTAACTTTACAGTTAATTTCTTGCAGGTAAACGAAATGCGCGTTATTTCACCATCCCGAAAACTTTTCCTGAAAATCTCCGCCATTATTGCAGGGCTTCTGCTTTTATTGGCGGCATTGCTGACAGTTATAAGTTTTGCCTATGGCGACAAGGTTAAAGAGCTGGTTGTAAGAGAGATAAACAGTCGCCTAATGGTTCCGGTTGAGGTAGCACAGGTTGATTTCACCCTTTTCAGAAATTTTCCGGATGCCTCGGTGGTTTTCAGGAATGTGGCCATGAAGCCTTCACCGGACTTGACAGAAGCTCCTGGCCTGTTGCATGCAAAGTCGGTTTCCCTGCGGATCGGCCTGTCCGGCATATTAACCGGAAACTATAAAATCAGGAGCCTGATCATCGATGAAGCTTCTGCAACACTATGGGTTGGGAAAAACGGCCTTGACAATTTCCATATCTGGAAGCTAACACCCGATGTTTCAGGATCGGCCGTGAAGTTTGATGTGCAGCAGGTGATTCTGCGGAAATCGGCTGTTTATTACCGTAACCTCATCAGGAAAACTGATCTGGCTTTCGGATTACCCGAATTCCAGCTGAAAGGGAAAATGGCAGATCAGCGATATGATCTGCAGGTTTCAGGCGATGTGGAGATAAAGCGCCTGATTCTCGGGGAATACAATTATACTCCGAAATCCCTGCTTGGTATTACGGGAATTATCCGGGTGAATGAGGCACTGAGAAGATGTGAAATCACCCATACAAACCTGAAGTTCGCCGGCATAAGCGCAGGGATCCATGGCTCTTTCGGTTACGGGAATAATGATAACCCGGTCAATCTCAGCATCAATGCCTCGGAAGCAGATGTTTCAGAGGTGCTGGGAGCCCTGCCGGCTTCACTTTCCGGACCTTACAATGATTATGATCCTGCAGGAAAACTTACCCTTCAGGCTGAAATCGGAGGAAACTGGGGCAAGCGCTCCTCGCCGGTTATCAGGACAACATTTGATCTTTCCGACGGAAGTTTCACTCATCGCGAAAGCGGATCAAGAATCAGAAATATCGTCCTCAGCGGAAAGTATACTTCATCACAGGTAAAAACACCGGAAGTACTCAGACTGGAAAGTTTCAGCGGAGAGACCCGCAATGGCAGATTCAAGGGCATGCTTCAACTGGCAGATTTCAAGAACCCGGTACTGAACCTCAACCTGAGCGCAGATATCGATCTTTCTGAACTGGAAGGTATTCTGAAAGCAGCAGAAGCCAGGGACTACCATGGAAGACTGGTGGCCGATATCAAATACCGCGGCGCCTACAGTGCAGGTGCAAAAATGGCGGTAACGGCCAATGGGCTGATACGTCTCAGTGGCGTTGGATTCACCAGCAAAACTTCGGAAGTCAGAGCTTCAGGCATCACCGGACAGTTCGAACTGAAAAACGGACGGATTTTCATCGATGAGCTCCGGGGTGTAATCGGTGATACTGACCTGAAAATGAACGGCTTTGTTGACAACCTGATTGGTTATATTCTGTTTGAAGGTCAGCCCATACACTTTGAAGCACAAATCAATTCAGGCAATTTCCGGCTGGAAGATTTTTTGGATTTTTCCGTTGCAACCACTGATACAGTCGGCCATCAATCAATATTTGCGGAAGGGCTGAGTTTTAAAACCTCGTTCTCTGTTTCTAAATTCTCATATAAGAAATTCACAGCTTCTGCTGCGACAGGTAGTTTATCGCTCACAGACAATGTTTTAAGAGCCACCGGTCTTGCTTTTAATGCCCTGGATGGTAGCGTTTCTGCGACAGGATTGATGAATGACCGGTACGGCAGCCATGCACAGATCGTATGTGATGCCAGGCTGACAAATGTGGATATTTCGCGCATGTTCTATGAATTCAATGATTTTGGCCAGACCAGCCTGCAAAGCAGACATTTGAAAGGCCGTGGAGATGCAACAGTTCAATATGCGTCAACAATAAATAAGCATTTCGAAACGGATGAAGGTTCGGTAACAGCGGTGGCCGATGTTGAAATACGCAGCGGAGAGTTGAATAGATTTGAGCCTTTTCAGGAAATGTCGCGCTTTCTGGATGAGGAAGAACTTGAGAATGTGAAATTCTCGACCTTGCGGAACCGGATTGAGATTGCACGGAAGACAGTGGTCATCCCGGAGATGGAAATACAGACTTCCGCGCTGAATGTGAAAGGTTATGGTTCGCACACTTTCGGGAATGAAATAGATTATCACTTCAGCGTGCTGACTTCTGAGTTGAGAAAAAATAAACGCAGGAAAACAATGCCACCACCCACCGCTGTTGAAGACGATGGTCTGGGCCGTACCCGGCTGTTCCTGCATATGACCGGTACGGTTGACGAACCTGTTTTTAGTTATGATCACAGGGCTGTTGCAAAAAAAATAGCAACCGATTTCAAGCAGGAAAAGCAGGTTTTCCGGGATGTGCTACGTAAGGAATTCGGCAAAAACAAATCCGGGGAAGAAGAGGTCAAAACCAAGTCATCAACACAATTTGAGATTGAATGGGACGAGGATAAGTAAGGCGAAGAAGCAACTTTGCGAGGAGGCGAAAAAAGGTGATTAAGTGTAAGTGAGGGGGCGAAAGAAGGCGAAGGAGCTATAATAGGAGCGGGGGGGTGACTTTAAAGAGGGACGGAAGAATGCGACTTTAGCGATAAAATCTGGGTATTTGTTTTCTGTGTTCTCTCATAGTGCCGGACATTGGAAGCTGGGCGTTTGACGTTGAGTTCCCGGATTCCATGCCCTTCGGGCGCAGAAAGGTTCAATGGCTTCGCCATTTATAAGTTCAATCCGATTCGTGCGTACAGAGCAGTGAGGGAGGAAGAATCGATTGCGCGTTTGGATTATATGATTCAGATCAAAGCAGAAAAGGTGGCATAAACCGGATAATTCAAAAATGTTAAAGTGTATATCATAAATTAAAAAAACGATCTTTGTACAGCAATGCGAAGTACCTATGAATATCCGTAAACTGGTCAGGCCGCGTGTTACCAATATTTATCAGCAGAAAAAGACATGGAAAAGATGGCTTTTTCTGATTGCTCTGGTTATCGTCGGGGTCTCCTTGTGGTATACCAATTCGCTGGTAAGAAATATTGCCAGGGATGAGCGTAATAAAATTACCACCTGGGCCAATGCCATACAGCAGAGGGCCAGTCTGGTTAATTATACCGGTGAATTTTTCGATCAGATCAGGATTGAAGAACGTGAACGGGTCAAATTACTTGCTGAAGCTACCAGGGAGATGGCAACAGCCGGAGATGAAGATATTACATTTTATCTCAAGATAATCTCAAACAACAATTCAATACCTGTAATTTTAACCGACGATGAAGGCAACATTACAGGTGCCAAGAATGTGGATTTTGATACGGACACTTTACCTAAACTGACGCCGGCTCTAAAGAAAGAGTTTTCAGTTTATCCACCCATTGAGATTGACTACTACAACGGAAACCTGAACTATTTCTACTATAAGGATTCACACCTTTTTTCAAAACTGAAGGTGGTACTGGATGACCTGATCCAATCATTTTTCAGCGAAGTAGTCAATAATTCGGCTTCTGTTCCTGTCATCATTACCGACAGCACCCGCCACAAAGTGGTAGCCTGGGGAAAACTGGATTCAACGCGGGTAAATGATACCGCATATATTGAAGCCATGGCAGAAGATATGGCCTCCGGCAACGAACCCATCGAAATTGAGATAACAGGAAGTAAGCATTTTATATATTACCAGGATTCCTTTCTTCTAACTCAGTTAAGATATTACCCTTATATCCAGTTGGCCATTATCAGTATCTTCCTGCTGATTTCCTATCTTTTATTCAGCATCGCCCGACGTTCTGAACAAAATCAGGTATGGGTCGGACTCGCCAAGGAAACAGCCCATCAACTCGGAACACCGCTTTCTTCAATGATGGCCTGGGTGGAATACCTCAAGACCAAAGACGTCGGCACTGATACCATTGACGAATTGCAAAAGGATGTAAACAGACTGAATACCATCACGGAAAGGTTTTCCAAGATCGGTTCTGCCGCTAACCTGCGTACAGAAAATGTAGTTGAGGTAGTCTATAACTCGATTGCATATCTTAAAACCAGAACATCCAACAAAGTCAGCTTTATTATCACTCCGCCCCAGGGGGCCATTATTCTTACCCAGCTGAATTTTCAGCTTTTCGATTGGGTCATTGAAAATCTGGTGAAAAATGCAGTGGATGCCATGGCCGGCCAGGGCTCCATAGCCATCGATATTCAGGAAGAAGATAAATTTGTCATAGTCGATGTTGCAGATTCCGGCAAAGGAATTCCAAAAAAAATGCAAAAAACCATCTTTAATCCCGGCTTTACCAGTAAACAAAGAGGGTGGGGTCTGGGTCTTTCGCTGGCGCAACGTATTATCCGTGAAAACCATGATGGAAAGATTTTTGTCAAATCTTCCGTCCCCGGAAAAGGAACCACTTTCAGGATTATCTTGCGGAAATAGATGAGGCAGGCTTAATATCCCCTTATTCAATCACCTTAAAACTGATTCCTTTGAGTGTTTGCCACCCGGCTTTATCAGTCAGCCTTACCATCATGTGATAATCTCCTGTATCGGCACCGGCGGGAACTTCAATCTCAACTTCAGCAAGGTAGGTTTTAGATCCTGAAGGGATGACGTATTCCTCAATCAGCCGGAAAGGATTCACGGGATCTTTTATAGGTTCAAGTTCACAGGGCACCGGATCGGTGCTGTGTGTGTGGTGGTCGAAATTGTTGTGAATGTCGAGGCTGAATGCCCCCAGCTCTTCATTATCACTGAACTGGGCCACAAAAGTGAAGCTTCCGCCCCGTGTCACTTCATCGCAGTTCATCGGAAATCCACCGCAGCAGTCCATTTTAATTTCCGGATAAACATCGTCCTTTTCTTCTTTCTGACATCCGGAAAAAGAAAACAAAAGGAGAAGTATGAAACTGATTATTAGTATGTTTTTCATAGGTTTATGATAATTTGGAAACCGGTAACCAACCCATTAAAGAGATGGTTACCGGCCGGTCATGAAATCAGTAATTGATCACGATAGGGAACCTCTGTGAAAAGCCCCAGTTGCCCCCAAAAACATCTACCGATTTAATCAGTAGATAATAGCTGCCTGATTGCCAGGCAATATCCCCGGTAATTGGTTTTTGCGGAACATTGTTATCCTGCATGGCTCCAACAATGATCGATGCATTGAAATCGAACGATCCGGTATTTACAAATTCATGGGTATGAAGAAGCGTTATCGTATTTGTTGCATTAACTTCCGGGTCTTCCAGATTTTGTGCAACACCTGCGAGGCCGATGTAGGCTCCGCCCAGGGCTACATCATCGGTAATATTTCCAGATATGGTGATGGTGGAGCCGTTGTTGAACACCTGTCCGTTTGAAGGTGAAATGGAAACAGTTACAACCGGGGCATTGGTGTCTGTCGGAATTATGAGCTTCAGTTCTGCTTCCTTCTCTGAACGGTTGCCTTCCATGTCGGTTACTATCAGGTGAAAATGATAATCACCTGCTTCAGCTGATGCCGGAATATCAATATGTTCGTGAAAATCAACATTTTTTACACCAGCATAGCCGATGGTATAAGTGCTGTCAAATTCCCATTCTGTGTCAAGGCCTGATTTGATCTCATGGTCACCTTCGAGGTGGATCTCGATCATGATGTCAGCTATTTTCCCTTCCGCAAAAATCTCTGCATCTATATGAAGGTCGGCGCCGATAACTGCAATTCCACTGTTGTCATACCCCAACTCAAATTTAACAAATTCAGGAGCTTTAGCCTCCTCCTCTTTTTTACAGGATGAAAAAAATACTATGGCCGATAGGGTTACTACCAGCATGAATCTGATGGTTTTCATTTCGTGTGATTTTTGGTTTTTATAAAATTGAAGGGTATTTGCATTCCGATCATTAACCCCCGGCCTGGTTCAGGAACACCGATCAGCCGGTAATAGCTGGTATGGCTCAGGTATCTGGTGTTAAATAGGTTGCTGAGCAGGATGTTCAGCATTATTAATTGATTTCCTGCTTTTACAGAAGTTCCGGCACTCAGGTTGACTACCTGGTAACCGGGTGTTTTTTTTTCGGGTGGTACAATTTCATTCTGGGCTGTTACCAGTTTAAAGTCTGCAGATACATACAATTCGCGGAAATTGTGAAAATCACCCGGGTTATAAGTCAGGTTGAGCAGCAGGGAAGCCGGAGGGGACACAGGCAGCCCGAATCCTTTTTTTTCACCGGAAAGCTGACGTGACCATACATATTCGCCAATAGCACCTGCTTTTAAGTGTCTGTCCACCGTGTAATGAACATGCAACTCCCCGCCTCCCCGCATAACCCGGCTTTGAATGTAATTGAATACCTGAAGGCCTTCATAATACTGGTATGTGGGATTCAGGTAGATGTATGTCGGAAAATATCCTGCAAATGGAGAAAGCTCAAAAGCCCATTTGCTCCGGCTGTATTCCATTCCCAGGTCAAACTGGTAAGCAATTTCCGGTTTCAGCCCGGAGTTACCCCTCTCAAACCTGTACATATGATAATTCACCCCGTCGGAAGCCAGTTCCTTGGCCAATGGCATCCTGAAGCTGTTGCCCAGGTTTGCCTTCAGAATCAGTCCCTTGTTTTTATAAACCAGCCCTGTCGACCAGCTCAGATGGGAAAATGTGGGGTCGGACTCATGAGCCCGCTCCTTATAAACCGGGGTTGTATCCTGATCATCCTGGGGGCCCTGAAACCAATCGGTATACTGTTTTATATGCAAGTTTCCGGCATCAAAGCGAAGTCCACCCAATACCAGCAGTTTTTCAGTTGGCCTTGTTTCGCCAATAAGAAAAATTCCGGCCATTGTTCTGCTGAACGATGGCAGTATAAATCCCCATCCTCCCGAATGATTTTGCTGAATTTCTGCATTTAAGCCGCCTGACAGGCTGATGAGGGCAGAATCATGGTTTTTAACTGAGTAGTTTACCGACCAAGTTTCCTTATCAAATATCCGTTCAAGGCTGTCGGCCGGCCGGGGCATATAACCATGCTCAACTGCCTCCGAGAACTCCTTCCGTTTGTTTTTCTGAAAAGCAACATCCAGTTGACTGTTAAGTCTAAAAGCAGTGAACATGGTGCGCGAATGGAGTTTCAAATGATTCACCTGCTGATATGGCAGGTCAATGTCCCTGGAGTCATTGTCATAGTCAATGGTCGAATTCCTGATTTCAAGGCCATGGGCATTGGCAAAAAATCCACTCTTAGAAAAAGTATTGTTCATGAAAAAAGTGGAGTTTAGTTTTTCACCAGCCCATCCCAGAGCTAAACTACCGTTTGTCTCCTTTCCGGCACTGTTCCTTAGCTTCTGATCTTTCAGTCTGAAATAATAGGAGTAATATTCAATGCTGTCGGCCGGTACATGATAATCAGCATAATCAATCATCGTTAACCGGGCTTTTATCCACAGTTTATCCTTCCTGCCGTGTATTCCGGCTGAAAGCGCTCCGAGATTATTGTTGCTTTGTCCTTTCAGTTCAATAGTGCCCCCAAGGCTGCCTGGCTCCGGCAGGAACGATTGTTTCAGGTCAATTACCCCAGCAATTGCATCTGATCCATACATCAGCGAAGCGGGGCCCTTGATAACCTCAATCCTTTCAACATTGAACTGATCCACTTCCACACCATGATCGGCACCCCATTGCTGACTCTCATGTTTGATACCATTTTCAGCAACCACTACCTGGTTAAAGCTCAAACCACGGATAACCGGTTTCGATTGGCCGGAACCAATACTGATCGTATTTACCCCCGGCAGACGTTCAAGCGACTGCATCAGACTCCCCGCCATGTTCATTCGGATATATTGTTCGTTTACCACCTCCACCGGACGGGAATCGTTGCTGCGCCTGTATTCATGATAATCGTTAATAATTTCGACTTCCGATAGTGTAACAACACCAGGTCTTAACCTGATCGAAAGGGTGGTGTCGCAGGAAAGATGAAAGGCAATTGATTGCTTTTCAAATCCCAGGGTGCTGAATATCAACCTGTAGTATCCTTTAGGTATACGCCCGAACGTGAAACTTCCATTTTTATCGGTGGTAGTACCCGGGGTTTTATCATCTGTAACAATGTTAGCCCCTGCGACAGGCAGGTTCTCAACCGTAAATACTTTGCCCTGCAGAAGATACTTTTCCTGAGCAGATAAAGAACAGGTAATCAACAGCAAAACGGCAACAGCAGTTGCTTTCAGCTTCATTTTATATTATTAGGAAAGGTAAAAAGGTGGTGGAGTTATATATGCTCCGCTAAGGAAGGAAGTTTTAAGCCAGGGGAGGGGCACGCAGTGATGCAAAGCAGGTATCGCTTTTTGCTTCTGATTGATTTTTCTGATAAAGAAGGATGAATGAAGTTGAAGCAGGTTCAGGAAGATGGCAATCAACAGGAGCAATCACCTGAACATATTGAAAATTGCAGATATGGCAACTTTTTACAGAATGATGAGGCAATAATGAATTCAGACCAACGGGATTGTTAAAAATGCAGCAATGGGTCTGTTTGTGCCTGTGCAGCCCCTGGATAAGCATTGGTGCAAGCAGGATAAGCAGAAGGACAATTGCCCTGAATTTTTGCGCTATGTCTGGTTTTCGGTTCAAACGGATTGTTTATAATACTCTAACTGCATTTATTGCATAAACCTTTAATAATGACATCTGCTTCACTGGTCTGAAACCCTGCCGGCAAACGGTAAGGTCCCGGATGTATTTCTTCAAGACAAATAAGCGTTTTGCAGTTACTGCAGAAAAAATGAGCATGATCAGGTTGATTTTTACTGGCACGTTCAACGTGATTCAGTGCATATTTTACCAACAGCTTATCCACGACAATACGGTGCAGAATTCCTGCATCCTCAAGAGTTTGCATACTCCGGTAAAAGGTAGTGCGATCGTAATTATTTCCCATCTTTTCGCTGATCTCAGCTTCGCCCAACGGGGTCCCGGATGATTGCAGTGCCATAATAATAGCAAGCCTTGGCGAGGTTTTCTTTAACCTATGCTGCTGTAAAATTTCAATAGCCTGCATGAAAATCGGTTTTCAAATGCATAAACGTTTCAAATGCAACATTGTTGCAAAGATAGTTTATTTTGTGAAAAAAATTGCGTAAAAGGTTTCTTAAAGAGGTCGGAGGTCGGGAATCGGAAAGTAAGTGAAGTAAGTAGTGGGAGGTAAGAAATTGTAAATGCCAAAATAGGGTTGATCGTTTTTACTTAATTAAACACGTCATTTCAAAATTAATTCTTGAGCGATATTGAGCCGGGAGGCTGGTCCGCAATCTAAAAATTCCCCTTGTCTCCAACTCACCCTGTCTCCCAGTCTTTTCCTAAAAAGTCGAAATTGGGAATTGGAAATCAGATGCCGGCATTTGCAAATCCGCATTTATCAGTCCGAAATCCGAAATCAAAAAGGCTTACCTGACTTCACTGCCATTTTTCATCACCGATGTCGGAGCTACAAAACTCAGCCTTCCGTCATGGTCTTCGGCCATCAGGATCATTCCCTGTGAATCGATGCCCTTCAGGTTACGGGGTGCGAGGTTCACCAGAATGGTGACCTGTTGTCCGATGATGTTTTCCGGTTCATAATACTCAGCTATACCCGAAACAACAGTTCGTTTGTCGATGCCGGTATCGATGGTAAGTTTTAGCAGCTTTTTGGTTTTGGCAACCTTTTCGGCCGCAATGATGGTACCGATTCGCAGGTCAATCTTCCCGAAATCTTCAAATTCAATTACCGGTTTGGCAGGCGTAGCCGTAATATTTTCAGCTTCATTGGCCTTTTTAGTATCGAGCAGTTTCTGTACCTGTGCTTCAATGGCTTCATCTTCAATGCGTTCAAAAAGAAATTCAGGTTGATTTAACCGGTGTCCGTCCAAAAGCAAAGCTGCACTTCCTGCTTTCTCCCATTTGGATGAATCCAGGTTCAGCATCCTGTTGAGTTTAGCCGCACTGAAAGGAAGGAAAGGTTCACCGAGGATGGCAAGGTTTGCACAGATCTGTAAAGAAATATTCAGATTGGTCTGAACACGTTCAGGATTGGTCTTAAAGGTCTTCCAGGGTTCGGTTTCAGTGAGATATTTGTTGCCCAGCCTGGCCAGGTTCATCAGTTCGTTCAGGGCTTCGCGGAAACGGAAAAGTTCTATACTCTGTGAAATCTTTTCCGGGAAACCGGCCATTTCTGTCAATACCTGGCGGTCATAATTATCCAATGGCCCCAATGCCGGGACCTTACCATCAAAATATTTCTGTGTAAGGACAAGGGTTCGGTTTACAAAATTTCCGAACACAGCCAGCAATTCGCTGTTGTTGCGGGCCTGGAAATCGCGCCAGGTAAAATCGTTATCCTTGGTTTCAGGAGCATTGGCCGTCAGCACATAACGCAAAACATCCTGTTTACCGGGGAAATCTTCGAGGTATTCATGCAGCCATACAGCCCAGTTTCGTGATGTGGAAATTTTATCGTTCTCAAGATTCAGAAACTCATTGGCCGGAACATTCTCCGGAAGAATGAAAGAACCTTCAGCCTTCAGCATGCCGGGGAATACGATGCAATGGAACACGATATTATCTTTACCGATAAAGTGAACCAGCTTAGAATCGGCCGATTTCCAGTAGGGTTCCCAATCTTTGCCTGTTTGTTCCCCCCATTCGCGGGTGGCTGAAATATAGCCGATCGGCGCATCAAACCATACATACAACACTTTACCTTCCGCCTGCTTCAGCGGTACCTTCACGCCCCAGTCGAGGTCGCGGGTGACGGCACGGGGCTGAAGTCCATGGTCAAGCCATGATTTGCACTGCCCGTAAACATTGGTTTTCCAGTCGTCCTTATGACTTTCGAGAATCCATTCACGTAGCCAGGGCTCGTATTTATCGAGGGGCAGAAACCAGTGTTTTGTTTCGCGCATAACGGGGACAAATCCGCTGAGTGCCGATCTGGGGTTGATCAGATCGGTGGCATTCAAAGAGGTACCACAGTTTTCGCACTGGTCGCCGTATGCCTTTTCGAAGCCGCAATGCGGACAAGTACCGGTAATATAGCGGTCGGCCAGAAAGGTCTGGTGCTCATCATCAAAGTATTGGAGCGATGTTTTCTCAATAAACTCGCCTTTGTCATAAAGGTTGGTGAAGAAATCAGAAGCTGTTTGGTGGTGGGTCGGATTCGAAGTCCTTGAATAGATATCGAAGGAAATGCCGAAGTCTTCAAAAGATTTCTTTATTATGCCATGGTATTTGTCAACTACCTCCTGGGGAGTAATGCCTTCCCTGCGGGCCTTGATGGTAATGGGAACCCCGTGTTCATCCGAACCACCGATAAATAAAACATCTTTGCCTTTTGAACGCAAATAGCGCACATAGATATCGGCCGGCACATATACCCCGGCCAGGTGACCGATGTGGATGGGGCCGTTTGCATAGGGAAGCGCGGAGGTTACAGTATAGCGATTAAAGATATTGGCTGAATCTGACATTGCATAAAAATTTTAAAACCGGGTGCAAAGATAAGGAATAGAAAAAGCCTGATATCCGATTTCCAATATCTAATTTCCAATAACACGTATATTCAGGCAGATTGAGCAAAGTTTATCCTCCGCGACTGAATAGATAATTGTAAAATTAGCCGGCGCCTGACAGCAAGAAGTGCACATCCTGAAATCAGGATGCACACCTTAGCCAAATTCTTATTAAAACTTTCTACTTAAGACATTTTACCCCGCCTGTCCACCTGCGGCGGGTAAACCGGCGGGCAGCCTGCCTGATGGCAGTCAGGATTTGAGTATTAATAATTCTCCTGTTTCTGCTCAAAAAATGCCTGTGGGTGTTCGCAGGCCGGGCAGTTCTTCAGGGCTTTTTTACCTTTGTAGTGGTATCCGCAATGACGGCAAACCCAGATGATTTCTTCATCCTTTTCAAATACATTGTTTTTATTGAGGTTTTCAAGCAGTTTCAGGTAACGTTTCTCATGTTCAACCTCAACACTGGCAACCAGTTTAAAAATACTGGCCACCCTTTTGAAACCTTCCTTCTCAGCAATTTTTGCAAATTCAGGATAAAGCAGGGTCCATTCCTCATTTTCACCTTCGGCCGAAGCATGAAGATTCTCGGCTGTGCTGCTTACCATTCCGGCCGGGTAAGAGGCGGTTATTTCCAGCATACCTCCTTCCAGAAATTTGAAAAACATCCCTGAATGTGAATCTTCCTGGTTGGCGGTTTCTTCAAAGAAGGCTGCGACCTGTTCGTATCCGTCTTCACGTGCCTTTGCGGCAAAGAGACGGTAACGCCGGGCTGCCTGCGATTCCCCTGCAAAAGCTTTCAGCAGGTTCTTTTCGGTCTCGGTTCCTTTAATTGATTTTTCCATGTTTTTTGATTTAATTGTTGCTTTGTCTGCTTGTTTTCTAACTTATGGTAATTCTGAAAATAACCGGAACGAGGGATGTCTGGGACGGGGGTCGGAATTCAACCTGCCGAATCATTTTCCCCTTGTCTCCCCTTTCTCCCCGCCTGCACGCTGTTTCGGCGGGCAGGCGGGTTGCTTTGTCTGCTGCTTATGAGCAGAAAGCCTACTTTGAATGCCATACCTTCCCGACACAAAAATGGTCGGAACTTCGCTTCACTTCTCCTTCTCTGCGCTCTGCGCCTTCAGGCAATCCTCATGCCGTTTTTTGTTGTTCGTTCCGTCTGCAGAAGGGTTACATCCCCGTTTTCGCCGACAGCACCCAATACCAGGCATTCACTGATAAATGGGCCGATTTGCTTTGGCGGGAAATTCACCACTGCAACAATTTGTTTGCCTGTTAATTGCTCCTTTGTGTAAAGAGAAGTGAGTTGTGCTGAGGAGCGTTTTATACCAATTTCGCTGAAATCGATCGTCAGTTTGTAAGCCGGTTTTCGCGCCTCCGGAAAATCTTCTGCTTTCAGAATGGTCCCGGTGCGTATTTCAACCTTCTCAAAATCACTCCAATTAATCATTGACGAGTTTTTAACAAAAATAATCAAGCTGATATGAATCAAAGTAAATAATAGCAATAGAATCATTCTAAATTGCTGTATTGCTCAGCGAATGGTTTGCCGGGAAGAACTTCGGATGGAATAGTATGCCCTGCTTTCGGTTATGAATAATAGGAATGATGTATCTTTGATCATTCAATAAAAGGATTATGATTACTCCACCATATCTTAAGCCAGGTCATCAGATCGGCATTGTGGCCACTGCGAGGAAAGTTTCTCCGGAGGAAATGAGACCTGCCATTGAAGCCATTGAATCATGGGGGCTGCGGATCAGGTTGGGGAATAACCTTTTTGAAGAAGACAATCAGTTTGCAGGCTCCGACGAACTGCGAACTTTAGATTTACAGCTCATGCTTGATGATCCTGAGATCAAAGCGATTATCTGCGCCAGGGGGGGCTATGGAACGGTCAGGATTATTGACAGGATTGATTTTTCTGAATTTGAGAAACATCCCAAATGGATTGTCGGTTACAGCGACATCACTGTGCTGCATTCACACGTTCACCGTCATCTGGGTATAGAAACAATGCATGCTACCATGCCATTGAATTTCCCGGCAGATGGCAGCATTTCACCCTCTGCGGAGGCACTGAGAAAATGCCTTTTCGGAGAAGCTCCCGGCTACCGTATTCCTGCCGGATCCTTATCAAGAGAGGGGAATGCGAGGGGAATGGTTATCGGGGGCAATCTGTCAATCCTTTACAGCCTTTGCGGAAGTCCTTCGGATATTGAAACAGAGGGAAAAATCCTGTTTATTGAAGATCTGGATGAATATCTGTATCATATAGACCGGATGTTGATGAACCTGAAGCGATGTGGCAAACTTGAACGGCTTGCAGGTATAGTAGCTGGAGGTATGACCCAGATGCGTGACAACACCATTCCTTACGGAAAAACAGCAGAAGAGATCATCACTGATATTGTGAAGGAATACAAGTATCCGGTGCTTTTTGGTTTTCCTGCCGGCCATCAGGCTGAAAACCTGCCACTGATCCTGGGTCGTGAAGCGACACTGGAAGTATCTGCTCAAAAAGGGGCACTCTCGTTCAGCTCAGGTAGAAATCCCAGTGGCAAATCACTCTTTCAGGTTAAACCCCTGGCATACATTGCAGGGTTTTTCGCATTGCTGTATCTCTTATATGCATTATTAACCGGTAATCTCTGATCAACATGGCCGAACATAATGATCTTGGCCGCCAGGGAGAAGAAATTGCTCTGCAATTCCTCCGTGAGAAAGGATACACGATCTGTGACACCAACTGGCGGTTTGGTAAGGATGAAATTGACATCATAGCTGAAAAGGATGGTTTTCTGATAGTTGTAGAAGTAAAGACCCGATCCTCTGCTTTTTTCGGTGAACCGGAAATGTTTGTCAATGCAGGCAAACAACGATTTCTGGTGAGAGCCACACAGGCTTACGCCGAAAAAAATGATATCAGGCTCGAAGTCCGTTTCGATGTCGTATCAATCATATTAAATTCAACCACCAAGAAGGTGAAGCACATCGAAGATGCTTTTTATCCGGTATTATAGCGGTTAATCAACCGCTTTGAATATAAAAAGCGGTTTCGATATCCTGTTCAGGACTTTCCGGGTAATGCTCGGTGTGAAGAAACTGGCCAGCAACCCCCGGTTGTGATTGTTGAGTGCAATCACATCAATGCTGTTGTCGCGAATGTAAGATTCCAGACCATTGATAACATCGTCGCTGACAATGATCTCGCACTTAACCGGATACTTCTTATACTCTTTCCCAAGGAAAGTGCTCAGGCCTTCCATTTTAACCTTATCCCACGATTTTTTAACCCCCACACTAACGTGAACACAATGAAGGCTGACGCTGAACGGGTGGAGCAGGTTAATCAGCCTGCTGATGGCCAGGTGGTCGGATTGGTCAAAATCGGTGGCATACATCACATTCTTTATCTTTTCAAGGCTGGTAAACCGACTATGTTCCGGAATTGCCAGAATGGGAGTTTTTGTTTTTTCGATCACCTTTGCAGTCACACTTCCTAGAAATCCACCGGTTTGATTGCCGATACCCCGGGTACCAATAATAATCAGGCCAGGTCTGAATTTAGAAGCTGATAAAACAATTTCCTCCGCTGCCAGCCCGTTGGAAAGGGTCGTTGAAATTTTCAGATCAGGGTTTGAGCTTTTTACCTGTTGCTTCAGATCCTTGGCAAGCTTAACCAATTGTAGTCTTGCATTTTGTTCTGACTCATGCAGATAATTCACAAGATTGATCTGATATGCGTGGCTGGTATCAAATGGGGCAATATCCAGCACAGGGTTGTAATAAACATGGAGTAGCTTTATTTCAGCCTTCAGTTTCCCGGCGAGTCCAAGAGCGAAGCTGCATGCCCTGAGTGATGCATCTGAAAAATCAACGGGGACAAGAATTTTCCTGACACTCCGGAGGGACTTTATTGAAGCCTCTTTCTGGGTGCCATGTTCCTCTTTGGAAGATTCGATCACCCTGAGGGCTTTTTCGACATCCGACCGCCTGACTTTTATTTCCACTCCTCCCGAAACTGCAGCCTGCAAAAGATTCTGATGTGACAGGAAACAGTCTATTCCTTCTGCTTCAAGCCTCGATTTTAATAGCAAAGCCCTGGCATTGGAGTGACGGGCAATTACAATAACTTTTTCATCTGAAGTATCCATGACCTTGGGTTTTTAGTGAACAAAGAGCGGTAAAACTGATATGATTGAGTACTACGAATATACGAAGAAATCAACAGTTTATGGCGGTTCAGGCTAAAAAGATTCCATTTCGGGGAAGAAACGCTGAACAATATAGGTTTTGAAAATATGAAAATATTTGATTTACAGTATTATGAGAATTTAGGAAGCTATGTGATAATCTTAGCTAACTTTGCGGGCTAAACAGATTCTGAATGAATGCAATGAGAAAGTTCTCCGGCGAAAAAAGTCCGGGGAAAGGAAGAAAACCCGATGGAGCCCCTGATAAAAGGCGCGCCGGTAAGGGAAAAGCTGCCGGAAAATCACCGGTTAAAAGCCCCCGTAGTTATAAATCGAACGATTCCGCTGAAGGTGCCCTTTCCGGTGAACGGCTATTCAAAAGCCGGAAATCCTATGGACAAAATGAGGGTGCTGAGGCGCCAAAATCTTCTTTCCGTGGGAAACGGGATGAAAAACCTGCCGGACCATGGAAACGCGGTGAAACATCAGGTAATCCAGGGGAAAGAAGTTTTTCAGTCAGTAAACCATCTGGTGACCGCCCCTATAAAAGCCGTAAAGCTTCAGAAGGACAGGAAGAAGGATCGGTTAAACCCAGGGCCTATAAAGGCAGAAGCGATGAAAAACCTGCGCGGCCATGGAAACGTGACGAAGAATCCGGTGCAGCCCGAGAAAGACGTTTTTCAGATAATAGAGATTCAGGTGACCGTCCGAATAAAGGCCGAAAACCGTTTGGAGAAAAAGAAACAGGTCAGGGGTTATCCCGACCTTACAGAGGAAGCAGCGAGGACAAGCCTTCGCGTCCCTGGAAAAGGAATGAAGAATCTGATATCCCTCGGGAAAAAAGATACCCGGGTGATATGCCATCCGGTGACCGGCCGTATAAAGGCCGCCGTCCGATAGAAGAAAAGGGCGAAGGTACAACACGACCTTATATTGGGAACCGGGAAGACAAACCTTCGGGGCCCTGGAAACAGGATGAGGATTCCACAATAGCCGGCGGAAGGCGGTTTTCAGACAGTAAATCTTCCGGCGACCGCCCCTATAAAGGCAGGAAGCCTATAGATGAAAAAGGTGAAGGTACAGATTCTCCTCGTCCTTACAGAGGAAGCAGGGCCGATAAACCATCCGGTTCCTGGAAGCGGGATGAAGGATCAACAAATACCCGGAAAAGCAAATTTTCTGAAAGAGTTGCTTCAGAACCAAGGACAAGGATTAAGCCTGAAGGACTTGAAAACAAGCCGGGAAGAAAATTTTCTGAAAAGGACGAACCAGGCAGAACTGGCGGGAATGACCGTCGAAAGACATCTGAACACGGAAAACCGAAAGGTAACAGAGGTTACGCTGATGATGGAACCATCCGTCTGAATAAATTTATTGCCAATTCCGGTATCAGCTCCCGCAGGGAAGCCGATACCCTCATTGAATCCGGAGCTGTGTCGGTGAATGGCAGAATTGTAACTGAGCTTGGCACTAAAATAAGTCGTGAGGATAAAGTGCAGATTGGTGGCGAAACATTAAGTATTGAAAAAAAGGTATACCTGTTGCTGAATAAACCAAAAGGTTATATTACTACCGTTGATGATCCCCAGGAACGCAATACAGTGATGATGCTGGTGAAAGATGCCTGCCGTGAAAGGATTTATCCGGTAGGCCGGCTCGATCGCAATACTTCCGGATTGCTTCTTTTTACCAATGATGGTGAAATGGCTAAAAAATTGACGCATCCGGGGCATAAGGTCCGCAAAGTCTATCATGTTGAATTAAACAAACCACTGTCTAAAGGTGATATGGTTCAGCTCTCTGAAGGCATTGAACTGGAGGATGGATTTATGGCTGTAGACGAAATTGCATATACGGGAACGGCCAACGATAAGAAAAACATTGGTGTAGTGATCCATTCGGGGAAAAACAGGGTTATCCGTCGTTTGTTCGAAGCTCTTGAATATGAAATTGTTAAACTTGATCGGGTAGCTTTTGCAAACCTTACGAAAAAAGACCTGCCGCGTGGAAGATGGCGATTTCTTGACGAGAAAGAACTCAGTTTATTGCAAATGATTTAAATCTTACTTCAGAATCACGGGCTGCCAGGTTGGCAGCCTTTTTTTTTTCTGGTCTTCCGCAATACCAGTGCACACGCCATGCTGTTCCCGGTTAAAACAGAAGCCGATACAGCAACCAGTAAGTAGAAATACCTATTATATTCATCAATTGGCCATATTAAAAAGTAGTAATTAACCGTATTGTGCAGGCCTGAATATCGTCTTACATTTGTATCATCAGATTTCATCTGTGTATTTAATGAAACCAAACATCTAAAGTTGAACCATTAAATATGCAGAATATTATGAAAAGGGTTTTACTTGGCTTGAGCATTATATTAATTGTCATTTTTATTAGTAAGAACTTTCCGGAACACGGCTGCCGGTAAAAGATTTAAGGGGTTTGAATCGTTGCCGGCCGGCCGCTCCGGGAATTTTTACCGGATTTAGAATTTGTTTTTCATGGGAAGACAAGTATTAAGAATGAATTTAGCTAGGGATTTTAGTCGCAAAAAATTTAAGTCAGAAATTATGGTTTCAGTCAAAAGGTTAACAACTATATAGTGATTCACATATTAAATAGAATTTTATGAAAACAGTATTTTCTATAGCCCCCTAAGTTTCCTTTATATTTGTTTTCCAGTGGGAGGATCGGTTTACCGGTCCTTCTGCGTTTTATCTATTGTGGTAAAATGATTATCCTGATTTATACTCACAGAAAGTATAATGCGGTCATAACAGTTATCCAGCCGTTTAACGGGTGGTTTTAGCGATTGAATGAAATATTATTGAAACCCGGGTTTTGTTTACTCATTTTTGAAGATTGAAAATGATGTTTATTAAATTCATGGTTTTAGTATGGATAAATCAACCGAATTGCAGATTTCTCTTACCTTGTTAAACAATAAGTTAAATTTTTCAGGTTGTGCTGAAGGTAATGAAGCCATTTCTATAGATTACATACCACCTTATGGCGATGGACTCGGTTATACATCACTCGAACTGCTTTTATTGAGCCTTTCATCCTGCTATGGTTCGGCACTGGCAATGCTATTGCGGATGAAGGGCAGGAGAGTTACTGCATAAGGCATTAAATCCTACGGGGCCAGGAAATCAGAACACCCTACTGGGTTTGGTTTAATTAGCATTGATTTTATTATTGAAACCGACGCAACCGGTGATGAAGTTGAAAATGCGCTTAGATTGGCAGAAGACAGATACTGTCCTGTTTATGATATGCTGAAAGGAAATGTAGAAATCGTGACCGGATATACGATTATAGCTATCCGGTGATATGATAACAAGGCAAAAAAAACCCGGTACTCAGACCGGGAATTAATGTCAATCTATACGTTTATCCGGCAAGGGTAAATTTGATAGGCATGTTAAACTGAACCCGCACAGGTTTTCCCCTTTGTTTACCGGGATGCCAGTTGGGCATTGCTTTAATAACCCTGACGGCTTCTTCGTCACAACCACCGCCAATTCCCCTCAGCACTCTGACATCAGTAACATTTCCGTTTCTCTCAACAACAAATGTAACATAAACAGTTCCCTGTATGCTGCTTTCCCGAGCAATTTGAGGGTATTTGATATTTTCCTGAAGGAATCGTATACGGGCTTCATCTCCACCAGGGAAGCTGGGCGATTCCTCAACAACAGTAAAAATCTCAGCTTCAGCAATCTCAGCTTCTTCAGTAGAAGCTACCGGGGTATAGTCCGGTATTTCAGTAAGTTCGGTTGCTTCAGCATCAATATTGAGGTCGTCCTCCACTTCAACATCGTTCGTAACAATATTTATAAGTGTTGTTGTTGGTGGTGGTGCTGCCGGTGGAGGGGGTTTGTTCTGATTGGTAATTTCCACCATCTCTTCCTCAATATTCTGAACCTGACGATTGCCAAGGTCAAGCTGCTTTTTGTCGTAAGACTTATATTCAAAGGCAAACAGCAATCCGGCCAGCGCAACAATGAGTCCGATCTGAACAAAGAGTGTCCGTTTGCTCTCAAGGTCAGCTTTCGGTGTTTTTTTTGCTTCCATATTGTTAACTGAGAATTAGTTATGCTAAAGGTTAGCCCTTTTCCAGGAGCATGCTAAATTAATTATTTTTTTTGTTCAACCTGAAAAAACTGCCATTTTTATTTTTCATTAGGGTAAAACAGAAATATCCGATAAGTGAGCCTGTCAGATTGGCTAAACTGTCGTATATACTGGCTTCCCTTCCGACGGGCAGCCATGCTTGTAATAATTCAGTTGAAACAGCAGTAAGAACTGTAATGGTTATCGGTGCATAGATCTTATATATCCTTGTCTTTTGATCAAATTGTTTTGCAGAACCCAATAATAACAGATAAGCCAAAATCCCGAATATCAATAAATGGATTAACTTATCAGGTGAAAATAAGTTCCAGAAACTGCTGACTTTTGGGAAATAGTTACCAGGAGTAAGTGTAAGAACAAATATAAAAACCCACCAGGATATGCCTGGCCAGAAGTTTTTTATAAATGATGGCATACAGAAGTCTGTAACTTGCGATGTTATATTATGCTATACACCGATAAGTTTACCATAGGCTTCGGCATCAAGAAGGTGATCGAGCTGAAAAGTACCGGTAAGTTTGATTTTAACAATCCACCCATTTCCATAAGGATCCTTATTGATCAGTTCAGGACTGCTGTTCAGTGCCTCATTAAATTCCAGCACTTCACCTGAAACTGGCATGTACATATCACTAACTGTTTTTACAGCTTCAATTGTCCCGAAGGTTTCTCCTGCTGCAAGGCTTTCTCCTACAGTTTCAACTTCGATAAAAACGATGTCGCCCAATTCGCCCTGGGCAAATTCAGTAACACCGACTAAAGCGGTATTGCCTTCAATACTGATCCATTCATGTTCTTTTGTGTACTTCAGACTGGCGGGAATGTTCATGATTTTTTATTTTATGATTTAATGAAGATGGAAGCAAAATTAGCAAAAGGCAATTAATATCATGGCTATTTTTATAATTAATATACAAATTTTTAAATCGGGTTCAGACGCTTAATTTTGTTAGTTCTTTTTGAAAAGACAGCCCCTTTTATCAGGCATAATTTTTTGTTGGAATGAATTCTGTAAATTCCAGGATTATAGCACCCCGCTCAAATATTTTCTGTTAAAACCTCCAATGGGTCTGGCCTGAAGAAAGGAACTGAAATTCGGAAGATTACAACTTATTCGTTAAATGACCATTCCACTTGTATCAGTTTTCGGGTTTGATGGATCTTTTTTATATCTTTAAGCATCTAAATTTCAGTTCTGGTCAGATTCTGTTGTATAACAGGAGAAGTTAATCCAAACGTGCAAATCAACGGAAATGTTTGTGACAGCTATTTACAGTATCAAAGGAGGTGTCGGTAAAACGGCTGCAGCTGTTAATTTGTCCGCTCTCGCTTCTTATGAAGGCAAAAAGACTCTTTTAATAGATTTTGATCCACAGGCATCCTCCTCCTTTTACCTTAAAGTGAAACCCAAAATGAAAACAACAGTAAAAAAACTGTTGAAAGGGAAATCACCGGTTGAAAATCAGATAAAGGCTACTGATTATATTCACCTTGATATTTTACCTGCTACACATGCCTTCCGGGAGATGGAGCCGTTACTTTCAAGGTTGAACAGGCCCGGTGAGAGAATCAGAGAAATGCTCGAACCATTAAGGAGCTCCTACCATTGGGTTTTTATTGATTGTCCACCGGGTATGACTCGTCTGGCTGAAGCAATCTTCAATGCCAGTGACCTGGTTCTGGTTCCGGTTGTGCCTACAACACTTTCAGTCAGGACATTCAGTGACTTTAGTAAATTTATTAAAGAAAATCCTTTAAAACCGGAATGTCGTTATCTTGGGTTTTTCTCTATGGTTGACAGGAGGAAAAGTCTTCAGAGGGAAATTCTGAATGAATGGGATTATGAGAAAGAACGTTTCTGTAAATCGTCCATACCTTACCTCAGTGATGTGGAAAAAATGGGTATTTACAGAAAACCTGTGGTTGGTTTCAGGCCATCTTCCGATGCAGCACTTGCTTTTAGCAGACTTTGGGCAGAAATCAAAAAAACTGCAGTTGAAATGAACAGTCTTTCTGTATGATTATGACTTTATTGAGCCAGAGTAAACCGAAGGCTAATCCCCGCATTTGTGGTTGAGTTCGGGAACTGAGATGAAACAAATGGATTGGTTATCGTTTTGTCGAAGAACAACCTTACATTGAATCGCTGATTTATTACGTAATCAGCCGATGCATTGATTGAAACCATTCTATTGCCTGTTGAAACCTGGTTAATTGCCTCATCCAGCCGGCGTAAAACAGTCTTGTTATCACGGATTGAAAGATCCATTTTAACATTCAGGTCGCTCTTGAGTTGTTGTTTCTTTCCTCCGGAAGACATATTCAGTTTAACATCCTTAAACCTGTAGCCCAATCCAATTACAAATTCATTGCTTGAAACTTCTGTCAACTGATTATTGACAAAACTCAACGAAAGATTGCGCGATCTCTTATACTCAAATTTGGAGATCAGGCTGTTGTTCCAGGTCATATCCAAACCAAAAAGCGGACTGAATTGTTCCGTCAGTGTAATCACCTCAATTCTGTTTTCAGGTATAAAATTACCGGCATAATCGAAAGTTGAGGGGAACCCCATTTCTTCCATGAAGTCGATGTTCGAAACGTAATTGCCCACTGCATAAGTTGACCTGTATGTGTGCGCAATATTTACCTGTTTAAAATATTTTTTAAAGAATTCAATTTTTGAAAGCCCGGCATACCTGAAAGTCCAGTTAGGGATTGGTATTTTTGGGAACGGTGACAGAGAAATCTGTTTCGGGTCACGACCGGAATAGGCCGCCAGAAATGCAGGGAGAAGTACTTCCTGTGATCCCGAACCATATCCAAGAGGATATCCTGCAGAATCCACACCTGTAACGTATGGGTTTTCGGCACCTAAGCGTGCGGCTATTATCCTTCGGTACTCTTTGAATTCTTCAAATGTCTGCGATATATTATCTTTTCCGTCTTTCCTGAATGCGGTTTTCCAAGCCATAAAGGATATGCTGAATGAACCACGGTCCTGTGGCGATGAATGATCAAAATTTCCGAGATTATTGGCCTTAAAATACTCCTGATGTCCAAACGATTCTGTCTTATCTGCAGTAAATTCAATTCTGAATTCAGGGAAGGGTTCATAGGTTGCCCTTACCGTCAGATTTCGGGTTAACCGGGTAACATAAGCCGTATTAAGCAGTGTATCGGTGGTTAGCCAACCATTTTCGACGGCTTTCAGGCGGATATCTTCCTGGCTTCCGAACACGAAACCAAATCCGGGGGCCATATCACTTAACCGATTGCCCAGAATGTCCGGTTTAGGTGTAAATCCCGGGAACAGAGTTCCGTTCGACTCTGTATAATTCAACTGGACATCTTTGAATCCAATGACCAGCTTCACCAGTCCGATTCCCAATGCTTTTGCTATAGCCGGAGATTTTCTGGCTGTACTGTCAGAAACTGCACCAAGGTCTTCTATCGGCTCCTCTTTTTTCTGTTCGGGATCCTTACGACTGCCCGGTCCCGGACGAGGAGGCGTTGGTGATTTGCCTTTTTGCCCTATCTTCCTGAGAAAGCCAACTTTGTTATACAGGTTCGTCAATCGTGCACTACCATTCAGATTAATCGTATTTGAGTTCTCAATGGTATTACCCATGAAACTCTGAATCGAACGGGGTGAAGCTTCCCAACGGAAAGTACTGGCATAACGGGCATTCACATTAATCCAGTTAAACAATGGTATTTTATTGATGGGGATTGCATAATTCAGGCTCATATTCTGGGTGAAGCGGTTCATGCTTCCGAAATTCAGAATCTCATCCCAGATTGAATCACGTTTCAGTTTGTAATCATCTGCATCCCGGTTGATGCGTCCAGGCGGTTCATAAACGTATGCATTGGCACTGGCCTGATATTCAAGTTTAAGCGATTGGGCAAGATCAAACTTCAGGTCAAAAAGTCTGTTCCAATCCCAGCTCTTAATATATGTCGGCTCAATCAGTATAAGCGCATCGCTTTTATTCCTGAGCATTCGTTCGCTGTATTGCCTGTTCATATCGGTCCGGAACGAAAATACCTTGGGAAGATAAAAGAAGTTAAAGTCCTTGATAATAGAAAGTGATTTACTGCTCAGGAATTTCACATTCTGCAATGGCTTTATATTTTTCGGGTTATTGATAAAATTGTACCCAATCCCCCCGCGGTGCTGTTTGCGGCTGTCATACTGAATATCAATATTCTGGTGGTAAATATGTGAATAAGCATAACTGAAGTCAAAGTTCTCAATGTCATAAATACGGGGTTTGCCTTTAGCTCCGACTTTTTCTTTTCGCATGTTCACGAAATTGATGTTGGTTCTTCTGGTAATGTCCTGTACTTTATTGCGTACCGAATCCTTCTCTTTGTTATCGAGATCACTGATAACGTCCTTATATAGAATATCAGGGTCCAGAGGATTGTATTTTGGTGACATTGTCATTTCAGAATAATCGACATGCATCGGGATTTTTATACCTGCATTCTCAGAAAAGAACTTCCCGAGCTGCAGGTTGGTGGCGACATCGATTTGTCCGATGGCTTCCTGCTGACGTTCGTTTACTTTTTTCTCAATACTTCCGAATCCGGGAGTTGAATAACTTCCTGAGACTACTAAATTGCCAAGGTCGGCGAGATTAGCTGCAACACGGGCAGTGGCAGCAAAGCCGCTCTTTTCATCAAAATCGGTGAGCCTGAGTTCATTCACCCAGATTTCAGCACATTTGTTCTCACCATCGTCAATATCGCCCTGATTCTGCTTTTTAGGATTTCGCACCCCGATCATAAAGGCTTTGATGTCGCTCAGGCTTGGCATACCAACAACCGTAATTCTGTTATCGCCATCGAAGACTTCATAGGGGGTTAATACAGTAATCATTGAACCTGGCTGACCCATTGCATCGTTTCGTAACTGCTTGGCATCTACCAGTCTTGAGAGTTCTATTTCCATCCGGTTTGCATCCGGCCAGATAAGCCTGTCGTTGGTTGAGGTGGTGTACCATGGAGTGAACTCGACCGGAATTTCATACTCATAGTAGTTTTCAGTAAAATCTGATCCTATCCTGACAAATACGGTAACATCTCCTTTCGCAAGTTCTTCACTTTCGATCGACTTTTCGGCATGGATGTACATTTTTAATTTCTTGTACTGCCTGAAATCAAAGTCGGTGGTTTTATAAGTTCCACGAGCATCCCCATCAAGCAGGTTACATACTTTCAGAACCATCGCCTGTTCGTTTAATCTCTGGTAATTGGTGGTTCCGACATTAATTTCACGCTCGATATCAGGAGGGAGTACATAGGGAATGGGATCTCTGCTTCCGTTCTCTTCTATGCTGACAGTTGCTATATCAAAATTGGTCTCACTCTGGTTGGGGTCAGGAATATATTCACCGGGTTCGAGCAGATTACTGTAATATTTACGCCATTCTCCCCTGACAAGTTCAAGAGTTGCCATACGAACAACAACCGGATTTTCAAAATTCTTTAGAAACATTCGCATAAAACGGATGCTTTTAAAATCCTGTATATTACCTATTACCTGATCGGGGCTCTGGACCGGGACTTTAAACTGGTACCATTTTACATTTCCTTTTTTCCCGTTCTCAAGAGAGATATCCTTAGCTTCATAGATATCGGTAATATAATTCTCGCCCACATTCATCTGGCCGGGAATAAGCCTGACTTTGTACTGAAAATACCGTTCCTGTTCATTCAGGGTGTTGTCGCGGTTAATGTCTTCCACATTAGGTAAAGTGGTAGCCTGAGTCTGGAACTGTTCAGCCGATTGTTCAGAAGCCGGAGAGTTGCCTTCGACACCATTATACTTTTTGTATCTTTCTGTTAAACTGCTGTATTTCGTATCCTGGTCGTAATCATCGCCCCTGAAAAAATGATAGTTATCACTGGCCGGATCTTCGAAAGCCTGTTGGAAGGCCTCAGAAGTTGTTCCGTAAGCATTGGCAATACGGTTGAGGTATTCACTCTCAAAATATGATCGTTCATCCTCATCCCCTAAACCATCATACCCGACATCCTGATAAGGACGGGCTGCAATATCATTGTCAAATGCATTGACCAGTGCCTGCAATGTGGGAACACGACCCCAGATGGTTGAATCAACATCCTTTATTTCTACTGAAGTTGGAAGACCGTTTTCATAACTTTTTCTGCTATCGCGGAGAATATCTTCAGAAACATCACCAAGGTTAAAGTAAAGGTCTCCGCCGTTATGAAGTGAATCTTCTGAAAACGGGTCCATCATCCAGAATTCGATGTATTCAACATTGGCAGCTTCAAAATCGGTTGATTCGATTTTACGCATAATACCACCCCAACGGGTTCTTGGCATTAACAGGGTTCCGGCTTCTGAAATACCTTTTGAGCTGCCCGAGGGTAATATATCATAATTATAAGGTCCTTTTTCTTCAGGGAAGAATGCAAGGTTAAGAACTGAAAGGTTCATGGGCTGGCCATTCGGAGGGTCAGCGTTTGGGAATACTTCAGTTTCCCTGACTAACCTGACTGAATTACGCGACAATTCGTCTTTGCTGATATTATCGGGTCGAAGGTTGCTGTTCCTGTCGTAGAATAGCGGATCAATGGTGTACCAGGCCAGTTTGGCACGGTTGAACCCGTATGAAAGTCCGGTTCCGGGAGCAGCTTCCGGAAACATATCGCGGGAAGTCTGCCCCTGAGGCGTACTTGCCAGAAACCAGGTTCCAATATTTTTCAGGTCGATGGTGGATTTGGCACCTTCAAAATCGTCAATATAGGAGGTGCCGGTTTTTCCCACAGCACGCGAATGCCCGGGGATAAAATGTGCAAATTCACCGTTCAGCTGAATCCTCGAAGGAGTTTTTGTACTGTAAAAGGGAAGCTTGTCAACAAGTTTTGTCAGAAACATTGATTCGGTCTGATAGCTGAAATCAATGCCCCACATGGTATTGGAGATTGGTTCCTGACCGAAGTTTGTCTTTTGGGTAAGCGGTCGCTCATGCAGGTTGAGGAGGGTCGCCCCGATAAGAAGATCTTTATTGACCTTATAATCGACGTGCAACCCCATCATGGTTTGGGTCTGAAGGTTGAAAGTAGCATTGTTTTCAAGCGAAATGCTCACAGGTGTTCCGGAGTTCAGAATACCTTCGTTGATGATTTTGACTCTGCCAAGTGTATAGTCTACTGTATAATCAACATTTTCAGTAAGAGGAATGCCACCTGCCGTTACACGGACCGATCCCTGCGGAACATTCAATGCGTTGAGCGAAATCTCTGAGCCACCGGCTGATTTATATTGCCCCTCAAGCAGATACCGGTTCTTGTCAGGATATTGCTGGGCCCCGCTTTTAGTCAGGGTGTAAAGGGAATCATAACAGTATTTGTCGGCCAGTTTATCATCGTTGAGCTTTTCACGAAGGTAATTTCCGAATGGCTCCCGAATGGTAAAAAATATTCGTCCGTTCGAGGCTTGTATGGTACCTCCCTGCCGGGCTGCATTGTCAATAAAGTCAAACATGCCATCATGCGGTGGGTTCAACTGTGGATCGAGGTTGTCGAAATTGAACACCCTGATCAGCGGAATACCTTTTACTCCTTCATTGCCTTCGGTAAAATAGCCGGTAGGAACTGTATTCTCATTACCCGAATAGAGGATATTCAGGATAAAATCTTCACGGTTGAGCTGAAACGCCCCGATGTTATAAACATTTTTCATCATCAGGTTCCAGGCGGGGACCTGAGTGTTCAGTGCAGTGCTCTTTAACAGTTTTACCAGCAGGCATTTGGGCGCCGTGATACCTGCATCCGAGAATTCACCAACCTGATAAATGCTATCCTGTCCGATAACCGTGTATTGATAAGAAACAGCCAGTACCTGGTCGGGATTCAGGGTGGAGTTGAGTGAAATAAATCCCAGCTTGGAATTGAAAGTATATTCACTGCTGTTCAGCTTACGGGCATTTTCAATCTTTTCATAATCGACGCCGGAATTGTATCCAAACGGCGAACCGGTCAGGTAATCGGTAACCTTATTGATGTTCCTGATGATGGCCGTGTCGAATTTTGAAAGCAGGTCATTCGATGAATTGTCGGGATAAGGCTGGGCCGGATTGGGTAATATAGTCTGGTTGTAAGGGTTCTTTTCACCCATATCCATAAAGGCAACAATATTTCTGTTGTCGGTCACAGCAGGCCCGACATTGGTAAGCCAGACTTCTATCTTGGTAATATTAACGTTGGAATTCACCAACGGCAGCTTGCTGAGGGCATTGTCGTAATTGTCGGCAAAATACTGGGCTATGAAAAAGTGCTTGTTATCCTCATAGTCAAGAGCCCTGACACTGAATTTGCTGGTCTGCGCCCCTCCTTGTACCGTAATTGTAGAGGTTTCGCTTTTCTGTTGCGAAAAAACACCCGTCACGGTAGCACGCCCGAACTGTAACTGCGTTTTAAGTCCGAAAAGGCTCTGACTTCCTGTAATAAGCGTGCTGTTTAGCGGAAAGGTTACATCACCGGCCTCAATCAGCTTGAGGATCTCATCTTCCTTGCCTTCATACTTCAGTTTAAGCTTATTCTCAAATTCAAAAGTGGCCTCAGTATTGTAATTGGTGTTGAATTCAATTTTGTCTCCGATTTTGGCCATTACGCTCATCTGGATGCGCTGCTGGAAATCAAAATTGGTAGTACGACGCTGCCTCAGATCAAGCGCGGGGTCGTCGCGGCGATTTGAAAGGATACCGAAAGTAACTTCAGCACTTCCCTGAGGACGAATATCAATGGTATTGCCTCCGAAAATACGGTCAAAAACCTCACCTCCAATGTGAATCTGCGGGATAATACCGGATTTGCTGGCAGCACCTGACGATACTGCACGATCGCGCCAGTAGTTCTGTAAAGAGCGGTCCAGATCCAGTTGTTTGTATTCATCCAGATTGAAAGAGGCAGGGGAGGTAAGAATGAGATCACCGGCTTTTTTCACATAAGTGTATGTTTGTGTAACCGGATCATAAATAATGTCTTCCGAAAAATTGGAAGGATTACCAAGGAACATTTTATTTCTATCCGTAGGCACGGTTAGAGTGCCTGGTTCCGGTTGGGGAAGCGGGTATGGTAAGACTTCGCCGGGACGGGTTGTGTCAGGCGGGGAGACAGGTTCGGATTTCTCTTCAGAATAACTCAGAAGTCCTGGCTTTACCGGAATGCCCCAGGCAATAGAAACGATAAAAATCAGTACAAAAAGACGTAACGAATATTTTACAATGCGCTCCAAGGAACTTCAGTGTTTTATGTGTGTTTAACCAATCGCGTCAACATCAGGTATTACAGTTTGTTTTTTGTCCCCACTAATTTGTTGAAACTGTTTTTACCGTATAAGTATAGTGGGTACTATAATACTTTTAAGGCACTCTTGATCAGCTGCTCAACTGTTACCGGCGTGCCTTCATCTTTTAAAATTTTATCAATGGTTTTCTCAGCAAGCGTTTTGTTGAAACCAAGCATCGACAATGCAGATAACGCCTCTTCTTTCTTTGTATTGTGCGGGCTTCCTAAAATATCCCTGATACTATGGTCTTTACCAAGTTTATCTTTCAGGTCTATGATAATCCTTTGGGCTGTTTTACCACCGATGCCTTTTACGTGTTGAAGTAGACCAACATTACCTGAAACAATGGCTTCCGTGACTTCTTCGGGAGTAAGGGAAGAAAGAATTAGACGGGCTGTTCCTGCACCGACTCCGGAAACAGAGATCAGGTGCCTGAAAAGCAATCTCTCATTTTCCCTGGCAAATCCAAACAGGACCATGGCATCCTCGCGCACTGCAAGGTGAGTAAGTAACCTGCACACCACCTGGTCTTTAATCAGTGAATAGGTATTAACCGAAATAGAAATATCATAACCCACCCCCTGGCAATCAATTACTACCGAAGCAGGGTTTATGTCACTTATTTTCCCTTCAATAAATGCGTACATAGGCAGGGTATATTCCCGTTAACCGACAAAAATAGGGATAATTGTTGAATACATCCAATTTTATGTTCTGATGATGGAAAGGTATAATTCCGTCCGGTACAAATGATCTTTCTTTGAATTCAGGCAGAGGCGGTTATTTGGAAACACTCTAAATAGTTCTCAATCAAATATTCGGCTTATTTTTAAGTAATAAGTAACTCAGTTTGCATAAATTTACCTGATTTTTTAGATTGCTCTTTCGTCGGAATTAACTCCTGAAAATCAATATACCATGAAAGTTCCTTTAAGTCGTAAAAATGCACTTGCCTATCATGCTGATGGCAGACCCGGTAAGATTGAAGTCATCCCGACAAAACCCCACCATTCTCAATATGATCTAAGCCTGGCTTACAGTCCCGGTGTTGCCGAACCATGCCTTGAAATCAAGGCAAACCCTGATGATGTTTACAAATATACGGCAAAGGGAAATCTTGTAGCAGTTATTTCAAATGGTACTGCTGTACTTGGATTGGGAGATATTGGCCCGGAAGCCGGAAAACCTGTTATGGAAGGTAAAGGCTTGCTATTCAAGATATACGCAGATATTGATGTGTTCGACATAGAAATCAGCGATAAAACTGTTGAGGGTATGGTAAACACGATAAAAGCCATTGCCCCGACATTTGGCGGGATAAATCTGGAAGATATCAAAGCCCCTGAGTGCTTTGAAGTAGAGGACCGTCTGAAGAAAATGCTTGATATCCCTCTGATGCATGACGATCAGCATGGTACAGCCATCATTACATCAGCCGGATTACTGAATGCACTTGAAATAACAGGAAAAAAAATTGAGGAGATCAGGGTGGTGGTGAATGGAGCGGGCGCTTCAGCAATTTCCTGTTCTAAACTCTATCTTTCATTGGGTGTAAAGCCGGAAAATCTCGTCATGGTCGATTCAAAAGGGGTATTAAACCGCTCCAGAACCGACCTTAATCCCTGGAAACAGAAATTTGTGACCGATCGCAAACTGGAGACCCTTGCCGATGCGATGACCGGTGCTGATATGTTTCTGGGCCTTTCAGCCGCGGGAGTTGTTAACCCGGAGATGCTGCTCAGTATGAGCGATCATCCGATTGTTTTTGCCCTTGCTAATCCGGTTCCCGAAATTGCTTACGATCTTGCCATAGCAACCCGGAATGACCTGATTATGGGAACCGGCCGTTCCGACTTTCCCAATCAGGTGAACAATGTATTGGGCTTTCCGTACATTTTCAGGGGAGCCCTTGATGTAAGGGCAACCGCTATCAATGAAGAAATGAAACTGGCAGCAGCTCATGCTCTTGCCGATCTGGCAAAACAACCGGTTCCTGAAGAAGTAAATATTGCTTATCAGGTTACAAATCTGAAATTTGGCACAGACTACATAATTCCCAAACCCAGTGATCCAAGACTGATCACCCATGTAGCGCCTGCAGTGGCTAAAGCAGCCATGGATACCGGTGTTGCCAGAAAACCAATTGAAAACTGGGACCTTTACCGCGATGAATTGAACAAGCGTCTTGGATTGATCAATCCATTGATCAGGCAGATAAAAGCCAGGGCAATGAAAAATCCGAAACGCGTCGTTTTCGCGGAAGCCGAAAATTATAAAATACTGAAAGCTGCTGAAATTGTGGTTGATGACGGAATTGCCATCCCGATTCTTCTCGGCGACCGTAAAATTATTCTTGACCTGATCGCAACCCATGATCTGGAACTGGAAGGTGTACAGATTATTGATCCCAGGTCGGCTGAAGAAGACGAACGAAGGGAGATGTTTGCCCAGCAATATTTTGAAAAACGCAAACGGAGAGGCGTAAACATAGCAGGTGCCCGCGAAATGATGACCCACAGGAATTATTTCGGACCAAGCATGGTCGAAAATGGATTTGCTGACGCTATGATCTCAGGACTTACCAGCAGCTATCCGGCCACAATAAGGCCTGCACTGAGAATCATCGGAAAACGGAAGGGTGCCAATATTGTATCCGGGATGTACATCATGCTTACTAAAAAGGGTCCGTTCTTTTTCGCTGACACTACAGTAAACATGAACCCGGATGTTGACCAGCTTGTTGAAATTACTCTTCAGGCCGCCAATGCAGTCCGGCAATTCAATGTGGAACCCCGGATTGCCATGTTATCCTATTCTAATTTCGGCTCGGTCGAAGGCAATATTCCTATCCTGGTTCGCAACGCCGTTGAAAAGTTACACCGCGAATATCCCGACATTATTGTTGATGGTGATATGCAAGCGAACTTTGCCCTGAACAATGAATTGCTCCGCGAGAATTTTCCATTCTCAAAACTCGTGGATGGACCCGCCAATACACTGATTTTCCCGTATCTAACAGCCGGTAACATTGCCTATAAACTCATGCAGGAAATGGGTGGCGCTGAAGCTATAGGGCCAATACTTATGGGTTTGGATAAAGCCATTCATGTCTTACAGATGGGATCAAGTGTTGCTGAAATTGTCAATATGGTGACCATTGCTGTTATTGATGCACAAGGCATTACCGAAAGAGCCTCTGGTTGAACTGCCTGTGGTTGACCGGGTGAATCAATGCAGGGATGAACAGATTGAAAAAAACATTTCAGGATTTTATTCATAGGTTTATATGTAAATTTCTACCTTTGTACATCAATAGATTCTGACCGGATTGGATTCCTGTCGTAATCATTAGTTCCTGATCAACAATATATTATTGTAACATGAAGAAAATCACTGTAATCGGTGCCGGAAATGTAGGTGCCACCTGTGCGAACGTAATCGCACACAAAGATCTTACCCGTGAGGTTGTGCTCGTGGATATAAAAGAAGGCGTTGCGGAAGGTAAAGCACTTGACATCTGGCAGACATCTTCAATCAACAATTTCAATACCCGTGTTGTTGGCGTTACCAACGATTACCTGAAAACCAAAGGATCATCAATCGTTGTTATTACTTCCGGATTGCCCCGCAAGCCCGGAATGAGCCGCGATGACCTGATCAAGACCAATGCTATCATTGTTAAGGAGGTTACGGAAAAGGTTGTTAAGTATTCGCCGGAAGCCATTATCATTGTGGTTTCCAATCCGCTTGATGTTATGACTTATGCTGCATATCGGGCTGCACGTAAAAATTCAAGCAGGGTCTTCGGCATGGCAGGGATTCTCGATACCGGACGGTATAAGGCTTTTATAGCTGAGGCTCTTGATGTTTCACCTAAAGATATTCACTCCCTTTTACTCGGAGGGCATGGTGATACCATGGTTCCACTGCCAAGGTTCACTTCTATTGCAGGTATTCCGATTACAGATCTTCTGAATAAGGAAGAAATTGATAAAATTGTTGAAAGGACGAAGAAAGGCGGAGGAGAGCTTGTAAACCTGATGGGTACTTCTGCATGGTATGCGCCGGGCGCTGCAGCAGCACAAATGGTTGAAGCCATTGTGGATGACCAGAAAAGGATTTTCCCTGTCTGTACACTGCTTGACGGTGAGTATGGCCTCAGCAATGTATATATGGGTGTGCCTGTTAAACTGGGTTCAAAGGGAATAGAGGAGATTATTGAACTCAATCTTAATAAAGATGAGAAGAAGATGCTTGAGGAATCAGCCAATTCGGTCAAGGGTGTAATGAAAGTTCTTGATGATATGAATCTGTTTGAAGACTGATTCCTGAATTAAATGGGAAATCTGCTGTTCATTACCAAGGGCAGCAGATTTTTTATTTACCAGTCCGGAAAAGTATCTGCAATTCCCCTGTTGTTTTAAATTTGCCTCAAACCACGGATATGAAAAAGAAAGTTATTGTTCTAACTGGGGCGGGGATTAGCGCGGAAAGCGGAATAAAGACCTTTCGTGACAGCGATGGTTTGTGGGAAGAATACAGGATAGATGAAGTAGCAACATTTGATGCCTGGTTGCGGAATCCCGCGCTGGTGCTTGATTTTTACAATAAGAGGCGCATGCAGCTGGCTACGGTTGAGCCTAATGCTGCTCACCACGCGCTCGTGAAACTTGAGCAATTGTATGAAGTCTGTATTATAACTCAAAATGTTGATGATCTTCATGAAAGGGCAGGTTCTTCCAGCATTCTTCATCTCCATGGCGAACTGACCAAAGTGCGCAGTACCGTTGATCCTGAGATGATTACAGATATTGGGTACACCGAAATTATTCCGGGTGACCGGTGTGCAAAAGGTAGTCAGCTGAGACCTCACATCGTATGGTTTGGCGAAGCAGTGCCTTTGATTGAAGCGGCCGTTGAATTGACCATGCAGGCGGATATTCTGCTTGTTATCGGAACTTCTTTGGCTGTTTACCCGGCGGCCGGCTTGGTTAACAATATTCCTCCGCATTGCAGGATATTTCTCGTGAACCCTGAAAACATGAGGATGCAATGGATAAAAAACCTGGTTTTTGTCCAGGAAAAAGCAGGTACAGGAGTTCCGAAAATTGTGGATCAACTGCTCGAGGAAATAATAAAAGAATAGGAGTCAATACCATTTAATTATGAAGATGCCCAAATTCAACTCCCTGCTTCTCCTTTTCAGCCTTTTACCAGGCCTTATACTGAATTCCTGTTCGAAGGAAGAGGATTATGCTGAAATTGATGATAAGAGCATCAGGGAATACCTTCAAAAGAAAAATCTGACAGCCCAAAAAACAGCATCAGGTCTTTACTATTCAATAAGTGTTCCGGGCAGCAGTCTGAAACCCGGTCCCAATTCGCTGGTTACTGTTCATTATAGAGGTTATTTCCTCAACGATTCGGTTTTTGAGACATCATATCCGGGGAGTGCACCGACTTTTCCGTTAAGCGGGGTGATTGCCGGATGGCATGAAGGGCTTCAGTTATTTGGAGAGGGTGGCAAGGGAACCCTCTTCATACCTTCAGGATTGGCATACGGAAAGACTGCGATGCCCGGTATTCCGGCTAACACAGTTCTCATATTCGATATTCATCTGATTAATATAGAATAGAAATTTTCTGTTTACTCTTTTTTTTCAATGCTTTCCGGACTTTTATTTGATTTTTTCTGTCAAAAAGGGTATATTTGCACCGAAAATAAATGTTTAATTCATATAGATATGACTGAATTTGAAAAACATCTGGCAAAAATACGTCGCTGGTGCGCAATGCAGGAACGTTGTATTGTGGAGGTGAGGATTCACTGTCGTGCCATTGGGATTCCGGAAAAAAGTACAGAAAAGATCATCGAACAGCTTAAGGAAGAGGGTTTCATTGATGAGGAGCGTTTTGCCAAGCTTTATGCCGGTGGTAAATTCCGCAACAAAAAGTGGGGTCGCACAAGGATTATAGGTGAGCTAAAAGCCCGTCAGATTCCTGAAAGTCTGATTAAAACAGGCCTCAGTGAAATCGATGAGGAAGAATATCGCAACAGGATTGTGGGTATGGTAGAATATAAGATTTCGGTTACCGACAGCACTAATAAAATGCTGTTTAAGCATCGTCTGGCCAAAACCGCGATTGGTAAAGGATATGAACCTGAGCTGGTCAGCGACATCATTGATGAACTGATGAAAAATAAAGGCATCTGAATATGGTCCAGAAGGAACAGTTAAACGATATTCAGAAAAGGCTCGATGCTTTAAGGAGGTTCCTTTGACATTGATGCAAAGCTCGGTCAGATAAAGGAAGAAGAAGCCATTACCCATCAGGCGGGTTTTTGGGACGAGCCCAAAAAAGCCGAAGTATTACTCAAAGCCATTCAGGAAAAGAAACGCTGGACGGTTGACTATGAGTCGGCCAGAATGGCTGTTGAGGACCTTCTTGTTATGTTCGATTTTTATGATGCCGGCGATGCTACCGAAGGGGACCTTGACCGGCAGTTTACCATTGCCATCAATCACATAGAAGACCTCGAATTGCGCAACATGCTCAGTAATGAGGAGGATCGGTTGAGTGCAATATTGCAGATCAATGCCGGAGCGGGTGGCACCGAAAGTAATGATTGGGCAGAAATGCTCATGCGCATGTATGTCAGGTATGGTGAGCGTAATAAATACAAAATCAAGGAACTGGATATGCACGAAGGTGACGTGGCAGGCATAAAATCCGTGGTACTTGAATTTGAAGGTGACAATGCATTTGGTTACCTGAAAAGCGAAAACGGGGTACACCGGCTTGTAAGACTCTCTCCATTTGATTCGGCCAACAAACGTCACACTTCATTTGCCTCGGTTTATGTATACCCTGTGGTTGATGATAATATTGATATTCAGATCAATCCCTCTGATATTACCTGGGATACTTTCCGTTCAAGCGGCCCCGGCGGCCAGAATGTAAATAAAGTTGAAACTGCCGTCAGGTTAAAGCATGAACCATCCGGTATCATTGTTGAGTGCCAGGAAACCCGTTCTCAGGGGCAGAATCGCGAAAAAGCAATTCAAATGCTTAAATCTCAGCTCTATGAAATAGAACTTCGGAAGAAAAAGGAGGCCATTGCGATTATCGAAGGAAAGAAAAAGAAGATTGAATGGGGATCGCAGATCAGAAGCTATGTGTTACATCCGTACAAATTGGTTAAAGACCTGCGAACCGATCATGAAACCAGTGATACAGCAGGTGTGCTGGATGGTGATCTTAACGATTTTATCAAGGCTTTCCTGATGGAATTCGGAAGGGATGCTATATAAGCACCTTGAATTATCCGGGGTTAGGATTTTGTATGAGGCTGTTTCAAAAGTCTGTTTAGGCTTCATCCTGATAGCCATCGGGACGAAAGATAAACAATTTAAGACTTTTGGCACAGCCTAACTATTTTCAATAGTGATGAAAGCTCCTTTTTGCCGATCTCTGACCCGGCTGAATTAATTTTAAGGATGCTCTGTATCTTTTCAATATTTTTGTGCTCCGGACTTTTTGGCAGGATCTCTATTACTATCCGGCTGATTTTTGATTTTGCCGGATTGCTGAGGTGTTTTTCGAAGTTTGGGGTTGAGAACAAAAAATAATTTATGGGTAGCGATATCTGGATAACAGGAGTGGGAATTATTACGGCAATTGGGAATAACGGAGACGAAAATTTCCGGTCACTTATGTTGCAAAAATCCGGCATTCACCCTGTGGAATTATTGATAAAAGATGGCGGGGAAGCATTTATGGCCGGAGAAATCAATATGGCCAACCATCAACTCGCCGTATTATCAGGATTTCCCGGAGCGGCTGATCTTCCCAGATCAGCATTGCTGGCTCTTATCGCTGCAAAAGAAGCAATGAATGATGCCGGTCTCACTGATGAAGATCCCTGGAGAACAGGTATTGTCCTTGGAAATACAATCGGTGGGATGGATCTGACGGAAAAATACTATCACAAAAACCTGGGAAACAACACCTTTGTAAAAAGCCATAGCTGTGGATACATAACGGAACAGGCGGCTGATTACCTGAGAATAAGGGGATACGCAACGACCATTTCTACAGCCTGTTCTTCCGGCGCAAATGCCATTATGCTGGGAGCCAGGCTGATAAAACATGGAATCGTTGACAGGGTGATTGCCGGTGGTACAGATGCATTGTCAAAATTCACCTATTATGGGTTCAAAACCCTGATGGTTGTCGATCCGGAAATCTGTAAACCTTTTGATAAAAACAGAGGCGGAATGAACCTTGGAGAAGGTGCCGGTGTGGTAATGCTTGAATCGGCGGAAGCTGCGAAAAAAAGAGGAGTGAAAAAACTGGCGTCACTTTCAGGTTATGCAAACGCCAACGATGCCTACCATCTCACGGCAACTTCCCCTGAAGGAAACGGACCATTTCTGAGTATGACAAAGGCAGTAAAAAATGCAGGACTTGCGACGGATCAGATCAGTTATATTAATGTCCATGGAACCGGTACTGAAAATAACGATGAAACTGAAGCTATTGCACTTAAACGGGTTTTTGGTGAAACCATTCCTCTTTTCAGTTCTACAAAATCCTATTTCGGACATACCCTGGGAGCCGCCGGAGGTATAGAAGCCGTTGTTTCGGTTCTGGCGCTGCAGCATCAGGTTGTTTTTCCAAATTTATTTTTCAGCGATCCCATAGAAGAAACAGGTTTAATACCGGTTACATCAATAATCACTGATACGCCGGTTAATCATGTATTATCCAATTCATTCGGATTTGGGGGTAACAATACATCGCTGGTATTTTCACGCAATGAATAGCCGGGTCATAAAGAGAGTGGTAATTGAAGCAGGAAAAGGTCGGTCATTAATTTAAATGAATATCAGGTATTTGAGAAATGGAGATTTATATCACAGCAGCACAGGCATTGTCGCCACATGATACATTTTTATCTGAAAAACTTCCTGTTCAGGTCGAACCCTTTCATTCGGTCATGAAATTCAGGTTGCCTGACTTTAAAGTTTATTTTAATCCGCTTCAGCGCCGACGAATGAGCAATCTGGTTAAATCAAGCAGCATCTGTTCAATAGAATGTGTAAACGAGGCAGGTATTGAAAAACCCGATGCAATTATTGTTGCTTCCAGTCTGGGTAGTGTTGAGGAATCAGAGAAATTTCTGAACAAACTGATTGATGAAGATGCGGAGTTTCTTACCCCAACCAACTTCATTCAGTCAAACCATAATTCACTGGGAGCCCAGATCGCACTGAACTACCAGAGTAACAGTTATAATGTGGTATATTCACACAAAACCGCCTCATTTGAAAGTGCTTTGATGGATGCTTTCATGTTAATCTCTGACAAAGAAGCAGAAAATGTGCTTGTCGGCGGTATTGATGAAATTACAGACGAAAACTATGAATTAAAGAAAAGCATCGGCCTCTGGAAAGAAGAACCGTATTCAAATCTTGATATTTTAAAAAGCAATACTTCCGGAAGCATACCCGGTGAGGGTGTTGCTTTTTTCATGTTGTCATCACAAAAGAAAAAGGAAACATATGCCCGGTTAAAGGGGGTTTCAATGTTTCCTTACTCAGACAGTGTAACGGAAATCCAAACCCTGCTGAAAAAGTTCCTGAATGAATCGGGGGCCGATTTTACCTCAGTTGACCTTGTACTGACCGGCAATAACGGGGATAAAAATTCCGATGATTTTACACGAAGGATTCTTGAAACCTCCTTTCACTCATCCATACATGGGTTTTACAAGCATTTGTCAGGTGAATTTGATACGGCCAGTAGTTTTGGATTATGGTTTGCCACACGGGTGATGAAAGAAGGTAAAATTCCGGATTATGCCAGGCTGAATGCCGTTGAGCGGAAGATTGAGTGCATCCTGTTTTACAATCACGATGGGTTCAGAAACCATTCATTTGTATTATTGCAGCGTTGTTGATAGAATCATTTGAGCTGCCCTGTCATAATCGCTTTAAAGTATTTAATATCAGGATCATTCATAATGCCAGTTTCAAGAAACCTAATAATTCTGATAACTTTTGCGTTCATAACCGGCGCCTGTTCCGGATTGAAAGGTTTTGAGAAAACAGATCCGGAAAAGTTTACCAATAATCCTTTTCCACCGCTGAAGGGAGAATATGGTCAGGCTTTGTATAAAACACAGATGGACGCTTTCGGGAAGCACTTTTCAGGAATCCTGCTTTTTAAACCAGAACCTTTGAACAGCTCTTTCAGGGTTGTATTGTTGTCGGAATTTGGTTTAAATCTTATGGACCTGTCAATGAAAAGTAATGGAACTACTGTCAATAGTTGTCAGGATTTTCTGAACAGGCCTGTAATCATCAATTCTATTGAAAAGAACATCAGGATGCTTGTTTATATCCCTGAAAACAAAAGGAAAATAAAAAAATACCGGAATCATGAAACCAATGAGTTTGCCGTAAAATCAGGCTGTTTTTATAAAAATATCTATTTCTGTAATCAGGATGGCCGGCTGACAAAAATTGAACAGAGAAGATTTTTCCTGAACAGGCTGACCGTGAAGATGGAAGGTATTGATGTATTGCCATCGGTGATAAACTTTGAGAACCGGCCGGTGAAACACAGGATGAAACTCTCGTTTTTAAAAATTGATAAATGATGTTATCAGACGATTTTTATAAGATTGAGAAAATGGACCAGACAGATAGCCATATTTCGGCTATCATCAATCTGAATCATGAACACCGGGTTTATCAGGGTCATTTCCCGGGGGTGCCGGTTGTGCCCGGTGTTTGTCAGGTTCAGATCGTTAAGGAAGTCCTGTGTTTTTGCCTTAATAATTCATATCTGCTGAGTGAATCCAGGATCTGTAAATTCATTAACATGATGAATCCGATGGATGTATCCCATCTGAAATGTGAAATAAGCTGGTCAGTTTCTTCGCAGGATGATATTTCATTTTCAGGCGAACTTTCAGACGAAAATCTCACCTACTTAAAAATCAAAGGGACTTTAATAAAGGAAAATGGATAACTTCCGCGATATATTTGAAGCACAGAATGGTTGTGTCATTATCCCTACCTACAATAACCAGGCGACCCTGGGCAGGGTGATAGGGGATGTTATGGCCTTTACTTCCCGAATAATCGTAATCAATGATGGTTCTACCGATAATACGGAGAAATTACTGGAACGCTTCCCCGGACTTCCGGTTCTGAAAAATGAAGTAAACAGAGGGAAGGGTTATTCCTTAAGAAGGGCTTTTAAATTCGCGCTTGAAAAAGGGTATGATTATGCCGTCACCATCGATTCTGATGGGCAGCATCTTGCATCGGACCTACCTGTTTTTCTCGAAAAATATGCTCAGGAACCGGATGTCCTGATCATCGGTTCCAGAAACATGAAGGTTGACAATGTGCCCTTAAAAAGCTCTGTTGGCAAACGCTTCTCCAATTTCTGGATTACCGTGATGACAGGTTTGAAAATGGCTGACACACAATCCGGTTACCGGCTTTATCCAATCCGTAAAATGGCAGGAACACGATATATTTCCAGACGGTTTGAGTTTGAAGTGGAAGTAATTGTTAAAGCGGCATGGGAAGGCATCAAAGTAGAATCGGTTCCAATTGAAGTATATTATGCCCCTGAAGGGGAGCGTGTTTCACATTATCGTCCGTTCATTGACTTTGTGAGGATTTCGTTACTGAATACATTGCTGGTGACCCTTTCCCTTTTCGTTTTCTGGCCCGGGAAAGCATTCAGCCGTTACCGGGAAAAAAGCATCCGGCAATTAATCCACGATGAAATATACCTGGCAACCGGATCGAACCTGAAAATTGCCCTGGCGATTGGTTTTGGAGTGTTTATGGGAATTGTACCGATCTGGGGATATCAGCTTCTGGTAGGATTTACGCTTGCACATTTTTTAAAACTGAACAAAGCGATTTTTTTTGTTGCGGCCAATATAAGCTTTCCACCTATGATACCACTTATCCTTTTTGCAAGTTTTTATACCGGAGGACTATTGTTGGGAAGTAATGGCCTGCATTCATTTTCATTGCATGAGTTTACATTTGAACTGGCATTTACCTATCTGAAACAATACATCCTTGGCGCTGTTGTTTTTGCAATTGCAGGTGGTTTCATTACATTTTTGATCAGTTATTTATTACTGGCAATTTTACGGAAAGAAAAATAGTGTCTTTATGTCCGGATTCTTTATAGGCATTTATGAAAAATTACTCCGGAAACCTGTCGTTTTTTATACGACAACCGGTTTGCTGATCGCTTTTATTGCATTTTTCAGCTCCGGCATCCGTTTCTCGGAAGACATCACTTCCATTATCCCGAACGATGAGAGAATTGAAAAAATCAGTTCAATCCTGAATCATTCAAAGTTTGCCGATCAATTGGTTTTTAATTTTTTTGCTGATTCAGCTTCCGATATCAGCCCCGATTCGCTTATCGAATATGCCGGTAGTATTCTCAGAGAACTTGAAACCGATACAGCACTGATCAGTGAGATTATTTTTGAAATCAGGGATGATCAATATGCCGAGATGTATGATTTCTTTTACGATCATCTCCCTTTTTATCTCGACAGCATTCATTATCAGCGTCTGGAATCATTGCTGACCCCGGATGAAACGGATATAACCCTGCAAAAAGATCTTAAGGTTCTTTTATCTCCGACAGGACTGGCACTGAAAAAGCAGATTTTCAGGGATCCATTCCATATTACACCCGGGGCCATAGAACGTTTGAAAAATTTCCAGTTTGACGATAATTTTACGATCTACCAATCCCACATCTTCACCAAAGACCGTAAACACCTGATGGCATTCCTGGTGCCGGCAAATCCTTCAAGCAATATTACATCGGGATCAAAACTGATGTCAGATCTTGAAGATGTGCTGAGCCGGCAAGCAAATCCGGATATTAAGGTTGAATATTACGGAGGTACTGCCGTAGCCGTTGCCAACGCTCACCGGATTGAAACAGATATCCTGATAACCGTTCCTTTGGCATTACTACTGTTACTTGCACTATTTCTTCGTGTTTTTCGCAAAAAGAGGGTGATTTTCATTCTGTTTTTTCCCGTGCTTTTTGCTGCCGGGATTTCACTGGCAATCCTCATCATATCCGAAGGAACCATTTCCGCAATAGCGCTGGGAATCGGGGCCGTCCTTCTGGGGATTCTGGTTGATTATCCGATCCATCTATACTCCCACTACCGTATCTCCGGTAATATGAGAGGAACCATCCGGACAATTACCAACCCGTTAATTATGAGCAGCATCACCACTGCCAGCGGATTTTTATGTCTTTATCTCGTGCGTTCCGAAGCGCTGAATCAACTTGGTTTGTTTGCTGCCCTGAGCATTTTTTTCAATGCCATCATTACCCTGACACTTTTCTCCTATATCCTTGAAAAAATTTACCCTGTTTCAGCATTCAGCGGTACTCCGTTTAAATCGTTCGGCCACCTGAGTAATTATACATATGAAAATAACCGGATACTGCTGATTTCTATTGCTGCTATTACATTGATATTCATTTTCACACCCGGATCGGTCGGGTTTAACGGTGATCTGAGTACCATGAATTATTTACCTGATAACCTGAAGAATGCAGAGAAAAATCTGATGAAAATCAGTACACAGACTTTAAGCAATGTGTATCTGATCACTTCAGGAAAAACCAGGGACGAAGCATTGTATAAATCCGAGAAATATCAGGGTCTGATGGATTCGCTTATCAACGAGGGGCTGGCCGGCCGTAAATCATCGGCTTCAGATCTTATTTTATCCACCCGGAAACAAAAAGAAAAAATTGATCTGTGGAACCATTTCTGGGACAGAATGAACCGCGACAGGATTAAGCGGATGATGGTTGAAGCCGGGAATAAGAGCCATTTCAGAGAAGACGCCTTCAATCCTTTCTACAATCTGATAAATAAAGAGTTCTCACCTGTACAGGAGGAAAGTTTCAGCCTGATTCAGTCCATTTTCTTAAAAAATTACCTTACCGAAAACGAAAATCTGATTTCAGCAATCACCATGCTGAAAGTTGAGAATAAGAACAAACCAGCCGTTTTCAAGAGGGTGATGAAGTATGATGAACTGGTTGTTTTTGATAAGCAGGTTTTTGTAAACCGTTTCTTTGAAATCCTGAAAGAAGATTTCAATATATTGGTTACCGTTTCAATGCTTCTTGTTTTCCTCATTTTACTTCTTATTTTTGGCCGTATCGAATTGGCCCTGGTAACCTTGATACCACTGCTGTTAAGCTGGTTTTGGACACTGGGTTTTATGAAACTTTTTGGCATTGAATTCAACATTTTCAATGTGATCATATCATCGTATATTTTTGGATTGGGGATAGACTTTTGTATATTTATTGTACAGGGCTCAATCAATAATTATAAATACGGAACCAAAGGCCTGGCCACCTACCGGATTTCAGTGATACTGGCAGCTATAACAACGGTGGTGGGAATTGCAGTACTGCTTTTTGCCAGACATCCGGCACTCAGATCCATTGCCCTTGTTTCGGTCTTTGGAATTACTTCCGCTTTGATTATGTCAATCACCATAGTTCCTGTCTTGTTTTCAGCACTGGTGTATCATAAGGGAAAGAAGCGGGTTGAGCCCGTCACGCTAAAAAGCTTTTTGGTTTCAATCATCGCTTTTCTGATGTTCCTGGGTGGTTCTGTATTACTTACCCTATTAATCCCGGTTCTGAAAATTTTACCCATAGGCCGGAAGAAAATAAAATATTTCTTTCATTACCTGATTTCAGGAACACTACGTATCGTGGTTTATTCCATTTTCCCGATCCGGAAAGTGATAGAAATTCGTGATAAAGTCAATTTCAAACAACCCTCGGTCATTGTTTGTAATCATCAGTCACACCTCGATCTTTCGATTATCCTGATGCTCAATCCCAAGATAATAGTTCTGACAAACAGATGGGTGTGGAACAATCCTTTTTATGGTTTTGTAGTGCGGTTTGCAGAATTTTATCCCATTTTCAGAGGTCTTGATCAGCAATTGGCAGGCCGTTTACAAAAAAAGGTGAATGAGGGCTATTCAATCCTGGTTTTCCCGGAAGGGACAAGAACCAGGGATGGCCAGATTAACCGGTTTCATCAGGGCGCTTTCTGGCTGGCCGATAAGCTGAATATCGAAATCCAGCCGCTGTTGTTGCACGGGGCAAACCATTGTCTTATAAAAAGTGAATTTTTCCTCAGGCCCGGATCCATCACCCTGCGTGCCCTGGAGAAAATTAAAGTGACAAAGGTGAAAGATGGAGAATCCTATAAGCCACAATCACAAAGCCTGCGAAATCTGTACCGGAGGGAATTCGAAAGGATGAGCATTGAACTGGAAACACCGGATTATTTCCGCAAAAGGCTTATCAATCAATTCCTTTATAAAGGCCCGGTCATTGAATGGTATGGAAAAGTCAAGATTTCACTGGAAAAGAATTACAACTATTTCAATAACCTGATTCCGCGCGAAGCAAGCATTGTTGATATAGGATGCGGTTATGGCTTTTTGTCGCATATGTTATGCATGGTTTCTGAGAAACGACGAATCCTTGGCCTTGATTATGATGGGGAAAAAATTGCCATTGCCCGGCAGATAGAGACTTCTGTGGACAGGGCCCGGTTTGAGGAGGCTGATATCCTCAACTTTGAATTGCCCGAAGCAGATGTTTTTCTTCTTCTGGATGTTTTACATTATCTGCCTGCCGAATTTCACGAACAGGTTATTGAAAAATGCATGCAAAAGCTTAACTATGACGGGATGATATTCATCAGGGATGCCGATGCGGATTTGAAAACAGAAATGTGGAGAACCCGTTGGAATGAGTTTAATTCAACCCGTTTCTTCAGGTTTAACAAAACAAATTATGCATCCTTGTCCTATACTTCAGGCACATTCATCGAAAATATTGCGTCGAAACATAATTTTGTGGTTGAACGTAAAGACAATCCTTCGAAGAAGTCAGATGTTACTTTTATTTTGAAACGGTCAGCGGAATGAAAAAAGAATTGTCGCAGGGTTATGATGTTGTCATCATCGGGGCCGGTCTCGGTGGTTTGCTTTGCGCCAATATACTCAGCCGTGAAGGTTTCAGGGTTTGCGTGCTCGAAAAGAACAACAGGATCGGAGGAAGTATTCAGTCTTTTGCCCGTAATGGCGTCGTTTTTAATACAGGACTTAATTTTACCGAAAGCCTGGGTGAAGGAGAAACACTGAACCGGTATTTTAAATATTTCGGGGTTTTCGATAAACTCAGGATTCGCAGAATGGATATTGACGCCTTCGAAAAAATTTCCTTTGAAGGCGACCCGGCAGAGTACCCATTCGCCCAGGGTAAATATAACTTTATTGAAAGACTCTCAGCCCATTTCCCCGGTGAACGTCAGAACCTGACCAGCTATGTTGAACTGATGGAGAGCGCATGCAACTCCTTTCCCTTGTACTCATTAAGCGGATTCAACAACGAATCAGGTAAACACAAGTACCTGACAACCAGTGCTTATGATTTAATTAAAAAAGTTACAGCCAATATCAAGCTTCAGAATGTATTGGCTGGCACCAACTCGCTTTATGCCGGGGTTGAAGAAAGCACACCATTCTATGTTCATGCACTCATCTGTTATTCCTTTATGACCAGTGCCTGGAGGCTGGTGGATGGAAGCTCCCAGCTAGCTGTCCAGATCGCCCGGAAAATTGATGATTTTGGCGGTGAGATATTCAGGAATGCGGAGGTTGATTGTCTTGGCGGTGAAAACAGAACAATTGGATTTGCCCGGCTGAAAGATGGGACTCAGATCAATGGAAAATATTTTATTTCAAATCTCCATCCTTCGGTAACTGTTAACCTGATCCAGGATTCCTTATCCAAAAAAGGGCATAAGCAAAGGATTAACAGCATGCAGAATACCATCGGTATGTTCACGCTGTACGTTACTTTTAAAAAGAATACCTTTCCTTATCTTAACTTCAATCATCATCATTTTTCGGAAATTAACACATGGACCACCGGTTACCGCATCAGTGACTGGCCTACGCATTTTATGTTTTATACACCGGCTGTTTCAACTTCAGAAGTCTGGGCTGAAAGTGCCATTGTGATCACCTATATGCGTTTTGAGGAGGTTGAAAAATGGGTGGAAACCAGTGTTGAAAACAGGGGTGCATCCTATTCCGATTTCAAAAACCTGAAAGCCGAAAAACTCATCCGTTTTGTCGAACAAAAGCTGCCCGGTTTTAAGAATTCCATTCAGTCCATACACACATCAACGCCATTGACTTACCGCGATTATACCGGAACTCCTGAGGGATCGGCCTATGGTATACTGAAAAACTGGAAAGACCCTTATGCTTCGCTGGTTTCTCCGCGTTCAAGGATTTCAAATCTGCTTTATACCGGTCAGAATCTGAACATGCATGGAATACTGGGTGTTTCTATCGGATCGGTGCTGACTTGCAGTGAACTGCTTGGATACGAATATCTGTATAATAAACTAAAATCTTTCTGAGGTGCCTGCAGACAAACAATTTGATTTCATCATCATTGGGGCAGGCCTCGGGGGATTGATGTGTGCAGCCATACTGGCGCAGCATAATATGAAAGTCTGTGTTCTTGAACAGGACAAAAAAGCCGGGGGTAACCTTCAGACTTTCAGGCGGAATGGTTGCCTTTTTGATACCGGAATGCACTACATCGGCTCTTATGACAAAGGTCAGCCTTTATACCAGATTTTCAAATACCTTGACCTTGTCGGTAAATTCAACGTTCAACGGTTGGATGATATCGGTTATGATGTGATTTCGATCGGTGATCTTGAATTCAAACTGACCACCGGTTACGAAAACTACGCGAGCGCCCTGAAGAATTATTTCCCTGGGGAGGAAACTGCCATTGATACGTTTATTGAAACAATCAGAAAGGTCAGCAATCCGGTGAATAATCTGAGTATTTTTGATGTTGAAACGGATAAAGCAGCTTATTTCTTCAGCTATAACGAAAGTGCATATCAGTTTATAGAAAACCTTACCGAAAATAAATTATTGAGAGCAGTACTGGCCGGAAACAATGGCCTTTATTGCGGGAATTCGCAAAAAACGCCCCTGAACCTCCTTGCCAATACCAACAATTTTTATCTCGGGAGTGCTTACAGAATGGCTGGCGGAGGTCATCAGCTTGCCAGGGTGCTGGTTTCAAAGATTGAAGAGCATGGAGGTTCTGTCCTCATGAACAGCAAAGTTACCCGGCTCCATTTTGAAGGAAAAATAGCAGTCGCCGTTGAAACCGTAACCGGTGAAAAGTATAAAGCCGGAAATTTTATATCAGGCGTGCATCCTGCTGTAAGCCTTGACTGGATCGAACCGGGAAAACTTCCTAAAGTCTATGTTGACCGCATCCGGAATATTGAGAACACCATTGGTGCTTTTGTGTTATACCTTGTGGTTGAAAAGGGCAGCATCAGACACCGGAATGGTAACCTTTATTATTCTGTAGACGAAAATGTATGGGATATTAACCGGAATCCGGATCTTCCCTGGCCCCATGGTTATATGCTTTATACCACAAAAGACGGTGACACCGGTTTTGCTGAAAGTATCACAGTGGTTACCATGCTTGATTTCAGTGAGCTGAAGAAATGGGAGAACACCACTACCGGGAAACGTGGCAGTGATTACGAAAAGTACAAAGAGGACAAAATGAAAGCATTGCAGAATCTGATCAAAAAGAAACTGCCTGAAACGGAAGGCCGGATCCTGCATGCCTATGCCGCCACTCCACTTACTTTCCGCGATTTTACAGGAACAGTAAACGGAGCTATGTATGGCATTGAGAAAGACTGTAACTATGCGCTGAAAACTTTTATTTCTGTCAGGACAAAGATTCCCAATTTCTTTTTTACGGGCCAGAATATCAATAATCATGGCATGCTTGGGGTTACCATCGGTGCTTTAATAACCGCCGGACCCTTTCTTGACATGAAAGCAGTGATCCGGAAAATCAGGGAGGCATGATCATGAAGAGATTTTTCAGATACCGGATTGTACGCATACTATTGCTGCTGTTTGTGCTGCTGGCTGCCTTAATAGCAATCTATTTTCATGCAGTGAAGTTTGATCCCCCTGAAATCGGAAACAGGATGCCTGAAGGCCTCAGGCGCGATGCGGTGGCTCCGGGTGTATTCACCTGTAAGAACAGCTGGATAAGGAAAAACCGGCTTGGAATTTATGAAATGTACCTTGAAGGCACTCCCTTTGAGATGGGGTTGATCAACGGGATACTTACCAGGGAACTGATCAGTTACCAGGAAGAGGTATTTGTGGCCCGGTTGCGCGAAATGGTTCCGTCGCCCCGGTATATCAACTCCCTGAAATATTTTGTGGCCTGGTTTAACCGTGATATGGATGTTTATGTACCAGTGGAAAACCAGGAAGAAATCTATGGCGTTTCGATGGCCGCATCACCGGATTATGATTTCATTGCCCCGAACTATCAGCGGATCCTGAATTATCATGCTGCGCACGACATCGGCCATGCGATGCAGAACCTGAACCTGGTGGGATGCACAGCCTTTGCTGCCTGGGGTAGCGATTCCGAAGACAGCACCCTGATCATCGGCCGTAATTTCGATTTCTATATGGGTGAGGATTTTGCGCGGAACAAAATCGTGGTTTTTCTTAACCCCGACAAGGGATACCGCCTGATGATGCTGACCTGGGGAGGGATGACCGGGGTGGTTTCCGGGATGAACGAAAAAGGCCTGACCATCACTCTGAATTCGGCGAAATCATCCATTCCTTGGAAAGCAAAGACACCGGTTTCGATCCTTGCCAGAAACATCCTGCAATATGCTGCCACTACCGATGAAGCCATTAAGATTGCCCGGGAAAATCAGACCTTTGTTTCCGAATCCTTCCTGATTGGATCTGCCAGGGAGAACAGGGCTGTCCTGATTGAGAAATCACCCGAGAAAACAGGGGTTTTATCCCCTTCCGGTTCAAGGCTGATTGTCACCAACCATTTCCAGAGCGAAACCTTCAGTAGCGATAAACTGACCACCGAAAGCATGGCGGAAAGTGCCTCTCCCTATCGCTATCAGCGGGTGGAAGAACTGCTTGATCAAACCCCGGCCCTCAATCCTGTAAGTGCTGCCGGCATATTGCGCGACAGAAAGGGCCTGAAGAATGCTGACATCGGGCTCGGGAACGAAAAGGCCATCAACCAGCTGATCGCCCATCATTCAGTGATTTTTAAACCTGCAGAACTGAAAGTATGGGTTTCAACCGAACCTTACCAGGAGGGGGCTTATCTGTGTTATGATCTGAACACGGTTTTTAACGGGAATCCTGATTTCAGAAATGAAATCGATCACCCGGAACTCACCATTGCAGCAGATACCTTTTTACTCTCCGGTGAATGGACCCGTTACAGGGAATACCTGCAAACAACCGCCTGGCTGAAAAACAGGCTGGACAAGAGTCATTCAGGTTTCCTGACAGAAGCCTTTATCAATCATTACCTTGACCTGAACCCGGGCTATTATTATCCCTATCTTCTGGCTGGCAGGTATTACAGTTTAAGCGGACTGCCGGCAAAGGCTGCGGAACTGTTCAAAATATCCCTGGCAAAGGAAATTCCCCGGAAGGTTGACCGGGAGGAGGTGGAGGCGATGCTGAAGGATGTTTATGAGAAATAACTTCACCTGGACTTTTCCTGACAAATATTCCCCGGTTAAATCCGGTTCTTCATAACCAAGGGCTCCCATTTTTGGTATCGTCCGCGTCTTTTAGAAAAAAGCCGTACGGCTTTTTTCTAAAAGATAAATACCTTTTCCTGAATCGTTAAGCATGTTTTCATCAAAAGCCGTACGGCTTTTCACGGATTGCTACGCACCTTTTCAAACGGCTTATTTGATCATTTTTCTGTAAACCATCGTTCCTTTGGCCAGCTTCAGCTGTATCAGGTAGGCCCCTGGGTTTAGAGCTGTGGTATTTACAGAGGTTATTTTTCCGTTTTCTGACAGCACAGGTCTTCCACCGGCATCATAAATCTGTATCCCGGTCACCTCTTCGCCTGATTTATTCACCAACAGGATCCTGTCGGAGAAGGGGTTGGGATATAGTTCTATGTTATTGTTGTTTAATACGGTGGGTGTTCCGGTAGGGTCATCCCTTCTGTAGATGCCGTTGCCGGGCGTCATCAGGTTGTAAGCGATGAATGGATAACCGTTGAACTCGGTAATTCCGGAGGCATTCAGGTCAGTCGCTGACAGATTCCCGGTAATATTGGTCCATGAATTACCCTCATCTGATGACATATACAGGCTGTCCCTGAGCCCTCCGGCGAAATGCCGCGACTCGAAATACAGATTGAAGCCTTTGCGGCTGACTTCAAGCACGCCCAGCCCCATAACAGCCGGCTTTGTCCAGGCTGTCCAGTTTGCTCCTTCATTGATGCTGACATAAGAACCACCACCCTGGGCCGTATAGTAGAGATTGCCGCCCATGCGCCAGACAAGTTCCGCATTCAGGTCACCCCCGGCAATACCGTTATTTGATGTGGTCCAGCTGATGCCATGATCATCAGATACAAACAAGCCTCCACCGATGGTGGCAGCAAACAGCCGGGAACTGAAGGTTTCCATGAAGATGACATTCAGGTTCCCGATGCCGTCACTGGCCGGACTCCAGGTGGAGCCCCCGTCGGTGGACCGGTAGACCCCCATGCTTGATGTATAGGAGAACAAATCATCCTGCAGATGGATAAATCCCCGTATCCAGGTGGTAACAGGACATCCGGAAACGTTATTCCAGGTGGTCCCGTTGTCGGAAGAGGAGTAAATACAATCCGCAGAGGAGCTGAGCCCGGAAAAATATTTACCATTGAAGTAATAGCCACATTCCGGAAGGTTGCCGGTTACCGGCGGCTGTATTTCTGACCAGTTGTTGCCGTTGTCGCTGCTGCGGTACATTTTTTGTCCGGCCAGGGTTCCCGCGAACAGATGCGTTGCTGAACTGCCCAGTAGTTTAGCCCCCGAAGTTAAGTTTCCTATTCCGTTGTTAACTGGGCCCCACTGTGCCTGACCCGCGATGCCGATCAGGATAAATAACAGAGAGATGATGGATTTTTTCATAAGACTCGAGTTTAAATATAAAATTCTGTCTGTTTTCAACCACTTTTCTGCCAGAGAAAGCATTTTCATTCATGGTTTTACAGGATTGAAAAATTAACAGGCAATTATAGAAATTGTTCCTGGGTTGATCGATAAAAGGCAAAGGACGGATTCAAAGGGAAACTTATACTACCGGCTATTGTTCTGAGACATGCCCGTTGACCTGTTTTATGAATTAATAGAATATAAAATAACATAACCGATATGTCAGGGACCTTCGTGCGCCGGGAATTTTTCCACTCCCCTCCCGGTGAATATACTACATTTGGCGCTTTGCTCAAAAATATCTGCACAGGACTATCCGCCATTTTTTAATTTGTCAAACCACTTTGCAGGATTGTTAATGATATTATTTGAAAAGAGGACAAAATCATCGCGGTTCCGGATTATGTGGTCGTGAAATCGTTCCTTTCAGGTGAATTCAATATTGTTATTTTGGGCTTATGTGCTAACATGCCTTTGTTTCACCTTACACCCGATTCATTATTAATTGTATTTTTGCGCCTTTACCGCAAAGGGGTCTATGTCAATATCGGTTATTCCTAAAATAGAAACACTCGGGCCTGGTGAGATTACCGGCTACCAGGAATCGCGCCTGCAGGAACTGCTGCAGTACCTGCAGCTCCATTCACCCTATTATTCCAGGCTTTTCAGGGAGAACAACACAGATATCTCAAAAATCAGGAAGCTTACCGACCTGAAGTATATTCCCACAACTGACAAGGGAAACCTGCAGACCAGTAATATGGATTTTCTTTGTGTGGAACCCGGAAGAATCATTGATTACATCACCACCTCGGGAACCCTTGGAACACCGATCACCTTTGCCGTTACCGACAAGGATCTTGATCGCCTGGCTTACAATGAATATCTGTCGTTCACCACAGCCAACGGGTCGCCTTCGGATATTTACCAGCTGATGGTAACCATGGACCGTCGTTTTATGGCAGGACTTGCCTATTTTCTGGGGATCAGGAAGCTGGGAGCTGCCGCTGTCAGGGTTGGCCCCGGAAATCCGGAGTTGCAGATTGATTCATTCAACCGGTTCAGGCCGACATCGCTGGTAACCGTACCTTCCTTCCTGCTGAAATTGATTGAATATGCCGCAGCCAATGGTATCAGACTCAACGACACTTCGGTGAAATCTGCCTTTTGTATCGGTGAACCTATCCGTAACGGCAATTTTGAGCTGAATACCCTGGGTAAGCAAATTGTTGAAAACTGGAACATCCAGCTTTTTTCCACCTATGCTTCCACCGAAATGGGTGCGGCTTTTACCGAGTGTGTTCATGGTTGCGGCGGTCACCATCATCCTGAACTGCTGATTGTTGAATTCCTGGATGAAAATGAAAACCCGGTTAAACCCGGCGAGCCGGGAGAATTAACCTTCACCACCCTCGGCATTGAAGGTATGCCACTGCTCCGCTTTAAAAGCGGTGACATCTGCTGCCATTACACCGAACCCTGCCTGTGCGGCAGGACCACCCTCCGCATCGGAAGCCTCATAGGTCGGAAAAAGCAGATGATCAAATACAAGGGAACAACGATTTATCCGCCTGCCTTGTATGATATTCTTAATGATATCAAGGGAATTGATAATTATATCGTGGAAGTATTTTCGAATGAAATTGATACAGATGAGATCCTGATCAGGGTCGGTACCAGCCTCAGGGGGCCGGAATTTGAAAAAACCATCAAGGACCATTTCAGGGCAAAACTGAGGGTGGCTCCGAGAATAGAGTTTTCGGACCCTTTTCTGCTTGAACAGCTGCAGTATTCAGATGGCTCACGCAAACCCAGGATATTTTTCGACCGGAGAAAAGAACAGGTATGACCAGAATCAACTATGCTGAAGAATTTGAACTGATGAGGCCTTACCGGGATGAGGAAGTTCAGCCTGCCCTCGGCAGGCTTACAGGCTATCCTGCGTTTGATGTTGTATTGTCCTATCTTTTTCCTGATCGGTCGCTTTCAGGAGTAAAGGAGATGTTGCTCAATCTCAGCTCCGTGGATGCCTTTCAGACCGAATTCATGTATCATGCTGTTTACGCTATTGTTAAAAAGACAAGCGATGGCTTGTCGTCGAGCGGCATGGAGAATCTCAATCCCGGAGAGCCTTACCTGTTTATTTCCAACCACAGGGATATTGTGCTTGATGCTGCCATTCTGCAGGTGCTGCTGCTGGATAACGGCCACAAAACCTCCCAAATCACTTTCGGCAGCAACCTGATGACTTCACCCTTAGTGGTCGATTTCGGTAAACTCAACCGGATGTTTACCTTTTACCGTGAAGGTTCCCGGATCCAGATGTACAGGAATTCACTCCTGCATTCGGCATACATAGCCGATGCCATTCTCCGCAAGCGGGAATCTGTATGGATTGCGCAGCGGAATGGCCGGACAAAGGACGGCAACGACCTGACCCAGTCAGCCCTGTTGAAAATGCTGGGCGGCTATCAGCCCGATTCATTGCAGGCCCTGATTGATCTGAACATCGTTCCGATGGCCGTTTCATACGAGTATGAACCGTGTGATATTGAGAAAACTCGTGAAATCTATCTTTCGGGCAGACAGGAATATGTTAAGGAAAAAGATGAAGATCTGAAAAGCGTCTTGTCGGGAATAACTTCACCCAAAGGGAGGATACATTTTTCCTTCGGGACACCCCTGAACAGCTTTCTTGAAAGCCTGAAGGGGGAAACACTCAACCTGAACGGGCTGTCTGAAGCAGCGGCTGCCGGAATGGACCGACAGATTCACCAGATGTTCAGGTTGTTTCCGAACAATTATATTGCCTGCGACATGTTGTCGGGAAAGCAGAATTTTGCTGCAAATTATACAACCGATGAATATACCCTGTTCGGTGAATATGTTTCACGGAAAACAGGGGTGGTTGAAGGTGATCAGGAAGAACTCAGAAAGATCTTCCTGAATCTGTATGCCAGACCTGTTTTAAACCGGTTCCCGGGATAATTACTTAGACTGGTTATTACCCATGGTAACAAGGTACCTCATCAGTATATCCTGTTTTTCGCTGCTTAAAGTCCCTTCTCCTTTTTTCCTGTTAACCTTTGCCGACATGGCAGGAACAATCTTGTTCCATTGGGCCTCATTTCTTGACCCGGGTTTCTTCAGCCCGTGGCACAGTGCGCAATTCTGTTCATAAAGGGCTTTGCCCTGAACGAGTTGATCAAGGCTGAGATTGGAGAATTTCTGTCCACCCCGCTCGGCATCGGCCTGTGTTGGCTGGATAAGTTTTGTTGTGCCGCAGGCCACCAGCATAATGGTACCGAGAATAATCTGGTAAGCTTTTTTCATAAATAGGTTTTTAAAAACCAAATATAGGGACATTTCAGGAATTTATACCGGATTAAGTGACTGTTTAAACTGATGAAAAAGTTACCTCCAGTGCCTCCTCCTGCCTTGCCGGCAGGCAGGTTTTATTTCTGCGGGCCAAGCCCAACCCTGAGGTTGTCTCAAAAGCCAGGAATTGTATAAAGTTCGACTACCCCGCCAAAGTGGGCAGCTTGCCCCGCCTTCTTCGGCGGGGCAAGCTGCCTAAAATGACAATGGATTGATTATCAGATGTCAGGCTGAGCGGTTCCTATAGCCATCGGAACGAAGCCTTTACTGACTTATGAGAAAACCTCGGTGACATAGGGGGTAAACTCATAACTTTGAAATTTTATACACTCTCTGAATATATTGCAAAAGCAGAACCGGTTTCAGTTTTCAGGGATGCTCTCTATTCTTTCCGGCCTGAAGCAAGCATTCATAGAATCAACAGATTCTTATATGCATTCATTACTGTCAAATGGCTCCAGTAATTACTTACTTTTGCCTGTAATAACCACACCATTCATGCAATTATTCCTGATTTTTTTCCTGATGGTCATGGGTCTCAGTGCAGAGGCCCAGTTTGAGAAATATTTCCTGAACAAAACCATGCGCATTGACTTCATGCATTCGGGTAACAGTACCACAGATGCCTATGCACTGGATGAACTGATAGAGGAGCCCTACTGGGGTGGTTCGAGGGTTAACCTTGTAAGTGCCTTGAATTACGGCAATTACAGATTTACGGTTACAGATATTGAAACAGGCGGGGTGATTTACTCACAAGGTTATTCCAGCCTCTTTTCAGAATGGCAGACCACTTCAGAAGCCAGGGAGACATTCAGGTCGTTTTCCGGAAACGTGGTTTTTCCTTTTCCAAGGAAGCCTGTTATGGTTGATTTTTTTAACCGCAGGAAAGATAATACCTGGGAGAAGAAATTCAGTTACCGGATTGATCCGGCCAGTTATTTTATCAAAAAGGAACGCCGGCATGAATACCCCTCGTTCGGACTGAAGAAATCGGGTGATCCCGCTGTCTGCCTGGATATTGTCTTTATTCCGGAAGGGTACACTGCTGCCGAGATGGAGAAATTCAGGGCCGACTGTACCAGGCTTGGTGATTTTCTTATGCAATGCGATCCATTTGATGAATACATTGATAAAATAAATATTTCAGGTGTCCTTGCTCCCTCGCAGGAATCAGGAACTGACAGCCCGGGTAAGGATATCTGGAAAAAGACCATTCTCAACAGTTCATTCTATACTTTCGACATCGGCCGCTACCTGACCACCATGGATATGAAAAGCGTGAGGGATGTAGCGGCCAATGTGCCCTACGACCAGATATGTATAGTCGCGAATTCCCAGGAATACGGAGGCGGGGGAATATATAACCATTATGCCCTTTTTACCAGTGATAACCCGTATGCAGATTATGTTTTTGTGCATGAATTCGGGCATGCTTTTGCAGGATTGGCCGATGAATACTATAATTCCGAAGTGGCTTATGAAGATATTTATAACCTGAATGTCGAGCCCTGGGAACCCAACCTCACCACACTCAAGGATTTTGATTCAAAATGGAAAGACATGGTCACACCGGGAGCGCCCATTCCAACCCAGGAAGCCGATAAGAAGAAATATCCGGTTGGGGCTTATGAAGGTGGTGGTTATCTGAGCCGGGGCATTTTCAGACCTTCGTTCGATTGTACGATGAAATCGCTGAAATACAATAATTTTTGCCCGGTATGTCAGCAGTCCATAAGGAAAATGATGGATTTTTATATTCATTGAGCCGTTGGGATTGAAATCAATCAGAATGCATTGTTCATGGCCCTGAAAACAAGGAAGAAACAGATTTTATAGCCTTTGCCGAATGAGCATTCCCGGATTACTATTAACAATTAACTTACCCGATTACAATTGTCACTGAAAACCTCTTTCACCGATCTTGAACTAATTGAATACGGAGCCGCCTGGAATATCCAGGAGCGGTTGTTTAACCGTATTATCGCCCAGAAGAAATCGGGAATTACAGATACTGACAATTACCTTTTGTTCTGCGAACATCCGCATGTTTATACCCTGGGAAAGAGCGGGTCTGATAAAAATCTGCTGCTTGACCTTATCCAGCTTAAGGCCAGGGATGCCTCCTTTTACCGGACAAACAGGGGCGGAGACATTACCTACCACGGGCCCGGACAGATCGTAGGCTACCCCATTCTGAACCTGGAGGCTGTTGTCAAAGGTGCACGGGAGTACATTGAGAAAATGGAGGAGGCCATTATTCAGACACTACAGTATTATAGCATTCAATCCGGCCGTCTCGTAGGAGCTACGGGCGTTTGGCTCGATACGGATAAACCGGGCAGGATAAGAAAAATCTGTGCCATTGGTGTAAGAACCAGCCACTGGGTCAGCATGCACGGTTTTGCCCTGAATGTAAATACCAACCTGCAATATTTCAATTACATCAACCCCTGCGGATTTACTGATAAAGCGGTAACTTCAATGTCGGCTGAACTGGGTTATTCTGTAAACTTTAATGAAGTTAAAACTGTGTTGGCTGAAAAACTGGCAGTTACTTTTAATCTGGAACTATTCCCGGTTCATTATTCTCAACTTTAATGAAATATGCCTGTGAGAGAGATAAAATCCATTTGTGTTTTCTGCGGTTCTTCTCCGGGATCTGATCCTGAATATACCGTTGCAGCCCGTCAGCTTGGCCGCTTATTGGGCAGGAAAAGAATAACGCTCGTTTATGGAGGAAGCAACATCGGACTGATGCGCGCCATTGCTGATGCCTGTCTGGCAGAAGGCGGACATGTGGTTGGCGTTATGCCCCAGGGTTTGATTGATCGTGAAGTAGCCTATACCGACCTGAAAGAGTTTCATGTAGTGGAAACGATGAGTATCCGCAAGGAGAAAATGGCTGAACTTTCCGATGCCTTTATTGCCATGCCAGGTGGCATAGGAACGCTTGACGAGATTTTTGAAGCCATGTCGTGGAACCAGCTGGAGATTATGGATAAACCCGTGGCATTGATGAATACAAAAGGATTTTACAATCAGTTGGTCGGTTTTCTCGAATTTACTGTTGAAAAACGTTTTGTCAGACCTGAACATCATAAAAACCTGCTGGTACATGAAAGTCCTGAATTGTTGCTTGAGGCCATCGAAAACTATGTATCGCTCAGGGTCGACAGCAAGTGGATCGACGACCTGAAAGCCCAGACAAAAAGCAGGATGTAAGATTTGAACAGATTTGAGATTGACGGGAAGCAGAAACTGTGATATACGGACAGTGGGAGACCAGGGAAGCATGGGAATTTATTCCCTTGTTTGGTAAAACAGGAAAAAACAGTAAAGCGGAAGGGATGATTCTTGTCTCCTGATTCCTCCTTTTTGATGCCAGCAGGGATTTTTGTATCAGGCTTGTCTTCTTTTCAGAAAAAACGGTAGACTATTGTTCGTATGTTCCCTTCTTCAGCAGAATTCCATCAGCCAGAACCCTGACACCCATCGCAAAAACTGAGTGAATCTTCATTTCGGAATCAAGAAGCAGCACATCGGCATCCATCCCAGCGGCAATATTGCCTTTTTGTTTGAGTTTCAGGATGCGGGCAGGATTGGATGTCAGCACCTTCAGGGCTGTTTCCAGCGGAATTTTTTCCACTTTTACAGCATCGCGCAGTTCGCGTAGATTGGAAGCAGGTTTGCCGGTTTCCATTTTGATCAGTTCTCCGGTTACAGGATCAAAGCCGGGCAGTGAGCCACAGGCATCGGAGGTGAATGTGATGTGTTCGGCAGGGACCCCGGCTTCAATCAGCAGCCTGAGTGCAGTGGCCGGTTTGATTTCCTCATCGGGATAATAGGGATAAGAGCTGGTGGTAATGTCTACATAGCCCTTCAGTCCGTATGTCTTGGCATCTTCAAAAATATAGTCGTTACGGTTTATGTGGGTTGGCAGGAACTGCCTGAGGGTGAGTTCACTGGCTTCGATAACTTTATACAGGGGCCTGAACGGGTCTCTGGCGTCACCCATATGGATGTTGATGATTCCGGCTTTCCCGCTGAGCATCCCGGCAACACGTGCATGAGCTGTAATCCGGGTCAGTTCTTCACAGGTTGGATTGGAAGAGCGGTGATCTGAAACCGCCACTTCACCCACACCGATAATTTCTTCAATCAGGGCGATATCGCGCGCATAATCTCCTGTCACAGTAGGTGTTGGAACCTGGTAAGCCCCGGTGTACATCCATGCCGAAACACCTTCAGCCTTCAACGATTTTACTTTCATCAGTACACTTTCCACACTTCGTGTTATACCATCGGTGCCAAGGCAACCAACCACGGTGGTAACCCCTGCTGAGATCATATCGCTGAGCTGCATTTCAGGGGTTCGGCTTGCAGGTCCGCCTTCTCCGCCGGCTCCTGCAATGTGCACATGGGCATCAATGAAACCGGGAACCATGCACAATCCTGTTGCATCTATTATATTTACATCCAACAATGGAGGAAGATTTATTTCAGGCTTAATGGCCTCGATTCTGGTACCGGCGAGCAATACATCCATGCGCCCAAGTTTTTCAGGAGCGTATATTTCGGCATTCTTGATGAGTGTGAGCATCTGTCAGGTTTTTGGAATCACAAAGTTAGTAAAGTTTCGCGTCCCGGGATTTCAGGGTTATGAGATACCTTGTACCCGGATGGGTTGAAAGTTGGACATCAATCAGATTCTTTAAATGATTCTGATATACATTGCCGGAGATTCCAATCGGACTTCATTTCTATATGATACTGTTTTCTTTACCTGAGATATTTTTCGTAAGTTTGAAAAAGCTTTCGTTAAACCGGATTTTCCTGCATGTCATCAGATAAACACAATCATAAGGGTTTCATACTCATAATTTTATTATTTATTATTTGTGCTGATGCATTAGCTCAGGGGCGGTTGCTTATTGTAGGAGGTGGATCCGAAAAGAACGGATCCAACAGTTGGAGTACCCCTCCATACAGGTGGGCTGTGGAAGGGAAAAGGGTAGCCATTATCGGAACAGAAACAGGTAGTCTTGCGCCTTATATGGAAAGCCAGTGCGGAGCTTCCAGGGCGAAGGAATTTGCCATTGCTACCCGCGATAGTGCTGACAGTCAGGCAACTTATGATACCCTCATGTCGTATGAGGTTATTTTTTTTCGCGGAGGAGACCAGTGGGAGTATTATGATCTTTACCGGAACACCAGACTTCAGGATGCTGTGAATCACAAGTTCGTCCAGGGAGGCTGTATCGGAGGCACTTCCGCAGGAATGCACATCCTTTCATCCATCGTATTTACTGCCGAAAACGGCACGGTTTATCCTTATGAATGCATTGAGAACCCGAATAATAATTATGTAACCCTTGAAAGTGATTTTCTTGCCCTGAACCCCGGTTTTATTTTTGATACCCATTTTTGTGAGAGAGCACGGTTCGGAAGGCTTGCAGGATTCCTTGCCAACTACCGGTTCAATCAGAACGAGGAAATATCCGGACTTGGTATGGACGATATGACCTGTATGACCATTGATGAGAACGGCCTGGGTACGGTGTACGGAACCGGGTGTGCCAACTTTTACAGGTCAGGCGGAGGTTTCAGCCAGAACTCCGGTAAGTTGCTTGCCGATTCGGTCGAAGTGATTCAGCTGTTGAAAGGCTGCACCTATAATTTCACTGACGGTGAGACTGGCTTTCAGACACTTGACCGGCAGATCAATACTTCAGGCCAGTCGGAAACAGGTAACTATACCGTTCTGGCCAGTGGAAGCAACCTGTTGAATGATAACCTGACAATGTTAACAGATCTGGTATCATCCTGTGGCCTGCCAGAAGCCGGTGTGATAATCTTTTCAGGCGACAACTCCCTGGCCGAAAGTTTCAGGATAAAAATTCTTGAAGCCGGGGCTGTGGATGTTTCCATTTTCGATCCTGTCACTGCCAACGGTTCTGATACAGAATTGGCAGCAGGAATTTCACAGGCATCCAAGATACTTTTTATAGAAAACAATGAAACCTCATTCAGCCAGTTTCTTCAGACCCCGAATGGAATATTGCTGCAGCAAAAATTGCAGAGTGACGGGATGATCAGTGCCTTCGCGGGGCAGGATGCACGGCTGGCAGGTAAAACAATTATCGGAAATTACCTGGAATACCTTGCATCATGGTATGGTGAGCTTACTTTCACGCCGGGTCTGGGGTTGTTGAAGAACACGGTGATTATGCCTGAAACCTTTCTGAACAGCGATATCTATGAGAATACCGCGACTGCGGTGCCTTATGCTATGGCAAGGGATACAGCAAAGTATGGCATTTGGCTCACCAATCACAATTACATGAAGTTTTCACCGGTTGATGGCAAAACCTGGCTTACCGGCTACGGTACTGCCCCGGTTATGGTAATCGCCAATGTAGGCACAAAAGCCGGATTTTCTCATCAGACTGGCACCGGTGGTCCGGGTGCGCCCAGAATGGTGGCTGGTTTTGAAAAGCTCAGCATGGATTTTATTGATTATACCACTCCTTACCCTATGGGGGATGTTTCTCCGGCCGGTGTTTCTGATCCGTCAAACAATCATTCCACTGGTATTTTCCCGAATCCTGCCCGGAAAACAATAAAATTCATTGCACCGGATAAAGCTGTTTCATGGAAAATCCTAAGCCTCACAGGTATAGTTGCCCGGGAAGGCCTGGTCACTACGGATGAAATTATTATTGAAATTTCAGCATTACCCGGAGGAACCTATCTTTTACTGTTGATCGATGGCTCATGTACGGTAATTTCAGAAACCAGATTCATCAAAGTAAACTAACCCATAAAATCAGTCCATGAAAAGAACCGGTTTTGTCCTGTTTTTATTGATAGTGCTTTTTTCATGCCTGGTTACTGCGCAGGAAAGCAGGGGGAGTCTGGTTATCGTGGGTGGTGCGCTGAGCCCCGACAACAAAGATGTTTACAACAGGCTGATTGAGCTGGCCGGTGGTCCTGAAAAAGCTACTTTCGCTGTGATTCCTTCCGCCAGCGGTGTCCCGGTGCAATCCTGGGTGAGTATCAGCAAGACACTTCAGGCATACAGGGTTAAATCCGGGAACATACACCTGATCAATATTTCGGTAATGGATGATGACAGCACCAGGGAGGCCGACGAGTCGGAATGGGCTGGTAACGGCAACGATAAAAGGCTGGCCAGGATGATCAGGTCCTGTTCCGCGGTTTGGTTTACCGGTGGCGATCAGATGCGTACCATGCTCGCGCTGACCCGGCCTGATGGTAGCAGGACACCGGTACTGGATGCCGTTTGGGATGTTTACAACAAAGGAGGAGTGATAGGTGGAAGCAGCGCCGGGGCAGCCATCATGAGCGAAATCATGATCGGCAATGGCAACAGCATGGGGGCACTGCAGCAAGGCATCATCAGTAGCAACGGACCTGAGAATGAAGAAACTGATGCATTGCTTTTGTCAAGGGGCATTGGTTTTTTCCCTGAAGGAATCGTTGATCAGCATTTTAATCAAAGAGCCAGGATAGGAAGACTGATTGTGGCACTTATAAATTCTAAAGAAAAATTTAATCTTGCCTTCGGTGTTGATGAAAATACAGCGCTGATCTATACTGCTTCAGACCGTAAAATTCAGGTTGCAGGAGCTGCCGGCCTTACCATCATCAATGCAGCGGAATCAAGGGTTACTTATCTGCAGGGATTGCCTGAAATAAAGAATCTGGCAGTCAGCTATCTCGAAAACGGTGATTCTTACCTGATGAAAACAGGCGAACTGATCCCGGTTGCAGGCAAGAAAGCGACCAGGGGTAACGAGTATTACAAGCGCGAACATCCGGTCCAGGCCGGGATTTTATCGGCCAATGGTTCAACCCTTCGCGATATCATTACCATCAATCTTATTGATAACAAAGGCGCCGATAGAATCTCCAATCTGAATTTTTCCGATGCTGAAAATGGTTTCCTGCTTACCTTTACAAAAAAGCCTTCAAGCCAGGGTTTTTATTTTGAAAATTCACGCGAAGAGGATGAATACTCAGTTTCAGATATTCGTCTGGATATCAGCCCTGTAAAAGTTACAGTGACAGAAATCAAATAACAACCAACCAAACCCATGTTGTATGAAACGACCTTACATTTTTTTATTGGTGTTCATGTTGATCACCAGTACCCTGAAGGCCCAGAACATATCTGTAAGCGGAAAAGTCACCTCGGCTTCTGATAAACAGCCGGTGCCGGGTGTCACTGTAGTGATCAAAGGAACTTCCAAAGGAACAGTCACAGATGTGAACGGTACATACACCCTTGAAATCCCTCCGGGAGGTGTGCTGGTGTTCTCTTTTGTCGGGATGCAGAAGCAGGAAGTTCCGGTTAACGGAAGACGCCAGATCAACGTTGAAATTTCGGAAGAGAAGATAGACCTGGGTGAAGTGGTGGTGATGGGTTACAACACATCCAGCAAGAAGCTGATTACAGGTTCTTTTGGTCTGGTTAATGAGCAGGAGATCAAGGCCATTCCATTGCGCACCCTCGACGGGGTTCTCCAGGGCAAAGCGGCCGGTATGACCATAAATCAGAATTCGGGGACACCGGGAGGCCAGAATTCAATTAAAATCAGGGGCGGCAGTTCGATCAATGCCAGCAACCAACCGCTGATCGTGATTGACGGTGTGCCGGCCATTACCGGAAGCTACGGGCAGATCGGTTACAGCGGCCAGGAAATTGATGCACTCTCTGACATCAATCCGAACGATATTGAACAGGTAACCATTCTGAAAGATGCTTCAGCCACAGCTATTTACGGAGCGAGAGCCTCCAACGGGGTAATTCTGATCACCACAAAAAAGGGAGATCTTCAGAAAACAAATGTAAGTCTGAATGCCTCCTACGGATGGCAGACCATGCCGGCTGAACGCATACCCGAACTGATGAATGCTGAACAATGGAACGAATACAAAGGTACCGGTGTGCAGGGGATAGATACGGACTGGATGGGAGAAATACTTCAGGTAGCCCCTACCTCAAATACCGAGCTTTCGGTGAGTAGTGGAAACGAAAAGACGAGGCTCTTTATCTCCGGGAGTTATTACAATCAGGATGGAACCGTTAAGGGGACTTCCTATGACCGTTATTCAGGGAGATTAAATGTTGATCATAAGCTGCTGTCCAATTTGACAGTTGGAGGAGGCCTCACCATGAGTTACTCAAAAAACAGAAGGGTTGAAGGTGACCAGACGCTTTTCGGGCCCCTGCCCAATGCCCTTTCGATACCTGCCATTTTTCCTGTTTATAATGAAGACGGGACTTACAATGAGGATGGGCCCTACGCAAACCCTGTAGCAATCTATAAGGAGACCAACAATGTTGCATTCACAAACCGTAACAATGGTAACATTTTTCTGGAGTATAAGTTCCTGAATGGACTCACTTTCACAACCAAATGGGGTGCCGATATATACAACCTGCGTGAGCACGGTTACGACCCGGTTACGACCCGGCAGGGAGCAAAGTACAACGGACTCTGCATAGAAGGTACTACTTACGTAAGCAATCTGATTAGCAGCAATGTTTTGCAATATATTCAAACCATCAGCGAAAAGCATAACATTGAAGTCATGGCCGGATACAGCTTTGAAAAGTATGCAAAACGGAATACTTACATTGAAGCCATTGATTTTCCCAATGAGAAATTCCAGTATATAGAATCGGCCGGGGTTATCAGGTTGGCATCCTCATCGGCACTAGACAGGGGCATGAACTCCTATTTTGGCCAGATGAAGTACAATTTCCTTTATAAATATATCATAACACTTACAGCCCGTGCCGATGGATCGTCCAAATTCGGAACGAACAATCAGTACGGATATTTTCCTGCTGCCTCTTTTGCATGGAGGGTAAGTGAAGAGCCTTTCATGAAGCAGTTCACAGGAATTGAGGAATTTAAAATCAGAGCCAGCATTGGCTTAACCGGAAACGACGGTATCCCTGATTTTGCCTCCCTTGGTTTGTATGAAGGTGGGTTTAATTATGGTGGGAATTCAGGAATTGCTCCAACCCAGCTTCCCAATTCGGACCTGAAGTGGGAAACAACATCCCAAACAGGATTTGGAATTGACCTGGCAGTATTTGATAACCGGGTAAGCCTGACTTCAGATGTGTATATCAATAAGACCAAAGATCTCCTGCTTGCCAGGCCGTTGCCTCCTTCCACAGGATTCAATACAATATACGCCAACATCGGTAATCTTGAGAACAGGGGAATAGAATTCGTAATAAACACTGAAAACATGAGGGGTGAATTTTCGTGGAATACTTCATTGAATTTTGCTGCCAACCGTAACAAAATAACAAAACTGTATAATGGTCAGCCAATTGCTGATCTGGGACGGGGTAGCAACTGGGTGATGGAAGGTGAGCCCATCGGAATCTTCATGGGTTATCATTGTCTGGGCGTAGATCCGTCAACCGGAAATCTGGTTTATGAGGATATCAATAAAGACGGATCGATTACGGCAGCAGACCTCACAAAAACAGGTGATCCCAATCCCGATTTTACTGCAGGTATGACCAACACTTTCAGTTATAAGAATTTCGACCTGTCGGTGTTTCTTCAGGCTGTTTATGGCAACGATGTTTTTAACGGAACCCGGATATACCTGGAATCCGGAACGGGGGAAGACAATCAGACCACAACCATGCTGCGAAGGTGGCGGCAACCAGGCCATATTACCGATGTTCCCAGGGCCGGCGATGGCAACATCTCCTCCCGGTTTATCGAAAACGGATCCTATTTACGGATCAAAAACATCAGCATTGGGTATAACCTTCCAAAACCAATGCTGAAGAAAGCCGGGATCAAAACAGTCAGATTATATATTTCAGGACAGAATCTCTTCACTTTTACAACCTATTCCGGGATGGATCCTGAAGTTAACTATTATGGGAACGACAACATAATACTGGGCACGGATTTCTTCACCTACCCGCAATCCCGCACCATTATGCTTGGAATAAACATAGGTTTCTAATTAATAAAATCCGAAAATCATGAAAAAGATAACCTATTTACTGATTTCATTCGCACTCATTCATTCTTCCTGCTCCAAAGTGCTGGATGTTGAGCCTACTGACTCAATTTCTTCAGAAACCGCCATTAAAGACAAGGTAGGAATAGAACGGGCAATCATCGGATCATATACTTCGTTGCAGGCCGCCGGACTCTATGGCCGCAACAGGGTGATCATTGGTGATCTGGCTGCCGACAATCTTACCTGGACCGGTACTACATTTGAATACCTGCAAATTGAAAACAATGAGATATCGGCAGATAACGGCATACTTGAAGGAGTATGGATTGCTGCTTACGACGGCTTGAACAGGGTAAACAATATTTTGTATAAACTTCCTGAAATAGCTGATCTAACTGCTGCAGAAAGGGATAGATTTGAAGGGGAAGCACTGTTTATGAGGGCATTGTTTCATTTTGAACTTCTGATGTTTTATGGCGGAGTCCCGGTAAAAGTTATGCCAACCCTTGATATAGCAAACGTTGATCAGGCCAGGAATTCAGCCGGTGAAGTATTTGAACAGGTTATCGCAGATCTGTTATCTGCCGAAACCCGGCTACCGGATGTTATGCCGGCCGGAAGAGCAAATACCTACAGCGCTTCCGCGATGCTGGCAAGGGTTTATCTTACCTTGTTTCATACTTCAGGCAATCATGAATATGCAGACCTGGCAATACAAAAAGCAGACAGAGTAATCGGGGAAGGTGGGTTTTCACTGGTTTCTTCTTATTCTAAACTGTTTGAAGGAAGTAATAAAGAAATTATTTTTGAAATAGTTTTCGATGCTCAGAACAAAAACCGGCTGGCTGAATATTTCTTCCCAAGAAGTTTGAACGGACGATATGAAATAGCTCCATCACCTGAACTGATTCAGAGTTTTGAACCGGCTGACACACTCCGGCTTGCCGCCACGGTTGCTATTGACTCCCTGAATAAGGTTTATTGCAATAAATACCGGGAACTGGCTGAAGGCTCTGATGCAGTGATCGTGCTGAGGCTGGCCGAAATGTACCTTATCAGGGCTGAAGCAATGGCCCATAGTAATGGTGATATTCCCTCCATTCAGCAAAACATCAATGAAGTCCGCTTAAGGGCAGGACTTGATTCGACCAATGCCGCTACCTATGACGAGCTGAAGCTTGCCATTGAGAATGAAAGGAGACATGAATTTGCTTTTGAAGGCCACCGGTGGTTTGATCTGGTTCGCACCAGGAGGGCTGCCGGCCTGCTCGGAATTGAAGAAAAGTACACGCTGTTCCCTATTCCGCTCAGCGAAATGCAGACAAATAAACTGATGAAACAGAATAATGGATATTGATTTTAAAATAAATAAGAAAGGAAATACAATGAAAAAGAGAATTTTATATTTTTTAATTTTTATTCCCGGATTGCTTTTAAGCAGTTGTGAAGAGGAAAAACTGGGAAATCCTCCTGCAAGCACTGTTGCGGATTTCTCTTATACTGTCAAAAATAACGGTTATGCACCATGCGAAGTAACTTTTACCAATAAGTCTCTGAGAGCAATTAGCTGTCACTGGGATTTTGGAAACGGACAGACTTCGGAGGAAATCAATCCAGTGATAACTTACGGTACACCTGGTCTTTATACTGTAACCCTTACCTGTGAATCGGAGTCCGGTGTCTATTACAACGAACTCGTAAAAACAATGGTTATAAATATTAAAGACCCGTTGGCCGGCCTTACACAGGTGCTTTATTTTACTTCCAGGAATCCCGAAGGAGGTGGGGTACATCTGGTTTATCTGACCGATGGCATTCCGCAGGTTTCGGATTTCGAACCCGTTGAATTGTCCCGGCCTTATGGAATAGCAGTAGATACAGCACATAGTAAGGTTTATGTCTCCGATTATTCACTGGGCGTTATCTACCGTTTTGATGCCGATGGAAAAAATCCTGTGAGAATACTTGATTATGCAGTTCCCGGCCAGGAAATCGTTGACTCTCCGGAAGCATTGATGGTGGTTGGTGATACTCTTTATTGGGGCCGCCCAGGGGGCATCTATCGCTGCAATCTTGATGGAACCAATCCTGAAGTTTATATCAGCACTGAAGGTACCTCCCCCGAATATCCGATCGATATGCAGTACGACGAGGAGACCGGCAAAATTTACATGGTTAATGACCGGACAGATTATACCGGTGGATATTTTTCGTGCGATTTTACCGGAGCCGGCATGACGGAATTGATTCCGGATATCGACGGTACTGCCATTGATGTTGATACTGAAACAAATAAGGTATATATGGCCGTTTACCCTGTTGATGGGACTGCGGTTACGGAAGGTGGCATATACATCTGTAATACCGATGGTTCTGCACTGTCAAAAATCGGTAATTACGGGTCAAAAGCCACCTGGGGAATGACCATCGATCATGAAAGGAATAAACTTTTCTGGGGATTTAAGATTTCAAACTCAGACCCCGACGGAAAAATTATCCGTTCCAATCTCGATGGCTCAGGTCAGGAAGACTGGTTAACCGGAGTAAGCCCCCATGCCATGCAGGTGGCCTGGATCAAGCTCTGATTACATGCTATAACTTCTCAGGGGGACTGTCCGGTATGTCGGGTGGTCCCCTTTTTATTGCTTTAAAGGCAGTATGGGTATACGACAGTTAAATTGCTCCGGGAAACCAGCATTGGCTTCTTTGCCGGAGCAGATTAACTGGTGGCTGAATATGGAATTAAAAATATAATTGCTGACTTCCGGATGGATTGCACTGTCGGAGCAGCCCGGCCAATAATTTCCGGATGTCAGAAAATTAACCGGACATCAATGAAAATTCTTAGCAATCCCAAAAAAAAGCCACCCTGACATCAGGTGACTTTTCACTAGAATTAAATATGAAGAATGTTATCCGGTGATGGCAAGTTTCCTGCTGACAACACCTTTGGATGTTTCCAGCTGAAGCAGATACATGCCACGTTCGAATTTTGAAACATTGATGAATGTCTGTCTGCTCTGATCTTCGGTAACATAAACCAACCGACCATCGGCAGTGAAAAGGGAAATACGTGCATTGTCAAATGCTCCGTTCACATATACCTTATCCGAAACAGGGTTTGGATATACCATGAGGTTAATCAGATCCTGTTTGTTAACACCAACATTATCCAGGTTGTACACCTGGATGCTGTCGAGCAGGAACTTATACATATCCGTGCAATTATAATGGCAGAAAGTAAGATAGATGCTCTGGCCCATAAACGGGGTCAGATCAACGATTCTTTCGTGCCAGTAAGGGGGCACTTCATAATAATCATCAGCTGTGCAGGTTTCTTCGAATACAATATTGGTGAAATCACCAACGGCATTGCCCGTAGTTGAGACAGCCACCTTGTAATGCTCGGCAAAATATTCCTCATCCGCCACCTGAATGGTATAGCGCAGCTTAACCGTACCTGCCAGGCCGGTCAGGCTGATTTGCGGGGAGATCAGGTAGTTTTCAGGACTCAGGGGTTCTCCGTCGTAAGATCTGGAAACTGCATAGATTTCAGCTTCATAGGTGTCGATGTACCAGTTACTGCCATCACCATCCTGGTCAACAGCGGTCCAGGTGGCAGGAAGGTTTACAGGGTCATTGAAGTATTCTTCAAGAAGCATATTCTGGCTGAAGCCAAAAAAGCCTGCTCCGAGTAAAGTAATGATGAGTAATGATTTTTTCATATGCGGTGGGTTTTGGTTTGTTTCTATACAAAGTTAGCAGAAAATTATTGAAATCCGAAACAAGCGTAAAAATTTCCGGCAGAGCATACCGGTGATTCATTGATCTGAGAAAAACTGACAATTCCCGGATAGGTTATTATCCTGAATCAAATGTTATTACAGTCTTAAGAAAGAATCCGGCATGATCCTGACAGGTCTTTATTCGGTATAAGGGAAGGGGAATTGGCGATAACAAAAATTTATTCCGGAAATGTAAAAAATCAGATCATCATATTTGTTGCAGCTAGTCAGAAATTCTCGATTTCCCGTATGCCTTCACGGTTCAGCACAATACGGTATCGCTTATAGTTGGTTTGCCCTTCACTCCTGAACTGAAAAAGCAGGTTAAGGTAATACATCTTCTCACCCCGGACAATCCCGATACCCCTTTCATCATCAGGGATATAAAGGGGGATAGAGGGATTATCCATTTTCAGGATATAATGGGAAATGTTGAAACGGATAACATCATTGATGCCATTCACCGGATACTCGCTGCATTCATCCAGATTTTTCCGGTTCAGCCTGATCAGCCGACGATAAAGGATGATTTTCTCCCTGTTATTCCGGTTTTCAGCTTCAAGAATATCTGACCTGTTACGGATTCTGATTACATCGGGGGGAACTTTTATTTCAGGGATAAAATCCATACTTTCCTTGCTCCAGCCAATATTGTGCCCGCTAAGGCTGACATCGGTCCTGTGATCGAAAAACCTCCTGCTCAGCCGGTGTGCGTAATAATATCTTAACAATTCCTTGATCCTGTCTTTCAGCATATAACCAACGATGATCGCCACAAAAAAAGGCATGGTGAAATTGCCGAATTTTTGCTGGAAAGAGAATGCAATGACTGTTGCAAAAATCATTGAAATTCCGGCTGCAATACTCAGGTAAACCTGTTCAGTCCAGATCCCATCACGTCTTTTGTTTGTATTTAGAAATAATTCATTTTCAGCATATTTCTTCAGGAGTGTGAGTCTGAAAACCAGATCCCGGTTGTTGTTTGAACTTTCTTTTTCGACAACCGGAAACCCTTTCAGGCGTTTATATTCTATCTCTTCCGTAATGATATTCATCAGTTTAGCCCTCGAGACAGTTGATAATCCCATTGTTTTTCCGATATCCTCCATCAGCCTGAATGAGTGCTGTTCAATGAGATTGCTTAGAAACTCATCACCAAAAAGATAATAATTGAAGATTGCTTTACTAATTGCCGGAACATTGATTGACCTTCCCAGATTCCTGTATTCACGTAAAATCTGGGATATATTCTCAATATAAGAATCAATAAGGGAATCTGTTGCTTTTAAATTGCCATTGCTTACGATTTGGTTGATCTCTGCCCGCAACGCACTCTTCACAATGGAAACAAACATCCTGATATGATATTCATAAGCAGAAATATTCGCGGCGTTTGGGAAGAGACCAATTTCCCTGAATGATTTCACCAGCAAGGAAAAAGGAGCATTCCCTGCTGAAGCGATGTCGCACAGAGGAAAAACCGGAGTAATCAGGCGGATGTTTGATTTCAGGTCACGATAAAAATCGGTCTTATCGTATGTCTCCCGGTCAATATTCAGGCTATGGGGTATAAAAATCCAGGTGTTCACGGCGAAGTCACTGATTGGCTGCTTCTTTCGTGCGATGAACCCCAGTTTTATCTCAACGGAGAATTTATCATGAATCCTGATCTGATCTTCAATCATGAAGTTTAATGTTCTAAAGCAGTGAATATTCCTGCCGATTTTTAGTTGATCAGTACAACCATGTCATCCAACACAAAGTTAAGGCTATTTTTTATCTGAAAACAATTTTAGCAGGTTTGTCAAGCCAGCCTGATCGCCAGGCAGACAAACGCACTTTAAATTTTGTCAGTCGGATAGGCTGACCTGATGTTGCGGAAGAACCCCCTTGTTTGCTGTTTTCAATGAAATTCTTTTTCTGCATTTTTCTAAAAGTTAACTATCGGAGAAAATAAGTTTCACAATAAACAATTCCGTTTTTATGACTTCCGCAAAGCAGTTCATAAAAATATGAATCACGAATTAATTCAATACCTTTTAATTTTTATGATCATTTTTTTGACTATTTGCAAGAAAAAAATGGCGTACTTTGTTCCCTGTAATATCAGGAACTGTTTTTTAATAAGGAATGTAAGTTTTAATTTTGGACCAAACAAACAACCCAAATTCATAAAAATCATGATGAAGAATTACACAAAATCAATTATTATGATGGTAGTTGCATTGGCAGCTTTTGTCATTACAGCACAGTCTCAGGTTACCATCACAAAATGGACCTTTGAGGGCGATGTTACAACGCCCAGCACAGGCTCCGGAACGGCAAGCCTTATTGGAGGTACTACAGCCACCTTCGCCAATGGGCTTGAAGGCGGGGTTTCTGGGGGGCGGGCCTGGAATTCTGCCGCCTATCCTGCACAGGGTGAAGGCTCAGGAACAGCAGGAGTGGAATACATGGTTTCAACCTCCGGATATACCAATATCACGGTCAGTTGGGATGGCCGGCACAGCAACACATCAGCCAACAGACTCCGGCTTCAGTACACACTGAACGGTTCTGACTGGATTAACTATAATGCAGATGCATCCAATGCGATAAACGATTCTGCTGGTGTGGCAAAGGGGTTTGACAACGGTCGTTATAAAGCAACAGCGGGAGATACCTGGTACCAGCGGTCAGCAAGCTTTGCAGCCATATCAGGTGCAAACGACAATGCATCCTTTGGTATAAGGTTGGTGTCGGAATTTTTTGATGGTTTGGAATATGCTGCGGCTACTTCTGCTTCTGCATACAGTCCCAATGGAACGCTGCGATATGACAATGTAACCTTCACGGGGGGAGCGGGAAATTCAGCAATGATCACCTCAACGCCGGGAAATCTTATTGGTTTTACCTATGTTGAAACCAACGGCCCTTCAGAATCACAAAGCATTCTGCTGAATGGTTTTAATCTGGATCCTGCCGTAGGAACGATCACACTGACCCCAAGCCTGGATTTTGAAATCTCGGTAAATGTTACCGATTACGTTGATTCATATGAGTTTATTTATGAAAATGGCGAATTCTCAAATACTACCATTTATGTTCGTATGAAGGATGCGCTGGTAACTGGTTCGTATAACGGTACCCTGACTATTTCGGGTGGTGGTGCTCCTGATGTAATTGTTAACCTTTCGGGAAGTGTCACCTCAACAACACCGGTATCCATTAGCAGCATCACACTCCCTATGTACATGCAGGGGGCCGTACCAAATACAATCCGGGTTCCTTTCGCATACTTTGCAACACTTAACAACCTATTACCCAATGCAACCTACCGGTATTATAATAAGGTGGTTTTAGCTTCTGATGCGCCTGAATATAATGGTGCAGGAAACTGTATTTTTGTGAATACGCTGGCAAATACCTTTACCCGTACAATGAGTACATCATTGGGGACTGCCGGAGAATACGGTGAATTTGCCACAGATGCCGGAGGCGTTTATAGTGGATGGTTCATGACAGAACCTACAGGTAATGCCAGCAGGTTTAAACCCGGAACAGAACTCTTTGTCCGGATTATTTTAAATGACGGGGCAAGCGGAACCACAGAAGCGACCAGGCTCACATCCTCCGAAGGCGTAAAGGTTCTTGGTTTCTATGAGAATTCAGCCGATTCCACCGGTACTGCCATTCGCGGAACCAGCTCCTATACACCAAAGAATTTTGTATTTCTCTTCGACAATACCCAGGGCACTGGTCGTCCGCTTTATGGAACACAGGTTGAAGGCACTGCCATCGATTTTGCCGGCTCTTCCTCTTATGCTGCTTTTTACACCGAAAATGTTGCCGGTAGTGCTGGTGCCTGGGGCGGAATAGTTCCTAATATCAATGCAAATGGCGTTAAACGCGTTGAAGAGCACAGTATTGAAAACGGTACTTTGAAAAAATTCAATATTTCCGAAAACGGAGTATGGGGAACCGTTGATACTAAAAATCCTTCCGGAGGAACAACCACCGTGCTTGTTATCAATACTCCCCTCGGCATAGGTTCTCCGGTTTCTCAGATGGGTAGAATTTATGCTTATGGCAAAGTGTTGAAAATTGAACTCGAGAATGAGGTTGACGGTATTGTTCAGGTGCTTAATCTGAATGGTCAGAATGTTGCCGGGTTTAACCTGAATGGAAACCATGCCACCTTCACAACCGACCTTCCCGATGGCATATACTTTGTACGGTTTATAAGTAATCAGGGAACAGCTACCGCTAAGGTATTTATCAGGTAATTATCCTATTCGATAGTAAAAGAGGCTGTCTCATAAGTTAGTATAGGCTTCGTTCCGATGGCTACCGGAACAGCTCAGCCTGACGTCTGATAATCAACCGATTGTCATATTGAGCAGCTTGTGCCCCCCGCCGAAGAAGTCGGGGCAAGTTGCCCACTTTGGCGGGGTAGTCGAAATATAGACAATTCCTGACTTTTGAGACAGCCTCTTTTTTTGCACTTTTTCGTTTTGCCCGTTAATCTTTGCCAAGGTATTTTATGTAAATTTGGTTTAACTGATCCGAAGCAATGGGTTTGGAAAGGTATTCATCACATCCTACGGCAAAAGCCTCATCGATATCATCGCTGAAGGCATAGGCCGTCTGAATGATTACAGGTAAAGAAGGCTTTAAGGATTTGATGATCCGGGTGGCTTCCAATCCATTCATTTCAGGCATTTTGACATCCATCAGAACCATGCGGATGTTTTCATGCTTTTTAATTAGTTCAACCGCTTCTGACCCGGTTTCAGCCCGCATAATGCCAACTTTCCGTTTCTTGAGGGTGGTCATCAGCAGCAAATAGCTGGTGTCGTCATCATCGGCAATAAGCACGATGTCATTGACAGTTTTAATATTTTCTTCTGCCTGTTGTTTACCTGAAAGTTCGTTTGCTTCAGCAACAGGGATAGGTATTGAGAAACTGAAAGTTGATCCGGCACCTGGCTCTGATTCAAACCAAATTTGTCCCCCCATTGCCTGCACCAGGCCCTGACTAATAGAAAGTCCGAGGCCTGCACCTTCATAACTTCTGGCAGAGGAATGTTCTGCCTGATAAAACCTGGTAAAAATCCGGTGATGATGTGCACTGTCAATGCCGATTCCGGTATCAGATACACTGAATATGATCTCAGCTTTACCAAATCTGTAACCAAAATTTATCTCTCCTATTTTTGTGTACTTTATGGCATTGTTGAGGAGATTGGTCATCACCTGGTTAATCCGGAAGGGATCTGCTGTAATCTCACAAAGGTTATCAATACATCCCGGTTCAAAATTTAACTGAAGTCCCTTCTGCAATGCTTGCGTATGGTAGAAATTATAAAGATCAATCAACAAGGTGTTGAGGTTGATCCGCTCGGGATTCAATATAACCTGTCCGGTTTCAATGATTGAAATATCCAGTACATTGCTGACTATTTCTATGAGTCGCTTACCGCTGATCTGTATCGCTTCATTGTATTCAATCCTCTCTTCGGGAGAAGTCCATTCCTGAATCAGCAACTCCGAAAAACCAAGAATTCCATTAAGCGGTGTCCTGATTTCATGTGAAATATTCTGTAGAAAAGCTGTTTTAAGCCTGTCGCTCTCTTCCGCCTTTTCTTTGGCAACTTTCAGCTCTTCAATAATATTTTTCTTTTCAGTAATATCCTCTTTGACAGCAACATAATTTGTAATTTTTCCCGATTCATTCAGAATCGGGGATATAATCATATTTTCCCAGTAAAAAGAGCCGTCTTTTTTCTTATTCTTCATTTCTCCCTGCCAGTCTTTGCCTGATGTTATTGTATCCCACAGTTGCCGGTAGAATTCATCCGAATGGGTACCCGATTTTAATATACTCGGTTTCTGGCCTGTGGTTTCTTTCCTGGAATAGCCGGTTACTTCAGAGAACTTCGGATTGACATATTCAATGAATCCTTCCTTATTGGTAATTACAATGCTTACCGGATTCTGCTCAATTGCCTTCGAAAGTTTCATTGCATTCTGCTCTGCCTCTTTTCTCCCGATATAACTGCTCAATTCATGGGCCATGAGTTCAAGAATGTATATTGAATCCTTGTTATAGGCATAAGGGTTGTCATAACTCTGAACGACCATTGCACCAACAGCTTTTTTACCGCTGAAGAGCGGAACGCCAAGCCATATTTCTGAACGTGTGCCAATGATGTTTATCTCTCCGGATTCTGCCAATGCTGATATCTGGTTTCTTGTTAGCAGGAGCGGTTTTTGAAGTTTGATTACCCTTCCTGTCAAAGACTTCTCAGCCGGCCATTCATCAACAGAGTCTTTTTCTTCTTTTTCAAAAGGGGCTGACAACATCCCTGTTTCATGATTAAGAAATGCAATATAAAAATTCCGCGTATCAATAAGTGCTGATAGCTCCGATCTTACAGCCTCATAAAGCCGGTGCAGATTATCAGCATTGATCATTGCATTGGCAATGTTATACTGGATCTTCTGCAGTTTCTCTCTGAATTTTCTTTCCGAGATATCCCTGGTAATATTCAGGAGCGCAGGTACTCCGGCATAATTTATTATTGTAACAGACACTTCAACCGGAATCAGATGTCCTGATTTATGGATAAAATCAGTTTCATAATTACAGGCTGCTGTCTGTTCAAGCTCCTTTCTGCGCTGAATCAACTGTTTTTCATTGTACCCTGATTCAAGCGTTTGTATCGGAATGCCCATCATTTCAGTGCGGGTGTAACCCAGCATTGCTGCTGCCGCAGTGTTTAACTCCATAAAGGCAGAAACCGAATCGTCTGAATTATAATTGATTATTGCGATACCATCTTTATAAGCGTCGAATAATTCATGATACTTTTTTTCACTGATGATAAACTCCTCTTCTGCTTTTTTTCTCCTAAGGGTTAATGAGGTGAGACGTGCAATGGATTGCATTACTTCCTTGTCAGGGTCGGATTGGTCTTTTCGCAGCCCGAAAGAGCATGTTCCGAATAATTCATCACCGAGATTGAAAGGTATACCAATGAACCTGTTGATACCGGTCAGGAGTTTTAAATAGGCGCTAATAGGCTGAAAAACAGCACCGTATGTTAATTCGGTAATTGAATCGAATGAGGAACTGTCATTTCTGAGTATCTGCTGGCAGGTTTCATCGTTTACCGGTGTTGTTGCATCAAGAATCTTTTTTAATGCCAGTTTGATTTCTTTGGACAAAAGCCTCTTATCAACAGAAATATTCCTTGTTACCAGTGTTTTGTCCTTCGGGCTGTATTCTGAATATACCACAAATACGGCTCCTGTTATTTTTTTTATCTCATCAACTATCAAATTGCCATAATCTCCGTCGGCAGGAATGTCAGTAAGCTTAATGGCATAGCCCGACAACAATTGAAGGTGTCTGTTCTTGAATTCGAGTTCTTTTTCAGTTGTTTTTCTTTTGGAAATATCATTAGCAATGGTCATGATACCAAAAGCGCCGTTAGGCAGTGTTACCCTCGATTCAGTCAGCTCGATAGCGAAAATGGTTCCATCTTTTCTCAGACATTCAGTCTCCTGGTGGAATTGCTCATCATTCAGAATCCGTGGTGTATTTTCATTAATTGAATTTATAAACTGCCCGGGAACAAGGATGCTTATATGTTTTCCCAGGAGTTCTATCTTTTGGTATCCGGTAAGTCTGCAATAGTTTTCATTTGCATCAATGATCATATTGTTTGCATCCTGCACTAGGATACCGACAGGTGAAAGATCAAAAAGGTTCCTGTATCTTGAGTCGCTCTCAAGCAGTGCTTCCTGTGCTTTTTTGTGATCCTGGCTTTTTTTCCTTTCTGAAAGTGCATGAATTATTGACGGTCCCAGTCGTTTTATATGTTGCTTTATCACATAGTTGGCTGCTCCGGCTTTCATGCATTCCACGGCAGTATCTTCGTTTGCCGAACCTGTTACAATAATGACAGGCGTTTCGGGTGTGTTCTCTATTGCAAGCGAAAGCGCTGTCAAACCATCGAATACCGGCATGCTGTAATCTGAAAGTATCAGGTGAGGTTTGAATGAAACAAGTTTTTCCAGAAAATCAGGTTCCGTTTTTACGATTTCAAAAGTGGCATTCTTCAGCACTTTCATTGCCTCGCGCTTGTTCAGTTCAGCATCCGGCATGCTGTCTTCTACAATAAGAATCCGGGTAGCGTTATCCATTTTGTATCGTTAAGTTACATCATAATAATTAATTCGACCTGTCAGGTAATGAGGAAAAGAAACTTGCTCCCAAACCCGGTTCTGAATGCGCCCATACAGATCCACCATGTCTGACAACAATCCTCTGAACAATGGCGAGCCCTGCGCCGGTCCCATCAAATTCTTTTAAACTGTGCAGCCTTTGAAATACGCCGAATAGTTTTCCGGCATATTTTATATTAAATCCAACACCGTTGTCGGTGAATTTCCTTTCTGTAATGTCTTTAAATGTAACAAAAGCCTGGTATGGTTTTGTTTCTCCTTTTCGGAACTCTGGAACAGCATCTGCCAATAGCCAACAGATTTTGTTCGAATCAGGATTAAAGATCCCCATAATTTTTCCACCAACAGGCTTCCCGGTTTTCAAGGCCGGCATTACCGGGTGTTCCACGCCCGGGTAATCGGTCCCATCTTCATTTATCGGATTCCATCTGGGACCAAAGGATGTCCGCCCATGCAGCTGATCGACTGTAAGCCCGAGAACTCTTTCTGCCACCAGGTTAGCATCTGTTATCACCCCATCTGAATGCTGACAAACAATCCCGGGTGCCATCGTGTTGAACAGTGAGAGATATCTGGTCTCTTTGTCAGATTTGTTTTCATCGGTTTGTATTGGTGTACCGATGTTTTGAATGAGCGTGACGCAATGATCCTGTGCCGGTGAAAAAACCCGGATAGTGTACCATTTGCCATTGCTTTCAGAAAAGGTAATGTCTTTTTTTATGCCAAGTGTGACGGCGTTTCCCATAAGGGTTGGCCAGTTTTCAGCAAATCCTGAAAGTCCTGGTAAAACCTCTATCAGGCTTTTATTCTCCAGTTGATGCGGTTCCAAATTGCATAAAGCTGCAAAATTGCTGTTTGCTTCAGTTATCAGACAATCAATGCCAATTCCTTCATTGTTAAAAAAAATTTTATGACAGGCATAGGCCAATGGCCCGTTGAACAGGATGTCTTTATAAAACTGCTGATCCATTCAGATCCTTTCTTTTATTGCAAACACTGGCTTTGACAATTCGTAGCCACGATTTCATTGGTAGTTACTGTAAATAGTTCTTAACACTTAATTGCTGAAAATGATCAAAGTAACCACATTGCCGAAGCAATAGGAAGTTAAAACTCAGATTATTGTCTCAGGCTGATTAATCTGGATTTTTTTTCAAGTTCAGCCTGATTGAACCAGGATAATCAGATATGTTGAAAATTGAAGTATGTCATTTGAATGTTGATGGGGTTATATTGGCAAAACAAGTTGGATGAAGCATGGATTCTTACGAATAAATGGATTCTGCTGATTTTACCCTGAAATGGAATGCCTTCAATACAGGATACAGAACCGCATGAAGAATCTAAACCAACATCTCGCATAGGCTGAAACATCCCAACTATGTTTATCTGGGTGTTTTCAGCCTGCATTTAACGATTTACGTTTAAGTTAAAGCGCTGATTTTCATTAAAAGTTATCAGAAACCCTGTAAAAAATCAATTATTTTTTGACTTGAATACAATTCCTCCCTACCTTTGTGTCCAAAGTACACTTACATTTTTTTCCTTGCTCAGTATTTGATTCTTCAGTAAAGTTTAAACAGTAAATTGAGGATGACCTTCATTTTTTTTCTTTCTGTTTCAGGTTGAACCAAGGAATCTCCTGTAATCCAACCAACCATTCATTGTAAACACAAAAACCAACCAAAGATGAAACCAACCTTTTCAATCAGCAGACTCATAATGCTGTTGTTTCTTGCAACGCAACTGGTCTCCTGCAAAAAAGAAGATCAGGGTGATGATGTTATTGCCAGTTTTTCCTATAAAGTTGATGAGACTGATTATAAGAAAGTTACTTTTATCAGCTATTCCACAGGCATCAAAGGCAGCCCTTCAGTTTCCTGGGATTTCGGTGACGGCACGGTCTTGTCAGATTCATTGCGCCATGTGCACCATTTTGCATCCGAAGGGGAATACACTGTTACAATCACGGCCCAATCATCCGGAGGAACTACGGATGTTTATACTGTTACTGTACCGGTCATTGATCCGAATGCCGAACTGGCCAAACTGGTCGGGGATGATTCCAAAACCTGGAAACTGATCCGTGATGTCAGTACCGGAAGGTACCCGCTGGAAGTTGGACCTGATTCTCATGAATCAATCTGGTGGGCAATGGGTCGCGATAATGACGAACTTGCCAACAGGCCCTGTGTGCTGAATGATGAGTGGATATTTAAACGGGGTGGAATCATGTCGTTTGATGCAAAGGGTGATTACTGGGCAGAGGGAGGCGTGTTCTTTCCGGCAAATACCTGTGCATCAACTGACCACATGACGAATCTTTATGGAGATGATCTGACCCCGTGGGGAAATGGTGAACATACCTTTGAATTGACAGCAGGCGCTGCTCCCACCTTAAAAGTGATTGGTCTGGGTGCATTCATTGGTCTGTGTAAAGTAGCTACCGATGCCGAAGTTACCGTACCTCAGGAATCGGTTACTTACAGTGTTCTGAAGCTTTCCGACGGACCGGTTGATACCCTGGTTTTGCAGACTTCCTATATGACCGGAGGAACCTCTCCTCAACCTGCTTACTGGCGTTTTGTGCTGGTTCACTATGATAATCCGGCCGATGAACCCCCTATTCCTGGTCCTGCACCATCACTTGACTTTTCAATTGAACTGAATGGGCTGAATCTGACCTGTACCAACAATACCACCAATGCAACTTCCTTCGAATGGGATTTCGGCGACGGACAAACATCAACCGAGCAATCACCTGTACATAATTATCTTACAGAAGGGGCATTCAATGTAACGCTCAAAGCGATAAATGCCAATGGTTTTGTTACCGGCACCAAACCGGCTTTTGCAACCAATTCGGTTATCACCGAAGCGATACTTCAGGGAGGATCCTGGAAAGTCAGGGCCGATAGTTATTCGATTTTCTGTGGTCAGACCATGGGAGGCTATAACTGGTGGAGTGTTCCCAAAAACTCGCTGGATGGTTCTGCTTCCGGTACCGACGACTGGTCGTGCATTACCGACGATGAATTTACCTTCACGGCAGGTGGAATCTATACCTATAACACTAACGGGAGTGCCAGGAATGATGGTTATTTTGGCACACCGAACGGTTGTATTACCGATGAGGAAATTGCAAACAGCGGTAATGGCGCAGCCTTTGGATCAGGGACACACAGTTACACCTATCAGCCTGCAAAAAGTTTCCTTGTCCGGCCGGTTATTGTATTGACCAATGGTGCGAACAGGGCGGCTTTTATCGGATTCTACAAAGGTTACTACGGTGGTGAAAACAGTGATGGAACCATGGCTCCCAACGGGGGTAACACAACCAACCAATATGAAGTGATGGGATATGCCAACAGCGGAACTAAAGAGTATCTGTTCCTTTCAGTTGACTATTCAGTGGCTCATGACAGTTCCCAATCCTGGTCGGTTATACTCGAACGATAGTCAGATACCGGATCATTAGTAAAAAAACAAGGATGAATCTTTAATCCAAAAAAAACTAACCATGAATAAAATATTATCAATCATATTGTTAACCATATTTTCACTGGCAGCATTTGCACAGGGAAGACTGATTACGGGAAAGGTGACAGATGCCGGTGGCTCTGGCTTGCCGGGCGTTACCATCCTGGTAAAGGGTACCTCTACGGGTACCGTAACTGATATTGACGGAAATTATCGACTGAATGCCACTGGCGAAATCCTTGTTTTCAGCTTTGTCGGCTTTTCAAAGCAGGAAGTTATCATTGGAAACCAGTCAGTCATCAATATAGTTTTGCTGGAGGATGCCAGAATGCTGGATGAACTGGTGGTGATCGGATACGGTGCTGTGAAAAAGAAAGACCTTACCACTGCAGTTTCAGTGGTTGGATCCGCAGAAATAAAAGACAGACCGGTTACTTCAGCTGCTCTTGCATTACAGGGTAAGGCTGCCGGGGTGCAGGTAATATCCAGTTCCGGGAAACCGGGTTCAGGTCCTTCAGTCAGGATTCGTGGAGCAACATCAGTTATCTCGGGTAATGAGCCTCTTTATGTAGTTGATGGTGTCCCCACAACCGATATTTCCGGAATCAACCCTAACGATATTGAAAGCATGTCGGTATTGAAAGATGCCTCTTCAGCTGCTATTTACGGGGCACAGGGTGCCAATGGAGTCGTGATCATTACTACCAGACGGGGCAAGGAGAACAAGCCTTCAATCAATTTCAGTGCTTATTATGGTGTCAGCACACTCCGTAAGACGATAGATGTGCTGAATACCAAGCAATACCGTGACCTGATGCAGGAAATCGGTGTACCGTTGGATCCGACCTGGACGCAGTTTAACGATTGGAGTGACCTAACCTTCGGTACAGGTACCCAGCAGTCTTATCAGCTTTCAGCAACCGGAGGGGATGAAAAGACACAGTATTTTGTTTCCGGAGGTTATCTGCGTGAAGAAGGGATAGTTGCTCCTGCGCGATTCGATCGTTATACCTTCAGGATTAATCTTGACACCTATGTTCGTCCCTGGTTTAAGGTAGGTACAAGCATCAATGCATGGAGCATCAACTCAAAGGATACCCCGGATAATGCCAGTTCAGGAAGGGGAGGGGTTATCATGAGTGCCCTGAATACTCCTCCGTTTCTGAGTGTATATAAAAACGACGGTTCCGGATGGTTCGACCCGAATCCCTTTCAACCCTCGTGGGAAAACCCGGTTGCATACATGGATGGCCCCGATCAAATGTCCCGTGATAACAAATTGTTCGGAAATGTGTATAGTGAAATCTCTTTCATCAGGGATTTAAAATTCAAATCACGGTTGGGAGTTGATGTAACAGGACATCAGTATGATTATTACCTGAACCCGTTCAGCACCAATTACGGAAGGCAGAACCATGGTATAGGCAGGTCAGACAAAGCCAACCACAATGTCTGGATCGCCGAAAACACCCTTGATTATGTGGCAAAGTTAAATGATCATAGTTTTACTGCCATGGTAGGTAACAGTGTTCAGAAATACGATGGGAATGGCACCTATATTGAAGGTACCGATTTCCCCGATAATACTGATATCAGGACAATCTGGGCTGCCAATCAGTTGAATACCGGAGGCACCTGGCGCAGTGAGTGGGCTTCTGTTTCATTTTTCGGACGTGCCACGTATGACTTCAAAGGGAAATATTACCTCACCGCATCTGTTCGCCGGGATGGTTCTTCCAAACTGGCAGACCACTGGGGAACAATGCCTTCATTTTCTGCCGCCTGGCGCATCTCAGGGGAGAAATTTATGGAAGATGCAACTTTCATCAATGACCTGAAGCTACGCGGAGGATGGGGAAAGACGGGAAATATCAACGGCCTGTCTGATTACGCAAGTATGGCATTGACAGGATATTTTCGACGGACTCCCGGAGACACCCTCAACGGACCGGGCACTTATGCTACTTCGCTGGGCAATCCGGATCTTCGCTGGGAAACAACAAACCAGGCCAATCTTGGTATCGACCTGAGTATGTTTAATGCCAGGGTTGTATTTGCGTTTGACGCTTATTACAAGAAGACACCCGATGTGTTGCTCAATGTTCAGTTGACGAGTTCTTTACCTGTCAGTACCATTCAAACCAATGCCGGTGAAATTGTCAATAAGGGAATTGAATTCAGTGTCAGCACGGTTAATATAAGCAAGAAAAAAGTTAAATGGAGTTCTGATCTGAATATGTCGTTCAACAGAAACGAGGTAACCAGCCTCAAATACACACCGGTTTATTATTTTGGCAGGATTTATAGTAATAACCAGGATGTTAATATTTTTAAAACGGGTTTGCCGATGGGTGCTTTCTATGGATATGTTTCAGAGGGTGTGGATCCGGAAACAGGAGATATTATTTATAAGGATGTAAACGAAAACGGGATATTCGATCCGGGTGACCGTAAGGTAATTGGTTATGGTATGCCTGACTTTTCTTTTGGTTTTACCAACAACGTCAGTTACAACAGGTTTAGTCTCAATGTATTCTTCCAGGGATGCTATGGCAACGACATATTCAATGCTACGCGGGTAGATCTTGAAGGTATGTTTGACAGTAAAAACCAATCGGTGGATGTTCTTGACCGGTGGAGAAATCCCGGAGATATTACGGATATGCCAAGGGCTGTTGGTAACGGAAATGTTGACAATGTACGGAACTCAACCCGCTTTATTGAGGATGGCTCATACATCAGACTGAAATCAATAACATTGTCATATCAGATAATCGATAACAATCCAAAGCTTAAGGCATTGAAACGTATTTCGGTCTATGTTACCGGGCAGAACCTGATTACACTAACCAAATATTCCGGTTTCGATCCTGAAGTGAATGCTTTCGGATCAAGTGCTGTTTCGATGGGTGTAGATTACGGAACCTATCCGCAGTCCAGAACCATTGTGTTTGGTGTAAATGTTGAACTTTAAAAAAGCTGAATCCATGAAGAAGATATATAAAATAGTGTTTGCATTGATGCTTGCACTGCCGTTTTATTCCTGTGAGAAGTTTCTGGACCTCAAACCTGTGGGTAATGGGATCTATATTCAGAATTCTTCTGATACTGTCTACAAGACAGCCAATGAAGCAGAAGCGGCACTGGCCGGTGTTTACAGTGATTTTAAGAACGAATACTGGGAGCTCGATTATTTTGTAAACGGTGATGCGCAGTCTGACGATGCCTATGCCGGAGCTGACAATCCTGCCAATTTCCAGATCGACGATTACCGTCTTGATGCGACCAACAGCAATGTTAGCCGCGATTGGGCATATCTTTACGGCACCATCGGACGTGCCAATGTGGTTATCAATAACGTGGAAATTGTTCCTGACCCTTCCCTGAGTGAACAACGCAAAAAAGAGATCAGGGGTGAGGCTTCCTTTATCAGGGCAATGATGTATTTTCAGGCGGTCCAGCTTTGGGGCGATACCCCGCTTCAATTGAAAGAGGTTACCGTTGTAAGTGCCGAACTGCTTCCTGAGATCTATCCGCAGCTATTCCCGGCGAGGGCTCCCAAAGCAGAAGTATATGCCCAGATTATTGCCGACCTTGAATATGCCATTGCCAATGTAAAAATCACCCAGCCTCATAAAGGTTATTCAACCAAAGGTGCTGCCAATGCATTACTCGCCAAGGTTTATGCAGCTGTGGAACCAAAGGACTGGAGTAAAGTTGTGCAGTATTGCGATGCCGTTATCAGCGGAGGTTATAGTTTACTTCCGGAATACGATATGTTGTGGGACAATCAGAATGAGAATTCATCAGAAGCCATCTTTGAGATCAACTACGAAGGAACCAATACTGATGCCAACTGGGGTGCAAGCATGTTCCGTGGCCTTGACTGGAAAAAATTCAATATTCCGAGTAACGATCTTGTTAAAGCATTTGATGATGAAAACGATGTAATCCGTAAAAATGCCTCGGTTGTTTTCCTTGATGTTACCGGAAAATGGTCCGATGCCAACTGGCCTCAGACCAACTACCCCTTTCTGAATAAATACAGGATTTTCACTTCACCGAGTCCCCAGAACTACATTATCCTTCGTCTGGCTGACATACTGCTGCTTAAGGCAGAAGCACTGAATGAGCAGGGTGATGTGACAAGTGCTGCAGCTTTGGTAAACCAGATCCGATCAAGGGTTGATCTGCCCAATACCTCCGCCACAACCCAGGAAGCCATGCGTCTGGCCATTGAAAAAGAGCGCAGGCTTGAACTGGCTTTTGAGGGCCACCGCTGGTATGACCTGAAACGCACCGGCCGTGCCATTGAAGTGATAAACAATGCTATTGGCCCTGAAGGTTCCCCATATGGGTATAATCTTCCTGAAACAGGACTCGTATGGCCGATACCGCAATCGGAACTTGATAAAAATGAGCTTCTGATCCAAAACCCGAATTATTGATTCAGACGCAGGATAATGCATTGATGCAGAGACGCGGAACATCGTGTCTCTGCTTGTTTTTCCGGGTCAACATCATAAATCCAAAAATATGGCAACAAAATCCACCGCTTTGAAGGAAGTAATGCTTCCGGCTTCACTCGTAATCGCTTTTGTGATGGTCATTTTCCTGTCAGGATGTAAAGGTAAGGACAACCCTGAAATACAGGTTCCGCCTGAGCCTGGTAAAGCACAGGTTTATGTTACCAAAGGCGATAAAAGCCTGCTCTTTTCAAAAGAGGAAGAACTGCAGATTGATGCCGCTGCATCCGTTGCATTTCCGGTTATCAGTATTGATACTGGGTTTCGATTCCAGGAAGTTGAAGGATATGGGGCAGCCCTTACCGGATCCTCTGCTTACCTGCTGAAGAATAAGCTTGACCAGGCAGTTCGGCAGGAACTACTGAAGGAGCTGTTTGATCCTGAAGCAGGAATTGGTGTTTCCTATCTGCGGCTTACCATGGGTGCCTCAGACTTCTCCCTTTCTGACTTTACCTATAATGATCTGCCTTCAGGTCAGACAGACTACAGTCTTGAGCATTTCTCCCTGGCTCAGGATATGGATGATGTTGTTCCGGTGTTGAAAGAGATTGTCCGGATATCTCCGGAAATCAAACTGATGGGCTCTCCGTGGAGTCCGCCGGCCTGGATGAAGACTAACGGAAATCTCAAAGGGGGAAAACTCAGGCTTGACTGTTACGGAGTATATGCGGATTATTTTGTGAAGTATATTCAGGCCATGAAGGAACAGGGAATAACCATTGATGCCATCACCCCACAGAATGAGCCCTTGTATTTTACAGCAGGATATCCTTGCATGGAAATGCAGCCCTCCGAGCAGCTTGCTTTCATAAAGAACTCGCTTGGCCCAAAGTTCGAAACGGCAGATATATCATCAAAAATCATCGTGTATGATCATAATTGGGATAATCCACAGTATCCGATTTCCATCCTGAACGATGCCGGAGCTGCAGGATATGTAGCCGGTTCAGCTTTCCATGCTTATGCAGGAAATGTGAGTGCAATGACTGCTGTTCATAATGCACATCCTGAAAAAGGCCTTTACTTCACCGAAATCTCCGGAGGAGCCTGGGCAACGGATTTTGCCGGAAACCTCATGTGGAATATGCAGAACATTTTTATCGGTACAGCACGGAACTGGTCGAAGAATGCCCTGCTCTGGAACCTTGCGCTTGATGAGAACTTCGGGCCTCAGAACAACGGATGCAATAACTGCCGGGGCGTAATTACCATCAATTCCGCCACAGGCGCGATTACACGAAATGAGGAATACTATTCAGTAGCCCATTTCTCAAAATTTGTCAGACCTGGGGCCGTGCGCATTGCCACCACCATTCCACAGTCATTGCCTAATTGTATGGCTGTCGGTTTTCAGAATCCGGAAGGCAGCAAAGTGCTGGTTGTTGCAAACGACAACATCGACGCAAAGACTTTTTCGGTAAATCAGGGATCGGTCAATTTCAACTACGAATTACCGGCAAAATCGGTCGTTACTTTCGTCTGGTAAACGGCTGGCAAAATCCCTCAGCTTACATGCTTCTCTGCATGATAGGAAGACCTTACCAAGGGTTTGCTTTCAATGTGCCTGAATCCTTTTGAAATGCCTGCCTGCCGGTACTTTTCAAACTGATCCGGATGAATATATTCTGAAACGGGAAGATGATTCAGCGTGGGTCTGAGGTATTGACCAATGGTCATGATTCTGACACCAGCCAGCAGAAGGTCATCCATGGTTTCCAGAACTTCGGCTTCCGTTTCGCCCAGCCCCGCCATGATGCCGGATTTGGCTTCGGATCCCGATTGTGCTATGTGGCGCAGTATCCGGAGGCTCCTTGCGTATTTTGCTGCACTCCGGACCATTGGTGTCAGCCGCCTGACGGTTTCGAGGTTATGGGAGATTATATCCGGTCCTTCAGCAATAATCCGGTCCAAATCAGCCAGATGGCCACCAAAATCAGGAACCAGCACTTCAATGGTAATTCCATGATTGACTTGTTTGACCTCTTTGATGGTTTGTGCCCAGTGGGCAGCGCCGCCATCACTGAGATCATCCCTGTCAACAGATGTTATAACGCAATGCCTGAGATTCATAAGCTTTATGGATTCAGCAACGCGTGATGGTTCTGCCTGATCCGGTGGAAGCGGCCGGCCGGTTCTGGTGGCACAAAACCGACAGGAGCGTGTACAAACATCGCCCAGGATCATAAAAGTAGCAGTTCCGGCATTCCAGCATTCCCCCATGTTGGGGCAATTTCCGCTGCTGCAGATGGTGTGTAAACCCCTGCTTTCCACAATATCTTTTATACTGGAAAAGTTTTTGCCTCCCGGAAGTTTTATTTTCAGCCAATCGGGCTTTTTAAGGTGTTTCCCTTGCTCTTCTGACATCTTTTGATTATCGGGCGACATAAAAAATAAACTTATTAAAAATATTTAATAATCAAACAGCTCAATCCCCTTGCAAAAATACCAATAAGTATACGACTATTTGTATGAATGAATTTAATTGTAATTTTACCCCGTATTGAAGTTAAAACGCATTCAAAAAAGCAGGGTTAAATAATGGAGAATCAGCTTTATCCGCTCAAGTTTCAACCGGTTCTGAAAGATAAAATCTGGGGAGGCAGCAAGATCAGATCGGTGCTTGGCATTGATTTTTCTCCTCTGCCAAATTGCGGGGAAGCCTGGGTATTGTCGGGTGTAGAAGGAAATCAGACCGGTATTGTAAATGGGTTCCTGGCCGGCAACGACCTGAACGAACTGGTTGAAACTTATATGGGAGACCTTGTAGGAGATGCTGTTTATGAGCGGTTTGGCAATGAATTTCCGATTCTGGTCAAATTTATTGATGCCTCTGAGTACCTATCCATTCAGGTTCATCCCGACGATGTGCTGGCTGCAAAGCGGAATATTGGATATGGCAAATCAGAAATGTGGTACATCATTGATGCTGATCCTGATTCAGAACTTATAAGCGGCTTTAGCCGGAAAGTTGATAAATCCGTTTACCTGAAGAAACTTGAGAATAAAACGCTCCGCGAAATCCTGAATTTTGAGAAGGTAAAAAAAGGCGATGTTTTTTATATGCCGGCCGGAAGGGTACATGCCCTGGGGCCAGGCATCTTCCTTGCAGAAATTCAACAAACATCAGATACCACCTACCGCATTTATGACTGGGACAGGGTCGACAGTAAAGGGATTTCGCGCGAACTTCATGTGGAAGAAGCGCTGGATGCCATTGATTTCAATGTTTACGATGATTACAAATCGGAATATGAGCCAAGGAAGAACGGATCAGCCAATCTGGTTACCAGCCCTTTCTTTACTACCAACCTGATTGAGCTTGATATAGCGCTGGCTAAAGATTACAGCGAGCTCGACTCTTTTGTGATCCTTGTTTGTGTAGAAGGTTCAGTAACTGTTGTTCACAGCGGTGAAACAGAGGCACAGGTAAGCATTTCACAGGGGGAGGCTTTATTGTTGCCGGCTTCAATTGACCGGGCAGATATTGTACCCACAAAGCATTCGAAAATTCTTGAAGTTTACATCGCCTGAAAAGGCATGATATTTGGTAAAATCCGAGTTTACATTATAAATACAACCTGCTGAATCATGAAAAAACCAGTACTTTTCATTTCTCTTATCTTTCTTTTTTCAATGGCTTTTGCTCAGGAAACTGAAGTTAAAGGTAAAAAACTGCCTCCGGTGTCCGTAAAAACGCTTGACGGGAAGGCCATCAACACGGCTGATCTGAATAACGATGGGAAACCCATCATCATCAGTTTCTGGGCCTTGTGGTGTAAACCATGTATTAATGAACTTACTACCATTGCTGATGTCTATGACGATTGGGTAAAGGAAACGGGTGTTAAACTGATTGCCGTTTCCATTGATGACTCACGTTCATCCCCTAAAGTTGGACCTACTGTGAATGGTAAAGGATGGGAATATGAAGTTTTGCTTGATGTTAACGGAGATTTCAAGCGGGCCATGAATGTAAATATGATTCCTCATACTTTCCTTATCAACGGGAAAGGAGAAATTGTTTGGCAGCACACTTCTTTCAGCGAAGGGAGTGAACTTCAACTCATCGATAAGGTGCGCAGACTCAATGCAGGTGAAGCCATCGACACTCAGTAGAACTTTTTCCAAAAAGAGCTTTTATTATGGTTGAAAGATTGTCAGGTTTTTCAATTTTCAGAGAAAATAATCCTAAAAGAGACAGAATTGAACTTAAAAGTTTTATTATCCGGAATTGCAGCAAGTCTGGTGTTGACCGGTGTCAGTGTTAATGCGCAGGGCTTTCTTGAAGGTGGGAAAGTAACCGGTAATTTCCAGATCGATGCCCAGGTCTACCGGGCCGACTCAGCCATCGGGGCTGACGAAGTTGAGGAGAAAATGCGCATGAACGCTTTCTCAAATTTATTATATTCCAATGGAAATTTCAATGCCGGGTTACGGTTTGAATCCTATCTTAATCCGGTTCTTGGCTATGACCTGCGCTATAAAGGCAGTGGTGTTCCCTACTGGTTTGGATCGTGGAGGAATGAGCAATTTGAGATCACGGTTGGAAACTTCTATGAACAGTTTGGCAGTGGGATTGTGTTGCGTGCTTACGAAGAACGAAACCTTGGCTTCGACAATGCGTTTAAGGGCGCAAAAGTTAAGTTTAGCCCTGTTTCGGGTGTGACGCTTAAAGGCCTTGTTGCAACTCAACGGTTTTTCTGGGAGCAGGGCCCCGGCATTGTTCGAGGACTGGATGGAGAATTTGCCCTGAACGATATGTTTGACAAAGACAGCAAATGCAAAACCCGGGTTATTCTTGGCGGAAGTTTTGTCAGTAAATATCAGCCGCTTGAAGAGATAATTGTAAACGATACCAGCCAACTGATTCTTCCTGCCAATGTTGCATCCTGGGCAGTCAGGTTTAACATTAACCGGGACGGCTTTAACATTGATGGGGAGTATGCGGAAAAAATGAATGACCCTTCTGCCATTAATGATTTCATATATAAAAACGGACAGTCATTGCTTCTTCAGGCATCCTATTCCCGGAAACGGTTCGGAGTAATTGTTTCTGCGAAACGCACCGACAATATGAGTTATAAATCGAAGCGCACCGAAAACGGCAATTTTCTCGATATCAACTACCTGCCTGCGCTTACAAGGCAGCATGCCTACAGCCTTTCAGCCATGTACCCCTATGCTACACAACCCAACGGTGAAATGGCCTTGCAGGGGCAAATTAATTATAAAATTAAAAAAGAAAGCCTTATCGGTGGCAAATACGGGACCGACATTGCGGTCAATTTTTCAAGAATTTCTTCTGTTAAAATGGAGTTTACTGATGGAAATTCAAGCATCAAATCTGGAACCACAGGGTACAGTTCGCCTTTTTTTGCATTCGGTAAGGAGTTATACTTTCAGGATTTGAATTTAGAGATTCAGCGTAAGTTCAACAGCAGATATAAAGCTCTTTTATCCTACGTTTACCTAAATTACAATATCGATGTAATTGAGGGGCATCCGGATGAACCCATGGTAAAAGCACACATCCTGATTGCAGATATGACTTATAAATACGACCAGACCAATGCGATAAAACTTGAAGTGCAGCATCTGGCTACAAAGCAGGATGAAGGCGATTGGCTTCAGTATATGATTGAATATACGATTGCACCCAAATGGTTCTTTACTTTTTCAGACCAGTTTAATTATGGCAATCCGGATAAAGAAAGGCGTTTTCATTATCCGACCATTGCTTCAGGTTACACTCATGGGGCAAACCGTTTATCGCTGACCTATGGGAAACAACGGGAGGGTATTGTATGCGTAGGCGGTGTCTGCCGGACAGTTCCTGCTTCCAACGGGTTTACGATTACGCTGACCTCCTCTTTTTAATCTATTATTCCTGAACCGACAAAACATGACTAAGTCAATTAAAATCAATCAGATACTGTTTTCTTCCATGCTACTGGTTTGCATGATTTATTTCGGGGCCTGTGATAAAATAGAAGAACCCTTTATTAAGAAAGTTGAAATTGGTGACACTACTGCCGGAATAAAGAAACGGGTTCTGTTGGAAGACTATACCGGCCATACCTGTGTAAACTGTCCCAAAGCTGCTAAATCTGCTGCTGCACTCAAAGCTGCTTACGGCGATAGAATGATTATTCTGGCTGTTCATGCTGGAGGTTTTGCCAATCCCAACCCCGGCGGTGATTTTACTTATGATTTCCGTACAACTGCCGGAACGGAATGGGATGTATTTTTTGGAATCAGCAATACCGGGAATCCCAAAGGTATGGTTAATAGGAAGGGCTATCCCGGTGCACATATTCTAACGCCTGCTGACTGGGCCGGAAATATCGGAACAACACTGAAGGAAACCCCGGCACTTGATTTAGAAGTCATTAATCAATATAATTCTGACACCCGTCAGCTTGCGGCTGAAATTACTGTTACTTTCCTTTCCAAACCTGATTCAATTACGAAACTTGTGGTTGTAATGGCTGAAAGCGGAATTGTCAAGCCACAAAGAAACAATGATGCCACTGTCGGTGAGACTCCCGTAATTTACGAGTATGAACACAATCATGTACTTCGTGATGCGATTACATCAACCTGGGGTATTCCTGTTGAAAATGCAGGAAGCTCCTTCCCATCGGTGATAACCAAATCATTTACTTATACTCTTGATAATGAGTTTCTTCCGGAAAACTGTGCAGTCATTGCTTTTGTTTACAATGATGCCAATAAAGAAATTCTTCAGGCAGCAGAAGCTGATGTAATTCAAAAATGAATCCTATCCGACAGGTATTACCCTCCTTTTAGATTTCTCCTTCAGGCTTGCATTCTTGTGTGTTGCATATACTCTTGTGAATATTATTGTTAACGCAGGCGGCATGAGGCAATCCCGGGGCATTTGATGAATCAATTATTCATGGTTTGTCTATTGGAATTCAACTATAGCAGGTAGTTTAACGGATGTGTTGAGTTCCTGTTCTATAAAAAAACCTTCTCTGGATCAATTCACTTTGTTTTGAAAGTCCGTTGATAAAAATAACGGATTTCTTCCCGGTAAAGAATTATTTTTCAATCCGTATTATCCTGAATATTAAACTCTTTACTTTTGTTGCATCATTTGAATGCGTTCTTTAGCGGGGTCCCATCCAGGTAATAACATACTAAAAAATATTACATATATTTAGATTTACATGAGTAAAAAATTATTAATCAGAGACTTGACCTTACGTGACGGACAACAGTCGTTGTTTGCAACCCGTATGACCCAGAAGCAGATTGACCGTGTTCTGCCTCTATACAGGGATGCTCATTTCTATGCATTGGAAGTATGGGGAGGTGCGGTTCCTGATTCGATTATGCGTTATCTGAACGAGAATCCCTGGCACCGGCTTGAAAAAATCAAGGAAGGAATCGGGGATGTATCGAAACTTACAGCTCTTTCCCGCGGCCGCAATCTTTTCGGTTATAATCCTTATCCGGATGATGTTATCGATGGTTTTAACAGGAATGCCATTAAGTCGGGCATCGATGTGATGCGCATATTTGATGCCCTGAATGATACTGATAACATTGGTTCCACCATCAAATCAGTCAAAGAGAATGGCGGAATCGCCGATTGTGCCGTTTGTTACACTGTGGATCCCTATTTTTCAAGATTTAAAAAACTGAAGGCACTTTTACATGCAAGGCCGCTGAATACAAGGATTTTTACAGATGAGTATTACCTGAAGATAGCCATGAAGTTTGAAGAGATGGGAGCCGACATGGTCTCCATCAAGGATATGGCCGGCCTTATTCCTCCGGTCAGGGCAGGAAGACTGATCAGGTTGCTCAAGAAGAATCTGAAGGTTCCTGTCGATTTTCATACCCATTGTACCCCCGGTTATGGTTTGGCATCAACACTGATGGCGATTGTGAACGGAGCTGACATTGTTGACACAAACATCATGTCCTTCGCCGGTGGACCGGCAGCCACTTCCTATGAAATTATCCAGCTTTTCTGCGATAAAATGAGTATTGATACCGGGGTAAACCGTGAAGCGGTTGTCAGAATTGATATGGTCTTGCGTGACATCAGGCGTGAACTGGCTGAATTTGATTCCTTTAAGCTGTTTCCGAAGGAATTCGATATTTCCAGGGACCGACTTCCTAAAGACATTGACGAACTGTTTGAGTTGGCCATAGCCTTTGCCAAATCTGACAAGGAAGAGGACCTGCTGAATACCTGCTCCGCGATTGAAAGATACTTTAACTTTCCGGAACCCGATGAAAAAGTGAAGGAAGCTGAAGTTCCCGGTGGGATGTATACCAATATGCTGGCACAGTTAAAGCAGTTAAAGCTCGAGAAACTGCTGCCACGCACACTCGAGATTATCCCATCGGTCAGGATGGATGCCGGCTGTCCGCCGCTGGTAACGCCAACCAGCCAGATTGTGGGTGCACAGGCTGTAAACTGCGCAATTGACGAATCAAAAGGCAACCCACCATACACCACCAGATCAATTCAGTTTGTTAACCTGGTGAAAGGTATATACGGTAAAACACCAATGGCTGTGGATCCGGAATTCAGGTATAAAATTGCGGGGGTCAGGGAAGAAACGCCGTATGATACCCGTTTTTATAAACATCAGGAAAACTCAGTATTTCATGAGTATGGCGGGGTAAAACTTGCTGCAGACGAAAAAGAGGAGTTGTTGCTTGAACTTTTCCCTTCGGTTGCAAATGAATTCTTAAAAAGAAAAGTGGAGCAGAAATACCTTGATGAAATACACAGGGTTGAGGAAGAAAAGCAGGCAAGATTTGAGGCAGAGAAACAGAAATACGAAAAATTGTCGCCCGAAGAGAAACAACAACGCTTGCTTGATGGACTGTATCGTTATAACCGGACAAGCGAGGAAGAAGACACCCTTGGCCATTCCTGATCAGATTTAATCATCGCTATTCAACAGGAATGCCCGTTTCTATATACCAATACGGGTATTTCTTATGTTCAATCCGCCGGGTTGACTTCCTGACCCATATTATAAACAGCTCGTCTGATCAACCGTCCATTTTCAAAGAATTTCCAACAGCCGTTCCAGCTATACCTGATTTCCTTAGGGTCGTAGATCATGACTGCCCATCCTTTTTTTTCAAGTTTTCCCGACTCCAGAAAGTATTTCACTTTCATACGGCCATCCTTACGGACATTGAACTGCAATCGTTTGGTGCCATCCATATAGTAGTACCGGCACCGGCCCCTCTCCCTGCCATCTTTATAACGCCCGATGTTCATCGGGATTTTCTTCTTTTCATCCCACCAGGTAATCCATTTGCCCTGACGGCGGCCCAGGTGGTCGTAACGGTTTACTTCATGTTTGAATGGCCAGACAGCATTGCAGATTGCCGGAGATATAGTTATAAAGATCAGCAGTATAAACCTGGCCATCACTATTTATTTTTATCCTTTCCGAGAGAGAATTTAACCGGCATGTTAAACTGCACCCTTACTGGTTTGCCGCGTTGTTTGCCCGGTGTCCAGGAAGGCATTGATTGTATAACCCTGACGGCCTCCTTATCAAGAGCCGGATGTACACCCCGCAGCACCTTAACATTGCTAACAGACCCATCCTGTTCAATCACGAAGGTTACATAAACCGTACCCTGAATTCCTTTGCTTTTTGCCTCTGAAGGGAAATTAATGTTGTTGATAACGTAGGCAATTCGTGCATCTTCACCGCCGGGGAAAACCGGTGGTTGTTCTACTACGGTAAAAACTTCACTGTTATCAGATTTTTTTTCTTCCGGGACTGCATACGTGGAGTGTTTCTCTCCTTCACCAAGCATAAATCTTACTGGAAGATTATACTGAACGCGGACAACTTTTCCTCTCTGTTTGCCCGGGACCCAGGGCGGCATATGCTGAACCGCCTTCAACGCCACCTCATCGCAACCACTGCCGATCCCCCTGAGAATTTTTGCATTGCTGACCTTGCCGTCTTTTTCCACAACAAAAGTTACATAGACTGTTCCTTCAATCTTATCTTTTTTAGCCTGTTCCGGGTATGAAATTGCTTTCTGCATATAAGCTATTCTTGCCTCTTCGCCCCCCGGGTATTGAGGTGGATTTTCCACTACATTGAAAACGTCATCTTCAGAACTTTGATTCTTTTTTGCCGGATCATTTTGCATATCAGGCTTATCGACAGGCTTACCGACCGGACTGACGCTAACATTCCTCATTCCGTTATACTGATCATAATTGTCGTTTGGGATTCTTTTTTCTGAAGTGCCTTTTTGATAACGCTTGCTTTCAGGCCTGATCATCGCGGAAAATAATGCCACAGCCATGATTAGTGATATACCCAGGAGTAAGCGCACAAAGCTTAGTTTTCCTGGTTTAAAGTTGTTTAGCATGATCATTCTTTTTTTTAGGTGAGCACTGAATGGGTTGGTTATTTGCTGGTGGCCGGGGATGCCGCTGAAAGTGAGCATAAGGTTTCTGTAAGCTGCTCTGTCCCCACAGGCAGATATGGCATCGGCATCAGCCTGGTATTCATGCACTTCGGAAAGAAGTTTGTTGTTGAAGTGTGCAAACGGGCTGAACCACAAAAATGAACGGAACAAACCTGACAATATCCGGTCGAAACTATGTACATGCCTTACATGGCTGAATTCGTGTTTCAATAACCAATTGGCAGCCGGATTTATTAATCCTTTTTCAGAAAAGAAAACCCAATGGAAAAAAGAATAGGGACTTTGGGCAGTATTGTCAATCAGAACATTCCCAAAAGGGGTAAGCTTCTTGTGGCTTTTCAGGTATTTTCTGATGACGGAAATGACGGATATCAGCATACCTATCAGCAATAATGAAGTAACGCCGAAATACAGGCTGTTTTGCAACAGGGGAATGAGATCCTGATTCTCTTCGGGTGTAATGACAACAGAGGCAGAGGTTTCAGGAAGGGAGAAAACATAGACAGGAACAGGGTTTTTGTCTGTATTCATCGTCGGTTGAGGCATCAGCGGCAGCAGCAAGGGTAGAATAATGGCTGACATCAGCACCAACCGCATCAGTTTGAAATTCAAGCCAGGCCTGATGGCAAAATGATAGAACCCCAGCATGAGGGCATTGATTACTGCGGCTTTGAGAAGGTATAAAAAGATGGCGTTCATGGCAATTTTGTTTTTTCACTGATCTGTTGATCAAGTAGTTGTTTGATTTCCTCCATTTCGGTTACTGAAAGATTGTGTTCACGGGTAAAGAAGGAAACCATTTGTTTGTGCGAATTGCTGAAATAACCACTGAGCATCTGCTTCATGGTAAAGCGGGTGTAATCGCGTTTGCTTACTTTCGGATAATAGCGGTGCGATTTCCCGATGGCTTCATGATCCACAAACTCTTTTTTCTCGAGGATACGGATTATTGTTGAAACCGTGTTGTAGGCTGGTTTGGGTACCGGAAAATACTCAAGCAGATCATTCACATGCCCCTTGCCTATTCGCCAGAGAATCTGCATAACCTGCTCTTCCGCCCTTGTGAGTTCTTTCATTCGTTTGGTGTTTTAATATTAACTAAATAATTAGTTAAAAAGTGTACCAAAGCTACAACTAAAAACTTAGTTTGTCAAGTTTTTTTAAATTATTTTAAATTTTTCGTGTTTACCGGTTAATAATTAAGATGCTATCTTTGTGAAGAAGCGGCGAGGGACGGAAGAAATGGACCACGGACGGGGATTCTGCTTCAAATGACACGTAGACAAGGAGATCAGAGGATAAGGGAGAAGGGGATAGCAAGAGAATTTCTAATTTCTAATTTCCAATGTCTGATTTCTAAAACTTGACGGGTTGTCTGGAGTGGCTGAGTGTTTTGCTTTTATCATGTTACTTTTGATTTAACAGACATACGGCAATTCGTATCAAAGCCAAAGTAACCCTTTGAAAGAGTAAGAATGGAATAGTGGACAATAATCATCAAATTCGCTAATCAACTCATCAGCCAATCAGAAACATAACTATGGAAGAAAGTAAATACATCCGTCCTACCTGGGACGAATACTTTATGGAAGTAGCCAACACAATTGCCAAACGGGCAACGTGTGACCGGGGCCGGAGCGGATGCGTAATTGCCCGTAACAAACAGATACTGGTTACCGGATATGTGGGTTCGCCCATTGGCTTGCCACACTGCGATGATGTCGGACACCTTTTTAAGCAGATGACGCACGCCGATGGCAATGTGACCAATCATTGCGTGCGTACCGTTCATGCCGAGCAAAACGCCATCTGCCAGGCTGCCCGGTTGGGCATTGCCCTGGAAGGCGCTACTCTTTATTGCCGGATGACCCCCTGCCGCACCTGTGCCATGCTGATCATCAATTGCGGCATAGTCAGGGTTGTGTGCGAGAAAAAATACCATGCCGGGGGTGAGTCGGAAGAGATGTTCAGGGAAGCGGGTATAGTGTTGGATTATGTGAGCGAAGATGTGATGAAATATGAGAAACAGTGACTTTGAATGACGAATGACGCCTGCCCCGCAGAAGCGCAGCGGTGGCGGGGAATGAAGAATGTATGAACCGGAAAACAGATACAGCCCATGTAGAACCGTCTCTCGTCTCTTTTTGAATAACGAATAACGAAAGACCTCCTTTGGTCAGCCTTAATGTAAGCATCAACAAGCGCTTTAAGCGGTTCATAAACAGGCAGGCTCAGGGTAAAAGGAATTGCAGATGGAAGAATGATCCGGTTAATCTTTCTTAATCACCCTTTTTGTACTGGTTTGTTTTGAATTGCAGAGTTGTAATATATAAACACCATTGGTTAAATAACCGAGAGCCAGATTTTTTGAGGCACCTGAAATTTCAGTCTGAAATATTTTTCGTCCACTGAGCTCAAAAATGGTCATTATCGTTGACTCTGGTATTTCATAGAGTTCAACAGTGATCTCATCCCGGAAAGGATTCGGATAGATTGTAAATGGGCTGGTCTGAATTTCAGATATATAAAGAGTCGAGAAATTTATTTCTTCAGAAAAAGAAACACATGCCGGAATATAGGAATAAGAGACGCTATAAATTCCGTTGACGGCAACCGTATAGGATTGGCTGTTGGCACCCGGGATTGAATCACCATTTAAGAACCATTGAATATCTCCATTAAATGATGGTGATGCGGTAAGCACACTGCCTGAAATGGAAATTTCAGGTTGAGGTGCCACATCGGGCTCTTCGGTAAATTTTCCCAAATAAAACCCTTTGTTGGGGTCCCGGGGAGTGCAACTAAAAACAGGTGTTGCATTATTTGGAAGTTTCCCTCCAACAAGATAGTTGCCATTTCCTCCGTTCGCAAGACAACTTGCATCTGACCCAGTGGGTTCATTTAAATAGTTAAATGCATTGTTAAAGGTTCCTTCTGAATCAAATGAGGCTATAAAAGGTTTTGAGTTCGTGCCGTTATTAAGGGTAAAAGGACCAATTTGTGCGTTTCCGGTATAACCACCTCCGATCAGTATACTGTTGCCATTGTCTGAGCGCAGTATGCTCCACGCAAGGGCTTTGCCATTGTCGTCAATTCTTTTTGCCCAGATGTCATCCCCGTTAGAATCGGTTTTTACGACTGCCCCAATGCCAATGAATATATTTTCCGGATTGTTAACAGTATCTGTTCCGATAATCATCTGGTAGTTTACCTGCAACACCGTGTAACTGTTATCGTCGGCATCGGTAGTAACCGGGATAAAGTTTTGATCAGGATCGCGGGCATTACTCAGGTATCTGGCCCATACCAGGTTAAGCGCAGCGTCGCACCGGAGCAATAAAACCGGAGCAGTAAGAAATGGATTTCCGATGTGATAAAGTGTATCGGTGCCATAGGCAACAGTACCCCTTGAATATGCTGCAAAAAGCAGGTCACCGTTGTTGAATACGGCAGATCCTTTAAAGAGTAGTCCCGTTGACGAAGTAGGGGATGAATAATAACTGGCTGTGATCGAAAAATCAGAAATATTCCCATTCGTATCAATCATTCTGGTAGTCAAAGGGCCTGACTGGTAGTACAGATTTCCATCGTGATATTGCAGCATGCATCCATCGCCATTACCGGCAAATCCGGTGTTTACCGACCAGAGGTAGTTGCCTGAAACATCCATTTTAATCATAATATTGGTGTGTGGAACAGCAGTAACTGTGTCATTATTCACGATAACAGCACCAACCCCATTGGGCTGGCCGAGCAAGTAAAGATTGCCGTCATCATCCGTTTCAATGTTAAATGCAGAAAACGTCCCGCCGCCCGGAACCCCAACCCTGTTGATGAATTCCAGAACTCCCAGTGGGTTAAATTTATAAATGAAAGTGGTATAGCCTGAAAATGGCTGTATCGTATCACCCTGGCATTGTTGCTGTCCGAAACCTACATCCATGGTATAAATATTGCCCTGTGGGTCAGTGGCGATGTCAATGGCGCCATAAAAGGAATTGGCAACACCGGTATATCCTCCGCTGGTTGCCCAGTCGAAGCGTTGTGCCTGTGAAAAAACACTGACTAATAGAAGTGTTATGGTAACTATGTTTTTCATAGGAATGGCTTTTATGTGGATTTTTTTTGATTAACAATGTTTCAATTTACTTATATTCAGCATTTGTGAAGTGGCAAGATTTTACTGAGAACGATGGCAGTGTTTAGTTTACCACAATTTTTCCGGTCAACACCACTTGTTTATTAATCAGGATTTTATAGAAGTACAATCCTTTTGATTTATTTGAAAGATCAAAAAGGATATTTGATTCTTTTGGTTTTTCACTGTAAACAATTTCTCCGTAAAGGTTGCAGATTTCTAAATGGTCAATGATCGGATGTGAGCCAGTGATTTGGAAAGTAAACAAGCCTTTGGATGGATTTGGAAAAATTAAAGCATGTAAATGCCTTTGAATATCAGATACTTCGGTTATAATGCAATTGTCAATCACCATAACCGGGGTGTTTCTGTTTATAATTGTTCCATCACCAAGCTGCCCAGCATTGTTTGCCCCAGAGGCCCAAAACGTTTGGTCATTCTTTAAGAACAGAGAATGGTATAAACCGGATGCGGAAATTTTTACAATTCCGGTAAGACCGCTTACCCGAACAGGCGTGTTTTTATCCAGGTTGGTCCCATCGCCAAGCTGCCCATACAGGTTTGCACCACTCGACCAGACTGTCCCATCAATCTTTAGAAAAAGTGAATGTTGCTGACCTGCCGAAATACCTGCAATACCCGTTAGACTGCTGATTTGTACGGGCGTGAATTTGTCAATACTGGTTCCATCACCCAGTTGTCCCTGTGAATTATACCCACTTGCCCAAACAGTTGAATCCTGCTTTACAAACAGGGAGTGCCTGAAGCCTCCTGCTATTAAAGTAACACCGCTAATACTGCTAACCTGGGTTGGATTTACAATTTGCATCGGGGCGTTTCCCAATCCGAGACATCCGTTTTGATTATCGCCACAAGACCATACAGTGCTATCGCTTTTCAAAAACATCGAATGGTAGTCTCCTGCGGCAATGTCTATAATCCCTGTAAGGCTTGAAACCAGCACGGGAGTGTTTTTCTGTATTTTTGTTCCATCGCCCAGTTCTCCGGAAAAATTTCTGCCACAAGACCAGACCGTACTATCACTTTTCAGAAATAGTGAGTGATAAGTGCCAGCTGCAATTTTGATCACACCGGAAAGAACGGGTATTTGCACAGGTACATCAGAATTGGTAATCGTACCATTGCCGAATTGCCCATATCCATTATACCCAACCGCCCACACAGTGCTGTCGTTTTTAAGAAACAGTGTAAATTGGTCTCTCGATGCTGAGGCGATTATTCCGTTTAATCCGGTAACCGGACCAGGAGTAGATGTGCTTGTCGTTGTGCCATTTCCCAATTGGCCAAAAGTATTGGTTCCGGTTGCTTTTGCTTCCCCACTGTTACACACGAATACGGAATGGGCGCTCCCTGCCGACATTGATTGAGCGTATGCATTATACAATGAACCCAAAAACAGTATTGCTGAAAATATTACCGTTCTTGATCTATGTGAACTTGGTTTCATCTTTATAATTTGTTAAGTGATTGATTTATTATGTTTTAATCAACCCTTTCAGGGTTTGCCTGGCTAAAGTAATTTTGTTCACTTTAATCGCCCGACTTAGGTTTAATAAGCCTGCTTATTGCTTAATTACTTTATATATTCTAACTGTCTGGTCCATTGCTATTCTGATACAATACATTCCTCCGGGCATATTACTGAGATTTATCGCCTCATTTAAATTAATATCCGTTGCTGAATATACAACCCGGCCAAGGCTGTTTTTTACTTCCAATCCTGCAGAAGTTGTCGCATTTGTACAATCTTTAAAATAAAACAAGCCGGAAGAAGGGTTTGGATAGACTGATATTTTATCAATTGCCAGCTTTTCTCTTATTGATACATTAATATCGGCTCCAATTACCTCAGAGGTCAAGAATAGATAATTATCAGAATTATCAGGATCAGGAGTTCCGGAACTTAAATATATGCCGCCATTTCCATCCACAGTCATTGCTGTTGTGCCGGAAACAGGAATGTCGTTCTGATGGATCAATGCAACGCCATTATTACCAAAAGCGGAAACCGGATTACCATTTAAATCGTAGCAATGAAGCACGTTATAACTAGTTCCTGTTTGATTGTCCGATTTGCGGCAATAGTAGAAAATATTGCCCGCGACAAATAGTTCAGTTTTAACAGGATAAGGCTCAACGATACCAATGTTTAAGCTGAGTGAAGCATCAGGTAGTCCTTGTGAATTTAAGCGAAAAACAGATTCGGTATAGGTAGAATTTAAGGTGTCACGGATAGTAAATAAGGAAATTACCGAGCCGTTTTCCTGAACCGCGGTGCTTGAATAAGTATAGTTAGCATCGTTGTTTCTTACACTATGAGTATAATGACCGGCAACCCCAAACGAATTGTCAAATGCTCCATCAGCCGTCAATTTGCTGAGCATCACATAACTATCCGGGTGTTTGGTAAACGATTGATTTACTATAATATCATCATTGGGGAGAACAATCAGATCATTAATAACCAGGTATGTTTCAAATGAACCCAGCCATGCCTGCGAATTGTAGGAAACCACCCCTGAGTTGCCAAACGAAACATCTGTGGCGCCATCGGGGGTAAATCTCCACAGGAAAACATGAGGCTCTAAAACACCGGATACAAACCGGCTTTCCTTTCCGCAAACAATAATTTTATCATCCGACTGAACGGCGACATGGTAAATGAATTCAGAATTGGGCCGGTTTATGTCCACAACCCCATCTGTACCGAAAATTGCATCCAATGTGCCGTCTGCATTTAAACGGAAAATACGCTCTGAATTATAGAATTGGTCACCGACTACAATTATTTTTCCGGTGCTTTGCCGGGCCATGCCGGCGGCACGTGTATAAAGATTAATACCTGCATCATCTTTTGATCTCACCATACCATCGCCCCCGCCAAAATCAGAATCCAGGGTACCATTGGGTGTGTAGCGGAGAATCACAGCCTGGTGTCCCTCGTTTGAGAAATTAGCTTCGGCGCAGACCAGAAGTTTTTCATCAGCCTGAATGAGCACTTTGGTGATTTCTAATCCATTGTTGTTCCCATAAACAGTATCCCAGCCATTTTCACTAAAAGCTGGATTGAGTGTGCCTGGCGTCTGTCCATATGTGATCGTGTTGAAAGCCAATAAAATAAACAGGTAAAGATTCTTCATAGTGATTTATTTTAAGTAAGTCCGATTCACAATGTGATAAAAAACATGAGTTGCATCAGCAATCTGTAGCAAAAGTATAGTGCCTGATAGCAGAAGATTTTAAGAATGTGTAATTGGTATGAAATGCTGTGTAAATGGATCGATTTTTTGTTTTTAACACTATTTACACTTTCCCCGGTTGAAATCTGATTATTTGCAAACCGTACAACGATTCCGGTTGTTTGTACTGACAGAATATCCTTTTACACATTCAACTTCCTTTGTCCACAGAATATGAAGTATATTTATAAATTAATTATTTCAGACCATGATTGATTTGATACTGATTGACGATGAACCCAGTGCTATAAAAAGCCTGGAATGGGAGATTGAAAATTTCTGCAGTAATGTAAATATCGTTGGTGTATTTGGCAATGCACCGGATGCAGCCGGTTTTTTAAATAAAAACAAGGTAGATTGTGTTTTTCTGGACATTGAAATGCCGGAGATGGATGGATTTCAGTTTCTGGAGTTATTCCCTGAACGAAAATTTATAGTAGTCATAACCACTGCCTTCGACCAGTACGCGATAAAAGCCATTAAAGAAAGCGCGCTTGATTACCTGTTAAAGCCTATAGATACGGATGATCTGAAAGCTTGTTTTGATAGAATTGAAAAGCAATTGGGCAGCCAATCTATTAATGAAAAATTAGAAAATTCTCTGGAGAAGCTGCTTAACTCAACTGCATTTACCAGGAAGAAAATCAGCATTACAAACGATGGTAAGATGATCTTTCTCAATCCGGATGACATCATTTATTGCGAAAGCGACGGGAATTACTGTACTGTATACCTTGAGAGCAAGGAGAAGATTGTTTTGAGCCAGAAATTGAAATTTATGGAAGAAAAGCTTGCTCAACTGCAATTCTTCAGAATTCATAATTCTTATCTGATCAACCTCAACAAAGTGAAGGAATTTCACAAAACAGATGAATACGTGGTGCTGACGAATATGGTGAAAATTCCGGTTTCGAGGCAGAAAAAATCTACTTTTCTGGATAAGCTATGATAATAAGTCATTCTGAGTTGGCGTCTATGCTCTGGGGGTTTGTTTCCTCAGGGCTCATCATATATTTTCTGCTCAGTTCGCTGATTTATATTCAAACCAGACAGAAAGCTTATTTCTATTATGCTTTTTATAACATTCTGCTTTTTATATTTCTTATTCGGAACAGTCCCTATCTTCCGGAAGAGTATGGTTTCGCTTTTCAAAACAGTCGCTTTTTCTCTTTGGTATGGTTCATCCAGGTTGTTTATAATTCCTTGCTTTTCTTTTTTTACCTGGCCTTTCTCGAATTGAAATTCCACTTTCCGAAATACACCTCTGTACTCCTTAAAGTATTGCAAATTCTGATCGGTTTATCTTTTTTACTGGCTGTTCATTCTGTAATTTCAGGTGAATCGGTCTATTTTAAAAATTTCTTTAACTTCGGGTTTTTGCCTTTGATCACCATTCTTGTAATTTCATCCATTTATGTAACCTATAAAACTCAGAATAATCTGAAGTTTTTCGTCATCAGTGGAGTGATAGTCTATCAGTCGTTTGCATACATCGCACTTGTGAAATCCATGTATTTCAATGAGGGCGTTTATCCGATTGTATATTTTTATATAGGAATCATCATTGAATCAACGATTTTTATGCTTGGAATAGGCTATAAAGTGAATTTATTATACCAGGATAAAATCAATGTCCAGAAGAAAATCATAGAGGAACAACGTGTCAATCAGGGTTTGAAAGACGCCTATCAAAAAGAACTGGAAGTAAAGTTGGAAGAAAAAATTACCGAACTAAAGATAGCCCTTCAGAAAAACGAAGCTGAAAAGGTAAGATCGCTGACACTTTCTTTTGAGAACGAAATTTCACATTTAAAACTTGATGCATTGAGAACCCAGATGAACCCTCATTTTATTTTCAATGCATTAAATTCGATAAAAGCATATCTGATTGACAACAACAAAGAGAAGGCGGTTTATTACCTGAATAAATTTGCAAAACTGATCAGGAAAATTCTTGAAGGTTCGCGAACCGACAGTGTTACATTGGATGAAGAACTTGAAACAATTGAATTGTATATGAACATTGAAAATATACGCTTTAATGAAACGGTTAACTTTATCGTTAGCTGTGGTGAAAATGTAAATTTAACAACGATCAAACTTCCCGGATTAATTTTGCAGCCATTTATAGAAAACTCTCTCTGGCATGGATTATCGATAAAGGAGGGTGCCAAGAATATTACAATCGAAGTTTTTACTTATGGAAATGTTACAAGTCTTTCAATCACTGATAATGGTATTGGCCGCCAAAAGGCCAGGGGCAACAGTGAAAAGAAAACATTTAAAAAGGAATCGCTCGGGATACAGTTTGCCCAGGAACGGTTGAATTACTTTAACAGAAAACACAATACCAATTACAGTTTTACTATTTCAGATCTATACGATGTGCATCAGGCAGCCAAAGGAACCCAGGTGGTTTTTAACTTTCTCATGAACTGATCTCCGGATGGCTGTTCCTGACCGGTAAAACTGGCTTGGCTTATCATAAAACTTTGAATAATTTGGTCAGTTGTCGTTATCGGCGCCGGAGAGATTTAGTTTTAAGCTCCGTTTGCAGTTTTACAGAACAACGGTTCAGTATTCGTTTTTTTTTAGCAATCAGGCCAAATGCTTTCTAACAAGTTCAATCAGGTCTCGTCGCATAAACGGTTTAATCAGAAAATCGCTGACTCCGGCAGTTCCCATTTGTTCACCGGCTTCTGGCGAAATATTTCCGGTAAGCATAATTACAGGCAATTTTCTGATGGTATCTGATGAATTATTTCTTATCTGCCGGGTCAATTCAAGTCCGTCCATCTGAGGCATGTACATGTCGCTCAGAAGAATATTGTAATTGTCTTTTTTGATTTTTTCCAATGCATCAATTCCATTGTCAGCAACATCCACAGTCACATTTTTACTCTTGAATATAGACTGTAACAGTACGACATTAAAGTAGTTGTCGTCGGCAACCAGAATGCGGATTTCCCTATCTGGCAACGAAACTTCTCTTTCGGGATATGGTGTAATGAGTTGCTGGATTTTGCTGACAGGATATGGAAGAGTAAGCGTAAATACAGAGCCTTTTCCTGTTTTGCTTGCCACCATAACCTTTCCGCCCATCTGATCGACGAGTTTTTTTGTAACGGCCAATCCAAGCCCGGTTCCGATAATCCATTTCTCTGGTGTTTCGGAGTGCACCCGGCTGTATTCATCAAAGATTATCCCTATTTTCTCAGGTTCAATTCCTATACCGGTATCATTTACTTCAACAACCAGTCCTGCATTGTGGCGGTTTTCAATAATTCTTGATACAATGCTCACTTTCCCCTTAGGGGTATATTTGATGGCATTGCTGACCAGATTGTTCAGCACCTGTTTCAGACGGATTTCATCACCCAGAAGGGTTAATACATTGCCTTCATGTTTGTAGGTCAATTCAATTGATTTATCCTGTGCCATTTTCCTGAATGATTTTATCACCTGTTGAATGGTGTCATCAGGTCTGAAAGGATTGTTCAGAAATGACATCTTACCGGCATCCAGTTTGGAAAGATCGAGGATATCGTTTACAGTGGCCAGCAACATTTCAGAAGAGGACATCAGGCCCGAAAGGTAATTTTTCTGATCATGATTCAGTTGTGTTTCTTCCAGTTGTTCGGCAAATCCTAGAACCGATGAAAGGGGTGTGCGAAATTCATGACTCATGTACGAAAGAAACCTGCTTTTTTCTTCTGCCTGGTAAAGGGCCTGCTGTTTTGACTGAAGAATCCTCTGCTGATACATCTGGTTCCGTCGGAGCATGATTATGGTAAATATAGCCAGTGGAAAAGAAAGCAGAATGATGATCAGCAGCGTGCGCTGAAGAATGGCAGACGACCGGGCAATCGTTTGTGAAGAACGTTTCTGGTATTGAGCCTGGGTTTTCTGGGACAATGCCTTGTAAGCACCGAGAATAGCACGAATTTCTTTTAAAAGGCTGTTGTTCAGTTTTATAAGCTTCAACTCCTGGTTACGCAGTTCATTTCTTTTATCCAGTTGTTTCTTTAACTGAAGCTGGTAATGCTGATTGGTTTTAGTGATGATATTTGCTGCAAGCAGGTTAAGGTTTAAGGTCGAATCAGTATCGCCTGCCTGCTCTTCCTCAGGAGAAGTTCCTGATTTAACTACTACTTTAGTGTTGCTGGTGGTTTTTTCATCTTCACCTACCAGAAAAGTTTTTATTTTACCCAGCAGTCCCCTCTTCCTTCTTCCCGAAGTCAAAGAAAAATCAAGGGTGTCAATATCCAGACTTCCCGGAGTGGGTTTAAATTTTTTAAGATAAAAATTGTCACCCATATGTGTATAAGAAACAGAATCGAACGTCAGGGCAACTACCATCAGCGAATCGGTCAGTCTTTTTAGCCTGAGATAATTTCCTGCCTGCTTTTCCCGCTCTTGCAATGTTTCGATTGCCTTTCCGTGACCTTCACTGCTGATGATCATTGCAATTTGCTGAAGTGTATCAATGTTGGTTACCAATTGATTGATGTGTTCACGGTATTTTGAAAGGTGTATTTTATCATAACTGATGGTGTACTCCCTGAATTCGATTTCTGCATTAAAAAGCGAACCCAGGGTTTGCTCAACCTTCATCAGTGGCAGATTGTTCCTTTCAAGAATGGCCAATGCTCCGTTGATCTCATTCTTTTGTTTGTATCTGATAACCAGTGAAAGAATTGTCGCAGATGCTATCATTATAAGCAGCGCAATTGCCAGGCTTGGCAATAGTTTTGGACGGGAAGGAATTTTCATAGGTATTAACTGTACAATCTAGGAAAAGATAAAACAAAATCTATTGCAAATTTAATCTCAAAACATCATTATTTATGCCGGAAAATTCAAACCCAGTATTTACTGCTTATTATCTGACCAATTGAATATACCATACAAAGAAATACCGTTTGAGTCCTTGCAGCAGGCATAACAAGGATATTGAAGAATTTTCTGCTAATATCAGGGTGTTTTTTGAACAGCATCCTGACCTTCGATTGCATCATCGAGATTTTCCAGTTGCGTTTTCAAAAAAGGCAGTAAAGAGGGCAACAACCCTTCGAGACGTTTATAAAAGAAGGATTTTTGCATGGTTTCAGGCCGGATCATTTGGCTTCCGGGATCAGCAATTTTTAAAAGAAAAAAAAATGCCGAAAAAACAAGAATCACTTTTGCAACACCGAATAATGCACCGGCCAGCCGGTTGACCAGACCAAGAGCCGCAATTTCGATGACCTTCTCAACAGACTTACCAATTATATGCACAAACAGCACAACCAGAACAAAGCAAATAACATAGGCGGCAATACTTATGAACTTTGAATTACTACCAAACATTGGTTGCAGGTTTTCAGCCAGCAAACCGGCATATCTGAGTGAGAAAATGATCCCAAGCACAAGGCCTGCAAGAGAAGCGATTCCTATAACCAATCCTTTTGAGAAGCCTTTGAACGCTGCCAGAACAATAAAAACCAAAATTATAATATCAATATAATTCATTGTTTTGCTTATTTCTGCTTAAGCTTTCTGGTTAATTCTGTAGCGAAAACAAACTCATTCAACAAAGCATTGTCGCTTTCGAGAATGGTATCTTTATTTCCTTCCCAACAGAGCTTTCCTTTATGGATAAATGCAATATTATCCCCGATTTCTATCACAGAATTCATATCGTGCGTATTGATGACTGTTGTCATATTATATTCCTGTGTCAGCTCATTGATGAGGTTATCTATAACATTGGCTGTATGCGGGTCGAGTCCTGAATTCGGCTCATCGCAGAAAAGGTATTTAGGATTCATTCCGATGGCCCTGGCGATGGCTACACGTTTTTTCATTCCACCACTCAGCTCGGAAGGATAGAGGTGATTAACATTTTCAAGTTTAACCCTTGAAAGGCAGAAGTTTGCCCTCTCGCGTTTCTGCTCAGGTGACTGATCGGTAAACATTGAAAGAGGGAAAATGATATTCTCTTCAACAGTCATTGAGTCGAACAGTGCACCACCCTGAAAAAGCATTCCGAGTTCCTGTCTGATCAGCTTCATTTCATCGAACGACATGCGTGAAAACACACGGTCATCGTACATCACTTTTCCACTGTCGATCTCGTAAAGGCCAACCAGACATTTCATCAATACAGTTTTACCTGAACCACTCTGCCCGATAATCAGGTTACATCTGCCGGTTTCGAATTTCACCGATATCCCATCCAGTACAAGATGGTCGCCAAACGATTTGGATACATTGCCGGCCTCGATCATGCAAGCAGAATTTTAGTGAGAATCAGGTTAAACACGATGATGGCCATGCTACTGTGCACAACCCCTTTGGTGCTGGCTGCACCGACCTCCAGGGCACCTCCTTTTGTGTAAAAGCCATGATAGCCGGAAATGGAAACGATCAGAAAGGCGAAAACAACCGCTTTGATCAGTGCATAATAAATGTCATATACTTCAAAGAAAGCCTTGATTCCGTAAATGTATTCGCTGCTGGGTACCAGCCCGGTGAGCGAACCGGCAAGCCATCCACCAAAGACTGCAAGGATCATACTCATCATGATAAGGATTGGATTGATAAACATACTGGCCACGATTTTTGGAAAAATCAGGTATGTTGCCGGGTTAATACCGATGATCTCGAGAGCATCAATCTGCTCTGTAACCCTCATGGTGCCAATCTCGGAAGAAATCCGGGATCCGACTTTACCAGCAAGTATTAGGCTGATAATGGTGGGGGAGAATTCAAGCACTACACTCTGCCTCGTCGCAAATCCGATGGTATACAGTGGTATCAGGGGAGTATCAACATTGAAAGCCATCTGAATACAGAGAACAGCTCCCATAAAGACCGAGATGAAGGCCACAATTCCCAGGGAGTCAAGCCCAAGGTTTTCCATCTCAATCATGATCTGCCGGAAGTAAATCGACTGTTTTTCAGGTCGTTTGAAAACCTGACGGATGAGCAGAATATAGCGGCCAAACTGAAAAAGAAATCCCCGGATCACGACTGAAACATTTCTGCTAAATTAAGTATTTTTTTTATTGTCAATCTGCATAGTCTCGTAGTTGTCAATTCTCAGTCCGGATTTTGATAAGATAAATATAAATATCAGTTCCTTTTCAAAAACATTAACACCTGCACCGCTCTATTTACTATTTTTGGAGATTAAAAACCTAAAAATCAACCTCAGAATGAAAGCGATGATATCATTGAGGCTAATATTGATGGCCTTTGCATTAATATTTATATCGGCTTCCTGTTCAACACCCCCATATAAGCAGAATAAATACAAATCTGCCAAGCGTTCACGTGATTGCGGGTGCCATAACAAAGCACCTGATAATAAGTCAATGCTTAGCCTGAATGAGCAGCGGTAAAACATTAAAAGATGTGCTTGCGGGCTATCTCCCTGCAGGTTGTTCAGAACCTGTTGCTGAATGGTTCGGGAACCACAGGATCGTTCTGCGCGTTACCCGCAACAGAAGGTCTAAACTTGGTGATTTCAGGGGAGGACGCCCTTTGGCTTATCCATGTATCTCAATTAATCATAGTCTGAATCCTTACAGTTTTATCATAACATTGATCCATGAAATGGCCCATGCTGAAATATTTTTATCGGGAAGTCGCGGACAGAAACCGCATGGAGAACATTGGAAAGAAGCTTACCGCAGACTGGCTGTACCTTTTCTGAAACCTGGGATGTTACCTGAAGATGTCAGGATTGCTTTTGCTGCTTACCTTGAAAATCCATTCGCCTCCAGTACCGCTTGTGTTCCGCTCGTAACAGCGCTTAGGAAGTTTGATATTTCATCAGGAAACCCTGTGATCAGTGAATTGGCCGAAGAGGCCCTTTTTGCACTTCCTGACGGAAGGGTATTCAAACGGGGGGCAAAGCTCAGAAAGCGTTATAAATGCATCTGTCTGAATAACAAAAGGGTATATCTTTTCAGTCCCCTGGCCGAGATAATCCCGGTGGATAACAAATGATCAACGGCAAAGGTCGATCGAAGTTGAATCGAAGTGGACCTACTTTTTATCTGTAACCAACCCCAATTCAAATGAACAGAAACAACTATTGTATAATTATGGCGGGTGGCATTGGTGCCCGATTCTGGCCAATGAGCCGTCAGAACCATCCAAAGCAGTTCATCGATATTCTTGGAACAGGCGAAACCCTGATTCAGTCAACTTTTAACAGGTTCCGGAAAGTTTGTCCGGCTGAAAATATATATATAGTTACCAATGAAATTTATAAAAAGCAGGTGCTTGAGCAATTGCCTGCCATTGCTGAATCACAGGTGCTATGTGAACCTTCGCGCCGCAATACGGCGCCCTGTATTGCCTATGCCAATTACCGCATATTTCAGGAAAACCCGGAAGCCAACCTGGTCGTTGCACCTTCAGATCACATCATTCTGAAAGAAGATATTTTTACTGAAGTAATAACGGCTGCCCTTGATGCGTCAGAAAAGAACAATTGGCTGCTTACCCTTGGCATCCAGCCAAGTCGACCTGATACCGGTTATGGTTATATTCAGTTTGATGAAGCCATTACCTGTAAAACGGACAACAGGATAAAAAAAGTCAAAACCTTCACCGAGAAGCCACAACTGGAAATGGCTAAACAATTTCTGGCCAGTGGTGATTTTCTATGGAATTCCGGCATTTTTATCTGGAAACTAAAAACCATAATGAGTGCTTTCGAAAAACACCTGCCGGATATCGACCAGTTATTCAAAGCCGGAAACGGTAAATATGGTACACCGGAGGAAGATACATTCATCAAACAGACTTATGCCATATGTAAAAGCATATCTATTGACTACGGGGTAATGGAAAAAGCGGAGGATGTGTTTGTATTGTCCTCTGATTTCGGCTGGAGCGATCTGGGCACCTGGGGTTCGCTATACGACACAAGGCAAAAGGATGAGTATGCCAATACTGTGATCGGCCAGAATGTGCTGATGTATGACAGCCGCAACTGCATTGTCAACATGCCTAAGGAAAAGTTGGTTGTGCTGCAGGGGCTTGATGATTATATTGTGGTGGAAGACGAGGGAATCCTCCTTGTTTGCCGTAAAGGCGATGAGCAGCAGATAAGACAGTTTGTTAATGACGTAATGATAGAAAAGGGCGAAAAATTTGTTTAATAATTAACCAATACTTCAGGAAAGATGAAAAGATTAATGATTTTATTATTTGTTCTGACCGCAGGTTTCTCCAGGGCAGATGAGGGTATGTGGCTTCCCTTGTTTATCGAACGGCTGAATTACGTTGATATGCAGAAAGAGGGCCTGAAACTGACTGCTGAAGAGATATACAGTGTGAATCACTCAAGTCTGAAGGATGCCATTATTCAGTTTGGCAATGGATGTACCGGTGAACTTATCAGCAACCAGGGACTTGTGTTAACCAACCACCACTGTGGTTATGGATCGATACAATCGCATAGTACGATCGATCATGACTACCTTACTGATGGTTTCTGGGCAATGAATATGAATGAAGAGCTGCCCAATGAAGGGCTTACTGCACGTTTCCTGGTTCGAATAGAGGATGTAACACAAACCATTCTGTCGCAATTGACCGATAAGATGACCGAAACAGAACGCAATTCTAAAATTGCAGAATTGTCGAAAACCATTCAGAACGACGCTACCAAAGGGACCGGTTACGACGCAAGGGTTGCCAGCTTTTTCAGCGGGAATGAGTTTTATTTGTTTGTATACGAAGTCTTCCGTGATGTCAGACTCGTGGGCGCACCACCTTCTTCCATAGGAAAATTTGGTGCCGACACCGACAACTGGATGTGGCCCCGACATACCGGCGATTTTTCTTTGTTCAGAGTATATGCTGATGCCGAAGGCAAGCCTGCTGATATCGCCAAGAGCAATGTCCCGTTAAAACCAAAGCACCACCTTCCGGTTTCCATTAATGGATATGAAAAGGGAGATTTTGCCATGATCATGGGCTATCCGGGAAGCACTGACCGCTACCTGACTTCATGGGGCGTAAAACTGGCTATTGAAACCAGCAATCCAACCATAGTTAAGATACGTGAGAAAAAACTGGCCATTTTACGCGAGGATATGGATGCTGACCGTGAGGTAGGAATAAAATACTCATCAAAATATGCTCAGATTTCAAATTACTGGAAGTATTTCATAGGTCAGACAAGAGGCTTAAAAAGGTTAAAAGTGATGGATGATAAGCAACTGATTGAAGCTGAATTTACGAAATGGATGAACGCTGAAGGTTCACGAAAGGAAAAATATGGCACAGCCCTCAGCCTTATTGAGTCTGCTTACAAAACGATAGGGGATTATACCTTGCAGCGTTGGTATTTTATAGAGTCGATCATTCGCGGAGCAGAGATTATGACCCTGGCTCAATCGTTTTCATCGCTCGCAACAGAATTAAAAGCCGATGAACCTTCTGCTGAGAAAATTACCAGACTCCAGGAGAATCTCAGAAAAAGTGTTGACAGGCATTTCAAAAACTATAATACGCCAACCGACCGGAAATTGCTGGTTGCCATGCTTCAGATGTATTTTGAGAATGTTCCGGTGGAACAACAACCATTAGAATTCAGGCAACTGGTGGAAAAAAATAAAGGTGATTTCGAAAAAATCGGGAAAAACATTTTCAACAAGTCCATTTTTGCTGAAAAAGCCAGGATTGATGATTTTATCATGAAACCTTCGTTGAAATTACTGGAAAAGGACCCGGCTTACAGTCTTATGAAAATAATGATTGAAAAATACAGGGATAATCAGAAGATGATGGATGCACCCAACGAAATGGTTGATAAAGGCAACAGACTTTTTGTTGCCGGCTTGCGTGAAATGCAGCCTGACCGTAAGTTCTATCCCAATGCCAATTCAACCATGCGTCTTACCTATGGTAAAATCCTCGATTATTACCCGGCTGATGCCGTTCATTACAATTATTATACGACCATGAAAGGTATTCTGGAAAAAGAAGATCCTGATAACTGGGAATTTATCGTACCAGCCAGGCTGAAGGAACTTTATGAAAAGAAAGACTTTGGTGAATATGCTGTGAATGGAGAAATGCCGGTGGCTTTTCTGTCGACTACCGATATAACGGGTGGTAATTCCGGAAGTCCGGTGCTTAATGGAAATGGCGAGCTTATCGGTCTTGCCTTCGACGGCAACTGGGAAGCAATGAGCGGAGATATTGCTTTTGAACCGGAATTACAGCGCACCATCAGTGTAGATATCCGGTATGTACTTTTTATCATTGATAAGTTTGCCGGGGCTAAAAACATCATTAATGAATTGTCAATGGCACCAAAGCCCGGGATTAATCCAGCTTTTGAAGCAGTAAAGACGCCGGTTGAAGCGGATGTTACAAATTAGCATTTTATTCTGAACAGGGTCCTGATTTCCGGACCCTGTTTATTTCATCATCTTTTCTTTTTACTTTCCGTTTATCATGCCTCTGGAAATAGAACATAAATTCCTTGTGAATTCTACGGTTTTCAGAAGTCTCGCCAAGCCGGTCAGATACCGGCAGGGATATCTCGCGGTATTGCCTGATAAAGTGATCAGGGTTAGAACTGCCGGGGAAGAAGGATATATAACGGTTAAGGTGAGGGTTACCAATCTGACCCGGCAAGAATATGAATATAGAATTCCTTTGCCTGATGCGACAAAAATGCTGAATGAAATGTGTGTCGGTTCAATTATCGAAAAGGTCCGTTACCGGATTCTACATAAAGGATTTACCTGGGAAGTTGATGAATTTCTTGGCGAAAATGAAGGGTTGGTTGTGGCTGAAATAGAGGTAAGTCAGGAAGGTGAAATTTTCGAAAAACCCGATTGGATAGGCGAAGAAGTAACGGGTAATCCTCGTTATCTGAATTCAAATCTTTCAATAAGGCCATTCAACACCTGGAATAAATGAATGCCAGGCACCACACGGGAAAATATGCTGCGTTGCTTGGGAATTGCCTTGGCAGGAAACAATATTTGTTGCGCAATGGTAAGTATTTTTCAATTTTTCGTTTTGTTTCTTTTATAAGCACCCTGGCTTTCATGGTTGCTGCTTTTTTATCGGGTGTTTTCTGGTGGTGGCTGACAGGTTTGCTTTTCGTTGTTTTTATTGTTCTGGTTGTGCTTCACGAAAATCTTATAAAACAACAAAAGTTTAATGATGCCTGCATTTTGGCCATCAGTCAGGAACAGAAAGCCTTTGATGGACAATATGGTTCCTTTGATGGGGGAGCGGAATTCATAGATCCTTCCCATATTTATTCTACAGACCTTGATGTTTTCGGCCCTGATTCGCTTTTCCAGGTATTAAACCGGACAACCACCCTCGCCGGAAAGTCATGTCTGGCTGGATGGTTAACCCAACCCTTAAACAGTAAAGATGAAATTGTTGCCCGTCAGGAAGCTTCAAAGGTACTGGCTGGCCTGGCCGAATGGCGGATCAGGTTTCGTGCGCATGGCCTTGTTGCGGGAGAAGAAAGAAAAGATACAGACCAGCTGTTTGAGTGGCTGAATACAAAGCCGCTGTTCAGGTCAGGTTTCTTCAGCTATGTTATTTACATTGTACCTGTTGTATCAACAGCGATGACAGTTCTTCTGGCATTTGGATTCCTTTCCATTCAACTGTTTCTGCTATACCTTGTGCTCCCTTTGGCTATTACCGGGTTTCACACCAAAAACATCAACAGGCGGCATGCCATGCTTTCAAAAAAAGTTGAATTGCTTCAAAAATATGCAATCCGCTTCAGGATGCTTGAAGATGAGGGATTTACTTCCGGATACTTAAGCAGACTTGTAAAAAAACTAAAATCAGGGGAACAGCCGGCAAGTTATGGAATACGTAAACTCGGACGGATTACGGCATCACTGGATACCAGACTGAATATTCTGGCGGGGTTTATCCTTAATATCTACCTGCTTTGGGACATCAGACAAATGATCCGGCTCGAACAATGGCAATTTATGCACAAAGAGAGGGTTCCCTGTTGGTTTGATGTGTTGTCAGAAACGGAAGCAATCGCCGGTTTTGGCGCATTTTCATATGCAAACCCTGGTTTTGTTTTTCCGGAAATCGTTACAGATCAGTTTGTTATTCGTGCAGTAGATGCAGGGCACCCATTGATTCCTGCATCGCATAGAGTATATAATGATATTTCTGTTACTCATCGGGGGCATTTTAATATTGTAACAGGAGCCAATATGGCGGGGAAAAGCACTTACCTCAGAGTAGTAGGGGTTAATATGATTCTGGCGCTGGCCGGAGCTCCGGTGTGTGCCCGATCCTTTAATTGTTTCCCGGCGCCTGTATTTACCAGTCTCCGGACATCCGATTCGTTAATTTCGAATAAGTCTTATTTCTATGCAGAGCTGCTAAGACTGAAAGAATTAATTGATAGGCTTGACAACGGGAAGGCACTGTTTGTTTTGCTGGATGAGATTTTGAAAGGTACCAATTCGGCAGATAAGCAAGCCGGCTCAAAAGCGCTTTTAACCCAACTTATCGGATTGAAAGCCGCAGGATTTATTGCAACTCATGATCTTGAACTTGGGAATCTAGAACAATTATTTCCCGGTGAAGTTGTCAATTTTCACTTTGAAGCTGACATCGAAGGAGATGAACTGAAATTCGACTATAAACTAAAGCCTGGCATTGCCAGAAATATGAATGCGACATTTCTGATGAAAAAAATGGGGATTACCATATAATCATCCTGAATAAAAAAACGAGATGGTGCATTAAGAATACCCTAAAACACCATCCCTGTCGCGGCTATTTTATCTTGTTTAACGGATTGTTATTTTGGCCTGAGAATCTGATTTATAATTAATTCATGAACGACAATTAAGAAATGGTTGGGAGAGCATTTCTCCTTCAGTTAAAAAGCAGTGCAATATGAAATATTTATTTAAATTAATTTCATTGAAACACTGAAAAATCAATGATCGAAATCCGGCGGACTGATTTTACAACATATTAAGCGTTATGCTTTTTTTTCTCAATAGAATATTCCTTCATAATACATGCCGGGTATAAAATGGGAATATCAATTGTTGGATTCGAAAAATTCTTGTTTTCCGAATTTTTATTTTTGCACGTTTATATGATTCTTAAGATTCAGAGAATCGGTATTGTAGGATCTGCCTGCTTTTTAATTTGTCTGAAAAAAGGCAAGTTTCCATGATTTGTCTTGCAGCTTTTTCTAAACCAACGTATAATATCCGGCGGCTTTTCCAATTACAGTGTCATTTACTACCCATTCATGCTTGTATGAACCTGACTGATAGGCCATATTGTCACCGGTCAGCTCGCTGAGTTTCTTACAGGACAGATTGCGCAGCATAGGCGCTGCAGGAAGTATGAACCCGGCTTTCAGATCTTCAATCCCGGTATATGCGGTGTCGGTAACTACCAATGCATCTTCTGCGAATGATGCGGTAATTGCATCGATATCACCTGCATTCCATACATCAACCCACAATTGTGCGAGCGAGTCGGTTGACTGCAATTCCGGGGTTGCCGATGGGGCCTGGCGACAGGATGAAAATAGTGCCGCCATACGTACCATAATTAGCAACTCTTTAGAAAACAAACGTAGTAGAATGCCGGAGGCCTGCTGGTCTTCAATTAATCAGAGATTTGAGAGCAGATAAAATTGTATAACAAGAACCATTACTCAACAAACGGAAATTCAATCAATCATTCTTATGTTTTCTTTTATAATACCTGATCCAGTCGATTTCCATCTGATTGGGAAATACAGTATCCGAATCAGGTGATTTTGTAAAAGGAGTTGTTTCGTTCCCGATGCAAAGGTTAAGGATCAGGTGGACAGTTTCATCTGAAGGGGGGAATATTGGCTCAAGCTGGTATTTACCCGGTTTAATTTCGCATTTTTTTACCCTGCATCCAAACCGGTATTTATAAGGGCTGACTTTCCATACTACTTTATGATCGAGCGAAAATTGTATAAAAGAGGAATCCCAGACCATAGTATAAGTATGAAATTCTGATGAAAGTTCTTTCATGTCGCAGTGTCGCTTATGGAGCATTTTTTTTATCTGATAATTATGGATACTCATGTGAAATCTTCTAGGATGCTGCATTCCCGCTTCGAGAATGTCAAGTTCAGCAACATTTGCTCCGAATAACCATATCGCCGGCCAGAATCCCATTCCCTTTGGAAGCCTGCATCGGATTTCATATTTTCCAATTCCGAATGATTGTCTTGAATGAATCATTCCTGAAGTATAATCGCGTTGCACCCCAAACCATGAATTGGGTTCAAACTTTGCTGTTAAATTTAATACTCCGTTATTGATTACTACATTTTCATCACGGTAAATCTGTCCTCCATTGCCATGAGTACGGCAAAATCCGCACTGATCACTACCATCATCAGTATAGGGAAACCAGGTAATCCAGTTTTCGGTATTTAACCGGTTACTCTCAAATTCCTCAGAAAAAACCAGTTCCCATGCCCCATCCGGGCATTGAATATTATGGGTAATTATGGTATCATTTTGTGCCAATCCTGCATGGACGAGTGTAAATAATAACAGCGTCAGGGTGTAATGCTTCATCATAGAATCAATTATAATGGTTATTCAAACCTACATGAATTTATATTAATTAACAAACACCTGTTGAAAATTTCATGCAGGCATGCCTTTCAGCCGATAGCAACAGGCAGAGAGGTCTCCTCTGTCCTGTTTATTCAATTTATTCAAAACTGACAAATACAGATACAATCCATCATTGCTAAAAAAAAGCGCCCCCAAGAAAGAGCGCTTTTAAATTTACGTGATAAACAGACACCATCACCTTTAATCTAATATGTTTACAGCCATTTTTAGATAACTGGATTCATTTACAAAGTAGTATTTCTTTCCGCTGATGGTTTCAATCGAAAGATTATAAGGACTGATGGATATTGAACCCACATCGCTTTTTGCAAGTTTTGACAGATCTGAAGAGGAAAAAGTCACACTACCCACTCCTCCGGCTACAGATTTTACAACAGCTTCATTCGAACTGGCTATCATAACAATAACAGAGTCAGCTTCATAAACAGCTGAGCCCAGTGAAATATTTACACCTGCAGCCTTACTTACAGCAACCGGCAGACTACTGTAACCACTGTAGGTCGGTAATGGGCGGCTTAGGGTTTTATTAAAAGCGGGAATACTGCCATTTCCGCTAACGTTCCAGGTTATTGCTGAAAGTGTAAGAGGATTCAGATAATCATCATACATGTAAGCATTATTTGACAGTTTTTTCAGATTTTTGTTTTCAAGTGATACAACACCGGCATCAACAAATGTTTGAGCACCGGCATCAGTCATAAAAAAAGCTGAACCTGAATTAACTTCGACCGGGACTTCGTAACCTCCGACTGATGTAAATGAAACGCTTTTTACCGCTACCAAAACTCCAAAGGCATCATTGTATGTAAATGTGTTGGTGTTGGTATTGGTGTTGTCCGGCGTTTCATCTTCCTTGTCGCAGCCTGAAAAAATGAATGCAAAGAAAGCAATACTAATGAAAAATGGGATAATTGTTGATTTCATAGAAATTTGTTTTGAGTTGTTGTTGTTTTTCTGATACAGGAACATTTATTGCTTACAACAAAATTACTGCTGATTTTAACTGATTCAATCGCGAACAATCGGTAATATTTATAAGTACTATTAGGTATATGGGCATAAGCCCGATCTGCTACTGCTGCAAATTTACCTTAATAATCTATTCAGGTCCGGGAATTTTTAAATTTATGACATTGTTTTTAAAAGTAAGGGGTGTATAAGTAAACTCTTCCAGCAGGCCCAGCTTTATGGCGTGTTTGGTAAGTCCGACAAGTGATTTTGAATTTATTTTTCTGAGAATATTTTTACGGTGTGTCTCAACAGTTCTTACGCTGATACGGAGAATTGAGGAAATTTCCACAGTGCTGTACTCACAGGCTACCAGTCTTAATATTTGCTTTTCGCGAATGGTTATATTGCCGATTGAATTATTGTGCTCCACAGGTAGTTTTGTTTTCTTCAAAACTACCTGTACTTTCAGATTGTTGATATACAGAATTTTCGGTATTTTTTATACGCAATGCTACTGATTAAAATCAACCAGGTTGTTTTCGATGGCAAATTTGATAAGCCCGACCAGGGTTCGCGTGTTGGTTTTCTGTATAATGTTCTTGCGGTGTGTATCAACGGTTCTCTTACTTATAAAGAGCTTATCGGCTATTTCATCACTCGAATATTCTTCCATAATTAATTTCACAATTTCAATTTCACGGGCTGTCAGCAGTGCAGTATTTTTTTCAATTACTTTCTGCTTTTTAAGACGGGTCATCATAATATTGATCACTTCATTACTATAATAAGTACTGTTATCTGCAATACGGTGAATGGCATTCATGAGTTCCTGTCTGCCTGTATTCTTCAGGATGTAACCTTCAGCTTCCGACATCAGAATTTCACTTACTATTTCACGATCGTTATACATCGACAAAACAAGAACCTTAACTTCCGGGAAATGCTGTTTTACCAGCCGGGTCAACTCAACGCCTGACATTCCGGGCATGCTGATATCGGTAATCAGCAGGTCGGGTTGATGCTTTTTGATAAATTCATATGCATCCAGACCATTGCTGACCTCACCGGCAATCACTATATTCTTCTCTCTTCTGAGCAGGGCTTTCAGGCCATCAATGAACATTTGGTGGTCGTCAGCAATCAGCACTCTGACTGGTTTGTTTTCCTCATCATTCATAAGCTCTCTTAATGAAATTAATATTGATGTGCGTTCCGGCGCCAGGGTCGGAATATATAACCATATTTCCATTGAACAATGATACCCGGCTTTTTATATCATTCCATCCTATCCCTTTACTGTTAATCTCGGCATTTGCAGGCATTCCTTTCCCATTGTCGGATATTTCAAGACTCAGGGCTTCATCTGCTATGCCAAGACTGATTTTGATGACGGAAGCATTTGCATGTTTTAATATGTTATTGACAGCCTCCTGAACAACCCGGTACAATGCAATTTCAAAGTCTTCAGGTAAACGGTTCCCTATACCGGAAACGTTAACATCTACCTTAACCTGTCTGCCTGAGTTTATTTTAGCCGCCATGTCGTTGAGTGCAGCTACAAGTCCCAGTCTGATCAATGCCGAAGGCATCAGGTTGTGGGAAATACTCCGAAGGTCAGCAAGAGCCTGATCTATCAATGATTCCGCATTTTCAACAGCCTCCAGGTCTTGTTTATCTGCCACATCCTCCAGAACAGAAACATTCAGTCTGGCCGCTGAAAGTAATTGTCCCAGCCCGTCATGAAGTTCCATGGCTATGCGCTTTCTTTCTCCCTCCTCTGCATTTATAACTGCTGCATACCCCTCTTTTTGTAACCGTCTTTTTTCCTGCTCGGACTGAACCTTAATCCTGTATTTTGATCTTATATACCAGAGTGTTATTGCAGATAAAACCAACATTAAAAATATGGCGACTATCATCAACTGATTCCTGAAGCGATTCTTTTGTTGGGCTATTTCAAGGTTTTTTATCCTGTTTTCTTTCTGAAGCAGGTTAATTTCGGCCTCCTTTTTTTCGGTTTCATAAAGCTCCCGCATTTCGGAAGTGCTGCGGCTCATGTTTTCGGAATAAATAGAATCTTTCAGTGAATCGAGTATGCGGTATGCCTGGGCAGCCTTATAATAGTTGCCTGATATGTTGAAAAGATAAGCATAAGCTTCATATACTTTGGCCAGTCTGATCGGGGATTTAATATCACGCGCAATTTGTTTTGCTGAGTCAATTTCAAGCTCAGCCCGTTTGAAGTCATTTATGCTTGCATAGGCAGAGCCGGTATTGATATAATTGAAAATCAATCCATTAAGATCTTCAACATCACGATGGTACATGGCCGACCGCCGGTACATATCGATGGCTTTTTTAAAATCTTTTTTATCGATATATATGAGGGCCAGATTATTCAGAAGAATTCCGAGTCCATACTTGTCACCTAATTCTTCTTTGATCCTGAGCGATTTCAGATAGCACTCCATAGCCCTTTCCTGGTCTCTCAGTTCAGAATAAACCAGGCCCAGGTTGGTGAAAGAGGCACCGATACCGTATTTGTCACCGATTTTTCCCCTGATTTTTAATGATTTCAGATGCAGGTCAAGTGCTGTCTGGTATAGCTTCATATCAAAATAGACAAGGCCAAGGTTGTTGTATGTATTTCCCATCCCTTTTTCATCTTGTTGTCTCTCAAATATTCTGAGGGCATCGTAATAGGCTTTTATGGCTGCACTGAAATTGCCGCGGTTTTTATGCACCATCCCAATATTGTTATAGGCACTCGCTAAAATTTTCATGTACCCGGTTTCCTTGCTGAATTTAACCGACAAATGATAATAATACAGGGCACTGTCGAATTCCGATTTGATATCATAAACCACACCCATAAGATTGTTTGAAACAGCCATACCACGTCTGAAGTTTATTCTCCTGGCTTCAATCAGGGCTTTGTGGGTAAGATTATAAGCTTTTTCAGTATCCTTATACCAGTATCCGATTGAAAGCAGGTTCAGGGCATTGACAAGGTTTGAGTCTTTGGCAGCACCGCTTCTGATAACATATTCCAGGCTATCAGCAACCGGATCTTGCGAAAAGGATGGATTCAGGAACGAAAGAAGAAAAACAGGCACAAAAATGAATTTATTCATAATCCTGAAATGGCTTCCGGTTTAAAATTTCGAATAAAATGACATAACATTCATCGACCTGCTTTGTTTGTCGGATCGCATAAGTATTAACATGTAATTCGCAGTATAAATCAAATTCTGACAAACCGGGTCAATATAATAATCCCGGCTCAAATTCAAGTGAGCCGGGATTATTATAACAAAGACTGTAATTATTGATTATCTGGTTCTCTGTGCAATTTTGATCTCGTCAATCAGATTCTGTGCATCAGCAAACTTGTCGATGATGAACATTACATAACGTATATCAACATTGATGGTGCGTTGTAACTCCGTTTCAAAAGCAATATCTCCGCTCATGGCCTCCCAGTTGCCATCGAATGCTATTCCGATCAGTTCACCTTTGCCATTGAGAACAGGACTGCCGGAATTACCACCGGTAATATCATTGTGGCTGAGGAAACACACACCCATTCGACCCTCTTTATCAGCCCATTTACCAAAGTCTTTCTTTTCATAAAGTTCTTTCAGTTTGGCAGGAACAATAAATTCTTCATTGGTAGGATCTTCTTTCTCCATTATACCATCCATGTAAGTGCGAAAGTCATAGTGGACTGCATCTGAAGGATAATAATCGAGAACTTGTCCGAAAGTAACACGCATGGTTGAGTTGGCATCCGGGTAATATACTTTATCAGGATTTGATTTCCTCAAACCGTCAACGAAGAGACGCTGTGCTTTCTTTAACTTTTCCCCAAGGGGAGCTGCATTCATATTCTGGGTCATAAATGAGTTGTAGAATGAATTGGTCATTTTATAACCCAGGTCATTTTCGAAAGTCTTGATGGATGGCTTTGCAAGGAAAGCATTATATTTTTCGGGGGTTGTAAGCACAGAGGTCTCAAATAATTTTCTGGCAAAAAGATGAACATCGCCCTTGTATTTCTTGTCGATCAGGTTGAAAATATCCGGCAGGGCATCTTTGGGAACATCCTGACGGTAAAGTTCCAGAATGGCAGCAACAATCTTTTCTTCAGTAGCCGGATTGTAATTCTTGAATTGTTCTTTACCCATTTCATAAAAGGGAGACAGGGAAGTCTGCAGCTCCTCGCCTTTTTGCCCGCTTTTCAGAATATTGATGATACCCTGGGTCTGCATAGGGAATTGCATCATTTGTGAACCAAAGAATGAAATCTGAAGATACCAGAGTTTAGTATTGTATTTTGAATCAGCATAAGCTGTAAAGACATCTGAAATATCCTGAAGGGCAGCACCATATTTTGCCTTTCGACTTTCATCGGCACTTACCCATTCACTGAATTTATCTTCAATGGCCTTTTTCTTGTCGTAAACATCAAGGCGTTTCAGACCGCGGCTTTCGCCGATCTTATTTTTCCAGAAATTGGCCAATCCGGCATAATTGGAGGCATACTTGATACGGACCTCATCACTTTTATCCATATCTTCTTTCATGATTTCAAGGATCTTTCCTGCCACTTTTACTATCGCAGGGTCAATTTCGCTCAATGTGGCCTGGATACCATGTGAAGTGCGATAACGATCTGTTGTGCCGGGATATCCCCATATCATGGCATAATCACCCCTTTCAATGCCATCCGTTGAAACTTTAAGAAAATGTTTGGGTTTTAAAGGGATATTTTCCTTTGAATATGTAGCAGGTTTTCCATCAGGACCTGAATAAATCCTCATGACACTGAAATCACCGGTATGGCGGGGCCACATCCAGTTGTCGGTATCTCCGCCGAATTTTCCTATGGCTGAAGGAGGTGCACCTACCAGTCGGACGTCTTCATATACTTCATAAATGAACCGGTAGTATTCATTACCATTGTAAAAACTTTTAACAGATACTTCATATTTTCCCTCAGCAGATTCCTCTTCCTTTAAAAGCTCTATGGCTTTACCGACAGCGGCTGAACGCTCACTTTCACTCATTTCCGGTTTAACTTTTTCAAGAACGCGCATAGTTACATCGTCCATTTTGACAAGAAACGAAACCGAGAGACCTTCGTTAGGAAGCTCTTCTTCAAGACTGCGGGCCCAGAATCCATCGGTCAGGTAATCATGATCAATGGAGCTGTGTTTCTGAATGGCATCGTAAGCACAGTGATGATTGGTGAAAAGCAGTCCCTGGTTCGAAACGACTTCAGCAGTACAGAAACCTCCAAGATTGACGATGGCATCTTTAAGGCTTGAATGATTAATATCATAAATCTCCTGAGGGCTTAATTTCAGGCCCATTTTCTGCATGTCAACATAGTTGAGCCTTTCAACGAACATTGGGAGCCACATACCTTCATCGGGCGGGTTTCCTGCTTTGAGGCCGGCTGCGAATCCTGCCAGTAAAATCAGTGTAAAGAGGATTTTCTTCATTTGGATTTTAATGTTTGATTTGTTTATAGTTTAATCTGCGATTTCTAATTTATAATATCTGACTTCAGGAGCCAGATATCGGCGGGATGTCTAAAATCGTGCCACTTTATATACCATTGACAATCAGTTAAATGATCGAAAAAGATACGATTCAAAGCCTCTGGCATGTACGATTTTGTCGCTAAATTGTTCGATTTTGAACAAAATACCTGCTAAAGTACAGGACTAAGTAATCCCTCTTACCTGTATTCCTTTGTCAAAATCATTGAACCGGATTTCCCCTGTCCCACTTTGCATTATTCCTACACTTCAAGACTCCAGGGCTTTATTTCAGAAAAGAGGTTGTACCTGCCCCTGTTAAAACCCTGTGAAAGCGGGGGGGGTAAGGTCATAGTCCCAATTCACTCTTGCCCTGCTCAAATACAATATCTACCGGAATACTGGCACTTTTCAGCTTGTCAAGGTCTGATTGTAGTTGGGTCGGAATTACTGATTTAGTGAGAATCAGTTCTTTCACTTTGTTGTAATTTCCATCACCCTGTAAGACAAGAATCATTCCTCCCAGGCTTTCAACAGCCAGTTTCATCTTATCAAAGTTCACCATGTAAGTTCCGTTTTCCTGCTTGGTAAAGGCGCCGTTTTCAGAAAAGTGGGCAAAAGTTAGCATGTTGGCTTTGCCGTGGGCACTGGCAGCACCGAAGCGCACGGAACGGAAGATCCCTGCCATAAAGGTAACATAGTTGTCCATAACTTCACCTTCTTTCAGCTCACCCATTTCGAAGAGTTTTGTAACCAGGTAAAGCCCCAGGATATCGGCTTTGGCTTCTTCAATGGCAGAGTACTGTTCTTTCAAGGCTTCACGTACAGTTCCCTTTCCGTCTAAGGTATTTTTGATACCAAGCCCGTGGGCTACTTCATGAAACATGGTGTTTCCAAAGAAGGCATCGAATTTTATGTATTTGCGCTGCGTTGCATCAATCAGTATATCAGAGATGGGCACGAGAATCTTGTCGAATTTAGCTTGCATCGCATTCTTTAACTGTAACTTTCGTGAACCTTTCTTCAACTGTACCTGTTCGTCGTTGGGCAGGTTGATGGCTATGGTCTTGCTGCCAGAGTTGCAATCACCGGCATAGTAAACTACATCATAAGCATTCAGGTCTGCATCCGAACCGGGAACTTCATTCTTGTATTTCTGGTCTACCGGAAGACCTTTCTGAAGTTCGGGCAGTAAGGCAGCAAAATGCGCCAGGCGCCGGCTCCATTCAACATCCTTAATCAGGATAAATGCTTCCTGAGCGGCTTTGGTTCCGTAAAGGGCATCCTCGTAATTTTCTATCGGACCAACAACAAAGTCAATATTGGATGTTTTCATTTCCATCCAGGCAAAATCACTCTCCTGGTATTTGTCGGTAAGCAAGGCTTCAGCGCGGAGTTCGAGGTATTTCTTAAATCCGGCATCTTCGGCAAGGGTGGCAGCCTGTTTTAGCAGGTCGGCAGCTTTCCCGATTTTGGAACCATAAGCTTCGTGGTACCAGACCACACGCAACGTATGGTCTTCATTACGACGGATCAGGGTGTAAAGACTTGATTTATCCGGGTTCTTCAATGTGTCAAATTCCTCTTTGGTCATATCGACCGGGTAAAAGTTGGCTCCGAGTGGTTTTTCACCAATTTCATCAATAAAAGGTGCATTACCATTCAAACGATCCCATGGACCATAATTGATTTCAGCAAATTTACGGGTAGCTCCATCGCGGATCCTCGACAGAAATGCCTCCTTGCTGCCGATAGTTTGCAGCCAGTAAATATCATCCATCAGTTGGGCCGCTTCGAACAGCAAAGGCAATATTTGCTTTTCTTTTTCCGACAAATGGCTGATGTCGGCACTAAGATTAACAACAGCATAGGCTCCCAGTTTCTGCACCACATCAGCGGTATCACTGGTAAAGGGCGTCTCACCTGCAACGATTATACCCTGGTATTTGTCTTCCATTTTTTCTTCGCTTTTGGTGCTTTGTCCGCAGCCTGCGATTAATGCAAGCATCATGGTAACCGCAGAAACGGTCATTACTTTGAGCAACATAATGATTTTAAATTAAGTGGATGTAAATTGAAATCGGGGACTAAATTAAAGATTTTAATTAAAATACAGTTAGTCTGTGCAGATGGGTGAGATTTCCCAATATTTAATCAGGGTTTATCTCTCTAGAATTGACTTTTCATTGTCAGGATCCGGTCCTGATTGGTAATGAAATACTAAAAACACTGCCTTTGCCTACCTTACTGACAACCTGGATTGTTCCCCCGTTGCGTTCAATAAACTCTTTACAAAGGATGAGTCCGAGACCAGTACCTTTTTCATTGGCAGTGCCTTTGGTGGTGGTAGCTTGCTCTGTAAGACTGAAAAGCTTATGCTGCACTTCAGGTGGTATTCCTGTTCCATGATCCGTTACCGAAATTATCAGGGAACCATTATCAATTTGTGTGTCTATTTCGATGCTACCATCCGGGAAGGAGAATTTAATTGCATTTGAAAGCAGGTTCCGCAACACGGTGCGTATCATATTCAGATCAGCGTAAAGTGCCAGCTCTTCAATGTTCCCGGCAGATATCGATATATTTTTTATCTGAGCCTGAGGGGTTGTCTGTTTTATGGATTCTGAAACCAGACTGCTGAGTGTAAATGTTTCCGGATTATAAATGGTACGTCCAAGCTGGGTTTTTGCCCAGGCAAGCAGGTTGTCGAGCAGTTGAAAAGTAGATTCGGTAGAATTCTGAATCTGCTTCACCATCATTTTACGATCTTCGTCAGAGAATTCATCGTACTCTTCGTTTAAAAGACGGGTGAACCCGAGAATAGAGGTAAACGGACTGCGCAAATCGTGGGCAATGATTGAAAAAAACTTATCTTTGGTTAAATTGGCCTCTTTTAACTGTTGTTCGGTTTGCTTTTGCTGTTCTTCAACCAATTTACGGCTTTGGATATTTCTTGATACAGCTATGACTTTGCTGGTAGCTTCTCCGTTGTTGTTAAACTGCCGCTGAATCATACTCTCAAACCAGATAAGGTTACCGTGATAATCTTTCAACCTGAAAGTAAGCAATACCGGATCAGTGTTAAGCAATAAGCTTTTACTGCATAAATTAATATTTACCAGATCTTCTTCATAAACCAGTTGCTGTGCCATGCTTCCGGTCAAATCGTCAGGATTATAACCCAGGATGTGTTTAACACTTGGTGAAACGTATTCGATGGTCCCGTCTTCAGGATGGATGGAAATAATGTCGTTTGAGTTTTCAGCAATAAGTCTGAACATCTCCTCGCTTCGTCTGAGAGCTTCACGAGATGCATCAATTTCGGTTTCATCACGTCCGACAAGCTGGTACTCATCAGGAATATCTTCTTTATTGTAAATAGCCCTGATTGTCCAATGCACAACCGATACTTTACCTTCTTCAAGGTTAAGCCGTTGCTCAAAGCCAACAAATTGCCTTGCAGGTTTAATGCATTTAAGCAATTTTTTTATTTTCAAATAATCTTTCTCCGGAAAAACATCAGTCAACAAATTTCTGAGGAAACCATCGGCTGAGGTGTTAAAAAACCTGGCAAATGCGCGGTTAACAAAAGTTACCGTTCCGTCAGGACGAATACGGCAGATTAGTTCTGACTGATCTTCGATAATCGCCTTGAAGAGCCGTTGACTATTGAAAAGCTTCTCACTATAGTCCTTTTCATCGGTTATATCAGCCATAACTCCGCTTACTCTGCCCGATCCGGTTTCATTCCCTTTGATGAAATAGCCTGATTTTTTAACCCAGCGGGTTTTACTGTTGACCAGTATTCGGAATTCAAGTTCGAACCACCCTTCCTTTAAAGTGATTCTTGACCACACTTCATGAACTCTGTTTATGTCATCCTGATGAACTTTTGACAACCAGTGAACGGGTTTATCAATTCCTTTTTCCATTCCGAAGATCTCATAGCATTTACCGCTCCAATGAAGCTTTTCTGCATAGGGATTCCACTCCCAGGCTCCGGCATTGAGTGCCTTAAGTATGATTCCGGCCCGGTTTTCAAATTTAAATGTTTCGGAATCGCCGGTATAGATATTTACTTTTGTTTGTTTGGCGTTATCGTCATCCTCTGCAGGTTCGGAGGACATCAGCTTAAAGAACGCGTCTATATCTGCATTTTGATGCTCAAAGAAATCATCCCCTTCTTCCCCGGAATTTATTTCGCTGATCAGGCCTATGATCCCCCGAAGTTTGCCTTTTTCATCGTTGATCGGAGATTTAATAACACGAACAAGCCCATACCTTATTTCTGGTCCGGATACTTTGGTCTCATAAACTACACGAATGCCGGTCTCAATAAGTTGCTGATCAGCGGAGATATGTATTTCAGCCGATTCAGCGTCAAAAAGGCATCGGATATCCTTACCAATAATCTGCTCGGGTAAAAAACCGAACATATCGCAAAAGTGCTGGTTGCAGGCTAAATAGGTTCCATTGAGATCTTTGATAAAAAGCGGAAATGGCAGAGATTCAAGTATCTGATAAGGAATGTGCAGTTCGTGAGGTTGTCCCGGATTAAAATGAGGGAATCCAGAATTACTGTAAACAAAATCACCTGAAGGCTCCTGTCCGGATGTATTTCCGGCAGGCATGTCAGCAGGATTATTTTCAAGAGTAATGTCCATATCAGAGCTTAATCGCAGAAATAGAATCCGGGTAGAATTAATTTTTCAATAATGTAAAAGGCCGGTCAGATGATTTATAATTTCGGATATTCAATTTATTATCAACCTTCAATTTGGTCTAAGTCCACTCAAATCAATAAACAGAACCCGGAAAAGTAACTGTTGTCAGGCTTATCCGTGCTTAAAAAGTTCATATTAAGGATAACCGGACATATAAAATTACATAAAAGGCACAAACAACTATACTGCCATTTCCTGAAAAGGAAGCGCAGTCATTCACAAATGATCGGTTTTGAACTGTGACAATTCCCTGGGAGAAATAAATAAATACTGCAACTATACCCATCAATGCAGTAATTCCTTTTATCCGGCCCGGAATCGCATCAGTTTTTATGACCTAAAGATAACACTAATCTAGGAAATTTAAGCCAGGAGATTGTCTTTTTAAATTTTTTTCTGAATTCGGGTTCTGGCAAAGCTTAGGTACGAGGATTAGAGAACATCTCTCTCTCTTAATATCAGCAATTTATCAACCCTGCTATTGTCCATATCAACAACCTCGAATCTGTAATCTTTATAAACAAAGAAGTCTCCTTCTGCAGGAACCTTACCAAGAAAGTGCATAGCCAACCCTCCAAGGGTTGTAAATCCTTCATTTTCAACTTCAGTATAGGAAAGGATGCCCATTTTATCCATAAAGTCGTCAATATTCATTGAGCCGTCAACCAGGATGGATCCGTCCTGCCTTTTTACAAGGCTGTATTCTGTGTCTTCGTTTTCTTCAGGCAATTCACCAAGAATTGCTTCAGTCAGATCGTGAAGGGTGATAATGCCTTCAACGGCTCCATATTCACTGACAACAATTCCGAAGTTTGTTTTTTTTTGCCTGAAAATTTCAAGCAGATGCGCAGCCGACATACTTTCCGGGATGAAAAGGGGAGGTGATGCGACTTTTTGAAGGTCGAAATCATCATGGTTGGTTACCAGGGCTATCAGATCTTTTACTGCAACGATTCCTGTAACGTTTTCAATACTTTTTTTACAAAGCAGGTAACGGCTGAACCGTGCCTCGGCGATCAGCTTCAGTGCGTCTTCCCTGGTTGAATCGGTAAGCATATATGCCACATCCATTCTGTGCGTCATCAGTTCATTGGCTTTCTTATCGGTAAACCGGAATACGTCCTTGATCATTTGTGTCTCCTGCTCATCAATTACACCCTGATCAGAACCTTGTTTTAAAAGAAATTTCAATTCATCTTCAGTTATATTTCTTTCGTTTACAGCGTTCATTCCCATAAGCTTTTTTACCAGAACAGTTGATACCGTGAGTATCCAAACAAAAGGGAATACAAGTTTTGTGAGCAGAACAATAAATGGTGTAAGAAAAAGAGCAATCTTTTCCGGATTGGAAAGAGCCAGTGATTTTGGTACGAGTTCTCCGAAAACCAATGAAAAATAGGTAATCAGGCTAATAACCAGAATAACGGAGATGGTGCCTGCATAAGGTTCAGCCATTGGGTATTTAACAAGAATCCCTGTTAGGTCATCGCTCAGGGCAATTCCACCGAATGCTCCGGAAACAATTCCAATCAGTGTGATGCCAACCTGGATGGTTGATAGAATTTTTTCGGGCTCCTGAAGCAGATTTAAAATGGTTCTTGCCCGCTTATTACCTTTTTGCGATAATGTTTCAAGCCGGGCTTTACTTGACGAAACCAGCGCTATCTCATACATGGCAAAGAGGCCATTCAGAAGAAGTAAAAGCGCAATAACCAAAATTTCCATATATACTCTGTCTTTTGCAAAGATAATGAAAATGAATCAAGGCGTAATTCAGAATGGTGTTGTCATTTTGAAACACTCAACAATGGCAGTTGATCACCAGATGATATGGTGCAATTGTCAGTCTTTTCCGGATAACCTCCCTATGAATAAAACAAGCCTTACCGGATCAGATCAATTAATTACAAACCTGATTGTTTGCTCTGCTTATTTATACCCCTGATTATGCACATTTTTGACTGCCCGGCCTGAAGGATCATTCAGGTTCTGAAATGAGACATCCCAGGCAAGTGCTTCAGGCGTACTGCAGGCCACAGAAGGGACAGAGGGAACGCATTGTGCCGCAGCATCCGAATGGAAATGCCCTGTGAAAATGGTGCGATAATAATACTCTTCCTTCGACATTGGCGGATTGATTGGGTAGATTTCTTTTGCATTTGCCAATTGTTCATCAGTCACCAGTGACGAAGTCATTTCCTTGAGGGTGTCGATCCAGCTATAGCCAACGCCATCTGAAAATTGTTCCTTTTGTCTCCAGGCGATACTTTGAGGCAGATAATCCTCAAAAGCTTTTCGCAGGATCCACTTTTCCATTTTTCCGTTTTTTGCCATTTTATCTTCCGGATTTAATCTCATGGCTACATCTAGAAACTCCTTGTCCAGAAAAGGAACCCTGCCTTCAACTCCCCATGCCGCCAGTGATTTATTTGCCCGAAGACAATCATATAAGTGCAGCTTAGATAGTTTTCTTATGGTTTCTTCATGGAAAGCCTTTGAATCCGGGGCCTTATGAAAATACAGATAACCACCAAAAACTTCATCGGCACCTTCACCCGAAAGCACCATTTTAATTCCCATCGATTTAATAACCCTGGCCATCAGATACATGGGAGTAGAAGCCCTCACCGTTGTTACATCATAGGTTTCGAGATGATAGATTACATCACGCAAAGCATCCAAAGCCTCCTGAATGGTAAATTCGATCTCATGATGCACAGAACCTATATGTTGTGCAACAACCCTGGCGGCAACAAGATCAGGTGAACCATTTAATCCAATGGCAAACGAGTGGAGCTGGGGCCACCAGGCTTCCTGAAGGTCGTGGGATTCAATCCTCCGGGCTGCATATTTTTTGGCAATGGCCGAAATAACCGATGAATCCAATCCACCTGAAAGCAACACCCCATATGGAACATCTGACATCAACTGGCGGTGAACGGCTTCTTCCAGTGCTACCCGCAATTCATGAATATCAGAAATATTGTCCTTCACATTTTTATAATCCATCCAGTCACGTGTGTACCATTTCCGCATCTCACCTTCTTTGCTGAAAAGATAATGTCCGGGAAGAAATTCTTCGATCCGGTTACAGATACCTTCAAGTGCTTTGAGTTCGGATGACACATAAAAATTGCCCGATAGGTCCCATCCCATATAAAGCGGAATGATCCCGATATGATCCCGGGCTATCAGATAACTATCATTCTCTGCATCGTAAAGTGCAAAAGCAAAAATCCCATTCAGATCGTCAAGAAAATGAATGCCTTTTTCGCGGTACAAAGCAAGAATAACCTCACAGTCGGAATGGGTAAGAAATTCATAATCCCGAATCAAATCCTTCCGGAGATCCGTATGATTATAAATTTCTCCGTTTACAGACAATATCAGTTTTCCATCCCTGCTTTTCAGCGGTTGCCCACCTGATTGTGGATCGACAATGGAGAGCCTTTCGTGCGCCAGGATTGCCTTTTCACCGCAATATATACCCGACCAGTCAGGTCCGCGGTGCCGCAATTTTTTCGACATTTCAAGCACCTGCGATCTAAGGTCCTGTGAATTGGTTTTCAAATCAAATACACCGATAATTCCACACATACATTTTACATTTAAAGACGTTCCGGCTTCAATCAACATACAAAATCAAAAAAAGGTTTTCCAACAGGGAATAAACCGACTTATAATTATCCCGATTTCATAAATATATCGGCTATGTAACAACCGGAAATATCTCATCATGTGTAAAAGGAATTTTAATTCGATCTTACTATTCCAAATCTTTTCTAAATTCGATTGTCATTAAAAATCCTGTAATGAGACAATTTATTCCGGCCATTGTACTGGCAATGATTATATTAACATCCTGTAATGTTTCAAAAAACAAACACCTGATTGGTGAGAAGGAATACCGGGATCTGGTACATAAACAATTTCTCAACCAGAAAGAACTTGCCAAAGGCCGTGATTCGGTATTATTTGAAGTTTTTAATCAGGATATTACCGTTTCTGAGAAAGAAGGGCTTGAATTTCTATACGCCTTTATGCCATTGAGCGATCTGGCAATGAACACCGGGGAATACAACCTGAAGCAGGTGCGAACAGCGCTGGAAGCAAAGAAATTCTTCACGTGGGGAAATGAAATTCCGGAAAACGTATTCCTGCATTTCGTTCTCCCCTACCGTGTAAACAATGAATATACCGATACTGCCCGGCAGGTTTTCTTCAATGAATTAAAGGACAGGATCAAAGGGCTGAATATGACGGATGCTGCGCTTGAAGTCAATCATTGGTGCCATGAGAAAGTCAATTATAAATCAACGGATGAAAGAACTTCGGGCCCCCTCACCACGGTAAGGACTGCTTTTGGCCGGTGCGGGGAGGAATCCACTTTCACTGCCGCTGCCCTTCGATCGGTTTGCATCCCGGCAAGGCAGGTTTACACTCCACGTTGGGCACATACCGACGATAACCATGCCTGGGTGGAAGTCTGGATTGATGGCAAATGGCATTTTCTTGGCGCCTGCGAACCTGAGCCGGCGCTTGATATGGCCTGGTTTGCAGAACCTGTGAAAAGGGCGATGATGACACATACCTTTGTTTATGGTCAATATTCAGGCAATGAAGAAGTCCTGGAGAAAAATGAAAGATTTACCCGACTCAATTTACTGGCGAATTACACGAAAACAAAAAACCTGCCGGTCAGAATCCTGAATCCGGATGGAAAACCTGTTGAAAAGGCCCGGGTTGAATACTCTTTGTATAACTACGCCGAATTTTATCCGGTGGCAACGAAATACACCGATGAAAAAGGTATCTGTAATACGGCAACCGGTTTTGGAGATCTGCTGATCTGGGCTTCACGCGATGGACTCTTTGGTTATCAGATTGCAGAAGCCGGTTCTTCTGATACCATTGTTATAAAATTGAATGCTCAGCCCTATAATCTGCCGGATCAGATATTAACGCTTACGCCTCCTTCGAAACAGCAGTTGCAGCCTTCCGATCAATCGGAAGTTGACCAGAATAACCGGAGATTGCAACGGGAAGACTCTATCCGCAACGCAACCATTTCCACTTTTACAGATTCTGTAAGATCGGTAAAAATCGCTGTTGATCAAGGGCTTGATCCGGGAAAAGTATGGAGTTTTCTTTCGCGCAGCCGGGGCAACTCGAAGGAAATTATTGCTTTCATAAAGGGGCTTTCAGAATCTGAAAAAATATCAGGAGTAGCCTTGCTGGATAATATTTCTGAAAAGGACCTTCACGATATAACTTCAAATACGCTGAACGACCATCTGAAAGCCTCGGGCAGGTATATCCCAGAAACAGGGATAGCAGGTCAGGATCTGATAAACAGTTACGTATATTCACCAAGGATTGGCAGGGAAATGGTTACAAGCTGGAGAAGCAGTATCCAACAATTTTTTACAGTTTCACAAGCTGAGAACTTCAGAGAAAATCCGGCTGCTGTCGTGGATTGGATTTCTCACAATATAAACATCGACACAGTTTCAAATTATTACAATGTTCCGATCAGTCCGGAAGGTGTTTTGCAATTAAAACTGGCTGACAAGTACTCACGTAATTTACTGTTTGTCGCCATCTGCCGAAGCTTTGGTATCCCTTCGCGGTTGGAGCCTGCAACCAGGGTTCCGCAATTCATGGCGGGCCATGAGTGGAACGATGTGAAATTCGGGAAAGGAATCATCATTTCGGGTGTAAAAGGAGAAATAGAACTTGTAAATCAGTCTGAAGATAAGAACTTCATCCCGCAATACTACACACATTTTACCATTGCAAGGTTTGATAACGGACGTTTCAGTACCCTGGATTATGAATTCGACGCGTCTTTAAAGACCTTCCCCTGCCGTTTGAGTGTTGATACCGGGTATTACCGCCTGATTACAGGAACCCGGCAATCCGACGGGTCAGTGTCATGTAGAATTAACTACTTCAGGGTCAAATCAGGCGAATTGACAAAGGCAATCATCGGCATGGCTTCACCAGATCAGCAAACAGGAACATTGGGGAAAGCCGATCTGGAGGCAGGTTTTAAAAACCTTTCGACCGGAAAGAATGTTAAACTCCACGATTTCTCCGCAACCGAAGGGTTAGTTGTTGCAGTGATTGATCCCGGAAAGGAACCTACCAGACATTTGATGGAAGACATCAAAACAGTTAAAAAAGGGCTGGATGAATGGGGCGGACAGATACTCTTTATTGTTGCAAAAGATAAACTCAATCCGGGTTTTAATCCTGCTGTTTATAAAAGCCTTCCCGATAAATCGGTTTTCGGATCAGACACTGAATCAGAAGTGAGTACAGCAGTAAGTACGGTTTGCAGCATTTCAGGATCTCCACAATTGCCTGTTATCGTGTTCGTAAATAACAAAGGAGAGATCAGCTGGCATTCCGAAGGATACAGCATAGGGTTGGGTGATCAGCTATTGAAACAGATAAAGGATTTGGGAAGGTAGGGATATACAGTGTCAGCCCTTCAGGCTGATTTGGTGGATCTTGCAGATTTTAGAATAAAATATCCTATCAGCCCGGCAACCACTGAGGCCAGCAGGATGCCCATTTTAGCTTCTTCAATGTAGATTTTATTTTCAAAGGCCAGATTAGATATAAAGAGTGACATCGTAAATCCGATACCGGCCAGAAATCCGGCGCCAAGCAAATGACGACGCGTAAAATCCACAGGTAATTCAGCCCATCCAAATCTGATAAGCATTGTGACAAGACCCACTATTCCAACAACTTTCCCTAAAAGCAAACCAAGAAAGACACCAATGGTAATATTACTTGTCAGAAGCGACAGGCTTTCTGCCGACAGGGTGATTCCGGCGTTTGCCAGCGCAAACAGCGGCATGATGATAAAGGCGACCAGAGGATGCATTGAATGTTCGAGCCGTTGAAGGGGTGTAAGGGCTTTTTTAGAAACATAGCGGACTTTTTCGAGAATATGTAATTGTTCAGTAGTAACTGTGGGAGAATTGTTAGGATGTGCTTCCCTGAATCTTGCCAATAATCCGGAAAGTTTCCTGTCAAAAACATCTTCAGAATATTTTACTTTGGCCGGAATAGTAAAAGCCGCCAACACGGCAGCAATAGTTGCATGAACCCCTGACATCAGAAAAGCCAGCCAGAGCCCGCCAATACCCACGATTCCATAAAACAGCGTATTACTGATACCTATTCTGTTGGCAATGATTAATACCAGCATAAATCCCGCGCCGGTCAACAGACTGATCACATTAATATCTGAAGTGTAGAAAAAAGCAATCACCAACACCGCTCCCAGATCATCGGCAATAGCCAGTGCGGTCAGAAATATTTTGAGTGAAACCGGAACCTTATCACCAAGCATATAAAGAAAACCCAGGGCAAATGCTATGTCGGTAGCCATTGGGATTCCCCATCCGCCGGAAGCTTCTCCGGATGGGTTGATAATGAGGAAGATCAGTGCAGGAACCAGCATACCGCCAATTGCAGCTACTATTGGAAGTAAAGCCGCGCGCGGATTGCTGAGTTCACCACTGATTATTTCCCTTTTCAGTTCAAGACCTACAACAAAGAAAAATACAGCCATCAATCCATCGTTGATCCAATGGTGAAGACTTTTAGAAAGCTGCCAGTCGTGAAATCCAATCGAAAACCTGATTTCCCAGAAATGATGAAAATCATCAGCCCACGGCGAGTTTGAAAGCAGAATAGCGATCAATGCCGATGAAAACAAAACAATACCACTCATGGTACTGTTGTTCAGAAAACGCTTCATCGGATCAATTATCCACTTGTCAACCGGCTCCTTTTTATACGAAGTATCAGCCATCAATCCCTTTGTTTAATGCATTTGACAATTGTATGAAAATATGGATCATGTTATGACTATAACATTCAGACGTGACAAGTGTTTGAATTAGCAGGCCGTTTGAAAAGGGAACCGAAAACAGGACGTAAAACGGGAATCCGTAGATGTATAAAATGAATAATGATCAAATCTGAATTCAGTAGAAGAATCTGTTAAGTATATGCTGTGCAAGATAGTCCCGCTCAGGAGAATATGTCAATCAGTGTTATAACCGGTTAGTAGAGTATTTCAATGAATCACTGATCTTCTCTTCAGGGCTAACTTACGATTTCAATTATACACATCAGCAGATTCATTTACTTTTTTTCTCCTGAACCATCAGCTTCAGTATTCAAAACTTTTATCTTGTCTTTTTTGGTAATTCCGGATAACACTTCAACATTTACACCATCGCTCAGGCCGGTTTTAATCACTTTCTTATTGAAAACCTGAGGCGAGGTCTCAATTTCAACGGTCGCAGTGTCGCCTTCATATTTGATCAGGCTTTCCTGAATGGCCATGACGCTGTCGCGATGTTCCAGCACAATATCAGCATTGGCACTGTAGCCGGCCCTGATAAAAAGGTTGTCCTTGAGTTCAACCGCAGCACGGATTTCAAACTGAATGGCGCCGTTTTCTTCGACACCTTTGGGGGATATATGTTCAAGTTTGGCGGTAAACTTCTCTGTATCAATAGCTCCAACAGTCATAATCAGTTCCATGCCTTCGTGTAATTTACCGACTTCTGATTCGTCAACCTTGCCTTTAAAGATCATTTCACCCATATCGGCAACCGTGGCAATGGTTGTTCCGTCGTTGAAGGTATTGCTTTCGATCACGGAATTTCCTATTTCAACAGGTACGGTCAACACCATGCCTTCAATGGTAGAGCGGATAATCGTATTACTAACAGCACCGGCAGTTTTTGTTATTCCTTCCCGGATAAGCTGCAGATTATTTTCGGCTGCATCCTGATCTTCACGGGCTGTTTTCAGTGCCAATTCATAGGTCTGGAGTTCGGCAATTGCTATAACCTTGCTGTCATAGAGTGATTTTTGACGGTCATAATTCTGCCGTGCATTATCCAGGTTGATTTTTGCACGGTTTACCCTAGATTCGGCTTCATTCAGGTTTATCATATTCGGGATGATGCGCACTTTGGCAATCATATCGCCTTTTTTCACTTTTTGGCCGGGTTCAACATAAAGTTCAGAGATAATTCCTGATACCTGTGGTTTTATATCTATCTCATTCCTGGGAACAACCTTTCCGGTAGCCACCGTTTTCTTCACGATGTTGGTGACCTGGGCTGTTGTTGTTTCAAAGACTACCGGTTTGGCCTGTGACTTCTGATACAAATAAATGATGGTACCTGCAAACACAACCAGGATAATGATTCCAATCACAATTTTTATTGCCTTTTTCATTGAATGCTGATCTTTTTGGGTTAGCAAAATTGATTATTCATATCTGAGTGCATCAATGGGTTTGATGCTGACTGCTTTGCGTGCCGGAATCAGTCCGGCGATGGCTCCTGAAATTATTAGGATAACCAATGCTGTTACGGCCATATTAAAGTCAATATTCGGATTTTTAAACATATTTGACTCTGCATTGCTGGCTGTAAGAGCGTAATTGACCCCTTCCAGGATGCCAACGCCAATCACCAGACCTACATATCCTGCAAAGGTTGTCAGGAAGACAGATTCAGTGATGATCTGTGAAATAATGTTCCACGGTTTGGCTCCGATTGCCCGTTGGATGCCTATCTCTCTGGTTCTTTCTTTTACAATCACCAGCATGATATTGCTGATGCCGATCACACCGGCAAGCAGGGTTCCGATTCCCACGATCCAGATCAGGCCATTGATTCCGTCGAAGAGCCCGGTCATCTGCTTGTACTGTTTCTCCATATTGAAGGAACCAATTCCCTGAGTATCATCCGGAGCAACAGTATGTCTGCGTTTAAGCAGGGCAGCTGCCTTCTCCTCAACTTCAGAGGCATCTATTCCTGGTTTTGAAGTAAAGGCGAACCAGCCAATGATGTCACCCCAATTATAAACCCGCTGAAAAGTTGTCAGAGGTATGAATATACTCTGTGCCTTTTCTCCGCCAAAGTTAACGCCGGTATTTCCGGGATTGAACACTCCTACCACTTGAAAATAAACGCCCTGAATCTGAATATACTGACCTATGGCTTCCTCGCCCGGGTTAAACAGCACTTCATAAACTTTGCTTCCGATAACAGCAACTTTTCGTTTATCAATAAGATCGGCCTGGTTAATAAACCGTCCTTTGTCAATGGTCACCGGATCTATCAGGTTCCATTCCGGATAATCGCCCATTACAGCAAATGCCCCTGATTTTATTCCCCTGATCACATTATTTCCTCCCCTGAATCCGCCTCCCTGGGTTCTGGGAGCGAGGATATCAATTTCGGGTACTTCGCGCCGCAGTGCTTCGATATCATCGTTTCTGAAATTGAAATTTCTTCCACGGGGCAATCCTTTGTATGGAATACTTGTAGACTGGCTCCACATAAATACACTGTTGGTCGCAAAATCGCCGAAATCGCTGGTAACGCCGTTACGAAGACCTGTTCCGGACCCAAGCATGATCACCAGCATAAATATGCCCCAAAAGACACCAAACGCCGTGAAGAAAGTCCGAAGCTTGTTTTTCTTCAGCGAACTATAAATCTCTTGCCAACGGTCCAGATCAAACATTTTTAAGTAAAAAGTTTAAAGTAAAACTCAAAGCTTAAACCTGCCCGCCGGCAGGCGGGGTTTAAAGCTCAAAGGTTTAACGTTGATCAATTAGAAATTAGATGTTGTGCTATTTATCAATTAGACATTAGAAATTAGACATTTATCCCCATTTCCCCTTGTCTTCCTGTCTCATCCTTATTCATCTCTGAGCGCTTCAATCGGTTTAATCGCCGCAGCACGCCGGGCAGGAATAAAACCAGCCAGTGCTCCACAAAAAACCAATAACAACAATGCATACAATGCAACATTCAAATCAACAGATGGTTGCGAAAAAAACTGAGACTCGATTTTACTTCCAACGGTTTCGAGCACAACAACACCCAAAACCAACCCCAGATATCCCGCAAAGGAAGTAATCATCACGGCTTCCTGAAGAATCAGGCTCACGATACTCCAGGGAGTAGCACCCATAGCCTTCCGGATGCCGATTTCCTTGGTTCTGTCTTTCACAACAATCATCATAATATTACTCACCCCCACAATTCCGGCAATAATGGTTCCCAGACCGATAATCCAGATAAACAACCGGATACTTGCAAACAAACGCAGAAACTTCTGCAACTCTTCCAGACTGTTCCATGTAAAGATTGCCCTTGGATCAGCCGGATCGAATTTATGCAGGGCAGCAAGTTTAGTACGCACTTCCTGTTCAATCTGTTTACTTTCCTCAACCGAGGCCTGTCCTACTGTGAGTGCAATGGTATTGATGCGGTTATCCCCTGAAAAAACCCGTTGAGCTGTACTTATCGGAAGATATATTATTCTGTTATTGTCGTCATTGTTGTTATCATCGGTAAAAACCCCTACCACTTTGAAGGGAACTCCATTAACTTTTATGTATTTCCCCATAGGGTCTTCACCTTTAAACAAGGCTTCTTCAATCAGTTTGCTAATGGCCGTAACCTTCCGGAACTGATCAATATCCGGCTGATTAATATACCGCCCCTTTATCATTTTCACCTTTTCAATTTCACCATAATCGGGGTAAACATTGCTTACCTCGAAACTTCCCGATTCCTTTTTATAGCTAAGAGTATTGGTTCCCCAAATGTTGTAACGAGATGAACTCAGGTCAATGCCTTTCACTCTTGATTTAACTGCATCATAGTCTTCATTGACAAGCTGAACATTTCTTCCGGGTTTCATGCCTTTATAGGGAAGGCTGGTCTGGCCGCTCCACACCCAGATTGTGTTTGTTGCAGAGGATTCAAATTCCTTTTTCACGCCATTCTGTAAGCCATTGCCCGAACCCAGAAGAATCATCAGCATAAAAATCCCCCAGGCTACACTGAAGCCTGTCAGGAATGTCCTGAGTCTGTTCTTCTTAATTGTACTGAAGATTTCCTGCCATTTATCGGTGTCAAACATTGTTCAGGTTTAAAGTTAAAAGTTCAAAGCCCAAAGCTCAAAGTCTGTAAGAATAATGAAAGGTCTGGAGTTTTATTCATGCAAAAGGGGTTAAGAAAGGACAGGGGGTTTACCATTCAATACTTCACTCTCAATTATACCGTCTTTTAGTCGTATGATGCGGTTGCTCATATGGGCAATGTCGTTTTCGTGGGTCACAATGATGATGGTGATGCCTTCCCGGTTGATCTCTTTCAGCAATTGCATTACCTCATAGCTGGTGGTTGTATCGAGTGCACCTGTTGGCTCATCTGCCAGAATCACTTTCGGCTTCGATATCAGTGCCCGTGCAATGGCTATACGCTGCTTCTGACCTCCGGAGAGTTCATTGGGCATATGTTCGGCCCACTCGGCCAGTCCCATGCGCTCAAGGTAATCCATCGCGATACGGTTTCGTTTCTTGCGGCTTACATTTTGATAATAGAGCGGGAGAGCAACATTTTCCATCGCATTTTTGAATGAAATAAGGTTAAATGACTGGAATACAAATCCGATGTATTGGTTACGCAAACCTGCAGCTTTTGTCTCGCTCTGGTTTCGGATAAGGGTCTTATCGAGATAATAATCACCAATATCGTAATCATCAAGGATGCCGATAATATTCAGCAAAGTGGATTTACCGGAACCGGAAGAACCCATGATGGAGACAAATTCACCGGCCCCTATAGTCAGGTCAATTCCTTTGAGCACATGAAGGGAATTGTTTCCTGTGATGTATGATTTATGTATACTGTTGAGCCGGATCATGCCATTGTGGTTTTTGGTGAACCGGAGAATAGCAATCAGAGCCATTTCCCTGATTGTCAGTTCTCTCGTTCTCTGAGTTTACATTTATTGTGCCAAACAGATAAACACCTAATTTACAGTAGAATAAATCTCAATAACGTTAAAACAGGGGGTTATAGTGTTCAGTTTTGTAAATTTAGGTGTGCGTATCCGATCAGACGAATAATGTCTGATAGAGTTACAAAACTCAGACATTAATTAAACAATTAAAAGTTAAATTATGCGAATTCCCTGATTCGGTTGATGAATGGTAGAAAAAACCGGGTGGAATGTTCTGGTTGCAGAAAGGAAATCAGAGAAATTTGAACCGGGAATCTTGTTGGGATGAAATCCCCCTGAAGCACGGTGAGTCCGTTCAGGACTTCAGCGTTTAATAATTCTGGGTTCTATCCTGCTCATTACCAGATTTCTGTAGCTTTTACTGATCGGCAGTCTCATCGAACCTGTAACCACCTCAGATCCATCGATGGTTTGAATAGCTGATATAGCAACGAGAAAGGATTTATGAATCCGGACAAAAAGATGAGCAGGCAATTGTTCTTCAATACCTGAAAATGTCAGATAGGTAATATACTTCTTTTGTCGTGTGTAGATGATTACATAATTTGCCATAGCTTCAATATATATTACGTCGGCCATGATGATTTTTTCAATTTTGCCATTGCATTTTATGAAAAAGAAATCATCGGTAATACTTACATCCGAATCTTTAGCATGAATATAGCTCAGGGCTTTTTCTGCCGATTTCAGGAATCTGGCGAAAGAAATTGGTTTCAGAAGATAATCTACAACATCCAGTTCAAATCCTTCCAATGCGTATTCAGAATAAGCAGTTGTAAAGATCACAAGTGGTGGATTGGCAAGTGCCTTTAGAAACTCGATACCGGTAAGTTTCGGCATTTGTATATCAAGAAAAATCAGATCTATTTTGTTTTTCTGCAACAATCCGGCTGCCTCTGCCGCACTTTTGCATTGGGCTACCGGATTCAGATAATCAATCTGTCTTACATATTCCATCATACCCTCCCGGGCGATGGGTTCGTCATCCACTACAAGACAATTTATCATGATACCGGATTTTTAGTGATGTTTTATATGTGTTTCCGCTTTTACTCCTTTGAATCGAATGCCTGCCGGGATATAACAATGCCAGCCTTCGTTCAAGGTTTTTCAATCCAAGTCCGCTGGAATTCTGTAGCAATTCAGTTCCATCTGACGAATTATATGTATTTAAAACATCAACGACAAACAGTGAATCCTGCTCCGTGCTTATCGTAATATAAAGCTTGTTTTGCGACGGAATTTTATAGTTGGAAATATGTTTAAATGCATTTTCCACAAGCGGCAGAATCAATAATGGTGCTATTTTAAACGAGCCGATATCTTCGGGTAAAGTGAGCTGCAGATCAGTGCCGGTCTCCATTCTGAGTTTCTGCACTGTAACATAGTTATCAATATAAGCCAGTTCTTTCGAGATTTCAATTTTATCCGTATTGCATTCATAAAGTTGATACCGAAGCATCTCTGAAAGCTTCTCAACTGAACTTCTTGCCTCACTGTTTTCCTTTTGAATCTGAAAGTAAATGGTATTCAGAACATTAAAAAGAAAATGGGGATTGATCTGCGCGCGCAGAAAGGCAAGTTCTGTACTTACTTTTTCATTTTCTACTTCATGCAGGTGCTGTTCCATACCAAAACGATCCACTATAATCTGAATGGCACTGCTTACTGCAATAACGATACAATTGATGATGAAAAAAGATAAAAAGACAACCTGAATAATTGCAATGCTTGTGAATATTGAATTCCCGCTCAGTCCAAAATAAAGTACTCCGGCTATAATATAGGTAAGCAATGTATTTACAAAAGCAACCAGCAATAACAGACCTATGAATTTCTCTATTAGTTTACGATATAGTAACCTGGGAACCAACACTCTGGATGAAATATAAGCCGGAATCGCAGTGAAACCGGTAACAACCAGCGTTGCAACAAATTGAGGAAAAAACGGAGCATTATAGTCATAGATAAGGTATAACAGGAAAAAGGTCAGGAAAGTCCATAACAGAAGATAAATTCCGACTTCTTTATTTTTAGTTCTTCTCCTCATAAAAGCTTCCGTTAAAACAAATGCAATTTACGGCAATTTCGGTCTTATCCCTTTTTGGCACATCAAGAATATCATGCATGTTATAATGTAAATGAAGCCTGATGTGTAAATCCTTCTCATCAGTCATATTTAGTTAAGTAAATTTACAATAACTACCATTCATAGAAGCAGCAAATGGATTCAAAGAACTTGTGAGAATGGATTTGAATTAATAAATACTAATTGATTTTCAGTTGCTGAAATTACAAAACCGGTGGAAGGTAGAAGTTCATGGAAAGCTAAAGTATTGAGTTGATTGCTTAGTGTTTGAGAAGTGGCAATGACTTCTGCCGGTCATCCGTTTTATGGATCTTTAATAAACAGTCTAAAGACATAATCAATATTAATCATTTTAAATTCAAGGAGAATAAACATGAGAACCCTATTAATGATGGTTTTTTCTTTGGTTGCTTTTTCGGTAACTTATGCACAAAATCCCGAGTGGATATATTACAATCCGGCAAATTCGGGCTTACCGGATTATGCTGTTAGTTCAATAACGATAGATGATTCAGGGAATAAGTGGTTTGGAACAGGTGCCGAAGGAGTTGCCAGGTTTGACGGCTCCGCATGGGCGGTTTATGACAATTCAAATTCGGGCTTACCCTATGATGGCGTCACTACCATAACCATAGAAGAAGATTCAGGGGTCAAATGGATTGGCACCAATCAGGGTCTTGCTGAATTTAACGACACAACCTGGATGGTTTACAATTATCTGACTTCGGGTTTGCCCTGGTACGTAGTAACTTCAATCGCGTTAGACGGTTCAGGGTATAAATGGATAGGCACATTCAGCGGAGGACTTGCCAGGTTTGACGGCGACACAACCTGGACGATATACGAAACCCAGAATTCGGGCTTGCCTTCTGATTATGTTTGGTCAATAGTACCAGATAATTCAGGGGATTTATGGATTGGGACAGGTGCCGGAATAGCTGTATTTGATGGTGGCACAACCTGGACGGTATATAATTCTTCAAATTCAGGCTTGCCTGCCGATAATGTTACATCAGTTGTAATCGACGATTCAGGGAATAAATGGGTTGGTACCAGCCATGGAGGACTTGCCAGATTTGACGGCAACACCTGGATGGTTTATGACAGCACGAATACCGGTTTACTCAGTAATGACATACTTTCAATAGCGATTGACGGTTCAGGGAATAAATGGATAGGTACTAACAATGGATTCGCAAAATTTGATGATACAAACTGGACTGTTTATACTTCCTTAAACTCGGGATTGCCCGGAAACGTTGTTACTTCAGTCGCAGTTGACGGGTTGGGAAATAAATGGATCGGAACAGGTGCCAGCGGTGTATCAGTATTTAAAGAGGGTGGTGTAGCTTTATCTTTAGAGGAAGCTCAAAAAAATGACATTCCGAAAACTATCTGTTTATTTCAAAATTGCCCTAATCCTTTCAATTCAACAACAACTATTAAATACAAGCTTAATGAGTCAGACTTTGTTTCGTTGAAGATATATAATGTAATGGGAAGTGAAGTAACAACGCTGATCAATGAAATAAAACCAATTGGTGAATATTCAGTTGATTTTAATGCTTCCGGATTGCCAGGTGGCATTTACTTCTGCCTGTTGCAGGCCGGTTTATCTTCAGAGACCCAAAAACTGATTCTGCAAAAATAAATCCATTGACTAATCCAAAATAAAAGGAGAAAAGCAAAATGAACAAATTCTTTTATACCGGATTACTACTTCTGAATTTATGTTACATCAAAGCAAACGCTCAATGGGCAGAGACAAACGCTCCCCAGGGTAATTCAAGTAACATTACACGGATTGTTGCAGATAATGGCAATCTTTATACGGCAACCTGGGGCAACGGGGTTCACAAATCGACCGATGGAGGGGCAAGCTGGACTCCGGTCAATAACGGACTGAACAGTGAAAACTCATCAAACTATATTGGTGCACTTGCCGCTGTTCCCGCATCCTCAGGAGTTGGAACGTATCTTTTTGCAGGTACGCAGGGAATATGGCGGTCTTCAGACGAGGGGGCAAGCTGGGTCAAAGTATTTCCCGACGATCCGGAGGGGGGAATTCCCATAATAGCCATGGGTGCCACAGGAAATACAGCCCTTGCAGGTACTGCACAAATCGGGACTGACAACGGTGTATATCGTTCAACCGACGATGGTCAGTTCTGGGCCAGGTGTAACGGAGGTTTTACAACGGCGGCCGATTCCAACGTCAGATGTTTCGCATCCATAAAAGCAGGGAATACAACCTATACTTATGCAGGGACAGATGGAGGCGTATTTATTTCGACCAACGAAGGTGCAAGCTGGACACGCATTTCAGACGGCCTGCCGGCTAGCCGCGTTGAATCAATAATTGCAACGCCAAAGTCAAGCGGAACAGGGGTGAATATATTTGCAGGAGTTTTCAATTATGGGGTTTACCGTTCTGCAGATAATGGCTTAAGCTGGACAGAATCGAACAATGGATTATTTGTACAAGGCCAGACTCCGTACGTTTCCGCATTTGCGGCAAGTCCTGTGCCTGGGGGAACAACGACAAATATCTTTGTTGCCTACCGGACAAATGTGTTTCTGTCAACAAATAACGGAGAAATCTGGGAAGATACCGGATGGCCGGCAGAAAACGGAGGAGCAAATACTCTGGTTATTAATGGAGGTATGCTTTATGGGGGTAGTTCAGCAGAAATCTGGAAATATTCAATGGAAGCTGATACAAGCTGGGTTGTTCAGCAGAGTGGTATCAGCGATTCGCTGATTTGCGTTAAAGCAGTAAATAACAATGTGGTCTGGGCAGGAGGAATAAATGGTACAGTCCTGCACACCAGCGATAGTGGTACAACCTGGGATTCAGTCGGAGGAGGACCAATTGGTTCAGACATGGTGAATGCGATTGAGGCATTTAATTATAATAGCGCTCTAATTGCATCCTGTTCATTAACAGGTGGTAAAATTTTCAAAACCAGCGATGGGGGCTCATCATGGTCACCTGTTTTCAACCAGACGGGTGCATTCATAGGTGGTATTCAGATGAAAAATTCGCTTGAAGGATACGCAGTCGGTAGTCCGGTCGGAGGTAAATGGCTGGTACTTAAAACGACCGATGGTGGAATTTCATGGAATAACCTGACCACTGCTCCGGTTCACCTAGCGGATGATTTTGGGCCAACCGGAGTGCAGCTTCGCGGAGATACGCTGTGGTTCGGGACCTGGTCAGGTTCTGTTTATCGTTCAACTGACCTCGGTCTAACGTGGACAACTTCTTATATCCCCGGATACATTTCGTATGGCCCGTATTTTAATTCTTCTGCAGAGGGATTGTCGGGTAGCTTCAGCGATGGCAGTTTCTTTAGATCAACGGATGGAGGGACCTCCTGGGATACACCACCGGGGAAAATTTCTCAGCCTGTAACGTGCATTTCAGGAATGGGTCATGAATTCTGGGCTACTACAGGTGGCAGTATTGCATATTCGGCCAATATGGGACAATCATGGTCATTCGCGGCTCCGGGTCATGGAGGAATAACTCCTCTCAGTGCCTTAAGCTTTTCTCCGGTTGTGTCACCTCTGAATGGATGGGCTGTCGGGGCTTCAGGCTTAATTCTGCATTACAGGCATGGAGCAACTACACCTTCTGAAACAGAGGATATGTCTTTATCAAATTTATCAGGATTGGAACAAAATTTTCCCAACCCCTTCGCTTCAAAAACAACAATTAATTTTAAAGTTAAGGAGTCCGGCATGATTTCGATAAAGGTATTTGATTGTTTGGGAACCGAAGTTGCAATACTGGTCAATGAGAGAAAGCTCCCCGGAGACTTTTCCATTGAATGGAATGCGACGGAACTGGGGCCGGGAATATACTTTTGCATATTGCACAATGAAACATCGTTTGAAGTTAAGAAGATGTTACTGGTGAAGTAAGCGGATCATTTTACGATGATCCTGAAAATTAATACTACTTAATCAACCTGAACATTATGAAAAAGAGAAACAGAAAATTAGCCTTGTTATTATTGATGTCGGGCCTGATACTTGGCTTAACCTTCAGCTGCAAAGAAGATGAGGACCCCGAAGAAAACGGAACAGTGATGGATGTGGATGGAAATGTATATCATGCTGTTACGATTGGAACTCAAACCTGGATGGTTGAAAACCTGAAAACCACCCATTACAATGATGGAAGTGGCGAAGAAATACCTAATATAACAGATAATTTTACATGGGGAGGGTTAACGACCCCTGCTTACTGTTGGTATAACAACGACGAGAGTAACAAGGCCACTTATGGAGCTCTTTATAATTGGTATGCTGTAAATACCGGCAGATTATGTCCTTCAGGATGGCATGTACCAAGCGATGAAGAGTGGGATGTTTTATTTGTTTATCTGGGTGGCTTAACAGTAGCCGGAGGCAAATTGAAGGAAGCAGGTACTGCACATTGGTTTTCCCCAAATACAGGGGCAGATAACAGCACCGGTTTTACTGCACTTCCGGGAGGCAGTCATTACACAGACGGTGCATTTCATCTGAAAGGCAAGTACGGATGGTATTGGAGCACAACCGAGAGTACATCGACAGATGCATGGCATCCCTATTTTATTTATAATAGCAGTACTGTAACCAGAATAGCAGGATCGAAAAGTATAGGGTTTTCGGTGCGGTGCATTAAAGATTGAAGTGCGCCATGAGCGCGAAGCAGCGAATGGCGCACACCATTCAACGCAGAGCGCGTAACTGTTGCAATGATGATAGATTCAATTGATTATTAAAAAAAAATAACAAGCAATTGAAAGGGCCTATCGGTATCG
>JAZDHI010000080.1:0-110120 GCA_043806115.1 Bacteroidota bacterium
GGAAAGAGGTTATGGGTTTATCCAAAACGTCCCCAGGGCAGGTTGTTTAAATACAGAAACCTCACTGCCTATGGGTTGTTGGTAATATTTTTTGTAACTCCGTTTATTAAGGTAAATGGTGATCCATTGATGCTATTTAACTTCCTTGAACGTCATTTTATCGTGTTCGGGGTCGTTTTCTTTCCTCAGGATTTCCACTTATTCGTGCTTTCCATGATAACTTTTATTGTTTTTGTGGTCTTGTTTACAGTGATTTTCGGCCGGATTTTCTGTGGCTGGATATGCCCACAGACAATATTTTTGGAATTTGTTTTCAGGCAGATAGAGTATCTGATCGAAGGAAACCACAGTAAACAGCGTAAACTCGATGAACGGGCAATGGATTTTGATAAACTGTGGCGCAAAATTCTCAAGCATCTGATTTTCTATCTGATTTCATTGGTTACTGTTTATTTTTTTCTGGCATACATCATTGGTGTTGACAGAGTCAGGGAGATTTTTGCTGAAGGACCGGCTTCGAACATGGCTGGCTTTATCGGTATGATGATTTTCGCTGCAGTTCATTATCTTGTCTTTGCAAAGCTTCGTGAACAGGTCTGTATCATTATTTGCCCTTATGGCAGGCTTCAGGGTGTATTGCTCGACCAGAATTCCATCAATGTTACCTATGACTATAAGCGTGGTGAGCCAAGAGCTAAATACAATCCACTGGAAGACCGGGGCCAGACTGAAAAGGGTGATTGTATCGATTGTAACAGTTGTGTGCTGGTTTGTCCAACCGGTATAGATATCAGAAACGGTACACAGCTTGAATGTATCAATTGTACGGCCTGCATCGATGCATGTGATCGTATAATGGAACGTGTGCACAAACCCAAAGGCCTGATCCGTTATGCTTCCGAACGGTTAATTGCAGAAGGCTCAAAACTAAAATTCAATGTCAGGATATTGTTCTATTCGGTCGTGCTTTCTGGTTTGCTGATTCTGATCGCATACCTCTTTTCTATCAGAACCGACATAGAATCCACCATTCTCCGGATGCCAGGAACCATTTATCAGGAATATGATTCTTTACACTACAGCAATATTTATACGATCAGGCTCATTAACAAAACCCGGAAAGACCTGCCGGTTGAGTTACTGATCGATGAGAAAGCAGGAGAGATAAAGATGATGGGTGGCCCCTTGTTGGTTCGTAAAGGACAAGTCGGGGAGGCGAACTTCCTTTTGGTTGTGAAAAAGTCTGAAGTCCGTTCATCACTGACCGGTGTTGAATTCAAAGTGATGAGCAACGGAAGTGAAATGGATGAAATAGAAGCTACCTTTGTGGGGCCAAATGATTTGGACAATGATTCAGAACCACAGGATGACTGAACGAATTAACTCAAAATCACAATATGTCCTTTAAATTCAACTGGGGTACCGGCATTTTTATGTTCATAGGACTTTTTCTCCTGAGCATGGCTGCACTTATTTATTTCAGCGTTCAGCAACGGTTCGATCTTGTCGAATCAGAGTATTATCCTCAAGGACTTGAATACCAGAAGCAGATTGACAGAATTGCTGTTACCGGAAAATTGTCAGAGAAAATAGTGATCACGCAACAGCAGAACTTATTGATGGTGAAGTTTCCGGCTGATTTGAAAGGCAGGGAGATTAAAGGTAAGATCTACATGTTCAGGCCTTCGGACCAGTATGCTGATTTTACCGATAGTATAAAATTTGACAGTAGCCTTATACAGCGAATTCCGGTGACAAAACTGAAAGCCGGACGATACATTGCCAAGATCAGCTGGTTGATGAATGGTAAGGAGTACTATTTTGAAGAAGGCGTCAGAATCCTGAAATAGCAGCTCATGGAATGCAGTATCATCATATGTGTGCTGAATTTATATCCTGATGCCCCTCAATTGTGCGTTGGTGAAAATTTGGTTATACAAGTGAACTTCAGGCTCTTCACCCCTCAGCATCCAACCTGCAGATCTTTTAATTTAAACTTTAGCTTTTTACTTTAGACTTTTTCTTCAGCTCTATGTTTCTCTGGACAGCATTTTTGGTTGGATTGGTTGGAAGCGCCCATTGTGCAGGTATGTGCGGACCTATTGCGCTCGCATTACCGCTCAGGAGCGATAGCTGGACCCGGAGAATAGCCGGGGGGCTGATCTACAATACAGGCCGGGTTTTAACCTATATGATTCTGGGTGTCATCTTCGGATTGCTTGGTAAGGGTCTCCATATGGCAGGATTTCAGCTGTGGACATCTGTGGTTGTCGGGGCCCTGATGATAGCTTTCGTTGTGATACCATTGTTATTCAGGAATTTGCCTTCGGCTGACAATTTGTTTGAAGGATTCTCAGCGCGCCTCATGGGAGGTTTTCGCAGACTTTTCAGAAACAGCTCCTATGCTTCTTTGTTTGGCATAGGTTTGCTCAACGGGATTCTGCCCTGCGGCCTGGTATATGTTGCTGTCGCAGGCGCTTTAAATACCGGTGATGTGGTTCCGGGGATGTTATACATGGCATTGTTTGGTGCCGGTACCATTCCGGTAATGCTTGCAGTTTCGCTGGCAGGCACGATGATCAGTCTGAAACTTCGGGTTTTCATCAACAAAATGTCACCTTACGTAATTGTAGTTCTCGGGGTACTTATCATTCTCAGGGGATTGTCACTTGGCATTCCTTACATCAGTCCGAAAGCAGAAGCATTGACTCCTGAAGTTGAAAAAGCCCATTCATGCTGCCACCCGAAATAATTATCGGATTTTGGATGCAATTTAAAATGATTATTAATAATTTTGTCACAACTAAAAACTGAATCATGAAAACCAGAAATTACATTGTTTTAGCTTTTGCAGGGTTTTTTGGCCTTGCTTTTATTACATCATGCGGCGGCGGCGGTAAAACAGGCACAGAAGGCAGTGAAGTTGCCGAACAACCTGCTGAAGCAGCCGGCCCCAGTGCAGAGCAAATGGCTTTGGGCGAAAAAATTTATAAAGAGAAATGCTTTGTTTGCCACCAGGCCAATGGACAAGGAATACCGAATGTATTCCCCTCTCTCGTAGGATCCGATTTTCTGCTGAACCAGAAGGTCCTTGCCGTAACCCAGGTATTGAACGGTTCAGAGCATGTTGTTGCCAACAAAACTGTTAAATATCCTGCTCCAATGCCACCACAGGTTGGTACACACGAAGAAGCTGTTGCCGCCATTAATTATGTCCTGAATAACTTTGGTAACAAAGGCGGCTTTATTACCGTTGAGGAAGTTAAGGATGTTGTTATACTACCGAGGTAGTCAGGAGAAAGAATGACTATAAGGAGCTTCGGCTCCTTTTTTTTTACCATTGGCCACAATGCAACACTATAATATACAATACATCAGAAAAACTTTCTCAAAATTTGTTTTCCGATATTAGTTATAACAATCCAATCGCCCATTTATAAAGGGTTACAATCAAGTGCAATTTATTCTGGTTTGGCGGGTTTACAATGAATTCAGATGGAATGCACTTTCCCACGGCAAATTGTGGAAATACAGGGGGGCACTTGAGATGGATGAAATTACTTCGGATCTTTTTGCCTATTATGACTACCTTAGTTTTGTTTTTTCAGAAACACTCTGCAATACAATTTAAGAGAGAAGATTGTTTACCCGGAACCAGTCATTGTGTCATCAAATAAAAATCAAACCATGAAGAATCTTGTAATGATTGTGTTTTTAGTCATTTTGGGCCCTGGAAGTCTGCTTCATGCCCAGGATCTTACTAACTTCATCTCCTGCAAAGTAGATGGTAAAGAATGGAAGGCCGGGGCTAAAAGGATGAAAATTCCGGTAACCGGATTTGAATACCTGGCATTGGGTGCGTTTCAGATCAGTCCGGATGTTCAGGTATGGATCCGCTTGTATTATTTCACCGACAGCCTGAAACCCGGCAATTATCCGGTTATTTCGGAAGAAGATATGAAATCGGATGCTGAATTAAAGGCTAATCGCGACGGGGTATGGGTTCTGGTTGATTACACTGAAGAAACCAAGGGTCTTGGCCACGCCTTTCACGATGGTGAGTCATTGTCGGGAACACTAACGATCGGTAAGGTTTCCAGAACCTCTGTGGAAGGTAGCTTTGAAGCCACACTGAAAGGTGTCTATTATGTGAAACGTGCCATGGCTACAATGTCCGGGTCAGGAATCAGGGGCAATCTTGAAAAAAAGATTGTGACAAAATCCGGAGGCGGGATGTATGCCAATGGAGGACCTCATGACCATGATAATACACGGAAAGATGATAAAACCGATACGATCATCTTAAGCGGTGGCAGATTTAAAATTGACTGGACCCAAACAGAGAAGGAAGGCAAATAAAAGCAGGGTATGTGCTGAGTATTAATGATCACAGAATTACATCAAGGCATAACAGCACCATAACAAAGAAATAATAAACATTGATCAGAATAAAGGAGGACCTGAACTCGACGTCATCCCTGGATGATCTGATTAAACCCGTGAATTTGATGACTAAAAGAAGCGATATTATCCACAGGATATAGACGATTGAAACATGATTGAACCGGTAGAAACCGGGCAACATAAAGGCTGTGGCTGCCGTAGCTGCGATCCAGACAAAGGTTAAGCGACGTATCTGGTTGTTATTCAGACTAGTGGTGAGCGATTGTAATCCAGCCATCTCGTATTCATGACCAAAGCGAAGCAGTAGCAACCAGAAATGGGGTATCTGCCCGATAAAGAAAAAGAATCCAAGGGCAACAGCCACCTGATCTGTCATCGATCCCCCTGCTGCAACCCAGCCGATGAGTGGAGGCAATGCTCCAACAACCGATCCCGGAACGACTGCAAAGGCAGTTGTGCGTTTCAGCGGTGTATAGATACCATTGTACCAGATAAAGTTAACTATGCCCAGAATAAAAGGCATCAATCCGCTGAACCGGTAAAGAACAAATAAACCTGAAATGGAAAAGACCAGGATAAAAACCCAGGCTCCGGTCAGGCTGATTCTTCCTGAAGGGATTGGACGGTTGCGGGTGCGGGGCATCTGCAGGTCAATTTTATACTCCTGCACCTGATTCAGGGCTGAAGCAGCGGATGCCAGTAAGAATACGCCTGCTACAGGAAGAAGTACCTCAACGTCAAAACCCCTGTTTGCAAGTAAATAACCGGTAAATGTTGTTAAACCGACAGGAAGGGAGATGCTGAATTTGCCAAGCCACGAATAAGCCTTCACCAGTTTTTTAGGACTGGTTTTCATTTCAGTGTTTTTAAATATTCGATAATATTGGCTACATCTTCATCACTCAGGATTGTCTTATAGGAAACCATCTGTCCCTTGGAAAATCCTTTTACCAGGTCAGCATCCGGTTCATAGATTGACCGTTTGATGTATTCATCATCGGCGGTGATTTCCCGTTCTTTTCCGCCGGTGATTACCGTCAGTTTGTGTCCATATACTCCCTTGTAGGATGGCCCGACTATTTTAGTTCCATCGGATGAATGACAAACCACACATCCGTTTTTCTCCATAAGCCGCTTGCCTTCAGCAACAGGATCAGCAATATTTACAGCTTTCCTGCTGGTATCAGCCATTTTTGCATACCATGTATCGAAGTCTTTTTGCGGTATTGCTTTTACTTCGGTGAACATATAGGAGTGGGATAACCCGCAATATTCTGTACAAAATAACTCAAAGTTCCCCTCTTTCTGGGCTATAAACCAGAGTTGGTTGCCTCTGCCCGGGACCATATCTTCTTTTATCCTGAAGGCCGGAATATAGAAACTATGAATAACATCGAGTGAAACAAGATCCAGAGAAACCGGCTTATCCACAGGAACGTAGAGGGTATCAGTCTTAATCCCGTTTTCATATTCAAACATCCATGACCACATCCGGGCAGTGGCCTTAATCTTCATAGCATTTTCAGGGGTTTTATTCATAGGCGCGTAGCCTGCCCATCCGTAAAAAAACATGATGATAACCAGAATCGTAGGTATTACGGTCCAGACGATCTCCAGCGTATTACTGCCATGTATCTGTGTGGCAACCGGATTTCGTTTTTTGTTATAACGGTACATAAACCAGAGTAGGGTTCCGGTTATTCCTACCAGAAAAAGAACTGAAATACCTATAATGAAGAAGAAGGCAGTATCGGTGTTTGTTACGAAATTTGATGCTCCTGAGTACATGTCGTTTATCTGTATAAGTAATCGAAAAAGGTTACAACAATCACAGCCAGAAAAATAAGAATTACAATAGTGGCCATGAACCGGTATATTTTCTGGTCAAACCTGAGATGCATAAAGTACAGAAGTACTGTTGCTGCTTTGATGGAAGCAATGACCATGGCTGCAGCAGTGTTATACGGTCCGAGCTCAACGCTGGTAATAGCAACTGTAATTACAGTAAGCCCGATGAGTATCAGAAGAACCAGTATATGGTTTTTATATTCGACAATGTGGTGGTGTTTATCTTTGCTCATAACAGGCAGGGATTAATGGATGAGGTAGAACAAAGGAAAAAGGAATATCCAGATCAGGTCAACCAGGTGCCAATAGAGACCGCTGTTTTCCAACAAAACGAAACGGGTGCTGTGAATGGCCCCGCTGCTCACTTTAGCCATTGAAACGGCCAGAAGAATCATTCCGACAATGATATGAACCGCATGTAAACCGGTCATGAAAAAGTACAGACTGAAGAACAACATATCTCCATTGCTGAGCATTTTCATCAGCTCAGAACCGGGATACATACCATGTTCAAATTTTGCGCCCCATTCGAAATACTTGTTTACAAGAAAAGTAAGGGCAAGCAACAGGGTAAGTCCAAGCATCATCAAGCTCAGCTTCCTGTCATTCTTTTGAATGGCTGAAATTGAAATGGCAACAGTTGCACTGCTGATCAGCAGAATAATGGTGTTGATTAAGCCCATTGATATGCTCAGCTCTTCGTGGGCAATATGGAAGGCTACAGGATTCCTGAACCGGTATACGGAATAAACAATAAATAGTCCCCCGAAGAGCAGAATTTCAGTAAAGATAAAGAGCCACATGCCTATTTTTGAGGCATCGTCGTCGCGGTGTAAATCTGCGTGATGGGTTGCAGTTGTTTCCATGCTTATTGAGGTTTATTTATAATCGTAGGGTTCGTGATCAACAACCGGAATCTCCCCGAAATTTTCAACAATCGGAGGTGAAGAGATTGTCCATTCCAGTGTACGGCCATCCCAGGGGTTATCAATTTCCTTACCGGAGCCTCTGCGGGCCCTGACCAGATTTACGATTACAATGGTTAGTCCGGTTACCATGATCCACGATCCAACTGTAGAAATAATATTCAGTGAGTGAAATTGTTCAAGGTAATCGTAATAGCGGCGTGGCATCCCCATCATACCGAGAATAAACATCGGGAAATAGAGAGTATTGAATCCGATAAAGAAAATAAGCAGGCCGATGTTGGCAACCTTACCGTTGTATATCTTTCCGTAAATTTTGGGGTACCAGTAGTGCAGTGCAGCAAAAAATGCAAAACCGGTGCCACCGAAGACGATGTAATGGAAGTGGGCGACAACAAAAGCCGTATCGTGAACATGGATATCGGTTGCAAGGGAACCAAGAACCAGACCTGAGAATCCTCCGATCATGAAAACAAAGATAAATCCCATCGCCCAGTAAAAGGGGGTCTGCATATTGATTGATCCTTTATAAAGGGTAGCAGTCCAATTAAATACCTTTATCGCAGAAGGAATGGCAACAAGAAAAGTGATGAATGAGAACACCCAGCGTGCGGTTGTACTCATACCTGAAGTGTACATATGATGCCCCCATACAAAATAGCCCACAAAAGCAATGGCCATGCTGGAAATCACCATGGCACTATAACCGAAAACAGTTTTCCGTGAGAATGTGATTACGATTTCAGTTATGACACCCATGGCAGGCAGGATCATAATATAAACAGCAGGGTGGGAGTAAATCCAGAAAAGGTGTTGGTATAGTATTGGGTCGCCGCCTATGGCAGGGTCAAAGAAACCGATTCCCAGCATTCGTTCTGCGATTACCATCAGAAATGTAATTCCTACGACTGGTGTTGCAAGCAATTGAATCCATCCGGTGCCATAAAGCGTCCAGCAGAACAGTGGCATCCGCATCCAACCCATTCCTGGTGCCCTTAAGCGGTGCATGGTTACAATGAAATTCAAACCTGTAAGAATGGAAGAGAATCCAAGAATAAAGGCTCCGGTTACTGCTGCAACTACATTTGTCTGTGTTTTCAGGCTATAGGGAGCATAGAAAGTCCAACCGGTATCTGGTGGACCGTCACCCATAAATTGTGAAGAGAGCACCACAACAGCACCGATCATATACAGGTACCAGCTGAACAGATTCAATCTGGGGAATGATACATCCTTTGCTCCGATCAGGATGGGCATAAAGAGGTTGCCAAAAACAGCTGCCACTCCCGGAATAACAAAAAGGAAAATCATTGTCAGACCATGAACGGTAAAAAGCCCGTTATACGTCTGTGCACCCATGAGTTGTTCACCCGGTGCTATCAGTTCAAGCTTCATCAGTACTCCCATAACAACGCCTGAGAGGAAAAACGTCATCATGGCATAAAAATACATGAGCCCGATGCGCTTGTGGTCGGTCGATGTCAGCCAACCCATGAGCCCGGAGTATTTACCCCTGTATTCCAGGTAGTTGGGTTCGTGCTTGTGTTCTATGTGTTCAGTCATTTGATTATTCTTTATTTGATACTATCTTTTTACGTGGTTTGAAAACCAGGAACAGAAATACAACAAAACCTATACCCAGTATAATTGTTCCTGCCATTTTGGTGATGTTTAAAACATACTGCTGTCCATCAGGATCGTAGGAGTAGCAGAATTGTAGTATACGGAAAATTGTTGGTCCGCTTTTCCCTTTGGATGCTTCAATTACTGCCATTTTGAATTCAAAAGGGAGAAAATAGGTACCCTGAAGATAACGGGTGATCTTACCATCAGGGCTGATCATCATCAGGGTTGCTGAATGAAGAAAGTCGTTTCCTGTTTTCTTGAATTTAAAACCAACAGCATTGGTTACCCTTGTGATGTTCAGGCTGTCACCGGTATAGAAATTCCAGCCGGAATGATCAACCTGTCTGGTAATCAGATTCAGATAGTTAGTCCGCTTTTTCACAGCCAGGTCAGTGCCTTCGCGTTTGTCAAAACTGATGGTAATGACCTGAAAGTCTTTGCCAAGAACAAGGTCAGTTTTACTGATAATTTCAGCCACATTGGTCATCAGGGGACTGCAGATTCCCGGGCAACGGTAATACACAAACATCAGAACGGTTGGTTTGTTTATCAGTTGTTTCAGATTGTATGGTTTGTTGTCGGTGCCGATAAAAGTAAGATCATCAGGAATGTACTCATCCAGATGCTCATCGATACCTATTTCAGTCTGCTGTGAGGTGATGTCACGGGTAGCTGGTATCTGCCCCCTGAGATTCAGGTTGGTTACAGTTATCAGAATCAGTACCACAATGCTGATTTTCATATTGTTTGAATTAGGTAAGTAAGCCTGTAGAAATCCTGAAATCAATGCAGATGATGATGCAGGCTTTCTTCCAGGTATGGGTGATTATGCGGAATCAGATCAGCACCGGCGAGGGCTTTACCGAAAACAAGTGCAAACAATCCTGCAAAACCGGCAAAGAAACCGACCTCAATCAACCCGAAAACCGGGGCATGCAAGATGGCCGGAAATATCTGTTCGTACAGATCAATATACTGTCCGGCAATCAGTATTATGGCCAGTGCTTTCACCACATGAATGTTTTTATTAGTAACCTGCGAAAGCATTAATGTAAATGGTAAAAACCAGTTAATGAAGAAGTTAACATAGAAAATGATCTTAAATCCACTATGCCAGCGTTCTGCAAAGTAAGCAGTTTCTTCCGGTATATTGGCATACCATATCAGCATAAACTGTGAAAAGGTAAAATAACCCCATACAATGCAAAGCATGAATATGTAGCGTGAAAAATCGAGCAGGTGACTTTTGTTTAATGCAGGGTAATACCCTTTCTGGTGAAGAATGATGATGATCAGCACCATTACGGCTGTTCCATGGAAGAATGCTGCAACAAAATTTCTCAGAGAGAAAATGGTACTGAACCAGTGAACATCAATTGACATTATCCAGTCAAATGTTGCAAAGGAAAAGGTTATAGCCAGCAGGAAGATATGAATCTTTGATAATAATTCGCTTTTTTCGAAATTTTGCATACCGCCGATTTTATCTTCGTTGAGGGATGCTCTTCTTAAAAGGCGCGTCATTACAGTCCATACTATGAAGAAAAGAACAAGCCTTGCAAAAAAGAACGGAATATTCAGGTAAGGTGCTTTGTGTTGGATCAATGCATCACCTGCCAGTGCTTCTTCATGTGTCCAGTGATAGAGCGAATGCATGCCGAAATAGAGCAACAGCATGATAACTCCGGCATACGGTATAAAGGCCATCATTGCTTCCGGCACTCTTTTAAACATGGATGACCAACCTGATTGTGAAATGTGTTGGAGTGCGAGAAAGAAACTTGCACCTACCGATAGGGAAAGGAAGTAATAATTATTGAGCAGCAAATTGGCCCAGGCCCTTTCGGGATGGGTAATAAATCCGTAAGCCATGACAGCAGCACCTAAAACAATCAGGGCTATCGCTGCATATTGAAAGCGTTTCGATACTGTAACTCTTGTGTCCATTTCCGCTCCTTTTATTTTACGGTTGTATTTTGCAGTTCATTTTTAACATACATGGCTATTTTCCAGCGATCACCGGGCCGGATCATATGGCCATGTGCGCCCATTACATTATATCCTGCGCTGATAACGTGGTAGATATCACCTTCCGGAGCTGCCATCATCTTTTCGGAAAGGAGAGAAGCCGGTTTAATAGCAAACCTGCCACTTGTAAACAGATAACCTTCACCGTTGCCGGAATCACCATGACATCCCTGGCAGAAAATGCTGTACATCTCTTTTCCATTTTTCAGCGTTTCAGGCGTAGCCTGCAGAGGATTAACCAGTTCAGCTGCTGCCAGCGTTCTCCCTTCAATGGTTGCAGCGTATGGATATGGAATCATCTCACGTGATATGGTGTTTGAAGCTGGCAGACGCATTGTAATACTGTCAGTCATTGCCGGGTTTTTGGCGTAGGTTTCATAGGTAAGGGAATGAGCCATATCAGGGAAGTACTCATACCCTTTGTCGTTTCGTGTGCGGTCGCACGAAGTACCTGTTAACAACAGGCCAATAGCCATTGTAATGGCTGTTAATGATTTCTTGTTGATCATGTGCCGCTTATTTTTGAAGGTGTATCTCTTTCTCATATACTTCAAGTGCCCCCTGCTCACGAAGGATGGCTGTCAGTTTCTCAATTCCGTCTTTTACTGTTGCTTTATCGAAAACAATGACAAATTTATCGTCGGTAGACCGATCATCAGGCAATTCATAAGCCTTGCCGGGATAAATAGCTGCCCTTGCCGAAAAGGTGAAGAGGCTTGCAATAGTCACCGTAAGAATGGTAAGAATGATCGTAACTACAATAAAAGAAGGAAAAGCATTGGTTGGCTTACCACCGTAGTTAACCGGCCAGTCTATAACAGAAGTAAAATAGAGGAATGCCAATACGCCGGATGCCCCGAAAAACCCATAAAGAAAAGCAGCAAAAGTAAACCTCGTCTTTTTACCCATAGCTTCAATTACGTCATGCATGGGGTAGGGGGTATAGATTTCGTTTATTTCAATACCCTCCTTTTTTACCTGGTTTACTGCAGCCATCAGGGTATTTTCTTCATTAAATACACCTATTATCCTGGTTTTATTCATGGCTCATGTGTTTTTGATCGTTAAGATTGGGTGTAGTGACCTTCAGCACACTTTTTACTTCGCTGATGGCGATCATCGGGATATATTTAAAGAACAGCAGTACTCCAATAGTAAACATACCAAGGGTCCCGATGTAGATACCGATTTCAACCCAGGTAGGTGAATAGGTCGTCCAGCTTGATGGTAAATAGTCTTTCGAAAGCGAAGTGATCAGAATGTTAAAGCGTTCGTACCACATTCCAATGTTGATAAAAATGGAGATGATGAAAGCAATGGTCAGATTTTTTCTGATTTTTTTAAACCAGAACAACTGCGGAATGAAGGCGTTGCAAATAACCATTGCCCAGAATTGAAAAGAATAATCACCGGTGATCCTGTTTTTGAAAAAAGTGAACATCTCGTATTCACTACCTGAGTACCAGGCGATAAAAATTTCAGTTGCATAAGCTGTGCCCATAATCAATGAAACGAATATCAGTATTTTTGCTATTGCATTCAAATGCGAATCCGTGACATATTCCTGAAATTTATACATTTTTCGGATGATGATCATCAGGGTCATCACCATGGCAAAGCCCGAAAAGATAGCGCCTACAACAAAGTAAGGAGGAAAAACGGTAGTGTGCCATCCAGGAATAACTGAAACTGCAAAGTCGGTCGATACGATTGAATGCACTGAAACAACCAGTACAGCTGCAATACCACCAAGAACATAACTGAGGGCTTCGTAGCGTAACCATTCACGGGAGGAGCCGGTCCAACCGAAAGCGAAGAAACCGTAAACAGCTTTTTTAATTTTCGAAGTTGCTTTATCACGGATGGTCGCAAAATCAGGGACCATGCCGAAGTACCAGAATGATGCCGAAATCAGAAGATATGCACTGATGGCTATAAAGTCCCAGAAGAGCGGTGAATTGAAATTTACCCAGAGAGAACCACGGGTGTTTGGATAAGGAAAAATAAAGAAGGCAAGCCAAACGCGCCCCATATGTATGGCTGGAAATATCGCAGCGCACATTACAGCCACAACAGTCATAGCTTCAGCAGCCCTGTTGATGGATGTTCTCCATTTCTGCCTGAGAATCAGAAGGAATATGGAGAATGCTGTCCCTGCATGTCCGATACCGATCCACCACACAAAATTTATAATTTCCCATCCCCAGCCCACAGAATTGTTGACTCCCCAGGTTCCAAGGCCCACGGCAACAGTTTCATATAATGCCAGTACACCAAAAATTGTCATTAAAAGTGCAATGAAGAATGCAAATTTCCACCAGCCAGGTATTGGTTGGTTAATCGGGGCTATCACATCTTCGCTGATTTGCCGGTAGTTTTTATCACCCAGAATCAGTGGCCCTCTTACATCGGTTTTGTACATAAAGTCTAGCTTTTATGTGTTACTTGGAATCTGTTTTTAAATCAGGTGTTATTTTCATTCGTGTTTCTGACAAGTGTGAGGTAACCTACCGAAGGAAGTGTATGCAATTCCTCAAGGAGGTGGTAGTTGCGTTGATCTTTAAACAATCTGGAAACCTGGCTTTCAGGGTCGTTCAGATCGCCGAAAACAATAGCTTTTGAAGGACAACCCTGGGCACAGGCCGGAAGAATTTCGCCATCCTGTAATGGACGGTTCTCCGTTTTGGCCAGCAGTTTCTTTTCCTGAATGCGTTGCACGCAGAAAGAGCACTTCTCAACCACGCCTCTCTCCCGCACTGTAACATCAGGATTCAGCACCATCCGGCTCAGGTCATCATTCATATTATAATCGAACTTCTGGTTGGTGGCATATCTGAACCAGTTGAAACGACGTACCTTATACGGGCAGTTATTGATACAGTATTTTGTACCAATACACCGGTTGTAAGCCATCTGATTGAGCCCTTCGCTGCTGTGGTTGGTTGCTGATACAGGGCAGACATTTTCGCAGGGAGCGTTGTCGCAATGCTGGCACATCAATGGTTGAAATACCACCTCCGGATTTTTCTCATCACCGGTATAATAACGATCGATCCGGATCCAGTGCATAATCCTGGTCTTCATGACCTCTTCCTTACCAACCACCGGAATATTATTCTCAGCCTGGCAGGCAATAACACAGGCGCTGCAACCGGTGCATGTATTCAGATCAATAGCCATGGCCCAGTGATGGCCTTTATACTCCGTTTCCTTGTATAAGGTAACATGTTTGTCATTGTATTCTTTATGCAGTTCATTGCCGGCATCGGGACTTTCGAGATAGCTGCCCAACACTGTTTCACGAACAATCGGACGACCTTCCATACTCGCATGCATCTGAGTCGAAGCCAGTTTGTATTGGCCATCTGCTTTTTCAACCGTAATGGTTTGGTTATCAAGCCGGCGGGTGCCATTTTCGAAAACAGCAAAAGGGTATACATTTGTCCCGACGCCATCGGCTACTTTGCCAAATCTGGTATGGCCGTAACCGAGGGCAACGGAGATGGTTCCAACGGCTTGTCCGGGTTGAATGTAAACCGGGATATCCATTTCTTTAAGTTTCAGCATGTCTCCGAATCCTACACCCAGTTCTGCTGCCGTTTCAGGAGAAACAGCGGCAAAATTGTCCCAGCATACCTTTGATACAGGATCGGGTAACTCCATCAGCCAGGGATTGTTGGTATGCATACCGTTTCCCATGGCCAGATTCTGGTAAAGTACAATTTCTATATTGTTACTCTTTTTTGCTTCAGCCAGGGCCTGCAAAGCCGGAGCGATGAGCGCAGCATTCATTGGAACCGGAGCTGATACCACAGGTTCAGATTGGAATACACCATTCTGCAGCGTAGTTTTCCATTCTCCTTCGCCTGCTTTCAGGATTTCAGTCATCCAGAAGTTTTTCAGGTAGGTGTAATAATCACCTTCTTTGCCCATCCATTTCATCAGCGATTCCTGTGGCTGGCGGGTGCTGAATATGGGTCTGATGGCCGGCTGTGACAAACTGTAGAATCCTCTCCTGGGTTCTGCATCGTCCCATGATTCAAGGTAGTGGTGAGACGGAAGGATGTATTTTATATGTTCCTGAGATTCATCTGTAACTGAATTGAAAGATACGGTTAGTCTTACTTTTTTAATGCCTGAAATGAAAGCCCCGGGGTTGTAATAATCGTAAGCGGGATTAACATTCCAGAGTACCAATCCTTGAATGTTGCCTGCGTTCATCTGGCTGACAAACTCTTCCATATCAGTGTCAAAAGCCTGTTTTGTGAGAAGCGGGGCGCTGAAACTTATGGTAGCACCATTGTTTTCAAGCAGCTGGTTGATGGCATTTACCAACACCTGCTGATTGGGGTCATTACTCCCTGAAATGACCAGAGATTTGCCTTTGTTTTCCCAAAGCTTACCTGCAATCGCAGGGATAGATTCATGGGTAACGCCTGTATAAACTGCAACCTGCCCTGCCTTAACAGCCAATGCATTATAAAGTTGTAACAGAAGCCCTGCTTCTTCCGAGGGTTTGATTGCCACCCTTTTGTCTGCTTTGCTTCCGGTAATAGTCATTCCGGTCTCAAATTGCAGATGGTATGACAGCTTTTTCTCATTGTTTGTCAGACTTCTGGTTTTTGCATACCGGGCTGTATATTCAGCGGGAGAGAGCCAGGTGCCTAAGAAATCGGCAGAGAAAGCAACAATAACTTCGGCTTTATCAAAGAGATAGTCCGGAACAACGGCTAAGCCATAAGAATCTCTGTTGGCAATCAGTATCCCTGATACGGATACCGGATCATACACGACCTGTTTAACGCCTGGGAATGTTGTTTTAAACTCTTCAATCAGTTTTTTCGTTGCCGGACTGATGATGTTGGATGTCAGTAACACTGTAGTCCCTCCGGTTCCACTGATTTCTTTCAATGCAGCTGAGATTTCGGCATCTGCAGCAGACCAGTTGGTTTCAGCGCCTTCTTTCAGGGGACCTTTAAGACGGGCCAGTCCGTCATAGAGGCTGAGGACCGATGCCTGCACCCGGGCGGTTGTACCACCTCCGGTTACCGGAGAGAGGGTGTTGCCTTCAATTTTGATAGGCCTGCCATCACGAACCTTTACCAGAATGCTGTTGTATTCCGATCCATCGAAATAGGTTGAAGCATAATGGCTGGCTATACCCGGTGTAATATCTTCAGGCTTATTCAGGTAGGGAATGGCTTTTTTTACCGGATTTTCACAACTACTGGCAATGGCAGCAGTAGCAAAACTGAAACCGCAGAATTTCAAAAAGTTGCGCCTTGATGAGGGTTTCTGCGCAATCTCTTCATCAATCAGGTCAAGCAGATTCTTCCCTTCCGGGATCAGATTTTCATTGTTGTCCCTTTCAACCACGTTGTTCAATTCTTCTGTACTCTTCCAATATTTTTTTTCCATATAAAAACCTCTTTTATTTGGATGCTGAATTTCGTTCTTCGTATTTATTTCTTTTTTCGGGTAACACTTCCGGTAATTTCCGGTTCACCTCCGTTCCAATTCCAACCAATTATCCGTTATTCCCAAACTATTAACTATTAACTGTTAGTTGTTAGTTGTTAGTAATGGCATTTCATACAATCCAGTCCGCCAATCTGCTCAACAGTTACCGAATCTATTTGTCCGGTTTTCAGCTCTTCGTGCAGTTTGATATAGGTAGAATAGTATTTATTATCAGTAAAGTTCACCTTTGTATCGCGGTGACAATTGATACACCAGCCCATAGAAAGATCGGAGAATTGCTTCATGATATCCATTTCTGCAACATCACCGTGGCATTTCTCACATGCTATTTTACCGGCATTGACATGCTGTGCATGGCTGAAGAAAACATGGTCGGCAAGATTGTGAACGCGGGTCCATTCGATCGGTTTACCAGATTTGGCAGCCCGGTGAATCTTGTTGATTTCGAACTTCCCTGAATTGCGACCGCTTAATACAACATTATGGCAGTTAAGACAAACATTATTGGATGGAATACCGGCAGATTTACTATAATCGGCTATCGAGTGGCAATATTTACAGTCGGTCTTATTATCTCCGGCATGAACCTTATGTGAGAATTTTATGGGTTGATCAGGGGCATAGTCCTTCGTCCGGCTGAGGCTCTGAGCTTCCACTACGGCAAGGTTAAAGTGTACAGCCAGTCCGGCAAGGATAACAACCAGATGGATTATCCTGTATTTTATTTTTTTGGTAAAAATCAAATCAATGAGTGCCAGGGTCATTAATAAAGCAAAGAGGATAAAAATCATTAATTTAACAGGAAAGATTTTATGCGGTGTCATGCCTTCATGGTGAAATTCGGACAGGAAAGCAGCAATGTAAAATACTTCCTGGTCGGTAAGCTTATATTCGCCGTGAGCTTTCCGCATCACATCAGAATTGGCTTCCGCCATTGACTTATAGATGTTCATTCCTTCCTTTTCCATAAAGGCATCGGCAAGATCCATCGCAGAAGGGCTCCAGTTAAGGCTGTCAGAAGAAATGGTGTTGTGACACGATACACACGATCTGGTACCACCCTGTTCAAAAGGGATCAAACCATAGAACATTCTTTCACCCCTTAAAATTTCAGTTTCTGCAAATCCCTCTTTTTTGTTAATATCAACTGTAAACACCTTCTCCTTCTCAGGTTCCCATTTTTCAATATAGTCGACAATACTGTTGATTTCTGCATCCGACAGATTGGGGAAAGTCTGCATCGGGATTTTATTGTTTTCTTCGTACACCTTTACTGCAACCGGGTCCCCCGCATCAATCATCTCTTTGGAATTGCGGATGAATTTTGTAATCCAGGCCTTGTCCCGTCTTTGCGTAATTCCGAGAAGTTCAGGACCGACAAGTTTTCCGCCCCCGAGTTTATGGCACACCATGCAGTTTTTCTCGAATAATTGCTTACCCTCATTCTGGGCGTTGGCAATTGCTGAATCTGCGATAAAGAAGATGATGGTCAACAACGCGGCCAGTAACACTCCGGCCGGCCTCAAACCGGATTTGCTTGCAGTTGGGTTCATATTCTGTAGCTGTATGTATTTCTTAATCATTTTTCAGAACCGGGTGGTTAACAGAAAAAGGCATTTACCCGGAAGTAACTGCCTTTTTTTTGTGTACCGTTTCCGGCATCACTGTTGAAGCCTGGTAATATTTTTACAAATGTCAATGTTAATTTTAAAACCATACTTTCTGTTTAATTCACTCCCTTAAGTTTTGCAATGAAAACACAAAAAAACAGAATTTTTCTGTTTTTTGTCAAAGATCTTCCGGTTAATTAGTGAACAAAGCACCTGTAGATAAACCATTTCAGGGCCTGAAGGCTCTTGCGAATTTACGCAAACAAACAGTAACAACACCAAAATGTTTAGAATAAAATACAGACAATTTATAGTTTATACTCAGTCTAAACAATTATATAAATAGCATTTTTATTGTAATGTTTTGGTTTTCATGCAAGTAATAATTTATTTAGAATCCTGATGAAAACGGAGAAAAAAATCTGTTCAATCTGTTTTTAAAAGGGGACATAAAAAAAACCGGCGAAGATTTTCTGCCGGGCATTTCATTGCAATTAATTATTGATTCTATCTGAACAACCAGCCTATTTTTAATCCGGTTGAAAAGGCTAACGGTACTTTATTACCGGCAATAGTGTAACCATAATGATAGGATACACTGTTATCACTGGTTGAAAAACCATAGCCCACACCACCATACATATCTATGGCGAAGGTATTGTCGAATACCCACTGCTTACCAAAAACCAATTGTACTGATCCTGACACGACATCTTCACGTTCGTTTGTTTCGATAGAAAAAGAATCAAAATACCGGTCCTCCCTGGAAAAAAAGCCGAAAGCCAGTTCAGGTTTGATATACCCACCTTTAAGTATATGGGCATAACGCATTCCTCTCAGGTAAAAGTCGGGGTCTTTAATAAATTTATATCCAAACTTAAAGAATGCTCCGCCGGCGTTTCTATCGTTTGGATCAATACCCAGGCCGATGATACCAAGATTGGCTTCGATGCTTCTGCCGGGACGTAAACTTCTTTCGTAGGCGAGGGTAGTATTTCCGGTAAGGGGAGAGAGGAAATCGATTTTCAGGATGTTTTTCTTGTTTTCATTGTATGTTTCGGGGTTGGTCATTTTTACCTGAAATTCCATTTCCTTGCCGTTTTCAAAAATAATTTTTATCAGATCATCTTTGTCAACAGTAAAAACAACATCCAGCGAATATTCCGGCATTACATACTTTATCTCATCAAGCCCTATCTCCCTGATTTTGCATTTGATGAGTTCGTTGTTCTTTTTCATGATAATATCCTGGGCAAGCAGGTTGTTGCCTGTGAAAAGGAGAAGCATCAGGGCTGAAAGAATAATATTTTTCATCATCTCAGTGATTAAGGTTAAATTCCGGTGAATTATTCACAGGGTTGACGGATAACATAGCAATATTGAGATGCAGCGCAGGGAAATAAAGATTCAATAACTATGCCAGTATTTCAAAGTAATTATGCTGAATCTAAAATAAATTTCAGCGAACAATCTCTGATAATTTGTTACTTTTGCACTCCCTTTTCAACCAGGAGAGATGCCAGAGCGGTCGAATGGGGCGGTCTCGAAAACCGTTGTACTCTTACGGGTACCAAGGGTTCGAATCCCTTTCTCTCCGCCAGACAATCAAGGTGCCCCGCCAAAGCGGGGCATTTTTATTTAAGGAAGCCTAATGCCAGAATTGTCTGAGCATTAGGCTTCCTTAAATAAAAACATCAGCCACAGGCTGATGCCTTGGTTGTCTGAAGCCTCCCCCTTTGGGATCACCGCAGGTAATCCGGTGGGAGGGAGTTCAAAGTTCAAAGTTCAAAGTTCAAAGTAAAAAGTAAATAGATGACGTTGAAGATTAAGAATCACATTCAGGTGCACATCAGATGTTTACCTCGCAAATAGCCAGTGATCCCCTTTTGAGCGTTGCTCAAGGTATTCATAGCCTTCGTAGTTGAACAGCCTGAGCTGTTCCGGATCGGTAATACGCCTATCGATGATAAACCGGGTCATCAGTCCCCGCGCTCTTTTGCCATTATAACTGATAAACTTAAACGTCCCGTTCCGGAATTCGTTAAAAACGGGGGTAATCACCCTGGCTTTTGTTGATTTAAATTCAACGGCTTTCGCATATTCATCAGAAGCCAGGTTGATCAGGACATTACTGCCTGATTCCCTTATGGCCGATTTAACCTTCCGGGTTATCCGGTCGCCCCAAAACTGATAGAGGTTCCTGAAATCCCTGCCTTCAAGAGCCGTACCCATCTCAAGCCGGTAGGCAAGTATCAGATCGGTCGGTTTAAGCAACCCGTAAAGACCGGAGAGTATGCGCAGGTGTTTGCCGGCAAAGGCCAATTGTTCTTCGTTAAATTCCCAGGCCTTTAATCCTTCGTAAACATCGCCTTTAAAAGCCGACAGAGCCGGACGGGCTTTTCCGGCAGGGTAGGGGTGATGCCATTCACTGTATCGTAATGCAGCAAGTTCAGCCAGGTTTGTGCTGATATCCATCAATGCAGCCAGATCCCTGTGCGGTTTTTTCTTCAGAATGGCTGCCAGTTTTTTTGAATATTTAATGAGTTCAGGATCAGCATTACCCGGGATGGTAACCGGATTCTTGAAATCTAATGTCTTGCTGGGGGAAATCAGGATCAGCATTCAGGGGGGAAGTTAATGGTTTGTCGTTGGGCGTTTGACGTTGGGGTAAATGTTATTGGTAGGCTGTAAGCAGTAAACAGTAGGGAGTAGGGAGTAGGGAGCAGGGAGCAGAAAGTAAGCAGTCAGGCGGGCGTAACCGAAGTGTGTCATTCACAACCGGCCAATTCAATACCCAACTATACCGTTATTCATAAAGGGACTATTACCCTGAATTCCGTATGGAGAATATATATTACTGTTGCCTTGCTGGTATCTGATTTCAGCGCCGATGTGTACATTGTCGCTGACTTTATACCCTACCCCGAAACTCATGCCCTGGGCCTCCATTCGCAATTTTTCGGGGTTAAGCCTGGCATTGAAGGCCGGGTTGATGGTCCTGAATGCTGATCCGGTTACCGAAAGTCTTTCATTCACCTGATAAGTGCCTGCTGCATACAGGGTTAAGTTGGTCAGGTTGCCGGAGTATGGTTTGAAGGTTCCCTCGGAGTTATACATACTTACATCCGTATAGGTTGTATTCGATATGACTGCTCCGGCGGATAAAGTGAACTTCTTCCCCAGATCCTTGCTGAATGAAGGGGCTATAAATGAATTGAAAAGGCTGCCCCCGCCAATGCCGGAATTGAAAAATGCTCCGGTCTGAAGGTTGAAACGATAAAGAGAGGAAAGGCTTCCGTTTTCTGTAAAACCTGAATTCACTGTATAAGGGCTGAAGGGCTCACCTGAATACTGAGCATGAACCATAAGTCCGGTGAACAATAGCACAATGGTTCCGATTTTTCTGAGCATCATAGAGCAGGTTTAAGAATGCATAAAATTAGTCAAAAACATTTATCAATTGCAATTATCGTTCCGTGTCGGTGTTAAGATTTGTGAATTCCTGTTTTGATTTGAGGATTTGAGAATATGAGTATTTGAAGATGGTATGATTTGAGGATATGATCGACATGAATATTTGGATATTGAGTTATGATAGTCAGAAATTGGTAACCTCCCGGCCTGTCCCCCCCCCAAAAGGCGGCAGGCAGGTTAGAAATCAGACATTAGAAATTATTTTTCTAAAACCATTTTCTCGACTTCATATAGAGGTACATGGCTAACGCGATTATAAGCATTGTTATCAACACTGCAGGATATCCCCATTGGTAGCCAAGTTCAGGCATATGTTCAAAATTCATCCCGTAAATACCGACAATAAATGTCAGTGGGATAAAGATAACACCAACCATTGTAAGTGTTTTCATGACGCTGTTCAGCTTGTTTGAAATGGTTGATGAGTAGAGTTCCATCAGGTTACTGATGGTATCGCGGAAACTTTCGAGGTTTTGGATGATATTCTGCAGGTGGTCGTACAGGTCGTCGATGTACTTTATCGTTTTGCGGTCGATCAGTTTTGAATCATCCCGTTGCAGTTTCCTGACTTCATCGCGGAGGGGATAAACATACTTACGGAGCAGTATCAATTGTTTCTTAAGGTGCATGAGTTGCCCGGGCGAAACAAGATTTGTATCACGGATCAGGTTCAGCTCGGTGGATTCAATGTGATCTTCTATCTTCTCAAGAACAAGAAAGTAGTTATCCACAATCTTGTCAATCAGCACATAGGCGAGAAAGTCGATGCTTTTTTCACGGGCTTTGCTCAAACCGTTCAGCAGTCGTTCCCTGACAGGTGTAAAAACATCCCCTTCTGTTTCCTGGAAAGACAGAAGATAGTTTACCCCAACAATAAAACTGATCTGTTCTGCATCGATGGAGTTTTTGTTTTCGTCCCACTTCAGCATCTTCAGGCTGATAAAGAGCACATCACCATAATTTTCAATTTTTGGTACAGATTCTGTATTCAGCACATCTTCCAGCATTAACGGGTGTAAGGTATGATGATCACCCAGCCTGCTTATCTGGTCTGTGTTGGTTAAACCGGTAACATTGACCCAGTTATTCCTGCTTTTATCAATTTTTTTAATGATATCCTGAATATCGCCCGATTCGGTCCTTTCAATTACAGCCGGAGCGTAACTGAATAGGTCAAATGCCGTCTCACGGCTGATATTGCCGGTATAAATCAATGTTCCCGGGGGAAATCCTGATTTTTTACGATAGTTGCGTATGCTGTCAGTTTTTCGGACAATTGGTTTATTTTTCATCAGTCAACCTTTTGTGGATGATTGTACGATGTGGGTAAGGGAACTCAATTCCACCCTCAGTAAAACGGTACTTCAGGGTTTCAAAAACATCACATTTCATCACGAATCCTTCACTGGTATTGGCAGCCCATCCATAAGCCCTGAGGTTGACAGATGATTCACCGTAGGAGATAACCCTTACAATGACCTTTGGTTCATCCGGACCTGCATCTTCAGCTGACCGGTTGTCGAGGCAGTTCGGATGGTTGCCAACAGTTTCGCTGAGGATGGCTTTTGCTTTTCCTAGATCACTATCATAACTTATTCCAACTTCAATAAAGGTACATATTTTTTCATCTTCGATCGTTGAATTGATGATGGTTTGTGAGCTGATGACCGTATTAGGGATGATGATCCGCCGGTTCTCGAAGTTATTGATAATGGTATGCCGCAGAGTAATGTCTTCAACTACCCCATGATGAACATCGCCGATTTTAATGTTGTCGCCTACCCTGAAGGGTTTGAAAATGACAATGAAGATACCGCTGATGATGTTAGAAAATGCTTCCTGTGATGCAAAACCAATGATGGCTGCAAAAATACCTGCACCGGCAAAGAGGGTAATGCCTATGGTTCTCAGTTCAGGGATTGTATAGAAAATCAGGGTGATGGCAAGCATAAAAACAACGAAGCTTACAGCATTCCGGAGGAATTTATACCGGGTTGGATCCACCCTGAGCACATGGCTTGAACGCTCAAAATAGACCTTCATAATTTTCTGAAGGATCCGGGCAAGGATGACCGCCAGGGCAGAGATGACTGCTGCAACTACTAAATACTGGACAATTTTATGGTTGGTTTCTGCTAAAGATGAAAAATCAAAGGAGAGAATCTGCATTGCTGGAATTTTAATGTAAAAATAACGAACTCTGTGCCGGCCGGCAGATGGTATACTCAATCAATCTGCCATTTGATAATCAGATGTTTCGCTGATCTGCCAATCAGCAGATTATTTCAAAACCCGTTTAATTTCATAGTAACAGTAGGAATCAGTAAAAGCCAGGCAATAAAGGCGAGGAACAGCATAAATGGCAGAATAAATTTCACCCATTTACCGTAAGGGACTTTTGCTATACCCAGCACTCCGATCAGAACGCCTGAAGTAGGTGCGATCATATCGGTGATGCCTGCTCCGAACTGGAAAGCAGTGATCGTTGCCTGACGCGACAAACCGATGATATCCGAAAACTGTGCCATAATGGGGATAGTCAGCGCAGCTTTGGCAGAGCCGGAGGTAATCACCAGATTGAGCAGCGACTGGAACCCATACATTATGGTAACTGCTGTCAGCTGGCCGGTGCCTTTCAATGAGTTGGCCAGGGAATGCAACACCGTATCAATGATCAGGCCGTCATTTAATATAGCGATGATACCTCCTGCAAATCCGACTACAAGTGCTGCCGAAACAATGTCTTTCACCCCTTCCTGGAAGAGTTTGGTAATCTCTGAATTCTTTTTTCCTGCTGCAAATCCGGTAAAAATGCCCATGGCCAGAAACAATGCTGCTATCTCCATGATGTACCAGTCATAGCCGAGCACTCCCAGAACCAGGTAGAATATTGTAAAGGCAAGAATGTTCAGGATATAAAAGTGCAGTGATTTGCGGAGTGCAAAGAAACTGGTTAAAGCATATAAAGCTGTCAGTGCCGGGATAAATGGACCGTTAAAAGTGGTTAAACCAACTTTGAGGCGGGTAGTTGGGAAATAGAAAGAATAAATAAGCATGATTACCATAAGTACAAAGGCAACGACCCATGCAGACTTTGGTGTGTAATATTTAATGGCTTCAACGTCCGATTCATTTCTTTTCCTCCAGTAATCATCTTCATGATACATGATTGATTTCTCCGGATTTTTCTTTACCCTGGCTGCGTACCAGAGGATAAAGGCTATTGCAAAGGAAGTCAGGATAAACCAGGCTACAACACGGTATTCGATTCCGGTAAACAGCGGCACACTGGCCAGACCCTGGGCAATGCCGATGGTAAAGGGATTAAGAATGGCACCTGCAAAACCTATGTGGGCGGCAAAATAGCAAAGCCCGATTCCAACCAGCGAATCGTAACCCATCCGGATTCCCAGCTGAACAAAGATGATGGTAAATGCGAGGGTTTCTTCAGCCATGCCGAAAATAGCGCCGAAAGCACTGAAAATGATCATAATAAAGACCATAATGATGTTATCTACACCTATTTTACTGACGATTTTCCATTTTTCGAACCTTTTGGTAAGATTCAGGAAGGAAAGAATGCCTATATCTATTGATTTGGTTTCATTCATAATCCAGAATGCACCGCCAATCATCAGAATAAAAACTACTATGTGCGACATATTGATAAATCCTGTATAGAAAGCTGAAAAAATCTGCCAGGTCTGGGGTTGGCTGTCAATATTTTTGAAGGTGTCATTGACAATAACCGTTCTTTCAACTCCGTTTACCGAAATTGTTTGCCTGTCGTACCTGCCTCCGGGAACTATCCACGTCAATGCAGCAGCAATAATTATAATTGAGAATACAATAACGATGTTGTTGGGAACTTTGATCGTTTTCAGCATAAGTGTGAGGCTCTATTTGTTGAAAGTTTTATAAGCGCTATAAAAATATGAAGATAAATTGTTGTAACAGTTCAGAAATTGATAATTAGTTTCGGGACGGTCGATATCGGGGAAGAAGTAATTAAGGTTTATAAGATCAATTGAAAATCAGTCACATTTATCTGCTGATGGGTGACAAAAAAAAGCCCGTATCTCACAACGGGCTTTCCTGAAACAGTTCAGAAGAATGATTATTTCTTTAATAAATCACGGATCTCCGCCAGCAATTCCTGGTCCATGGTAGGAGCAGGAGGTGCTGCAGGTGCTTCAACTTCCTTCTTTTTCAATGAATTCATAGCTTTTATTGCCATGAAGATTGCGAAAGCAATGATCAGGAAGTCAACAACATTTTGAATGAACAAACCGTAATTAAGCGTTACAGCCGGCGTAACTACTTCAGCTCCATTCATAACTGCAGCTCTCAGCGGGTACATCAGGTCCTTGAAATCGACACCACCAAGTAAAAGTCCTATGGGAGGCATCAGAACATCACTGACAAAAGAAGAAATTATTTTTCCAAATGCACCGCCGATGATAATACCGACTGCCATGTCCACTACATTGCCACGCATGGCAAAAGCTTTGAATTCGTCTAAAAGTTTCATAAAGGTTTGTTTTAGGGGTTAATAAATGCTGGTTATGGTTTGACAGTTGCCTGTAAATGTTTGATTGAATAGGTCAGCCCGATTCCGAAAGTCTGTTTGAACTGGGTGCGTGGGCCGGTTCTGCCATCCTTATCCTTGATCTGAATATCATGGTCATAGATTGTCTGAATGCCTACATAGGTTGATATGAGTTTATTAACTTTCAGCACCAGCATAGCCTCCCAGTTTATATCTATGTTCTGGGGCCTATCCATGTAATTAGAAAACATGTCGAGTTTGCTTTTAAGGTTGACATTGGTAAAAAGGTCTTTTTCAAAAGTGACTTTTAATGCAGCACCAAACTCTCCCTTGATGGTTTTACCAGGGTCAAGACCATAGGCAACCGAGAAGGTTGTATCGTTGATAATAACCAATCTGCCTGTAAGAGGTAAAAATGAAACGGACAGGAAAGGATATGGCTTGTAGTCGAGACCCAGACCAAGCATCAGATAAGCAGGGGCCAGAAAATTTGAAATTGGCAGAGCTGTATCATTTGCGTAGTTGTATCCTTTTCCGAACTGGGTTTTAAAGTTCAGGTTAGCACTCAGGTACAGGTTTTTGTGGATAATATTATGGCCGGCCTTTGAAACAAAATCAATTTTATCATCACTTTTTCGGAGATTTGCATCACCCAGCTTTACCATTCCGTAGGCGAGGTCAAGTGAATTATCCCAGGTTGTTTTACCTTGTTTAAGGTTGGCAAAAAGGTTTAAAAACGAATTGCCTCCATAGCTGTTTTCACCGCCTGCAGCCCAGTTGGTAAGTGAAACCTGATTGAATGTCAGGGCAGCCTTAAAACCGGTTGTCCAGAGCCTGGTGGTATCAGCGGTCTGCGATGAGGCTGCCTGGGTAAGCACAGCCAAAAAAAGGATTGTAAATAGTGTTTTTCTCATACAATTGGAATTAGGGTTTCTTAATTGCTATCCTCCATAGCTTGATTTTATATTTGGATTAAAATTTCCATCAGGGCCGGGATCCAGGTTGAAATGAATTGAGATGCTCATTCTTGTCCTGACGGCCATACGATTGACAGTGCCGGGCATCCATTTAATCATCCGGATTAATCTCAATGCTTCTTCATTGCAGCCTGCCCCCAGTGAATTCACAATGCTGGTATTGGATATTCTGCCATGGGATTCCACCACAAAGGATATCTTAACAATGCCGCTAACATTTTGTTTGATGGCTGCTTCAGGGTAAACCAGGTTTGCTGCGATAAATCCGGCAAGATTTATTTTATCATTCGTAAAGATAGGGTGGGGGGCAGTCTCCAGATTTCTGTATAAATAAATTTTACCTGAAGTATCTGTTGGTTCAAATGGATACAGGTGCAGGGAGTACCCTCTCTGTTTACATATCCTTCTGTATTTCCGAATGTTGAAATCTATATCAAAGTGACCGCTGTCAGCAACCGGAACGCTTCTGAACGTGGCAGGTTCCCATTCCAGCATCCTGAAAATGCGCATGGCTTCCTGATTAAACGATTGCGCTGATTTATCAAGGAAACGGACGTATTCAACTTGTCCTTTTTCATCAATCTTATAATACAGGGTCACCAAAGCTTCCTTTCCTGCATCGGATTCAGCGGCAGGATAGATTAATTCCTGTTCAATAAAATAGCGGAGCTGTTGGCGCCCTCCGATTGGTTGAGCTGGTATAAAGTCCTGTGTATAAGCTACTACTGAAAGCAAACACAGGTACAGGAATGTCATGGCTTTTTTCATAGCAGACTTAGATCAGGTAAATTTAAGAAATAAATCTGTTTTGTCAACAAGACCGGGTTGACAGCCGGAATGGTTCATGTTTCACAGAGGAAAATCGCCGGCTTCAATTCTTCCATGAAAATCTATCATTTCATTGAGTTCGCCAAAGCGTTCACGTTCAATACTGAAACCGATTTCTCCGTTTCTGATCAGACTTATGCTGTTGCACATTGCGGTAAGTGATTCGGTGATGTGCGAACTTACAATTATGGTTTTTCCTTTGGCCACTAGCAATGGCAATATCTGTTGAACCAGTCTGACAGCTTCAAAATCAAGGCCGTTGAATGGCTCATCAAGTATCAGAATTTCCCGGTTCAGGGCCAGTATTCCCATGAGATCCAATCTTTTTTTCATTCCGGTCGAGTAGTTGTCCACCACGTCTTTCAGCGGAAGTTTGAATATCCGGTTCCAGGCATCGGTATCAAAGTCCCTGTTTTTGAGTCTGAAAACATCCAGGTATTCCTGTCCTGTTATCATTGGATAGAATTGCGGGTTTGTTTCCATAAATCCGCAGATATCCCTTTGCAATGGTTTTCCCTTATAAAGGATATTTCCCCTTGCAGGTTTAAACCAACCTGCCAACAGGTTAAATAAGGTGGTTTTTCCGGCTCCGTTAAGGCCAAGCAGACCATGGATGCAGCCGGCTTCCAATTGCCAGTTCAGTTTATTGATTACCGGCTTTGTGCCATAACTGAAATTCAGGTTTTCAACAATGATCATCCGGTGACAAGTTTAAGTTGTGTAACCGCTTTACGGCTGAAAACTGCTGCCAGAACCAATGGAATTGGTAACAAAGCCGGAAATATAAATGCAAAATTCAGTAATATATTTATGCCCATATAATAAGGACTTTGCAGCCCGGGCATATAGCCTGCATATTTTAACGAGACGGCGAATACCTGTACAATCAAACTGTTTGTAAATATTAATAAAACCGGTGTGAAGCCTTCAGGATACAGAAAGAACGATGCAATTAGAAGGGGCGTTGCAAGTATTGAAAAACTTATACATTGCAGAAAAACTTTACGCCGGTAATAGGAAACAGGTGTTCTCATGATTGCACCGTTCATGTTGAGTGGTTCGTGATGCCCCTGAAAGGAATTGGTTGTGATTGCCATCAACAATAAAGAAGCGGCAAACAGGTAATCATGCTGAAATAAAATTGCAGGCAGGATATAGGCAATTAAAAAAACAGGAAAATACTGTCTTAATCCAACCCGCCATTCCCATGAATCGGCAGGAATAAAGCGGAACGATGGGTTATGGATTTTTAGGATATTCCGTAAAGGTGTCAGGCGAAAAGATATCAGAATTATTCCGGAAATCAGTATCAGGGCAGCAATGAAATCAGGCCAAAAAAGGTAAAGCAATAAAAAAGGACTCAGTAAAAGCAGGTAAAGCAAAATAAAATACCCCGGCTTATTCAAACCGAGATTATTCAGCAAGACAAAATCCTTTCTTTTAAAATGAGCCTGCAGTGTAACTGATACGAGTAACAAAGCCTGATAAGAAAGCATCCCTGGCTTCAGCGTAGCTTTTATTACATATATAATGATGACCAGAAGGAAAGCGATCCTGAAAATCCCGAGTTGATTGATCATCCTCAGCAAACGCAGGATATGGATCCTGGAAAGCAGCAGGGCTGCTCTGGTCATTTAACCCGGGTGCTAAACAGGTTCGAGATTATCGGCTTTCACCCAACCCTTACTGCCATTCGCAATTTTAATTTCGTTCCATTCACCCAGTTTATCCATGATCATTACTTTCAGACCTTCATGAATGACAAACAAATCAATACTGCTTTCATCGGGTGAGCTTTTAACAGGTAGTGTAGGTGTGAAAACGATGGCTGAATTCTGTTGCCGTGAATCCTGGTATGTCTGCCATGCAATAACTCCCGAGATGATGTTGACAAGAAGAAGAATTATACCGGTAATAAAATAGCCTTTTCTGCCGGCAACCGAGCGTGATAGCAGAAAAAGGGCAGCAATGATAAACAAGAGTGAAAATGATGCAATGCCGGTTATTGCCCATCCGTCGGGGGAAAACCATGTTTTTATTATTTTCCACCATCTGATGTAAAACAGTTCTGGAAGGATCTCAATTTTGTCAACGATCCTGCTGTTGGCGACCCCTAAATTGTAAACTATATCCTCATCGCCCGGAGCGAATTTTAAAGCTCTTTCGTAATTGAGGATTGAGGAAGGAAGGTTGTTGGTTTTAAAATAGGCATTACCCAGGTTGTAATACAATTCCGGTGAAACCATGCCATCGTTAATTACCTTTTCATAAATAGTGATGGCATTTTCATAAAATCCTGCCATATAAGCCTTGTTGGCTTTATCAATGTCAGCCTGCTCACCGGCTGAAACATTAAAACCTGTGATCAAAAACAGAATACCTATAACGAACCTCAGTTTCATATTTTCAATTATTGTTGACTAATTGCAGGCAGCTCCGATAACATTTACGATTAACTGCTAAAAGTTTGTTTTAAGTTTTTTCTTTACCTGAGTTCTTGTTCGGTACGTGTAATTACATCGATGGCCTGACCATACAATTGGTCCATTGCCTGAGTTTTATTCCCAGGGGCAAACCTGGCGAACTCGCAATTGTTGAGTGTGCTCATAAATTGCTTTATCAGTTCTTCATTTACATTTTTTGCACTCAGCGCTTCGTTTACCGAATCCATCGACAGGGTTGAACGGGGGATATTGAATTTATCACTCATGTATCCCCAGAGTGCGTTGGAAGTCTCTGACCAGAATGCTTCCTGGTTAGCCTGCTTCAGAAACTTTTCGGCAAGTTTCAGCCGTTTACGGGCCACGCCGGTAGCTTTGCGGTTGCGCATCAGGGCCTTGTTCCCCCTTTTTTTAAGTTCGTTTTTCCAGACTACAAGGAAAATAATGAAAAGAATCAGAGGAGTTGCCAAAAGCAGCCAGAAAGGGATGCTGCCAAACAGGAAGGTATTGACAGGATGTAAATCTAAGCGGCCGGTTTTTATGAAGCGGATATCGCTGCCGATGAGTTTGAAATCTTCCTTATTATTCCCACCGGTTGTAAAAGTACTTTCAGAACCATCACCCCTTTCGACAATGATTTTAAATTCCTGGGATTTCAATGTTTTATATATGCCGGTATTGATATCGAAATAGGCAAAAGTAGCCGGTTTGATAATGAAGTTGCCGGGATTACGGGGGATGATAAGGTATTCGAAGGTACGTGAACCTGAAACACCGGAAGCAACAGTATTTATATTGTCAGAAATCCTCGGGTCATATACCTCAAAGTCGGACGGGAAGACCAGTGCCGGTTTGTCAATCAGTTTGATGTTGCCTTTTCCGGTAACGGTGAACTTCAGACTCATGGCATCGTTGGCTTTCAATTCGTTGCGGTCGGTTGTTGCAGTTATTGAAAAATTACCTACAGCCCCGGTGAAATCAATAGGTTTTCCCTCGTTGGGTAAAGGTTTTACATTGATGGTGATCTGATTGGAACTGATGGTTTTTTTTATATTCTGGACAGTATTGCCAAAAAAACTGTCATTAAAGAAATTATCGAAAAAAGGATCATTGGTTGGTTTTCTTCCAAGCTTTCGCTGCACCTGAGCGATGACATCCATTTCGAGTGGTTCAATGGTAAGCTTGCCTGATTTCTGAGCAAACATTGCATCCTTCTTGATTTCGGCGACCACATATTCGGCTCCGTCTACGGTTTCACGGTACTGATTCAGATTCTTACTGTCTTTGATCAGATCCTGCGTCCAGAAACCACTTAAACCGGGGGCTTTAGTAATACTGTATTCGGCAACGGGCACCCTTGTGTAAATTTTATAAGTAACTATTATCTGCTCACCCTGGTAAGGATTTGATTTACTGACAGATGCTCTGACAAAAAGGTCTCTGGAACTGATTTCTCCCGAAGGTTGCTGGTTTCCCTGTGAGCCCTGTGCTCCCTGACGGGGTTGCGGGGCATTCCCTTTAACGGCTTTAACCGTAACCTGGTTTGATTTGTAGACTTTGCCGTCAACGTTCACAGAAGCAGGGCCTATGGTGAAGGTACCTTCTTTGTCAGCCGATAGGATATAAGTAAAGGAATAGTCAACCGTTCTGGTAACCTGATTGTTGATGATTTGCATACTGGTACTTGACGATTGACTGGGTCCTGCAAGGACTGTAAAGTCCTTCAGCACCGGTGCAGTAAACCCTGAAGCCTGTGCATTCACAGAAAAAACCAGCCTGAACTGGTCACCAACTGATACAACTTCCCTTGCTGTTGCTGTGAATTCAACCTTCTGGCCCCATCCGGTAAAAGCCGATACCATTAATAGCAGAAAGATTGGTATTCTGGTTGGTTTCATCTTCCTTTTGGAATAATTATTAAGAAAATAGTTACTTCTTGATTCTGAGGCAAAGCTACCAGTCTTTTTCAACTTGAACCTGTACCGGTTGTGCTTTTTGTTTTTTTACTTTATCAATGGTTTTTTGTTCGTCATTTTTCAGGGCCTGCAACATACGTTCGGCATCCTGCTTTGAAATCTGTGGTTTTTGTTGTTGCTGTTTATCTTGCTGATCTTTCTGATCCTGAGGTTGGTTCTGGTTTTGCTGATCTTTATTATCCTGTTTGTCGTCTTTGTTCTTATCCTGTTTCTGCTGTTGTTGTTGCTGTTGCTGAAGTTTCCGCATAGCGTAGCTGAGGTTATACCGGGTGTCTTCATCGGCAGGATTCAGCCTCAGCGATTGTTTATAGGCTTCCACACTTTCGTTGTACTTCTCAGCCTTGAGCAGCGAATTTCCCAGGTTATGGAAAGCTGCAGCCTTCCCTGTTACGTCATTGGGCTTCATTTTCCCTGCTGAATTCATATAATTGCGGCCAGCTTCTTCCCAATTCTTTTGTCTGTATTGTGAACTCCCCAGATTATATTCACCCCTGAAGGATTTTGGTGAAATCTCCATGGCTTTACGGTAATCGATTTCAGCCTCTTTGAACTTGCCTTCCTTAAACTGTTTATTGCCCTTCCTTATCAGGGAGTTATCATTCTGACCGGATAAAAATCCGGCTGAAACCACTAAAACAGCTGTAAATAATATACTACGTGTCATTTCTTCACATTCTTTGCCGGGTGAAACAATGAAAACTTTTCTGCCCATCTGCTTTTTCGCTCATTCAGTAAGAAATTGAGAACCATAAAAAGGATGGCAAGTCCCACAAAGTATTGAAAGCGGTCCTCATAATCAGAGAAGTTTATAGTATCGAAAGTGGTTTTTTCCATTTTATTGATTTCATCAAACACTCTCCGCAATCCGGCCTGTGTATTACTTGCCCTGACATAAATCCCATCTCCGGCTTCAGCAATTTTTGTCAACATGGTTTCGTCGAGACGGGTAATGACGGTTTCGCCTGACTGGTCCTTTTTGAACCCGGCAATATCACCGTCTTTGTAAACAGGGATAGGGGCTCCTTCGGTAAGGCCCATCCCGATTGTGTAAACCTTTATACCTGCATCAGCAGCATCACCTGCTTTTTCAACAGCCTCTTCGTCATGATTTTCACCATCGGTAATGATTATTATTGCCTTTCCGGACTTTTCATCTTTAAACGAAGCCATAGCCATATCTATTGCATGTCCGATGGCCGTGCCCTGGACAGGCACCATGTCGGGCCTGACTGTGCCCAGCATCATCTTGGCGGCAGCATAATCGGTGGTGATAGGCAATTGTGTATATGCCTTCCCGGCAAAAACAATGAGTCCGATCCTGTCATTTTCAAGTTCATCGATCAACCTTGAAATGGATTGCCTTGCCCTTTCAATTCTGCTAGGCTGGATATCCTGAGCCAGCATACTGTTCGAAACATCTAGTGCGATGATCAGATCTACTCCTTTGCGCTGGGCTTTTTCTATCTTAGAACCAACCTGAGGGTTGGCCAGGGCTAATAAAAGCCCAGTGAAAGTCAGCAATATCATTGAAAACCTGATGTGAGCACGAAATGCAGAGGTGTCAGGCATCAACCTGGCAATAACCTGTCTTTCACCAATTCTTAATGCTACCCTGGTTTTCCATCTGTTGAAAAACCAATAAAGGATAATCAGTACCGGTAACAGCACTAAAAGGTTAAGAAAAATCGCATGTTCAAATCTAAACATCAGTTTTCACTTTTTTACCAGTTATATGAAAATGCTTATGGGAATTTTCTGAAAACACTGATCCCGAGAATGAAATCAATCAAAAGCAGGATCAGGGCGGCCAATGCAAATGGTTTGAATTCTTCCTTTTTGCGACGAAATTCAGTTACATCAACTTTGGATTTTTCGAGCTTATCAATTTCACTGTAGATTTCCTGTAGTTTCAGCTTATTGGTAGCCCTGAAATACTTACCATTGGTCATTTCGGCAATTTGTTTCAGCAGCGGTTCGTCAATACGGACCTCCATCTGCTGATATTGTATTCCGAACGGTGTTGGCATAGGATAAGGGGCTGAACCAATGGTGCCAATACCGATGGTATAGACCCTCAGTCCGAACACTTTGGCAATTTCAGCTGCCGATTGGGGATCAATGAATCCACGGTTATTTTCTCCGTCAGTCAACAATATGATTACTTTACTTTCTGCCTGACTCTCTTTCAAACGGCTTACAGCAGTTGAAAGCCCGTCGCCGATGGCTGTGCCGTCTTCAATCATCCCGCTCCTGATTTCATCAAAAAGATTGATAAGCACCGGATGATCTGTTGTCAGCGGGCACTGGGTAAAACTTTCACCACTAAACACAACTAACCCGATCCGATCGCCGGGTCTGCCTTTTATGAAATCTTCAGCGACTTCTTTGGCTGCTTCAAGTCTGTTGGGCTTGAAATCTTCAGCCAGCATACTTCCTGAAATATCCATAGCCAGGACAATGTCGATTCCTTCCACACTGATGCTTTGTCTTGAAAGTGTCGACTGTGGCCTTGCCAGTGCCACCACCATCAATGAAAATGCCAGCAATTTCAATACAAACAGCAAATGCTGCAGGTAAAGCTTTACAGACCGGCTATTATCCAGAAATACAGAATAGTCAGAAATCTGGAATTTCGCCCTGGTGTCAGCACCCCTGAACCAATACCATGCAATGGCTGCCGGTATGATCAGCAACAGGTAAAAAGCAACAGGATTTGCGAATATCAGGTGATCGAACATGTCAGTTTATTCATTTACAGGATTCCGGTTCTCTTGTTTATCAGAGCTACCGGTTATTATAGCTTCGTTAACCGAGGGCTCAGGCGCTGTATTCATCACAATGGTTTTGGCATAGGTCATACTGATTTCATTTTCAGCACCAAGCGGCTGGCCTTTGGCAAATTTTGCAAGATCAGATAAAGTCAGCAGTTTTCTCAGGTCACCCAGGACCGAAACTTCAGAAATATGATCCTTCATTGCAAATAGAATCTCATCACTGGTCATTTCGGCTGCATTCACGCCAAATCGCTTTTCGAAATACTCCCGCAGAATATCAGTAAGGCGGGTATAATATTCTTTAATCTGCCCTTTTTGCCACATCTTTTCCTGACGCAGTTCTTCAAGACGTTCAAGTGCAACGGTATGGGGTGGCTTCTGCGGACGGGTGGGTAACCTGAAAAATGGTTTCTTTTTCTTACGGTTTCTTAAATAAAACCATATCAGGGTGCCAAGCAATCCAACTGCGGCTGCAAGTAAAAGCCATGGAAGAAAATCCTGCAGTGTATATGGAGCCTGAAGTATGGGTTTGATGTCCTTGATCTCTTTAGCAGTATCAACCTGGATATTCTTAACTTCAAGTAAGACAGGTTCACTTTTCAGTTCAGTTTGAATCCCGTTATTGTCATTCACAATGAAAACCAAAGGGGGAAGAACAATAAATCCTGTGTCGAATGAGGTTATTGTGATTACCTGTCTGAAAATCAGTTTGGTACTGCCTTCAGGCCTGATTGTGTCAATGGGATTTTTTTTAATAATTTCAATGGAATGGGAAAGGGTATCACCCAATTCAGGCCATTTAACAACTGCTCCCTGCCCGGCTTCGAATTCAAGGGTGACATTCACCTGATTGCCAATCAGAAAGCGGGTAGTATCGGGTATAACGCTTTGAGCATGCGTCATAACCGGTACAACAAATAAAAATCCGGCAAGGAAGAATAACATTGCTGTAATAACACGGCGGCACTTCTTGATTCCCATTGTTTTCATTTTACCAATAGTCCGGATATTAGTTAACGTCTTGCTTCCCTGGCCTTAAACAGCCCCAATAATGGTTTAACGTAATCCTGGTTGGTTGCGATCTTCACAAAATCCACACCACTTCGCCTGAAAGCCTGTTCCAGCGTGGAAAGGCGGGCTAAAGCATGATTTTTATACCGTTCTCTTGCCGTTTTGCTCGAACTGTCAACCCAGATACTCTCATTTGATTCTTTGCTAAAAAGCCTTACCAGGCCCATATCGGGTAGTTGCTCATCCCTTTCATCAAAAATATGAAGGGCTACCAGGTCATGTTTTCGACCGGCAATTCTTAATGCATCTTCAAATCCTGAGTCAATGAAATCAGAAATAAGGAAGGCGGTACACCGTTTTTTCATGGCATTGGTCAGAAACCTTAATGCTTCCGCAATATTGGTTTTCTGGCTTTCGGGTTTAAAATCAATTAATTCCCTGATGATGCGAAGAATGTGGGTAAGCCCTTTTTTAGGCGGGATAAATTTTTCAACCTTATCGCTGAAGAATATTACCCCGACTTTATCATTGTTATGGATGGCTGAAAAGGCCAGAACTGCAGCTATCTCTGTCATCACATCTTCCTTGAACTGCTTACGGGTGCCAAATTCATTGGATCCGCTTACATCAACCAGCAAGGCAACTGTAAGCTCGCGTTCTTCATCAAAAACTTTAATGTAAGGATGACTGAAACGGGCAGTTACATTCCAGTCGATGTTCCTGATATCGTCACCATACTGGTATTCGCGGACTTCACTGAATGCCATCCCCCTTCCCTTAAAGGCACTATGATATTGCCCCGAGAAGATGTGGTTTGACAATCCCCGGGTTTTGATCTCAATCTGTCGTACTTTCTTGAGAATATCGCTGGTTTCCATTTTTTTCTTTATTCCGGAAGAATTGAACTGACCTTAAAGGGATGACTACGGAACTTCAACAGTATTCAGAATTTCGTTGATGATATCAGCAGAAGTAATGTTTTCAGCTTCTGCCTCATAAGTGAGTCCGATACGGTGCCGCATAACATCATGAGCAATTGCCCTGACATCTTCCGGGATTACATATCCACGACGCTTGATAAATGCGTATGCTTTTGCTGCAAGGGCAAGGTTAATACTGGCGCGCGGAGAAGCTCCGTAGGAGATCAGGCCTTCAAACCTTTTCAGTTTATTTTCTGCCGGGAACCTCGTGGCAAAAACAATATCCGTGATATAGTTCTCAATTTTTTCATCAAGATAAACCTCCCTGGTCAGGTTTCTGGCCTTTAAAATATCTTCCGGCTTGATGATGGTCTTTGTTACAGGCTGTGTTCCTTCAATATTTTGCCTCATGATCAGCTTCTCCTCTTCACGTGTCGGATACCCGATCACAACTTTCAGCATGAAGCGGTCTACCTGTGCTTCAGGTAGGGGGTAAGTGCCTTCCTGCTCAATCGGGTTTTGGGTGGCAAGAACCAGAAATGGTTCAGAAAGGGGATAAGTATGATCTCCGATGGTAACCTGTTTTTCCTGCATTGCCTCCAGTAAAGCACTCTGAACTTTGGCAGGAGAACGGTTTATTTCATCTGCAAGGATAAAATTGGCGAAAATCGGGCCTTTCCTTACGATAAACTCCTCTTTCTTCTGACTGTATATCATGGTACCGATGAGGTCGGCAGGCAGAAGATCAGGGGTAAACTGAATCCGGCTGAAATGCGCATCAATTATATTAGCCAGTGATTTGATGGCCAGTGTTTTGGCAAGCCCCGGAACACCTTCAAGCAGAATATGTCCGTTTGAAAGCAAGCCGATAAGCAGACGTTCGACCATGTGTTTCTGTCCAACAATTACTTTATGCAATTCCATTTCAATCAGGTCAACAAATGCACTCTCTTTTTGAATGCGCTCATTCAATTCCTTGATATCAGTTTCAATCATGGCTAGTAATTTTTTTTGCAAAAATACTCAGAGCATTGCTCATCCGCCAATGGTGCGGTGTTAAAAATTGTTAATCAGTCAGGATGACACCAATAAAGGCAGCCTGAATTACCAGACTGCCTTTATAGTTCATTGTTAAAGTTTAAAGTTTCAGTTTCTTTTTAAGGTCTGATGGTAAGGCATCTATATGAACCATAACAGCTATTGTATTCAGTCTTACATACGATTCCGACAGGTTCAGATAGCCTCCTGTTTCATTGCTGTTGGCAGCCCAGGAATTTTTGGTTACATAATATACAGTACCATTCTGGTCTGAAACCATTCCTGTAAGATGCATCAGATGATCATCGGTCGACTGGAAATTATCAAATGTTTCCTGCCGCATCTCCGGGGTGATTTTTTTCTCTTTACCGGGTTGTCTGAATGCAAACAGTTCTGCATTTCTCTCCTTTTCTGTCATCTTTTCCCATCTGGCACGTTCGGTGCCTTCCATCGATTTGATATCTATTCCCGGCACGATGGCAACCCCGTTTGCGTGAGAGAAACCCTTATCACTTACATCTCCGTCCCAGCAAACGGTGTAACCCTGGGTTAATGCATGGTTAATAACATCAACCAATTCATCAACAGGCAGATTGTAATATAGATCATGCGACCAGTTGTCGGGAATTTCGAGTTCAAACAACTCATAACAGGGATGATGGTTGTAGGAAGTCAGTTCAATATAGTCCTCTGCCCTGAAACGGGGGAAGATTTTTTCAGAACGGATTTCTGCCTGATTCAATGAAGTTTCAGGCTGCCCCAGATAAGTATCGAGCAGCGCCCTGAAGGCATCTTTCCAGACCAGGGATAATTTCCCGTCTTTATTTGTGATCACTGCTTCGAGATACGCTTTCAGTATGGCGTCAAGTTCGCCATGCTTGTGTTTTTCTTCGCCTTTCAGCAAGCCTGGATACTCTTGCTCAGTAACAAATCCGTGCTTCCTGATTACATTTAATACATCATGAGCCTGGCCGCCCGGCCCGAAGTTCGCATTGCCATGGAAACGGACATAATTGTTGGCTTTTTCATGATAGGCATGGTAGACAAAAAACATCTCTGAGATGTCGATGGTGTCATACCCGAATCTCAGCAATTCCGATTCAAAAAAGGAGGTAGCTGCAAAACTCCAGCAGGTGCCTGATTTATACTGATCTTTAACAGGAGAAGCCGGAATACTTTTAACCATTGTAAATTCATATCCCTTGCCTTTATCCGGTTGTGTTTCCTGTCCTTTTAACCCTGAGTTCGTCAAAGCCAGGAAAACGAGGAGAATAATTGGTCTGTTTCTTTTCATAATCTCTATTTGAAATATATAAATAAAAGATAATCAAGTAATTGAAATTAATTCCTGGCAAAAGGATTTTGACCGGGAACAATACCTGCAAAGCCTGTATCAGGAAGCTTAAACAAAGCAAAGAGAGTAAATTTTCCTGATCGGGCATAAAAAAATCAATAATTTCTTTTTACGATTGCTAAATTGTCAAATTACCCTACATTTGCTCACCGAAAACCAACATATAACTGATTGGAAATATTTATGCATTTTTCGCTGCCGGATTGGTTTTTTGACTTAATTTTGTTTGATTAAAACAGGTTTTTTTCTGTTGCAGAACAATTAAAAAGGCGTAACTTGTGCCACTGTTTTATTTGCCGGAAATATTTTATCAATAAACTTCTAAGTATATGAAAAATAGAAATTTACTCATTGGCTTGCTGGTTTTAATGATTGGGACAGGGTTATTTATGCTGACCACTTCAGGAACATTCAGGCAGATTGGTCATTTCCCGGTTCCTGGCATGAGTGCCGATGGAATTCCTGATGGATGGAGTTACTTCTCGCAAATAAGAAGCAATCAGGTAACCGGATATGTTAACCCGGCTGATGTGATAAAAGCAAGGAAACAGGCTGCCGGTCTTAAATCTACTGCAGCATTGGGCCTTAACTGGTTGTCAATGGGTCCTGATAATTTTTCCGGTCGAACCCGGGCATTGATTCTTGACAACAGGGTTAGCAACCGATCCACAATATTTGCCGGTAGTGTTTCCGGTGGTTTGTGGAAATCAACAACCCGCGGACTTACCTGGAATCCTGTTGAAACGGGGAACATATTGCTGAATGTCAGCTGCATGGCACAAGCATCCAATGGAGATATATATGTAGGTAGTGGTGAATCGTTTGCCAGCGAGAGGTTCAATCTTTTCAGCGGGTTTATCGGTCACGGTGTTTACAAATCTTCCGATGGTATTACTTTTTCAAAACTTGCCTCTACTGATCCCGGTTCATTGAACAATCCCGATGCGGAATGGGCATTTGTCAATAAAATTGCTGCCGGTGAAAACAATAAGGTTTTTGCCGCTACCAATGCAGGATTAAAATACTCTTCAGATGGTGGCAATAGCTGGGCCTTGGCAAGCACAGGTGAAGAATCGCTGACAGAGGCCAGTACAGATGTGAAAATCGGATCTGATGGAACAGTGGCTGCCTCGGTGGGCAATCAATTATATATATCCTCTACCGGTGATGTCAACGGGTTTGTACTTCGTTCAACCGGTACAGGGCAGGATAGCCTTCCGGTAGCAGGTCTGTCCAGGATTGAAGTTGCATTTGCCCCTTCAGATCCTTCTGTAATTTATGCTGTTCTGATTGCTGATGGTACTGACAGTGATTACCTGCTTGGCCAGCTTCAGGGAGTTTATATTTCAAAAGATAAGGGCATAACCTGGAGATTGATTGGCCCGGGAGCCAGCGAGCTTTTTAATGTTTTCGGTAATGCCGCCAATACAATCCACCGTGGTAATTATTCAGCCTGTATTGAGGTTAACCCGTCAAACCCTGACCTGATTTATTTAGGCGGAGTGAATGTTTGGGAAGGGAAAAAGATAGAAGAAGCGGGTTTTTACCAATGGCAGCAAAAATCTGCCGGTGCTGCCGGTTCTTATTTCCATTCAATCATACCCGACCCGGTTAATACCGGAACATTCTATCTTGCTTCAGATCGCGGTTTGACATCTTCTGATGATAATCTTGCAGAATACAAAAATCTGAACCGCAACTACCTGACTTCCATGTTTTACACTGTCGCATTCGACGATAAGGGACGTGCATTGGGTGGTTCTCAGGGCGATGGAATTATTTTTCTTGACAAAGAGGGCAATACACCTGAAACAGGTTTGCAAATCCTTACCACATTTGTTGACGGAGACATAAAAAGGCCTATATTTTATGGCGGAACAGTAGAAATGTCAATGATTAACCCTTCGGCAATGTATTATTCGAGTTCTGCGGGTTACATGAAACGTTCAGCCGATCTCGGGTTTTCCGAAGCAAATGCCTTTATTCCCGCTGCAAACAGCAGCACACCCAATGTAAACGTATTTCTGACTCCGTTCCGCATGTGGGAAAGTTTCAATAATGAAAACTCCCGGGATAGTGTGATGTTTCATGCTGAAACTGATTTACCGGCAGGTGCCGAGGTGATAGTAAAAAGCAAAACAGCCCACAGCAGTTCTAAAAAGTACCCATTTAAACACATACTTACCGAAAACCTGGCTACCGGTGATTCAGTAAGGGTAAAAGACATTATTTCTTCCCGTTTCTTCGTTGGTGTTACCAATGCCGTGTATATGACCAAAGAGGCACTTGATTTCAGTGATGAACCAAAATGGTTTAAGATTGCTGCCGTTACCGGTATTCCTTCATGCATGGCTTATTCATCAGATGCCAATTACCTGTTTGTAGGAACTACAGATGGTAAGATTATACGTGTAGCCAATATTGCACTGGCCTATGACTCATTGCGTGCTGATATCTCAAGTACAGGTTGTATCATCTCGAGCTCGGTAATTAATACTTTCACAGACAGATACGTTACTTCCATTTCAGTTGACCCGCATAATGATAGTCATGTGATTGTCACTCTTGGAAACTATGGTAACAGCGATTTTATTTTCAGAACCACAGATGCGCTGGCTCAAAGCCCGGTGTTTAACTCTGTGCAGGGTGATCTTCCTGCCATGCCTGTTTACGCCAGCATCATCGAGATGACCAATTCAAACAGGGTGATTATTGGAACTGATATAGGTGTATTTACCTCAGAATCAATAGGTAGTACCAACAACTGGACCGCTGAGAACAACGGTATGGGTGCATTGCCGGTCATGATGATCCGGCAGCAGACCCTTTCCCGTCCATGGATCGAAGATATCGGAGGTGTAAATAATCTGGGCGCAATTTACATTGCCACCCACGGTAAAGGTATTTACGAAAACAGGCTGTATGTTGGAGTCGATGGACAGGCAGTTCCCCCTTCCGTTAAAAACAACACCTTCAACGTATTCCCGAATCCGGTCAGCACTGAAATCAATGTTGAACTTGAACTGAGTACCAAAAACCCTGTTCTGGCCAGAATTTATAATCTGAAAGGTGACCTTGTTAATATTGACGAATTCGGCAGTTTAAGCAAAGGGAAACACCTGCTTACCATTCCGTCGGGAGGTCTGAATCAGGGTACTTACCTGTTGCAGCTTACCATCGGTAATGAAGTAAAAACGGCTAAGTTTGTTGTTGTAAAATAATTCAGCCAAAGATTCCGGAGCAAACTCCGGATATATGGTTTAATAAAAAATATTAATATCAGCATTATGAAAAAAATATACCTCTCGGTCCTGGCTTCCCTGACGTTTTTACTTACCATAGCGTCGCCTGATATTTACACTCCGGAGCTGGTTGCCCCAAATAATAACTTTATAGGAGCTGCACCCAATGTTGAACTGAACTGGAATGCAGTTACCGGCCAGATTGGTCTCTACTATGAGATTCAGCTATCGTCGGATGCAGAGTTTTCATCACCTCTCCTCTTTACGTCCGAGTTAACTGCGTTAAGAATGTCAAATCTGTTTTTCGGAACACAGTACTTCTGGCGGGTCAGGGCTAAAGACAATCAGGCGACATCGGAATGGTCTGATGCCAGAAGTTTTACAGTAATTGTAAAGCCTGTGCTTAGTTCCCCGGGTAATAATGCAGATAAAATAGCTCCAAACATCAAGATAAAATGGGCTGGAATTACCGGTGTTACCTATTACGATTACCAGATCGACCTTACTTCAACATTCGACAGCCCTGCTTCCTATATTGTCACGGTGCCTGGCTCTTCCTCAGAGACAAATACTTCATCGCTGCTTTTTGCACAAAAACACTATTGGAGAGTCAGAGCCCGTCATCAGTTCGACACCTCTTCATGGTCCGATGCCAGGTACTTCACAGTAGTTTCGGATCTGGTACTTGAGAATCCTGCAAATAATGCTGTTAACATTTCACCTGATGCAAGATTAAAATGGAAGAAAATTGAAGGACTTTCAAAATACAACATATACCTGGCAACGGATGAACAGTTTATGCATACAGAGCTTTATTCTGCGACTCCTAACCTGACAACTACTATACCTGATACACTTCATTTCGGGACTCAGTATTTTTGGAAAATGGCTGCCATCCATTCACGCGATACACTTTATTCTGTAGTACGCAATTTTACGACGGTAGATAAAGTTTCATTAAATTCTCCGGATAGTAACGCCACCAATGTTGAGCTTGTTACTTCTCTTAAATGGGATAAAATCACTGGTGTATTGTTGTACAAACTTGAATTTTCTTCTCATCCAGATATGTCGGGTGCAACATTGTACAGTATTAATGCCACTACCGCTGCAGGTCTTGAGCAGTTCAAGGTGCCTTTTAACCTGCTCGACAGTGCTAAAACCTATTATTGGAGGGTAAAAGCCATCAGCAGCAGAGATACCAGCAATTGGAGTGATACCTGGAATTTCAGATGTGTGGCCCTGGGTATAGATGAACCGGTTTATCGTAACGGGATGAGGGTTTATCCTTCACCGGCAGTTGACTTTGTGAACATTCAGCTAAAATCCGGCTTCAGCGGTAAAGCAATAATCACCTTGTTCGATATTTTGGGCAAAGCCAGGATCGAACGGGAGGTCCAGGTATCGAATGGATTGATTAAAGAGTTCCAGCTTGGTTCGATGACCAATGGAATTTACATGTTGCGCATCGAAGCAGAAGGCCTTTCTGTTACCGGAAAAGTCATTATCAAAAAATAGAGTTTGTTGTCAATTCAAAAAACTCCCGGTTAATGAGCCGGGAGTTTTTTTATAATTGGAAGTAACGATATTAAAAGAGGAATCACTCAATCAGTTGTAACGTTTCCCCAGACCAAAACTTAAGTAGAGTGTCAGGAAAAACTGATCAGGGTTTTTAAATGCCATCACTGGAATTGGTTTGGCATAAATATCCAATACAGCTCCAGCTTCTATTATTTTAGGTTTTTGATTAATTGTCCCGAAATCAATACTCAGGCCGGCTTTCACATAAATGCCGGGGTAGGGTTTGAGTTTGTCGAATCCTTTTGTAAATGGTGCGCGTCCATAAATATTATCATTAAAATGCTTGTCGGGATCATAACGCTCTGTAACGGTTATATACCGGTATGAAACTGCATCCATTTTAATGATTTCGAGATAAACCGGCTTTGTGAAACCCATCGAAAGGCCTCCGGAATATAATATTCTTAATTCTACACCCCCGAAATACGGTTTCCGGTTCAGTATGTATTGCTGACCTGATCCCAGTCTTACCATATACAGGGAATTCATTTTGCCGTAAATGTAACTCTTGGTGTTGGTAAAAAACGGGTTTATTGTCTTGATTTCTTTTGCATCCTTCATTTCCAGGAGGTTTGCCTCAAACATCAGTTTCCGGGAAACGGTTTTATTAAAACCTGTCCTGTATTCAAGACCCCAGCCATGAGAATGTATGATAACACTGCCATTCATTTCCTTTCTGAACAGAACATTGTCGGCGATGCTGTCAAATTCTTCTTCAATTTGTGCAATCGCAGGAATTGCGCATGCAAACAAAAAAGTGATTGATAAAAAATATCCTGAATACTTCATGGTTAATCACTGATATGAAGCACAAAGGTAATCAAACAATATGCCGTAATCAACAAAAAAAGCCCATGAACCAAATCACAGGCTGCATAATGTAACATCGGATGCTTAGCGGCTACGGTCTATTTTGTACCGGCTTGCTTCTCCATAGGCAGCACATTTCTGGCTCGACTGGCAGGATGACATAATAATACCCAGTGATACAACAAACAACATCATTAAAACGAATTTTTTCATAACTTTACTTTAAGTAAGTAAATACTCTTTTGCAAAAATAACCCCGATTTTGTTATAAACTGCAATGTGGGTTTGTTATTGTTTATTTAAGAAAACTTAAAAAGTAATACCTGATGGGGCAAATAAATCCTCAGATAGATCCTGAATGGAAAGAGGCACTGAAAGAAGAGTTTCACATGCCTTATTTTGAATCACTTAGGAATTTTCTGCTTGAAGAAAAAAAGCACTACCTGATCTATCCACCAGGGCCGAAAATTTTTGAAGCATTCAACCGCACCCCTTTCAGCAAGGTTAAAGTAGTCATGTTGGGGCAGGATCCATATCATGGTACTGGCCAGGCTCACGGCCTTTGTTTTTCTGTTCCGGCAGGCGTTGATTACCCACCTTCATTACAGAATATTCTGAAAGAACTTGAATCCGACCTTGGAATTCCTTTTCCAGGCAGCGGTGATCTTACACCCTGGGCTGATCAGGGAGTACTGTTACTGAATGCAACCCTCACTGTCAGGGCAAATCAGGCCGGGTCGCACCAGGGACACGGTTGGGAACAGTTTACTGATTCAGTGATCAGGCATCTGTCAGATCAACAAAACGGATTGGTATTTATGCTCTGGGGAAATTATGCCCGCAATAAAAAATCAATTATTGATGCCCGCAGGCACTGTATACTTGAAGCACCACATCCTTCCCCACTTAGTGTTTACAGGGGATTTTTCGGATGCAGGCACTTTTCTTCGGCTAACCAATGGCTTGAAGATAAGGGTCAGATTCCGGTTAACTGGGGACTCTAAAACGATTCAATCCCGGCTTATTTTAATTCAATCCCGATAAAACAAATGTATTTATGTACATTTGTGAGTTTTTTAAACGAAAATACCAATTTAAACCAAACAGAATTAACTATGCGAAAATTAACCATGCTTTCTATTGTATGCACTTTATGGATGAGTGGAGTGTATGCCGGAGGCTATCAGGTAGGGTTACATGGTCAGAAGCAGATCGGTATGGGTCTGATAGGGACTTCCCTCAGCCTCGATGCCAGTTCCATGTTTTACAATCCCGGAGGACTCTCGTTTATAAAGCCTTCCTTCAGTTTTGCAGCAGGGATTAGTCCGATACGCTCATTTACGGCTTACCGGAAAAGTGAACCTTCTGCATACACCTCCATGACTGATAATCCCTGGGGAACACCGTTTTATTTTTACGGTGCAGCCAGAATTACCGATAAACTGAGTGCAGGACTGGCGATAAATACCCCTTATGGTAACAGCTTATCCTGGGGTAAAGACTGGGATGGCCGTTACCTGATACAGGATTTATCGCTCAGGGCTGTTTTCTTCCAGCCTACCGTTTCATTTAAGGTGAATGACTGGTTGGGAATCGGTGCAGGATTTGTTTTTGCCACCGGGAAATTCGATCTTACCAAAGCATTACCCATAACAGGGGCAGATGGTGATCTTGATGGAAATGTTAACCTGAACGGATCAACTACAGCCATGGGTTATAATGTTGGGGTAATGATTCAGCCAATGGAAAAATTGAGCATTGGAATTGATTACAGGTCAGAAGTCAGTATGGAGGTGAGCGGAGCGGATGCCAAATTTAATGTAGCTGAATCTCTGGAAGGAAATTTTCCCAAAGACAATAAATTCAGCACTACTCTGCCTTTGCCGGCCAACCTCGATTTTGGTGTTTCGTACCATGTATCGGAAGACCTTATGATCGGTCTGAGTCTGAATTATGTATTCTGGAGTGTTTATGATTCACTGATTTTCGATTTTGAGACCAATACAACTGCACTGCCGGATTCGAGAAACCCACGCCTGTATGATAACAAACTGATTGTCAGGTTGGGAGGCGAATATACCCTCAACGATAAGTTTGCCATCCGTGCAGGGAGTTATTATGATCCAACACCGGTAAATGAAGATTATTTCTCACCCGAAACACCCAGTCTTAATAACCTGGCTTTTACTGCCGGCCTTTCCTATAAACCCATTGAAAAACTCTCCATCGACCTGTCATTCCTGTATATCATGGGAATGGAGGCCGATAAGCGATACACACCGGACAACTTCGGAGGAACATTTAAGTCGAGGGTGTATATCCCTGGTTTTGGTTTAACCTATAATTTCTGATAAAAAATGACAAGACTCATGAAATCAAGATACATCGCCTTTTTCCTGTTGCTTCTGGTGACAGTTTCCTGTGAACCGAAGCTCGACGAATTTACCCCTTCGGCCGGTTCGGCTGACTTCACAAAGTACATTTCCCTCGGAAATTCACTAACGGCCGGATACTCTGATTATGCTTTATATACCTCAGGGCAGAGTTACTCCTATCCTAATCTGATAGCCCGGCAAATGAAACTTGCTGGGGGTGGCGAATTCATACAACCTGAAGTAACCAATGAAGACGGATTGCTTGCAGGTAAACTGAAACTTGGATTTTCTACCAATTGCCTTGGTGTAACTTCACTTGGTCCGGTCCAGGCCGGGGGAACACCCACAGGATATCCTGATGCTGCTTTGCCAATTGGTTATACAGTAAATAATTTTGGGGTACCGGGAGCCAAGTCATTTCATCTGATCGCTCCCGGATATGGTGACAAGGATGGATTGCTTGACACTCCTCCGACAGCCAATACATATTTTGTGCGTTTTGCTTCATCTGCTGCTACAACTGTTCTGGCCGACGCCGTGGCTGCCAGCCCCACATTCTTTTCATTGTGGATCGGCAACAATGATGTACTTGGCTATTCAACTAGTGGAGGAATGGATGATGCTATCACGGATCAGGCCACATTTTCCTATTCAATCAATACCATCATAACCAATATGACAGCCAATGGTGCCAAGGGAATTGTTGCCAATATCCCGGATGTAACCAGCATTCCGTTTTTTACGACCGTACCTTTCAATGGACTGGTCCTTACAAGGCAAGGGCAGGTGGATTCGTTGAATTATGGGTATCATAGTATCGGGGCCACTCATATCAATTTTACATTGGGACTGAATGCTTTTGTGATAGAAGATCCGACTGTGCCGGGTTACGGGATGCGTCAGATCAATTCAAATGAGTATGTACTCCTTTCATTACCTCAGGATTTGATTCGTTGCGAAGGTTATGGAAGTCAGGTGCCGATTCCTGGCGGCTTTACCCTGGTTGAATCAGAAGTCAATGCGATAAAAACTGCAACTGCCGGCTATAATCAGACACTTAAGAATCTGGCAGAAGCCAGCGATCTTGCTTTTGTTGATGTAAATTCATTTCTCGCCAATGCAAAAACCGGACTTATTTACGACGGTATCAAGTTCTCGTTATCGTATGTGACCGGCGGTGTGTTTTCCCTTGATGGTGTTCACCTTACGCCACGCGGAAACGCAATTGTAGCCAACAAATTCATCGATGCCATCAATCTTAAGTATAATTCGACCATTCCACATGTGAATGTTGGTGATTATCCGGGTCTGCTATTCCCGGAGATTCCCTGAGTTCTTCGGACACATTAATGAATGTGGTTGATTACCCGGGACTTGTATTCCCATAAATTTTTAATTCAGATTTTAAAACGGGCGCGCAGACACTTCTGCCGCCCGTTTTCGTTTTGATTGCTTAACAATTTTTAACATTAATCAAGGAATTTGACTTTGCCGGTGGCGCTTTTTAGGCCATTCCAAGAAACGAATTGACTATTTTTGCAACCGGCGCAGGAGTTGAATTAAAAACGGGAAATGTATTTTCAGATTAATTATTTTACCAGGGCTTTATTGCTGTTTATTATTGTTTCAGCTCTATCTCTTTCGGGCTACAGTCAGGGGTTTGTTATTGATACAACCGACTTTTTTTATCCCGATGATACCACAAAACCGGGCCCCGGAGGGTTCAATTATGATGTAGGACCGGAAGAAGTTCTGATAGAGGATGAAGCCATGGAAGATGGTCCTGAGAATAATTTTGTTCCCGGTGATATCATCTTTGTTCCTTCCGAAGTAGTCAACAGCAACAGGTGGGATACCCTTTATATCAGGACAGGTCGTACTGATTTTTCACAACTTTCCGAGCCGAAGACGATTTTATTGAATAATCCCGGAGAGGGCAGGTTTTGTTTCCCGTATAAAGGAAAAGTGATTTCTCCCTATGGTCCGAGGGGTAAAAGGTTTCATGCCGGGATGGACATTAAACTGGAGCAGGGGGATACCGTGCGAAGCGCATTTACAGGAAAAGTCAGGATAGCAAGGGTTATGAGCGGTTATGGGAAAATGATCGTAATCAGGCATACGAACGGGCTTGAAACAGTGTATGGCCACCTTTCTAAGCTATTGGTGACTGTTAATCAGGAGGTCAGAGCCGGAGAGGTTATAGGATTGGGGGGAAGAACCGGCAGAGCCACCACTACCCACCTGCATTTTGAGACCCGTTACCTTGGCGAGCATTTTAATCCGGATAAAATTATTGATTTTAACAATTTCTGTATCAACAGGGACACACTGATCATTGATAAAGACTTTTTCAGTAAAAAGAAAAGCGTAAATGCTTTAGCTGCGGCACAGAAAAACGGAAATGGTAAATCCGGCAATTCAGGGCAAACCGTAACCTCGAAGTACCATACCATAAAATCAGGTGATACCCTGTATGCCATTTCATTGAGGTATAAGACCACCGTGAGCAAAATATGCAAACTGAATGGCATCTCCTCTAAAAAGAAACTCAAGGTAGGTACACGGCTCAGGGTTAAATAAGTTTGCCTCTTTATTATTACATTTTCTGATATACTCATTCCGAAGCAGCTCTTTACCTTCGGTTGTTCAGCTGAATTGTTTAATTTTACCGTACCAGCAGGAATCAATATTCAGCCGGTTAATTGTACAGCTAAGTATGGAATTTATGAGAACCGGACGACTACTCATCCATTTGATCTTCCTTATTGAGTCAGCTGTTTTTTTGGGCTGTTCAACATCCGGAAAGCTGGCCAGACAAAATATTGCCGGATTTTATAAACCTGACCAGAAGCTGAATGGACTCAGCTTTGCAGTTTTTAATCTGGACGATAGTCTGAGTAGTTTGTATTTTCGTTTTCCGCTGGATAAACTAAAATATCAACAGATTACCGGCGCAAGTCCTGTTGCCAGATATCAACTTGAATATCAGGTGTATGATGGTTATGAGAAAGGCGTGCTGATTGATTCAGGGTCCTATCATGGTATTGATTCATTATTGTTTGCCGGGAATATTGAAGATTCTCTGAAAATCAGGGCATTAACCGGAAGAAATTATATCATATATGCTGTGCTGAAAGATCTCAATGCTCAGAATTCATACGGACAGTATATTAATCTTTCCAAATTTCTGCACAACGCACCGGCTGATTTTCTGTTGACGGATATCAGTAATAAGCCATTGATGCGCACGTATCTATTGAGAAATGAGAAAGTCAGGATCAGAGCCAGGTTTTCGCAGGATTCGGTTATCAGGTTAAACCACTATTCTTTCGGGGAACGGGAAACGGCAAATGCACCCTTTACTTATCCGGCTGATAATCTTGTGAAAATGCAGGAGCCGGCAGCGATTTCAGAGATCAGGTTCCTGAACAATACATCGGTTCCTTTCCTGTTTGAAGAAGAAGGTGTTTATACAGATCATCTTACCAATGGAAGAAGGCTGGTTTTCTGCAGGTTTTACGATGGGTTTCCTGAGATCGGATCGGTGGTAAAAATGCGGGAAGCTGTCCGGTATATTTCAACAGATGAAGAATATAAAAAACTATTCACGCTACCACCCAGGGCTGCAGTCGATCGGTTCTGGATTGACCTGACCGGTAATCCGGAAAGAGCCCTGAGTCAGATAAAAAGGTATTACAGACGGGTAGAGGAGGCCAATAAATTATTCAGTAATTCCGTTGAAGGATGGAGGTCAGACAGGGGTATGATTTACATAGTGTTTGGATCACCTGGCATCGTTTACCGGAATTCAGCATTGGAAGAGTGGACTTATGGAGAACCGGGCAATCCGCTTTCAGTAAAATTCTACTTTCATATCTCAGTCAACAATGCAGGGATAGAAGACTATAAAGTGGTCAGGTCAGAAGATTACCGCAGGCCATGGCATCTGGCTGTTTCAAACTGGCGCCGGTAATCCTCCCAAGGGAGGATTTTACCATGCGGGTAGGGAAAAAGCATTATTTTTGTCTGTAAGCAGAAACACTGGATTATGTTTGATATTGATATCATATTGAGGCAGGATAACTTTTCACGGGAAGATATTGTTCAACTTCTGAATACGGATAAGGAAGACCGGAATAAGCTGTTTGCGAGAGCGGCTGAAATAAAATCGCAATACATAGGTAACGTGGTTTACTTCAGGGGTTTGATTGAGTTCTCAAATATCTGTGAAAAGGATTGTTTTTATTGTGGCATCCGCAAGGGGAATAAAAATACTCAACGATATAACCTGACGGATGATGAAATCCTGAATGCCGCCAGGTTTGCCTGGGAGAGCAATTATGGATCAGTTGTTCTGCAGGGGGGTGAACTTGAAAGCCCGGCATTTACTTCAAGAATAGAACGGCTTTTAAAGGACATTAAAGCACTTTCGGAAGGTAACCTTGGAATTACCTTATCCGTTGGGGAACAATCACCTGAGGTCTATAAAAGATGGTTTGAAGCGGGAGCACACCGGTACCTGCTCAGGATTGAATCATCGAACCGTGATCTTTACTACCGGATTCACCCGGATAACAAATCCCACAGTTTTGAACGCAGGCTTCAGGCTCTGAATGACCTTCGCAATGCCGGGTTTCAGCTAGGAACCGGAGTTATGATCGGTTTACCTTTCCAGACCACGGAAGATCTGGCTGACGATCTTCTTTTCATGAAGGATATGGATATTGACATGTGTGGCATGGGACCTTACATCGAACATGCCGACACCCCGCTCTGGCAGTACCGCGATCGGCTGCTTCCGCTGGAGGAACGTTTTAATCTGGCCCTGAAGATGATTGCCATACTCAGGATAATGATGAAGAATATCAATATTGCCTCAGCAACAGCCCTGCAGGCCATCGACCCGATCGGCCGTGAGAAGGCACTTAAAATCGGGGCCAACATTATTATGCCGAATATAACCCCGGGAGCTTACAGGAACGATTACAAGCTGTACGAAAACAAGCCCTGCACCGATGAGGAGGCGGCTGATTGCAAGAACTGTCTTGAAGCCAGAATACATATGTCGGGCAATAAAATCGGCTACAACGAATGGGGCGATTCTTTACATTTCAGGGAAAAACACAGAGCAGATTAACTGTTGTCTACCAGTTTTACCAATGAAACTGAAGGCAAACGATGTATTTGGAAATATTGAGAAAACCCTGGTTCAGCATGGTCGGATGATCGCAGGAAGGATATTGGTTAATTTGTTTGTAACTACCCGGCAACCTGCATAAACCGGCTGGACGAATTGAAGTAAATTTGAGCACTAATATTTAATCATGAAGCAGTATCACGACCTTCTGAACCAGGTGTTGGAACATGGTGTTCGTAAGGAAGACAGGACCGGTACCGGAACTATCAGTATTTTTGGTTACCAGATGAGGTTTGACCTCAATGAGGGTTTCCCGGCGCTCACCACGAAGAAATTACACCTGAGATCGATTATTCATGAGTTGTTGTGGTTTCTGAAAGGGGATACCAATATAAAATACCTTCACGAAAACAAGGTGAGCATCTGGGATGAATGGGCTGATGCCAATGGAAACCTTGGTCCCGTTTACGGGCATCAATGGCGCTCATGGGATACTTCTGACGGTCGTGCCATAGATCAGATCAGTGAAGTGGTCAGGCTGATTGTTGAAAATCCGGACTCACGCCGCATGATGGTAAGTGCCTGGAATCCGGGCGATATCGATAAAATGGCTCTGCCCCCCTGTCATGTGATGTTCCAGTTCTATGTGGCAAACGGAAAGCTCTCCTGTCAGTTGTATCAGCGAAGTGCCGATATTTTCCTGGGTGTACCTTTTAACATTGCCTCCTATGCTTTGCTTACCATGATGATGGCGCAGGTTACAGGGCTTCAGCCGGGTGATTTTATACATACTTTCGGTGATGCCCACATCTATCTCAATCACCTCGAACAGGTTCACCTACAGCTCAGCCGTGAATTCAGGCCTTTACCAAAAATGGTCCTGAATCCTGAAGTAAAAGATATTTTTGGTTTCAGTTACGAAGACTTCATACTCGAAGGTTATGATCCGCATCCTGCGATCAAGGCACAGGTAGCTGTCTGAAATTAATTATTAACACCCTGCAGATGAAGATGATTTCGATTATAGTGGCCATTGCTCAGAACAATGCCATCGGGAAGGACAATAAACTGTTGTGGCATATTCCGGAAGACCTGAAACGGTTTAAGGCTTTGACCACCGGCCACACCATTGTAATGGGCAAACGTACTTATGAATCCCTGCCAATTCGTCCTTTGCCCAACAGGCGTAGTATAGTAATTACCGATGTTCCGGGTGAGCAGATCGCAGGTTGCGACATGGCTTATTCCATTGAGGAGGCCATCGCACGGATGGATGAAGGACAGGAGAATTTCATTATCGGTGGCGGGATGATTTACAGGCAATTTATGCCATTGGCACACAAATTATACCTGACCATCGTACATAAGGATTTTGAAGCCGATACCTTTTATTCGGAGATTGATTATTCCCAATGGAATGAAATTTCAAGGGAAGACATTGCAGCAACCGATTACCTCGGCTTTAATTACTCCTACATAACTTTTGAACGGTGTTTGAAGTAGTATGTGCCTGAGATCATAAGCCTGTTGAAAGCCGGTTTATTACTTCTGCAGGTTATAGCAATTCAGTATGCTGCTTTAAATCATCCAGGTTAAACACGGTCATTTTTCCGTTTATTCCTGAAAAAATCCCCAAACCACCCTGGATATTTGTGAATACCGGTGTTGGCTCTGCAAAAGGATTATCACCGTCAGAGGTTGAATTGACCGACCGGTGATAATGATAATAGTTTTCATCGGTAATCATAAGAGAAACATACAGTATTCTTTCCATAGAATTGTCGTTATATATTTCCCAGGTTCTGTACGAAAACAATTCTTCGTCTTTATTCTTGTCGCTTACAAAGGGTTCACCTCTGTCAAAACCCGTTTCACTAAAATAAAAACCGTAACCTTCATTTCCATAAAACGTTCCTGCTGTTATACAATAGAAGTGGCCGGCGCCCGGCAGATCACGGAACCTGAGACTGACTTTTATTGAGTTACTTCCGTATTGGTTTATGGTATCTATGCCTGTGATTTCGATATCCGGCGCGATTCCTTCAGGGATTGTACAGATAGAGGTCACCCTGTAACCCTCAGGCGTTGTTACTTCGAGTGAATAGGAATTTCCGGCAATAACAGGCATGGATGCATTGGGAACCTGGTACTTACCGGTTTGTGTATTAAAGGGTAAAACAAGGCTGTTCAGCCCGTCTGAAATGGTCACCGTGGCATTGTTAATGGGTGGGAAGGAGTTCTCCCATGCCTGAGTCGGTACATAGAGCGGCCTGCTTTTTTTGACAATAATTGATATGGTGTCGTCATCGGGCGATAAAAACCCGGTTACAACGAGTTTTGGATCCGATTCCGGAACATCCACATCCGAAAGCATCGATTCACAAGAACTCAGTATCAATAGAATTCCGGATATCAATAACAGGTTGGTTATTATATTTTTCATGGCTTTCAGAATTTGATGCTATAGGTAACAGATGGTATGATCGGGAAGATAGAAACCTGTCTGAGTTTGCTGGTAACTAAGTCGTTATTATAAGTGGATTCAACGAAATAGAAATAGGGGTTTTTCCGGCTGTAGGCATTATACAGACCAATTTCCCAGGTGCGTTCAACGTTTTTCTTTTGCTTATGGAATTGTACCGCAAAGTCAAGCCGGTGGTATGCCCTCATTCTGAAGGAGTTTACTTCACCATAATCTGTTGCATTGAAATACCAATTGTTATAGTTGAAGGAACCAAGTAACGAAGCGAAAGGCTGGTGTTGTTCAGCAGGGAATTCACCCATCGGAAGTGTAATGGCATTACCGGTTCCATAAACCCAGGTCCCTGAAATGGTTATCCGGTTATTAAGGGTATAGATAGCTACCAGCGAAAGGTCGTGTCGCCGGTCATACCGCGCCCAGAACTCCTTACCGAAGTTTATTTCATCGAATTGCAGTCGGGTCCAGGAAAGGGTATATCCGATCCAGCCGCTGAGTTTGCCTGTTTTACGGTGGATCAGCAACTCTGCTCCATACGATCGGCCAGAGCCTGCGGTTACGTTATCCTGCCAGGTAAAACTCTGAGCATCGGAAGGATCATCCAGCAACAGGAAACTTGCACCGGGTTTATAACCCAGGATATTGCTGCTCCATTTATGGTAGCCCTCCAAAGTTACGGTAATGTTATAGGCTGGCAGATCCTTCGCCAGTCCACCGGAAATCTGGCGGGAATTCTGAGGAGATACCCGGTCGGTAGAAGGTACCCAGAGATCTGTTGGCAGACCTGCGCCTGTATTGCTCAGCAGATGAATATACTGATTCATTTCAGCATAGGCTATTTTGGCAGAAAGCCCTTCACTGATCAGGTAGTTGACCGAAAGCCTTGGCTCCGGAGATATATAATTCTTTTTATCTGCAATAAAATGGCTCAACCGAAGGCCTGCATTCAATTGTAGCTTTCCTGAAAAGTTGAAATTATTTTCCAGGTAAAGCCCTGTTTCAAAGGAATTGTATGTTGTTTCATTCTTGAATTCGATGAGCGCTTCACTGTCTTTCTCTACAATGGCGCTTGGTGTAAACAGGTGGTTGGTCGTTTGGATACCGGTACGAAGGGTGTAGGTTGTCGAAACATGGTATTCAAGGTCATATTTCAGGGCAAAATCACGGATGCCTGAGTTATACTCCAGTAAATATTCCCCTGAATTATCCTTCTCTTTACTGTATATCCTGAGATTATAACGGCTGAAAATAAGTGATGTGTTTGAGAATATCCGGTTGCTGAACAAATGGTTCCACCTGAGGGTGCCTGTTGCATTCTGCCAGTATAAACCGGATTTTGACTGGTAATTGTCATTGTTGTCATAGTAGTCGCGTGTGGTTACATGGAATTTGTCCCTGCCGAAGTAACCACTCAGGTATAACTTGTTTCGGGAACTGATGTCGTAATTCACCTTAGCATTGAGGTCGTAGAAATAATACCCGGCTTTGCCTTCATCATTCATAAATGGCCTTATCAGTGCATCAATGTACGTTCTGCGGGCTGAAACAAGAAATGAAGCCTTTTCCTTAACAACCGGACCTTCAAATAACAGCCTTGAGGAGATTAGTCCGATCCCTGCTTCACCTGAGAATTTTTCTTTGTTTCCGTCCTTCATTGTCATCTCAACCACCGAAGACAATCGTCCGCCATACCTTGCCGGGAAACCACCCTTGGTAAGCTCAACACTTTTAAGCGCATCACCGTTAAAAATTGAGAAGAAACCAAACAAATGGCTTGCGTTATAGACCGGAGCATCATCGAGTATGATGAGGTTCTGATCCGGGCCACCACCCCTTACATAGATCCCGCTACTGCCTTCCGATCCTTTCTGAACGCCGGGCATGAGCTGAAGTGCCTTAAATACGTCTTTTTCACCCAGCAGGGCCGGGATGTTCTTTATCTGATTCACGGGAAGTGAAATCATACTCATCCTGCTGCTCTCACTGATACGTTCAGCCTTTTCGGCCGAGATTACCACTTCACTCAGATTAATAGTAGATTTAAGATCAATATCTTGGTTAATGTCTTGTCCAAGATCAACATTTAACACCACGGTCTGATATCCGATGAAGGAAAACCTGATTTCGTATTTGCCCCGGGGTAAGGTCACGGAATAAAATCCGTAGTTGTTGGTAGTAGTTCCGGCTTTAAGCTCAGGCAGGTAAATGTTAACACCTGGTAACAATTCCCGGCTGCCGCTTTCTCTCACATATCCGCTGATGGAATACTTTTCCTGTGCATAAAGATGGGAACTAATCACTAAAAGGCCGGTAAGGATAAAAATCAGGATTCTGTGCATAGGGACAGTTAAAGTATTGTTATTAAAAATATCTGTTTGGCCGGTTGGTTAGAATTCCTGCTCATGTCTTCTGTTTTTTCTTCCTGGCGGCAGGGAAGAGTACATTATTAAGGATTAACCGGTAGCCGGGCGAGTTGGGATAAAGGTTAAGGTCAGTCGGAGGATCGCCCACCAGGTGCTGGTAATCTTCAGGATCGTGCCCGCCATAGAATGTCCAGGTACCTTTTCCATAATTCCCGTGAATGTACCTGACTTCGTTTGCAGCTTTGTTTTCACCCATAACAATGACTTCTGATTTTACAAAATTCTTATTGAAAGCAGTGGTTTGTCCCATAAAACCTTTGATTATCTGTTCATGGTTCTGTGTAAGCATGGATGGAACCGGGTCCCACTTGGCTGAAAAATCGAAAAGTGTGAAAAAATCGTTGGACATTGATACCTTCCTGGTGGTTGAGACATCAATGTTCGAAATCTCATATTCGTAAGGATTCATCACAATACTGAATCCTGTGAATGCAAAACAGTTTTGATAATTCAGGTGCTCGTTGGCCTGTGCATCGGCAGCATCACCATCAAACATCACGTCGCAAATATCAATCGATTCAGCCGCCAGTGCGATGTCATAACTATCAGGTGCCGAACACATTGCAAACAGGTATCCACCTCCGGCAGTGAATTCACGAATCTTCTGAGCAACCGCGAGCTTAAGTTGAGATACTTTGGCAAAACCAAGCATTTGCGCATTGCTTTCCGAAATCCTCACATCTTCCTGATACCATGCGGCACTGCGGTAAGCCGACCAGAACTTGCCGAATTGTCCGGTAAAATCTTCATGATGAAGATGGAGCCAGTCGTAAAGCGGTAAAGCTCCGCCAATGACTTCCTCATCATAAACAACATCGTAAGGGATTTCAGCATAAGTTAATGCCAGGGTAACCGCATCATCCCATGGTAATTTATTTTTCGGGGTGTAGACTGCTATTCTGGGTGCTTTCTGAAGGCGCATTTCATCTGTGTTTACCTGGGGGTCTGATATCTCCTGCAGGATGGCATCTGCCTGAACATCGGCAATTACCTGGAAAGAGACTCCCCTAACAACACATTCACCTTCAAGGGTAGGGTGGTGCCTGAACATAAAACTGCCACCCCTGTAATTGAGCAGCCAGCTTACTTCAATCTCCTGCTGTAAGGTCCAATAGGCAATCCCATAGGCTTTCAGGTGGTTTTTCTGTGTGTTGTCCATTGGTATGAGGATAAATGCTGCAGAAAGCCTGACTGTAATTGAGGTAAGTAAAACAAATAGTAGAAGTTGTTTTTTCATCCGTAATAATTTTGATTTTTTCGGTCGGATAATCTGTCTGCCACAGGCAGGGAATTCCATGTTTGTTATTTTAATGGTGCCTGCCTTACCATGAAGGCATTCAGGCAGGTTTTTTTTCGCAAACATGTTCGTTTCATAAATTGATCCAGGGTCATCCGTATAACGCAGAAATGGCCGGTTTTGTTATCCGGCCGGTATTATATTGATAAAAATGAATACAATTTCAGCAAGGAATTCAGATCAATGTCAGAAGGGTGTATCATGGTCTTCTTCCATTTCATTCATCTTTGAAGGCAGGGTGTATGTATTTATTTTCTGTTCGAAACCTTCATTGGGTTGCAAGACATTGTTACCGGAATATTCACCTGGTTCAGGGTCTGTAAACTTGGCGTATTTACTGATAAAGCGCAATGGTACATCCTTCAGGGCACCGTTTCGGTGCTTGGCTATACTCACTTCGGCATGGCCGATGAGGCTGGCGCCGGTTTCATCCTGATTCTGGTTATAGTATTCGGGCCGGTAAATGAACATCACCATATCAGCATCCTGCTCAATTGCCCCTGACTCCCTGAGGTCGGAGAGCAAAGGCTTTTTATTGGGTCTTGATTCAACCGAGCGGTTAAGCTGTGACAGGGCCAGTACAGGAATATTCAGCTCTTTGGCAAGACTTTTCAGGGATCTTGAAATCAGACTGATTTCCTGTTCGCGATTCCCGCTGTTTCTGTCAATACCTGCAGACATAAGCTGGATATAGTCGATAACAACCATCTGAATGTTATGCTGGGCTTTAAGGCGCCTGCATTTAGCCCTTAATTCAAAAACAGAAAGGGAAGGGGTATCGTCAATGTATAAAGGAGCATCGATCAGGGTATTGATTTTGGCATTCAATTGTTCCCATTCATAATTTTCGAGACTGCCTTTACGCAATTTATCTCCAGGTAATTGTGCCTCCGCAGAAATCAGCCTGGTAACCAATTGAATACTTGACATTTCGAGAGAGAAAACGGCAACGGCTTTTTTGAAATCAACGGCAGCATTCCGGGCTATGGTAAGTACAAAAGCTGTTTTTCCCATTCCAGGCCGTGCAGCAATAATGACAAGGTCCGAAGGTTGCCAGCCGGCAGTTACACGGTCGAGCTCAGTAAAACCTGAAGGTACGCCACTGAATTGTCCTGTCTGGTTTCTGGCAGCTTCTATCTGTTTAACGGCATCGCGAACCAATGAATGCATATCGAGGTAATTGCGCCGCATGTTGGTTTCTCCAACATTGAACAATTGGTTTTCAGCTTTATCGAGCAGGTTGAAAACATCGGTGGTATCTTCGTAGGCATCCCTGATAATTTCAGACGAGATTCTGATCAATTCGCGCTGAATGAATTTCTGGAGGATAATTCGGGCATGAAATTCAGTATTGGCCGCTGATGCTACACGGTTGGTCAGTTGTGCAATATAGAAGGGCCCACCGGCTGTTTCAAGTTCTCCGGTAAATTTTAATTCATTGGTAACGGTGAGAATATCAATTGGTTCAGTCTTCGCAAAAAGACGGGTTATTGCCTGAAATATAATCTGGTGCGATTCCTTGTAGAAGGCATCCGGCCTGATGACATCAATGATTGACGCCAGGGCATCCTTCTCAAGCATAATGGCACCAAGTACCGCTTCTTCAAGGTCTACTGCCTGAGGCGGAATTTTGCCATGTTCAAATATTTCGCTGATCGGCTGCAGTCTGTTGGCCCTCTTTTTTCTGCTGTCGGTGCTGATACTTTTATTCTCTTCCATTGGTCAAAAATAGGAAATCCATTGTAAGTTGGAACCGCGAAAAACAGATTAAGTTATGAACATACAAGCCGTTCGGACTTATAAAAACATTTTTAATAAGGCATATTCATTACAATCAGCAACAGCCATAATTGCAGGTTGTCAGCCGGATGGCATAATTTTACTAATTTTGAGGTCTGAAATAAAATCTTCATGAAGAATTGTATTATACTGCTTGCACTGATCGCTTCGGCATTCATTATTAAACCGGATGCTTTTGCACAGGACAGCCTTTTTATCAGAGGAAAGATTAATGGTAGCAATACAGCTAACCTCACAATGGCTTTGGCGGACATCATTGTTACACCGCCTTCTCCGGTAACCGGAGTCACCAGCCAGGATGGCTCTTTCAGCTTTAAGATTCCTGCGGCAAAGCTGGCAATTTACAGGCTATATCTCAGCGGTGAGAACTTTGTGATGTTACTGGTAACCGGTCAGGATATCGAATTGTTTCTGAATGCAGAAAAACTGAATCTGAACCCTGAAATCAAAGGTTCAGATGATACCCGGATTTTATATGAGATCGCTTTCATGTCATCTGCTTATGACAAAAAGCTTGACAGCCTGAACAAAGCATTTGGTGAAGCACGCGGAAATGAGCAGCTTCTGAGCCGCATTCCCGGCATACAGGCAGCCTATGAACAGATAAGTATTGAACAGAAGGTCAGGCTGAAAGAGGCCCTTGTTGCCAATCCGTCATCACCATCAACCCTGTTTTTTATCGACAAGATGGAATTGGATACCGACCTTGATGTTTATGAAAAAGTTTCGGAGAGTTTGTATATTAAATACCCTGATTACAAGCTGGTTACTGACTTAAAAGCACGGGTCGATCTTGAAAAGGAGCTTCGACCCGGAAAAACTGCACCCGAGATAACATTACCCGATCAGGAAGGAAAACCTGTTAAGTTGTCTTCTTTGCGTGGTAAGGTTGTGTTGATTGATTTCTGGGCATCCTGGTGCAGTCCCTGCCGCCGTGAAAATCCTGAAGTGGTGAGGATTTATAACCGGTTTAAAGACAGGGGATTTGATATTTTCGGTGTATCTCTCGACCGCGATGCTGCCGGATGGTTCGGTGCAATTGAAAAAGATGGACTTGTCTGGACCCAGGTCAGCGACCTGAAATACTGGGATAGTGCTGCTGCAAAGGCATACGGGGTTAAAGCAATACCACATACAGTCCTCATTGACCGCGACGGAAAGATTATTGCGCGGAAATTGAGGGGTAAGGTCCTTGAAGAGAAACTGGAAGAACTATTGGGCCAAAATTAGAAATCAGCACGCCTCTTCCTGATTCCCGGGTATTATAGTCCGGCAACGGTTTGCAACCGCTGTGTCGCTTTTTTCATCTTCCAGTCAATTCAGATTGAAACAGGATCAGCCGACATTTAATTGAGGACTAAAAAAAGGTACAATGCCTATAAACACTGTACCTTAATTTATTTCAGAACTGAAGATGAAGTCACCCTTTCCGGGGAAGCTTATTTCTTTTCAATCGAAATAAGTTCAACTTCGAAAATCAGGACAGAACCTCCGGGTATCGGGCCTGTGGCTTTATCGCCATAAGCAAGGGATGAAGGAATATAGAACATATATTTTGCGCCCGGTTTCATGAGTTGTACGCCTTCTGTCCAACCCGGGATCACTCCGTTTAAAGGGAATTTGATGGTTTCACCCCGTTCAACAGATGAGTCAAAAACAGTACCGTCAGTAAGTGTACCGGTATAGTGTACTTCAACAACATCCTCAGGCTTCGGATTTTCCCCTTCCCCTTCCTTAATTACCTTATATTGTAATCCGCTGGGTAAGGTGACAACACCTTCCTGTGTTTTATTCAAAGCAAGGAAAGAATCTCCGGCTGCCTTAACAACGGCAGCTTCTTCAGCGCTTTTTTTCTGCTGTCTGGCCACCATTTCCTGTTGAAAAGCCGCCATGATCTGTTCAGTAAGTTCAGTGCTGAAAATCGTGTCAATCCCATTGATGCCATCCTTCAGACCTGCAAACATTATCTCCGGAGTCACCGCGATGTTGTTGACTTTCATATTATTGCCAATATCCCGTCCAATCAGATAGCTGATAGTATCCTGATGTGATTTCAGGATTAAAGCCTGACAATTCTCCGTAGTATTGACATCCTTGTTTTTTTTCTTCTGGCTTTTCTGCGCCATCACTGAATTCCCGGTTCCGATTATAACAATAAGCAGCAAAGCTGCAATGGGGTGTTTTCTCATTTTCTGATTTTTTAAATAATTGCAGGCAAATTTATGAAATTCAGCTCTGCTCGGAACATAACAATGGCTGAATTATTAATATTTAACGATTTTTAACCACTATATAATCAGAACCTTCTCCTGCGGGATGATGGTCTCGCCTTTATACTTAAGGAAAAGCTGAACGATGGCTACAACATCTTTCTGGCAGTATTCCACAATTCTCTCAAGATTGTCATCTTTCCAGAATACACTACCCACCTGACTTCCATCAATATCATCCTTTGGGGTGGGTATGTTGAAAACAGCTGTCAACAGGGCAAGAGAGGTATAACTTTTATAATCGCCAAACTTCCATAGTTCCATGGTATCCAGATGCTGGACTTCCCAGGGTTTGCGACCGGCAATATCGAGGATGGCAGGGATTTTTATTCCGTTTATCAGCATTCTTCTTGCAATAAAAGGAAAATCAAATTCTTTTCCATTGTGGGCACACAGGAGATATTCCGGCTTATTGTACCTGCTGTTCAGAAGGTTGGCGAAGTTGTTCAGCAATTCCGGCTCATCTTTACCCGAAAATGATTTAATCCTGAGGGTCCCATCGTTCATAAACCCGGCAGAAATACAGATGATTTTGCCGAATTCTGCATAAATACCGGCCCGTTCATAGAGTCTTTCAGGAGTATCCTCTTCTGAGGTTGCCAGCCGGTTGGCTTTTATATCCCATAACTTCCTGAAATGTTCAGGGACACTGCCGTATTCAGCAAACTGAGGCACCGTTTCTATATCCAGAAAAAGTACATTTTCTTTTTTTACCTGTTCAAGCATGGTATGTCATTTCTTTTCATAAAGATAAGAAGATTCAGGGCTTTCTGCAATGAATCGATCAATTATTATCAGAAAGTAATGATGTTTTCTGAAGGCTTCCGTAAACTGTTGCTACTTTTACAGAATGAAATCCACCACGGAGCTGATTATTACCTGCTTTGTAATTATTCTGGTCTGTTGTAAACAGGAAGAGACCCATTTGCCCTTACCGGTTATCACCGTGACGGCACCTTCCGGAAGTCATTCATATAACTATCTTGATACTGTTACGATTGTTGCAGAGATAAGTAATCAACGATCCATTGACTACGTCAGGGTTGCCATGAATAATGAATATTCTTCACCTGTATTGCCTGTGCAGACATTTTACCCTGCCGGAAATCATTACAGTCTGAAAACATTTATGGTTTTTGACGATCCGCTTGCTGAAAGTGGCCGTTATTCATTAAATATAGAGGCCGGGGCTGGCAGTGCAGTTTCTGATAAATGGGTGAATGTCAATTATGCTTCCATGCCGGTGAAACTGGAGTCATTGATTGTGCTTACCAGGGGCACTGGTTCAGTTTTTAGGGTGATGACTGTTTTGCCTGATAATGTTGTGCATGAACGGTTTTCTTTCTCGGGTGATCATACAGGAAGCGTCTTAAACTCACGAAATCAATTGCTCTACACTGCAGGTTCTATATTTAACGGCCTGATTGCCTGGAAACTCGAAAATAACAGCGTACACTGGTCAGTTCCTGCAGTTCCAATCCCTCCGTTGCCTTATTTTACTGCTGTTTATGGCGATAATTCTGATGTTTATGTATCAACCCGCGATGCCCTGGTCAACGGATATTCGGCTTCGGGCATCAATACTTTCCGGAGCAAACAATATTCCAACGGCTACTTTAGCTGTATGTTACGACATGAATCCTGGCTGATAGCCGTGTTTGAACCTTTTAACTCACAATTCAGTGAAATGATAATTTTTAATCATCCCGGTGGCACCGTATTCAGGAGTCTTCAATTTAAAGGGTCGGCTGCAGGCCTGTCGGATTATGGCAATCAGGGGATTCTTTTATTTGTAAATGATGATACAGGGTCTAAGGTTTATAATTATAATTTTGAGTTGAGCAATCTGGTTAAAATCAAAGATTTTTCTCAGGGATCAATCCTTACTTTAACTGTACCAGACAGGGAAAATGCCTTTATCGCATTCTCCGACGGTATCCATTGGTACAGACCTGATATTGCCAGCATTGTAAAAGTGCTGCAGACTGAAGATGTTGCGGACCTCGCCTTTGAGCCCCTGACCGGAATCCTGTATGTCGCCTCAGAAAACAGGATTGAAAGTTTTCTTTTTCCTGCATTCGAACCCGCGGAGACTTACTACCTGACAGATAATATTGAAGATCTTCATCTTCATTATAATAAGTAGCATGAATCCGGTCTTCATCAATCTTAAACCAACGTTAACCGTCATGTCATATTGCTTCATTAGCTATTCAGAACTACCTGCTGTATTATATGACGGGCGAAAAGGCCTGACCGGAGCAATGGTCCCATGAAAAGGCAGGCTCAACACAGGAATAGTCACATTTTCCTGCTAAATAGCAGATTACGTTAAATATTACATCGTTTTCATTTTAATCATGAACTGTATGAGCAACACCGGATTAATCAGAACGGAAGATGGTTCACATACACTTTTCGATGCAAAGGTTGGTGAACATTATCATTCTATTCATGGTGCCATCAGGGAATCGGTCCACGTGTTTGTTAGTGCCGGCTTCAATTGGATTGCTTCCCGTCTGGATAAATTAAACATTCTGGAAATAGGTTTTGGCACCGGATTAAATTGCCTGCTAAGTTTAGCGGAATCCGTCAAGCTCAATAAGAAGGTTTCTTATACTTCGCTGGAGCCCTTCCCGATAACGGCAGACTTATATACATTGTTGAATTACTGTGAGTTTGAGGGGCTGAGTGACTATAATAATGAATTTCTTAAAATGCATGGAAAGAATGAGGGGGTCAGTTGGTTGAGCCCCGGATTTGAGCTCAACAGGTTGTGTTCAACTTTTGAAGTTACTGTCCTTGAACCAGCCTGCTTTGACCTGGTATATTTTGATGCATTCTCACCTGAGGTGCAGCCTGGATTGTGGCTTCCTGAAACATTCATTAAAATAAGAAGAAGCATGAAGCAGGAGGGCGTATTGGTTACATACAGTGCAAAAGGCTCGGTAAGGAGGGCATTGCAGCAATCCGGATTCAGGACTGAACGGCTTGCCGGACCGCCCGGCAAACGCGAGATGTTAAGAGCTATTGCAGTTTGATTACTTACCTGCAAAATAGCAGGGGATTGAGATAAATGAATAAAGGGGCCTGTAATTTGTGGTAAAAATGAACCGGTCAGAAGAGTTACTACCTGATTCTGAACGAAACATAATTCATAAGCTGACCCCCGAAGTGTCTTATTTCACGGACTTCGGAACGGGATGGCCCCTTTCTGCACCATGCTATCAACAAATCAATCTGTTCCCTGTTACCTTCGGCTTCAATATAGACAGATCCGTCATGCTCATTACAAACATAACCGCATAAGCCCAGCGATAACGCTTCCTGAAGCACTGAATACCTGAAACCTACGCCCTGTACCCTTCCAAACACCCGGATAATCTCGTTTGACTTATTCATAAATCAGGCATTTAACCGCTTACAGATCAGGTTTTCTACCACTGAAAAGAATTGTCTGGGATCCATTGTCCGCCAGTTAATCCCGTTGAGCCCACCGCCCATGGCCATGTAATAGTCAAGCCTTCCCCGCTGAATCTCGGCAAGTACGTGTTCCCTGAAATTGATACATGCAATCCACCCTTCTTCAAGATCATCAAACCACTCCTGGTAATACGAATCATCATCGTAATGAAAATTAAGGACGTTTTCACCGATCAGGATAAACCTGTGAATACCCTGATCCAGCATAGCCTCTGAAATATTCCTTTTCAGGAACATAATATCGTTGTACAGAAGGTCATTCCATTCTCCGAGCAGCTCAATGATACAAAAACCGGACTGATAATCTGCAAATAGTATTTTAACATAAAGTGTTGCAGAGCCCATTTCATCCCATAGCGGGTGAATAAAATAGTTGTAAACTGAATGAATGCACTCGGTTTCACTGTAAACCCTGCCATAAAAGGGAGATTTTACATCTTCCGATGCATCATAAAGATGGCGCCAGGCGTAATATGGTTCTATGGTATGCATGGTCGGGAATGGTTATCGGCACCTGATCCTTAATCAGGTCATTTCAGGCTATTAATAATTATTGGAAAGATGGTTTTTCAGACGGAAAAATCAAAAGAGTTCTTACGGGTTTTCTCGTACACCTTTTTACTGAATATAAAATAGCGTGCAGGTTTATGCGATACCCCCTTTTCCTTTTCATTGATGGGAACCACGTAAGACATATTTGAAACCTTTTTTCTGAAATTTCTTTTATCAAGATTCGTTCCCAGAATAACCTCATAAAGTTTCTGAAGCTGGCTCAGGGTGAATTTGGCGGGTAATAACTCAAATCCAATGGGATTCGACCGGAGTTCAGTTCTCAGGGTTGTCAGGGCATCAGTAAAAATTTCCATGTGATCAAATGCAAGTTCGGAAATGTCAGCCACTGGATGCCAGCGGGTATTTGCCTGCAACCCGAATTTATCGATCTTATCCTGATCAATATTGATCAGTGAATAATAAGCAACAGTTACAACAACTTCTTCGGGATGACCTATCGATCTGAGCCATTCCATGTCCCTGTCAACCCGGTTAAGCCGGTTGGGTGTTCCGATGGCTGCAAATTGTTTGAGGTAAATGTTCTCCAGACCTGTTAACTCCTTAAGCACCCTCGACGCTGCTGTATCAAGATCTTCATCTTTACGTACCAGATCACCTGGAAGTTTGAGATCATTGTACTCAATGCCTTTATATGTAAAATTCCTTTCAAGCAGAAGAACATTAAGCTTTCCAAAATCAAAACCAAAGATAACGCAATCAACCGACACATGAAAGTTCAGTGCGTTGTGGTTATTTTCTATCATGTAAAAGAGTTAGGGAAAAAATTCACTTTCTGGAGTTACCCGGACAATCTGGTTACCAGCGGCAAATATAAGCTAAAACAGCATTAATTGTATAGGTTAGTGTAAAAAATATGATAAGCTGTATTTTGATTTCAATAACTGACTTCGATGCTTTAGTTGATACTTCTGTAATAATAGGGCAGATGATTCCATGCACAAAGACTATATAATCCATTGAAATACAGATACAAATGGCTGGAAATATGAGTTCATGCCATTGCTGCTGTTTAGCGCAGGAATTAGAAAAAATTCAGGAATATCTTTGTTTCAATAAGTGTTCAAAGTACACTAATGAACAAAATATGAAAATAAGTAGGTACCATTGGCCGGTATGGTTCAAAGACCACAAATTGAAACCGTGGTAAATATCAGGAATCTGACAAACAATCAGTTACCTTTATTCCCGGCGTTCAGAGTTCATTTCATGATGATTTTTTTCAAATGAAATTGGCGTCCGATTTGACGGGAGGTGTTCAATCTGTTCGTGGTTAAAAGAAGGAGGAGTATGATGTAAAACACCGGTAAAGGCATCGGGGTGCACTGCTGAAAAGTATTAAGATTCAATTCGGATTTAACCAGGCCCTTAAATCTGATTTATTTTTTATAAAAAAAAAGACCGGCAAAATAGCCGGTCTTTAATAAAAGAGATGATTAATTACTTGACAATGAATACTTTGTTAACAACAACATTGTTAAAGATGATCTGCAGGGTATAGGTACCCGGGCTGAACTGACCAACACTGATACCATTCTGATTGATTTTAGCCATTTCATTGGCTTCGAACATCAGAATACCTGTTGTATTGAACAACCTGATGGTATTGGGAACAGCCGGATTGTTAATCCTGACAAATAACCTGTCATTTGTAGGATTTGGGTAAATAACAACCGATGAAGAGTTTGGAATCAGGGATGTTACATTGTCACACAAGTCAACAATAACCAGCTGGTCTGCCGTACCTGTACAACCAAACTCTGTGGTGTAGGTGTAAGTCAGGGTATATTCACCAATTCCGACTGATTCAGGAATGAAGACATTGTCAGTTACACCTGGGCCTGAATAGGTTCCGCCTGCAGGCAAACCACCTAAAAGTTCAACCGGGCCGAGATTCACACAGACAGTGTCCTGGAATGCCCAGGTAACAACCGGCAGTTCATAAACCATGGCTTCGATTATATTGGAAGCAGCAGGATTGTTGATTGTGCAGAACAGGCTCGAAGTGAATATCAGGCGGACTTCGTCGGTGTCCTCAGGAACATAGGAGAATTCATCGCTGTTGGTTCCGGCGTCAGCGCCGTTGACCTGCCACTGATAAACAGGGTCTGAACCGCCATTGGCTGTAGTTGCTGTGAAATACATCATATCTCCTGCACATACACTGTTGTCTTCGGTTTCAATGGTAGCTTCAACCTCAACAACCGGGTTAACGATCATTTCTATGGTGTTTGAAGTTGCCGGGTTATTTGAAATACAAAGAAGATCAGTTGTCATAACAACAAGTACTTCATCACCGTCTTCCGGGAAATAGGAGAACTGGAAGCTGTTGGTGCCGGCGTTATTGCCGTTGACTTTCCACTGATAGGTCAGATTGCCGCCGACATTGGTGAATGACGTAAATACGACTTCGGTACCTTCGCAAACATCGTTTGAACCGGCAACGATTGTCACACTGGCTGCTGCACCCGGATAGGTTACCATAGTAACCGTATTGGAAGTTGCAGGGCTGCCGGTAACGCAGGTTGTCAGACTTGAGGTCATAACGACATAAACCTGGTCATCGTCGTTGGGAACATAGGTATAGGTAGCCTGGTTGGTTCCAACAGCGGCACCGTTGAGATACCATTGATAGGCCGGAGTGCCACCTCCGTTAACCGGTGTGGCGGTCAGGATTACACTGGTACTCTGGCAAATGTTGTTCTGATCGGGGGAGATGCTTACACTGACCGGCAGCAGAGGATTCACAACCATGGTAGTAGTAGCCGAAGTAGCCGGACTACCTGAAATACAGGTTAAGCTGGAGGTCATGGTTACATAAACCTGGTCGCCGTTGTTGGGAACCAAAGTGTAGGTAGCCTGATTGGCTCCGGCAGGTGAACCGTTTCTGAACCACTGATAGGTTGGAGTTCCACCATTTACCGGTGTGGCTGTAAAGGTAACGCTGGTGCCCTGGCAGACATTGTTCTGATCCGGTGCAGCAGTAACGCTTACCGGTAACAGCGGATTTACAACCATGGCAGTTGTATTTGATGTGGCAGGTGTACCTGAAATACAGACAGAGATGCTTGAAGTCATCACTACATATACCAGATCACCATTGTTGGGAACATAAGTATAGGTAGCTGAGTTTGTCCCAACCGGAGCGGCATTGAGATACCACTGGTAAGCTGGTGTTGTTCCGCCGTTTGCGGGAGTAGCAGTGAAGGTTACACTGGTGCCTGCACAAACGTTGTTCTGATTGGGTGCTGCAGTTACACTGGCTACGAGTGGTGGAAATACAGCCATGGTGGTTGTATTTGATGTTGCCGGGCTGCCGGTGATACATCCACCCAGATTGGAGGTCATGACAACATATACCTGATCGTTGTTATTGGGAACGAAGGTATAGGTGGCTGAGTTGGTTCCGGCCGGTGTACCATTGAGATACCACTGGAACGACGGGGTTGTTCCTCCGTTAACCGGTGTAGCTGTGAAAGTAATGCTGGTACCCTGGCAAACATTGTTCTGATCGGGAGCAGCAGTTACACTGACAGGAATCAAAGGATTGACAACCATGGTCGTGGTTCCTGAAGTAGCAGGATTTCCTGTAACACAGGTAAGGCTGGAAGTCATCACAACATAAACCTCATCATTATTGGCCGGTGCAAAAGTGTAGTTTGCTGAATTGGTGCCGGTCATAGCGCCATTGAGATACCATTGATACGATGCAGTTCCACCATTGGTGGGAGTGGCTGTGAAAGTTACGCTGGTACCGGCACAAACATTGTTCAGGTCGGGAGCAGCGGTAACACTTACGGCAACCGGAGCGTCAACTGTAACGGTGGTTGTTGCGGATGTGGCCGGGTTTGTGGCACCGGTACAGGTCAGATCGGAAGTCAGCATAACATAAACCTGATCACCATTGGCCGGTGTGAATGTATATGTTGCCTGGTTGAGACCTGCAGGACTGCCATTAAGATACCAGGCATAAGTTGCATTTCCGCCATTTACAGGAGTAGCGGTAAAGGAAACATCAGAGCCCGAGCAAACAGGGTTGGCGTCGGGGGCAATGGTAACACTGACCGGATTGTAATTAACAATCATGGTCGTTGTTGATGAGGTTGCCGGGTTACCGATCAGACAGCCTGAGAGGCTTGAAGTCATAATAACATATACCTGGTCACCGTTGGCCGGTGTGAAAGTATAGGTATCCTGATCAGCACCGGTAGTTGACCCATTCAGATACCACTGATACGATGGTGAGCCACCGTTGGTCGGGGTTGCAGTGAAGGTAACACTGGTACCTGCACAGACATTATTCTGATCGGGAGAAGCAGTTACACTAACCGGAACAGAAGGAATAACAGCCATAGTGGTGGTGGCTGAAGTTGCCGGGTTTCCGGTTGTACATCCCAGGCTTGAAGTCATGATAACATAAACTTCATCATTATTGGCTGGTGTAAAGGTATAGGTTGCCTGATTTAAGCCTGCCGGTACACCATTCAGATACCACTGGTATGAAGGGGTTCCGCCATTGGTTGCCATTGCCGAAAAGGTTACACTGGTTCCCTCACAAACATTGTTCAGGTCAGGTGAAGCAGTAACACTGACTGCTACAGGGGCTTCTTCCGTAATTATGGCACTTCCGTTCATAGTGGTGGTGCCGGCACCATTGGTACCTTCAACGGTATAAACACCGGCAGTCTGATTACCGAAAGTGATGGCTGCATCTGTTCCTTCAACAGTCGGAACCTGAGCAACAGCATCTTTATAAAGTGTATAGGTAACACCTGTCTGAGAACCGCTCAGGCCAACCGGGGCTCCAGGACCTCCCTGGCAATACGAGCCGGTTCCTGTTACATCAAATGCTAAAGGTACCGGTGGATTAAGTTCAGGGTTTTCAAGTACGTTGGCATTTACGCCTGGTGTAACTGTGAGCTGGGTATTAACAGTTCCGATATAGATGGCAACCCTGGTTGCATACGAAGGGTTGATTGCCGTGCTGGAAGTAAATGCCATATTTGCAAAGGAACTTGCCGTAAATGGCACCGCATTGGTAAACCTTAGTTTGGTGATGAGGGTACCCGGAGCTACTTTGGAAACTATGTATCCGTTTCCTGCTCCCGGAGCAGCCCTTCCGGCTACCCTGATAAGTCCAATGGTAGTATTGGTAATGGTACTCACGCTGATTGGTTGCATTGCAGACGGTAATTCGGAAAAACCGGGAACAATGGTAGTCATGGTAGCTGTGATGGCTCCACCATTAAGGATACCAAGGTTGAAATTTATTCCTTCCTGAATGGTAGCCAGTTGCATGTCCTGGCTGGGGTCAGCATCGAGCAGGTAAATTTCAAACTCGAATACATTCGGTGCTGTTTGAACGACATTTTGTATAGTCAGTAAAAAGTCCTGTTCCGCTGATGGGGCGGTAGTCTGGGCTTTAACTGTACTAAAACCTAACATTAAGGCTATCAATGACAAGGCCTTAAACACATTTGTAATTAATTTTCTCATTTTGTTTCGTTTTAATTTACGATCAGGGGTCTACAAATATAAGGGAAATATATTTAATAAATCATTGCACTAATGTAAATAATCCTATTCTTTGAACAGATAAACTGATCTCAAATCACCGAAAATGAACCAACTTCTCTGTCGAAGTTAATTACAGGTTCATTTTCAGTGATTTAAAATCAGCATTATTTCTGATTCAATTTTGTAAGAAAATGTATTGTACTTCACTCAGAAGTCACAATACATTTTCCGGATTGTTCCCGTCGGTTAAGGAGTAACAGAACCTACGAAATTGAACTGATTATTGTCAATAATAGTTCCGTCACCAGTGTCTACAGAGCCATCTCCATTGACATCGGTCGGTACATACCCGGCCAGGAAGTTGAACTGGTCGTTGTCGAACGGTGTAACATCACCTGTGTCAACAACGCCATCAGCATTCACATCACCACCATAGATTACATAGTAACCATCTCCGGTTTGCAGCAGATTACTTCCGTATGCTGCAGCGGGTGCATCAAATGCATAGGTTATGGTGCTTCCGGTAAATGAAACCGGGGCCGCTGTTGTGGTTGTGATTGAGTTACGGTGAACAATGGTAATAAAATAACTGCCATTGAACTCAGCCGCCAGGGTGGTGCTGAGCGAACCATCCTGGTTCAGGTTAACATTGCTGATGGTCTGGGTAATGTTGCTGTAGTTGGCAGCATCATGCAGCTCAATTGTTATCTGGTCGGCAACGGTTCCCGGGAACTGATCACCGGTTTCGTTCTGTGCTTTGCGCATGGTCCCGCCTGATAAATACAGTCCTTCAAGTAAAATGCTGGCATTCAAGGTTTTGAAGGTAGGGATTTCTTCTGTAGCATTGATTACAACATTATCAAGACGGTTATTACCGGTAGTACTTGATGCACCGGTCAGCGTCAGACGCAGATAAACATTGGCAGCCTGATCCAGGTCATTGATAGCACTCATGTCGAGTGATCTGGCAAGGAATGTAGTCGTGGTATTGGCCGTGTTGGTTCCAAAGTCGGTAAAGTTGGTGCCATCGGTGCTCCATGCCCACTGATGGGTGCTGAAGCCTGTTGAGGTTCCCCTTGTGGCAAAACTCAGTACCGGGTCAATGTAACCAGCCATCGAGAATTTGAATACCACACTCTTTCCATTGGCTGAGTTATTGGCCAGTGCAATGGCATTACCGGCAACAGGAGTGGTGCGCGGGTCATTGAGTGTCGTTCCGGTAAAGGCTGTCAATTCAGGATTTGAGGCAGAAGAAGCCCAGGTGGAGGCACCATTGGTCCCATCGGCATAAAACATGGCCGTCAGTTGGGAGCCATAATTGGCAGCAAAAGAACCAGGTGTATTTGGAGCTGCCGGTGTAGTGGCAATTTCAAATGTCCATGCAGCCAGCGGCAATGATGCAGCCAGGGTAGTAGCTGTTGCGGTTGGGGCAGCCGGGGTGGTCTTGTAATCAATCAGTGTGCCTGCATTGGTGTATGGGTAAATCGTAAAATAATAAGGTGTGGCAGCATTCAGTCCGGCCCATGTATAGGTCTGTACACCATGTGCAATATTCATAACCCCGGTTCCGTCAGAAAGAACGGCATCGTTCGCCTGTGCAATACCATCAACCGGTGCAGCAAAGCTTCCGGTGGTGTTGGCCAGGATAATGAATCCGTCGGCAGGCTGAGCACCGTCATTGTCTGACCAGGTAACGGTAATGGAAGAATAGTCGGGAGCAGTGGCAGCAAAAGAGGTGGCATGGTTGGTCGGTTCGCCGGCCAGTACGGTACCACTACAGGTTACACTCACCGGTAAAAGAATTCCACCGCCGGACACTGAAACCACTTCTGAATTATACTCACCGGAAACCAGGCCGGCTTTCAGACGAACCCATACATCGACTGCACTCAGGGTTGAAGAGGTGAAAGGAACTGTGGTCGATGCACCGAAGGTGGTGTTATTATTCGAAACCTCATAGCTGGCACTTCCTGCAATGGTAATATTTCCGGGGTATCCCGAAAGGCTCGAACCTGAAAGTGAGAAACTCTGTGAAGTAGATGGTCCGTTACCGGCGCCATAGATAAAACCGGTCAGGGTGTTAGGCGTGGCGGTAATAATCGGGCCGCTGCTGGTTGTAAAATCGGCCAGACCTCTCGGGATCAGCTGTAAAGCACCTGTATACTCCAGAATAACTCCGGTTATATCCTGTGGGGTTACAGGAATTGCAGAGCCAATGTAATCCAGATCGCTGTATTGTGTGCGCATTACGCCGGCACCGCTCGGATCGGTCAATGGATAGGTTGTACTGGCCACAAATGTTCCGGTTCCGGTAATGGTTGTATTCAGAACCTTTACCAGTTTGGCCTGATGGCCGGTGGTAAGGCTGGTTAAGGTTACTTCCTCCGGTACAACAGTATTGCCTGAACTGGTTGCAACACCCGGATCAGTAACAGGAACAAACTGCAGCATGCCGTTAAACGGGCTGAGTGTTCCGGTGATTCCGGTGATACCATCATAAATGTTATAAACAGTGGTGATTTTTCCTGTTACGTCATCGACTAATATGGCACCAGTGGCATCCTGAATATATTTGGCATTGCGTGTTGTACTCTTGAGGGTAAGAACGGCTTCGCCGGTCAGTTTATAAACGGTTACGCCGTCGGCCAGACTTGCCCGAAGTGCAGCAATGTCAGCAACATTATTGATTACCGGGAAGGTAAATACTTCTGTGGCGATTGCACTCGGATCAAACCCTGAGGCATAGGCAATGGCCTTCAGTGTGGTTGTAACACTGATGGGAACTCCTGTTGTGTAAAGGGTTCCGTTTCCGGTGTTGTTCGGATCGGTTCCGTTGGTGGTGTAGTAAATGGATGAACCAGGGGTCAGACAACTGATGGTCGCACTGAACGGGTTATAATAATTGCCTGTCAATGGAGAAATAACCGGAGTAGTTACAACAGGTGTGCCTCCTGCCGGAATATTACCCACATTGGTGGTGGCTGTCCATGTTCCGGTAATGCTGGCAATTAGGGTATTGTCAGTAGCACGGACTTCAATCTTATCAAAGGTTGTTCCATCCGGACAAACCATTGAAAATGCTCCGGAGGTGAGGGTGGTTGAGGCTGCAGATACCAGTGTTGCACCGCTGTATCCCAGAACAACATGTTTCACAGTATTGTCATACCCGCCTGTAGGTACAAAAGTACCGGCCAGGGTGAAAGGGACGGTAATCGAGGTGGCTGCTGGCAGAGTGGCAGTCTGATAATTTGAAGAGTAAGGATCAAGCCTGTCTCTGTAAGATCCATCGGCAGAGTTGTTTGATCCTCTCTGCGATAAAATCCAGAAAGTAGTTGTTGTAGTCGGTGTACCCGGAACCAGCGGGCCTGTAGCGTAAGAGGTGTTTGACTGATAGATGTCAAGGCTTTCGTCCCAGCAATTATACTGGTTTGATCCAGAATATATGCGGTATCTGGCAACATCTCCGCCGTAATTGGAAAGTGTCATCAATACAGCACTTTCAGATGTCGTTGTTGAAATGTCGATGTGCGAAGGCCTTAAAGTAACTGTTGCATTTGGTAGTGGCGGGGTGACGCTTCCGTTACAGGTAACGGTAACGGCAGGAGCTCCTCCACCGGCATTGCTGACGAGTTCTCCGCTATAGGTTCCAACGGCCAGACCGGCTTTCAAACGGATAAAAACGGGCGTCGGATCGAGGGTTGCTGCTGTATAGTCTATGGTGGTGGAAGGGCCGTAAGTAGCATCATCGTTCGATACTTCATAATTTGTAGTTCCGGTTACCGTAATACTTCCCGGGAATCCTGTCAGAAAGATGCCGCTGAGTGAATAATAATTTGAAACGGAGGGGCCGTTTCCGATACCATAAGTGAATCCTGAAATGGTTGTGGGCGCTACCGTAAGCTGAGGTGTAAGGGCTGTGACAGAACCGCTGCAGGTTACAGTTGCAAGGGCGGCTCCGGTCGAAGTGAGGTTGATTAATTCATCGTTGTAATTACCGGAAGCAAGAAGTCCTGCTTTCAGACGGACATAAACCGTTGTTGGATCAACCACACCCGAAGTCTGGGTGAGTACGATGGGGGAGGTATAACCTGATCCTGAAGAAAGGGAGATTTCATAGTCGGTTGATGCAGCAATACTGATGTTGTCGGTTAAATCAGCACCACTGACAGAGAATGACTGTGCAGCAGATGGGCCGCTGCCCTCGGTATAGTTGAATCCGCTGAGTGCGGTAGGAACAACGGTGATGGTCGGGGTTACTGTTCCTTCGGGAGTAACGGCATCGGCCCAGTTGTCGGCAATGCGGATGGCATCAACCGACATATTCTGGGTAGCCGAATATTGCCTCAGACAAATCCTGTCGATGCTGGCCTGACCGGTACCGGTATAGGTTAATAACGGAGTTCCTGCGGCTGCTTCCGAAGCAGGCACACCGCTGGGTACTACCCATAAGCTGGCGTCACCGGCGGTAGAAACGCTGTACTTTATAATTACCAGGTAAGTGGTTGCCAGATCGAAATCTGCCGTTGAGAAAGTGCCGGTACTGGTATTTGATAAACCAAAATTAATTTTGCCCGAAGTGCTCGAAGGTCTAACAAAAACACGGGCTGCAAATAAACTTGTACTACCACCAAGGTGATAAAAATACCCGGTCGTAGAGCTTCCGAAATTCATCAGGGCTGCAACATACAATGTCCCGGTCGTTACCGGTGCAGCAAGAAGTTTGGAATCGTCTTCACCAGTATTGTCAACGAGGGCTGCTCCGCCGACACCTGAACCGGAATACCCGGTATAACTAAGTCCGGTTCCCACGGTAATGGGTTGGGATCCACCTCCACTGTGAGCTATCCAGCCGTTATCGGTCAGGTTTGTTGCAAGGGTGTAATCGAAATTCTCAACCAGCATTGGTTGAGCCATTCCGTTGAGTCCAAACATGGACAGGAGCATCACAAGCAAAAAGCCTGAAATGCCCCGGAATTTTGTTTTTGGGTTGATTTTTGTCATTTGGGATCGGTTTTTAATTATTGATATGTTTTCTTGGGGTTCAATTGCTTCCTCACATTGAATGTTTTATTTTCAATACAAGGGAATTAATTCATCAATAGAAGGTACAAAGGTGGATAAAAAAGCATGATTCTATCCTGATTCAATGTTATCATTTTGTTAATCTTTAATGTTTTAAGTTATCGTTGACGATAACCACAGTCACAATTTAAAGCAACAAAGTAAAATTCTTATCCTTTCCTGTTCCGTAAAGGACAATAAATATCGTAAAAAAAGTCATTCCGAAAGCAATAATTCAATATTATTTATAAATAATTGCTGACAGGTTGTTTTTCTATCGTTTCCGGGCATCAGTGTGATCATGATGAGTTCATTTCAGGTTCAGTTGAATGAAAAAGAGTGATAATTGATTTGCAATGTTTAGCTGGAATAAGAATTGAAATTACCCTGTTTCAGTTTTAATTATTTGGTTCATGGAAGAACCGATCCTGCAAAACTGAACTGATTATTGTCGATCACTGTTCCATCGGCGGTGTCAACAATCCCATCGCCGTTCACATCGGAAGCTACATATCCGCCAATGAAATTAAACTGGTCGTTATCGACCGGGGTTGAATCTCCGGTGTCAACAAATCCATCCTGGTTCACATCTCCGCCGTAAAGGGTAAACCAGCCATCGGTCATCATCAGCAGGTTATTCCCGTAAGCTTTTGCCGGCAGGTTAAAACTGTAACTGATGCCAGGTCCGGCGAACGAAACCGGAACTGAAGAGGTGGTTTCCAGCGAATTCCTGTGCCGGATGGTAATATAGTAACTATCTGAAAATGAAGATGGTACAGATAATGAGGCGACTCCGTTTGTGCCAAGGTTCACTGGTGTAGCGAAGTGGTCAATGATTCCGTAATCGGATGCATTGTGCAATTCTACCCTGATCTGGTCGGCAATGCCCGTTCCGAACTGAGGTCCTGTTTCTCCGTTTGCCTGACGCATGGTTCCGTTTCCGTTATAGAGACCTTCTAGCATAAGGTTCAGTACCAGTGTTTTAGAGCTGCCATCGGTAACGGTGATGACCCCGGATACATAATTACTGCCGTCCCAGAATCCACCGCCACCGGAAGAAAAGCCGCCATAGACGAAGTTGCCGTTGCTGAGCCTGAACCGGCTGGCATAGTAGTATGTTCCGGCATTGGTCATCAGGGCGCCAAGGTTTAATTTGAATTCATCGTTGTTCCCGACCGGCAGATTGTGTGTGGCAACCGTCCAGTTGGTCCAGGTGGAAGGATCGGTATCAGTATCGTTGTATCCGATCCAGGCTTCGAGACCGGCAGCAGGGGTGGGTTGCCCGGTAACACCATCAATCCAGGCCTGGGCGTAAACGGTAAATTCCTGACCTGTAGTTATTTGTCCGGATTCCGGCCATTGCAGATTGGCCCAGCCAATAACAGCCGGAGGAATGACATCCACGCTCAGAATGCCGGAAGTATTGGTATTTCCATCCCAGATACCTCCCCCTGTTGCAGAATAGCCGCCGTAAACATAATTTCCGTTGTCAAACCTGAAACGGCTGGCATAATACCAGGTTCCGCCTTCGGTTATTTCAGGGCCTATGTTGGCTACATATTCATCGTTATTCCCGTCGGCAGTTGAATAGGTCGCAAGTACCCACTGGGTCCATGTTGAGGGATCGGTGTCGGTATTGCTGTACCCGATCCAGGCTTCCATTCCGGGAAGAGGTAATGTCTGGTCAGTAACACCGTCGATCCAAACCTGGGCATAAGCATTGAAATTTTGTCCCGCATCGATTTGACCGGAACCGGGGTACTGGAGATTGGCCCAGCCCGAAGCCGGATCCCAGCCGGGTTCCAGTTCAATGGTAAGATTTGTATTTCCGGTAATGGTTAAATTAACCGTCTGCGACAACCATCCGAATTTACCTGCAGTTACTTCAACGGATTGTGGCAGGGCGAGGAAACTGGTTTTTCCGTCAACACCGGTATAGTGATTCCCGGCGTTGTTGAGGGAAACAGATGCACCTTCAATCGGATTGCCGGTTACATCATCGAGCACGGTGACTTCCAGGTTGTGGTAAGGTTTGGGAAGCGGCTCGCTGGTAAAGACCCTGTAATCTCCGGGTCCGAAGAAAAAGAAATGACCGCCGGCATCAGTAACATTGATCGCTTCCCCGGTGAAATAGTCGTACCAGGTTCCGGTTTTGGTAAATCCGGGAGCCATGTCGAAGCCGGTGACACCCATGTTCACCGAAATAACCACATCCATGCTGGAGTGGGTTATCCACATTCGTTTTCCAAGACTCCATAGCTCTGAAGTGAAATTGCCATAGCGGAAGGCATCGGATTTACGCAGGGCAGCCATACCGGATATGACCCGGCTTATTTTTTCGCGTGCCGGATTATCAAGGTAATCCCAGCGGGGTGGTTTTGGTGCAGTACGACCTCCTCCATAGAAAATGGAATAATCATACCCCATTTCCTCAAACTGCCACAGCATTTTTGGTCCGGGGATACCCATGAAAAGGACCAGGGCCTGCTCCTGATGATGCAGGGCGGTAAGGGTATCCCTGATGTTATAGTTGGGGGCGGAGTTGCCGTTCGACAATGCCTCAAACATCATTCTTTCCTCATCATGGCTTTCCATGTAATCAAGCAGGTTTGGATAATTCCACCCACGGTTACCGTGGAAGGCCCAGGATACGTCCGAACTTGTTTCCCAGCCCATGGCTACCTGTTTGTAATTGCTGTGCATAGCGCTCCACAACAGCATACCGGTATTAGCCAGGACGGTCTGTTCGTCATTGTTGGCGAAATGCTCCAGTATAACATAGGCGTCGGGGTTCACCCATTTGATGTGGTTGTAATAATCGGTCAGAATATTGACGCGGCTTTGGTCATAGGCATTCCATCCGCCAAAATCAGTGGTATAGTTCTGGGTCAACCCCTTGGACAGGTCAACACGGAAGCCGTCCACCTTAAATTCGTTAAGCCAGTATGCGAATACATCTTTGAAGAACTGACGGGTATGGGGGCTTTCGTGGTTAAAATCATATCCCACACTGTAGGGATGTGGCGCCTGGCCATTCAGCCACGGATTATTGGCCGATGGTTGCCCGCCTCCGCCGGCATAGGGGTCGAAATACATCTGAACCATGGGGTTCAGTCCGAAGGCATGATTGGGGACAATATCAAGGATTACGGCAATACCCTGCTGGTGTGCGGCATCTATAAATTCCTGATAGGCCTGTTTTGTCCCGTAAGCTTTATCGGTTGCAAAAAAGAAGTTGGGTGAAAAACCCCAGCTGTCGTTGCCGTCGAATTCAGCGACCGGCATTAATTGTACCGTATTCACCCCGAGTTCTTTCAGGTAACCGAGTTTTTCTTTTGCTTCATTAATGCTGCGTGAATCAACAAAATCGCGCACATGCATTTCATATATGAGCAGGTCAGATTGGGTGTTATTTAAAGCAGCAGGGGTGAAGTCAGGAACCTGCCACTGGTATTCCTCCATGTTAGTCTGGAATACACTGACCACTCCTGTTGTTTTATCGCCGGGGTATGGCTTCAGATCAGGATAATTCGCTGCCGATATCCATTGGTCGTTCCATGGGTCAAGAATTTTTTCGCAATAGGCATCGGCAATTTTCAGGTTTCCGTCGATATAATACTGAAATGCGTATTCCTGACCTGGCTGGAGGCCGGTAATTGTCACCCAATACCGTTTGCCATCAGGAGTACGTTTCATGTAGTTATCATCGGTAAGCTGCCAGTCGTTGAACTCGCCGATTGCATAAGCATACTGCTTGAGTCCGGCAGGGTCGTGTAACACGAGGGTAACCGTATTATTATTGATATAATTGATACCATTGCCTGTGCCGGCAGGTAAATCAGCCACCTGGACCGGCCCCCTCAGGTAAATCTGAACGGAATCCTTTACCTGGGCAGAACCATTGGAAGCCACTGCTTTCAGCCAGTTGATTCCGGGTTCAAGTTGCTGCATAATAAGCATATACGATAGTGAACTGCTGCTTTCCTGCACGAGCAGGTCGTCGTTGATGTACAGACTAAGGGTGGTATTCAGCACGGCTTCAACACAAACAGGCATTTCGGCATTCTGATCTAAAATTGCCTGACTGGTAATGGGGTTGATGAATTTTACATTCAGTTCAGGTTCATAAATCTGAGTATAAAGATCGGAACCATCAGCATTCCGGTGCTCAAGGAAAGAGCCACCCGGTTGTATTTCAGCACTTCTGAAAACAAACACCAATTGTTCAATGGTTTCGCCAACAGGTACGTTATAATAGGATCGCGGGTTGCTAAGGGTAAGGCTGTAAAGATTGGCGCTGATTCGTGTAAGTAAGGTTTCCGGGGTGTTTTGCCCCCAGGCGGTTTTGATGTATTTCCAGTCTGCAGGTCCACTGCTAAGATTGGTAATAACCCCGGTGTGTGCATAAACATCACCAGTGTAGTTCAGAAGGGCTTCGTTTCCGGCCGTTGAATTAAAATAAACTGTTACCGGTTGGTTATGAACGGGAAAGCCGGGATCAGTAGAGACAATTCCGCTAAAAACGCCGCAATCAATATTTTGCCCGACAGTAAGCACTCCGCTTACATTATTTGTCCCATCCCAGAAACCACCGGTTCCGGATGAGTAACCTCCATAGACATAATCCTGATCATTCAGTTTAAAACGGGTAGCATAGTAAAAGGTATCTCTTATGGTTATGGAAGAACCGATGTTGGCAACAAATTCATCGTTATTGCCTGCTGCGCCATCGTATTGCGCCGGAATCCAGCTTGTCCAGGTATCAGGGTCTGTATTTTCGGTACTGTAACCAACCCAGGCCAGCAGGCTCGGAGCCTGGCTAAGTCCACCGGTAAGGCCATCAATCCAGACCTGACCAAATACATTAAATGGTTGCCCGGGCTCAATGGTTTTAGTGCCGGGCCATTGAAGATTGGCCCAGTTTATGGTTGGATTCCCAACCGGAATAAGATAGTTGCCACCTCCATTGTTATTCATTTTTATGGTCTGGAGGTCATAATCGGCCGAAAGGCCTGCGATGGTTGAAGAAAGGACATAGCATGAAATGATGGTGCCACCGGGCTGGCCGGGAATTGTCGCTGTTCCTGAACTTCCGGTAACGTTAGCCTGCACAGTTGAGGAAGTTACCCAACCATCGGTGCTGTAACGGACATAAATAACCTCTTCCGGGCTTTTTGTTCCGGAAAGGCTGATTGACACTGATATCGGTGTCGCTGCATCTGCAAGGGCCGGGACAGAAACTCCCGATATTTCAACCGGCTGGGTGCTGGTCTCCATGAAAATTGCCCGGGTGCCGGTATAACCGGAATCTTCCCAGTTCATGGTGTACCATTTATTGTTGATAACCGTAATCTGATTGTTTGCTCCGGTATTGTATGTGTAACTCTGAAGATTATTCATCGACACCGTTACATTCGCCCATTTATTACTCCAGGGGTTACCTGATGATCCACTGGTGAACAACCATTGGTAAGAACCGCCGGTCATATCACCGCCAGAAGCAGCAACACTGAAAATGGTCTGATATCGGGGTGTTCCGGTGGTAATTTTTGTCACTCTTCCTCCTGAAACCTGGGTGCTGCTGGCTAAGGCCAGATTGGAAGGTGGGTTTGACCAGGTGTTCCAGGCTCCGGGCATATTCAATCCTTCCGGTGGCCATATCTGAGCATGTGCTGAGCCCGGAAGTAAGAAAAGCAGGAAACAGACAAACAATGTAATGGGCAACAGTCGTCTGAAGGGAGGGGATATTCTTAAATATTTCATAAACAATGTGTTAAAAAAGTGTTTTGATGATTAATCTTTTTCAGCTGACATATGAACCCTTCAGGGGCTCTTGCCTGATCATCCTGTTATTGAGACAACCTCATATTCTAATTACAGTCCTTCGGACTGTTCAATATAAATCCGGTTTTGCCGGTGATGAGCCTATCAGGATTCTCTCCGATCATCAAACCTGGATTTTATTCAAAATAACCGTGATACAACCCACGGGAGATAAAACAATTAAAAAATCAGTTCAAAATGAGTTGAACTTCGTTGCCAATAATCCGAGTAATAATTAAACAGTCTTATTTGTCAAAGGTTTACCATCAGATTGCCTGATCCTGAATTAGTTATCAGGGCAATTACCTGACAGCAAACCGGCGTGATTGCTGATTTTTAACTTTTATCAATGCCAAGCCCGAAACCGGGATTGGCATTGATAAAAGGCCTGGTCTGAATATCCTTCAGGCTAATCATGAATACATTGTAAAATAATTTTGTTTAAGCCGGTTCTGATTTCTGTTATGGCAGAGCGGCTCCGACAAAATTAAACTGGTTGTTGTCAACAATGGTTACATCGCCGGTATCAACAGAACCATCACCATTGATGTCTGTATCAACATATCCGGCAGTGAAATTAAACTGGTCGTTGTCGATCGGAGTCACATCCCCGGTATCAACAAACCCATCCTGGTTGGCATCTCCTCCGTAAATCACATAGTACCCGTCAATCATCTGAAGCAGATTGACACCATAGGCTTGGGCAGGCAGGTCGAAGTCATAGTTTACAACCGGGTCAGCAAACGAAACCGGACTGGCTGAGGTTGTTTCGATCGAGTTACGGTGCTTAACGGACAGGTAGTAATAGTCTGAAAATTCAGATGGAACAGAAACCGTTGCTACGCCATCGGTACCAAGTTCAACTTCAGGTATCGAAAGTTCAGTTATGCTGTAGTCAAACTGATTGTGAAGTTCAACTGTGATGTGATCAGCTACACCGGGATCGTACATAGGTCCGATTTCTCCGTTGGCCTGACGCATATTTCCGTTCCCATCGTACAAGCCTTCGAGCAATACGGTCAGGTTGAGTGTTTTGTTACCTGAATTCACGGTGAGTACACCTGAGATGTTTGTAACACCATCCCAGAATCCGCCGCTGAATCCACCATAAACATAACTGCCTGTACCGAGCTGGAAACGAGAAGCATAATAATAAGTTCCCGGAGTTCCGATTTCAGCGCCAAGGTTTGCCATATATTCGTCGTTGTTTCCCTGATCACTCTGGTAATCAGCAGCTATCCAGTTTGCCCATTGGTCAGGGTTGGTGTTGTCAGTGCTGTAACCTATCCAGGCCTGAATATCAGATCCCTGACCAGCCTGATCGGTAAAGCCTGCAGCATAAACCTGGGCATAGACATTGAATTCCTGGTTTGGTGTAATTGTCCCATCGCCTGGCCATTGCAGGTTGGCAAACGAGATGGAAGGTCCTGAAACGATAAGCTGACCATTGATATTGTTCGTTCCGTCCCAGAAACCACCCTGGTAACCTCCGTAAACATAAGGTTGTGCGTCGAGCTGAAAGCGTGTGGCATAATAATATGTGCCCACTGTTGTGATGGCGGCACCAAGATCGGCCACATATTCATCATTGTTACCGGCATCGCCCTGGAAAGTTGACTCAATCCAGTTGGCTGTGGGCCAGGTGGAAGGATCAGTGTCTTCGGTGCTGTAGCCAACCCATGCCTGGATGCCTGCTGCCTGTCCCGCTCCATTCGTTAAACCATCGACATAGACCTGTCCATAAACATTATATGAACCATTGAGTAAAATGCTTCCCGATGGAGGCCACTGCAGGTTTGCCCAGTTGATGGAAGGTGGCGGAGCCACAGTAACAGTAACGGTCCATATTTTCTCTGAAAGGCTTTCGCTTGTTACCGTATAGGCAACAGGTGATAAGAAATTGACGGTAACCCCACTTTCAGGACTGATGGTTGCATCGGCCGAAATGGTGATGGTTGGTGTTAACTCGGTAAGTGCTGTCCCGTATGCTACTTCAATATCAACCGTCGCAGCCCCGGAATTGATAATGGCGGGACCGGTCTGTTCGGCCAGCTCAAAACTGAGGATTTCCGCTTCAGTGCTGAGTTCCTGAACTTCGAAGGTGTTTGTAAAAGGGCCACTTTCGGTCTCACCGGCAATACCTGTACCGGTGATGGTGAAGAAGATTTTCAGGTTATAATTACCGGCCACAAGTCCGTCGGTGATTGGAATCTGGGCTCCGAAACCAGCCCATGTCTGAAGTCCGTCACCATCGTTACTGGTCCAGTTTACATCCCTGAGCGTATATTCCGCCGGCTCTGAACCGGTAGTACTCCATACCTTATATCTGAACTGGGCTCCGGTAACATCACCGGTACCTGTCTTATAGGTCTTAAAAGAGGAACCTTTGATGATCAGGCTGCTCAAGGCACCCAGACTCTGATTTTCAAAATAAAACCCTGTCTGAGTGAGATCGGCTCCCTGGCCTGTGAACCAGTAGGTGATGGAGGGCAGGTTGACACCATCGTCATTCTGCAGACCGTAATTTGGAGTGGCATTGGTTACAGTCACCGTCCATACTTTTGTCGTAGTGCCGTCTTCGGCAGTCACTGTATAGGTGACCGGGTTGGTAAAATCTCTGGCAACACCGCTGGCAGGATTTATAGTGGCTCCGGCAGAAACAGTGATTGCGGGAACCAGGGCTGTTAACGGAGTATTGGGAAGAACTTCCAGGGTAACTGTAGCTGTAAGCGGGTTGATCACAGCCGGTGCAACCTGCTCAGCCATTTCAAAGCCCAGGATATCGGCTTGTGTGCTGAGTCCGCTTACTGTATAACTAAAATAACTGCCGCTGTTGTTGTTTAATTTGATTGTATACAGGTCAAAATTATCAATAACACTGTTGACGGTGGAACTGAAGGCATAGTATTTCACAACAGCTCCCGGGCTTTGCCCTGGAATGGTGGCAGTACCGCTGCTACCGGCCATGGAGAAAGTGGTAATGGAAGAGGTTACCCAATTGTTTGTCGTATAAAGCAGGTAGAACAACTCTTCAGCAGCCGGTGCGCTGCTTGTTGTAAGCGTTATGGTTGCAGGCTGGTTAGCTGCCACAGTTGCCGGCACACTAACTGAAGACAAGTCTACAGGTTGCGCACTTGTTTCCATGAAAATCGCCTGAGTGCCGGTGTAACCGCTGTCTTTCCAGTTCATGGTGTACCATTTACCATTGACAATGGTGATATTATTATTGGCGCCATTGTTAAAAGTGTATGACTGGAGGGTGTTCATGCTGACATTCACGGCAGCCCATTTGTTTCCCCAGGGATTTCCGGATGAACCACTGGTAAACAGCCACTCATAGGAACCACCTACCAGGTCACCCCCGGTTTCAGCCACACTGAAGCTGGTTTGCCAGCGGGTAATGCCGGTTGAAATCTTGGTAACGCGTCCACCTGCGACCTGGGTATAGCTCGCCAGAGCCAGGTTATTCGTCGGAGGATTGGTCCAGCCGTTCCAGCCGCCCGGCATATTAAGGCCTTCGGGGGCATAAATCTGGGCATTGGTATTCAGGCTGTTGCCTGCCATCAGGATCAACAGCAGCAATGCAGTCAAAGCTGATTGCATCAGATGGGTTGCAAAGAATTTTGTTTTCATGCTTCTATTAGTTTCGGTTTAACTTAATTTAATTGTGTATAAAGACTTAAGATCTTTTTAATAAAATTAAAAATCCCCTGGTAAAGCAGGGGATTTTTGTTTTTAAGGAAGGATCGATCCCACGAACCCGAACTGGTTGTTGTCCACAAAGGTTCCATCGCCGGTATCAATGGTTCCGTCACCGTTTATATCTGTTACCACATATCCGGAAACAAAACTGAACTGGTCATTATCGATAGGGGAGCCATCACCGGTATCTACCGTACCATCCTGGTTAACATCACCGGTATAGATCACATACTGACCATCCACCATAAGCAGCAGGTTTCCGCCAAACACCCTTGCCGGAAGGTCAAAGGCATAGTCAATGACCGGGTCAGCAAATGAAACCAGTGAAGAGGACGTTGTTTCAATCGAATTACGGTGTCTGATGGTAATGTAATAATTTCCATTGTATGCCTGGGGAATGGTAAGCGAGGCTGTGCCACCGGTGCTGAGGTTCACATTTGGAATGGTGTACTCTATAATGTTGTAATCTGAACCATTGTGCAGCTCTACCAGAATCTGGTCGGCTATACCGGCTCCGAAATGAGGGCCATTTTCATCGTTTGCCTCATTCATGTTACCGCCACCGGAGTACAGACCTTCGAGGCGTGCCGTAAGGTTGAGTGTTTTATCCGTTCCTGTAATACTGACGTTGTAATCTTCGGTTTCACCATAACTATAGCTCAGACATGGATCGAAGTTGCTGTTTGCCCATACCTCGCGTACTCGCATCCTGGTCGTTCCGGGAGTTGCATCTGCCGGTACAGTAAAGGTGATTGTTCCGGTCGAAGGAGTTGGCGGAATATCAATATTGCCAAGTTTCTCACTGCCGTCAAATACACCATTCTGGTTATAGTCAATCCAGACAGAGATATTGTTGCCACTGCCGTATGTGCCCGGACTGAGTGTAATGGTATACTCCGATCCGGGGTTCAGATCTGTTGACAGGGCACTGTAATAGGTATAATAAGGGCTGGCAGAAGCACCGGTAGCATTGTCGATACTGCCGAGCTGAACAAGGGTAATATAATCGCCTGCACCTGTACCTGTTGAGTATTCCGGCACACAATATTCAAAAAGGATGACTTCAATATAATCAGCCTTGATCTCGCTGTCCGAACCATTGGCATTGGTGGCTGTGAGTGAAACAGTGTATTGTCCCAGCGCTGTAAACTGAACCTGTGGATTTTGAGAGCTCGCACTGGTGCCTCCCATATATACCACTGTATTTGGACTGAAACTCCATAGCCAGGAGGTCGGGGCATTCACCGACTGATCGGTAAAATAAACGGTTGAACTGATGGCTGTGGTTGTTTCTGATGCTGTGAAGGCTGCTACCGGGGGATCTGTCAGAGCATAGCAACTGATGGATGCAGCCCAGCCAGCCGGAGTGACACTGATATCTGAAGTGAAGTTGAAAGTAAGTGCACCTGATGGGTTGTTGGCGGTGATGACGCCTGGCCCTGTTGAACCGTTATAGGTCCCTATCAGTGTGGCCGAAGTACTGGTTCCGTCATAGATTCTCAGATAATCGTATCCCGATTCTGTCTCAAAGGCGGTAAAATTGAACCTGATCATTGATCCCGGGGTTGAGGGGTAAAAGGTCATGGTGTAATTTTCGTTGTTCTGATAGGCTCCTGAAGCTCCTCCCGAATCATAAAAGTCACCTGAACAGGTGGTAATGGTGCCATTCGTCATGTTGAAGATCGGGGGGGATACAGTGATATATCCGGTTTTTGTTTTTGTATCAGTAAAACCGGGTTTTGTCACAGTGAGAGATACATCATAAGTACCCAGGGTACTGTAAGTGATGGCAGGAGGAGTCTGACCAACATAGGACGAAGGTGTTCCACCCGGGAATGACCATGTCCATGAAGATGCCCCGCATAATGAGTTATCGGTGAACGACACACTGTTTCCAATAATAACGGTGGTGGGTGTGGCTGTAAACTCAGCAATAATATTTTTTACAGTGATGTACCCCAATTTGGTTTCAGTATCAGTTTCAATACCATCAGATACCGTGAGGGACACATCATAGGTTCCGGCTGCTGCATAGGTAATTACCGGAGGATTCTGACCTGTATAGGAAGAGGGTGTTCCGCCGGGGAAACTCCAGTTCCAGCTTGTGGGCGGACCTGTAGAGGTATTGGTAAAAGTAATACCCGAGCCGGTACAGATTGTAGTATTGGCTGCAGTAAAGCCGGCATTCAGTCCGAGTTCAAACGGAGACACATAAGTCATATATAGTCCGCCACGGTTATCGGTCCAGCATGGGAAAACTTTTCCACCCCGTGAAGTGATTCCAAGGTAATCACCCATGTAACCGCCAGCCAATCCCGGGATTGCTGCAGGTGTAAATGAAACATCGCTCACCTGAAAATCGGTCCATGTATTGCCTGCATCCGTTGAATATGAGGTGAATACTTCGCATTGTGTACTCGCAACATTTCTGTCGTCATAGAAAACAACACTCAGCACCCCGGTTTCCGGATCGCAGGTGATCCAGGGGAAATAAGCTTCCTTACCATCAACATTCGGACCCTGGTTAACCCTGACAGGGGCGGACCAGGAGTCTCCTCCATTGGTGGAACGGCTCATATACACACTGATGTTTGTTCCGGTATTTGTTCCGGGGTACCCGTAGTTTGACCAAACAATGTAAAGATTCCCGTTATTGGGTCCTCCACTGATGTCAACAGCCATTACAGGGAAAGAATTCACCCGGTGGTTCTTCGATGTTTCGCTGGTCCTGATTCCTTTGATGTTTGAAATAATTCTGGTAGCAGTTCCGTAGCTGACTCCGCCATTTGTTGATTTGGCAAATGCAATGGCAGTTTCATCAGAAGGCCAGCTGTCATATACGGCCCAGGCAACATAGACTTCCCCGTTAGGGCCGGTCTGAATGTTAACACCCTGATTGTGGCTTCCGGCATTGATGGCCTGGCTGATATCGATTGGAGTCGAATAGGACAGACCGTCGTCTGTTGAACGGTTTATTTCAATCGGGTAACCCGAAGCTCCGAAATCAGTCCATGAAACATAAATGTTGCCTTCGTGGGGGCTTACAGGGCTGTTATCGATCCACATATGATTTTTATCAAGCAGGTCACCGTTCTGAACACCGGCAACAACCGAGGTCCATGTTGCACCCTGATCTGCCGACCAGGCAACAGACTGTCCGCTGTTGTTGTCGATGAATCCGATGTATTGCCTTCCTGTGAGACTTATGGCTGTAGTCGGGTCGCCTGAATTTGATCCGCCCGCACCATTTACTGATCCTCCCCAGGTCGATCCGCCGTCATATGAAAGCAGATAACTTGCACCATATAATGATCCGACAGATCCACCACTCCAGGAAGTTGAATTGTTTGAATTAAGCAATATATCAGTGTTGGTTGGATCAACAAATACCGAGTTCTCACTCTCTGTGGCATCCGTGAGGTTTGTAACAGGAACATCCGGTGAGTTGGTTGTCTTTACTCCGTTTGCTTTTAAACGGCTGCCCTTATATATTGCCGGAGGATAGGGAATTTTGGGACTGTATGGTATGAGCCCTTTTTCAGCCATCTTCATCCAGTATTTCATATTGTCGATACGGGTATCGACCTTGTCATTCACCTTTTTATTGGTTTGCTGACTGTATCCGGATGTGACAGAAGTCAGAATAACCAAAAAAATGATCAGCAAATCCTTAAATCTTTTCATATCTGCTTGTATTAAGGGTTGATTTTTATTGATGGAACAGGATCAGGCATATTTAAAGATCAGAGTTATAAAAATCTTATGGAAGAATTGTTCCGATAAAGTTGAATTGATTGTTATCCACGATGGTACCGTCACCGGTGTCAACAGTGCCGTCACCGTTGATATCCGTGTTCACATAACCACTGATAAAATTAAACTGGTCATTGTCCACCGGGGTTCCGTCGCCGGTATCGATACTGCCATCCTGGTTTACGTCACCGCCATAGATTACATACTGACCATCAATCATTTCAAGGAGGTTTCCACCAAAAGCAGCAGCCGGAGCATCAAAAGCATAGTCGATCACCGGTCCGGCAAACGAAACAGGGGAAGATGAAGTTGTCTCCAGCGAATTTCTGTGCCTTACGGTTAGGTAATAAATTCCGCTGAATGAGGAAGGGATGCTTACTGAAGCGGATCCGTTGGTGCCAAGGTTAACATCCGGAACAATATGCTCAATGGTGGCATAGTCTGCCTGATTGTGCAATTCTATGGCTATCTGGTCAGCCACTCCCGGGCCGAAATGTGGTCCTGATATATCGTTGGCTTCAATCATATTTCCACTGCCTGCATATAAGCCTTCCAGGTAAACGGTCAGGTTCAGTATCTTGCTGGTACTGAGAATATTTACATTATAATCTTCTGTTTCGCCATAACCGTAGCTGGAACAGGGATCAAAATTAGAATTGTTCCATACTTCACGGACCCTCATCCTGGTGGTTCCGGCAGTAGCTCCGGCTGGTACCGTGAAGGTAATTGTTCCGGTAGCCGGTGTTGGCAGGATAGTGACATTGCCCAGTTTTTCATCTGTGTCAAAGACATTGTTCTGGTTATAATCGATCCAGACCGAAATGTTATTGCCACTGCTATAGGTACCCGGACTTAATGTAATGGTATATTCTGATCCGGGATTGAGATCGGTGGACAGTGTATTGTAATAGGTATAGTAAGGGCTTGAAGATGCACCGGTGGCATTGTTAATGCTTCCAAGCTGAACCAGTGAAATGTAATCACCGGCTCCCGTGCCGCTGGTGTAGGCGGGAATACAATAATTTACAGGAACAATGTTAATATAATCTGTTTTTACCTCTGAATCGGATCCATAGGCATTGGTTGCAGTTAGGGAAATGGTATAAAGTCCGTTCGCAGTGAACTGAACCTGAGGGTTCTGTGAGTTAGCATTGGTTCCTCCGGTGAAGACAACCGTATTGGGGCTGAATGACCAGGCCCAGGAACTGGGTGAATTGACTGAAAGATCTGTAAATGTTACCGTAGAATTAATTGGTGGCGTAGTTGAGGATGCGCTGAAATCTGCAACAGGCGGATCTACCAGGCTATAGCAACTGATGGCAGCAGCCCAGCCGGTAGAAGTAACGCTTCCGTCGGAAGTAAAGTTAAAAGTCAATGCACCCGATGGGTTATTGGCTGTTACAACGCCTGGCCCGGTGGTTCCGTTGTAGGTTCCGATCAGGGTGGCAGTAGCATCCGTTCCATTGTATATTCTCAGGTAGTCATAACCCGATTCGGTACTGAATGCAGAAAAAGTAAACCTGACCATGGATCCGGGAGTTGACGGATAAAAAGTTTCTGTGAAGTTTTCACTGTCAGTGTAAGCTGCCGCAGATCCTCCCGAATCATAAAAATCACCGGTACAGGTTGTAATGGTTCCGTTCGTCATGTTAAAAATCGGAGGGGTAACTGTGATGTAACCTGTCCTGGTTTTTGTATCGGAACTTCCTGGTTTGGAAATTGTCAGTATTACATCATAAACCCCGACAGTATTGTAAACGATGGCCGGAGGTGTCTGCCCTGCATAGGAAGAAGGTGTGCCGCCGGGGAACGACCAGCTCCAGCCGGTTGGATTACAGGATGAATTGTCAGTAAAGGTTGCACTGTTGCCGATCACTACAGTGGTTGGTGTTCCGGTGAACTCAGCAATCAGGTTTTTAACGGTGATATATGCTGTTTTTGTCTGTGAATCTGTATCCACACCATCAGATACTGTTAGCGTTACATCATAAGTTCCGGCAGTTGAGTAGGTAACCGGAGGTGGTGTCTGCCCATTGTAAGTTGACGGGGAACCACCAGGGAAGCTCCAGTTCCATGACGTCGGGGATGCCAGGGACTGATCGGTGAATGTAACAGTGGTGCCGGCACACACAGTTGTCGGGGTTGCTGAGAATTCAGCCGTGAGTGAGGGAGGTGCAATCTGGAATACGCCGACATGATTTTTACGTCCGCCATTGAAATACTCGCCTATTGACCAGAACGTAACATCATCGGTGGGATCGATGGTCATCTGGGCATAGTCGCCGTAACGTGATGACGGGTCACTCTGTGTGCCTGTGGCAATGACTTCCTCGCCCAGGGTCATGGTTCCCAATGGGTCGGAGGCGTACCGGCCGGTAAACCGCAATGAAGGAAACTGTGTGGTACTGCAAATGGTGTAAGCCATACCGATATTGCCATTGGCATCCATACACATATTGCCGCAAAAAGCACTGTGTCCACCCGGCTGCGAGTAAGTACCCTCCTGGTAAATGGTCCAGGGGGCACCATCGGTGGTTTGCCGGAGTTCGTACCAGCGGATACCGGAGTAGTTATCTGCCCCGTTAAGGTCAACAACGAAGTTCAGCACAGCTGAATTATAGGTCGGAAACCTTCTGTATTGCGCCATAAACATGATGGTTGCCTGCAAAGCATCTACGTCACTACCTGATGGTTGGGGAATATTGGAGAAAGATCCATCGTCAAACAAACCATCGAAAGGCTGGGTATTGAGGATCTGCGGACTTGAAATGGTAGAGCTGGCAGGCGTTGTCCAGTTTACATTCACCGACCATATTTTCAGATGGTCGGTTGAGACACCGCTCCATGAATCATCCTGCATATAAATAATGGGTGCATTTCCGGCAGGAGGAAGGGTAGGGCCGTTGGCGTTGAATGAGAGTGGACTGTAAAATCCGCTGGTAACAATTCCCGTTAGCGGGAATCCGATCATCTGCGCCGATGTGTTTCCTACAAGCATTTTGTCCCTTTCAAGTGCAAAAACAACCTGGCTGGTGCTGGCAGAGCCCTGGTCTTTATTGGCTGTGATGTAATATCCATCTGACCAGACCGAGAATTTAGGATAATCGGGGAAGGAATTGGTAGGGAAGCGATAAACATACCATCCGTCATTCACAGGGTCGGGGCCCTGGCTGATGGCAACATCAAAGCCATTGGAATAGAATTCCGTAATCAGAAATCTATCAGCATACCTGTCATAGATTACGATCGGGTCGCCTAATGTTCCGGGCAGGATGGTTCCCAGTGAAGCAGCGGCAGTCAGCGGATTTCCTGCTTTATCCCAGATTCTAAAAGCTGAATTCCATGAGTTTACAAAATGGTTGGGTCCGACAGCCCCGGTCGGGTCAGTCGGTGTGGCAGTGGCACTGGCAGCCTCAAAGGTCAGGATTGGTGCACGCCCAGGGTTCATTGCGGCCGTTTTCTGCTGTTCCCATAAGGGATCATTGCCCTTAGGCAGGCCTTTACCAGGGACAGAAGTATTAGAACCCCAATGCTTTGGATTAACTTCTTTTATCTTATCTACAGCAGGTTTAAAGGTTCCGTCAGCCATTTGCGATGCAATGGATGGAACCGCAATCACAGGCTGTGATGTAGTTATCAGTGTTGGACTTTGTGAACCGGTTGGAATATTGGAAAGGCCGGATTGCGAATAACCGGTTATCGTACCAAAAGACAAAATAAGAAACATGATCAGAGGGTAGCGTGCTCTCATAATTGATGCGTAGTTTAAGTTAATAATAAATTCCAGATCAAAGATTAGTTAAACAGGGTGAACGGTATTGGCCGTTTTCAACGATGAATTAATCAGAAGCCGGCAAAAACCTGAAACTTCGTTCAAAAATTTTCCACCGGGCTTGTTGTATCCGATGATAAACCAGCGAAGTCATGTGGTTAAGACTTCATCCGGCAGATTTATGATAACAGCAAGCATTGTATCAGATGCCTGAATGCAGTTTATGGTAAAACAGTTCCTACAAAGAAGAACTGGTTATTGTCAACAATGGTTCCATCACCCGTATCAACAGTTCCGTCGCCATTCACATCGGTCACCACATAGCCTGAGATAAACAGGAACTGATCGTTGTCAATGGGGGTTCCGTCACCGGTATCGATGGTACCGTCAAGGTTTACATCACCGCCGTATATCACATAGTACCCATCAATCATCAGAAGCATATTGCTCCCGAAGGCTTTGGCAGGAAGGTCGAAGGCATAGTTAACAACCGGGTCAGCAAATGAAACCGGGCTGGCTGAAGTTGTCTCAATGGAATTGCGGTGTTTAACCGTGAGATAGTAGCTTCCACTCAGTGCCGGCGGGATATTCACAACGGCATTCCCGTCAGTGCCCAGTTCTACTTCTGCTTCAGCATGAACAACATTACTGTAGGTAGCAGAGTTGTGCAGTTCAACGGTAACGTGGTCGGCAACGCCGCTACCGTAATGGGGCCCGTATTCATCGTTTGCCTGGCGCATGGTCCCGTTGCCATTGTACAAGCCTTCAAGCAATGCATAAAGGTTCAGTGTTTTTGTAGTGATACCCTCCTGGTTCAAAACAACCGTTACGTCCGGAAGGCCGGATACAGATACAGTTATATTTGCGGAACGTGGTGCCCCGGTGTTCTGGGTGTAGGCGGCAACAATGGTTCCGTTTCCGAATCCTGAGGCAGGTGCAAGGGTGCACCAGGTCTGATCGCTGACAGCTGTCCAGGATGCATTGGAGGTAACCGTATATCCGAACGATCCGGCATCTGCAGCCACCGACTGGCTCAGCGGTGAAATACTGAGTTCAGGAGGTCCGTTGAGAAGCGGGCAAAAATAAACGATGGCATTGACTCCCGGTGTAACCGTCAACTGGGTATTCACAGTGCCTTCATATTTGGCAACCCTTGTAGCATAGGATGGGGTGATGGCCGCACTTGATGTGAACGACATATCCGGAGCTGAATTATAGGCAAAAGCTACAGAATTTGTCACCCGAAGTCTGGCGATCCGTGTCCCGGGTTCTGTGGTAGAAACAATATACCCGTTGCCTGCTCCGGGTGCTGCACGACCAGCCATTCTGATCAGACCGGCAGAGGTTGTACTGACACTGATGGGCGCCATATTTGCCGGAAGGTCGGATGAGCCCGGAACAATGGTGGTCATTCCCGCTGTGATGGCTGCTCCGTTGAGGATGGCGGTATTGAAGTTAATTCCTGTCTGAACGGTTGCCAGCTGGAACGGAACAGAAGCATCCACGTCCTGCAGGTATATGTCAAATTCATAAACATTCGGTGCAGTTTGCCATATATTCTGTATGGTCAGCAGGAATTCAGAAGCAGGTGCTCCGGCCTGAACCACAGTGACAGTCACCGGGGAAGCACCCGATGCAGAAACTGTTATATTGGCTGTTCTCGATGAGAATAAGGTGTTCTGAGTGTACGTTGCTGTAACCGATCCATTACCTGAACCTGAAGGGGTAACGGTACACCAGGATTGGTCGCTGTTGACTGTCCACGTGGTATTGGAAGTGACTGAGAAAGCAGTATTGCCTGCAGGAGCGGTCACATTCTGTGTTGAAGGTGTAACGGCAAGGGCAGGAGTAGCTCCTGCCTGTGAAACAGTAACTATGATCGGGGTAAGGCCGGCCACAGTAACGGTAATATTGGCAACCCGGGCGGTTACCGAAATGTTTTCGGTGAAGGTTGCTGTGATGGTACCGTTTCCGGTTCCTGAGGGGGTAACAGTACACCATCCCTGGTTGCTGGCCACTGTCCAGCCGGTATTTGAAGTCACACTGAACGGGGTTGTGCCTGCAACTGCGGCAACAGCCTGATTTGAAGGTGAAACCGACAGGGTAGGGATAAACGTTGAATAACAACTGATGGCGGCTTCCCATCCGTCAGCGGTAACACTGTAATCGGAGGTATAGTTAATGGTTAGAGCGCCTGAGGCATTCGTGGCAGTAACAATCCCCGGGCTGGTCGTTCCGGTGTAGGTTCCGATAAGGGTTGCAGATGTATTGATGCCATCGTAGATACTCAGATAATCATAGCCTGATTCCACATTAAATGAATTGAACGTTAACCGGGTCATTGCCCCTGCAGAAGCCGGATAAATGGTTTCGGTGATTGCCTCATTGTTCTGGTAAACACCTGAAGCGCCACCGGAGTCGTAAAATAACCCGGTACAGCTGGTGATGCTTCCATTGGTAATATTATAGACAGGAATAAGGCCGATTACAACCTGTTTTGTATCCTGGACAGAATACTGTCCCGAGGCACCTCCAATGAGGGTGACCAACAGGTCAACCTGTGTTCCCGCAGGGGTTGAAGCACCCGCGGTTACATTGAATGATGCCGTTGCGTTGCCTCCTGCTGCAAGGTTTCCTATAGCGCTGCTTGATGAATTGATCGTAAGATATGGGCTGGAACCTCCGGAAAGAGCCAACTGTCCGTTTACGTTGCTGATGGCACTATGACCAGAATTTGAACAGGTAATCAGGAGATTGGCGGTTTCACCCGGATCAAGGATGCCGTCGTTATTACAGGTAGGGCAATTGTCCTGCACCGTCATGGCTCCGATGGTCAGATCCGGGGCATTAACAATCATATTGAAATTAGAATTCCATGTATCCGTTCCGTCTGAAGATGAGACGGCAAAGTTCACGATGTGCTGATCTTCGATGTCATCTGCAATACTGAGGGAAAAACCATCGGTAATTGCAACGGTCTGACCGGCTGAGATGAGCGGATAGAGTTCAGTTGGGTTGCTGATCACTACTTCCGGATCGCTGGTGCCGAGGGTAACGGTGACATTGGTCGCATTCTCAGTTCCGACGTTTTTCATTCCCAGAGTCAGAGAGATGGATTCACCAAAATCGGGCAGGAGATTATTGTTCCCCGTTGCGTCATTGATTGAATGGTTGTCATAAACAACATAGGCTCCTTCGAGCGGCAGAATGTCGATATCTGCAAAATAGGGAAGGTGGTTATAGGCTGTAACCGCGAGTTTCATTACACCGACATTTGTCAGCACAGGGAAAGAAATTACGGCCGATCCTCCGGTTACCGTGGCTGTTCCGATGATTTGTCCGTCAATGGTAAGACAGGCATAAGCACCCTGTTCACCACAGGTAACTGTAAACTGGTTTGAACCGATAAATGCAACAGGGTTGTGGCTAACGGTAAGATTAGTAGGTAAGGCTGTTCGTACGACGACAGAAGGATCACCGAAAATAAGCCAGGTGTCGGTCATATCTGCACCATCGGTGCCGTAAGTGTCATTCATTTTCATGCAACCGTTCATCGAAAGGCCGCCGAAGGTTCTTTTGATATTGCCTGAGTAACTCTCAACCAGAATGTCATTCATTTCATCCTGACCTTCCATGGGTGGATTCCAGCTCTGGTTGATGGTTGACATCAGTACTGCTACGGCGCCGGTTGGTCCGGTGGCATTGGTTGCTCTTAACCATGATTCGGCAAAACAGGTGCTTCCGGTAAAATCTCCGTTCACACAGGCTACAGACCAGATGAACGGCCACTTATGGTTATTGCTTAAGGCGGTAACACCGCTGTTTGAGAAACCGGTTGTTACCCAGGATGTCTGACTTCCATGACCGATATAATTGATAATTCCCCGGCCTGCATTCACTTCCGTGGTTACAGAAGCAGAAGTCGGATTTCCTGCAAGGTCTTCACCTCCCTGGCTTCCGTCATACAACTCCCCGATAGAAGTGAAGGTATAGCCGATCAGGTCGGTGCGGATATTCCGCATGTGCTGATAATCGTACTCTCCGTCATCTCCTGGCCCTTCACTTGATCCTATGCCAAAGCCTTTAGAAAACCAGTCGGTGGATATATCCGGATTTTGCTCGTACTCAATGGTACGCTGCACCTGGGTAGCAACCTGTGCAGCATTTTCAGCAGAAAACCTGCCAACAAAAATGTCGGGATAATGATCGCTTCCGGCAACATAGCCATAGGCATGGTCCGATGGACCGCCAACATCTCCGGTGGTTACGGTTGGCACCTGTGCATGATCACCGACGAGTAACAAATAAGTTAATCCATTGGTTGAATAATAATTCGAAACATAGCTTTTAATTGCAGTCTGGTTTGCACCGATGGTTGCTACATCAACCATCTCAACAGGAATTCCGATGGTGCGTTTCCAGTCGACGAAATCCTGCATCTCAGTCATAAATGCTCCATAGCTGATGATGAGCATATTGCCCTGTTCTTCGAGTGCAGCATATCTGCCGCCACTTTCAGCGTTCAGAAAATGCCGGTCGTAGATCTGCCGGTACTCGTTATTGAAACGCTCAGGAGTCTCCTCCCTGACAAGATTATTGATGCCTGAAACCCCATTACTTATTACTTCCAGGTTTATGCTGTGATATACCCTGAGGATTTTGGTGACCGGATTATAGGCAAACGGGTTGATAACCAGGGTCTGTCCTCTGTAATCCCTGAGGATGTACGGTTCCCTGAGGTTTGCCATTTGAGAAGGAAAAAATTCATTCTGATTGTAAGCTTTGCCGTACTGATAGGCAACGGTTGCCGGGTCAATGTCCCTGGTAAAATTACCTTTTGAAGGGGCAATCTCCATGAGTGGGTAATCGATGTATTGTGAGGAAATAACCCTTACTTCCATCAATGCCTTGTCGGGTATAATGAGAGAAGCCGTAAGTTTCGGCAGGTCAGGCATTCCTTTTTCGAGTAAAGGGGTTGAACCTTCAACACCAATGGTAAATGCATCACCCCTTGGCGTAGAAACACGGTTGAGGTTGAATCCGCTGATAGTTACCGAAATTGCGGATGCTTCCGGTGAGCCTGATAGGCAGGAAATGCTGGCTGCTGTTGGTTGGTCTGAATGAATTGAAACCCAGTTCTGGGCATTGCTGAACCCTGCGATCATGATCAGCATCATTGAAATATAATATCCGGAATTACGCATAATCAGCCTGATTTAAAAATGTTTATAAGCCAATTTATTTGCCTGATAAAAAGATACAAAGACGGCAATGGTATTGCCGTCTTGTACCTTATAAGCTATGGTAAAACAGTTCCCACAAAAAAGAACTGGTTATTGTCGACAATGGTGCCATCACCTGTATCAACAGTTCCGTCGCCGTTGATATCCGTAACAACATATCCTGATACAAAGTAGAACTGATCGTTGTCGATGGGGGTTCCGTCGCCGGTATCAATGGTGCCGTCCTGGTTAACATCGCCTCCGTAAATGGTATAGTAGCCATCGATCATCTGAAGCAGATTGCCTCCAAAGGCTTTTACAGGGAGATCAAAGGCATAGCTGATCACCGGACCGGCAAATGAAACGGGGTTGGCCGATGTGGTTTCGATGGAGTTGCGGTGTTTTACTGTAATATAATAATTGTTGCTCAATGCAGGAGGAATGACAACAGTTGCATTTCCGGAAGTACTCAGATCTGTGTTTGTTGCATCGTGCTCGATAATGCTGTAGTCAGAGCTGTTATGAAGTTCAATATCAATCACATCTGCAATGCCTGCACCGAAATGTGCACCGTACTCGTCATTTGCCTGGCGCATGGTTCCGCTGCCATTATAGAGCCCTTCAAGCAAGGCATAAAGGTTCAGGGTTTTTGTGGTGATGCCATCCTGGTTCAATACCACCGTAACGTCCGATAAGCCGGATACAGAAACGGTAATATTTGCTGAACGGGGTGCCCCGGTGTTCTGGGTGTAGCTGGCGGTAAGCGTCCCGTTACCAAAACCTGAAGCAGGTGCTATGGTGCACCAGGGCTGATCACTGACGGCTGACCATGCTGCATTGGAACTGACAGAATATCCGAATGCGCCGGCTGCTGTAGCCACTGATTGGCTTGCAGGTGTTACATTCAGCGTTGGCGAACCGTTCAGTACCGGATTTTCAAGAACATTGGCATTGTTGCCTGGTACTACCGGCAACTGGGTATTCACCGTTCCTTCGTATTTGGCAACCCTGGTTGCGTACGAAGGAGTAATGGCTGTACTTGGGGTAAACACCATATTGGGGGTAGTTCCTGAAGCAAAGGCTACAGAATTGGTCATCCTCAGACGCGCCATTCGTGTACCCGGAGCAACGGTTGAGACAATATAGCCATTTCCGGCTCCGGGCGCTGCACGTCCGGCAATCCTGATGAGTCCGGCTGTAGCTGTATTCACACTGATTGGCTCCATGTTTGAGGGCAATTGTGATGAACCGGGAACAATGGTGGTCATACCGGTGGTTTGCGCGGCACCATTCAATATAGCCGTATTAAAGTTTATTCCTTCCTGTATGGTTGCCAGTTGAAAAGGAACTGAAGCATCCACGTCGAGCAGGAAAATGTCAAATTCAAAAACATTCGGAGCCGTCTGGATCACATTCTGAATGGTCAGCAGGAATTCGGATTCAGGAACACCGGCCTGAACCACGGTGACCACAACCGGAGAAACACCGGAAGCAGAAACCGTAACATTGGCAGTCCTCGGAGAAGTGGTCGTATTCTGGGTATAGGAGGCCGTGATCGATCCGTTGCCCGAGCCTGAAGGGGTAACGGTACACCAGGTCTGGTCGCTGATGACCGTCCATGAAGTGTTGGATGTAACAGTAAAAGCAGTACTTCCCGCCGGTGCGGTTACATTCTGTGTGGAAGGAGTAACTGTCAGGACAGGCGTGGCACCGGCTTGCGAAACTGTGACCACTATAGGGGTAAGCCCGCTAACTGTAACTGTAACATTGGCAACCCGTGCGGTTACCGAGGTGTTTTCGGTGAAAGTTGCTGTGATGGTTCCGTTTCCGGTTCCTGAAGGGGTCACGGTGCACCATCCCTGATTACTTGCGGCTGTCCAGCTGGCATTTGAAGTCACGCTGAACGGGGTTGTCCCCGCTGCAGCAGCTACATTCTGATTGGCAGGGGATACAGCAAGGGTGGGAGCAGCCTGGGTAACGGTAACGACCACGGGACTCAGACCGGTGACCGTTACGGTAACATTGGCTACACGCTGTGAAGCTGTGTTGTTTTCCGTATAAGTGGCGGTAATGGTTCCGTTTCCGGTTCCCGAAGGGGTAACCGTACACCAGCCCTGGCTGCTGACTGCAGTCCAGGCCGAGTTGGAAGTAACTGTGAATGCGGTTGAACCGGCAGGAGGAGTTACATTCTGGTTTGAAGGGGTTACCGAAAGGGTCGGTGAAACAAGGGTGCCTGTTACCGAAATATCATCAACAGCCCAGTAATAACCCCAGGTGCCGGTATAGTTCCATTTGAACTTTACCTGTGACTGCCCGGCAACAGCAGCAATCACCTGACTGAAGGCAGCAGGGTTGGCTGTATTGGCCGTATAAGTCGAAATGGTAGTCCAGGTACTGCCGTTATTGATACTATACGAAAGGGTTCCCGATGAACCGGAATAACTTCTGAAATAATGGTTAAACTGGAGGGTGACATTGGTATAGGCAGCGAGGTTCAGGGTTGGGGTTACAAGGTCGGTATTCTGGGTATTGCCGGAACCGTAACCGTCACTGTCGAGGTAGGCATAAGGAGCAGTCAGCGAGGGTCCTGAAATGGATCCGAACTGCCATACCTGGCCATTGCCCTGATTATCGACTATTGTCCAGCAGGATGGCAGACTCCCTCCCGAAAAATTCTGCGTAAAAGGCGGGGTAAATTCACCGCAACTGGTTGTAAAGGTAAGATCATCGCCGTAAAAGGTGCCGTTGGCATTGGTGGCATAAGCCCTTACATGATAGAGGGTACTCGATTGCAGGCCGGTAATTGAACTGACAAAATTGCCCGTTCCTGAACCATTGGTTGTGTGAAAACCGGTAGCAACAGGATCAGCAGTTGTGGCCCAGCATACACCACGGGCTGTAATAGCGGAACCTCCGTCGCTGGCAATGTTACCACCTGAAGTAGCGGTGTTTTGGGTAATTGCCGTAGCTGCAGTTGTGGTTAAAATTACACCACCGGGAATAAAAATCAAATCATTTCCATTGGTTGTGCCGTCACTGTTTACTGCAACAAGTCTGAAATGGTAGGGCGTACCTGTGGTAAGCCCTGAAATACCCGCATTTACTGAAATATTTGAAGTACCCGATCCGGCTGAAATTGTTGAAGTATTGTATCCGTAACTGGTACTGGTACCGTATTCAAAATGATAAGAGGTAGCCAGACCGTTTGGGTTAACAGTGCCGTTGAGTGTGGCCGATGTGCCAGTAACTGAAGTAGCCGCAAGTGTTGTTGCCAGAGGATTACTTCCGATCTGGAAAGAAAGGATTTTCGTTCTTCGGGCTTCTGAGGCTCCGATATACTGTGTGGTAAACCAGAATGTCTGATCATCGGTAGGATCGATGGACATGCTGGAATAATCTCCCCAGCGGTTATAAGTGTATTGATAATTGGCTCCGGTATGGGCGGTAACTTCCGGAACATCCATCACACCTGAAGCACTGGCATAACCGGCTGCAGACTGACCGGCATAGCGGATACCCGGATATTCGGTGCTGCTTGAAAGAGAATAACCAATGGCAATTTTATTGGAACCGTTCATTGCAATGCTACCCATCCATCGGCTGTGTGCATCGGGTGCATAGGTTCCCTGCTGACGAAGCGTCCATGTTGTAGCTGGTGGGGTTTTCCTCAGTTCATACCAGCGGACTCCTGCGTGATCGGTGCCAACATCAACGGTATGGCAGCAGACAATGGATTGATATGTACCGAAATTACGGTATTGCGGTACATTCATTATAACAGTTGAAATGGCACACAGCTTCATTGAAGTTCCTGGCTGTGTTATGTTGTCCCATCCGTTGGAGAATTCACTGTCGAAGGATGAAACATTGATCTGTTGAGTCCGGTTGAATGTAGAAGAAGCAGGTGTTGTCCAGTTAACAGCAAGTTCATACAGCCACAGCTGGTCTGAGCCACCTCCGACACCATCATCATTAAAAGCAATGAAAGTACCTGGTGTTCCCACGGGAGCAGCAACACCATCATTATCTACCGGTGGCACCACAACTACACCGGTGCCTGGTCTGTATGGATTGTCAAAGGCAACCATCCGGGCAGTGCCTCCTACCAGCATCTGTGAGCGTTCAAATACATAGATGTCATTACCGGTCGCGGGTTGTGTATTCGTTCCCATATAATAGCCATCCCGCCAGACGGCCATCTTTTCATAATCCGGCATATCTACCACATCAAATGAGTATTGATACCAGGTTCCTGTGGGATCGTTGGTGGTTGAAACTGCCATCAGCATGAAGTCGTTCGATCCGCTGACCGAGAATTCAACGGCCAGCCACCTGTCTGCCTGTTCATCATAAAGTACGATCGGATCACCGTCGTTATAGGTTGCACCTGCCACACTCCCGAAAAGAGAGTTCATGGCTGTCGGACCTGCCAGCAATGTGCCGGTTTTACTGTAAATAGCATAGGTAGTATTCACAGTCTGCATATAATGATTAGGTCCGGTTGCACCATTGCAATCAGGAGGATAATAGGGTGAAGTTTGTCCTTCAAAGTACTGGATCGGTGCTCTGGAACCTCCCGACATAGCCGTTTCATGGCTCTTTTGCCATACTGCGTCCGGCCCTTTTGGCAATGCTGTGGAAGCATAAGGATAGGATGGCAGATCCCATGGCGTATTTTTAGCCCTCTTTTTCGCATTATCCAGCATCATATCATATCTTTCCCCTGAAATGGGCGGAATATCACGCAGGGGTTTGCTGATGCCTACAAAAACACCGGTCTTAACCATGGTAGGTTTCGCCGGAACATCCTGTGCGATCAAAAGATTTAGAAAAGCAGGCAGGAAGAGAATGCAAAAAAAGAGTACAATTTTTTTCATGATAAGGGTTTGGGTTCTCAGTCATTAATAAAATCAGTCAACATAATCAGATCAAAACTGACAGATGCCTGGTTCCTTTATTTTTTTCATGTAACAAATGGAAGCTTATTGACCAATTTGCTTTCATAAATAATTTGTTAAGGATCGCTTCAGTTCCGGATTGATTGTTATTTTAAAAGGAAGAATCTGTATCAAAAGCCTGTTCAGGCTTTTGATACAGCCTCTTGCGCTTTGTTATGGTAATATTGTTCCTACAAAGAAGAACTGGTTATTGTCAACAATGGTTCCGTCACCGGTATCAACCGTTCCGTCGCCATTCACATCCGTAACAACATATCCTGATACGAACATAAACTGGTCGTTATCAATGGGAGTTCCGTCGCCGGTATCAATGGTGCCATCCTGGTTTACATCCCCGCCATAGATCACATAATAACCGTCGATCATCTGAAGCAGGTTGTCACCAAATGCTTTGGCAGGAAGATCGAAGGCATAGGTAACAACCGGGTCAGCAAATGGAACCGGACTGGCTGAGGTTATCTCAATGGAGTTGCGGTGTTTCACTGTGAGATAATAGTTTCCGTTGAGTGCCGGCGGAATGCTCACAACGGCATTTCCATCGGTGCCCAGTTCTACATCTGCTTCAGCATGCACTATAATGCTATAAGTTGAAGCGTCGTGAAGTTCAATGGTAATGTGGTCGGCAACACTGGTTCCGAAATGGGGCCCGTATTCATCATTTGCCTGTCGCATGGTTCCGGTTCCGTTATACAGACCTTCAAGCAGTGCATGCAGGTTCAGGGTTTTTGTAGCGGTGCCATCCTGGTTCAGTACAACCGTAACGTCCGGAAGGCCGGATACAGAAACGGTAATATTTGCAGAACGGGGTGCCCCGGTGTTCTGGGTGTAACCGGCAATAATGGTTCCATTACCGAAGCCTGAAGCTGGGGCAAGGGTGCACCAGGTCTGATCGCTGACAGCGGTCCATGAGGCATTGGAGGTAACGGTGTACCCGAACGAACCGGCATCTGCAGCCACCGACTGGCTCAGCGGTGAAACACTGAGTGAAGGTGGACCGTTCAGTATCGGGTTTTCCTCAACAATGGCATTACTACCCGGGGTTACTGTCAACTGTGTATTTACTGTTCCCTCGTATTTTGCAACCCTGGTTGCATAGGATGGTGTGATGGCAGCACTGGAAGTGAATAACATATCCGGGTATGTACCGGCAGCAAAGTTTACAGAATTCGTCATTCTGAGCCTGGCTATCCTTGTTCCGGGAGAAACGGTCGATACAATGTACCCGTTTCCTGCGCCCGGAGCTGCACGACCGGCCATCCTGATCAGACCGGCAGAGGTTGTGCTTACACTGATGGGTGCCATATTCGAAGGCAGGTCGGATGAACCTGCCACAATGGTGGTCATACCGGTTGTAATGGCTGCTCCGTTTAGGATACCCGTATTGAAGTTAATCCCAGCCTGTATCGTTGCCAGTTGGAAAGGAACAGAGGCATCTACATCAAGCAGGAAAATATCAAATTCAAAAACATTCGGAGCCGTCTGGATCACATTCTGAATGGTCAGCAGGAATTCGGATTCAGGAAGACCGGCCTGAACCACGGTGACCACAACCGGAGAAACACCGGAAGCAGAAACCGTAACATTGGCTGTCCTCGGAGATGTCGTCGTATTCTGTGTATAAGTGGCCGTGATCGATCCGTTGCCCGAACCTGAAGGGGTAACGGTACACCAGGTCTGGTCGCTGATGACCGTCCATGAAGTGTTGGATGTAACAGTAAAAGCAGTACTTCCTGCCGGTGCGGTTACATTCTGTGTGGATGGGGTAACGGCAAGGGCAGGAGTGGCACCTGCCTGTGAAACAGTAACTACAATTGGGGTAAGTCCGTTTACTGTTACTGTAACATTGGCAACCCGTGCGGTTACTGATGTGTTTTCGGAGAAGGTTGCTGTGATGGTTCCGTTTCCGGTTCCTGAAGGGGTCACGGTGCACCATCCCTGATTACTTGCGGCTGTCCAGCTGGCATTTGAAGTCACGCTGAAAGGGGTTGTACCCGCTGCAGTAGCTACATTCTGATTGGCAGGGGTTACAGCAAGGGTGGGAGCAGCCTGGGTAACAGTAACGACCACCGGACTCAGGCCGGTAACAGTCACGGTAACATTGGCTACACGCTGTGAAGCTGTGTTGTTTTCCGTATAAGTGGCTGTGATGGTTCCGTTTCCGGTTCCCGAAGGGGTAACTGTACACCAGCCCTGGCTGCTGACTGCAGTCCAGGCCGAGTTGGAAGTAACAGTAAATGCGGTTGAACCGGCAGGTGGTGTTACATTCTGGTTTGAGGGAGTAACAGACAGGGTAGGTGAAACGGTGCTCCCAGTTATCTGAATATTATCAACAGCCCAGTAATAACCCCAGGTGCCGGTATAGTTCCATTTGAACTTTACCTGTGATTGCCCGGCAACCGCAGCAATCACCTGACTGAAGGCAGCAGGGTTAGCTGTATTGGCAGTATAAGTCGAAATGGTAGTCCACGTACTGCCGTTATTGATACTATAAGAAAGGGTTCCTGACGAACCGGAATAGCTTCTGAAATAATGGCTAAACTGAAGGGTGACATTGGTATAGGCAGATAGGTTCAGGGTCGGGGTTACAAGGTCGGCATTCTGGGTATTGCCGGAACCGTAACCGTCACTGTCGAGATAGGCATAAGGAGCAGTCAGCGAGGGTCCTGAGATTGATCCGAACTGCCATACCTGACCATTGCCCTGGTTGTCGACTATCGTCCAGCAAGAAGGAAGAGCCCCGCCTGAAAAATTCTCAGTAAATGGAAGTGTACTGAAATTACAGGAAATGGCATTGATGTAATTTGTTTTTATTTCGGAATCACTGCCATAAGCATTGGTGGCAGTTAAAGTTACCGTGTAGTATCCGGGCTGGTTGAACGAAACCTGTGGATTTCTGGTACTGCTTGTGGTACTGTTCAGATAGGTTATGGTAGAAGGGCTGAAGCTCCACGACCAGCTGGTAGGATTGTTGCTTGACTGGTCCGTGAAATTCACCTGGCTGTTTATTGCCGGATTGGTATTGCTGGCTGAAAAGTTGGCAACCGGAGGATCCGTCGTAACATTCGGATCATAACCATTCAGTGTAAGACCCGATATATTGGTCGGATCAAGCCAGTCTTTAAGACGGGTGGCTGCGGTTGTTCCCCTGTCCCATGACATGGAGAATTTCCCATAAAAATCGGCTGTCAGACTGGTGCAGGATGCCCATCCTCCATGCAATTGTCCTACAATTCTGTGGTTCTGGTCGTACAGAGGGGAACCTGATGATCCGCCTTCAGTGGTGCCATCGTCCCATTGGGTTATTTTCCAGTGAGAATTTGCAAGATAGGCAGCAGGTTCATAATCAGAAGAAGTAGAAGGATTATTGTCGAAAGAAATTTTCTTGATATCTCCGGATGGATGGTGAATACCGACAGATGAAGTTGATGCAACATTCTCCCTGTTCCAACCGGAATAATAAACATTGTAATTTGAAGGTGGCGTACTGTTGATCTGAACAAGGCAGAAATCAGAATCAGCATTCCTGGCTCTGAGTGTGGCTCCGGATAGTGAATTATAGGAAGGACTGGAACCCGGATTTGAACAGGTAGAACTTTGCCAGTTGAACCAGAAAACCCAGGATGAGGGGTCACTGTAGCAATGGTTGGCTGTTAAAATATACGGAGTGCCGTTATTGTTGGTGTTATTGACCAAAGACCCGGAACAGAAACCACTGCCACCGGAAACCAGCATACAGACTGACTTGATCTCATTTTCCCAGCCTGCAGCTTCAGGGCAGGCTACATTGTTATTACATGAACCTGAACTCCCGAAGGATTTGGCAAAATCGAAAGCATCCCTGTAACCATGGGTAACCCTGTAAAGACTCAGTTCACCGGGAAAAGCAACTTCACCGGGTTCAAAATATTCAATGGTTATCTGATCACCCGGAATCAGGGTGGTGGCAAATTGAAAATCTTCCTGATTATTGATTTCCGTGAAAGCACCGATAACCTGCGATTGATCAGCATTGTAAACAAACAGCTTGGCTCCGGCCGGAAGTATATAACGGTCAAAAGTAAGATTTATCGTATAAGCTCCGGGGCATTGAATATTCAATCGCCATAGTTTATCGCCGTTTTCCATATAATTCCACATACCCGAATTGGATGTGTTGAAATTTACAAACATATTTTCTCCAAAACGCCAGGGAATATCTTTATTCAGGTCGTTAACAGCGTCTTCAGCCTGCAGCCTGGCAAGATCAATACCCGGCATAACTTTCACGGGAACTGCTTCACTTTTTATTCCCTGATGTTCAAAACTGTAGGGAATCCCTCCCTGCTGGATCTGGCTGTAACCCCACATAGTGAAACCAGTCAGAATAACGGTTAGCAGCACTTTGTAAATAGTTTTCATACAATATGTGTTTAAGTAATTAGTTGCCTTTTCAAAAGCGATTCAGTGATTCCCTTCCGTCATCCCCCAATCTGGGTTGTTTGAGTAAAGCATGAGTCCGGATTCCTTTTGATTTTAGGAGTTCATTTCACCTGCCTTACTTTAGAAAACCCGGATTTGTCTTTCTGATCCTGAGGTATTCCGGTTGGCTTACAGTCTGTATATATGATGCAGCTGACCGTTAAGTGGCAACTGCTGTTGTTTCATTTTTATAAATGCAGTATTGAGTATAAAGGAATGTAACTCTTTCAGTGGCTGCATTTGTTCAATAACAGAAGTTTTGGTATTTACAGACCTCCTGAAAACTGCAATGTTTATGCGCTGTTAACCCCGACGATCCAATTTGAAATGCTTTAGGCGAACAGCATGACCATTGAATTCTTTATCCTGAGTTGCGCGATATTAACGAAGCGATAAATCACTTCATCTGGCTAACCTGTTTTGCGACTGAGTGATTTCACCTTTTCAATCGCAAAATCCGGATCATGCTTAAACCGCATTTTGTCGTTCCTGCGGTTTCAACCTGTGTTTTAATCTTCATTTCCTGTTCCGCGATGCAGGAGCGGCATTCAATCAAACCTTCGGATTTATTCCATCCCGTGGTTACTTTCATGATTCATTCTCAGAATACAATGAGGCCTGAATCAACCTGGGTTCTACACACTTTCACCGATAAATCAGATTGTACTTCAATAATAGGAAAATGTGTAAAAGGTAATGTACTTTAATTGAGCTTTTTGCAAATTTTTAAAAAGAGGGAAAAAATAAAAATGAGCCCGGACTTTTGCCCGGGCTCATTTATTCTGCTATTCGAATTTTTGCCTGGCGTCGAATACTCTCTTGATGCCATAGCCAACGGCCATGGTTACAAGGAGAGCAATTCCACCGCCAATGGGGGCTTGTCCGCCACCGATCGGGTCACCACCAACGGGATCCCCACCGGAGCCTCCTCCGGGGTTTGGTTGAGCAAACATACACAGAGGCGCAACAGCAAAAGCTCCAGCAACGATTATCTGAATGATTCTTTTTTTCATATTGATATTTTTTAGTTTGTTTTTTTAGTTTGTTTCTAAATCAGCTTAATCTTCTCCCCCCTTGGGGAAAGAGGGAGAAGCGTTAAAAAGCTATTTTATAAACACTTTT
>JAZDHI010000081.1:0-44216 GCA_043806115.1 Bacteroidota bacterium
AGATTGGTAACTACTTTCCAAAATGTCAATGAACTTGTGCTACGAAATTAACCCTTAGGGCCCCCTTAAGGGGGTGGGGCTTGAAAAAAGCCCCTCTTTAAGGATATGACAAAAGTGTCAATTATGTTGTGCTATATAACAGTTAACAGTTAACAGTTAACAGTTAACAGTTAACAGTTAGCAGTAAGTAATATGATAAAACCATTCGTCATTCGTCATTTTTACCCTGAGCCTGTCGAAGGGCGTCATTCGTTATTTGTCATTCAAAAACACCTTACCCCTCCGTCAATTTGCCCGATCCTTACACGGTTTTCAGCCCGATGGTAATATTCACCCTTACACCTTCATTTTGCTTCGTATAAATGTCAAATGTACCGTTGAGCGATTTAATCCGGGAGCGGATGTTGGCGAATCCGAGGCCCTTTTCGTTTAAATCCGGAATTTCGCTGTCGAAACCGATGCCATCATCGAGATAATCGAGAGAAACGCTCACCTCATCAGCCATCAGTGTGATGTAAATGTTCCTGGCATTGGAATGTTTCAGGGAGTTTGAAATCAGTTCGCAGATGACCCTGTAAAGAATTACCTCCACATTGTACGGGAAACGGCGGTCTTCAATGTTGCTGTCAAGGTTAATCGAAGGATTGTCAACGATCGGTAACCTGGAGATGAATGATTTCAGGGCTTTTCTTAATCCGAAATTATTCAGCACATGCGGACTCAGTTTATTTGAAATTTCTTTCAGCGAAGTGATAGATTCGTCAATCAGCTTTTCTGCATTGGCCAGCACCAGGGCCTCTTTTTCCTTATCGGCATTTCTGCCGCTTGACGAGATGGCCATTTTTACCGAGGAGAGCAATGGACCAAGCCCGTCGTGCAGCTCTTTCGAGAAATTCAGGCGCTCATTTTCCTCTGTTCTTACAATGGCCGACAATACTCTCGATTCATTCTCTTTGCGGAGTTCGTCCATTCGTTTCTGGATATTGAAGATGCGTTTGATAAATATCAGACTGCCCAGCATCAGGATGGAGATCAGCACACCGGTCCAGGTACTGAGCATACCGGTGATAAGTCTGCTGTCTGATTCAAGTATCTGGAAAAGCTCAAAAACACGACGTATAGCCATCAGCAGGAAGCCGGTGGAGATCAGCCACCAGGCAATGTTGGTTCTGGTCCGCCTTGTCAGTGATAAGGCAATGATGGCTGCTGCAAACTGCAGGATGATCGAAATAATCAGTGCAATTTTTATGGTCATGGGCTGCAGTTTCTGCAAAGCTAATGAAAAAGCATGCGTTGGGCAAAAAATCGGAGGTCAGAGGTCAGAGGTCAGGGCAGGATGAAATGAATGGCTTCTGTGTTTTCATTCACTGCGCTTCTTAAACACTATGGCACTGATAGCACTGAGAAACACTCAGCATATCTTTGGTTATAAAAACAGAATCTCAGGAGGAAACAGACATTGGTGAAACAAAGTGATTGGGTAACCGTATCTCGTTTTTTCGCTCCCTCGCGAACATCACTGCTTGCGGCAGTATAGGTAAATGGCTTCACCGGCAGGTTTGAATTTCAGTTGAAGGGCCTTGTTCCAGTCTTTGCAGGCTTCATCGTATCTTCCGGTCTGATAAAAGGCAATCCCCCGGTTATAGTAGGCCTCAGCATAATCAGGTTTTATACCGATGGCTTCCCCGAAATCACTGACAGCGCCTGACGGATTCCCTGATTTACCCCTGAGGATGCCCCTGTTGTTGAGCGCCAGCAGGTAACGGTTATTCCGGCTCAGGGCAAGATCATAGTATTTCATGGCATCATCCCAGTTGTCAAGGGCATCGTAATAATTGGCCAGGTAAAAGTAACCATGGGCCATATCGGCATCCGAACGTCTCTTTTCGATGACATCGGTAAGCAGGGTAGTGGTGTCTTTCCATGTGCGTATCCTGTTGAAGGTAGCCAGGCTCAGCATAGCGGAAACGAGCACAGAGGTAAAAACCAGCATCCTTAAGGTGGTTTTATCCATGCTTGCCCTGGATTCATACAAATTGCTGATCAACCTGGCCAGGATCATAAACAGGCCGATGTATGGAATATAGGTATACCGGTCGGCAGTAATGAATATCCGGGACCAGAAAAGGGGTAACACCATTGATATGCTGAACAGAAAAAACAGGCTGCCTGACATAAATTCCCTGCGGTGCCGCCCGGAGAGCCAGATGCCTGCAAGTACAAATAAGGGCACTATTGAAACCGCGTAAACATATCCGGGGAGGGAGCCATTCACGGTTGCAGGAAAAGCATAAATGGCTGACAGGTTAGCCGGCACAACCAACTTAATCAGATAAAATGCCAGGCCGTAAATGATCAGGAAGAAACGCTGAACCAGCGGGTAATCCTGCTCCATAACGGTGATGTGTCCGAAGGATGCCGCTGCTTTAATGGCTACAATCCCAAAAATAACGGACAGGAATATAAAAGGGATTTTTTCTGCTAAAAGCCGCCAACCGGGTTTCCGGTGTTTCATATAATCGATACCGAAAAGTACCAACGGAAAAGTTGCTGCCATCGATTTGGAGAAAAGGGCCAGCAGGGCAAACAACAGTGTAAACCTATAATGTCTGGTCTGAAGACCTTTTTCAAGGTAGGTATCCCATGTCAGGAGGCCCGACAGAAAGAACAGTGAATACAGTCCTGAGCTCCGGGTCGAAATCCATGCAACCGCTTCCACATGCATGGGATGAAGGGCAAAAAGTCCGGCCACAATGCCGGCGGGGATCAGTCCTTTCATCCAGCGTTGCATCAGGCGAAATACGAGCAGGGTATTGAACAGGTGCAGTAAAAGGTTGGTGAAAATATAAGGCCAGGCCACATCACCTGACATTTTATGGTTGATGACAAAGCTCAGCATGGCTAAAGGCTGGTACATACCCAGGTAGAAATTGCTGAAAACAGAAAAGGTATTCATGGGTACTTCACCTCTTATAACGGGATCGGAAAGATATTCCCCGTCGTCCCATCCCTTCAGAAAATCATGGGACAGGGTGCCTGAATAAATCAGGAATGTAAACAGCAGGATCAGGCTGATCAGGAGGCTTTCATGCGAAATCCGTATATTTCCCGGAAGCATGCTAATTCCTTGCATCCGGGGTTTCTCTGCAGTTTTTGCATTTTTCTCTGGTTTGGCCATACCAAAGTTGGATAAAAGGAGTTAATAGGATGCAAAGGTAGCTGTTTATAGTACAGGACAATATTCGACATCCTGCTACTGTGAATTAATAATAAGGGGAGGAATGCGATTTTGATTAAGCAGGCCGACTTTTATTTAAACAGTTTAATACTTCATAGTTTACTATTTGTAAATTTGAGGCAGGATACCAAAATATATCATCGTTAAAGAACCCTATGACCATGAAGAAATCATTGTTTTCCTTATTTGCCGGAATATCAATTCTCATTATCTCCTCATGCGGCACTAAAAAAGGTGAATTATTGACGGAGAGAGTGCAATATGATGTGACAATAAAAAGTCCGGAGGTCGATCTGGAATGGTGGATACAGAACCTCGAGGGTCCGAAAAGGGAAAAACTGGTTCAGTCGCTCATCACTTCAGCAAATTCCGGCAAGCTGAAGATTTATGATGTAATGACGAATAAGTCCATGACAGCAGCTGAGTTGAAGGAACGCAGCATGCGCAATGAACTGTTGACCCTTCAGCGCCCTTATGCCCCTTACGAAAACTATGATACCATCGTGAAAAAGGAGCTACAGTTATCCGATATCACCAGGCTGCGGTTTCTGGAGGAATGGTACCTTAATGAAGACAATGGCTTTGTGACCAAGAAGGTTATTGCCATCTGCCCGTTGGTTGAAAGTTATACGGAAACAGGCGAACTCAGGGGTTACAATCCGCTTTTCTGGTTATCGTTTGAGAAAAAGTTTCCGCTGGAGGCAAAATAGTTCCCGGATGGTTCCGGCTCCCCCGATCACCCGTGGTAGTAATCTTTTGTGATATGATACCTGTTTACCCGGATGGTCTCGGCTCCGCTCGACCACCGGGAGTACTTATGATGGTCCCAGCTCTGCCGCATCCTCTGTGTTTCTGCGGGGCAAGCTGCCCAACCACCGGTGGTAGTAATCTTTTGTGATATGAAACCTGTTTACCCGGATGGTTTCGGCTCCGCTCGACCACCGGGAGTACTTATGATGATCAAGCGTAATCGTGCGGGTCGATCCAGGTAGTGGTTGTCGAGGCATGATGTGGTGGTCGAGCGGAGCCGGGATCGCCATAACTCTTAGGTCGGAGCCGAAGCCACCATAACTCCGTGATCGGATCCGAAACTAAAATTTCGTGAGATTGAAGCAGTTACCAATATTCCGCCGGAGGGATTTGATGTGATGGTCAGCAATATAATGGTCGATCCATTTTGCGGTGGTCGAGCGAAGCCGCGGTGGTCGAGCGAAGCCGAGATCACCATAACTCCGGAATGGATCCGTGACCACCATTTTCCGGGAACATACCCGGGACTATCATTTCCTGAGATAACTGCCGTGACCACCATAACCACGCATCACAACCTGGACCAGCCGAAGCCAGCCGGTACCTGGGGATAAATTGGTTGATTTCCATGAACTCCCAGTGCATTCGCCTCTTATTTTTTCCTATTTTTGCAGCCCCAAAATCCGGCAAATGCAATATCTTTTTCATACTCTCCCCAATGGCATACGTATCGTGCACCGGAATTCCGACAGGTTGGTCGGGCACCTGGTGGTCATGGTCAATACCGGCTCCCGAGATGAGCTTCCGGGCGAGGAGGGGCTTGCCCATTTTATTGAACATGTGATTTTTAAAGGGACAGGCAAGCGCAGGCTTCACCAGGTACTGGGGCATCTCGAAAACATCGGCGCTGACCTGAATGCCTATACCACCAAGGAAGAAACCTGCATTCATGCCTCTTTTCTGAGTTCGCATTACCCAAGGGCCATCGACCTGTTTGCTGATATCCTCTTTAATTCGACATTTCCCGAAAAGGAGATTGCCAGGGAAAAGGATGTGGTACTCGATGAGATCAATTCATATAAAGATTCCCCGTCGGAACTGATATTTGACGATTTCGAAGAAATGCTGTTCAGCGGACATCCCCTTGGCCGGTCAATCCTCGGATCACCCTCTTCAGTCAGAAAGATCAGCCGGAAAAAGGTGATTTCCTTTCTTGCCCGACACTACAATACCGACCAGATTGTCATAAGTTCAGTAGGGAATATCTCCTTCAGCCGGCTGGTAAAACTCATAACTGCCTCTTTCGGCAGAATACCTGCCAGTTTCAGGACACAACCCAGGCCGGGTTTCGTTCCTGTGCCTCCAAAGCAGGTGATCCAGTCAAAGAGGGTGTTTCAGACACATTGTATCATCGGGAACCTGGCTTTCAGCTATGCCGATCAGCGACGTACTGCCCTGGCTTTGCTCACCAACCTCCTTGGCGGTCCGGCAATGAATTCCAGGCTGAGTATGGCCTTGCGCGAACGCAATGGCCTTTCTTACAACATCGAATCTGTATATACCCCGTATGCTGAAACAGGTTCATTTATGATTTATCTTGGTATCGACAACGGCTCACTTGAACGTGCACTTAATCTGGTAAATAAGGAGCTGAAGAAGCTGATGGACAAGAACCTTGGTGTGATGCAGTTACAAACTGCAAAGCAGCAGTTCATCGGTCAGCTGGCTATATCATTCGAATCGAACCTGAACGATGCCTTGTCGATGGCAAAAAGCCTGCTGGTATATAATACCGTAGATACCCATGAAGTCATGATCAGTAAGATTAATGCCCTCACCGCTGACCAGATCAGGGAAGCAGCACTTCAGGTTTTCAGACCTCAGGGTATGAGTATGCTGGTCTATAAAAAACGTTAAATATGACAAAACTGAGCGAAAAGCCGCAGTTTAATACAACGCATCCTGAATTTGAAGCCTATGCCCTGTCCTTTACATCGCCTGAAGAAGAATTACTGGTAAAACTTTCCCGGGAGACTCATTTTGTTTCAACGACACCCGGAATGCTCTCAAGCCATATGCAGGGTCTCCTCTTGAAGATGGTGAGTCAAATGTTGAAACCCGATTGCATACTTGAAATCGGAACTTTTACCGGTTACTCTGCCATCTGTCTTGCACATGGTCTGCGTTCCGGCGGGGTATTGCATACCATTGACAATAATCCCGAGGTGGCTCATATTGCTGACAAATATTTTATTGCGTCGGGATTTGAGCATCAGATCGTTCAGCATCAGGGCAATGCCCTCAGTATTCTTCCTTCGCTTGAAGGCCCCTTCGATCTCGTATTTCTTGATGCCGACAAAGAAAACTATGTCAGCTATTATGATGCAGTTTTTCCGAAAATCCGGGACGGAGGAATTTTACTTGCCGACAACGTGCTGTGGTATGGGAAAGTGATGAACCCCGGTGCAATCGTTGATAAGGAAACCCGTGGAATTACAGCATTTAACCTGCATGTCAGGAATGATTCAAGGGTTGAACACCTGCTATTGCCTGTCAGAGATGGATTAATGCTGGTGAGGAAGAAAAATTCTTCAGAGTCTGACTTCTGATTTAATTGGTTTTATCAGCCGGCCAGGGTCTTTAATGGGCTGCTGCATCTGAAAGATTAGTATTTTATCAGACCGCTTGCGCACAGGACCGGTATATTGTATGCATTGTTGATCATAGTTTCTTTATCAGCCTGAGCAAAATAATAATGTTCTTCTGACTTAACCGACATTACCGCAATCAATCCGGCATCAACCATATTTGCATATTGGAGCGTCTGTTTGGCATAACCCACCGAGATAACATTTGATTCCTCTTTTATACGTTTGAATGGAATGGCTTTTTCAGAAAAAATCTTTTCTGCCAGCAGGGTTTTTTCACGTATCCTTTCATAATCCTGATCTCCCTTTCTGGTGATGGAATAAATATGGACTTCCGATTTAAAAAGCCCGGCCATTCGAACGGTTGCACCGATAAGTTCTGTAAATCCTTCATGACCTCCGACTGGCAACACAATCGGATTGAAATTCCTTTGAATGCAATTTTCCTGGATGATGAGGCAGGGGGTAGTAATTTTTCGAGCTATTTTTAATATATCTGCCCCGAGTAGTTTTTGTTTCAGCCCCTGGATACCATGGGTGCCGATAACTACTATTGAATGTGCTGTATTATTGGCAAATGCAGGAATTTCATCAAAAATACTTCCTGTTGCAATGCTATAGGTGCAATGGGTACCCTCCTTCCTGATCTTATTCTGTACCTCTTCAAGTCTGTCTTCTGCCAACGATAGTGCAACCTTGCTTTTTTGAGAAGATTCATTTGCTAAAACATGGAAAAGTAATATGGTTCCTGCTGTCTTTCCTGCAATGAACACTGCCTGATTGATTGCCTGATCAGAGGCTGAAGTAAAATCTACGGGAACAATTATTCTGCTTGACTCCATGGTTTGGATTTTGGTTGAAAAGACTTAACAATAGGAAAAGACATCAGAAGTCTGAATGAATTATTAACTTGCTGATGCCGGATATTTAAAAGCTGACCTGAATTATTCACGTGATCAAGGTATAGATGAGTTTGTGAACTGAAGTTCAGCGAAGCCAATTATCCGGGTTGAATATTTTCCAATAGAATGAGACATTTTAAACCCGAAAATGTTCAGCCTCTCAACATATTTTCTTTTTTTAAATGGAATTGCCGGAGGTCTCTGAAAATAGAACGATAACCTGCTTTCACAGCCAACAGTCCGAATCCGGAAAGATTCTGTAATTTATTCCGGAGGACCCATACCTGGCGTATTCCGGAATTGGATTTCTCAGTTCTGTCTCTTCCGGCAGCTAATTGTTAAATTTCTGTTAATCCCAATACAAAGCATCTTTTTTGTGTTTATTTAGAATTAATTTAAATAGTGCCAGATTGGTTTTCATGCGACTAATCTCATAATCCGGCTTCCCTGGCTGACCACTCATTACATCACAACAGGTCTTTTAACCTCTTTTGTTATAAACTTCTTGTATGAAACCCATACTGCCGGAAAAAGCAGTCTAAAAAAATGAAACATAACATGTTTGCGAATTAAACCCGGACGTGCCTGAAAGCCTTCATAGGCAGCCTGCCTGACTGTATCTGGCAGGCAGGGCAGGCCCCAATGAAAATAATAAGCATGGAATTCTCCCGCCACAGTGTGTGGGGCTGTCCGACCAATGGAATTTTATTATTTACGAATGAAATTAAATACCGATATGCCATGAACAAAAGAATTTACATTTCAACAGGAAAAGGAATATTAACTACATTTTTTTTAATGCTGTTTTCCGTATTATTTTCTGTTTCGCTGCAAGCACAGGATGAATGTGAAATAATCAGGGACCATGGATTGGGTTATACAACCCGGATTGTATCTGTAACTGATATAGGAAACAATTCCCATACTGTGGTTCTGTCAATAATGCATGATGGCTGCCCGGGCCCGGCTTGCAAAGAGTTATCGGGTTATTCGGTGGAAGCATTGCCCGGAACCTATTCCGGGATCAGTGTTGCGGTTGTATCAGGAAGTATGACCTACACCGGCATAGGGATGGGACCATATCTTGCTGGAGTCCCTTTCAGAGGATTCAGGATCAACGGTATCGACAACATCGGTGATGGTCAGGCCGGCGAGTTTACAATCACTTACACCCTGAATAACGGCCTGCAGAGTCAGCGGACGATGATTAAAGCTGGTACCAACTCCAGGGTTGTCAGCTTCTCACTTGCCAACTTCCAGACTATCCTTGAATGCGGTGATGTGAACATTTATCCTTATTATGAACCTCCGGCAGGCGGAAAAATACTGTCACTCATCGGGCCGGAACTTACGTCCCTTTACGATGCCTACATGGCTACAGGTGATGTAATTTCAAACGATATTTTCAACATTTCCGGAAACAGTGTACTGATCGAAATATCTGCCGTTGATGGTCAGCTCAGTGAATTGTTGTCATTGCTGCAGACTTCCGGTTATGGAATGACCAATGCAGAAGTATTTGCTGACGAATCGCTGATAACAGGCTTTTTCCCGATCGGCAATCTGCTTCAGCTCAACGATCTGCCATCGATGATCATTCAGGCCCGCCCCGTTTATCCCGCCCTGGTCAACAGCGGCATTGTGACCACCCAGGGAGATATCTCCATGCGTTCCGACAAGGCCAGAAACGTGTTTGGTCTGTCAGGATCAGGCGTTAAGATCGGGGTGCTGTCCGACAGTTTTAACTCCATCTCAGGAGATCCCGCAGCAGATGATGTTACCCGGGGTGATCTGCCTGGAATAGGAAATGCTGCATATGGTCAGCCTGTTGGTGTCCTGAAGGAGTACCCGTTCGGGACCCGTTCTGATGAAGGGCGCGCCATGCTTCAGATCATTCACGACATAGCACCCGGAGCAGAACTGGCATTCCGTTCGGGTTTTGTAACGGCAGGTGACTTCGCCTCCGGAATCCTTGAACTTCAGGAGGCCGGTTGTGATATCATTGTTGATGACATCACTTACATCTCTGAGCCCTTCTTTCGCGATGGTATCGTAGCCAGGGCTGTCGACAGCGTAGCTTCCCTTGGGACTGTCTATTTTTCTGCAGCCGGAAACTACGGATCCAAATCATACCAGCATACTTTTTCACCTGCACCTCCGCCGGCTGGAACCACAGGTTTTGCACATAATTTTGCCGGTGACGGATCCACAGATATTTTTCAGCAGATCAGCGTTGCCGAAGGCAATTATACCATTGTGCTTCAATGGGATGATGGAGGTGATTTTTATAACACCAATACCGATCTTGATATTTACCTCGTTAACAACAATGGTGGCAAACTCTTTGGTTTCAACAGGAGCAACACCGGAAAATCAGCCATAGAGGTGCTGCCTTTCACCGTTGCCCCCGGGGGTGCCCAAGCCAACATCATGATCATCAATGCTTCCGGAAATTCTGAGGTTCTGATGAAATATGTTGTGTTCAGAGGTGATCTAACCATGGATGAGTATGGAAACAACGGATCTTCTACCATTGTCGGGCAGGCCAATGCAACAGGAGCCATCGCGGTAGGTGCTGTACTCTTCAGCAATACCCCCGCATTCGGGATTGACCCGCCAACCATCGCTTCATTTTCATCAACAGGCGGAACTCCGGTAAACGGGTTCATCAGGAACAAACCCGATCTCACTGCCCCGAATGGTGTCAATACCACGGTTAATCTCGGCGGGCTCAACATAGATGGTGATCCTTTTCCGAATTTCTTCGGAACCTCTGCTGCAGCGCCGCATGCTGCCGGAGTAGCAGCGCTGATCATGGAAGCCAAAGCATCATTTTATGATTCAGCTCCTGAACAGGACGAAATAAGATCATTACTGCAGGTTGCATCGCTTGATATGAATACCGCAGGTTTTGACTATTCGACCGGCCATGGGTTTATACAGGCGGATGCATCCCTGGCAGAGATTGCCAATCCGAAGCCGCAGTTAACGGGTTTGTCATACGACACAACCCTGATTCCGGGTGCGGTTCCCATGGAAATACTGGTTTCCGGTCAATACCTCACCGGTGATTCCGAAATCTATCTGAACGGGGCTCCGCTTGAAACAGCAACCGTACACATGAGTGATACAATCCTTTCAGCCACGATTCCTGTTTTTTCTGAATTATTTCCTGTGATCCGGGTATATAACCCTCCTTTGCCCCAGACCAACGGAACCGACGGAGGATTGTCAGAACCTGTTTATTTCTCTACGAAAGATAAGATCTTCATCCAGCCGGATTACAAAACAAAGAAATATGGGGAGGTGATGCCTGATTTCACCGCAACCTATACCCTCGAAAGCATTGATGGCAGTGTGCCCCTGTCTGATGCCGGACTTACGGAGGATGAAATGAACAGAATACTGGAAATTCCTTTTGAGACGGTCGCCAACAGCCTGAGCAATGTTGGCCTTTGGGAAATCTCACCTTCATCAACCGATCCGCTAAACCCGGCAAGCGGGGTTCAGGCCACCGATCCGCTCGATATTTCGCTGCTCAACCGCTTTGATTTTGTTATTACCAACAGTCTGCTTACTGTTGAGAAAACGGATCTTTTAATAAAACCCAGGGACAAAACCTTTACTTATGGGGAACCCCTCGAAGGATTCGAGTTTGACTATATCTTCAACAATGATACGATCAATCCTGAAAACAATGTTGTTATCAGCCCTGAAGATCAGGCAGAGATGCATACGGAGCTTCAGCAAACGCATGCCACTGCACTGGTGAATGCCACCGCGCTGGTGAATGCCACCGCACTCGTGAATGAACTCGGGGAGCCATTGCTTGATGCCACTGCACTGGTCAATAAAAGCTTCATGATCAGCGATGCCACGGCTTTGGTAAATGCTACCGCTCTCGTTAATGGTACACTCATTGATCCTCAGGCTCTGCTTGATGCCACGGCCCTGGTGAACGCTACGGCCCTGGTGAACGCTACAGCGCTGGTGAATGCTACCGCCCTTGTCAACGGTACCGCCCTGGTGAACGCTTATGATGAAGATGGGAACCTTATCAGTGCCACAGCGCTGGTCAACGCCACAGCCCTGGTGAATGCCACCGCCCTGGTGAACACAGGAACCATCAACGAAAACAGCAACAGCGATGCCATTATTATTCTGAGTGAAGATGATATTTCGATCCTTGCAGGTGATTCCACGGGTAATGTGCAGTTGCGGTCGGTTAACCTTGTCACCGGCAATTCCGCCGGGCAACACCTCATTGTTCCCGGTTCCCTTTTGTCGAACAACTTCAATATTGTTTACGGACTGGGTTTGATGACAATTCTTCCCGGTGCAGCTGCATTGTCTTTCGATGAAAACAGCATGGTACAGACATACAGCGGCCTTGCAAAGGAGCCTGTTGTTGTGACTGATCCGGCCGGTTTGCCATTGAATAAAATTTACAACGGATCATCATCACTCCCCGTTAATGCAGGAAGCTATGATGTTCTTGCAACCATTACTGACCCGAATTACCTGGGAACTATTTCCGGCACATTTACCATAAACCCGGTCAATGCCGCTGTGACTGCACATGACAAGATCACCCGTCAGGGCTATCCGGCGCCACCTTTTACATCTTCTTTCGCCGGATTTGTAAACGGAGAAAATCAATCTGTTGTGACAGGTCTCCTGTATGCTGTGAGCCCTGTTTATAGCGGAGCTCCAGGCATTTATCAGATTATTCCGGAGGCAACGGCTAACAATTACCTCTTCTCGCCGGTAAATGGAAGCCTGTATGTGAATCCGTTCGGACAGGGTGCCAAAAATGTGAAGATCACAATGGTCTGTGTTGAACATACAACGCCTGATCCGGGCGGCTACGAATATATAGCCCGTTTCAGGTATATGAATGCAAATGCTACACCGGTCTATGTGCCTGTCGGAATTGAAAACAGACTTACGGGGCCTGGTCTTTTCAGCAACAGCGGCCAACCGCAGCTTTTTATGCCGGGCGAAGGTACATGGGATGTTCATTTCGATGGCGGGTCGATCACCTGGACGGTAAAAAGCTACAACAACTGGACAAAGACAACTTCTGCAGCATCGGCAGGTTCATCATCGGTGCAATGCAGCAAGAGTTCACCTGACGGCAGTTTTCAGGACAGTCAGGTTGAAAAAGACAATATTCTGAAGGTTTATCCCAATCCAACCGATGGTAAAGTCTTTATTGAACTGAACGGTACGCAGCTTTCATTTGGGGATGTTTACCTCTATGATATGCAGGGAAATCAATGCCACATCAATCTGGCAGGGTTGTCTGGGTTATTTATTGAACTCGACCTCACAGCGTTTAAAGCCGGGATGTATTTACTCAGGTTAAGAACAGTTGATGGATACCGTGTGTACAGGATTATCAGGCAATAGGAGTGTGATATCAACCCGTAAGACCATTGTAATAAAGGAGAGGGATTAACATCGCCCTCTCCTCTCTGTTTGAATATTCTGACTGTAAAACCGGTTTTTCCGGAAGATAATCAATTGAATATGATTGTAAAATATGAATAATCGAGTCCTGATTGCAGTCCTGATTTCTCTGGTTTTTAATTCTCAGGTACAAACACAGACCAGAGAAGCCGACAGTTTAAAAGCGCAGATAAAGTCATCAAAGGAAGATACGGTCAGGGTAAACAGTTTAATCGCTCTCTCCGGAACATTACTGCGGTCCAACTCCGGTGAAGCACTGCGCTATGCCAATGAGGCAAAAGCACTGGCCGACAGGCTGGTATTCCGCAAAGGACAGGCATACGCCTTGAAAGGTATCGGAATGGGATACTATTTTCAGGGGAATTATATCGAAACCCTGCTTTACTGGCAACAGTCGCTTGAAATTTTCCAGTCAATGGGTGATAAGCTTGGCATTGCCAATATGCTGAATAACCTGGGAGCCGTGAACTTCAATGAAGGTGATGATGAAAAAGCCATTGATTTCTACCTTGAATCACTCCGCGTTTCAGAAGAAATCGGCGACAAATTGCGGATTGCGACCGCCCTGGTCAATATCGGAGCGGTATATTTCAACAAGAAAGGTACGCACGAAAGGGCTTTGCAGTATTATCTGAAGGCCCTGCCATTGAGTGAGGAACTTGGTGATAACGATGCCATAGGAACCTCGGCAGTGAACATGGGCGAAATCTATCTCGAAAGGGGAGATGATAAATCAGCGTTGTTCTATTTTGAGAAAGCGCTGAATGCTTATCGTAAATCAGAAAATGGTAATGTTCCGTATGCCCTGAATAACATCGGGAAGGTATACGCAAAAAGGAATGAATTTCAGCAGGCCATCGGTTATCAGATGGAAGCATTTAAGCTGGCAGAAAAACTGAATACGAAGCTGGAGATGTCACAATCCCTGCTTGGACTTGCGGAAACGTACAGGCAGCAGGGCGATAATCCTTCCGCCATCTCCTCTTATATCCGGGCCCAGGAGATTGCGAAAGGAATCGGTGCCAATTATGAACTGAAGGATGCTTATGAAGGCCTGGCCGGACTTTATGAAAAAGTTTCGGATTTCAGGAATGCTTACAAATACCAGACGCTGTTTACCGGCATCAAGGACACTTTGTACAATGCAGAAATGGATAAGCGGATTCAGGCAGTTACCCTGAATTTTGACCTGGAAAAGAAGCAGGGTGAAATCGATCTGCTTACAAAGGACAAAGCTCTTCAGGAACTCGATATCAGGAGACAAAAAATTATCCGGAATGCGGTGGGTATTACGGGGATATTGTTGTTATTGATGGCCATCGGACTTTTCAACCGGTACAGATATGTTAGAAAGACAAAGAGGATTATCGAAAACGAAAAAGAGAGGTCAGAGAAGCTGCTTTTGAATATCCTGCCTTTTGAAACAGCGGAAGAACTTAAGGAAAAAGGATCTGCCACCCCTAAGCATTATGAAATGGTCTCTGTTTTGTTTACTGATTTTAAAGGATTCACCACCATTGCCGAGAAGCTTACCCCTGAGCAATTGGTTGAAGAGCTGAACCGGTGTTTTCTTGAATTTGATCACATCATTGACAGGAACAAGCTCGAAAAAATCAAGACCATCGGTGATGCCTATATGTGTGCCGGAGGAATTCCTGTGGCCAATACCAGCAATCCGCTGGATGTTGTAAAGGCCGGTCTGGAAATTAAGGCCTATATGGACCGTATGAAGGCTGAAAGAGAGGCCAATGGCCAGGATTACTGGGAACTCAGGATTGGAATTCATACCGGTAAAGTGATAGCCGGTGTAGTCGGCAAGAATAAATTCGCCTATGATATCTGGGGCGATGCTGTAAATACGGCCAGCAGGATGGAGTCAAGCGGAGAGCCCGGCAAAGTCAATATTTCGGGCGATACCTATGCGCTTGTAAAAGAACATTTCAACTGTGTTTACCGTGGTAAAGTAAAGGCAAAAAACAAGGGTGACATCGATATGTACTTCGTTGAATCCCGATTAACTGAATGAATGCACTTCAACCTGTTTCATGAGATCAAACAGTTTTTACTGTTTGATGAGTTTTTTACTGACCAGGAATTCGCCGACACCAGCCGCAATTTCATGGTAACCCTTTGCAGTAGGATGGCCGTCGTATCGATAAAAATACGATGATTTGTCCTCAAGTACTTTAAATCTCCTTGTCAGCTCAACATAAGGAATGCCGGCCTTCCCGGCAATGGAGGCATAGATGGAATCGACGTGATTTTCATTGTACAGGTGGTGGTTCAGCAGGTCACCGAATATTCCGGTTACACGATGACCCGTAAAGACCGGCGCGGGCAGGTTAATAAAAACCAGCCCGGCCTTTTCTTTGTCACAGATATTCTTTATCCCTTCAATGTCTTTTTTCATAGACAAAGCCGCCTGAATCGTGGCTTTGTGATGTGGATTATTAAAAACATAGAACCGGTCAGGAAAATCGAGGTAATAATGAAGCAAGCCAGGGTTAAGATTGCCGCTCCTGAAATAATCCTGCAATGTATCATCGAAAGTAGCGAAACGAATTGCCTGCAGATGATCCAGTTCATTTATCTGCTGTGCCGATGAGCTTTTCCATTCATCAGTAATATCAATCGGGCTATGGCGAATGTCTTTGCTGACAGCATGAATGATGTTGTGAAAAGAAGCCTGAAAAAATGTCATAATTGCATTCCCGGTCCTTTCAGTTAAGTGAATGCCCTTATCCACCGGTTTGACTGCAAATTCTGAGGACATCTCATAGCTTTGCGAAAGGTCGTCCGCCTGCAGCACGCCGGTCAGCACAAGGTCAGGCTTCAGCAAGGGAACGGCTTTCGATGCAAGGTCACGATAGGTTGCTGTATATTGGCCGCTTTCACCGCAATTGATGACTTCAACCTTGCTGAAGCCCTCCTTTTTAAGATATTCAGCGAGTCCGGAAGGCCATGAATCTTCTGCTTCGACACCCCATCCGTATGTCCAGGAATCCCCGATGCACAGGATCCTGAATTTGTCACCCTTGTCCATCTCAACTTCCCTGTCACGTAAACCAAGATTGTTTATTTTCGCTTCAAAGGCAAACTCAGGGGTTTTATACCTGGCTGTGGTATTGGCTTCGAAGATGAGGTTATTCCCTGCCTGTTCCTGCCGGGTGTCTTTTGTCACGATGCCGAAAACCGAGTCAAACATCACCAGCACCGCGTAAAGAATACCGGATAATGAAAGGAACAGGAAGAAGTTTTTAAACTTCCTTAACTTATCGGCCCTGAGTAGAAAAATTGTACCAATTTCTGTTGCGAAAATAAACCAGATGGTTGTATGAATGAAACTGTCCATGTACACAGCCGTTTTCCTGTAAATCAGGAAAAAACTGAGCGGATTCCAGAACATAATTGAGATGAACAGTAAAAAGACGTAAAACTTATTGATGGATTTCATCTTTTCTGTTTTGGGAATTTTATGAAATGCCCGCGGGCAGATTAGTAGGGGAGTTGGCTTTTACGAAGATACGATGATGAATTGAGAAAGTGAACAGATTTATCTTGCAGTCATTAAATCCGTGGCTTGTGAAGTCCGGATTATCAGCCTTTAATTGACAACAAATTGCCTGGAATATATAAGGGCCAACTATACTTTAAATTCATACCTGACATCCCTGAGGGCTTCATTGGCTTTGACAATCTTGGATTTGAGATCCTTTTTGAAATCCAGAAGCCTGGTGTAGAGCGCTTCATCACCGGCAGCCATTATCTGAACTGCCAGTATGCCGGCATTCCGGGCACCGTTGATGGCAACAGTGGCAACAGGTATTCCCGGAGGCATTTGCACAATGGCCAGCAGTGAATCCATCCCTTCGAGCGATGCTTTGACCGGAACACCGATTACCGGAATGGCAGTCATGGCAGCAATGACGCCTGCCAGATGGGCAGCCATGCCGGCACCGGCAATAATGACCCGGATTCCGCGGTCATAGGCTGATTTACTGAAGGCTTCAACCTCTTCGGGTGTCCTGTGGGCTGATAATGCATTGATTTCAAACGGAATTCCGAATTCATTCAGAATTTCAGCTGCCTCTTTCATTACTGGCAGATCTGATGTACTCCCCATAATAATACTTACCCTCGGTGTCATAGCTTGTAATTTTATGCAAAATAAACAAAAACAACGGGACCTTGTTAATGATTTTTCTTTTCGTGCTGCTTTTTGCAACTTCTCGGCGATAAATTTTGCAGTAATAGGAAATGTCGTATTTTTGAAAATTACAAAACCTCTCGGGATGAAAGACAAGATTAAAGTAAAAGACAAAGAATTCAAGGTCTTTATTAAGGCTGAGGATATTGATATTGCAGTCTCAAAAGTTGCTGCCTCCATCAATTCTGATCTTAAAGGAAGGGTTCCTTTATTCCTGGTCGTCCTGAATGGTGCGTTTATGTTCGCTTCTGACCTTATGAAGAAAATAAAAGTGGAGAATAATATTTCCTTTGTAAAGCTTTCATCCTATACCGGAACCCGTAGTACTCAGGTGATCAATGAACTGATCGGGCTCAATGAGATTGTAAAAGGCAGAACCGTTGTCATTGTTGAGGATATTATTGATACAGGATTCACCATGCGCCGAATGCTTGATGTACTGCATCAGCAGGAAGCTGCCGATGTAAGAATAGCAACACTGGTGTATAAACCAAATGCTTTTCAGTCTGATTATAAGATTGATTACATTGGCCTTGAAATTCCCAACGATTTTATTGTCGGTTATGGCCTCGATTATGACGGCTTTGCACGAAACCTGCCGGATATCTATAAGATTGTTGAATAAACCGTTTCTGATCCTTAGCCATTTTTCATAAAATTAAATAAATAAATTAATTAATATATAATTATCGAGCTATGCTGAATATTGCATTGTTTGGTCCTCCGGGTGCCGGTAAGGGAACCCAGTCAGCCCTTTTAATAGAGAAATATAAACTTGCTTACATTTCAACCGGCGACCTGCTTCGCCAGGAGATAGCCGAAGGCTCGGATCTTGGAAACAAGGCAAAAGACATCATCGATCGTGGCCAGCTGGTATCTGACGAACTGATTGTTCAATTGATCGAGAAGCGTATCATTATGAGTTCCGACATGAATGGTATTCTTTTCGACGGATTTCCGAGAACACTCGTTCAGGCATATATTCTTGAGGGTCTTTTGCTGAAATTGAATACAGGACTCGCTTGCATGCTGAGCCTTGAAGTGCCCCGGGAGGAACTGGTTGCCCGTTTGCTCGAACGTGGAAAATCTTCAGGTCGCAGTGATGATACGCCGGAAGTTATTGAGTACAGACTCGAAGAGTACGAGAACAAGACCAAGCCGGTGGCCGAATTCTACAAATTCCGCGACAAATATATCCCCCTCAAAGGAGTTGGCCTGATACCGGAAGTTTTTAACAGGCTTACAGAATCCATTGATAAAACACTGCAAAATGTCTGGTTTAACCTTGTTCTCACAGGTGCGCCGGGTTCAGGAAAAGGCACCCAGGGCAGGTTACTCGCCAAAAAATACAATCTCTATTATATCTCAACCGGATCTTTGCTTCGCCGTGAAATCAAATCAGGGTCCGATATAGGTGAAAAGGTAAAAGGATTTATGGAGAGCGGGGAACTGGTATCAGACGAAATAGTAATTCAGCTTATTGAGCAGGAGATCAAGCAGAACAACACTGCCAGGGGATTCATCTTTAAAGGATTCCCCAGAACAATTGTCCAGGCCTATATCCTTGATGGTCTTCTGCGGAGGCAGGATTCATCGGTTTCATACTGTATCGAACTGAATGCTTCCACTCTGGAATCTATCAAACGTTTGAGCGCCAGGGCAAAAACGCCTTCGGCAAGGGCTTATGATTTGAACACCGATGTCATTATTCACCGTCTTGAAGAGTATCAGGAAAAAACTCTGCTTGTTGCCGATTTTTATAACAAACAGCATAAATTTGCAAGCATTGACGCAGTTGGTGGAGAAGACAATGTATTCGGCAGACTCTGCACCAAGGTCGAAGAAGCCATGCGGATGCTCAGGTAGGTGGACTCTTAAGAAAAGGAATCAGCCGGCTTGTCCGGCTGTTTTAGTTATCTTTGCAGCCTTGTAAATATTTAATTCCCTGCTATGGCATCATCAAATTTTGTGGATTATGTTAAACTCAACCTCCGTTCCGGAAAAGGGGGGGCCGGATCCACACATCTGCTCAGAACCCGTGGTAATGCCAAAGGTGGCCCGGACGGAGGAGACGGCGGCCGTGGCGGACACATTATACTGAAAGGCAATGCCCAGTTGTGGACTTTGCTTCACCTTAAATATACCAAACACATAAAGGCAGGTGATGGCGGAGCCGGCGGCAATAATCGCAGGTCAGGTGCCTATGGCGAGGATGTGATCATTGAAGTCCCTCTTGGAACCATTGCCAAAGATCCTGAAACCATGGAGCAGGAGGCGGAAATAACCCGTGACGGGGAAACAGTAATTATATTGCCGGGAGGTAGAGGAGGCCTTGGCAATGACCATTTCAAATCCCCGACTATGCGGACACCCCGCTTTGCCCAACCCGGTGAACCGGGTCTTGAAGTATGGAAAATTCTTGAATTGAAAATACTTGCAGATGTCGGCCTGGTTGGATTTCCAAATGCAGGTAAATCCACCCTTTTGTCGGTGGTATCGGCGGCAAAACCTGAAATAGCTGATTACCCTTTTACTACCCTCAGACCAAACCTGGGTATTGTAGCCTACCGCGACGACCGTTCTTTTGTTATGGCCGATATTCCCGGAATTATTGAGGGTGCCTCCGAGGGCCGCGGCCTGGGACTTCGTTTTCTCAGGCATATTGAGCGGAACTCAGCTTTGCTCTTTATGGTGCCGGCTACCTCGGAAAACATCCGGAAAGATTATAGTATCCTGCTCAATGAGCTCGATCAGTTCAATCCTGAACTTAACGACAAGGCAAGAATCCTTGCCGTGACCAAGTGCGATATACTCGATGCAGACGGAATGAAAAAGCTGAAGAAACGTAAAATGCCGGACCTGCCCGTTGTTTTCATTTCCTCACTTTCAGGTACCGGCATTGGTGAGCTGAAGGATGAAATCTGGAAAGCACTCCACGGGTCGTAATTTTTTAAAAACAATGATTGACACACTGATCAGCTACGACCAACAGTTATTCCTTTTCCTCAACGGGATGCATACACCCTTTCTCGATTTTGTGATGTTCTGGCTCAGCGATAAACTCATCTGGATACCCCTGTATGGCTGGTTGTTGTTTCATCTGATACGCGAAAACCGAACGAAAGCGTGGTTGATTGTCTTATCGGTTACCCTTTTGGTTACAATAACAGATCAGGTATCAGTGCAACTCTTTAAAAATGTGTTTCTCCGGTTACGTCCCTGTCATGAACCTGTGCTGGAGGGGCTGGTACATATCCTTAACGGACACTGCGGAGGGCAGTATGGATTTATCTCTTCTCACGCCTGTAACACCGCCGGCGTGGCTTTTTTCTCGGGAATGATGCTGCGGTACAAATTCCCCTGGCTACTGCCTGTTTTGCTGGGATGGTCCGCATTGATTTCTTATAGCAGAATCTACCTCGGGGTACATTATCCCGGGGATGTTATCGTGGGAATGATGGTTGGGGCAGCGACAGGCGGACTGGTCTATTCCTTTTGCAGATTCACCGGTAAAAAAATCAGGCCTGTTTAGTATCCGAACGCTTTAGCCTCTATTTTTTCAGCAACTACCTTCATTACAGCGACTCCGTTCACTGAAGGGGTACTGTACACGAAGTCGTCGCGTTTGGTGTATTGCTTCATGATGATGTTCAGAATTCTGACTTTCTCATCAAAATCAGTGATAAATTCTACTTTTCCCCTGACCAGGACACTTTTATAACGCATACCGTAACTGCAGGCAACTTTTTCCGATTGTTTGTAAAGTTCATGCGCCGTACTGAAAACAATACATACATCAGGATTTTCCTTCATGACTTCGATTTTGCGCCCGACCGGAGCCGAATGCAGGTAAACAGTCTGATTTTCATATCCGAAATTAAACGGCAGCGTATAGGGCATTTTATCTCTATCTACCATACCTACGGTACATACTTCACATGCAGTAATTATTTCTGCCACCGCTTCGGGCATTGTGATTATGGGGGTAAAAACGAAATGTACAAAAGTTAAAGAAAAAAAAGCCCCTTTTTAGATTAATTATCAAAGAGTTAGATAATAAAAGCCCCGATACTCAAAAAAAACCAAATGTTTAATTTGCTTGCATTCAGCTTTAAGTAATCCAAGGAATGCAGACCACTTATAGCGCGTTACTTTAATAAGCATTTGCAAGAGCCTATATAATGGCTCAAATGTACGTTAAATAACCATTACACGACAATTTTCAGGGTAAATATTAAGGCCACCGGTGGGGGATGGATAAACACTGTTGTAAAAGCCTTCCAAAACCTTTTAAAAACTGTAAAAACATCAATGGACGGACAAATGGACGGACAAATGGACGGACAAAAAGCAAATAAAAAACACGAATTAAAAGATACATAATACCCAAAAAAGCATAAATAAGTACTAAAAATAGCGGATTGAAGGGGGCATAATACCCTAATTATTACACATTGAATTTATATATAATATGGTATAATACACTGATAATGTACAATATATGTATCATTTCAGTATAAAAACAAAGGGATATTGCGTGCGTGTGGAATTTTTCGCGGAATAATTCTCAGCCGGATGAGTATGCCCAGTTAATAAAGTCATCCTGTTTGTTTGAATCCAGCCTTATTATCTGATTTTTCTGAATTTATTGCATCTATTGTCATACGTAAAGCGCTGATAACCTCCTTTAGAGCTTTTATTGTTTCGTCCTTTTCGGCACACAATGGGCAGTCTATAATACTTGTTTGATGAGCTTCATTTACTAACTGGCCTTTTAACATCTCACCATTTCCTGTTAATAACCATATAAGGTTTAAGTCTAAACTATAGTTTATTATTTTATTGACAATAGTTTCACCTAAATCAGCCTTTCTTTTCAATTGAGTCCCTAAATAGCCATTGGATATACCTATTTCTTTTTCAAACCTTGCAGGCTTAATGCTTTTGTAATCAAGATATTGGAACAATCGTTCTATGGATTTCATTATTAATTAGAAAATAGTTTATAAAATGCTTGACAATGATAAACTATTGTTTATATTTGCCATGTAATTCTATACAAACATAAGGCATGATTAAGGCAAAAGCAAACAAACAGGTAAATTTTCCCGAAAATCTTAAGATTAAAGAAAAGCTCGAGAGCGGAGATGGAACTGAAATCGCACGCAGGAGCGGTTTTAAGCCAATTACGATAAATGAAATTTTGAACGGCAAGCGCAGGATGAATGACAAGGTTAAGCTTGCCATTATAGAAATTCTAAAGGAGAGGCAGGAAATAGATCAAACCCTGGTTACTCTTTTAAATAATGCCGCGATTCCAAATAAGTGCGAATGCATTCAGAATAAGAAATAATAAACCATTACCATAAAAAATAAGGCTATGAAAGCAAGATCAGAATTATTACACGAATTATTTATTTCAATAAACCGAAGGTGTATCTCAAGTGCTGTACCTCTTCAATCACAGCAAATTTCGCCCGTAATATTGCTGAATGATCGAAAATTATATCCTGGTCATCAAGCTTCGAATATGCGTCATTCAGATTTACCTCCAGTGTCTTGGAAAAGTTCTCAACAATTAGTTGCGAATTACTCTTCGGGAGAGTCTCGTTGTATACCCCTAAAATCATGGACAGGATTGTGCCCTGCATTACCGATAGATGAGTAAGCTGTATATGAATCTGGTCTAATTCATACTTTAACTCTTCATGTTCTTTTTCATTCATAACGCTACATTTTAAGGTTTGACAACACAAATGTAGCATACTCTCGGAGTAACGCAAGAGCGGCTGGATCGAATCAGCCTCCGGGAGCAAATAAAAAAAAGCATCATGCCGGAATTTTATAATAACATACTTTGCATAAGTAAACCCGAGCTAACGGATGGAGATAATCCGGTAATGTCGGTTGATGCTTATGATAAGTATGTACTAAGACATCCCCATGTCAGACTCCGCCGCGGATCACCTGCCGGGCCTGCTCTCTTAAGCTGGGATTTGCTCCGCCCGGACATCAGACAAAAATATATCGATCGTCATGGCGACCCCCGCCGGATCGGCCCCAGATACTCCCTAAAAAATCTGATCGAAACCGACCACGAAGCGATTAAGTTTTTCGCAACCTGGGAACTGCCCGACAAAAGGTACCTTAAACCTGAACGTCAAAAGGAGTACGTCACGAACGCTAATATTTTGAATGCACTACTCCGCGTAATGAACGACAGGCAGGCAATGCGCAAAGCCCTGGGCAATCCGGGCAAAGCAAGCTGGCAGACTATTGCCGAATCAGCCGTGGAAATTAAAGAGGAGACGGGCCACACCCTGCCGGACAATCCGGTACGCCTGAAACAAAGACTTATCCTCTATAAGACAAACGGATATGTAAGCCTGGTATCAGGGAAATTCATGAATAAAAACGCCGCTATTGTGGTCGATCCACAGCAAGAGGCCACAATGCGCCAGCTGCTCCGGAAGCATAACAATTTTGACAATGAGCAAATACGATCAATATACAATACGGTTGCCGAAACAGTAGGCTGGGATAAGGTTACTGCGGCTACAGTCGCGAATTATCGCGAGAGGTGGGGACTGGAGACTTTCTCCGGTCGCCGGGGAAGTACAGCATGGAATAACCAAAAGGCTATGTTGGTTCGCCGTAGCGCGCCAACACAGCCGCTGTACTACTGGACTGCTGACGGTTGGGATGTTGAACTATTATACCAGCGCACCGAAGTTGATCCGAAGGGTAACACCCGAACCACTTACCATAACCGGTTAACGGCAGTCATCATACTTGACCCGTCGCATAAGTACCCGATTGGTTATGCCATCGGCACCCATGAGACTCCTGAGCTGATAAAAGCCGCAATGCGTAATGCGATTATGCATACTAAGGAGTTGTTTGGTGAATATCATAAAGTACTTCAGCTTCAGACAGACAACTACGGCAAAAAAGGGCTTACCCCCATATATGAGGCCGTTTCCAATAAGTTTACCCCCGCGCGTGTACACAACGCAAAGTCTAAAGTAATTGAGCCATATTTCAAATATCTAAATAAAACTTACTGCCAGTTTCAGCCTAACTGGTCAGGCTTTGGAATCACGGCAAACGCCAAGTCACAGCCGAATGCTCAATACCTTAATAAAATTCACAACTCTTTTCCGGATGAGTTCGGCTGCCACCATCAAATCACGGCCATGATTGAAGCGGAGCGCGCAAAGCGTCGGGATAAATATCTTGCCGCATTTGAATCAATGCCGGTTGAGGATAAGCATACTATTTCAATGACTGAATTCCTTTACATGCTTGGTGAATCAACCATGTATACCAATCGCCTGAGCGCACCAGGTATCGTTGCCACTATAAACGGCGAGGAGCATCAATACGACACTTTTGATATCAGGCTTAGAAAAAATGCCGATGTGGATTGGCATCTTCATTATAACCCCGACGATACCAGCCAGGTTCTTGCTGTTAACGCTAAAGGCGTCAACGGAAGGTTTGTAGAAGAAATTGGAACAGTAAGATTGATGCTCACTGATAAGTATTTACAGCCAATGGCCCTGCGCGATCGCAAGGAGGGCGACAGTGATCAGCTAATGCAGCTCAGGGGATTTAACGAAAGCCTGCGCGAGCAGATCACCGAGGGCATGCGTGAAGATTACAACCAGGTTGCTGAGCTTTTTGAAAACAACCCACAGCTTGAGGGCACCCTCGCAAAACTTATCCTGGTCGATTCCAACGGACAGCACAAAGACAATAAAGCAGCGGCCCGCATTGGTGCCGCCCGCAAGGTGCTGGCAAAGCAAACCAAACAAATTGAGGCGGCAGAGTCCCGCTCATGGGCCCAGGAACAGGAGGCATATTTAGACTCTAAAGTTGACTTATCGAAATATCTTAATCAATCCATATAATATGAAAACTGAAACTAAAATTCAAATCATGGCAGCCCTTGAGTCGTATATGGCTCAACACGGCATGTCTGCGAACACGGTCGCTAAAAAGACCGGCGTCAACGGTTCCTACATCAGCAATATGCGGCAGGGCAACTTTACAGTTGACGCTGGCAATAGCAATACCGTTGAGCTGGCGGATAAATACTTTGAATCAATCGCTACCCTGGTAGGCTTCAAGCTTGAAAAGAGCTACTGGGAAACGGTAATAACGGCACAGCTAAAGAGAACCATCGCCACGCTCGAAGATGCAAGGCAGTTCGCTTATACTAATGTTGTGATAGGTGATACCGGATGTGGCAAAACTTATGTAGCCGCCTTATTCGCACAGGAGCATCCTATTGACTGCTCAATTGTGACAGTCAGCAGCCAGGATAATATCGGTGACCTGCTCGAAAAGATATGCGATAAGCTGCACATTGCAACTGAAAAGACCAAGAGTCGCACCCTACGTTCAATCGCCCGCAAAATGCAGGACATGAGGTGCGATGGCCTAAAGCCTACTCTTATTTTCGACGAATGCGAATACATGCGCCAACCGGCTCTTTGCAACATGAAGGAGCTGTATGATAACCTGAATGGAATCGCCTCCATCGTATTGATGGGCACCCCTCAGCTGTTAAAGCATCTTGATAAGATGCGCAAAAAAGATAAGGACGGGATCCCGCAGCTTTATCGCCGGATTAAGTTTGGAATACGCCCACTTCCCGCCATTGACAGAACTTTTAAACAGTTTTTAAACGGCCTTTTAAATGATCCGGCAATTGGCCGGTTCGTCCGCGAAAACTGTGAAAACTACGGTGAACTTCATGACGTTTTGGTACCCGCATTGCGTGAGGCCGACCGCACTGGCCAGCCCCTCACTGAAAACCTGATCCGTACAATGTTGAATATGCCTAACGCTTAACTATGCCGACTGCCACTGCCTCAAAGCGGAAAAGCGCTCCGGACATTAAGAAGGAGAAATGCAAAAAGACCAGGGCGCTTTCCGTTGCCGATCTACTCAATAAAAAATACAAGCTCTTTGACTTTGATGGTGAATGGTTGGAAGCCTTTAGTAAGCCCGAAATGAAGGGTATTTGGTTCGTTTGGGGAAACTCGGGTAACGGCAAAACAACCTTTGTGTTGGAGCTTATAAAGTATCTGGCCGGGTTTGTAAAGGTTGCCTATAACTCACTTGAGGAGGGTGGCACACACACCATGCAGGAAGCTTTTAAACGTACGGGGATGGTTGACGTTTCCCGGCGGGTAATCCTGATAGAGGGCGAGACTATTCCGGAGCTTGAGGAGCGTATGAATAAGCATAAGTCTGCGGGTGTATATGTGATTGATAGTCTACAATACACCGGGATCACATACAACGAATACAAGACCTTTAAGGAAAAGCATCGTGACAAGCTTATCATTTTCATCAGCCACGCGGAGGGAAAACAGCCGGAAGGCCGCGCAGCAAAAAAGATCATGTTTGATGCCAGTTTGAAAATATGGGTTGAAGGTCACCGGGCTATCAGCAAAGGCAGATATATAGGCACAAACGGGGGAGTTTACACGATATGGGATGAGGGCGCATCGAAATACTGGGGTAACAAAAACTAAAATATGAAAGCAGTAAAAATCAAGTCAAGTCGCCGGTACTACCTGCACCGCAAAATAAAAGGGGTGTACCGGGTAGAAGCAAGAAAACGGCTGATACACGTCCCCGTAGGGGGGGGTGATTTGATGAAGGAAGTATTAAACGAATTAATCAACGGCGGGTACTCCGCACAATACTATATCAAATGAAAAAAACTGATACAATTTGGTACGACTTTGACCCTGACATATTATACCTGCGCGTCAAGGTTAATGGTTCAAATTTCGGCGGATTCAGCGGGGCACATGCTGAACGCGAGTTTTCACGACTGCTCGGAACAGGAGCGGACATAAACATTACAGATATGAGCAATTCAGTTAAAAACGCCAGGGTGCGCAGACTCCGCGCAATCTGGAATAAGCTTGGTATTGACCAATACCGGGAGGCCATATTGGAGCCCTATGGAGTAACATCAACGGCTGATCTTAACCTCGATCAGCTTGACGAACTTATAACCAGGTATTCAGCCGAGTCCAATAAGCCCGCCAACGAGCTAATAAGGACGCTCAGGAGCGACGTTCTCGCCCAACTTAACCGTTTGGGCATCTATACCAACAACGGCGACTGGACAGCAGTAAATAACTTTCTTATGAGTGAAAAGATCGCGGGTAAGGTATTATATAACCTCAATGAGGAGCAGCTCCGGGTGTTGCGGAAAAAGCTGCACAGCATCATTACGAAAAAACAGGCCACCGAGGCTGAAGATGCCAGAAAACAACTTTTAAATTAAAAGGCTATGCTGAAATATCCCGATTACGAGCCAGCAGTTAAGCGGCTGAAAGCTCTCAACGAGAAGGCCGATCAACTACTCACCTCCATCACTGCCGAAAACATGACTCAGGCCATCCGCGAGCGTAATACAGTGATGATCGAGTTGATGAACCTGAATCGCAAGTTTCAGGAGAAAGGCACCACCCCGGACGTGATGGATTACAAAATAGTTGAATACAAGCAAAAACGCTAAGCATGGAGTACAGAAAATACATCACAACCCGCACCGGGCAGAACACATTTGAAAATAAGTACTTCGACGTTTGCCGCAATTGCGGAGGTGAGGGCATGATCAGACTCATCGTCGAGGTCGGAGGCGCATCAACCGTATGTCAGTGCCCGGTGTGTAAAGGCACCGGCGACGTGCAGATAACTAAGAAGATTGAAGTAATTGTTTCACCCATAAATTAACAAAAATGTCAGAACTGAAAATTGATTTAAGCCAGGTGCCGTTAGAGCAGCTGGAGGCTTATTTGGCTGAAAAGAAAAAAGAAGACCGGCTGAATAAACTCAATGAAAAAAAACGTTATGAGTCGGCCCGTGACACGCTCACCTCTCAGCTCGTTGCGAGAGGGGCTGTACTTAACGCTCAAATGTCGGACTTCAAACAATACGCTATCGACGCATTGGAGGAGTTTCGTGAGATGGCAAACGAATACGGTGAGATCAGGAAAAATAGTAAGGGCGGTTTTTCATTGCGACATAGCGTAACCGGTGAAATGGTTTCTCTTGACAGGAACTCTATTCCTGAATATGACGAACGCGCATCAATGGCCGAGGAGCTTTTAAAGGAGTTTTTGGAGGACAAGGTTAAGAAAAAAGACCTGCAACATTATAGAGTTATCAACGCCTTGATGGCACGAAACAAGCAGGGTGACCTTATTCCTTCCAGAATTGCAAGCCTTCTAAGCATAAAAGATAACTATGATGATCCACGCTGGATTAAAGCGATTCAGCTTTACGAGGAGTCGTTCCGGATCCGGGAGATATCGTACTCAGTATCCTTCTACCGGAAAGACAGCATGCAGAAAGATCAAGCCATCGTGTTAACGTTTGCATCTATCCCGGTTAACTTTTTGAGGAATGAGCAAGTTAATCAGGAGCAAAAGTAGTATATGGAAAATCGGTACACAATGGGGCGAACCTTTTTAGTTATCCTGGCTATTGAAGTTATCATTGCCTTATTAATAATCTTCATCTGACTTATGAAAAAGGTATATATAATCGGTGCGGTTTCGGGCCTGCCAGCGGAAGAGGTTCAGGCGAAATTTGCAAAGGCCGCTGAAAGCCTAAAAAGCATGGGAATGGTGCCGGTTAACCCCGTTGAGTTTGTTCCCGAAGACCTGGAGTGGAAAGAGGCTATGAAACTATGTATTCGCGCACTCATTGACTGCGATATGGTTTTACTCCTCCCAGATTGGCAGTACAGCAAAGGCGGAACCCTGGAGGTGTCGATAGCGCGCAACCTTGATATTTCCGAGCTGAGGCACTCTCTTAAAATGAGCGGGGTATGAAAAGGTTTGTACTCACCTCCGACGCGTTTACCGGAGAGGTTGAATTCATATTCAATGATCTTGGCCTGCTTTATAGCTTCAGCATGTCTAACGCTCAGCTAAGCGAGAAACAGCAGGTGTTTATCATAAAGGAGTTGCCCAGGGAACTGAACGAAATAAAGAGGGTAATAGGAACGAGCCAGAGCGCTAAAATTACAGAGGTTGCCATCGAGATAACTTTTGAAATGTTTTGGAAGCGCTACGATCCACCGGCAAACAGCAAGAAAAAAAAGAAAGCCTTGCCTCGCTGGAATAAAATGAGCAAAGCAGAACAAATGAAAGCCTACTACCACATATCAAAGTACGAATCTAACATGAGGGGAGAGGCTAAAATGTATGCGGAAACCTATTTGAATAGCGAATTGTGGAATAATTGAAAACTTTAAAAATCAATAAATGAAAACTTTACAAATTGACGAAAACAATGCCAGGAAGCTTTACAAAACAGGAGCTCCTGAATTTAAGATCACTCTTGAAGACACTTTTGGAAAAGAGTTCTTTTCCCAATCAGTCATTGACAGGGTTAAGTCCTATGAGGATGCCTGCCGGGAAATTGGTGAGGAGCCAGTAAACGAAGTATTATTGAAAGTAGCAGGTTTTACAGATGACGAAATCAATTACAGGAAGCTAAAATCTATTACTAAAGCCCTGAATGAAGGCTGGAAACCTGACTGGGATGACAGTAATGAAAGGAAGTGGTTTCCCTGGTTTACCATGTCCTCTTCGGGCTTCGCGTTCTTCGTTGCGTATTACTACTACTCGTGTACGGCTGCGGGTGGCGGCGCCCGCCTTTGCTTTAAAAGCAGCGAATTGGCTGAGTATGCCGGTCGTCAATTTTCACAGACATACAAGGGATTTATGATTTAATAACTAACCGCCGGAAGGCATAACAATCAAACAAATGGACAAAACAGAATCAAAACAGAATGTGACTGAAAGAATTAAAACTTTTGAAGATGCTCAACGCGAAACCGGGCGTCCGGATGTTCCTGAATTTTTGGATGTACCTGAAGACCTGCGCGAATATTTCAAAGCACACTACAAGATGGCCGTTATTGCCGAAGCATTAAATGAGGGACACAAAGCCAACTGGGAAGACAATAATGAACAGAAGTGGTTTCCCTGGTTCCGCATGTCCTCTTCGGGCTTCGCGTTCGGCGCTACGGTTTGCTGCTGCTCGACTACGGCTGCGGGTTACGGCACCCGCCTTTGCTTTAAAAGCGACGAACTCGCAACGTATGCAGGTAAACAGTTCATTGAAATCTGGAATGACATCTTACGCAAATGATTAATCAGGTTGCAGGGCTTTTGGAGTTGTCCTCTTCGGGCTTCGCGTTCAACGATACGAATTACAACTACTCGAATACGAATGCAGGTAACAGCACCCACCTATGCTAAAGAAATTCAAAGCCCTGAACCTTGCCACTTGGCAAAAGATAACATGATCAAAAGGTGCTGGTATCCAAAAGGAGAACGCTCTGAATAGAAAAGCAAAGCAAATGAAACGAATTGGCAATTTATACGATAAAGTTTGTAGCCTTGAAAACCTGAGCCTGGCCTTTAAAAAGGCTAGGCAGGGCAAGGCTAGACAATATGGCGTTAAGCTTTTTGAAAAAGACGCTGAAAGTAATATTGCTCAGCTTCAGGCAGAATTACTCACCGGGACATATCGCACCTCGGATTACAGTGTATTTACGATCTATGATCCGAAAGAGCGCGAAATATACCGTCTTCCATTCCGGGATAGGATAGTGCACCACGCTATCATGAACATCATGGAGCCAATATGGAACAGCATCTTTATCCGACACACATATTCATGCATCAAAGGCCGGGGCATACATGATGTTTTGCGTAACATTAAACGCGATTTAAAGGATATTGAAAATACAACTTACTGTCTCAAAATTGACATCAGGAAGTTTTATCCTTCAGTTGATCACGAAATATTGAAAGATATCATTCGAAAAAAAGTGAAAGATGGAAAGCTGCTGAAGCTGATTGACGGTATAATTGACTCCGCTCCAGGTGTTCCGATCGGGAACTACCTTTCCCAGTTTTTTGCAAATCTGTATTTATCATATTTTGACCACTGGATCAAAGAACAGATGGTGGTTAAATATTTCTACAGGTATGCAGATGATATGGTGATCCTCAGCGCAAGCAAGGAGTATTTACATGCCGTCCTGGTTGAAATAAATCATTACCTGGTGAATGAACTTAACCTTAACCTAAAGAGTAATTATCAGGTGTTCCCGGTCGTATCGAGGGGGATTGACTTTGTTGGATATAAATTCTTTCACACTCACGTACTGATGCGCAAATCAATTAAAAAACGCCTCTGCCGGAAAGCGGTAAAATTGAACAAAAAGAATATCGATGAAAAGGAATACAGAATGCGGATAGCTCCCTGGCTGGGCTGGGCAAAACATTGCAACTCAAAAAACTTGCTTAACAAAGTAATTAAACATGAAAAAGTTCTCTGAATTCGGAATTAATACGCTTGAGGATAAGCACATCTTCGCAGTCCCAGTAGTGTCAATAGAGGAGGTCACAAACTGCGAAATAGAGGTACTTGACTTTGAATCCGGCGTTACAACTCGGCATGGCGATGGTCGGTATATCGTAAAAGTGAAGCATGAAGGTGTTGAACGTAAGTTCTTTACAAATGCAACTCCTATAAAGGAGGCACTGGAAAAGGTTCAGAAAGAAGACTTCCCATTTTTGACAACAATCAAGCAACAACGCTTCGGGAGTGGAAGTGGAAAGACATTTTATTTTACTTAAAAATAAGGAGGCCGAAAATGATAGACAAATTAGTAAAAGCCGTAGAGGCAATGACCGGTGAAGAGGTTATAGGAGTACACTGCCACAAAATAGCAAAAACAACTATCCGCGCACAGTGGAACTCTGCCAGAAGCCGTTGGCGCATTGTTAAGAAAACGGAGAATGGTGCAGGAGGATGGAAGATGTTTGGTGGCTCCCATGGTTACGCGTCTAAGGCCGAGTGTGAGACAAAAATTAAGTGGCTTATTGAAACAAATCCAGAGGAATACCAGGAGGGATAATGGAAAACGCAGTTGTAAAGATCGTTGCAGAGGATGACAGCTTGTTAGGGCTGAGCGTGCGCGCATATTCAAAGGAGGCAGCCATCTTCTGTAGTGATCTTCATGCTGTGCGCCGGTACATTGAAAATTCAATCGGAATGATGAATCCTAAAAATCATGTAACGCCTTCAGACGCATACCGTGTCGCCTTTTCTGAGGATTATAAAGCGGTTGAGGTTTGGCATTACAATGTGAAAGGCGATAAAGACAGGCTTTTATTAACAGTTAAAGAGAGATAAAATGAACGATCTTTCACCATATAACTCACAGCTCCCGGCACTTCAACAACAACATGCGCAGGCGTTTAACACCGTGTCGCGCTCGCTTGGAAAGGTTAAGATCAAGCTTACAGATCAGCAGTTCCGGAGCTTGGTGCAGGTTGTTGCTCTTAACGTGGCACGAACAAGGGAAACAAAAGGGCTTTTTCTGCTTGCTGATCTCCGGGAACTTTACCTGCTGAGCGAAAAGCTAAAGCGCAGGATGCTGAGCCATAAGAGTGAATTTACCCTGAGCCTTAATATGACTGAAGCCGCTGCGCTTTACATGTGCCTCGACAATACTGAGTTTGCGGAGTTTGCAATCTATGAATCAAACCTTTCATTATTCATTATTCAGGAAATTGATAAACAAACAGTATGAACTACACCTCATTAAAAGCAATTGCAACGCAGCTGGAGTGCTGCGGATATCAAACCGCCGATGGAATTCACCGGCTTGAGCATAACGCAGCTTTTATCGCCCTGAAGGAGGAGGCGGAAATAAATGAGTATCTGCCATCGGATAGGCTTGAACTTCTCCGGGCTGGGCTGGCTCAAATCATTAACCAGGCAAACCGGTTGCATTCGGGTAACGCCCCACATGGCGTGGCAGGTATTAAAGCCAACGCACAGCAATTACTTTCAATACTCGAACCGGATGGCCTATAACAACCGGAATAAGCTGTTACATATGCAGATGGTAATTGAATTGTACCAGGCTCATAAAACCGAGGATAACACCTTTAGGTGGGTACACAAAAACATTATAATGAAGCGATACCCCATGTGCCGCGCCACACTTTATAGTTATCTAAACACACCGGTAAAAAAACTTCTGAGGGAGCTTGATGAGAAACAGGAAAAAAATGGCCCTGTTCTTAAATTTGATTTTTGATTGAGTTTCTTATATTTGTTCACCCAAACCTTAAAATTATGAAATGTACAAAATGTGGTACGGAGTTCAAAGATGACGCTAAATACTGCCCTGAGTGTGGCACGTTTGCATCTTCCAAAGTAGAAAAAACAAATGATGCCCAGGGAGCTGCCCAGGGGGCCGGAGTTATTATTTCAATTATTATGATAATTATTGCAATCTCAGCAATGGTTACAATGTGCCAATAAAAAATGAAACTATGGTTATAATTAACAAACATACCCGGTTATTCAGAAAATTAATATCACCGGAAGACAGATTAAAATACTCGTATAGGTTTAAGCCTGGTGATTCGCATTTGATAGTTGTCGAGGTAATGTATGGTGAAAATAAATTTATGTCTAGTGCAGAGCCTATAGAGCCATCAAATCTGAGACCTACTATTAAGCGCATGATACGTGCAATTGAAAGGGAATATGAAAAGCAGAAATAGAAATTACTGTAAATGAAAAAAGCCACCCAACCGGTGGCTTTTTTCATTTTAAATAGTTTGTCTGAAGGTTAGTGCCTTCACGCTGATCCCGTCCGTTCGCTTTTCGGATAACAAGCCCTGATAGTAATAGCCTGATCCGGTAAGTTTTGTTTTTACTTCGTCCACATCGTCAAGCTTTGCCAGGGTAATGGCCAGTGCCCCCTCGGGCGATTTAGCAGGCCGGTCACCCAGTCGGTTATGAGCCACACGGACTGTGAATGTATTGGTAAGGTCATATTCATCAACAGCAAGCGCATCGGCTCCCTGGTTAAGGCTTACGAGGGCACACGGGAAAGCCACAGGCGGTTTCACTTCGTAAACATCAATCTGCCCGAAATCTTCATCTACCCACTTAAGCGCAGGTATACTGTTAAGCAGGTCATAAATTGCTTTTAAATCGTCTTTAATCATTGTTTTAAGGGTTTAGTATAATGTTCCTGATATCTTTCATTGCCCTGGATAAAATGAGCCTGTTTAGCTCAGCGCCCTTGCCCATATACTTGCGCTGTGGAATAGTGATTATCCTGGATTGTTTTTTGGTAATGGCCATTGCTTTCCAGCTTTGGTTTTCCTTTCCACTTTCGTAATACTTTGCCCAGGCAAACCTTCGCATGGCTGGGGTGATCTGCTGAGTTATGATGCCGCCTTCGTTATGTATGCGGCTGTAAACAAGCGAGGAGGCTATAACCACCCTGCCGGTTGAGGCCACAGGCCGGATTGAGTTGTAAAGCTCCTTACGCGAGCTGAGCAGCGTGCCGTAACCTGAAGCTGCGCTTTTATCCTGCCCAAACCTTTTCGATGGCCTCCAGGGCCGCAATACATCGTCAACATAACCACCCTTTATAAAATTCTGTTGGTAATGATCAACCGCAATTTTGCCAATATGCCTTGGTAAAACTTCATTGGCATATTGCTTGATTTTATTCAGCCTTGCCTCAAAAAGCTTTTGAAATTGTGCCGGTGTCATTTTTTTATGCTACTTTGTCGAAATCAGAAATTAAGGATGTATCTTTGCGGAAGAGTAGGCCTTGGATATCAGTCGCGCTGGAGTTAATCCGGAGAAGACGCTTTCCAAGGCCTATTTCTTTATCGGCTTTTTAATTACCCCCTTTGGCAGATAGTCGGTAATGCAGTACAGTACTTCGCATTTGTAATGGCGGTGCAGCTTCACATTTACAAATACTTTCCTACCAGCTATTTCGGCCTCGTAATAGGTAAATAGCTCCGCCTCAGGGTGCTTTGTTTTACCGGCTAATGTGTGCCCCACAGGGTAAGTATCGACGGGCTTATAACCAATATATTTCCAGCTCTTAACCTCATCGCTGATTTTTAGAATATACAAAAGCTTTTCATAACCGGCATTGTGCTCCCGGACGTCAGATATGCTCCTGCGCAATACAACCAGGCTTCCTGATTGAAGGGCGCTGTTGGTAATGATTACACCATTGTGCTCGGGCAGCGTTGACCTGAAGGTTTTTAATGTTTGCTCAGCATAGGCAAGCATTACCTTGTTTACGAATGACCTTACAAGCTCCGCAATCTTTTTTCCACCATAAGCATTGGTTATATAAGGGTGCTTAAGACTGAAAATCTTACCTGTGAATGCGGGGTTTCCATCAAGCCCGGCGGGTGGTTCCGGAACGTCGTCGCTAATGTTGAACAGTTTCCCGTTGGGGGCTTCGTCGGTATTGGTAATTCCGCATTTGCAGTTCCACAGGCTGCCGGGGTACTGTATTTGCCAGAATGGATGTGTGATTGGCAATATTAGGCCGTAGAGCTTTATATGCGGCTCCCGCTTTACAACGCTGGTCGATTCTGTCCAGCGTAGGTTAGGGTAAAGGTCGGCATCGCGCTGAAATTGTTTAAACCTGGCGGCCATGCGCGCCCGGATTACGGCAGTATCGTATTCTGTTTTGAGCCAGTTACGGTTATACTCGCCTATTACCGGCTCAGCATCGCGCCGGAACTGATCGAACGGTTTAAGCTTCCCGTTTTCGTCAACCAGCAGCTTTGCCAGGTCATTTTGTTGCCTGTGCGTTTTAAATGCTGCAAAAAAGCCATTATTGTATTTTAACTCGTTTACAAACTCAAAGTCCGGATGATCGTACGAAATTGAGCCAAAGCCGCTATCTACGGCCCCATTAAGCGCATCGAAAGTAACTTTAAAAAGGTTTGGCTCAATATCTGTTTTTACATCTACCAGCTCATTGTAAATATTCTCAAGGGCTTTGTTAATAATGTCCCCAAGCCCATCTGTTTCGGCTACCGGGCTGATGTGCGCATAAGGCTCCTGGCTGTATAGATCGTCAACTAAAAGTTTAAGGGAGCCCCCCCTCGCCTGAGGGCTTCTGAGAAAAAACCAAAGAACCTTTCCATTGCCGATGCTTCCACGCCTTTCTTTTTTACTTTACCCGGCGCTGGTAACTTTGGATCGGTGGTTTTGCCTTCCGGATCATCAGGATCATCCTGGTTTCCGCCTGAAACCGTTTCGCCGTCCTTCGGCATTCTTACACCAGACACCTCGTATATGTACTCATCTGATACCGGTATGCCCTTATCTCTGACCTTTAATGCAATATCAACCCGAGTTTTGGTGTCAAGGCTCTCCCCCTGTTCAGGAAATACAAATTTACCACCCGCAACCGGCAGCCCCAAAAGCTCCCAAACCGGCAAGATCTTGCTGTTGAGAACCCGGCGCACAAAACGGCGGTCTGCCTTGTTTTTGTCTTCAGACACGTTCTTATGAGTTTCTGACTGAGACTTGCTTGACCCGTCGACTGTAGTCATGGTTTCACCCAGTACCGCGATCAGGATCTCTTTTTCGCAACGGTCGATCAACTTATCGAAAAGCTCCCCGTTGCCGTTGCTGGTAGCCTCCTTTTGGTCGAGCTCAGCCTCCTTAGGCACCACCATGTTGAGCTTACCACCTGCCATTTGCAACGCCTTAATTAGCTCATCGCGTACAGTGGTGTCATAGGCCGAATACTTCCACGCCCGGAAAGGCATACCGAATATTTCAGCAAATTCAGTCCAGTCTCCAAAGCCACCCCTTTTGTATATTACATAAACAGCCGCTTTGTAAATATAGCCAAGTGGATCGCCGGGGTTGAGCACTTCAACCAGGTAGGGGTTATCGGCATACGAGAGACCGGTTTCGTCGTACTCGTTGGTAACTACCATCTTTTTTGCAGTATTCAGGTTGCGCCTGGGCACATTGTAGAATTTCAGCGAGGGCATTACACTCACAACATCGATGACGGAAATGCCCCATGCCAATGCCTCCATGATATATGTGAGCAGGTTTTCAAATTCAACGCTATCCATCAGGGCATTGATTTCCGGCTCAGGCTCACCCTGTGCGTTTAAAAATACCAGCTCGGCATTGGTAACAGCCTCTGTGCGCTTACCTATCGATACCGATAGCGTACCGTCTGACATAAGGTTCTCATATAGCTTGAACAGGCTATTGCGCATGCCCATCTTTGCTGAGTTAACTGCACTTCGCCAGGTTGACACATCGGCGCTTTCAACGTTTGCAGGCCGTGCCTCAACAACAACAACATGTTGCTCGATCTTTGGGGCCTTGCCCCCTTTTTTTACCTCTACAGCCATTTTTAGATATAGTTTTCGCGTTTTATATTGCTGTTCCATGACACTGACCCGGCTGTGTTTTCTGCCTGCTCAGCAAGTGGTAAGTCGGGCACCACCTCACCAGCTTGTACGGATTTTAACCAGGACACGGCACGGTTGTAACGATCCTGCCGCGATTTGTAGTCGGTGCCGGGGTTCGCTAAATTGATATAGTGCCAAATAGCGATATCCTTAACAAAAATCACTAGAAGCGCGTTACGTGCATCCCCGATTTCGGCAAAAATAGCCTGAATATCAAATTTGTGAAGGTATCCCTTAGCCTCCTGAGTGGCCCCGTCGATAGCGGCTGTTAAAATGGTGTCGTCAGCGCCACTGATTGCCTCAATCTGCTCGCTGTAGAGGTGTGTTTTAAGTTCTTCTAATGTAATGTACATGATTAATCAGGGTTATTGGTGTCAAAAAAAACAAGGCTTTCAGTGTTGGTAACATTCACGTTGTGATTGAAAAAGCCGACGCGCTTTGCGTTCCGGATATCATCGCGGTGAAGTACCCGGTAGCGCATTGCAAGAAAATAAACCCTGTATCGCTTACCCTCTTTTTTGTTGAGCTTCATGGCTTTCCGTTTAGCCCTTTTAAATGCAGCCGGTCGACCGTGGAACCTGATGCGCAGCTCCTTTACTTTCAGCCTTACCGGCCTGAAGTATTTTAACTTCCAAAGCAGCACTATGACGGTAATTATGAATATTGCCGCCAATACCTGTTTGATAACGATAATCGGAATGATCATATACGATTGTGTTTAGATGGGTTATCGATAAAGACATAGCTATCTGAAGACAGAGCAGCAATTTTTTGATTCAGAATAAAGTATGCACCTTCAACGGCATCGGGTCCGTCGACCGGTGATGGAAGACCTGGAGCGCATAACAGGAACTGTTCATAAAGCCTGACCATATTGGGATTGCCTTTCTCCCTTTCATTCAGGATGAGTTTTCCAACACGGTTTAAGGGCTCAAGGTTGCCCTCGATACGAGAAAACTTGTCAGGCTTTTTACGATCGTCTGGAGATATAGGTATAACCCCTTTTGTTTTTGATGCCTCGGAGAATAATGGAATGAAAACCTGCTGAAAGAAGGGGTCTTGCAAACTATTGTTTTCGATATAATTATAAACCTGCGCTTTACCGGCTCCTACATATTCCTTTACATAGTAATACCAGTCGACGTATTGCGCGTTGGTTACCTGGTCAAGGTAACCGGTTAACACATACAAGTTCCCATCCAGCAGCCCGCAAAGGAACAGGGCCTTGTTGACCTTAGAGCCCTTCTTGCTTATTTTGTTTGACGGGGCAGGATCGCCATATCCAATCAGTAGGCGGAATTTATTTAACGGCGGGCATGGCCCCCAGGTCATTTCTTTAAATACAGAGCCCTCGGTTAATGGTGTATTCATGTACTCAGCCTGATAAGAGGCTGTTGAAACTTTGGCCTTAATTCTTTGTATGTTCTCAATAGTATTCTTTTCGGGCCATGTGCTCTGTCCGAATTTGTCCTCAACATTCACTATGTCGACAAAATCGGCCATTTTCATGGCCCTGGCCACACAACAATCTTTGGCAATCAGGTTGCCCATATATACCACCTGGAATGGTTTGCTTATCGACCTGGTTGGGTAAACGGCCCTTTCAAACCATCGCCAGCGCTTATTAATAATATCCTCATTTAAAACATCCTGATCGGTATCGATATCAGAAACGATGATTTTATCAGGCCGAACCTCTTCGTTCCTTGATCCGCGCGGGGACTGATCGGCCCCAACCGCCAAAAAGCTAACTCCCTGAGTTGTGGTAAAGTCTCCCCACGCCCATGACCCCGGTAACTGCTGGATACCATAGTCGTTGATTATTCTTTCATTCCTTTCCAAATTAATGCGATACGGCTCAAGCAGCTCGCTGGCCTTATCGTTACTGTTTGAAATAAGAATGATGTTAAACTTTTGCCCGGTCAGCGCCTGGTATAGCGTTTCCATCATGCAGACAATATCCTTTGACAGCTCACGCGCCCACACCCTGCTTTCATACCACTCCGGATTAGCTAGGATACGCTTTGATGACTTAATATGAAACTTAGCGGGCGGAGCATAACAGTATTTTGGGAAATAGTAAACCTTCCAGGCCTCAAAATCTGCTTCAAGACTTTTAACCCGCTTTTTACGCTCCGCCTCCGTTTCGTTCAGATCGGCGTGTACAGCGCTCAGGTAGTTATTTAAGTAAACATCCCAGTCCCTTTTCGCCTGGGTGTCGGTGACTTTAAATGCCATTTATCAGCGTCTTAAAGTGTCCTTAATAAAGTCGTCGAAGATCATTGCCATTTCCCGGGCCTTTTCGGGGCTAATGGGCCTTAGGTAATTCAAAACCCTTTTACATACTTCAACGATATCGGCGATACTTGCATCGGTTTCGAGCGTCCGGATAGACACGGTTAATTTGTTGATCGTATCGGCCTCCTTTGAATTTGCAAATCTGCTGCCCTTTTCACGAAGCATTATGTGAGTATTCAGCTCGTCGAGCTGCATGTAGAGTCGCCTCAGCTGTTCATCCCTCGTTACAAGCAGTGACTTACGGAGCTTATCCCACTCAGCTTCATTAGCATTTACCCATTTGTTAATTGTTACAGTTGAAACCCCTGTTCTGCCGGCTACCTCCTTCTGAGATAACCCCTCTTTGGTGTAAAGTAATTTTGCCCAGTCTTTTTTATCCGCAGCCTTCATTTTGGTTATATTTTCGACAAACATACTTTAAAAAACAGGTTGGTGAAAATAACTAAACAACACTTGGACAGTTATTTGCATAGTATTGTAATTTGTTTTGATATTTGCTGCCTAAGGCGGCATTGATTAGTATTTAATCAAAAAACAAAACATGGATGTTTAAGGTAGAAAAGGGCACGGATAAAGCAGTGATTACCGCGTACGGCTACGTTGGCGGGTACTTTCTTGACTACCGTAATATTGCTGAAGCTCTCTCCGATATTTCACGGGCCGGATACAAGCAGGTTGATATTCGTATGCACACGCAAGGCGGTAGTGTTATTGACGGAAACATGATTTTCAATTTCATTACAAGCTTTAAAGGACAAATTGATATATACGTTGACGGCATTGCCGCGTCTATGGGATCAATCATTGCCCTGGCATCGGACAGGCTCCATATAGCCGAAAATGGGTTTATTATGATCCATAGCCCAAAGGGCTCAGGATATGGCACCGCGAAAGAGCTCATTGAATCGGCCAAGTTGCTCAACAGCCTGGAGAAAAACTTTACCCGAAAACTTGCTGAACGGACGGGAAAATCACAGGATGAAATCCGCTCCACCTATTTCGATGGAATCGACCACTGGATCGACGCCGACGAGGCAGTCGCGTTAAAGCTGGCCGCTGACAAGTTTACTTCAAAAAACGGAAACCTGTCATTCACCAAAGCCGACGCCGAGCGCGAAGGCCTCAAAGGCATATTCAGCCAGTACACCGCCTTACTTGACATTGTTACACCAATCCCAATACCAGAACCAGACATGAAAATTGTAAACATGAAGCTCGGCCTTGCCGAGGGAGCAAGCGAACAGGAAGCCGTAACGGCCATTGAAGCTACGCTCAAACGCGCCACTGATGCTGAGGCCGCTCTAAAGGTTTTACAGGATAAAGAGAAACTTATCCTAAAGGCTGAGGTAAAAACCCTGCTTGATGCCGCTTTGGCTGATGGTAAAATAGCCGCCACCGGTCGCGTCGCCTGGGAAGCTCAGTTTGAAAAAGATCACGCATCAGCAAAAGACCTTCTTGAATGTGTACCAAAAAGGGCTACCGCACAGTCAGTGGTTGAAGGCGGGCAAAAACATGCTGATGCAAAGCTGCTCACCATGACCTACGATGAGCTCGACAAACAGGGACTCATAATGGAAATGAAAGCCAAATTTCCGGAGGAGTATAAAGAGCTCTTTAAAAAGGAGTTTGGTACCTACCCTAACACCAGGTCTTAAAAGATAGGACAAAACTAACCAAGATTTTTAAAACCCAAAACCCAAAACCCAAACAAACGTGAAAAAGATCAGTGCATTTTTATTTAACATGGTAGCCACCACCCTGCTCCTTGCGGTTGTGGGCCTGCCAGTTGTAGCCGCTCCGGCAGTTGCTCTCATTACTGGCTTTCTGCCCACCAGCGGAGGCCTGATGATGGCCCTTCAGGTAGAAATATGGGAAAAGGATATCGTAAGCACGCTGTTTGCCGACAATACCTTTCTGTCAAAAGCCTTTAACGCCGACCAGTATGTACTTGCCGGAAAGGTTGTACACATACCACAAGCCGGAGCCCCATCCGCCGTTGTAAAAAACAGGGCGGTACTCCCCGCAGTTGCAGTTAAACGCACTGATACTGAAATCAGTTATGCTCTTGACGAATACACTACCACTCCACGCGTTGTACAGATAACTGAAGAAATAGAAGCAAGCTACGACAAACGGCAGTCGGTAATAGTAGAAGATAAGGATGCGCTGCTGGAAGCCGTGAGTGAGGAGTTCATCGACAAATGGAGCCCTGAGGCCGCTGCCGCCGCAACCTGCTATTTACGCACTACAGGAGCTGTCGTTGCGGCACACTTGCCGAGCGCAACCGGTAACCGACTGGCTCTAACGGTGAGTGATGTGTCCGACGCACAATTTAAAATGAACAGTCTTAATATACCTAAGGCTGAACGGTACGCACTTATTGATTCATGGATGTATAAGCAATTACTGACCGACATGACAGCATCTGCACAGATTGCGTTCCACGCGGGGGCCGACATTGCAAAGGGAACGATTGGTAAACTTCATGGATTTGAATTTTACGAGCGCAGTTCTGTAACCAGGTACACCAACGCGGCCACCCCGGTACATAAAACATGGGATACTGCCGCAGCCGCAACGGATAACGCCGCAGCAATTTTCTGGCAAAAAAACAGTGTTGAGCGGGCGAAGGGTGAAGTTGTAGCCTTCGACAATGCCAAAGATGCCACTTACTATGGTGATGTTCTGTCGTTCCTTGTCAGGGCGGGCGGACGCATTAGGCGCGCTGACAATAAGGGCGTTGTTGCAATGATTCAAACGGCCTCAGCCTAAACAATAGGAAATCACAAGAGAGAGCGGGGGCATCAATCAAGCCCCCGCTAATTAATAACCCTTTAAAACAATTGCAATGAGCAGGGGATTACGAAACAACAATCCAGGCAACATTCGGAAAGGTGGTGACACATTCCAGGGCGAAAAAACCCCATCACGGGACTTGGAGTTCAAGGAATTCTATTCCATTGATTACGGTTACAGGGCTATATTCGTAACGCTTGCTACATATATCACAAAAGGGTTTGATACGGTTGAAAAAATTATCAATCGATGGGCGCCCGCTACCGAAAACGATACAAAGACTTACATAAATACCGTTGTCAGATTATCGGGGGTTTCGGCTAAGGCAAAGATTACAACTCAAAGCGGGGAGGTTATTAAGAAGATAGTGGCCGGGATGAGCTTTGTTGAAAACGGTAAAGCCGCTGATATGAGTGACGTTGAAAAAGGATTCAAACTACAAAACCGAATAGTATGCTGAGCGGGAAATGGATAGCGGGCATCATCGGTGGAGTAGTTGGATACTTGTCCGCAACGGGCTGGTTAATGCTTATATCAATCATGATGGTTTTATATGACTCCTACACGGCATGGGAACTTTCATACAGGGTTAAAAAGAGATTCCCTGGCTTGAGTGATGGCAAATTCAAAAGCAATGCTGCTTTAAAGGCTATTAAGAAGATCAGGGATTATTGCCTGGTAATTATACTGGCTTACATGATCCAGGATAAGATAGTTATCATGTTTAACCTTTACCTGCCCTATGTGGCCGCCGGAATATTTGTTTTTGTCGAATTCTGGTCTATACTGGAAAACAAAAGCTCCTGTAATGGAGGTAAATGGGCGCAGGTACTTCAAAAGGTGATGGTTGATAAAACGGCCAGGCATTTCAATATGGAAGTGAATGAACTTAACGCAATACTTAAAGGACATGCATATAATAAAAACGATTACCCTCCTTCTGATCATTCAGGTGGCGATGTCGTGCCGGGTGACCAGGCAGCAGGATGAAGTACCCCTTGAGACTAAAACTGAAATCAGGGATCGTCTTGTTGATGTAGCCGCCGTGCAGGATAGCGGTGCCATACGGGCCTACTTCGAGTGTGACTCAAATAACAAGGTCGTGCTGAAGGAATATAACCAGCTTATGAGCGACTTTGTGAGCCTTCAATCGCTCATGACACCCACCGATAAGGGTGCGCTATTTACGGTCGATCTAAATACAAACCACCCGTCCACAAAGGCCGCAGTCAGAGATAGCATTGTTTACAAAGATGTTCCGGTCTATGTCAAAGGTGACGATGTAAGGGTTGAAAAGGACTTGTCCTGGATTCAAACCTCTCTTATTTGGTCAGGCTTAATAGCCTGGATATTACTGCTGATTTATTTAATTGTAACCAGATTTTTCAAACATTAAAACCATAAAAAATGGCAGAGATCAGAATGAAAGGCCTACAAGCCATACAAATGGCTGATATTCCCGTCGGAGGAGGAGTGGCAGACGATGAAGATTTCGTTACTGTTGGGGTAACATATCGTGATGAGGCAACTCTAAGCGAGGACGACCCTACCGAA
>JAZDHI010000082.1:0-48385 GCA_043806115.1 Bacteroidota bacterium
CTTTATATAGCCATGCTCGAACCGGACGGACGACAGAAAGAGGTCTTCAATGTGACAAAAACTGTAAAAGAGAAGCTGATCACCGCTGCCGCCACCAAAATTCAAAACAGGTATGTTATAACCGGCACCTATTCCAAAACACGTTCTGACAAATCGCAGGGGGTTTTTATAGGAGAGATTGAAAATAAGAAACTGAATTTTATAAAGTTCTATAATTTCCTGGAATTGAAAAACTTCACCGGATACCTGTCAAAAAAACAACAGGATCGTATCGAACGGAAGAAAAACAGCAAAGCCGAAAAAGGGGAAGAATTACTGATGAATTACAGTATTGTTACCCACCCTCTGATTGAATCAGCCGACGGTTATATCTTCCTTGGAGAAGCTTTTTATCCAACCTACTCTACATATACCACACACATGGCAACCGGCACTGGCGGAGGTTCTACACAGGTTCATACGGTATTTGACGGCTTTCAATACACTCACGCTACTCTGGCTAAATTTGATCGTGCAGGGAATCTTCTTTGGGACAATACATTCCCAATGTGGCCTGTTTACAAACCTTTCAGGATAAAGAAGTTCATATCTTTCAGGCATGGGCAGGAAACAGCAGAACTGGCATTTTCAGAGCGGAATACAATCTGGTATAAAGTTTTTGATCAGAGAGAAGGCGTAATAATCAGGGATAACTCAAAAGAGATTATAGAAACTGACCACCAGGGTGATAAAGTGAAACGCTCGTTTTCAAATATTGACTACTGGTACGAAAACAATTTTATTGCTTATGGAATCCAGACCATATCAAATAAAGAAGTCAAACGTAACAGAAGAGTATTCTTTGTAAATAACATATCATTCAGCAATTTTTAAATCAGGAAACTCATGATTAAACGACTCGTATTCTTAAGCCTTCTATGCTGTGTAATCGGCTCCTCAAAAATACTTGCACAAGCTTATGACGGTTCGGATGACAGAAAAATATTTCTTGGACCAACCATGATTGGTGATCAATTTGGTATTGAAATACAGGGTGATGAAGGATTAAGCGACCTGGTTTCTACCGGAGGAAAATTAATTTTTCTTTTTATCAAGGATGCTGAAAATCTTGATGAATTCGACCGCACAGCCAGTGCTTTTTCCAAGTTTGATCTTGCCCTTTTTCTAAGATTTCATTTTAGTGAAGCCTTGAAATTGAGTGAAAAAACCGACCCTTATCTCGGTCTGGATTTAAGCCTTAAAGCACTCGGAGGTCATATCGGATTTAAGTACAACTTCAGTGAAACGCTGGGTATTTATGCTCAGGCAGGGCATAGTTTTTCAGGTTCATTCTGGAGTGCTACCTCAGAAAACAGTGATTCAGATCTTATGACTAACCGTTTTGCAAAAAGGACCAATATTTCGCTGGGACTTACCTTTAGTATTCAGACAGGTTCTTATGGAAGGTACTGATAATATATTTTATGCCATTGTTGTCCGGTTAAAGGGAAAGCAATCCAAACACCATTCCGAAAGTATTGGTATTCAAAGACACATGTGACTTTGTGTAAAATTTCTGATGACTTTCAGGTTTTTCGCCTGATCATAAAACCGTATTGCAGATATGTTACGAGAAATAATTATCCATGATTAAACTAATACGCACAAAATTAAGTACGTTTGCATATGCCTAATCAATTCTCAAATACTCCCCACACATGAAACGTATTTTTACCATTCTGCTTCTGTTCGCATTCACGGCTGCTATGGCCCAACAGGAACAATACCTGCAGGTTAAAATCCGCCTGGAACCCGGCGATATTGCCCGCATAGCCAAAGCAGGGATTGCAACTGATGCAGGATTTTACAACCCGAAAGAGGGTACCTGTACTGTAGCCCTGAGTCAGACTGAATTTGGAAAAATTCAGCAGCTTGGGCTGGACTATACTGTTGAAATTGATGATCTTAGTGAATTCTACGCACAGCGTAATGCAGGTTTTGATCCTGAAACAATCAGGCAACAGGCCCTGCGGGCCTCTTCTGATTATCCGGTACCCAGTGATTTTGAACTTGGCTCCTGTGGAGGCTTCTGTACCATTGAAGAGTGTTATGCCCACCTTGATCATATGGCAGACCTTTATCCTGGGCTGATTACAATTAAACAGGAAATTTCATCCACTACAACTATTCTTGGTGAACCGGTATATTATGTCAAAATATCGGATAATCCCAATGAAGCGGAAGATGAGCCGCAGGTGCTTTATACCGGAATGCACCATGCCCGCGAACCCATTGGAATGCAGCACCTGCTTTATTACATGTATTATATTCTGGAGCATTACGATACTGATCCGGAATTAAGACAACTGATCGACAATACCGAAATGTACTTTGTTCCCATTTTTAATGTTGACGGTTATCAATACAACATCACCACCGATCCGAACGGGGGCGGCATGTGGCGTAAAAACAGGCGCAACAATGGCGATGGCTCTTTTGGTATAGACATCAACCGGAATTATGGATTCTTCTGGGGATATGACGATGAAGGATCTTCTCCTTATCCAAGTGATGAAACATATCGTGGACCTGCGCCGTTTTCCGAGCCGGAAACCCAGATTATGAAAGAGTTCTGCGAAAACCATGATTTTAAAATTGCCCTCAATTATCACTCATACAGCAATCTGTTGCTGTATCCATGGGGTTACACGCCTGAAGTTTGTCCGGATGACAATGTATTCGCTGAATATTCCAGAAGAATGACCGCTGATAACCAGTATACCTATGGAGCCGGAAGTACCACTATTTATCCCACAAATGGTGGCTCAGATGACTGGATGTATGGCGAACAATCCACAAAGAACAAAATTCTGTCCTATACCCCTGAAGTCGGTGGGGATGGAGATGGTTTCTGGCCGCAATCTTCACGGATCATTCCCCTTTGTCAGGAAAATATGCTCCAAAGCCTGCTGGCAGCAAAACTTTCAGGCAGTTATGCTGAAGTTGAAGACCTTACTCCGTTAATTATCCCAGAAAAACAATTTCATGCAACCATTGGCCTTACCAGGCTTGGACAAACCAATGGTACTTATTTGATCTCGATGGAACCCCTGGGTGACAATTTTGTATCTGTGGGCGATCCGGTTGTCTTTGAGAATCTTTCAGTATTGCAGCAAAAAACAGATTCAATTCCTTTTGAACTCAGCGATCAGGTTACCAATGGCGATGAAATCCGCTATGTACTGGCGTTCGATAATGGCTTCTACACCACACGCGATACCATTGTAAAATATTACGGTATTCCGGTTGTTGTTTTTTCGGATGATATCCCAAACATTGAGAAATGGACCGGAGGCTGGGGTTTGTATAGCATGTTTCCTTATTCGGCCCCCTATTCAATGGCAGATTCCCCAACCGGGAATTACGCCAATAACACCAACAATTCAACTACACTCACCCAGAATGTTTCTCTGGTCAATGCATCGGTAGCAGTACTTAACTTCCATGCGCGCTGGCGAATTGAGCCCGGTTACGATTATGTACAGTTGAAAATTTCAACGAACAATGGCAGCACCTGGACCCCGGTCGCCGGTAAATACACCCATCCGGGCAGTAGCAATCAGGTACCCGGACAGCCGGTTTATGATGGCATCGTAAACTCATGGGTTCGCGAGGAAATTAACCTCAGCCAGTATGCCGGGCAAAACATCAAGCTACGGTTTACCTTACGAAGCGATGGCGGCACCAGGGCAGACGGCTATTTCTTTGATGATTTGGCAATAACCATTATTGATGTTACCACCGGTGTTCAAAACCCGGAACCGGCTTCCGGATATTTTATTTCTGAGCCTAAGCCCAATCCTGCCGGTGAAAAAACTGGAATCAGTTACAGCCTGTCTGCCAATTACGGCAACGCATGCTTGATTGTTACTGACCTGAGCGGTAAGCAGCTTCAAAAGATTCAGGTCAACGATCAGAAAGGCGAACTGGAAGTAAATACTTCGCAGCTTCGGCCGGGAATGTATCTGCTTACCTTCCTGTTGGACGGTCATAAACTGGCTGCCAGAAAACTGATCAGGCAATAAATCGGAATAACCGGCGGAAGAAGCTGAATCCATCGTGGTATCCAGTTAAAATTAAAAGAAGAAATCCGTTTTATAAAAGAACCTTACAATTCAAGTGTCATTTTTCTCCTGACATGACATAAGGTTTTCTTTGTTTAATATAAGCATTCCACTGCAGCCTGAAGTCTATACTTGCAGGCTGCTTCTTATTGTATCTGTTCTTTGAGGAAATATTGAATTGATCCGAACGCAATCATATCCTGTTCTTTCCGGAAATGTTAACGCCTGATTCAGCAGTTGAAAAGCCAATCCGCATAAAGGCTTTTGCTACTCTTTCATATTATGCACAATGAAGTGGGACCGGTTTGTGGTTATCATCAACTGCTGCAAAAGTGAACAGTGCATCCATGGCTTTCTGCCTGTTATTGCTATACATATCCTCTAAAAACATTTCAATCTGTACTTTCAGTCTGACACTTCCGACTTTTTTTATCGTTCCTATAACTTCGGCAATCGTTCCCGAATAAACCGGAAGCAAAAAATTTACTTTCTCAACAGAAACTGTAACCATTCTCATCCTTGAATACCGGGTCGCTGTTATATAAGCTACTTCATCCATCCATTGCATCGCAATTCCCCCAAACAGAATGCCATGATCATTTAATAATCCAGGTAAAATAACTCTGCATTGTCGCGTCTCTGAGACTCCTTTTATTATGTCCATTTTACCAACCATTTCTGCAAAGGTAAAAATAAATTTGTTTATTGAGCAATAGTTCATTATTTTTGTAGCGAACTATTGCTCATTTATTATTATGTCTCCCAGAATCAAAACCATCAGAAAAGTTTTAAATCCTCCTGTAATAAAGGGATTCAAGCCTTATGGTCCGGAATCGGATAAACAGGACAAGGAGCCGGTAAATCTCTTGTTTGAAGAATATGAAGCCTTACGTCTGAGTGATTATGATATGCTCAATCATCACCAGTCATCTGTGATGATGGGCGTTTCTAGGCCAACTTTTACAAGGATATATGCTTCGGCGCTTCAAAAAATCGCCCGGGCTTTTGTTGAAGGGCGTCAGATTGCAATAAACGGAGGAAAAGTCTATTTCGACAGCGACTGGTACAATTGCAACAAATGCAAATGCAACTTTAACAATCCGGACAGAAATGAGGAAATCAAAGCCTGTCCTCTATGCGGTAGTGGGCACATTGAAAGTTTTAACCCTACAAAGATATCAGAAGCTTTTTACTCAACGAATTTTGAAGACCGCTGTACTTGCCCCTATTGTGGATTTGAGCAGGAGCATCAGCCGGGAAATCCATGTAATCAGACGATTTGCCCAGAATGCAAAAGTTTCATGAAAAGAACTGGAACACCAGGCGCAAAAAGCCAAAAAACAAGGATACTATGAAAATTGCAATCGCTTCTAACGGAAACTCTCTGGAATCAACCTTAGATAAAAGTTTTGGACGTTGTGCCTACTTTATCATCTTTGATTCGGAAAACGGGGCTTTGGAGTTTATTCCCAACCCCAATAAAAATATGGAAGAAAATGCAGGTCCAGCTTCTGTTCAACTGGTAGCTTCAAAATCAGTAACCAAAATTGTATCTTTTGAATTTGGGTTGAAAATTAAACCCCTGCTTGACAGTTTAAAAATTCAGATGATCATTCTGAAGGAACCCGGAAAGCAAATCCGGGATATTATTGACTTATTAAACCATTAAAGAACAAAAAGATGCCAAAACTTAACGGAAAGGGTCCTGAAGGACAAGGTCCTCAAACCGGACGTAAATTGGGAAAATGCGGCGATACATCCGATGAAGAAAAATTAAGACACCTCGGTAGAGGAATGGGTAAAAAACGAAATTCCGGAGGAGGTGCAGGCAAGGGAACCCGGCTACAAAGCGGTTCAAAATAGAATAAACAATTAAAACGGGAGGGTATTATGCCTGGATTGAATAAAACAGGACCTAAGGGACAAGGTCCTATGACAGGTCGCAGAATGGGGCGTTGTAAAAACAATGGTCCTATTCTTAAAAATCAAACCAATGCTGAAAGCGAAGACTCAAACAAAACCAATGTTGAAAATATGACAGAAAGAGGATTGGGTTTGGGCCGTTGTACAGGCGGTCATCGTCGAGGTCAAGGAACAAGACAACAAAACCGCTTCAGAGGCGGATTCTGATTCCAATGGCACTCATCTCAAAAAACCAAAACAATTGAATTATAAACAGAAAGGATTCTCATGGGAAAACAAGCAATTAAAGTATCATCGGTCGATGTTGACGAACTTTTAAAGATGCTGAATGCAGCACTTTCGGAAGAATGGCTTGCTTATTATCAATACTAAATAGGTGCCAGGCTTATGGAAGGGCCGATGCGAAGTGAAGTCGAACCTGAATTGTTGCTTCACGCAGATCAGGAACTGAATCACGCCGTTTTGATTGTAAACAGGATTATTCAATTAGGCGGAACACCCGTAATAAACCCAATGGATTGGACAAAACTATCCCGCTGCAGCTATGATGAACCCTCTGATCCTTACATCGAGGTAATCCTTGAGCAAAACCTGCAGGGCGAAAGATGCGCCATTCAGCGATATCAGGAAATAGCCGACTTTACCAGCGGAAAGGACCATAGCACCCACCAGATGGCTGTTACAATTCTGAATGAGGAACTTGAGCACGAAAACGACATTGAAGACTGGATAAATGATATCCGGCGAATGAAAGAGGAATTTAAGAAAATCAGATTTTAACCAAATAAAAACTTTACGATGACTAAAAAAATAGCTATTCCCCTGGCTGGAAAGGTATTGTCTGAACACTTCGGGCATTGTCAGGCTTTTGCCTATGTGGATGTTGACAACAATATTATTACCAATATTACAATAATGAATCCACCGGAGCATCAGCCAGGCACCTTCCCCAGATGGGTAGCTGCCAATGGTGCAACTGATGTAATTGCCGGAGGTATGGGGCCAATGGCTGTGAATCTCTTTAATGATGCCGGTGTTAATGTTTTTGTGGGTGCCCCCGTTGATTCCCCAACAAACCTGGTCAATAATTTTCTGGCCGGAAAGCTCACCCTGAACGCTAACTATTGTGACCATCACGGCGATGGGGACCATCATGGACACAAACACCATCAATGAACAATGTACGGTAATTGATCCGCGATGCAGAGATTGCTTATGGAGAACTTACCAGCAATTGTTTGAGAAGTTCAATACACCTGTAAATGAACAGCATGATTTTCTGGTTTATTTTCATAAGCTTATCAGCACCGGTGACGGCGAAACAACACCGGAGATTCAGCGGAAACTGAGTCTCAGATTCAACTCTGTCTCCGGTATAAGTGATCCATTTGAAGAGGAAAAAGCGCAAAGCCATCGCATTGCGCTGGATCTTTATCATGAATGGAAGCCGAAAGTAACAGCTTCGGCCCATCCGTTTGAAGTGGCATTAAGACTTTCCATCGCAGGTAATATCATGGATTATGGCGCCAACAACAGCTTTGACATTTATCAGACCATAGCGCATGTCAACTCAGCAGATTTTGCAATCGATCACACACCCATGTTGGAGGATGCAATCAGCCGGGCTTAAAGGATACTTTATCTTGGCGATAATACCGGAGAAATCGTTTTTGATAAACTTTTTCTTGAGACGATTGATCATCCGGATGTAACCTTTGCGGTACGGGGTGGAATCGCATTGAACGATGCGACTATCCCGGACGCTGAGGCCATTGGAATGAACTCAGTTGCAAGGGTGATTTCAAACGGATTTGATGTTCCGTCTACAGTGCTGGCGGAATGTAGCTATGAGTTTTTAAACGCCTACCATTCAGCTGACCTGATAATTTCAAAAGGGCAGGGAAATCTGGAGGGGCTAATTGATGAAAATGATCCGCGTATTTTCTTTTTACTGATGGTAAAATGTGAATTGATGGCTGAAAAACTCAATGTTGAGAAAGGAAGTTTTGTTGTATACAATAAAACGTTGACACCATGGGTATAATCTATGTTATTATTGCCTTGTTTTTAGGGAGCGTGGGGAGCGTTGCACTCGCGGGTCTTTTACTTTTGTTAGGCAATGAGAAGCTGGAAAAAGTATCTACTTATCTGATGTACCTGGCAGGGGGCACTCTCTTAGGGGCAGCATTTCTTGGTATGATCCCGAAAGCCATAAGTATGTCGGAGCCCAGGTTGATTATGCAGACTGTAATGCTTGGCGTTTTATTCTTTTTTGTACTCGAAAAAATTATCCTCTGGCTGAGTTGCCGCAATAAAAACTGTGAACGTCACATGAACGCTGCCGCTCCTATCATACTGATAGGTGACGCCTTTCATAATGCCATTGATGGGGTTGTAATTGCTGCATCCTTTCTTACCTCAACCGAGCTGGGTATTTTTGTCACAATGTCGGTTGTTCTGCATGAAATTCCCCAGGAACTTGGTGATTTTGGTATTCTGATTAAAGGTGGGTTTTCGCGCAGCAAAGCATTTTGGTTTAATATATTAAGTGGAGCCACTGCCATCGTTTCAGGTGTTGCTGCATACTACACACTGGATTTACTCAGATCACTTATTCCATACGCGCTGGCGTTTTCTGCTTCAAGTTTTCTATATATCGCCCTGGCCGACCTTATTCCTGAAATGCACCGTAAAACTTCCCTCAAGGCTTCGCTAAGCCAGGTGGTGCTTATCGCAATGGGAATTGCAATAATTTATGCGAGTTTAGCACTTAAATAAATTTTTCATGAGAAGTAAAATCCAGTTTTTCCCGATTACCAGTTTTGCCGTTGTTATGGGCCTGACAAGTTTGAGTATTGCATTGGGTAAGTTTTATCATTTGCAATGGATGCCCCGTTTTTTCTACGGAATCTCAGTTTTCACCGTGTTGGCTTTGTTTGCTCTTTTAAGTCTGGCTTATGGTTTAAAATTGCTTTGGTTCAGCGAGGAAGTGAAGGTCGATTTTCGCCACCGGATAAGAATTAATTTCTTTTCGGCAATCAGCATTTCTTTGCTGCTGCTATCCATAACTTTTTATACCTATTTTCCTGTTCTCGCTGTTCCATTGTGGTGGGCAGGAGTGTTACTGCATACCTTTTTTCTTTTTAAAACCATCAGTTTCTGGATACAACACAATTTTGAAATTCATCATTTCAATCCAGCCTGGTTTATTCCTGTTGTTGGGAATATCCTTATTCCGGTCAGTGGTGTTGATTTTGCGCCTGTGCTGCTTTCCTGGTTCTTTTTTTCAATAGGCTTCTTTTTTTGGGTAGTGTTGTTTACAATCTTCCTGTACAGGGCCATTTTTCATGCACAACTGCCCGAAAAGTTTATCCCGACATTTTTTATTCTGTTGGCACCACCTTCTGTCGGATTTATTGCATACATGCGCATTGCAGCAAGTTGGGACACCTTTTCTGTGTTTTTACTCCTGATAACTTACTTTTTTATTATTCTTCTTGCCGTAATGTATAAGAGTTTCACCCAACTTAAATTTTTTATGTCGTGGTGGGCTTTTACATTTCCGCTGGCCTCATCCACCATTGCTTCTGCAGTAGCCTATCAGGTAACCACTTTCGTGATGTTTAAGTATATTTCCTGGGCACTGATGTTCAGCCTGATAGTTGCAATATCAATTGTTGGCTGGTTCACATTTGTTTATGCCCGGAAAGACGGGATTTGCATAAAAGAGGACTAATCAGACATACTATTCACTTTGCAATTTTAATATGAAAACAAAACTGACTGCCATTGTATTTGCCATGTTCGGTTTCCTTCTTGGAATTATATTCACCGGAATTGCCATCAATTTATCGGCAGGTAAAATGATGATAAAAGAAATGAAAAGTCCCTATGATTACGAAAAAACCATTGAAACCATTGTAACCCGGGTTAATGCAATGCCTGAATGGCATGTGGTAACCGTATATGACATGAATAAGGAAGTGGTGGAAAACGGTGGAAAACCGATTGGTAAGTACAGTATCATTAAGTATTGCAGCGGAAGGTATGCTTCGGAAATGCTGATGGCTGACGAACGAAAGCCAATCGGAGCCATGATGCCCAAAGCCTTTGCCGTTTATGAAAAGACGGATGGACAGGTTTATGTTGCCACTTCCAATGGTGCCGTAATGGGCAAATTATTTGGAGGTAAGACGGAAACACTTATTGAAAAGGTGTCGCTCGAAGTTGAAGAGATGCTTCGCTTTATGAATTTTAAATTCAGCATATTCTAAACCGATGAGAAAATTATTGAAAGTCCTGATAGACAAACGAATTATCATCCTTGCCATTATTGGCATTTCACTCTATATGGTCTATGTAAAATATCAGATTTCTCTCTGGTACATACTGCTGGCAGGAAGTCTGACCGGTTTGATCTTTGGCAAGGTATTCTGCCGCTGGATATGTCCGCTGGGTCTGATGATGGAGCTAATGATGAGCCTTAGCCCTGAGGGTAAAATGCGGCAAATGTATCAGTACCATAAAATAGGGTGTCCGATTGCATGGATTTCAGGGTGGCTGAACAAATATTCCTTTTTTCGGATAAAACTAAATGCGGACTCCTGTAATAACTGTGGAATCTGCGATAAGGAATGCTATATCGTAGCAATGGAGCCGGCAAAATTCAGCCTTTACAAAGAAAGACTGGAAATGCCCGGCGATAGTTACACCTGTTCCAAATGCCTGAAATGTGTAACGGCTTGTCCTAATGAATCTTTACAGTATAAACATTGATCCGGAATCATGGAAAAAATCAAAGTTGGAATAATTATCTGTGACAGATACCGCAACTGTGCCGGAGGTAAATGTTTCAGATCGCTTCAAAACCGTGAAGGAGCTTTTGATTTATACAAAAATCAGGAGGTTGAGCTTGCAGCCTTCACTACCTGCGGAGGTTGCCCTGGCGGAAACATAGAATACGCGCCTGAAGAGATGAAAAAAAACGGGGTAACGCATGTTCACTTAGCAACCGGCTTCCTTGTTGGTTACCCGCCCTGCCCTTATTTGGAACATTTCAAGAATTTCATCCCGGAAAAGTATGGAATGAAAGTCATATCCGGAACGCATCCGATTCCTCAGAAATACTATCTCACCCATTCAAAGCTGAATAGCTGGAACACAGATTTTTTACAGGACGTTATTCAGCCAACGCTGACAGATGAAAAGACCAGACTGAATTATGATTAACCGTAAAACAATAAAAATTGCCATTGCGAGTGGAAAGGGAGGTACCGGGAAAACCACCCTTTCGACCAATCTTGCGGCTTATATTGCAGACTATGAAGAGGTTGCATTGATTGATCTGGATGTGGAAGAGCCGAACTCAGGCCTTTTTTTTGATGGAGAACTTATCCATTCGGAGCACAATTACAAACAGATACCTGAATGGGACGAATCAAAGTGTACGCTATGCGGTATTTGTCAGAAAGTTTGTAATTATCATGCTGTTCTGCAGCTTGGACCATCCATCATCGTTTTCCCTGAATTGTGTCATAGTTGTTTTGCATGTTCCGAATTATGCCCGGTTGAAGCCCTGCCTATGATTCCGAAAAAAACCGGGATATTGAAGGATTTCCTGTCAGGCAACCTCCATTTTGTGGAAAGCCGGCTTGATGTTGGTGAAGAGCAGGCTGTTGCAACAATTTCCGGGGCCCGGAAATATGCAGCAAAGCACTATGGGGAAGTACACATTACCCTGTTCGATTCCCCTCCAGGCACCTCTTGCCCTGTTATAGAAGCTGTGAAAGAGGTGGATTTTGTGATACTGGTTGCAGAGCCGACACCATTTGGGCTGAACGATTTAAGCCTGGCAGTTGAAACAGTTCGCCTTTTAAAAAAACCGTTTGGTGTTGTTATTAACCGTCACGGAATCGGCAACGATGCAGTGATAGAATATTGCCAGACTGAAAACATTCCCATTCTGGCAAAGATACCCAACAGCATTAAAATTGCTCAATTGTATTCATCCGGAAAGTTGATTTACCATGAAATTCCGGAAGTGAAAACAGCATTGCAGGAAATACTGGATTATTGCCTGAAAGAGGTGGAAGGGGGATTGATTTGAAAGAAATAGTTGTGATTTCGGGGAAAGGTGGAACCGGTAAAACATCGGTTACGGCTGCATTTGCAGTATTGGGCGGGTCTGATGTCGTGGTTGCCGACTGTGATGTGGATGCTGCGGATATGCACCTGTTGATGAAGCCTGATTTTAATTTCTCCGAAGATTTTTACAGTGGAGAGCTCGCTTACATCGATCAAAACAGTTGCATCCGGTGTGGAGAATGTACCCGGGTTTGCCGGTTTGATGCCATTAATGTGACAAACAGACAATTCATCGTCAACCCTCTCAGTTGCGAAGGTTGCGGATATTGCGCACGCATCTGTCCGGCACTATCCATTGTGAACAAAGAACGTCTTGCCGGGAAATGGTTTATTTCCAATATTAAGACCGGTAGTATAATGGTACATGCACGTTTGGGTATTGGTGCCGACAATTCAGGCAAACTGGTGGCGAAGGTTAAGAATGAAGCCAGAGAAATTGCCCTGGAGGAACGAAAAGATTTCGTACTTGTAGATGGTTCGCCAGGTGTTGGTTGCCCGGTAATTTCATCGCTTTCAGGAGCCGGTTTTGTCGTCCTGGTTACAGAACCTTCTGTTTCGGGGCTCCATGATTTAAAACGTGTTTATAAACTGGTTAAAAAATTCAACATTAATGCTGGTTGTATTATCAATAAGGCCGATATAAACCCTGTAAAATGTGCTGAAATTGTAAAGTACCTTGAAGAAGAGGGTATAGCGCATTTACCGGATTTGCCCTATGATGAAAACTTTACCAATGCAATGACACAAGGACAAACCATTGTTGAATCCGATGATGGAGTATTGAAGGAACTGCTGACTGAAAGTTGGGGAAAAATAAAACAATTGGTAAACGGGGGCAGGTAAAAAGTAAAAAGCCTTCCAGTCCACCTTCGGCGGGTAAATCTGCAGGCTGGTAAAATGTGATAAGCTTGTCCGCCTGCTTTAGGGTGGATACAAAAATGGATTTTTTGTAAAAGAGGGATTCGATTTAATCACAATGCGCCAATTATTTATTGACAAAAAAGAGCAAACAAATTAAAACCGATAAAATGAAAATAGCATTTACATCCGACGGAACAACCTGGGATTCAATGATTGACCCACGGTTTGGCAGAACAGAATACATTCTCGTTTTCGATGAGCAGAAACAGGTGTTGAGTATCAGTGATAATTCTGCTGTCAAAAACGAAGCACATGGAGCCGGAACAGCCACTTCGCAAAAAATTTACGAATTAAAGCCGGATGTTCTAATCACCGGAAACGGCCCGGGTGAGACGGCTTTAAAAGCACTGGAGCATCTGGAAATGAAAATCTTCATCAATGCCAATGGTCTCACGGTGAAACAGGCTTACGATCAATACAGGAAAGGCCGTCTTACTGAACTACCGGTGAAATCCTGAGTACATAAAATAATATCGTTCTTAATGAAATTAATGGATTTCTAATCTTAAAAACATGAAAAACTTATCAACCAGCCTCTTGCTTTTAGTACCTATTCTGCTGGTATTTACATTCATATTCGGGTATAAAAATCTGGACGAGAAGGATGTAATTATTCCGAAGATTGATAAAGTCACAAAGAATTCAGATCATTCAACATTTGCAATTCTTCAGATACCGTTTGCCTCTCCCCAGGAGATGACAGCAGCCTGTCTCACATGCCATAACAAGAGGGCAGGCGAAGTGATGGAGACTGCCCATTGGACCTGTACAACACCTGATACTCTCAAAAACGGTACGATCGTCTTCGTCGGAAAAAAGAATGTTATCAACAATTTTTGTGTAGGTGTAAAGAGTAATGAAGCTTTATGCGGAACCTGTCATGCCGGTTACGGCTGCAATGTAAAGGACTTTGATTTCTCAGATCCCAATAATGTGGATTGTATTGTATGTCATGACAATACAGGTAAATATGTAAAGGAAAAAGGGAAAAGCGGAATGGTATCTCCTGATGTTGATTTAAACTTTGTTGCACAGCATGTTGGCCCTACCAATAGTAAAAACTGCAGTAACTGCCATGCAAAGGGTGGTGGTGGAAATAATGTAAAACACGGTGATCTGGATATGGACATGACAAACCCTGAGAAATGTACCAAACAGGTCGATGTGCACATGACAAAAGATGGTCCGGAACTGAATTGTTCTCAGTGCCACATTTCAAGCCATCACGAAGTAAAAGGTACGGGTCCTATGACTAATTCATCAACCCTTAGCAAAGCGGCAAACAGGGTCACTTGTACAGAATGTCATACAGAAAGGCCCCATACAAACCCTATGCTGAACGATCATTATAAAAAGATAGCCTGTCAGACCTGCCACATCCCGGTTTATGCCAAGCTCAACAAAACCAAAACATTCTGGGATTGGTCAACAGCCGGAAAAACCAGAAACGGGGAGTATTATGAAGAATCCAACGAAGATCATACCCTTGTATTCGACAGCAAGCATGGTACCTCTGTTTACGGAACCAACTTAAGGCCTGAGTACCGCTGGTGGAACGGAATCGCCGGAACTACGACGCTTGATACAAAGATCAATCCGGCTGATACCGTAGATATGAATCCACTGGCTGGAGATTATAAAGACCATAATAGCAGGATTTATCCTTTCAAGATTATGAGGGGAAATATTCCTTACGATACAGAGTACCATACATTCATTCAGTTCAAATCATTCGGGCCCAAAGGTTCAGGTGCTTTGTGGAGTGATTTTAACTGGGCAAAAGCAGCCCGGGCCGGTATGGATTATGCGGGTCAGCCCTATAGTGGACAAATCGGTTTTGTTTCAACCAGGTCTTACTGGCCGGTTAATCACATGGTCTCACCGGCATCAGAAGCACTAACCTGTAGCAATTGTCACAGCAGAAATGGCGTTCTGGCCAACCTTGAAGGCTTCTATCTTCCCGGACGTGATGTGAATGCCGGTCTTGACTGGGCAGGTAAACTTTTTGTCCTGTTTGCTGCAATTGGCGTCGTTACCCATTCGTTGCTGCGATTCAGGGCCTTTAAAAATCATTCGTGATAAAATGACAAAATAACACAGATCAATTAAAAATTTGCAACATGATTAAAGTACATATTTACAGTTTTTACAACCGATTCTGGCACTGGACACAATCTCTGCTGATCCTTTTTCTGGCGGTTACCGGTTTTGAAGTTCATGGGTCTTTCCATTTGTTTGGTTATGAGCATGCGGTCACCTATCATTCTAACGCTGCATGGACTTTAATTGTCCTTATAATCTTTACCATTTTCTGGGATTTCACTATCGGGGAATGGCGTCAGTATATCCCTACACTTTCTCTAATGAAGGAACAGGCTAATTATTACATAACAGGAATTTTCAGGAAAGCTCCCCACCCGACGCACAAAACAAGGTACACCAAGTTTAATCCCTTGCAGCGACTAACATATCTGGGACTTAAAATTCTCATCATTCCGGTAGTAATTTCAAGCGGGTTGCTATACTTTTTCTTTTTCAGCAATATGAATGCTAATCCCGGCCTGGATCTGACCTGGATAGCTCAGATCCATACCCTTGGTGCTTTTATCCTGCTGGGTTTTGTTATTGTACATGTTTATCTGACAACCACCGGACATACGTTAACTTCAAGTATCAAAGCAATGGTTACAGGTTGGGAAGAAATGAGTGAAGAGGATGCCAGATATGCTGTGGCCGAAGGTTTGCAGGTTAAAATTGATGAAATAAATTCACAGGTTAACTCTGATCACCGCAGGGAATTACTCAAATCTGCCATCGTGAGTATGGAAGAAAGCCTAGGTCTTGCGCATGAAGTAAGTCTGAAGAAGGCAGTTGACCAGACCGGAATCGGATATTTTAAAATCAACAGCGACTGCCGGTTCGAGGAAGTAAACCAGGGATGGCTCGATCTGTATAAGTGTACAACCCTGAGTGATGTTATTGGTCGTCCGCTGGCACTTGACAGGGATCCGGAAGATAAAGCCATTGTTGAAGATATATTCAGAAGGGTCATGGCTGGCGAAACCATTCGAAGCGGGGAGGTGAAGCGTAAATGCAAGGACGGGACCATTGGTTATCACAGTTTTACAGCATCACCGGTTAAAGATGATCGGGGCCGTATAAATGGTATTGAAGGTTTTATTATTGATACCACTGATCTGCATTCCTGATTTTATTATTGCTGAAGTTTGCTACTCTATTTTATCAAAATGTCAGATCATTTTAAGAAAGCAAACCTGCTGAAAAGTAAAATTAAAGAATCATAAATGCAATGTATAAAGATCTGGACAGAAAAGGGAATCATAAGGATTATGGACATGGAAGGCACAACCGTGGTGAAGCTGGCTTCTGCTTCTGTCCTCTATGTGGATTTTCTGTCATGCATAAAGCCGGTATTCCCTGCAGGATTTTATTTTGTCCGGTTTGTAAAGTTTTAATGCAACGTAGTGATATGCCGCAAAAAGAAACAGGCTCAACTAATAATAAAGCGCAAAGTGCATTACCTGATGCGGCCAAACCCGCGATTCAGTTTCCCAGGGTCGATGCAGAGAAATGCACTGCCTGTGGCATTTGCATAGATATTTGTCCAACAGGAACCATTGTGATTGAAAATGGGAAAGCGTATGTAAAAACTGAAAATTGCAGGATTTGCAGAATTTGCATGAGGGCTTGTCCTGAAAATGCTTTTATCATGGAATAGTTTGCGAATCACCAAATGGTCCGTTCAAATTCTTAACAAAGAATTTGAACAAATAAATGAAACTGAATTGTAGATTACCCAATGAATTGAATGAAAAAAATGGAAAAAACCGGAATGTAAAATTAAAATTTAAGGAGGAAAAATTATGGGATGCGCAGATGGCGTAAAGCCAAGAAAAAAAGTTCAGTTTGAAATCAGTGAATACTTAAACCAACAACCAAAGGAGGAAAAAACTATGAGTTCAACAATGGTAAGGCAGGAAATGCCAAAATTTACAATGGATGCATTCAATGCAAAAACAGGCCATTTTACGACAGTTTCAAGTGATGATTATAAAGGGAAATGGTCAGTAATCTGTTTTTACCCGGCTGATTTTACGTTTGTCTGTCCAACTGAAATTGCTGCAATGAATGCAAAGTATGATGAGTTTCAGGCATTAAATACTGAAATTCTTGCAGTTTCAGTAGATTCTAAATTTTCACACAAAAGATTTGCTGAAACAGAACCTATTTTAAAAGGATTAAAACTTACTATGGGAGCAGACACGAATCAGGAAGTAAGCCGTGCATTCGGTGTGCTTATTGAGGAAGAAGGAGTTGCTCTGCGCGGCAGATTTCTTTTCAACCCCGACGGAATTTGTGTTGCCCAGGAGGTTCAGGCTGATTCTGTAGGAAGGAACGTAAATGAGTTTTTAAGGCAGGTACAAGCATGGCAGCATGCCTCCAAAACAGGAGAGGTTTGTCCCGCCGGATGGAGACCTGGCAAAAAAACGCTTCCGGTTAATACCGATGCTGAAAAAATGACTGGTCGCGTTGGCGATTACATTACCATAGAAGAGATTTTGAGTTAATCAGGTGCAATAGTATTCCTGAAGTATGAGGCTGTCTCATAAGTCAATAAAGGCTTCGTACCGATAGCCATCGGTACAAAATTCAGACAATTCCCGGGTTTTGAGACAGCCTCATTTTTGAAACAGTATTTTTAACACATAATAACGGCTTTACTTACTTTATAAAAAAACATGAAATGCTTATGCGGATAATCCTCGGTCTGGCATAACACCATTCGTTATCATCATGGAAAGCATTATTTTTGGACCAGTTCCTTCGCGCAGACTCGGTAAAAGTGTTGGCATCAATAACATACCATACAAGGTCTGTTCCTATTCCTGTGCTTACTGCCAGATCGGAAAGGCCGGTAAAATGCAGGTATACCGCCGAAAATTTTATTCTCCGGATACCATCATCAGACAACTGGAATATAAACTTAATTGCCTTTCCCGAAGAGATTTTCCGGATTATATTACGCTCGTCCCGGATGGCGAACCAACCCTGGATATTCAGCTGGGTGAACTTATTATCAGGCTGAAATCCTATGGTCTACCGGTTGCGGTCATCAGTAACGGTTCACTGCTTTATCAAACAGAAGTTCAGTCCGGGCTATTGGAAGCCGATTATGTTTCATTAAAAGTTGATACTGCAAACCAGTCTTCATGGAGAAAAGTCAACAAGCCACACAAAGAATTGAATCACAATCTGATACTGCAAAGCATCCGGGAATTTTCGAAGAAATTCAAGGGTACCCTGGTTACAGAAACCATGTTGCTGAAAGATATCAATGATTCCGGAGAGGAACTGGAAGCGCTTGCACAATTTCTGAACGGAATTGAGCCTGAAATAGCCTATATCGCCATTCCAACACGTCCTTTGGCTTTTGGTGGCGTATTTCCGGCAGAGGAAACTGCAGTGGCAATGGCGCATGAAACCTTTTCCAGGTATAAACTGAATGCCGAATTGCTGACTGGTTATGAAGGGAATGCCTTTGCTTCATCAGGCAATTTTACTGATGACTTCCTCAGCATAACTGCCGTTCACCCTATGCGAAGGGATGCTGTATTGGAATTATTGGCCAGATCAAATGCAACAGAGACAAGTTTGAATCATTTGATTGAAAATGAATTGATCGAAAAAGTTACTTTTAATAAACAGGATTTTTATCTGCGGAAATTCAGCGGGATTCATTAAAAATGAAAAATAATGCGTAACCCCATATTAATAGCAGCTTTAGCGTCAATGGTTTCAGTTGCACACGGGCAAATTATTCAGTCCACCCGCTTTGTGAAAGGAAGCATAAGCGACGGCGAAAAAATACTTATGGCTTATCTGCAGCCTCTGGAGCGCTCTTTTAATGCCATTGGAGGTAGTGGTTTTGTTGATTCCAGAGGCAGTTTCAAAAATAAAAAATCAGTGTATAGCATTGGTGTTCAATTTGTTGGTGCATTTTCTCCCGTCAGTGAAAGAACTTACGATATAAACGACCTCGGATTAAGTGAATTTGAGGTGTCAAATTCCGGAAATACGGTTGCACAGACTTTTGCAGGCAATTCAAATACGGTGGAACTTGTCACCAGTACGAGTTATAAAACCCTCACGACTTCATTCCCTTTCTATGCAAGTAAACCTCTGCTCAAACTGAATAGTCCGGAAGGCACCGGTAATGCTTTATTGGGGCTGGGTTTCTTATCAGCTTCCGTTTATTCGGGAGGTGCTGAAATCGGTTTGCGTTTTATGCCACCATTGCGGGTGCCTGAAACTGGTGCTGTTGTTTATTCAGCCGGCGGATACCTGCGGGTTGAATTCAATGCACTGGTTAAATCCATGCAATCGTTCCCTTTTACAGTTGCAGCGCTTATTGGTGTGCAATATACCCGCCTGAGCCTTGATCCAGAATTGGCGCCTGAAAGTTCACGAACAGAGATATCGTTGCAGCCGGATAATGGCCCTTACGATACCCAGAAATTTTTTGTCAGCTCAAGGGCAATACCTGTGGAGCTTTTTATTCAGAAGAGGCTGAAAAGTTTTGTTGTTTATGCCGGCACCGGATTTATTTTTTCGAAATCACATGCTGCACTGGAAGGTAATATTCCTCTCTATCAGACTGACCCTTCCGATACGTTTTCAGTTATCATAGAGGATATTGAAAACCCTGTTTCCTATGCGCGAAAATCCAATACAGCACAGTTTAATTTTGGATTGATGTATTTCCTCAACTCATTCGGGATGAACGTGGGTTACAGTATTTCAAAATATCAGAGTTTCTTCCTTGGCTGTAATGTTTCAATATAGCATCAGTAATAAAAAGTTAAATAAGGGTATACGCAATGCAAGGCTACATTCATTTATACACCGGAAATGGAAAAGGCAAAACAACTGCCGCGCTTGGCCTGGCCCTGAGAGCGGCAGGAGCAGGTAAAAGCGTTTTTATTGCCCAATTTGTCAAGGGAATGCAATATGCAGAACTTGATGCGCTGAAACGTTTTCCGGAAATTGAATTAAAACAATACGGGCTGGATTGCTTTATTGTGAATAAGCCGACCCATAACGACATTGATGCCGCACGAAAAGGACTGGCTGAAATAACTGAATTTATTGTTCAGAATAAAGCCGACATCGTCATTCTCGATGAGTTATGCATTGCATTACACTACCATCTTTTTGAAATTGATGAGATTATAGCTTTACTTAATATCAAGCCTGAAGAAATGGAAATTGTAATGACAGGGCGATATGCCCCGCCGGAGCTTTATATGGTTGCCGATCTGGTAACTGAAATGACTGAAATTAAACATTACTTCAACAAAGGAATTAAAGCCCGCAAGGGAATTGAATTTTAACCAAATAATACAAAAAATGAAAACGACCGACAAAGGTTTCAACACCAAACTAATCCATGCAGGTGCTTTTGAAGATGAATTCGGAAGCGCAACAGTGCCCATCTATCAATCTTCGACTTTCAGATTTAAAAGTGCTCAGGATGGCGCTGATTGTTTTTCGGGTAAAAGCGACGGATATATATATACCCGTATCGGAAACCCAACCATCAATGCTTTGGAGCAAAACATCGCAGCACTTGAAAATGGTTATGGCGGTATTGCCACCAGTTCAGGAATGGGAGCCATCAGCTCTGTTTACATGGCTTTGCTTGGCGCCGGGAGTCATATTATAAGCTCCGATGCTGTGTACGGTCCCGCAAGGGGGGTACTCGAGCAGGATTTCTCGCGTTTCAACGTGGAAGCCAGTTTTGTAAATACTTCGAAAACGGAGAATATTCTGGCTGCACTAAAACCCAATACCAAAGTATTATACATTGAAACTCCGGCCAACCCAACAATGGAGATTTCGGATATTGTTGCCTGTGCAAAAATAGCCAGGGAACACGATCTGATCCTGGTAGTTGACAATACGTTTTGTTCCCCATACCTGCAGAAACCACTCGATCTTGGTGCCGATGTTGTGCTGCATTCTGTCACCAAGTTTATCAACGGACATGCCGATATCGTTGGCGGTGTAATCGTAACCAAAGGGCCTGAATTGTTTAAAAAAATACGTCATTCAATGATTTATTTGGGCTGCAATATGGATCCCACGCAGGCATTTATGGTTATCAGGGGTGTTAAAACCCTGGCCATCCGCATCGACCGGGCACAGGAAAGTGCCATGAAGATTGCTGAATTCCTGCAATCGCATCCCGATGTAGCCTGGATCAATTATCCGGGATTAACCTCGCACCCACAGTATGAATTGGCAAAAACACAAATGAAGGGCTTTGGCTCCATAATGAGTTTTGGGCTGAGGGGTGGTTACGAGGCCGGTAGAAAGCTCATGGACAATGTTCATCTTGCAATTCTTGCGGTTTCACTGGGGGGCGTTGAAACCCTGATACAACACCCGGCCTCTATGACACATGCCGGCGTAAGTAAAGAACACAAACTGGCTGCAGGAATTACCGATGATCTGGTTAGGTTCTCTGTCGGTATCGAAGATGTAGGAGACATCATCAGTGATTTAAAACAAGCTTTGGAGACAATTTAAGAAATACAAAAATGAAGAAGGCAGATGTTTTAATAATAGGCGGCAGTGCCGCCGGCATGGTTGCAGCAGTTACGGGAAAAGCCCACTGGCCTGACAAGGTATTTATCCTGGTAAAAAAACAAAAAGATATGATGGTTCCCTGTGGTATCCCCTATATCTTCGGAACACTGGAGAACATCGATAAAAACCTGATGCCTGTTGATGCTGCACTTCAAAAAAGCGGCATTGAATCATTGGTTGACGAAGCTACAAATATTGACACCGGCAAAAAGGAGGTTTTGTTTGCAAGTGGTGAGCGAATCAGCTATCAGAAGCTGGTTATTGCAACAGGTTCAACACCTATGAAACCCAAGTGGCTTCATGGCGCTGATCTGGAGAATGTTTTTGTAATACCCAAAGACAGAAATTATCTCAATGACATGAAAGGAAAATTAGGCCAGTTCAAAAACATTGCTGTCATTGGTGCCGGCTTTATCGGTGTAGAACTATCCGATGAGCTAACCAAACAAGGCTATAAAGTAACCCTGATTGAAAAAATGCCTCACATTCTCAGCCTTGCATTTGATGCCGAAATAGCGGAAAAAATCCATGAAATACTAATTTCCCGTGGCGTTGACATCATTGCAGGGAAAGGGATCAGTAAAGTGATCGGAACAACAAGGGTGGAAGCGATCGAGTTGGAAGATGGCCAGAAACTTGATATGGATGCTGTTGTGCTGTCCATTGGCTACAAGCCGAGCAGTGAATTGGCTAAAAAGTCCGGTATTTATGTAGATGAAGACGATTTTATTGCGGTTGACGAGTATATGCGAACCCATATCACAGATATTTTTTCTGTCGGTGATTGCGCCCAAAAGCGTGATTTTGTTACCCGTAGAAGGGTTCCGACCATGCTTGCTTCAACAGCTTGTGCGGAAGCACGGATTGCAGGTATGAATTTATTCGATCTTCAGGTGGTAAAAACTTTTAGTGGTACCATCGCCATTTACTCAACGGCTATTGGCACTGCAGGCTTTGGCACTGCAGGATTAACAGAACAAAGGGCTGAGCAGGAAGGCATTTCAACAATAACCGGTTTGTTTGAAGGTGTTAACCGCCACCCGGGTAATTTACCCGATGCCCATAAGCAAATTGTAAAACTGATTGCAGCCAGAAATTCAGGGGTTATTATCGGAGGGGAAGTTATCGGGGGCATGGAAGCCGGTGAACTAACCAATGTATTGGGCCTGGCCATACAAAACCGTATGTCAATCAATTCATTCCTCACTATGCAGATAGGCACCCACCCCTGTCTTACAGCTTCACCGGCAGCCTATCCTTTGATAAAAGCTGCTGAAATGATTTCAATAAAGATGTTCCACAATTTGAAAAGCACCTGAATTATTGGGTTTTAACAATAAATTTTCTTTAAAGTGAAAAATCATTCCTGTATCTCAATAAACAGTACTAAATATGAGTGTTACAGCCCTGTACCAACCATTCCTTTATAAGCTGGAACTCATTGATAATTGTTCGAAAAAACGGCGTAACAACGCTGAATATTGTTACGCCGTTTAATTTTTTCTTGAATACACCTGTGCCTTTCTTCCCAATTTACCTGACATACTTTCAATCTGAGTTCCTTCAACAGACAACTATACTGGCATCAGGGGGTTCGTGTGAACGGGATTAAGCAATAACATCTGTATTCCCTGCGTTTGATCCCCCCCTGCTATTACTTATGCAAGCCGGTTTGCATTTGGCAAAAAGTAGTACGTATATGCCTCTATATAAGGCACTTGTGTTCTCCGAAAAAAAGGACAAGATATCAGTCCTTCAAAATATTTCGTGAACATACCGCCCTTATAAAAATTAATCACAGATCAGTATAATTGATCACAGTTGTCCGGCTTAAAGAAAAATCTATCACGAAACAGCCTGTCCCACATCTGCCGGAAATTCGATAAGTCATCAAAGCCCGACTATAGGCTAAGGGTGACAGTATGCTCTAAATCAGATATATAAGCTTATACTTTCTGCCGGAAGAGCGGCTGATCTGGTGATTTTGTTCACTACAGATCGGGAAGGCATCATAAAATAAAAGTTGGTTCCTTATCGTCATGAATGCCGAAATGCATTATTACCAATCCTTTTAAACCATCTCCAAATCTTTCTCCGGACAACTGTGATCACTATAGAAGTACGGTGTTTATGAGAACCATTTACCATAAATGCAATTCAGATTAAGAATTATATTTAGGGAATACCATTCACCATGACTGTGATGATAAAGAACGATTTCAAATCAAAGCATGCCGTCACATATAATAAATGGTTATCCAAATTCACTTATCCGGATCAGTCGGTCATAATCCAGGACTTTGATACTCTTCCCGTCTATATGGATGAGTCCGTCGTCAGAGAATTTTTTCAGCATCCTGATCACTGTTTCAGGGCTTATCCCGGATAATTCTGCAAGGTCTTTTCTGGAAAGCGGCAGATCAAATTCGGTTTGTTTAAAAACCCTTTTGGAAAGACACAGAAGAATGTCAGCCATTCGCCCATAGGCCTGTTTGTGAGTCAGACAGAAAAAACGACCATAAATCTGAACGCTGTTGGCACTTAAAATATTAATAACTTCTTTAGCAAATTCAGCATTTCTTCCTATCAATTGACGGAAAACATTGATGTCAATCAGTTTGATTTCGGATTCAACATAGGCCATAGCTGAATACTGATATGTATTCTGGTCTTCTGATAAAGAAGACAGGCCTAACAGGTTACCAGAAGGAATTATTTTTAAAACCAAAGAGTTTGCCCCATCATTTAAAAACACCTTAGCCAGACCCTTCTCAACATACATAACATGCGATACAAAACTGCCCTGTTTACAAATCACCTCACGTTTGTTATATTTAATAACGACAGAGTTGGCGTCCAGGAAACCCCGTTCTTCCGGTGAGAGTTTTTCGAAACATCTGCAGTAATGGGAACTTATCGTACAACTGGTACCTTGTATAACTCTTTTATCCATTTGTTTTATTTTCCATCCTGAGCAAAAATACAAATTTATCATGAATAAAACTGATACAGATCAGACTAATATCCATCGCATAGCATAAATATTACAGACCAATACCCGCTGTTAAAAGGTTAACAAAGAGGGCAAAACAACAATCTTTGTTACGGTTTTTATGCGTTGTTGACGATACATTGATGTATTTACTAATCTAACTAAATCGTTATGATTTTACGAAAAGCAGGCCAGAGCAGAGGGATTCTGATAATTTTTTCATTATACCTTGTCTTTAATGTTGCCAGTTGTACAAAAGACAATCCGCAGGGTGAAGTTTTAGGTGTTGCTTCCTGCGAAGGGTGTCACACGAATTATTCACATTTACAGGCGGTTTATTCTCCGGATACCGTAATTCTGGGAGGTGGATGTGGTGGGGAAGCTCCACATTATGAGCCCTACGACAGGGTTTTCATGGGTGGAGAAGGATATAAGGAATATAAGGCTTCCGGACATTATAAGATTGGTTGTGTCGGATGCCATAATGGAACTGATAAAACTGATGACAAAGTGTTGGCCCACTCAGGTGATTTCATCCGTCATCCTTCGATGTATGCAGATGAAAAATGTGGTACATGCCACAAGGAAATTGTAAATAACTTTAAAACAAGTATTCACAACGGAACCGGACAGAAAAGGAAAGTCACTATCCGCAGCGGGTTTAACGGACCTCAGGATTTTGACAAGCTCCCTCAGCACCAGATCGAAGGATATAATGCCAACTGCGCTTCCTGCCACGGCACCTGCGGTAATTGTCATATTGTAAGACCACTGGCTGGCGGTGGCGGATTGGCAAACGGTCACATGTTTAATAAAACCCCGGATATGGTCACCGGTTGCGTTGTCTGTCACAGTTCGCGCGGAGGGCATGCATATCTTGGTGTTGCTGCCGGAACACAACCGGATGCTCACTTTTCAAAGAATGGATTCAAATGTTTGGATTGCCATAGTGGTGCTGAAATTCATGGCGATGGAAACCCGGTAAATCAGCGGTATGCCTATTCAAAACTTCCCAAATGCGAAGACTGCCATACGGGTATTGCTGCTTCAAACACCTATCATTCCCAGCACTACAATGATTTCAACTGTCAGGTATGCCACTCGCAGGATTACAACAATTGCGGAAGTTGCCATGTACATGGTGAAGGTGCCAGAATACCCTCCTACCTTGGTTATAAGATTGCTGTCAATCCTATTCCAGGGATTAAAATCGGATTCGATTTTGCCCTGGTCAGGCGTACACTGGCTGCACCCGATAACTGGGAAAAATATGGTGTGACTGAATATGCCAACTTTGATGCTTTTCCGACTTATAATTTCACCACTCCGCATAATATCCTCCTTTGGACAGAAAGAACCCAGGTGGCTGTGGGGAAATCCTGCTCTTCGAATTGCCATATCCGCAATGAAGACGGGGTACTTGTTAACCGTGAGCTTTACTTATTTGAAGATAATTTACTTGAATGGGAGAAAAATGCCACTGCCAGCATTCAGGTAGATGGTAAATTACCGTCATCATGGTTTGAAAAATAATCTCTGAATGTTTTTAATCACATACTAACTAACCAATAAACTTAAAAATGAAAACAACAAAACTACTTTTGTACAGTATCCTCGTGGGATCTCTGATTTTTACCTCATGTAAAAAGGATGAAGAGGAAACAATTAATGAATCACAAGTACTGGTGGAATATATGGAGTCGGCCAGTTCTCCGCTCGGAAAGGATTATGTAAATTCTGATCTGCCTGCAATTATACCTGCTTCAGAAGTAAAAACGCTGAATGAAACAGGACAGGTATACATTATGGACATCAGGGATGCGGCTGATTTTGCAACCGGACATATTCTCAATGCGCATAATGTTGCTTTTACCGATATCCTTACCCACATCAAAGGCGTTGATTTAACACCTTACACAAAGGTTGCCATAGTTTGCTATACAGGCCAGACAGCAGGATATGCTGCCAGTATGCTCCGGCTGATGGGCTATGATAAAGTCTATTCTATGAAGTGGGGGATGAGTTCATGGAATGCCACTTTCAACAAATGGACTACCAATATCAGCAATACATACTCCGCGCAGTTTGTTTCAACTGCGACTGCCAAAGGAGCTATGGGCAATTTGCCGGTTCTTAGTACAGGAAAAACTACAGGTCAGGAAATCCTTGAAGCCCGGATGAGCACCCTTCTTACTGAAAAATTTGATGCTGCCAAAATTACAAATGCAACAGTATTTGGAAATCTGACCAATTATTATATAATAAATTATTGGCCTGCCGCTCAATATGAGACCCCGGGGCATATCCCAGGTGCTGTGCAATACACTCCAAAGGAAACCCTCAAGTTGTCGGTTGATCTGAAAACCCTTCCGACAGATAAAACGATTGCAGTATATTGCTACACCGGACAGACAAGCGCTCACCTGGCAGCTTACCTGCGTTTATTGGGCTATGATGCAAAATCAATTATGTTCGGTACAAATGGAATGATCTATGACGATATGGTTACCACTGGTGGTATGACTGTTTTTAACGAAACTCAAATCATGGGTTATGATTATGTGACTGGTAAATAGTGTGTGTGTACCAGAATGAATGATAAAAAGCCATTTCTTTACTGAGATGGCTTTTTATTTTGTAACTCAGAAATCATGAATCATGGTTATTTCTATCCGCCCGGGAACAGCCTGGTTGAAACCAACATATTTGAATCTCTTTGAGTAGTTCAACCGGATAAACGCCAACCCTATAATACACGTTCCTTTTTCAGAATCCTAATAAAAAGCATTTGTTTAAGAAGTCGTTGGGTTTCCAACTCCTGATTTCCTTCATCTCTCTGGCCTGTTGTAATTATTTGCAAAATGTCTTATTCTGCTCATTGTCTGTTCATTGCGAATCACAGGGTTGTAATTGCAATTTAGAATAAAAATAAATTATACCAGAATATAAAACTTTTGCCAATTGTAATATCTGATAAAAAAATAAATCCCATACTTTTGCAAGTAAATACTTACTTACATGAAAAGATTGCCGACCGAAATCCGAAAAGAACAAATAAAGGAAGCTGTTCTTGAGATTATTTACCAGGAAGGGATCAGCAAATTTACCACAAAACGTCTGGCCGATAAGATAGGTATCAGTGAAGCAGCCATCTTCAGGCATTATTCAACTAAGAAAGATATCTTTTTTGACATTTTAAATGATGTTGACACACAATTACTGTCAGCAATGAAGGAAATTGAAAAAGATGGCACACCTGCCGACATCAGGCTACATAAAATAGTCTGCAGGACCATTCATTACATTGTGAAGAATAAAGGTGTGAGCGTACTTCTGCTCTCGGAAATTGCAGAAAACAATCATCCTGAAGTTAAATGCAGGGTTCAGTCCATTTTTTCAGGTCAAAGGAAAATAGTAGAACGCATTGCTTTTGAAGGTGTTGAGAAGGGTGAGCTCAAGAGTGAAACCGATCCTCATGCTTTCTCATTGCTGTATATGGGTATTCCCGTTGGTATTCATATAGAATTACTCATGAATAAAACCGGCTTTTTTGAAGAAGGGTTTTGTGAGCGTATGAGCAAAACATTTTTACAAAACTATGTTAAACAAGGCTCAATTGCGAGTCAACATATAAATCATACCATATGAACAAGCTGAAAGGCCAAATCATTTTATTCCTGATCCTCGAGTTTTTCTGGATTATCTGGAACAATTCATGGGATTATACCACCTGGCTTTATGGCCTGATCATAGTAATTCCGGTTGTCCTGTTGTTTGGCAGTGGAACTTACATTTTCGATGGCGTTAAACTTACGCCTAAAGGCCTTCTGTATTCAGTTCAGTATGTTGGTGTTTTCATCCGGGCATTGATTAAAAGTAACATTGATGTCATGTTCCGGGTATTGCACCCTAAACTGCCGATCAGACCAGGAATTGTAAGGGTTGAAACAAAATTAAAAAGTCCGATGGCCAGAATGATCCTTGCCAATTCTATTACACTTACTCCGGGGACTTTTGTAGTTGATATAAAAGACAATATCATCTATGTTCACTGGATAGAGGTGTGTTGCGAAGGTGATTCTCAAAAACTTAACCAACAGATTGTGGATCCGTTTGAAAAAATTTTATTGAAAATATATGAGTGAGATCGTATTAACCCTGCTATACATTGCCGGCGCCATTATGCTTCTGGCTCTTGCACTTACGTTCGTCCGTTTTGTAATTGGCCCGTCGCTAACCGACAGAACCATAGCCTTTGATGTACTTACTGTTGGATCATTGGGTCTGATGGGACTGATTGCGCTTTTTGAAAACCGCCAGATATACCTCGATGTGAATATCATCTATGGTTTACTCAGTTTTGTGGCAGTAGTGGTTGTTGGCAAATACCTCAGAAAAACTCTTTAGATATGGAATACTTACAAATAACCGGTGCAGCAATGGTTCTGCTTGGGGCTATTATACTGCTGATAGCAGCCATCGGCCTGATACGCATGCCTGACTCTTATCTCCGGGTTCAGGTCGGCACTAAGGCATCAACTGCGGGGGTGGCTTTAATTATGCTGGGAATAGCATTGATCATGCCATCCTGGTTTGGAAAACTATTCATTATCCTGCTCTTTGTGATGATGACCAATCCGGTTTCATCCAATGTATTGATGCGTGCGGCGCACAGAAACGGACATCCTTTATCGGACAGGACTGTAGTTGACCATCTGGCAGAAGACGAAAAAACCAATTAAGCTATGGAAACTTTTAAAATCATCATGATGGCCACCCTTGCCGTGGTAATGATAATTTCAGCGGCCATGGCTGTTTTATCAAAAGAAATGCCCCTGGCTATTCTGGCCAGCGGAGCCATCAGCCTGCTGGCGTCTATATTTTTTCTTGTATTGGCTTCGCCCGATGTTGCAATGACAGAAGCCGCCATCGGCGCCGGGCTTACCACCTTCCTGTTCTTTATTATCCTACGAAAAACCGAACAAAACAGCCATGAAAATAAAAAATAAACTGGCCATTGTATTGGTGTTGGCTTTTGGGATTTTTCTGTTCCAGATTTTCAGGCTGCATCATACCCAAACTTCGCTGAACAAAACTGCTGCCTACTACAATACCAATACCCCTTCTGAAGTTGGGGCTGCCAATGTGGTAACGGCCATCGTGGTTACATACCGCGGACTCGACACCCTTGGAGAAGTTACAGTATTGTTTCTTACTGCAATGATCGTCGGTTATATTCTAAGACATGGCGGAAAAGAAAAACCCATGAAGAACAATACTTCAGAGATCCTGATCACCGCAGCCAATGTGTTGATTCCCGGTAGCATCATTCTCGGGGTTTATGTATTTATCAATGGCCATCTGACACCGGGTGGAGGTTTCCAGGGAGGAGCCATTATAGGCACTGCCATAACTTTAATGATTCTCGCCGACCCACTCGGCTCAATTAAAAAGGCTGTGCTCCATTTTACTGAATCCATTTCGGGCTTTGCCTACATCCTCATCGGGCTTGCCGGCCTTTTATTTGCCGGAGGATTCCTCGATAACAGGATTATTCCTTTGGGTACCCTGGGCAATTTGCTGAGCGCGGGAGCTATACCCTTAATATACAGCCTGATAGGTCTGAAAGTTGGAACAGAACTTTCATCCATCATTGCATCTATTAACGAAACAGGACATAAAACTGCCGGAACATGAGTCTGACCATTGATAAAATAGCCCTTTTACTGGGGATGTCCCTGATGCTGATCGGCCTCTGGGGCGGATTTACACAAAAGAACCTGCTGAAAATTATTTTATCATTCAGCATTTTTGATACCGGACTGAACATCTTAATTGTTGCCCTTGGCTATCTTCCGGGCAGGACAGCTCCCATCATTGACGGATCTGTTGTAACATCTGAAAACCTTGCTGTAGTCGCCATTGACCCTGTTCCTCAGGCCCTGGTTCTTACAGCCATCGTTATCGGGTTTGGCACAACCGCCCTTATGCTGGCCTATGCATTGAAACTGAATCAGCATAAGAAATCTCTGGATATTAACCAATTTACTGATTTAAAATGGTAAGCCCTTTTTATATACTTATAGTTGGCCTGGGCCTGGGGTTCATGTTAGGCATGACCGGAAAAAAACAGGCGGCTTTGTCGAACATGCTCACACTTGTGACAATGGCCTTTTTCACAGGGGTTTCTGCCCATTGGGTTCAGGGTTTTTATACCGGAGCCTTTAAGCCAGTCATGGCCTTTTCAGCCGGGTTCACCCCCCCGTTCTCCATAAGCCTTTTTGTTGGAATGCAAGAGGCTGTGATTTCATTGCTGGTTAACGTATTGGGTCTCATTTCTGTTAAATATTTCAGGAATTCATTGATGAAGGAGTCGAGACCACTCGGAGCAGTTTTGGTGGTCATGTTTATGGGTTTGAATATGCTCATTTTTACCAGGGACTTGTTCAATATATTCGTATTTCTCGAAATTACAGCCATCTCCATGTCAGGAATTATCCTGATGAACGACAACCATCCTGCTCATGCTGCCGGCTTTAAGTACCTGCTGGCGTCATCACTTATTTCAGCTTTCTACCTGATGGGAGCCGTGCTGATTTATTACGGTACCGGCAGTCTTTACCTCGACGATATCCTTACAATGAAATCGGCCTTTACTCCAATGGCTGTAATTGCTGTATTCCTGATGGTAATTGCCATCCTCATCGAGCTGAAGCCTTTTCCTGCCAACGGCTGGGCACTTGATGTTTACGAAGCAGCACATCCCGGCATCGGGGCGATTGTCTCAGGGGCAGTAGCAACCACAATGCTTTTTTTGCTCAATAAAATCCTGGTACTTGGTTCAGATAAAATCTACTTGCTTACGGCTTCAGTAGGGGCAATCACATTCCTCTTTTCTAACTGGATGGGATTACAGCAGAAGAATCCAAACCGCCTGCTTGGTTATTCCTCAATAGGTCAGGTTGGCCTTGTGTTGGCCATCCTGGGGATGAAACCGGTATTGGGCGAAAGCGTTGAAATGATCGGGTTTGGTGTGCTGTTAACCCATTTTCTGGCAAAAGCCGGATTGTTCTGGCTTTCGGGAACCGTGAAGGGCTCTGCACTGGAATCCTGGGCAGTATTTCGCAACAATCATGTATTACTGGCAATTTTCGGCATCTTTATTTTTGCCCTATCTGCCTTCCCTCCTTTCCCCTCGTTTTATGCCAAATGGGAACTGATCATCGGACTTTCAGGCACAGGTAATTATCTGCTGATGGCTATTATTCTGCTGGGTTCTTTGTTTGAAGTTATTTACCTGTTCCGCTGGTTTGGGATAGTTGTAAAAGCAGAAATTTCTGAATCTGATTTTGCATTTGAATGGGGAAAAATCGCAGGACCCATACTCTTTGCCCTGGCATTATTTGCCGGAGGATACTTTGCCCACAACTACCTGAGTGCTCCTGACATGATGAACTTTCTGCCACTCACTGCAGTCGTATTGCTCTGGGTCCTTGATTTTCTGCCTGCCTGGGTTAAGAACACCCTTTTACTTGCATTGGTTGGTATTTACTCCTGGCTCTACCTGCCTCAATATACCGATTATCAGCTGATCTTCGGCATTATTTTTATGTCCGGCGCTGTGCTGACTTTGTCATATGGCTATTCAGAAAAGGGGAAAAGACCAGGTTTCTATCCTTTAACCGCAATGATGTTTGCCGGTTTGATCATGCTGGTGGAAGCGACGACACTTTTCGGTTTCTTTTTTGCCTGGGAGGTAATGACCGCTGGCTCTTACTTCCTGATCCTCAGGGGGAAAAAGTCACAGCCTCATGCACTCAGTTATATGCTGTTCAGTTTCGGCGGGGCACTGCTGATTCTGGCGGGATTTGCCATGGCATATGCTGTTACAGGTTTGTGGACGCTTGATGCACTGATCATGGACAGTCCGCTGTCACCCCTGATTTTCATCATGCTAACCCTTGGCTTCCTCACAAAAACAGCAGCCATCGGGCTACACATCTGGTTGCCGGGAGCACACAGTGAAGCCGAAGCCGATGTTTCACCAATGGTCTCAGGTATCCTGCTGAAAGCCGGTGTTTACGGTCTCATCATTCTGTTCATGCGCATGGGCACCCAAACCATTGGCGGTGTTGACCTGATGATTATCCTGAGCTGGGTTGGAATTCTCTCGGCTTTGATCGGCAACCTGATGGCAGCCATGCAGGAAGACATGAAACGCCTGCTGGCGTACTCCAGTGTGGGTCAGTTGGGCTACATTCTTTTCGGGCTATCGATGATGTCGAATCTTGGATGGTTGCTCGCCATTTCCGGAGCCATTATGCATTTTCTCTATAAAACCATGCTGTTCCAGGCCGTTGGCGGGGTTTACTCACGCACCCACGACCGTATGATGTATCGCATGGGAGGATTGATTTTCAGGATGCCGATGACCTTTATCGTAGTTTTAATCGGGATTATTGCACTTTCAGGTGTACCTCCCCTTTCCGGATTTGCCGGTAAATGGCTCTCGTTCAACGCAGTACTACAGAAAGAATACTATCTCCAGGGTGCCCTGGCCGTATTGGCCGGTGCGGTGGCTTTCCTTTACCTCTTCCGCCTGATTCATGCCCCTTTCCTGGGGCAACTAAAGGATAACCTACGGAAGGTAAAGGAAGCTTCCCTCTGGATTTTACTACCGCAGTATCTGGTAATCGCCCTGATCATGGTAGTCTCAACGGTGCCGGGTATCCTGCTTGAAAGAATCGGAAAATTACTGGCAAAGACCTTTCCCGACGGTGGACTGCTCTGGGTGGAAAGTAAAATCCCGTTCGGGGCAAGAACTGCCATCAGTGAATACGGTTATTGGAACGGAACTTATGTGATGCTGGTGACCATCGGGATTTTCGGAATCCTGCTGATTGTTCAGCTGTTGATGCAACGCAACAATAAAAAAGTGGGACAATTCAACATAGTGTATTCCGGCGAACGTCCGTCAACGCCGGAAACCACGCACCATGCCTATAACTTTTATGCACATTATTCAAAAGCCCTCGGATTCCTGATGGTACCGCTGGTGGAGCGGTTCTGGAATTGGGTTTCTGAACTGGTACACGACATCGCCCATCAGTTGAGACAGTTATACAACGGCAATGGTCAGTCTTACCTGATGCACATCATGTTCTTTTTTCTGGTATGTTATTTTCTGATTAACGGAGGGTTGTAGTTATGGGCGAGAAAATTTTATTTGCATTCATTGCCGTATTCATCATGCTGAATTACGGTTTCCTGGTAAACGGGGTTATAAGGCGCATTTATGCACGGGTCGGACGCAGGATCGGCGTTCCCGTTTATCAGATGTATATCGATCTTTTCAAAAGCTGGGGACTCCGGACAAATATCCGCCATGGAACGATGTTTTTTCTCGGGCCAATCTTCAGGTTAACCGGTGGCATCGGACTGTTCCTGTTTATGCCGGCTGTTTACGGAATGGCCTTGTTCACGAATTTCTCATTTTCAGGAGACCTTCTATTGCTGCTTTCGTTTCAATTCTTTGGAACGCTGGGTATGGCCCTGGGCGCCAGTGAAAGCGGGCATCCGAATTCAGCCATTGGTGTTACCCGCGGACTTGCACAGATGACTGCTGTTGAAGTTCCTTTTATTCTTGCCATTATGGCGGTGGCCATACAGTATGATTCCCTTTCGCTGACTGAAATAATAGCCCAACAACAGGGTGGTTTTCTGAACTGGACCCTGTTTACCAATCCTTTGGCAACTGCGGCAGCGCTGCTGGCGATGCTTGGTGCCATGATGCGGGCACCCTTCGATGTGGTGCTGGCCCCGCAAGAGATTCCCATCGGCCCTCCTACAGAATACCATTCCAATTACATGGTTTTCCTGCAGAGTAACCGGGCTATTTTCCCGCTGGCCAAGTCAATCCTGTTCATGAACCTCTTTTTCGGCGGTGCGACCACCATACTGATAATGCTGATAAAGACATTCATCCTGCTGATGTGGCCGGTGCTGGTCGGTGTTTCATTCCCACGGTTCAGGGTGGAGCAGTCAATCCGTTGGTTTCTGAGGGTTCCGCTGATAATCGGATTACTGGGTATTGCTTATGTACATTTCTTACTCAAATAGTGTTTTATGAGTCTTGAAGATCTTAATAAAAAGATAGTAACCTCCCCTGATGGTGAACAGTTTGAAGTAAATCCGATGACGGATTACTTCTGCACCGACCGTCCGGAAGAAGTTAAACCTGTAAAGGGGATTCTTGAAAAGTTCTATAACTGGGCACGCTCGGAAAGTATCTGGATCCTTGGTTTTGGCACCGGCTGCGGTGCCATAGAAATGCGTCCGCTGATGACACCCCGTTTCGATGCATACCGTTACGGAATTCAATGGCGGCCAACTCCCCGGCAGGCCAACATGCTGATCGTTTCAGGCTACCTGTCAGTGAAGACACTGAAGCGCGTTATCCGTGTTTACGAGCAGATGCAGAACCCGAAATATGTAATGGGTCTTGGCAGTTGCACCATCAACGGAGGAATGTACTTCGACAGTTACAACACCATCAAACGGCTCGATTATTACCTGCCCGTGGATGTTTATGTGGCTGGCTGTATGCCCCGCCCTGAAGCCCTGATCGCCGGATTTGAAAAACTCAAACAACTGATCAGAGAGGGAAATGCAGAAGGAGCCAACGACTATGCCAATCGTTTCGACTGGTATAAGACCAACCAGAAAGCCGTAATTCTCGATTGGGATATGCCCGATTATAACTGGTAAACTTAGAAAGTATGTTCGATCAAGTGATTTCTGAATTAAAAAATCAGTTCAACGCCGGTGAAATCAGCGGTGCAGAAGCCCGGCTCAGGTTTATTACCATACCAAAAGATCAGGCAGTGAAAGCGGTTCAATACCTCGGTGAAATACAAGGATACAAACATCTTGTGCTGCTCACAGCCGTGGATTACATTGAGCAGGGGCAATTTCAGCTCACCTACCTGTTGCATAATCCGGAAAACAGGACCGATATCGGTGTACGGGTATTGATTGACCGCGAAAATGCCGTTATGGAGTCGGCACACACACTTTGGCCGACCATTGCCACCTACCAGCGCGAACTCAGGGAGATGTTCGGTATTCAATTCCCCGGCAGTCCCGGTGTTGACGACGACTTTATCCTGGAGGGCTGGAAAGGTCTGCCTCCCTATCGCCGTGATTTTGATACCAAAGCGTTTGCCGAATCCTTTTTCCCGCAAAGGGAAGGACGGGGTACCAACGATCCGGCTGCATTTATGAAAGAAAAACTCTATCCCAATGAATAAAAAGGGTGTATTTTCACTTGAAGGGGATCGTTCAAAGTATCCTCAGCCCGGAGCCGATGGCAGGCTTGAGATTGACCTCTCCTCGCACAAATACATGAAAATGTGGCAGGGGCCAAACCATCCGGGAATCACCGGAAACATGTCGGTTGAACTCACGGTTTGCGCCGATGAGGTGGTAGAGGCCAAAACCCATGTAGGTTACCTGCACCGGGGTTTCGAGAAACTGATGGAAAGAAGGAAGTACATCCAGAATTTCCCCCTGGTGTGTCGGATTGCTGTGCCTGAACCTGATTACAACGAACTTAACTATGCCACTGCCATCGAAAAACTGACAGGTATCGAAGTGCCTGAAAAAGGAATTTGGCTCCGGACGTTAATAGCAGAAATGGCCCGCCTGCAGGGGTACCTGATGTGGATTGGCGGTATGGCCGGCGCTGTAGGTTTTGGAACCGTTGGTCAATGGTCAAATTACCTGCGCGATCTGATCCTTGATCGTTTTGAAGAACTTACCGGCGCCAGGATTTATCATATTTACATCCTTCCCGGAGGTGTCCGCAACGATCTGCCTGAAGGATTTGCCGACCGGATGGAAGCAAACCTGAAAGAGATTGAAGGTTTTATGAAAGACATCAACCGGGTACTTTTCAACAACTATGTGTATAAGAAAAGAACCGTTGGTATCGGTTACATCGACCCCGCCTGGATCTATCCTTACGGAATTGTAGGCCCCAACGCACGTGCTGCAGGCTCAAAAAACGATGTCCGTAAAGACAGTCCCTATGTAAAATATCCTGAACTCGACTTTGAAGTCAACACAGCAACCGATAGCGATATATACGCTCGTTCGGTTTTAAGATACAATGAGTTGCTTACTGACGTGGACCTTATCAGGCAGATTTTACGTAAAATGCCCAAAGAGGGTGAATTTATCGCCAAACTGCCAAACATGATGAACCTGACCATCCCTGCAGGTGAAACATATGTAAGAAGTGAGTGTACCCGCGGTGAATACGGATATTATTTGGTTTCTGACGGCAGCGGATATCCACGCAGGGTAAATGTCCGCGGACCAAGTTATACCCATGCGGTTGCTCTGCTCGAAAGAATGCTGGTGAATGCCAACATAGCCGATGTAGCGCAGATCATGGTTTCATTACATACGTATCCCCCTGAAATTGAAAGATAATAACTATGGGAACTACAAAAGACATCCTAAGCCCGTTCCTTGTCTGGAAACAATTCTTCAGAAAACCCGTAACCATAAAGGAGCCGCTCAAACGCCAGGGTGCTGACCGGTACAGAGGGTTTCACATCAACGATATTCAGGAATGTATTGGTTGTGGGACCTGCGAATCCATTTGTGAGAATCAGGCCATCGACCTGGTTGCCGTTGCCGGGATAGATACAAAATCAGGAGACAGCGGACTGAGGCCCAAGGTTGATTATGGCCGTTGCTGCTGGTGTGCCCTGTGTGTTGATGTTTGTACCACCGGCTCATTGAAGCTTACCAATGTTTTCACCTGGGTGGATACCGATCCTGATCAGTTCCGCTATATTCCGGGGGTGGATGCCAAGCCCTGGGATGGCGCTACCAAAGGTTATAAAAAAGCGGATTCTTTAGAGCTTTACCCCCTGGAGAGGGTTACAATGCAACACCTGCATCCCGGAGAAAGGCAGGATTCATTCATTGAAATCATCAAGGGATATTCAAAGGAAGAAGCCCTCAGAGAGGCCGACCGCTGTGTAGCCTGCGGAATCTGTACGGCAACCTGTCCGGCCCATATGGGAATTCCCGAATACATCAAAGCAATCCGGGAAGACAATGTGGAAGAAGGCTTACGGATCATGTATGAAACCAATCCCCTGCCTGAGATCTGCGGACGTATCTGCACCCACAAGTGCGAAACCGTTTGTTCAGTCGGACACCGTGGCGACCCGCTTTCGATCCGCTGGTTGAAACGCTACCTGGCCGATCAGGTTCCTGCCTCAAAATATGCATCGGTACTGAAATCTGATTCCATAGAAAAAAACAACCGTAAAGTGGCCATCATTGGGGCCGGTCCTGCCGGATTAAGCGCGGCTTATTACCTTGGAATGATGGGTTATCAGATCACCGTTTTTGAGAAACTATCTGCAGCCGGGGGTATGATGCGGTTCGGAATTCCGGAATACCGCCTGCCTTATGATCAGATTGATAAGGACATCAACCATATCCTTTCTCTGGGTGTGGTGATAAAGTACGGAATAACCATCGGAAAAGACATTACCCTTGAGCAGCTAGAAAAAGAGTATGATGCGGTATTTGCTGCAACAGGATTGCACGATGGGCGGAGTACACGTATACCAGGCACTGACCATGCCAGTGTGTATCAGTCAATTGATCTGCTGAGAAAAATAACCCTGGGTGAACCCATCGAAGTGGCGGAAAAAATCGTCGTTATCGGAGGTGGAAATGTTGCCATGGATATAACACGCTCTCTTGCCCGCATGCAACGGCAGAAATACGGGAAAGTGCAGCTGATTGCCACATCGCTTGAAACCGAAGACATTATGCCTGCCGATCGCGAAGAAGTGGTGGAAGCCAGGGAAGAAGGTGCCACTGTATATCCGGGCTGGGGGCCCCGAGAAATCCTGATTGAGAATGACAAAATAAAAGGACTGAAAGTGGTGCAATGTGTTTCGGTATTTGATGAGCAAAAACGGTTCAACCCTAAATTTGACGAAACAAATGGGAATTTCTTCGAAGCCGATATGGTGGTTGAATCCATCGGCCAGGGAGCAAATCTATCATATATACCGGCCGGCTACCTTGATCAGCTCGAGAAAGATCATCGCGGGAGAATTCTTGTTGATACACTTACCTTCCAGACAAAACTTCCGTGGCTTTACATGGGTGGTGATATTATCGAAGGCCCGGATGTAATTCATGGTATCGCCAATGGTCACAAAGCTGCCAGGGGGATCGACCAGTTTCTTAATTCAATTACGGAGGTTCAGAAATGACAGATATTTCAACAAAATACCTGGGGTTTAATTTGAGTAGCCCGGTGATTGCCGGAAGCAGCGACTTTACTTCATCTGCTGCCAGGGTTGTAGAAATGGCCAATGCCGGTGCCGGTGCGGTGGTACTCAAATCGGTTTTCGAGGAGCAGATCCTGATGGAGATTGATGCGCAGCGGACCAATAACATGTTCAATACCTATACCGATGCAGAGAATTACATCTCTTTTTACACAAGGCAACATGAGGTACAATCCTATCTTGACCTGATCAGGGATTCCAAAAAACAGGTTGATATTCCGGTGGTTGCTTCGGTGCATTGTTCAGGCAACGACAGCTGGGTAGCTTTCTCGAAGGACATTGAACGTGCCGGTGCCGATGCCATTGAACTGAATATTTTTATCATGCCTTCCAATGTCAATGAAACCGATAATCTAATCTCCGGCCGCTACCTTGAAATCGTAGAATCCGTCAGAAAAAACACCTCCCTTCCGATTGCCCTTAAAGTGCATCATTACTTCACAGGAATGGCCAACTTTCTGTTACAATTATCACAAAAAAGTGAAGGGCTGGTTTTGTTTAACCGGTTTTTCAATCCCGATATCAACATCGATACCATGACCATTGGTTCAGGCAACTCTTTCAGTTCACCGGAAGAAAACGGCCTTGTCCTGCGCTGGACCGGTATTCTGCGCCCCTATGTAAAAGGCAGTCTGGCTGCAACAACCGGCATTCATGACGGAGCGGCAGTTGTGAAGAATCTGCTGGCAGGGGCCGATGCCGTTCAGATAGCCACTGCCTTGTACCAGTCTGGCCCTGGAGCCATTACCCTGATGAACAGCTTTTTAAGCGAATGGATGCAGGCACATAAATTCAAAACCATTCAGGAATTTGCCGGGAAACTGAGTTATGGCGGTGCAAAAAACCCTGCCTTATATGAACGGGCCCAGTTTATGAAATATTTCAGCGGACTTGGAAAATAAAACTTCCGGCTTTGTCCGTGGTTGAACATATTCTATTAAAAAGCAGCCTGACCTCACAAAAGATCAGGCTGCTTCAATAAAGGAATGACACCTCAGATTATGAGCATCCTCCGGCTACTTTCTTTTTCTTACCAGCTGGCTTGGGCCCGGGGACTTTTGCCTTGGCTCCATCAGAAGGTGATGATTGGTTTGATGAAAGTTCGCCTCCTCCCAATGCCTGGCCTGCTCCGCGTCTGAAATCATATCGGGCCAGGTCATCGTTGGAACTGGTAATTGGTGGAGCTGTCGGATTTAAAATTGCTTCGGCCCAATAATTCAGACCACCCCGCAAAACATATATATTCTTATATCCGAGTTGTCTGAGCAACATCCATGCTTCATTGGCCTGGGTGGTGCCGTTTCCGTAAAATACATTTAATTTGATGTCCTGATCAAACACTTCTGTATAATCGGGCGAAAGCAGGTTATCAACCGGAATATTAACGGCTCCCTGAAGATTGAATTTTTCGAACTCGTTCTGAGGCCGGATATCGATCAGTTGGAGATAAGGATCTTTCTCTACCAGCATCTGTGCAACCTGCTCAGGTTCCAGATATTGGGTACCGCTCTTGATTTCATCAAGAATCTGAGCTGCAGTCAGCTTGTACGGGATTGTAGTGTTTTTCGGAACAGCTGCGATAATAAGTCCCAATGATAACAGGATCGCTGTAATCAGCATCCTGGGTGTTAAGTTTATGTTTTTCATGATCATTGTCTTTAAATGGTTGAAGCAGGGTTAGTATTCTTCACGGGGGAACTTCTTTTCGGCCCATTCACCACCCCAGAACATCAGTACTGCTGCAATGATTACAAGAAGGGCAATGATTCCTTCAGAAATACCAAAGAATTCTGAGATCCTGGGAGATCCCATAAAACCAGCCTTATACAACTCTTCCCAAAGGGGATAACCTTCACCAAAAATCAACACACCGATAAACAAGCCAATGATGAAAATCATGGCATCAATTTTTCCGATGGCTGCACCACAGAAACTCGTTCCCGGACAATACCCCCCCATGATAAATCCGGCGCCCATCACAACACCTCCTATGATTGCAGACCAGAGAAAGGTTTCATTGACATATACAAGGCTGAGGTCTATCCAGCCGAAAAGACTCATGAAAAGCAGTCCTGTCATTGCTGTTACAGCGCCGGTGAAAAATACTTTAAGTACTACGGTATCGTAACCATAGAAAACGCCGGCAAGTTTCCGGCTTGAAGAAAAGCCACCCTGCTCCAGTACAAAACCAAATGCGGTTCCGACAAAGAAAGCCAGCAACAGGTTGGTGTTTTCTGAAATTATTTCGTTAACAACTAATGGTCCCATATGATAATCCTTTTAAGGTTGTTTATTTCGATAAATTAAATCCAGAGTTTTCTGAAAAAATAGGCCAGCGCAAAAGCTGTTCCGAAGATGGCCATCATAGAGATAAATCCTCCCAGCGAAAGTACCGCCATCCCACTGAGGGCCGATCCACTGGTACATCCGCGTCCAAACTGCGAACCTATTCCGAACAGGATACCTCCGCCAAGAGCAAATATCAGACGGGTACGGGAAGTAATTTTGGGATTATGCTCAACTTTCCAGGTTAACCTTTTAGAAATAACTCCCGAAAGAAAGCCGCCGACCAGTACTCCAAGCATCTGGTAAACCAGCCAGTTATTCAGTGGATTTCCTGAATGGCCTTTGGTAAACTCTTTAAAAAACGGTGCCGTTTCCGCATGCGACGGTGCAATTGCTTCCACACCGGCAACAATGGCACTTTTAATAGCTCCGCTGGCACCCACGCTGCGGCCTGAAATAAAGTTGGCCGCAATAACCACCAGACCAAGTAAAACCCCGGCCAGGTAAGGGTTCATGTACTTTGATTTTTTAATATCCGACATATAATAAAATGTTAAAGTGTTGACGTAATAAACCATTAATACAACCAGCGACTGGCCTGACCGGCATAGGCTATGATAAACCTGAACATCAGCCCACCGAAGATCACCAGGGCCGGAGCAATGAATTTAGGCATGTTAAATCCCCTGATTTCGAGCATTTCGAGAAAAGCGGGAATTCCAAGACCGAGGGTTACAACAAACAACCAGAACGGAGTGGTAAATGGTCCGCCAAGGAATAAAGAAGCTGCGTCAATGTGCACCTGTGTGCTGGCCAGGAAACCCATAAACATATGTACAATCAGGAAAAGCTCAATGCCTATCAGCATCAGGTCAATCCGGGCAAAATTATGGCGTTCGTGCGCATTTTTACTCATCAGGATAATGGCTGCAGCACCGGTTGATAATCCTGATGTAAGAAACAAAGGTCCAAGAATTGAAGTATTCCATAAAGGCCTGGCATTGAATGCCGAGAATAAAATACCGGTATAAACCCCAAGAATCAGTGCTGAAATCAGCATTGTCCAGGAAATCACCATTAAGTTTTTCCTGAAAAAGGCATCCACATCATAAATCCATTTATATTTCCAATCCCATGCAGGAAACAGCTCTTTTATATTCAGGGCGCACCAGATGATAGAAAGTGGTGTAACGACCATCAGGGTCCATGCACCCCACGACATAGGAGATTGAAGCCGGATCGTGGTATAGAGTTGCCAGAAATACAACTTATGGTTCAGGTCGAGGAGCAGGGCCAGCAAACCCACAGTAAGCAGCACCGGGGTAAGAAATGGTGCAAGTTTAACTGCTGTGGGATACTCTTTTTCCTTCCCCAGAATGGTATATAATGCGGCAAAAAACAGGATTCCCGCAGCCAGACCGCCAAGGAAAAGGTACAGGGGGATATGCCAGTGCCAGATGTGCAACTGCGGATCGATCAGGTGATTCATGCGCCCGCTGACAATAATTTCTTCTCTCATATGGCTTTGAAAGTTAAATCAGGAAATATAAATGCGGATTGGTTCCGGCTTCCGGAATCAGTGTTTTAAATTTGCGGGTTTTCAACACTTTTGAAACAGGGCTGTTGGGGTCGTCCAGGTCGCCAAAATACATACACTTGGTGGGGCAAACCGAAACACAGGCGGGATCAAGTCCTTTTTCTACCCGGTTGTGCAGGCAGAAAGTGCATTTATCCACATGACCATCGGGATGCGGGTAACGGGCATCGTAAGGACAGGAGGCAATGCAGGCGCCACAACCGATGCATTTGTGCGGTGTCACCAGTACGACACCGCCTTCAGCATAGTGACTGGCACCGGTCGGGCAACAACGGACACAGGGAGAGTTTTCACAATGATTACAGCGCTCCGACCTGATTTCAATTTCAAGTTTCGGATAGGTTCCATCAGTTACTTCAACTACCCAGTCACGGCAAAAGCCGATCGGAACATTGTTTTCAGTCTGGCAGGCAACCACACAATCACTGCAGCCCACGCACTTTTTGGTATCTACGGCCATAGCGTACCTCATGCTTTAGCCTCCTTTCCTGAATTTTCAAAATCTGTAATAAAAGTTACAAAGTTGCCACGCATTCCGGTTCCGCCCATAACAGGATCAATATGCACCCTGGTGATCAATTCTGTATCGTTGATGCCCCGGCCATGAGCCCGGGTCAGTTTCTTGTTGTTGTGACCAAAACCATGAACCATATACACTGAATCCCAACGGATACGTTCGGTTACTCTGACTTTAATGGCAAATGTCGATGTCTTTTCATCCTGATTCTTTAGTTTAACCAGTTGCCCGGTTTCAAGACCCCATAGTTTTGCTACTTTCGGATTCACCCAAAGAACGTTTTCATCCATTAGGTCCGTCAGGTTAGGATTGTTGGCTGTACGACTGAAAGTATGCATAGGTGCTCTGCCATAATTAAGCCGGTAGTACCCTTCGGGCGGTTCCTCATGTGCTGTGTAAACAGGCAAGGGCTCAAATCCTTCAGATTCCATATCGATTGAATACAATTCAATTTTACCGGTGGTCGTGTTAAATATCACCTCTTCATCTTTGGCAAAATACAGGTCATCTGCTTCTCTCGGGAAGTTTTTAACACCAACACGCTTCATTTCCTCCAATGAAGTACCGGCTTGTTTCAATTGCCAGTCGAGCAATTCCTCCATATCTTTCCAGGGGAACCACGCGCTCAATCCGAGTTTAATGGCTAACTCCCTGGCAATCCATGATGCGGGCTTAGTATTGTATTTCGGTTCCATTGCAGGCATCCTTAGGGCGAGGTTCGGTTGACGGTGACCGGAGTTTCGTAGCATATCGTATCGCTCAAGGTAGGTGCATTCAGGCAATACAACATCTGCATAGCCGGTTAATTCAATGGGCATTGTATCAACAACTACCAGTAATTGAAGGGCCTGTATGGCCTCCAGGGTATTGGCCTGATTGGGGAAAGCTGCCAGCAGGTTGGTACCGTTTACAATCCATGCCTTGAAATTGCAGGATTTGGTTACTGTTGGAATGGTGGCATCACAAAGGCCATTCGCTACCACTTCATTGGCAAGGGTATATTTGCCACCGTAAGCCTCGGTAGGCGTTCGCTTTGGTTCAGGAAAGGGAGGAACAGGGAATGATTCAAGGTGAAGTTTCTCCGGTTTATAGTATCCGCCGCGACGACCCCATGAACCAAGTAACGCAGTCAATATCGCTACTGCCCGTAAGCGCTGGGTATCGTCACCATACCAGGTTACGTGCCGGCCGGGATTTATGATTACCGAAGGTGATGCGTTGTGCATCTCACGGGCAGTCTCACGGATAATGTTGGGATCAATGGTGGTAATTCCATAGGCCCACTCCGGTGTATACGTTTTAACATGTTCCTTTAATTCTTCAAATCCATGCGTATAGCGTGCCACATAGTCCTTGTCGTACCATTCGTTTTCAATGATAACATTTATCCACGAAAGCAAAAGTGCCATGTCGGTAGCCGGCTTAATTGGCAACCAGTATTTTGATTTACTTGCTGCGGTCGAAAAACGGGGGTCAACTGTTATAATGGTTGCTCCTTTGTCAATGGCATCCGACATCTCCTGAACCTGACCATTGTGCATATTCTCGCCCAGGTGTGAGCCAATCAGCACCATGCAGCGGGTATCACGGATATCTATACGTTCAGGTGAATAAATAATATCGCCGAAAGTTGTAAGAAAGCCTACCTCACGCGGACCACGGCATTGGGCAAATGATGGTGCCGCAATGGAAGCAGAACCGAAAGCCTTCAACATATGCCCGAAATGTGCTCCACCTGAGCCGTGAGTAAACAAAGCAACACACTCAGGCCCGTGTTCTTTGGCAATTTTCTTCATTTTGCCTGCAATGTAATCCAGCGCTTCATCCCAGCTTGCTTCACGAAAAGAATCCTTGCCATCTTTGCTGGTGCGGATAAGGGGTGTTTTCAATCTGTCCTCATCATTGTATTGTCCTATTCCTCCTGTCCCTCGCGGACAAAAACGACCATTGCAATGCTGATCTTCATCATTGCCGGTAATCTTCTGAAGGTTACCGTCTTCATCTTTATAAACCCAACCGGCACATTGCCAGAAACAGATCTCACAATAAGTAGGTGTACGGAGAGGCTCACTCTTTTTTGATCCGGATATTTTATCCAGTATCGAAGACCCTTTTGCCAAATGAAAGGAAGAGCCGGCAAGGGCAAGGCTCCCGGCGCCCAATGCGCTTGTTTTGATAAACTGCCTTCGTGATGTTGCCATACGGGAAGTGCTTTTCGAACGATTATGTATTGATTGCAACCAACTATGTATATTGTTGCAGACGAGGGGCAAAATTAAGCTGTTTTGGCATTCACTTAGTGGTTATGAACATATTTAGCATTTATCGCATATGCCTGATTATCTGTTATATACAATGTTTTTTATGTGTAAAGCTGTCTAAATAAGAGCGCATCGATTTAATATTCAAATACTTGTGTTGCTATTTAGAATGTATATAAATTTTATTGATTATCTGACTTTTATTGAGAAAACCCTTCAAACAAGAAACTATCTGAATTCCGGATTCAAGAAATCAGGTATAGCAGAATTACCACTGGTGGATTGTAAAATGCAGATTCTGTGGTTAGCAGATTGACTTCTAAAAATGCCTGAGAATCTCAATCCGTTCTTCAATCGGAGGATGGGTGGCGAAAAGATTATCCCAGGAGAAACCATGTGCTGAGGGTTTGGGATTATCAATAAATAGTTGCGCCACATCCCGGCTCTGAACTGCTTCGATGGCAGGGTCACGGGAAATTTTTTCAAGGGCATTCGCGAGTGCCCGAGGCTTGCGGGTAAGTTCAGCAGCTCCGGCATCAGCCAGAAATTCACGTGAACGGGAGATTCCAAACCTGAGCATTACCGAAAAAAGGTAACAAACTGCCGATACCACAACAGCCACAAGGATTACAACACCAGTACCCTTGCCATTTCTGCTCCGGCCGCCCGAGGCAAATCGCAAACTCCGGAAAGCCATCTCGGCAATAAAAGAGAAAATACCGACAAAAATGATCGAGATAATCAGCACCCTCACATCCCTGTTGCGGATGTGGGTCAGTTCATGGGCCAGCACCCCCTCCAGTTCATCATCTTCAAGCCGGTTGACAATGCCCCTCGAAAGCGAAATTGAATAAAATCGCGGACTCAATCCGCTTGCAAAGGCATTCAGCGAATCATCCTCAATCAGAAACAGCTTTGGCATCTGCATCCCTTGAGCGATACACAGATTCTCGAGCAGGTTATAAACACGCTTATTCTCCTTCCGCTCAAGTGGTTTGGAGCCTGTAGCCAGGCGGATCATGGAAGCATGCATAAGCCAGGCGATCAGAAACCAAAATCCAGTTCCCAACAGGATGTACGGCACTGAAGCAATAAAGCCTGAATTCGCTTCTCCTGTATTCTGAGACAACCCGAATAGAAGAAATGCATAGACCATCAGCAACAAAAGAACCGGAAATGCGATCAGCAACATCACCGACCGGATATTGTTTGTCCTGATCTGGCTTAGAATCCCAACAACCTTCATCCGGCCTAGAACTTTATGGTTGGTGGCTGATCAAGGGTCTGACGGTTTTCTGTACCCAGATCGAACAGGGTTGCCCGGGTAAACCCATAACCACCGGCAATCAGATTGGCCGGAAATGTCTCCACGGCATTGTTGTATTCTGTGGTGGCCGTATTGAAAAACCTCCGGGCAGCAGCCAGCTTGTTCTCAATATCACTCAATTCTTCCTGAAGCTGCAGGAAATTCTGGTTGGCTTTCAGGTCAGGGTAGTTTTCCAGAGCTATTTTTAAGCCTTGCAAGGCTGAACTAAGATCCTTTTCAGCAACTATTTTATCGTTAATGGTTGTTGCCTGCATGGCAGCCGTGCGAGCCTCCGTTATTCTGGTTAACAACTCCCGCTCGTGGGTGGCATAACCTTTCACCGTTTCTACTATTTGAGGCACCAGATCGTGACGTTGCTTCAATTGAACATCAATATCAGCAAAGGCTTTTTCACGGCGGTTGCGCAGCCTGACCATATTGTTGTAAATACTGATCAGCCAGAAGACAACTACGGCAATTAGTACAAGTATAATTATCAGTGGCATGGGATTGGGTTTTGATGGATGAACAAATATAATCCAAATTGAGCGATTAAAAAAAGGAAGGAAACGAATTCCGGGAAATTGAACAATACCGGTTAATATGACGGGTACTATATGTTTTCAATACAGAACAGAAAAAATTGCGTAAAAGCGCTCTTTATCATCGCTGATTTTTAAAATTTTGTACATTTGCAGTCCCTCTTCAAAAACTGAATGTACTTTTATTAAGTACAAGGGCCTATAGCTCAGTTGGTTAGAGCACCTGACTCATAATCAGGTGGTCCCTGGTTCAAGTCCAGGTGGGCCCACACACTAAGGCTGTCTTTTCATCAGGACAGCCTTAATTTTTTATGGGAACATATTATGTATATGTGATTTATTCTGAATCAACTGATGCTTTTTATATTGGTCAGTCTGTTGATTTTGAAATCCGTGTACATCAGCATAATGTTCATGAAAATGAACATTCCAATACAAATAAAGCTGATGATTGGGTTCTGTTTTGGGATATTCAGGAGTAAGATAAATCATTGATTATCAACAATCAGTGTTGATAACTTCTAAAAGAAATTACCCCGAAAAAGGCCAAAAAGGCTTAAATTCGGGGTAAATTACTTTTATTAGGCATGATAAAGGTACAAAAAATCTACGGTTTTTCTGCTGAGATAAACTTCAATTCTCCACAAAGGGAATTTGAACGTTACTGGCAGTCTTTTTTGGAGTCAGAGCTCGGGAAAGTGTATCAATCTATTCCATGGAAGGAACTGACCAG
>JAZDHI010000083.1:0-2633 GCA_043806115.1 Bacteroidota bacterium
AGGCCTGCCGGCCATGCAGCAGGCTTTCCAGCCGCGAGCGCCATTGAAGGTGCGCACTTTTAACAGCGCCGATATCAAAAGATGAAGCAGTTATCTTAAACTGGTCCGTAATCTTAGTCAGTCTGCCGGCGAGTTTTTGTAAATCCTGGGCACTGACATTGACCTGGGAACTACTGGTGGTCATTTCATCGGCAGACAGGTTAACCCCTGCGATCTCTTTTGATATATCATTGGCCACAGTGGAGCTTGTAGCCACATTGGTATTGACCTCACTTATTCCTTCTGCAGCCTGGGAAACGTTGCTGGCGATTTCCCGGGTTGCAATAGATTGCTCCTCCACTGCTGTTGCAATAGTGGCACTGATTTCATTGACCTGGTTAATAATTTCGGCAACCTGTTGTATCTGGTTGACAGTGTCAATTGTTGACGACTGAATGCTGGTGATTTTTTGTTTGATCTCTACAGTGGCCTGGGCGGTCTGCGTAGCCAGTTCCTTTATTTCATTGGCTACCACGGCAAAACCCTTTCCGGCTTCACCCGCCCTGGCAGCCTCAATAGTAGCGTTTAAAGCCAGAAGATTGGTCTGATCCGATATTTCGGAAATCACTTCAACAACTTTGCTGATATCCTGCGCCGCAACCCTTAATTCATCCATTTGGGTTGTAGCGGTTTGGGCTCTGGAAACCGCTTCACTGGTTATGTGACGCGATTTTTCAGAATTCCGGGCGATTTCCTGTACAGTAGCGCTCATCTCTTCCGTAGCCGTGGCCATAACATTGACGTTGGTGGCCGCCTGTTGACTGGCAGCCGCCACATTGTTCATGTTGGTGCTCATCTCCTCGGCGGCGGCGGCTACAGTGCGGGCTTTGCCTGAAGTCAGCTCGGCACCCTGGTTCATCTGCATGGAAATGGTGCCAAGTTCGGCTGAAGAAGCCGTCAGGGTAATAATGCCGTTATTAACCTCCCGGAACATTTTCCCCAGGTTGGAAACCAACCGGTTCAATGATTGAGCCAAATTGCCGATTTCGTCTTTCTGGTTGATGGACAGGGTTTGCGTAAAATCACCTTGGGGCAATTGTTCAACAAATGCTCCGGCCCGTGCTGTGGGCCTGGAGATGGAAGCCGCTATCAGACCGGCCAGTATCAGACCGGCCAGAATAGTGACGGCAGTCACTATGATGATATATCGGCTCGTGTCCCTGGCTTGTTTGAGCATGGTTTCATCGGTCATGATCCGGTCCCGGGCAGATTTACGAATGCTTTGCAGCAGATCCCGGACCTGGGTCAGCGCAGGCATTGTTTTTTGTTGCAGGGCTTCACCGGCCGCAGCCAGTCGAGCACCCTTTTCATTGTTGGTTCCCATGATTTTATTGATCTCGATAATGGATGCATGCAATTCATGATGGGGGTTTTCGATTTTTTTCATCAGGTCCCCCATATCAGGATAAGCAGCTTCCAGGTCCTTGCGGCCGGGGCCATATAACCATTGGCCTAAACCACACAGGTGGTCGTCGGTCTGAACTTCAATGATGTTAACCTTCGGATTGGTCCACAATTGATTGACCTTATTCATCCAGTTAAGATGATCAACCTCTTTCTGGGCTAACAGACCGTCAAGCTGGTTACCGGTTATTACAAGCCCGGCACTATGAATCACTGAGTTTACCCCGCGATAGCTGAAAATACCGATAATTACCAGCAATACCAGCACAACCCCGAATCCGAAGAACAGTTTATTGCGTAAGCGGACGTCTTTCCAATGCATGATGGATCTCCTTTGTAATTAGTTGTTACGATAGGAATTGAGTATACCGTGCTAAACCCGCTTTTAAATATATATCTCGATCTTCAAGTTTTTATAATTCCGGTGGAGTGAAGGTGGTAGCTGAGTCTGGCAATACACTCAGGGTTCAGTCTTTACCGAAACCTTCATCGAAATATTGATAGGCCAGCTACCAGCTCTAATTTTTACAACTTTCGGAGGCTTTTTGCAAACATTTTATAACCTATTGAAATTAAACTAGATTTTTATTTATATATAGTGTACACATATGGCTCAACCTACAATATCAGGAGTCTTGAGCCATATGCTGTTTGAAGAACCCTTGCCATTAATCAAAAATTATGTGAACGAATTGAACGAAGCCATCAAAATTTACTGCCCCGAAAGGCAACTTTCTCTAACCCAACAGGCGTGGCTGTCTTTTTGTGTCATGGCTATTATCGTTACCAATTCGGTTTGCTGGTCACGTTTTCAGAAAGCCGGTATAGGTCGGTATGGTATAGGAGCATTGTCATGGATGTTCCGCAAATCCGGAATCCCATGGGAAATCCCTCTTCAGCTGAGTGTTCGTATAATTCTGCAACGTTATGGCATTACTGAGGGTAATATCGGAATAGGCGACACAGACAAGAAGCGCTCAAAATCCACAACAAAAATTTCTTACGTCCATAAAATCAAAGATAAGCCGAGCGGCGGTTATATCATGGGCCAAAGTATAGTGTTCCTGGTTTTGATAACGCAGAAGGTGGCTATTCCAGTTGGGTTTTCATTTCATATGCCTGATCCGGCCCTGAAAACCTGGTATAAAATGGACTGCAACCTCAAGAAAAAAGGGGTGAAAAAAGAGTTT
>JAZDHI010000084.1:0-5475 GCA_043806115.1 Bacteroidota bacterium
TACCGGCGATCTTACCCCGGTCGACAACGATCAGTTCAATTTCGTATCGGGTTACTTCCCTACCGATGTAAACGGTGATGGCACCGTAGATACGGGTGATTTAACCATCATCGACAACAACCAGTTCAACTTTGTCGGTGCCGTTCTGCCTTAAACCTTACTTTGTATATGATCAGATCTAAAAAAGCAAAAACTAAAACCGGAGGTACATGAAGACAATTTAATCAACACTTATTTGCGCAGAAAAACTGCGCAATATAACAGGTTAACTTTGTATAGTGAATAAAGCCCGGCTTCTCCTTGAGTGGAGAGCCGGGCTTTGGGTTATAAAGGGTAATAAATATCTTTGGCACCAGAATTTATCCATCCCTTCATTTTTATAAGTTAAATTACAAAACTCCAACATTGGCTAAGACCGATTGTTTATATTTTATAGTGACCATTTAGTGCATGTCAGCTGGTTACAATTATTGGTTCCATGCATTAATCAAGGGGGGAGACATATCTATTTCTCTAACTTTGCAATGAAACCATGCCACTATTGAAAGGGATGAAAAAGGCCGGACTTTTAAGTATTTTGTTTTTTTCGATCAACCTGCTTTGCCTGCCGATGGCAAAAGGACAGGATTTTGGAAGGATTGACAGCCTTCAGCGGATGCTTTATCTGACCCATGACAGCAAAGCAAAAGCCAGGTTGTTGCTCAGGATTTCAAAGGAAGAAGAAATAAGGAATCCGGAGAATGCGCTTAAGTATGCACAACAGGCCAGACAAATAGCACAAACAATTGACTATGATAGTGCAGAAGTAAGAGCAATGATTTTAATGGGAGTAAATTATACCCGTATGATGTTACTCAGGGAAGCTATTGATATTGGTGAGATGGTTGTTGAAAAAGCATCAAGATATGATATGAAGCTGGAAATTGCAGACGGAAGAGGAATTATGGCAGTAGCATACGCCCAGGTTGGAGATTTCGATAATAGTTCTAAGCTATATTTTGAGAATCTGAAATTATATGAGAATCTGAATGAAAGAAGACTCTTAGGCAGAACTTTAGGAAATATTGCAGCAGATTTTATCAGCCAACAAAGTTATGATAAAGCAATGGAATATTCCAAAAAGGCATTGCAGATCGCGAAAGAGACCAACAATCTAACATTAATCACAGACCAGTATAACAATCTGGCAGCTATTTATCAGGCAAAATATCATGATCTGCCCAAAGCCCTGAGTAACTATTTTGAAGCGCTGAAAGTCGCTATCAAGATCGACGATTTCCTTCAACAAGGTATAAATACACTAAATATTGGCAGAGTCTATCAGGAAATGGAGAAGCCTGATTCGGCATTTTATTATATGAATCAGGCATTAGGTTTATTCCAAAAAGTCAACAATCCAGTATATATAGCTGATTGTCACATTGCACTGGGCGATTTTCATTTTCGGGAGGGTGAATATACGGCTGGTAAAGAACTGGCAATGAATGCACTTCATATTGGTAAAGAATATCAGATATTCCAAACAATCTCCGGAGCATCTGATTTACTTCAGAAGATCTACTTGGCAATAAACGACACCACTAATGCTTTTAAATATACTCTTATCCGGATAAAAGCCAATGACAGTATTTATGCGCTTCAAAGCCAGAAAGCACTCTTCAAAGCAGAATTGCAATACAATCAGGAAAAGATAGCTAAAGAGCAAAAAATTAAACAACAAGGAAATTACTTTATATTCGGATTTATAATTTTTGGTTTATTTGCAGGACTAATTATCGCAATTCTCTTATATTCACGGCAAAAAATTAAGATTAAGAATACCACCTTAGAGAAAGATAAAGCAGAAGCAGAACTTAGGTTTAAAAGTAAAGAGCTGAGTATAAACCTACTAGCCTTGCTGAAGAAAAATGATCTGATCACAGAGATCCGAAGTAAGTTTTCTGCTCTTGAGAAGTCCCTTCCAGACAATCCCCTGAAAGAAGAAATTCGCAGATTTAATAATGAAATCAAACTGAGTGCCGATGACAGGCTTTGGCAGGAATTCTCAATGCGGTTTAAGGAGATCAACAGTGAGTTTTATGAAAAATTACTTGTTAAATATCCTGATCTAACTCAAAATGAATTAAAACTATGTGCATATCTGAGGTTGAATATGTCTACCAAAGAAATTGCTGAATTAACAGGACAGAGCCCTGAAACATTGGGTACAGCCAGGTACCGATTACGCAAAAAGTTTGGACTTACAAATTCCGAAAGCAACCTTGTGTTGTTTTTATCACAAATTTGAATTCTCTTAATCTAATAATCACCTTAAACTCAAACTCCCAGTTAAATTCTATCTTGTTTTTATTTTCCACTCTTCCTGATGAATTTCCAATTAATGTGACAAAAACTCTATTCTATTTATTATCTGTCACTTAAGAATTTTTGTCTAATAATTGTCTATACAATCCATCCTGTCTGTTCAATTTTTGTACAAGTGCTTTATTAGGATTGCCATGGTGCGAAAGCTGATATTTGCATCCATATTTATATGCTTTCGTGATGGAAAGAAATGATAAAGATCTAAACAACAAAGAGGAGGAAAAAGGATATGACCCTTTTCTTAATCGCATTCAATTACAAGGCACAGTAATAAGAAAATGGCTTGCCCAAATTGAATCTTCTTCTGTATCTGAAATTGACTCTCTGCCTGATGATAACCTTTCTGAAAAAAACTGTGAACAAAATTGAGAGTATTTTTTTGGAGCTGCTTCGAATTTTTGTTAAGACCACTATCCAATTAAAAACTTGCACTTATTAACCTAATAAAAAACAAGAATCATGAAAAAAACAATTTCTTTGATTGTCTGTCTATTGTCTCTGACAATTTATCATCCAACAATAGCTCAGGATTGGCAACAAACAAATGGCCCTAACGGTGGCTCTGTTTCTGGGTTGGCGTTAAACGGGTCAAGTACTTATGCCTGTATAGGGAATTCCGGTTATTATAAAGAAGCTGGAGGCGTTTTCAAAACGGAAGACAATGGCTCTAACTGGACAGCAATAAATGCAGGTCTGTTAAATACCAATGTTAATACAATCTACGCAAAAGATAATGTTTTGTTTGCGGGAACAATAGCCGGATATGACGCAGCAGATGCAGGCGTATTTCGTTCATTTAATCAAGGTGAAACATGGGAAAGTTGTGGGATTGCTTCCCAAACAATCACATGCTTTATTCACCAGGGAATTTATATTTTTGCAGGAACATCAACCGGGGGAGTTTTTCGTTCATCGGATGATGGGACTACCTGGGAGTCGAAAAATACTGGATTAGCCACAGGAGGTGTACAGGATTTTGCAAAAAATGGCACCTATTTATTTGTTGTTCGAAACAAAAACGTATACAGGTCTTCCAACAATGGAGATACATGGACTGCAATCAACACAGGTCTCCCGAGTTCCGGCCCTTTCAGATTTATTGCTACAATTGCTTCAAAAGGCGATACATTATATGCAGGTACATCTAATATTACAAATCTTCTGGATGGCGTTTACAAATCAACAAATAGCGGAACAAATTGGGCTTTGACGGGCTTGAGTAATACAGCGATAACTGAACTTTTTACAAGGGGTGATGATGTTTACGCTTCTATTCCGGGGGTTGGTGTGCAGAAATCATCAGATTTTGGAGTAACCTGGACATTAACAACACTTCCTATCGGACAGTCTAGTTTTATTGCAAACGGCGAAACCATTTTTTCAGGGAATCCCGGTATTGGCGTTTTTCGTTCAACCGATGAAGGGCAAAACTGGAACCTTGTTGACAATGGAATGCGCGGGCAATGTATCAGAACACTGGGATCTAATAACACTACTATCTTTGCAGGAACAGCCCTATGTGGTATCCACAAAACAATGGACAATGGCCAAAATTGGGTAGCTTCCAATAATGGAATAAATATTAATACACAAACAATTCAGACTCTTGATGTATTTGGTTCCAATATTTTTATAACAGCTAATGGCGGAGGAACATTAATTCCTTATCGTTCAAATGATAACGGGGAAAATTGGACCGCATTGAATTTGATTGATCCACCACAGTTTTATGCTGCAATTGGTAATACAATCTTTGCTTCATTATATGTTGCCCATTCTTATGATGATACACTTCAGATCTGGCGTTCACCTGATTCAGGCGTAACCTGGGAATTAACACCAGGAACGGGAACCGGCATACAGCAAACCGGGTTGCTGGCAACAATAGGTTCAAATTTATTTCTTTTCACCAATAACAAAGTATATCGTTCAGTTAATAATGCTAGTTCATGGATAGAAATAAGTAACCTCACCGGAGCATATACTGTAACGGTTTGTAATTCAATTCTATTTTGCAGCACAACAAACGGGATTTATAAATCAGATGATTTAGGAATTACTTGGGAGTATTCTAATTTTTCTCAGCTAGCTATGCATTTAGTCTCGAATGACAATATGGTTTTTGCAGAAACAGACCGTGAAATCTATGCTACTGCTAATTATGGAAACACATGGGTTAGGGTTGATAATGAGACTATTACTTCAACATCAATCTTCCCATATGTATATGGGTATGCGCTGGCAGCTACCAGTGATTTTATATATACAGGTGTTGGGCATAGATCGATATATAAAAATGCTTTATCAGACTTCACGGCACCTATTCAACCAAGCGCTATAGGTGGTTCTTCGACTCCCTGTATTGGTTCATCGGTAATATATAGTGTAACCAATGTACCTGGTGTAACTTATGTATGGCAATTCCCTTCGGGCTGGGTTATTACTGATGGAGGAACAACGAGTTCAGTTACTGTAACGGTTGGAAATTCGCCTGGAATAGTATTGGTGACACCATCAAATGGGTGGGGTAGCGGCCCTTCGCAATACCTCTTTCTATCACCTGTAACTTGCCTTGAAAAGACTCTCAATCTAACAGTCTTCCTTGAAGGACTTTACAATGGAGCCAGCCGCATGCGCGAAGCCAACGGCGAAGCCGGACCACAGTTCGGTGAAGGCATCGCTGATGAAATCACCGTTGAACTGCACAATTCAGCGGATTACAGCGTGACAGAAAACACCTTCAGCAATGTCCAGCTGGATATTTATGGCAATGCAACCATAACCCTTCCCGCTGAACTGACCGGCGATTACTACATCAGCATCAATCACCGCAACAGCATCGAAACCGTCAGTGCTTTACCGGTTTCCTTTGCCGGAAGTACCATTACCTATGCCTTTGATGCTCCCGAAAAAGCTTATGGCAGCAACCTGCTCCAGATGATTGATGGTACTTATGTGATCTATGGTGGTGATGTTACCCAGGACGGCAGTGTTGATACCGGCGATCTTACCCCGGTCGACAACGATCAGTTCAATTTCGTATCGGGTTACTTCCCTACCGATGTAAACGGTGATGGCACCGTAGATACGGGTGATTTAACCATCATCGAC
>JAZDHI010000085.1:0-215072 GCA_043806115.1 Bacteroidota bacterium
TGAGATCCTTCTGACTCATTGCTGTTCCGAGGTACTCTTGGACTACCTTTTGCTTAAATTCGTCCGGAAATCGATTTACTCTTAATTTCATAATCCTGATTTTTGTTTACAAAATATGTAAACCTATTTCAGGACAAGACAAGGTTAACTGGCCAAATCACAAGTACGCTTTTCATCCCCTTGTCTCCCTGTCCCCTTGTCTCCATGTCTCCTTGTCCCCGGGTCCGGTGAATAATGATGAGGGTACACTCCTAAATCATTCTGGAGGGTACGACCCATTCATCAAACTGCCCGCTGGTGAGCAATCCAAGTGCAATGGCAGCCTCACGTAATGTTGATCCTTCGGCATGGGCCTTCTTGGCAATTTTGGCGGCATTCTCATAACCGATATGGGTATTCAGTGCAGTTACCAGCATCAGCGAATTCTCAAGGTTCCGCTTGATGAACGGCTCGTTGGCTTCGATGCCGATTGCACAGTTGTCGTTGAATGAAACACAGGCATCGCCCAGCAGCCTCGAAGCCATAAGCAGGTTGTAGATGATGACAGGCTTGAACACGTTCAGCTGGAAATGTCCCTGCATCGCACCAACAGTAATTGCGGTATCGCAACCGATCACCTGTGCGCAGACCATGGTAAGTGCCTCGTTCTGGGTCGGGTTGACTTTGCCCGGCATAATGGAGGACCCGGGTTCGTTGGCAGGAAGAATCAACTCACCGATCCCGCAACGGGGGCCGGATGCCAGTAAACGGGTGTCGTTCCCGATTTTCATCAGGCTTACAGCCAGCGTTTTTAAGGCACCCGAGGTTTCAACCATGGCATCGTGAGCAGCCAGGGATTCAAACTTGTTATCGGCAGTAACAAAAGGATAACCCGATAATTCAGCTATCTGTTTTGCCACATGCTCCGAATAGCCTTTGGGCGTGTTAATTCCGGTACCAACTGCTGTCCCGCCAAGGGCCAGTTCGGCAAGGTGGGGCAAGGTGTGCTTCAGGGCCCTGATGCCGTGATCAAGCTGGGAAACGTAACCCGAAAATTCCTGCCCCAATGTCAGGGGGGTGGCATCCATCAGGTGTGTACGGCCGATTTTGACGATATCCATAAATACCTTCGCCTTTTCTGCCAGTGTATCCCGCAGTTTCTGAACCCCCGGCAACGTCACTTCGGAAACCATTTTATAGGCTGCGATCGACATGGCTGTGGGGAAAGTATCGTTAGATGATTGTGATTTATTCACATCATCGTTGGGGTGAACCGGGCTTTTGCCTTCACCCAGCACTCCGCCCGCCAGCACATGGGCGCGGTTCGAAATCACCTCGTTTACATTCATATTCGACTGGGTACCGGACCCTGTTTGCCATACCACCAGCGGAAACTGGTCGTCAAGCCTGCCGGCAAGGATTTCATCACATACCTTCCCGATCAGACCGGCTTTTTCAGCAGAAAGCACACCCAGATCACGGTTGGTGAAAGCAGCTGCCTTCTTCAGAATTGCGAAAGCCCTGATAATCTCTTTGGGCATGCTGCCCTCCCCTATCTTAAAGTTTTCAAGCGACCGCTGGGTTTGTGCACCCCAGTATTTTTCGGCGGGAACCTCAACATTTCCCATGGTGTCGTGTTCTGTTCTGGTTTTCATATAAATTATGTTTGGTTATTTAAATACTGAATCCTCAAAAAATAATGGACTCCCGGTAACATAAAGCAAATTCAGTAATCAGAAAAAATTGATGGAAAATATAAAAATTCAATGGAAGCCCGGTTTCAACAATCAGTGGTTATCGAAGAAAATGCCTGCCTTTTCTGGAGGATCGGCCAGAACGGCCTTTCCGTTACTTACTACGACCGGCCTGCGGATCAGCTTCGGATTCCCGGCAAGTATTTTATACCACTCTTCATCCGAAGGGTTCTGATCCTTCAGGTTTTCCCGGTAATACTCTTCCTGGGTGCGTACCAGATCGAAGGGCCTGATGCCGAGCATCGAAATCAGTTTTTGAACATCCTCCATCGTAATCCCTTCACGGATATACTCCACAACAATGGCCGACGGGTCATGCTGTTTTACATATTCAAGGCCAGCCCTTGATTTGCGGCATTTCGGATTATGGTAAACAATTATCATCTGTTCGTATTTGATTTAAAGGTTAACTCTACAGTATGTATCAGAAAATCTGCAGGTACAAATCATACTTTCCATTCAGTAAAGGTAATTAATTGATTTCAGGAAGGCAAGAGCCTTCCCGATCATGAAAATCATGATTCAGGAGTCTTCCTCTTTTCAGAATTTTTGCTTTCTGTAATACAATTGGTCTCTTCAATCACAAATGAAGGCCTTCGTTTAACATCGGCCGCAATGCGGCTGATATATTCGCCTATAATGCCGATACACAAAAGCTGCACACCACCGATAAACATTGAACTCATCATCAGCGAAGTCCAGCCGGTGACTACCTCTTGCAGGACAAACTTCGAATAAAGGGCATATAGTATGATGAAAAAGGCAAACACTGAAAACAGGAATCCAAGAAAAGTGGCGATCTGCAAGGGGAAATTTGAGAATGAAGTAATCCCGTCCATGGCAAACCGCATCATTTTCCGGAAGGTGTATTTGGTCTTGCCGGCCTTGCGTTCCTGACGCTCAAATTCAACGCTGACCTGCCTGAAACCCAGCCAGGCGATCTGGCCGCGGAGAAACTTGCTTGATTCACCCATCGCAATCAGGTGATTCACCACTTCCCTTGAAATAAGCCTGAAATCGCCTGTATCCAAAGGAATATCAATGGATGTGATTCGTTTTAATGTCCGGTAGAAGATTCCGGCGCTAAGTTTCTTAAATACAGATTCTCCTTTACGGTGAATACGCCTTGCATAAACGACTTTAAATCCTTCCCGGTACTTTGCATAGAGTCCGGGAATTAATTCGGGGGGATCCTGCAGATCACCATCGATCAACACTACTGCCTCGCCCCGGCTTTGAATAATGCCGGCCATCACAGCATTCTGATGCCCGAAATTACGGCTGAAACTGATGTAACGAATGCGTTTTTCGCCTGATGCAATGCCCCTGAGCTTCTGAAGTGTTCCATCTGAACTTCCATCGTTGACAAAAATAAGTTCAAAGCCACTGCTGATCTCTTCACAAGCCATCCTGAGCCTTGAAACCAACTCGTCAATAACCCGCTCTTCATTGAAAACCGGTATAACCACACTAAGGTTGATTGTTGCTGTTTCTGGTGCCATTTATCTTCAAAAATTTGATGGTATAATAACTGCCGGTTTCTTCCGTAAGGAACTTTTCCTTAATCATGGCTGCTACGTAAGGCTGGGGGCAGATAAGGCTGTTCCCTTCTCTTACAAGAGCCGGATCAATAAAATGCACATTTTTATTATGTTCGTTCAACTGGTCAGTGTAATATGTCAGATGAACATTATAATCTGAAAAACAGATTAAATGTCCGTCAATATTTGTTTTCCCCTTCACGGCATCCTGAAGCAAATGACTGATGAGATAAAACTCGGTTTCAGAAGAGATTTCTCTCGGTTTATATACTTTGTCTATGATATTCCAATACGGCACGATGAAGACTGAAATCAGGAAAATCGCCGGAAAGAAATACGTATTATAGCGTATTCTGAATCCTTTAAACTCAATCACATGCAGAAATATCCAGTATATCGGGAAAGCGGCCAGTATCGATAACAGGGGATATATTGGCGCTACATACCAGGCCAGTTTGGTGCCGGCCGAAGAAATTATCAGCAGGTAACCAGCAATAAGCAAGGTAACGTACAATATCATGTTTCTGATTATTCCTTTTGGATGAGCCAAACCTGCAAAAAACCCCAACATTAAAAACATAAACCAGTAACCAAACTGCTCTGAAATCAGCAAATTCAGGTAAAAATCAAATCCCTGAAGGTGGTTCTCAGTTGTGGCAAAATACCTTCCCCCTAATTCATTGTTATATACGGCTTCCAGATAACCTGGATTAACGGACTCCCTGAGCAGGTAATATCCTGAGATCAGAATCACGATCAGAGTAAAATCGAGGTAGACCCATTTGTTGCGTACCAATCTGAGTAAATTGCCGGTGAAAAGCAGGTAAATCCCAAGTAACGGTAAAAACAGGACTCCCTGAATGCTCTTAGTCAAAACGGCCAATGCCAGGCCTGTAAAAAAAAGATGCAGATATTTTTGCTTTCCCGTTTCGAGAAAAAGAAAAAAACACAACGCATAAAAAGTCATAAAGAAGGTAAGCAGGGCGTCATAATCCGCTGTTCTGACTACATGATCCCCGATATAACCATTGGCAGTAACCAGTACCAAAGCAGCTATCAATCCAAACCAATAGCTTTTCAGGTGTCTTGCAAATAATAACATGATCGTTAGTATAGTCAGAAAACCGGCAATTGCCGAAGGAAGCCTGAATGAGAGTTCTTCATTTCCGATCAGTTTCAGAAAAAAGAGCTGAATCCAGATTAACAGCGGCGGCTTGGTGTTCCACATATCAGGCAACCCGTTAAAATATGTTACAAGATAATTGCCATTCTTCTCCATCCCGAGGGTATTGGCAATCAGGCGTGCTTCATCCCAGATTCTGACCGGCAGATCTCCCAGGTGAAGAAAAAAAGGGCAATAAACGACCAAAAGAAAGAGCAATGCTTTCATGATGGTTGAACCATGGTTGAACAGATTCTTCTGAATTGCCTGCATTACTGATTAATTATTGCTGAACGTGTTGTGCGGTCAAATCTTTAAATCACTGATAATAAGCATTATTGAAGTCAATGTCATGTTGAACGGAGTCGAAACAGACATTTACTTCATCCACGCTATCAGTATGTTATATTTGCAACCGCACAATGCGTTATTGCTGCATAAATTGATGAAAAGTTGAAATTCATATTCAATTTTTTGTGATGTCAGGAAAATTTATGTTACAAAGTGCGATCTGTCTGCCTGTGAAGATCATTTCTGCAGAAGTTCAAATATAAGGCTGTTTTGGGAAAGCGATGTCAAAAACTGCCCATTTTGATGATAATCTCACTGATTGCTTTACAAACCGCCTTTATTCCGGCTTAAGTATCCACTCAGCCCCACACAATGAATTTTGTCCACTGTTTCGGAATCTGAACTTTGTTGCTTAAGGTACGGGCCAACAAATGTGTATATCGTAAAGCGTTCAAAGGGATCTGAACATCTTTCTATTAACCCGTTTGGTTTCTCCATGCGGGAAAAGCTGTCAGATTCCTTTTATGAGGTAACAGCTGGATTTTAACCCCTGATCCGTATTATTATGCTTTTCAAATCAGGTGAAAGATGGCGGATAAATCAAGGGTTTCGTGGTTTATACTTTTTGACAGGCTAATAAGCGGTAACTTTTACAAATACATCTATATTTGTATCTTATTAAAATATCTGTTTGTTTAAAATGAAGCGAATACTGGTTGTCTATTATACGCAGAGTGGTCAGTTAAGGGAAATCATTGATTCAGTTGTGGCACCACTCCTGCAGGAAAGCGACATTACAGTTGAATATGAAGAATTAAAGCCGGTTATGGATTACCCTTTCCCATGGGGTGATTCATTTTTCGATTGCTTTCCGGAAAGTGTAATGGACATTCCCTGTGCACTAAAGCCCTTCACCTTCAGCACGGAAACAAAGTACGATCTGATTATTCTGGCGTACCAGTCCTGGTTTATGTCACCTTCTATTCCCTTTAGTTCTTTTATTCAGACCAGGGAAGCACAACAATTACTGAAAGGCAGGCAAGTTGTTACATTGCTTGGAATACGCAATATGTGGATTTCCGCCCAGGAAATTATCAGGCAGAAGCTTTCTGATGCCGGAGCTCACCTGATCGGGAACATTGTACTGGCCGATCGCCACAACAACTGGATAGCGGGGATAACGATAATCCGGTGGCTGGTTTATGGCAAAAGAGGCCCGGCCGGAATCTTACCCCGGGCTGGAGTTTCAGATGCAGATATCAGGAATGCCTCCCGGTTTGGGAAAACCATTTACGAAGCACTTCAGGCAAACAGATTCGGTGACCTTCAGCAAAAACTTGTTGCTGAAGGAGCTGTGCAGGTAAAGTTCGATCTGATGCTTATTGAGAGGAATGCCAGAAAGATTTTCATAAAGTTTGCCCGGAACATTATACGCCGGAGCACCATCAGCGCTGAAAAAAGGTCCGGCGGGATAAGGATATTCAAATGGTATCTTCTTTTTGCATTGTTCCTGCTGGCTCCCATTGCTTCTGTTATTTTTACCATTTCGGGATTGCTTTTTTACCCCCTTGCTTCAAAACAAATCAGATATTATCAGGGCATTTAATAAAATCATAAAAATTTTACAATGGATCGAAAGGTATACATAACGAGGGTTTCAAAATTCTTTCCGAATAACCCGGTTCCCAATGAAGAGATGGAAGACTATCTGGGTGAAATAAAAGGATTAAAATCAAGGTCAAAGTCACTGATATTGCATAACAATAAAATAAAAACAAGGTATTATGCTATAGACAAAGAGGGAAATTCCACCCATTCGGTCACCGATATGGCCGTTGAAGCCATCAAAAACCTGTGCATTGATGATTTCAGCATCCACGACATAGCATTGCTGACTTGTGGTTCGGCTTCTCCTGATATTATAATGCCTGCTTTATCGTTAATGGTGCATGGCAAACTGGGTATCAGACCCCTCGATGCAATGACCGCTACAGGCAGCTGTAACAGTTCAATGTGGGCGCTTAATTATGCCTGGATGTCGCTTATGCTGGGAAAATACAGCAATGCGGTCTGCTGTGCTTCCGAGAAATTCTCAAACTGGATGCAGTCGAAGAATTTTGAAGAAGAATCGATGCACCTTGAAGCACTGGGGAAAAACCCTTTTATTGCCTTTGAAAAGGATTTTCTCAGGTGGATGCTTTCCGACGGGGCATCGGCAGTACTATTGCAGGATCAACCGGCAAAAAACGGCCTTTCCCTTGCCATTGAATGGATAGAAATAAAATCCTTTGCCAATGAGATAGAGACCTGCATGTTTGCCGGAGGATTAAAAGATGAATCCGGCGAAATCGTCTCCTGGCACGACTTAACCCCGCAACAATGGCTTGAAAATTCAGTTTTTTCTCTCCGCCAGGACACCAGACTTTTACAGGAAAACATCACGCGTCTGGGGGGGATCTTCCTGAAGGAGCTGACCGGGAAGCATAAATTCGATGTATCTCAAATTGACTTTTTCCTGCCCCACCTTTCTTCCTATTTCTTTAAACCAAGAATTCAGGATAGCCTTAAAGACAATGGAATGAACATACCCGAAGAAAAATGGTTTGTTAACCTTGATAAAACAGGGAATATTGCTTCGGCTTCCGGATTTGCCATGCTTGAAGAACTCTTTTACTCGGGCAGGTTAAAAGCAGGGAACAGGATACTGATGATGATACCGGAAAGTGCAAGGTTCTCCTATACATACCTAATGTTAACAGTCGTCTGATTTCCGTTTCTGACCTTATGAAAATTGATGAAGTCCCCCAGGAAGATGCCGGAGCCTTTGAGAAGGAATTCAAAGTGCTGCAGTATGCTGTTGATGAGAATGGCAAATTTACCACAGTAAAAAGTGTGGGCTGGAATCCGAAAACGATTGTTATGCAGAATGCCTGGGATTTTGAGAATGAAAAAGCTGCAATAGCACGTCAACTGGTGATGAGTGGTAAGAAAAGTCCGCTTTACTACCATGCAAAAAAAAACATGATGAATGCAGGGCTGCTTGCCGGATATACAGGGTTTTGCAGAATTTCAGTCCTGCTTCATTTTACTCCGAAAGTTTTCAAACGACTCAGTCAGAAAAAGCTGCAGAAATATGCCGCTGTGTTTGGTTTTGAATCCGTTGAACAGCTTTTTCAAATTGAATCCTGAGAATGAAGATAGAATTCGAACACCAGATGTCGGCCCACTGCGAGAATGGGGTTATTGCCAACCTTTTACGCTTCTATGGAATAGAGCTGAGTGAAGCCATGGTATTTGGAATTGGTTCAGGCATCTTTTTCACTTACCTCCCTTTTATCAAAATGGGTGATGCGCCTGTCTTTGCTTTCAGACCACTTCCCGGCTATATATTCAATAAAGCAACCAAAAGCCTTGGGGTAACCATCCATTCGGAAACCTTCCGGAATCCGGCAAAAGCGATGGAACACCTTGATCTGAATCTTGGAAAAGGTATCCCTACAGGTATGGTTGTTGGTGTCTTTTTCCTGCCTTACTTCCCTCCCCAGTACAGGTTCCATTTCAATGCACACAACATTGTTGCCATCGGGAAGGAAGATGGAAGATACCTGATCAGTGATCCGGTGATGGAAGATCTTGAGACACTGGGATATGAAGAGCTCCTGAAGGTCAGGTATGCAAAGGGAATTGCCCAGCCAAGGGGTAAGATGTATTACATCAGAAATCTTCCTGAAAAAATTGACATTCCCAGGGCCATATTAAATGGAATCAAACGGTCGGTCCTATACATGGTTAAATTGCCGGGACCTGTGATCGGTGTGACCGGAATGAAATACCTTGGAACACACCTGAAAAGATGGCCTGAGAAATATGGTGATAAAAAAGCAGGCCGCTATCTCGGGCAGATTGTGAGGATGCAGGAAGAAATCGGAACCGGTGGTGCCGGGTTCAGGTTTCTTTATGCGGCATTTCTGCAAGAGGCTTCTCAACTTTTACAGATCGAAGCACTTGATTCAATTTCCGCACAAATGACACAAACCGGTGACAAATGGCGGGACTTTGCTGTTGCTGCCGGTCGCTTGTGTAAAGGAAGGGAAGTGAATGAAAGCTATGAAAGAACAGGCGATTTACTGCTTGAAATTGCTGAAGAAGAAAAAAAAATCTTTCTTGCGCTTGATAAAATAGTAAAAGCATCAAAATACAAACAAGTTTAACAGGCGAAATAATCTGAGACCGGTTGAAAGGCGACATACTGATAGATATCCGGAACCTGGTAAAGGTTTATAAAGGCCGCATCAACCCGGCGGTTGACGATTTATCCCTTCAGATCAATGATGGTGATATTTTCGGAATACTCGGTCCGAATGGTGCCGGAAAAACTACCATTATTTCCGTTTTGTGTAATCTGATTTCCCAAACTTCCGGCAAGATTTATATTGATGGATTTTCCCTTTCATCTGACAATAGAAAAATCAAAGAGCTTACCGGTGCGGTTTTTCAGGATATCGCCCTGTATGATAAGCTTACAGCTTTTGAAAATCTGCGGTACTTTGGCACCCTGTACGGAATAAACCGTACCCCTCTGGAGGAACGGATTAATAAGCTCCTGTTGAGGCTGGGACTTGAGAAATTCAAAGATGAAAAAGTCGGCACTTTTTCAGGAGGGATGAAGCGCCGGATCAACCTGCTTGCCGGCCTGCTGCACAATCCACGCCTGCTGTTCCTTGATGAACCTGCCGTTGGTATTGACGTTCAATCGCGGAATGTGATCCTCGAATTTCTGCACGAACTCAACGAAGCAGGTACCACCATAGTCTACACTTCCCATATGATGGAAGAAGCGCAGAAACTTTGTTCAAAGGTTGCCATCATCGATTACGGAAAAGTAATTGCGGTTGCTACGCCGGGTGAACTTATCCATAACAATCCTGATTGTCATTCGCTGGAGGAGGTGTTTTTAAAACTTACCGGAAGGTCGCTGAGAGATGATTACCTTTAACCAGTTCCGGAGATGAAAACCCTGATCAGAGAAACCTTATTTATGGCAGTCTTAAAAAGTAACTGAAGGAATTAAAAATGAATCTGCGTAAATTCTATATATCGGTTCAGAAAGAAGCCTTGTTACTTATCCGGGACATCGAGGGCATCGTACTGATTTTCTTAATGCCGTTGATTCTGGTTCTGGTTGTAACTATGTTGCAACACCGCACTTTCCAGAACCTGGCTGAAGTCAGAATACCGGTCGTTGTTCTGAATTATGATAACGACTCCCTGGGTAATGCATTCACCAAAGGAATCAGTGATACCGATGTCTTTGAAGTTACAGGCATCATGGGTAAAGATTCGACACAATTGCAAAAGGCCCGGCAGGATGTTGCAGAAGGGAAATATCAGATCGGGGTTGTGATTCCTGAAAATGCAACACAGAGTATAAAAAACAGGGTTATTTCCCTGATACAGCAACAATTGCCGGATGCACTCAGAACATCCGGGACTGACTCAAGTTGTCAAACTTCTATATCATTATTTTTCGACCCTGTCACCAAAGAAAGTTTCAAGGGACTTACGCGGGCCACATTCGAAAAATTCGCTGCATCAACCGAAAACCGGATTTTTATAACTGCCTATACAAAAGTTATAGATGCCATTACCGGCCAGCAATCGGTCATTTCACTCCCTGAGGAGCCGGGAGTTGTATTTACGGAGGACCTGGTATCGGAATACACCGGGGGAATCATGCCCAATGCCGTGCAGCACAATGTCCCGGCATGGACACTGTTTGGCATGTTCCTGATCTGCATCCCTGTTGCCGGTAGTATCATCAAGGAAAGAAGCGAAGGCTGTCTTGCCCGTTTAAAAACACTGCCCATCAGTTTCCTGAATATCCTGATGCCAAAAACAATCGTTTTTGTGGCCATTTGCCTATTGCAGGCTATTGCCATTTTTTTGACCGGGGTTTATTTAATGCCGTTTCTCGGTCTGCCCGGATTACAAATGGGCGGGAATTTCATGGCACTTTTTCTGATTTCACTTGCTTCAGCACTGGCTGCCTCCGGATTTGGTATTGCCATCGGCTCCATCGCATCAACACATGTCCAGGCTTCCACTTTCGGATCTGTATCTACGGTCATTCTTGCTGCCATCGGCGGTGTTTGGGTACCGGTAATGGTCATGCCGGAAATTATGCGGAATATAAGTGCATTTTCACCGCTCAACTGGGGCGTGAATGGCTACTACAATGTATTCCTCAGAAATGCTTCCACAATGGATGTTATGCCGGAGATATTAAAACTAACGGCATTTTTTGTGCTATGCATCGCAACGGGAATCTGGTTCAGAAAATCCTGAACAAATGAGAGGTTTGGGTTCAAAGGCTTTCCGGAAAATTAATCTGTTTCAGACTTCCATCCTGTAACCGCTTGCTTACAGCTGACCAACACCACGAAATAAGGCATTAGTTTACTTTAAATACAGAAGCCGGGATAGGATCGTTAAACTTCTTATTTCTGAGGGTTATAATGGTGAAATCCTGGTCCGATTCCACCATTTTTATTTTGTTTACCGATAAATCTGTTTTTAGAAAATAAAGCTCGATGTTACTCATCACCTTCTTTATCTGCTCATTTTTAGGATATAACCTGACAAGCCATGACTCCCTTCCTTCCAGTATCTCATAATCATACTTGTCTGATTCGATCAATGTTCCGTTGACCGAATTGACGATGATGTTGTTCAACTCCTGAAATGCCTTATTGGAATTCACATCAAATTCATTTTTCTTATCCTCGTCTTTGATGATAATCTTTCCCTGATTAATTACGATCAGGTATTTATAGGGTTCGGTATATTCCCACCGGAGAATGCCGGGCTTTTTAAACCAGAATTTGCCTTTTGATTCAATCACGACCGAAAGGTAGTCAAGGTGCTTTTCCTGCACAAAATCGCTGGTAATGGTATTCACAGAAGCGGACGCCTTAACAAGCTTCAGTTCTATTTCACGCGGATCTGCAACTTTTTTAAAACCATCCTTCTGGGCAGGACTTATCATGCCGCTGAGGCAGAAAACAACAATCAGTATATATCTCATTTTGCTTTAAATTCAATTCAGTATAGTAATCAATTATTGTTCCGGAATGAAATCCAAGGTAAAAAACCAAAATCCGGTTATTTATTCAACAGCACCATTATTCTTTGTATTATCGTTGATCAGTTCATCATGCCTTACGACCTCCCATCCCAGCAGCTTCAGATTGACCAGCAGACTTTTCAGCACGGGAAGAATATGCGGTGAGGTGTCGTGCAATAAAATGATGTCACCTCCCCTGAGTTTTGTAAGTATCCGGTCAACGATGGCCTCAGGATTCTTGTCTGATAAATCAAAGGAGCGGATACTCCAGCCAATCACCATGAAATCAAGCCCTTTCAACGCTCTGGCAATTCCAGGGTTGGTAACTCCGAATGGCGGCCTGAAATAAAGATTCGGTTTCCCTGTCAATTTTTCGATCAGATCCTTTGTTCTGATAAGCTCCTTCCTGATTTCAGCAACAGGTTTCAAAGGGAAAAAGTGATCATGCGAGAATGAATGGTTACCGATGAGGTGGCCTTCGGTATGCATACGGTTCACAATTGAAGGATATTGATCAATCTTTCCCCCGATACAAAAAAACGATGCCTTGATTCCGTTTTCCCTGAGAAGGTCCAACAACTCTGCTGTGTGTTCTCCATCCGGCCCGTCATCAAAAGTAATGGCTGCTTTTTTCAGACTTCGGTCTCCATGGCAAAATGCCTTCAAATAAAACCCGGATCTGATGTTTGCTGAACCATAAGTAATCAGGGCAATGTAACAGAAAATCAATATTATCCAGACAAATAAATGAGCATGAAATACAGCTGCAGCAACTGCACTCAGACAAAAAAGAAAGGTTACCGTTCGGAATTTCAGCATTTTGAAACCAGGATAAATGAATGGCAAGATCCACTCCCCTGATTGTGGATCAGCACGTTTTCAGGAGAGGGTCCATAACAGCCATCGATACTTTTATTAATCAGGTTGAGAGCAAGCCACAAAGCAAATGATGTGGAGGTATCGTACTCCCCGCAGTAGTCTTTGAACCCGATGATAGGGTTTTCACTGAACCTGTTGCTCAGCAATCCGTATACTTCATCTGACGGATGGGCTCCTGTCAGTATAAGGTCAACATCCTTTGTACTGAAATGGCTATCGTCCGTAAAATGTTGAAACAGGTCTGAAAAACTGCCTTCCGATAATTTCCCGCAAAAAACGGACATCGCATCAAACCTGGCAATGTTCTTTGCTGAAGGCTGATTTGTCAGAATAAAAAATGCCGCTCCTTCGCCCGGAATCAGCGGGTGATTACCGGCATATCTCCTGATGCAGGATGTCTGCGTTATTAATTCAAAACTTTGAGGCGTAATTTCATCCATACCCCCCACCAGGATATTCCGGTAATTTTCACCGTTCAGCATCATCTTCGCCTGAAGGAGGGCCGATTCGAAAGAGATATTTTTATGGGAAAAGGTAATATTGAAATTCCTGCAATTAAGCAATAATGCAATCTGCCCCGAGGCGGTGTTGTGTGTTGATTGCATAAAGCCGGTGGGGTTCAGCATTGTTTCCGAATTGGCATTGATCTGTTGCAGGAAATCAATGGTATCGGTCACACAACCCAATCCTGTTCCTGTAATGATGGCATCCGGCTGCTCAAGTCCGGCCCTGGTAAGACAATTCATTGCATTGGCTACTGCCATTTTGATGAATCTGCTCATCCGGCGCAGGTGTTTTTTGTCAATGGTGTTTTTATAATCCGGCTCTTTACTGACAAAATATCCCATTGTTTGGCCGGGAGCCACAAGGCCGGGGGGTTCGTTCTCAAACGAACCAAGCGGAGAAATAGCCGACGATGCGTTAAAGTATAATTCCATTCTGTTTTGAAAATACCAAAGTTGAATTATTTCCTCCAAAACCAAACGAATTGGACAGAACATGCCTTAAATCAGTTTTAAAAGCGCTGTCAGCCGGGATCAGCCCTGTTTCATCCAAAGGTTCCGAAAAACGGATGTGCGGCAATACTGTATCGTTCACCAATGCCAACACAGAAAACACTGCTTCGATGGCCGCTGCAGCGCCCAATGCGTGTCCGGTGAGTGATTTTGTGGAACTGAACGGTGGAACGCCATCACCGAAAACACGCCTGATGGCAATACCTTCAGATAAGTCATTATTTTGTGTGCCGGTACCGTGTACATTGATGTATCCGATCTGCCCCGGCACCAGCCCTGCCGATTCAATGGCCTGCTTCATTGCCAGAAAAGCCCCTTCTCCATCAGGCGAAGATGCCGTCTGATGGAAGGCATCGTTGGTATTTGAGAAACCGGTAAGACGGCACAAGACTTTTGCTCCCCGTTTTTCAACAGACCGGTCTGATTCAAGTACCAGGAAACCTGCCCCTTCTCCCAGGTTTAATCCATTGCGGTTTTTATCAAACGGACGGCAATGTTCCTTGTCGAGGATCATCAGTGAATTAAACCCATTCATGGTAAACCTGCATAACGGATCAACTCCTCCGGCAATGACCCTATCGGCAAAACCGCTTCGGATCAGCATTGCGGCATGGATAATTGCATTGGCTCCCGAAGAACAAGCCGTACTGAGCGTTGTCCGGTATCCTGATATACCAAAATAGCTACAGATTCTATCGGTTGCATCACCACAGGGATGTGTATAAATAAAATCCGTCGCTCTGAATTCAGGATTCTGATAGCAGAGCTCGGTTTTATCCATCCCTCCGACCGATGTTGCCGAAACCAGGGCACAGGTATGAAGATCTGATTCAAGAAGTTTTGCATCAGCAATCGCTTCCTTAACTGCAATAATTGCCATGAGTGAAGCCCGGGTATAGTCGCGTCGGAGGTCTTTGTTTATCCCGGCAAGTTCCGACAATTCACGGTCCGGATGTTTCACTTCACCAACCGGAAAACTGTCTTTATGAATCGTTACAAGATGCATGATTCTGCCAATACCTGTCAGCCCGTGAATCAGGGAGTCAAAGCATTGTGCAGCATTGTCACCCACGGGGGCAACAACACCCGCTCCTGTAATGTTGATGTGATCATTCCCGGATCTGAACATAATAAAATGCGCTATCTGGTTTGGTAATTTCTGTAACGGATAACACCGGCTTCAGATCAACCTATTTCCTGTTTTCCGAAATATAAGCAGCCAAAGTATCAACAGACTGGAATATTTCTTTTCCCTTTTTCGTGTCTTCTATTTTTATTCCATATTCTTTCTGAAGCAATACGATTATTTCAAGTGCATCTATTGAATCCAGCCCAAGGCCTTCACCAAAAAGAGGATCTGATGAATTAATGTCTTCAGGTGTAATATCTTCCAGATTCAACTGCTCAATTAACTGAACCTTCAGTCTTTCTTTTAATTCTTCCATACTGCTTAGTATTTAAATATTTGATTAATGAATTCAACTGTAAAGCTGCCGGCACCTTCCTTTTCCGTTTTTTCAACGTCCATCAGCAAGGAACAATATTTTCCGGTCAGATCCACGTCAACCCAGCCGAGAATCACCTTCCGGGTGTTGGTGGTATTGAAAAGGATGTTGGAGTAGTTTACCATGAACTGAATGTCAAATTTTTTCTGAATAAAAAAGGTGTTTTCCCCTTTCAGATTATGGTGGATGCAAATTTCTCCGGCCACAATGTTGGGCAAGGTATAAACAAATATTGCCGGACTGGGAATTTCTTTAATTGAATCGAAATGTTTTTCATCAGTGTTCAACGATGAAGAGCTGTTTGCTATTATAACTGCCTTCTCTTCCGGCTCATACCGGAGGGGTTCATCATCATTCAGTAAGATACCGGCAGTAATAAATCCGAGTTTTGATAGTGCGTCCATTTTAAAAAATTTAAGATAGGACACCTTGTAAAAATGGTATATCTGCTTCATAAAATCACCGAAATCCATCCCCGGTTCATTCATGAGTACAGTATGCCCGTTCACCGTGACCGAGCTACTGTCGACCGATACATATTTTCTGATTACCGGATTATTCATGCTTTATAAATAATGTAGCAGCATTGCAGCCGCCAAAACCTGAAGCTGTTTTTACAAATGAACGTAAAGGCACACTTATATTTTCTGTTGTTGTATTCAGAGGATTTACAAGTCCCTGATGCAGTAGCCCTTCGGTTTTTAGCACCAGATTTCTGCTCAGACAACCGGCACCAATCACCGATTCGATGATGCCGGCCGCGCCCAGGGGTATGTCCGGTAAACCCCTTCAGGCTGTTTACCGGAACCTGCTGAAGGCCTGCCCTGGTGAGGGCTACCGATTCCATGTCATCATTAAAAGGTGTTGCCGTCCCGTGGGCTGATACAAAGCCGGGCATCTTTTTAAATTTTATCAGTGTTTGTTTAAGAGCAATGTATAGCCCCTCGCCGGTCCTTGAAGGACCCGAAATGTGATTGGCATCATTGGCCGAGGCTCCTGCAACCAATTCAATGGCTGGTTTCCTGCCGGAAGGTTTCCGGTTGGATAATATAACTGTGCCTGCACCCTCACCCAATGTAAGGCCATCCCTGTCGCGGTCAAATGGCCGGCAGGGCATGGCGCTCAACGACAGAAATGACTGAAATCCAGATACTACAAATTTTGATACCACATCGGCGCCAACAATAACAGCATGATCGTAACTGCCGCTTTTAATCATCCGCTGACCTACAATCATTGCCAAAAGTCCTGAAATACAAGCGTTTGATATTACAATAGCCTGATTGGGATTATGGTAATACCGTCGGATCATTTCGGCAGAGTGCCATAAAAAAAGCTGACTGTTTTCGGCATTTTTTCCCTTTTCATGAAGCAGATCTATATTACCCTTTGTAGTAGAAAGAATAAAAACAGTCCGTGGATGGGCCGGATCAACCGAGGATCCGGACAACGCACTGCGTACTGATAAAAACGCCAGTTTTTCGAAGGTCGTGAACCCGGGATTTTCTGATTTAAGGAATTCATTGGTTAACCTTTCTTTATCGACCAGAGAAGCCGGAAAAACCACCTCTGAAAGTTCAGGATCGCTGCAGTATTGAATGCCGGAAATACCCTTTTCCATTGCATTCAGATTCTCTTCAGCAGTAAAACCCAATGAAGTGATGACATTATCCGATTCAAGGTAAACAGGCATCACGACTCCCATAGATTAAGACCCAGCTTCCCCTTCCATTCAAGAAAGAATTCCGGATTGGTCAATAATAAACTTCCCTGCTTATCAACAAAAACCTGCACACTACGTGCCGTCATGACAAGGCAGCGATCCGATTTTCTGAAAATGCTGTATTTAAAAATTATCTTGGCTGCCTGGCTATCAACCAGCTCGGTTTCGATAACAATTTCATCTCCGTAATTCAGGTAAGTCTTATAGCTCATGGTGAGTTCAACCACAGGTGTCATAATGCCATGCTTATATACATCAAGGTACCCGAGGCCGTATTGCCTGCCGAAGGCTTCACGCCCATCCTCAATATACTTCACATAGTTACCGTGCCACACCACAGCCATTGAATCTACCTCGCTGAACCGTATGGCTGCTTCGGTAACATTTTTAAGAATAATCTTATCAGTCAAAGTCTGGTTAATTTAGAGATTTAAGCCAGCCCGGATAGAGCATTTTGATGCTTTTTAGACCTGCATAGATACCACTGGCCCAGTAATTCTTGAAGCCTATACCTCCACCCACTTTGTTTTCAGTCTGTTTTGCCATCAGTACTTTATGGGTTTTAACATCAAAAAGCACTACCCAAAACCTGACCTTTACGGCCGGCTTATCGAAGTTTTCGATTACAAACAGCAACCCGATTCCTTCATCACCGGAATAGTGCTTTACGATAGCATCAATATCCTCAGGAGAAACGGCGTTGGGCTTATCTGCCAATAGTTTCAGATAATCAACACCGGCATTTCTCCTGGATGCTATAGCAATATTGTTGATGATGTGCTTGTTGAACGTTCCCTCCAGGTTATACTTTTCAGGTTCGCCGAGAATCAGTTGGTTCCACTGGTCAAAAAAGTGGGAAACAATTTTTGCCCGGTCAGTAAAATCAGCATCCGACCCAACCAGACGGGCTTGTGTAAAATCCAATCCGTACCAGGTAAAAGAAGGTGCAGCGTCAATTTTTTCGCGGTTTTGAGCCTGCAGGCCATAGGCCAAAAACAAAAAGAAAACTACGATGTACTTTTTCATAATGTTCCCGATTTAATTGTTTTTAATAAAAATCTTCATTTCACATTCTGCAAAAATATCATTATTATTAAAAATCTTCCCCCTGATTATCTGATAATCAAATACCTCATCAACAAAAACCACCTGTGTTCTGATCGTTTGCCCGGAATGTGGTAATTTATTTATTTTCAAGTCTTTAATGGCTGCAATAAAACCAATTTTTGCTTCCTGATTTGCTGGATAACCGGCAAATCCGTTCATGGCAGCAGCCGACTGGGCTATGTTTTCAATCAGTCCGGGTTCCCTGAAAAGTCCCTGATTGAGAAACAGGTTATCATTTGGAATGGTAAAAGTTGTTTCGGCCGACTTTTCTCCGCACGACACCAACGTATCAATCATCACAAATGGAGACCGTTGTGGTATCAATTTCAGTATTTCTTCACCCGAAACCGGACAGATCATTGGAAACAGTTATTTGATTTTACAAGTTAACAAGGTATGACTGACCCCGACATTTTCAAACGATTCATCCACTTCAAGGCCCGCTTCACCAATCAGTTTCAGCAAATCGCCGGAATGATACATCTGGCTGCATCCATTGGCAATGCAGGTAAAATAGAGTGACGTGGCATGCAGACTGTATGTAGATGCCTCAAACTCCTGCTTGTCCCAGTAGGTTTCCAGAATAAACAGGCGGCTGTCAGTCTGCATGGCTTCCTTGGCCCTGATCAGAAGTGATAAAACATCAGCCTGGGAGAAGCAGTCAAGAAACTGGCTCATCCATATAATATCCGCACCTTTGGGCAATGCGACAGAATGATCAAGCAGATTGGTTGCCACGGTATTGATTCGGTCGGCAAACCCTTTCCGTCTGATCGCCTCTGCTGCCTTAACAACCTGTCCGGGCAGGTCAACAATGGTGACCTTTACCCCGGAATTAAAAGCCACGCACTCCAGGGCAAATTTACCGGTGTTGCCACCGACATCCATTATGTGCGCCGGCTTGTTCTTAAAAACGATGGGCATCAGTTCAGGAAATGCATAATCGGAATAAAAATGGTCGAAACCCAGCCAGCTTTTCAAGGCATCTTCAGGAAGTTCAAAAAGACCTTCATACACTGTATCCCATTCACCGAAAACTTTTAACCCTGCAGGTTTTCCCTGTCTGATGCTTTCTTCCAGATGAAACATACCGAGATAGTTAACATCATGGGTAAAGTCCATATTTACCCGCGTCAATTCATCGTACTGCAGAAAATAACCTGTTTTTGTCAAAAACCACTGATTATTCTCAACCCTGACAATCTCCATGCTCAGACCCGCTTCAAGTAAAACCTTAACACCATACACCTGAATTTGAAGTCTCTCCGCGATCAGCTCTGTTGTCAGCCCCTTTCTTTCCTTCATAAGGAGTTCCAGAATCCCAAGGTTACGAAGAGCCCTGGCAGCCTGAAACATGATGGGTGCAAATGCAATTTTCTGTGCTTTGAATTTTGCCTCTAAGGCAGAGCTGTTATCGTTGCCGTAATTTAGCATGGCGTCTGTTTTATTCCCAAAATTGATAATAATTAAACCATTGGAGGGGATATTGTTTCAACCTGGATTCAATTACCGAGGCATATTCCTGTACCATACTCCTGAGTTCTTCTTTCCTTGTTAAAAGCCTGGAAGGGTAGGGAAATTCCTTCCCCGGGGTGGCATAAAAATGATAGTGCGTTTTGCGTTCTTTTACTGTAACAACAAATGAAACCGGCACTTTGAATTTGCTGGCCATATAAAGTGGTCCTGTAGGTAAGAGCGCCGGTCTGCCCATGAAATTTACACCCGCACAGTCTGCTCCCGGTAAAAACCTGTCGCCATGAATGGCTACCATTTCATTGCGATTCAAAGCATTCCCTATTTCAACCAGGTGAGAAAGATCATCCTTAATACCTATGATCCTGATATTTTTTTTAACAAGCACATCCTTCAGATACTGGTCAATCTGCCTGTGCTCCGCTTCCAGCATCACGATGTTCATGGCAGAGCTGACCCTTTCGAGCAGTTGTCCGGCCATTTCCCAGTTACCCATATGCGCTCCGATCAGAAGTCCTCCCTTGCCGGAAGCAACCATCTGATGAAGGTTTTCTTCTCCTTCAAATGTAAAGGTGAATTTGTTGTAACTACCTGTCAGAAAGGCAATTTTATCAATCAGCATTTCACCCAGAAGGCAGAAATTCTTGTAAATACTGAAGACTGTTTTGATTTTACTATATCCGAGAATCTCTCTGAAATAAAACTTAATCGGTTTTTTATCCGAAAAGATCAGAAAATAGAAAGCGACAAACCTAAGCAGCAGATAAGCAAAATATATGTGTAAGTACTTGATACTTAATACAAATATCCGATATCCCAACAAACCACCCCGTGATTTACCCGACCATTCAGCCATTTCAGATTACTTACACAGCCCTGGTTTCGATGTATTTATATAAATCGTCCAGCGTACGGACACCTTCCATATCCTCGCGTTTAACTTTAAAACCAAAGTCTCTTTCAATAATGACAACAATATCGACAAAATCAAGGCTTTCGATACCCAGGTCGTCAACCAACCGTGCTTCCGGGGTAAGCAATTCCGACTCAATTTCAAACTCCTCACTGAGGAATTCATTCACTTTTGTAATTATTTCCGGTTTCATATTAATCTCCTTCTCTATTTTGTACAGGTAAAGTATTCAGGATAAAAACAACAGGCAATTAATTAAATTTCGAAATGATAAGGGTGGAGTTTGTTCCGCCAAATCCGAAAGAATTTGATAAAATAACATTTATTTTCTTCTCCAGTGTCTTTGCAACAATATTGAGTTTGGCAGAAAATTCATCGGGATTCTCAAAATTGATGTTAGGGGCAATGAATGAATTTTGCATCATGATCATGGAATAGATAACCTCACTTGCGCCACCCATCCACATTTCGTGGCCGGTCATCGATTTTGTTGAGCTTATCAAAGGTTTACTTTCTCCAAAGATCAGATCGATGGCTTTTGCTTCGTTCATATCACCAATCGGCGTTGCCGTTGCATGAGCATTGATATAATCAATCTTATCTGCTTTCAGGCCGGCATCCGATAAGCAGCGTTGCAGTGAACGGACCGGACCGTCAACATTGGGTACAGAAATATGGTCACCATTCGATGAAAACCCATAACCATTCACTTCCCCCAGTATTTTGGCTCCCCTTCGTTTTGCCGATTCATAGCTTTCAAGGATCACCGTTGCCGCACCTCCACTTGGTACCAGACCATCGCGGTCGCGGTCGAACGGACGCGATGCCTTTTGGGGTGCATCCTCTCTGATGGAAAAAGCGCTTAAACCATCAAAACTTCCCATAGATTCGGCATTGATCTCCTGACCGCCTCCACAGATGATAATGTCCTGAAGCCCTTGTTTAATCAGCAGGTAAGCCATGCCGATCGCATGTGAACTGCTGGCACACGCACCGCTTATGGTAAAATTGATTCCACGCAGCTTCAGGATAACCGACAGGTTCATGGTAATGGTGGAATTCATCGATTGAAAGATGGCGCCCGATCCGATTAAGGTGGTATCCCTTTTTTCACGGATCAGATCGATGGATTCGATCACCGGAATGGAAGAGCTGTCGTTTCCGTATAATATTCCAACCTCGTTTTTTTCAAGAAAGTCCATGTCAATACCTGCATTTCTCAAAGCTTCCATGGTAGCTACATAGCTGTATTCACCCTGCTCGGCCAGTCCGATCCGCATTCTTCTCGGCAGGTCATTTTTCAGATTGGGCCGTTCTATGACGCCTGTAAGGCAGGAGCGAAATCCAAATTCCTTTCTCCGGGGGTCAATGCCAATTCCTGACCGTCCATAATAGAGCGACTCCCTGACTTCTTCCAGATTCTTACCGATGGTAGAATAAATACCTAAGCCCGTTATTACAACTCTGTTCATGGCCTGATTGATTAGCTGTAAATGCCTCCGTTAACTGATATAACCTCACCGGTGATATATTTTGATTTTGGTGAAGCAAGAAAACCAACCACTTCAGCAACATCAGCTGCTGTGCCGAACTGATTCAGAGGAACCAGCTTTTTAAGCAGCTCAGTGTCAAGGTCTTTGGTCATATCTGTTTCAATAAAACCCGGCGAAACGCAATTAACCGTAACTTTCTTCTTACCGATTTCCATGGCCAGCGATTTTGAGGCTCCGATGATACCTGCTTTGGCTGCAGAATAATTGGTTTGTCCGGGCTGACCTTTTTGCCCCGACAATGATACTATGTTTATAATTCTCCCCTGCTTTCTGATCAGCATTGGTTGAAGCACCTGACGTGTAACGTAGAAAAAACTGTTGAGGTTGGTCGAAATAATTCTTTCCCACTGATCCACCGGCATAAAAACCATCAGCCCGTCATCCCTGATTCCGGCATTGTTTACCAGGACTTCAATGTAACTGTCAGGATGGTTAGCTTTCCAGGCTTCAAGAACGGTTTCAACCTGAGAATTATCCGAAACATCAAATGGTAGCAGTTCTGCTTGCCCGCCATATGCCTGAATTTCGTGCAAGGCAGACTCAGCAGCAGCTTTATTGGTGTTATAATTCAGCAAAATAAAAAAACCATCACCTGCCAGTTTCAGGGCTATTGCTTTTCCAATTCCTCTTGAGGCTCCTGTAACCAATGCAAATTTCATAATTAACGGGGTATGAGGCTTTAATAGGCTTGATTTTCAATGATATACTGATATACTCTTTCAATTTCTTCAAACTTCGGGGTATCAACAACGAAAACAGGAACTAAAGTTCGTAATTTCCGGTAAATGTTTTTTGTTTTTGAAGAAAGTTTATCTTCAATTTTCAGGTAATCTACTGCCTGAAGAAGCCCGATGAGCTCAATGGCAATAACCTGAAAGGCATTATCGACCACCCGTGCAGCCATCAGTGCCGAGTTGGTGCCCATACTAACGATGTCCTGATTGTCATTATTGGTGGGAATACTATGGATATAAACCGATGAAGATAAAGTCTGATTTTCGGCAGTGGTGCTGGTTGCTGTAAACTGCATGCCCTGCATGCCAAGATTTAATCCGAGCACACCAAGATTAACGAAAGGAGGCAGTTTTTCATTCAGGTTACTGTTAAACAGAAAATTGATCTGGCGGTCGGCGATCATCGACAAACGGGTAATCACCAGTTTGAGCTTGTCCATTTCAAGTGAAACGTAGTCTCCGTGAAAATTCCCGCCATGAAAAACATTCTCACATTCAAGACAAACAATCGGATTGTCGTTCACTGAGTTTAACTCCGAAAGCAATACCTTTTCGGCAAAAGCGATGGTGTCGTAAACCGGGCCAAGAATCTGCGGTATACACCGCAGGGAATAAAACTCCTGAACTTTCCGCTTAAAAACCCTGTCATTGATATGGTTGTAAAACTGGGCCTCTCTTGAAGAAATCAACTGACTGTCTGCCAAAATGTTGCGAAGTTCACCGGCAATAAATTGCTGCCCCGGATGACCTTTTACACGGTTGAGTTCCTCCGAAAAATAGTCGCCGAAAGATTCCACAATTTCACTCAGCAATGCACCTGCAATCACAGACCAGGAGAGTAAGGTTTTTGCCCGGAGAATGTTCACAAGGCCAATCCCGGTCATCACTGATGTACCGTTAATCAACGATAAGCCTTCGCGAAGCACCACCCTGATCGGCTGGAGGTTGTTTTTTCTGAAAACCTCAGCTGTCGGGCACAATTTGCCTTCATACATCACCGTACCTTCACCGATCAGTATCAGCGCGATGTGCGACAATTGCACCAGGTCTCCGCTGGCACCAACGCCGCCATGCTCGGGTATAACCGGAAAAATATCACGGTTAATCAATTCCTGCAGCAACTGTGCCGAAGAAGGATGAATACCTGAAATCCCCTGGATGATAGACCGCAGCCGGCAAATCATGGCTGCTTTAACATAAATATCATCAATACGGCGACCGCTTCCTGCACAATGGCTACGGATCAGGTTATACTGAAGTTCAACCTGTTTGTCTTCATCAACCTTGTATTGAGCCATCGGCCCTAGGCCGGTATTAATCCCATATATGGTTTTATGATTCGAAAATTCCTGTAAGAAACCAAAACTTCTTTGAATATAGTCTATTGATTCTATATCAATCTCAACCTTTTCGCCACCAAGAATTTTCTGAAAATCGCCCAGCAATAAATCCCTATTTCTCTGAATCTGCACAATGCAAGTTTGAAATTTTCAGCAAATCTAATAAAATAATTCTACAGTAATGAATCCTCAGGGTTAAAATGAACCCTGTACATTGGTTATCAATGCAGGAAAAAAGAATATATAGTAAGTGATTGGGTTGCCCGATAAATTAAAAAATCAACCCGTGCCGGACATGCCGGTGAGCATATCGTTGTTATTTCATCGATTCAGCCTTTATGGCCATATCTGGTGTGATAACCGGATAATCGTGTTCATTTTTCCAGACTTCGTTGTACATCTTAAGCTTTTCAGTAATAAATTCTTTTAGCTTTATATTCATTTCATCAACTTTCTTCTGGGGTGTGGAAGCAGGTTCCTCACTTAGAATCAGCTCCTTTGCCCTGGTAAACTCTTCTGTATTCTTCTCAGTAACCGGACTCATGCCGACACGCGCCTTCCATGCCCCCATTTCAATATTCACAATCACGATATAGGTCCCTCCTGCTGCCAGATCGGCTTCAATAAATTCCTTATTCTCTGATGAAGCCCAGAAAAGATGTTTTCCCGGATCACATTCATAGCGCATGTAATTTTTACCTTTAAAAACCCCGATATACTCGTCGTTGTGAAAATATTCAAACGACACTGCATAACCATAGCTGCTCACCCGCGCAAAATAAACCACGGCCTTCCCTTCGGCAGGCGGTTGAAATCCCTGTGCAAAAACCGACTGACAACACAAGAAGGTCACCAATACAAACATCATCATTTTTTCAGTTTTCATTTTTTTAGATTTAAATTAAAGATGTATGAGAATTAAACGCTATAGCATTTTAAGGTACCCTGATAAGCAGGCCATAATTCAACATTAGTCCACCCAAATCCAGTTTATTGCGATCCGCATTGTAACCATTATACGTGCTCACATCAGTAATGGCAGTCGTGTAATCCAGTGAGAAGGTAAAACAGGTCCGCTTACCAAAAGACATGACCGGGCCGATCAGCAATCCGTTTACTTTACTGAATTTAACATCATCCGGTTCTGAATAGGACAAATCGAAGAAATCCCATTGGGGTGTGAAATTCATCAACCCTGCATGAACTCCGATGCTGATTACCGGTGAAGGCCGGAATCTGCAATAAGCATCACCTGTGATGAAGCTTCCGGTTATGGTTCCTGAAATTAAACACCCTGCTCCTGCAAGAAAATCAAGCTGAACAATCCTTGAGTTGAATCCGATTCCGGCTTTTATATTGGGTGTATTAAAGCTTAAACCCACAATAACATCATCTTCAACCGCTCCATTTTGCGCCAGGACTGTGAAACCTGTTTTATTCGGACAGATTAACAAAGAAGTCGGACTTATGGTAAAGACAAATGATACAGGAGATTCCCATGGGGGATCAACTTTTGTTTCCTGTGTATATGCTTGTCTACCTGAAATCAGTATAAAAAATATGGCTAAAAACAGATGTTTCATACAAATCCATTTTAATGCAAACCGGCTTTATTTGTTTAAAAAAAATTATAACAATTCATTTTCCAGGAAATCAGTCTGAATCACCTGTGTTGTCTGAATTTTCAAAAATAAAAAGAAAATTAAGAATAAAAAATATTTGAATTAAAAATTAATAGTATTGTTAAATAAGAATGATATCATTATCTGACCTGTTTTACCAACCGATATTTTATACCTATTAATGATAAGAATCGGACCCGTCCATTGACTCCGGCACAGAGTATCAGTTTAACCGGATGTTAATTTTAATCGTTCCGGCTTATTCAATCCAGTAGATTTGTTGATTACCCCCGGTTATAAGACTACAATCTAAGACTCATCCGGTAAGCCAGCCGCAACAATAAGGATTAAAACATGCTGTAAACAGTGGGTTTCCTGGCTTGGTAGTCAGATTGACTGATCCCCTTAACTCTGGAGTCAGACTGTGATTTGTCCGGGTCATGTTTGGCCATGTCGTGAAACTTGACGAATTTTGACCGGAATAATGCACATCAATGGCTATGCAGTTGCAGAGAACTCAATTGACCTGAGATTTTATCTTTATAATGAAATCCGGTTTTGAGCACAATCCGATTGGTTGGCATTTCACGTTAATACTGTTTCATGACCAGGTCAAATTACAACAATTTCCATAGCCGGGTTTCCCCGAGTAAAGCGCCTTTCTTCAGTATTTCCAATCAGACCTGATTTAATGTTAATCCCAGGCCATTGAAGAACAGGGTTCAATCATTAGACTATCTGCGGGGCCTGATGGCTTTCGGTATTATGGTTTATCACTATTATACCTGGTCGGGCAATAGCTTTGGCACAGAAACTTTCCTGGGTAAAATCGGCATCTATGGTGTCTCGGTATTCTATGTCCTCAGCGGACTGACCCTCTATATTGTTTATCACGAAAAACTTACGCTGAGAAATACCGGCAATTACTTCATCAAAAGGATGTTCAGGATTTTTCCCCTGCTCTGGCTTTCCATCGCGCTGTCGGTCTTTGTCCTTGGGCGGAAGGCAGATCCCACCATGCTTTTCATGAACCTGTCCGGACTGTTTGGCTTCTTTACCCACGATAAATACATCGCCATTGCTTCCTGGTCCATCGGCAATGAGCTGGTATTCTATACCCTTTTTCCTCTGGTGATTTTGCTCAGCAGTAAAACAAGGCTGGCACCGCTCCTCTTTTTCGGGATTTCCCTGGCCCTGGCAGTATATTTTGCGTTTTTTGTGCTCTCACCCTACATGACCCTGAAATTTCAGTGGAGCATCTATCTGAATCCGCTTAACCAGGTGGTTCTGTTCAGCGGGGGCGTGCTGGCTGGCCATCTCTTTTCCGGAAAGAAAATACCGGACAAAATCGGAAAAGCTCTACTGGGACTGGCTTTCGTGGCTTTTTTATTCTATCCGGCTGAAGGTGACCAGGGCCATATTGTTGCCGGGTGGAACAGGATCGCCTTTGTTTTTATCTCCTTCGCTATTACCGTCTCGTTTCTTATTCTTGATTTCAGGACCGGAAAAGCAGGCGGATTGATGCTTTCCCTGCTGGGTGAGGCTTCTTACTCTGTTTATCTGCTCCACCCGATTGTTTTTTTCCTGGTAAGGACCTATGCCGGAATCACCAATACGACCCTGATGATTTTTACCGGATTTTCAGCTACCCTGGTTTTCAGCAGCCTTGTGTATAAATATTTTGAAACGCCATTTATTGCGTTGGGACAGAGGGTGATCCACCGATTGAATAAAAAAAACCCATCGGTATAGATCAGGGATTATTTACAATCCCAAACGGATTTGCACATTCCCGAAAAAAATTCTATTTTTGCAGCCCTTAATCTGACGGCCTCGTAGTTCAATGGATAGAACGGAAGTTTCCTAAACTTTAAATATAGGTTCGATTCCTATCGAGGCTACTACAATCGCCTGACTATTTTAGTCGGGCGTTTTTTATTCCATCAGGATTCTTATTTTGTTTATTTAATTTTAGTGCCGGTAAACTTAAATAACGATTTTCTTATTTAAGTTTAGACGTCTAAGTTTATTACCATTTACCCTCCTCTTCCTGCCCTCCTCCAGCTTGCAAGTCTGCCTGTGGCGGGCTTTTCCGACTGTGGCGGATAAACCGGCAGGTTGACTGTGTTCCTGCAGGAATGGTTACCCGGGCTATCGGGCAGGTCTGACCCACCCCGTCAGCCATCCAAACTATACCAGTGAAAAATAATATTATCCCACACCGTTTCTGTACAGGCAAACCTTCCGGCAGGCATTACAGGTGTAAATATCCCAGACCCTGGGATGCAGAAGGGAAGAGTTTTCACGGCAAAGTCTCTGATCAACGGTAAGCCCATCCAGTGCACGGACAGGACAGGCATCCAGACACAAATCGCAATGAGGCGGACAGGAAAACCCGGTTTCAACCGGATCGGGTAAAAATTCCGTGTCAACAAGCACCGCACCGATATACACCATATTGCCGTATTCATTGTTGATCAGCAGGGTATTCCTGCCCAGGATCCCGAGTCCGGCATTGCGGGCAGCATGACGCAATGAGATAATCCCCATGCCCCGCTTTGTATCTTCATCCCAATAAAGATAAGGAACATCCGTTGGCACCGGCACACCATGAATTCCATGTTTGCCGAGTGCAGAACAAAGATTCAACCCGATCTGATCAAGAGCCTGATAGATTTGATAAGCCGTATGGGAATAAACGACCGGATGTTCCGCCAAAATAGCATCCGAAGGCATTTGCTTCAGAAATACAACCACGGATTTACATTTTGAATAAACATCCAGCGGATGGAAACCCGGGGGTGCGGCATCAAATCTGCCTGTTCCCGAAATGCCGCATTTATCGGCACCCAGCGACAGGGTGATGGATTTAACGGCTTCTGCTGTGAACATCGGCTTGAACTAAGCTGTTGATATTGGTAACTATCTATTCTTCTTCGAGGCCCTGTTGCCGCCAAAAAAGCCCCAGCCACCGCTTCCGATCACAAATCCGAAGGCGTACCAGGCGCCATTGTTGTTGGGGGCAAATACGGTGATATCATCCCTGAAAAGCATAAGCACCAGATCGACCGGTGCAATAATGCCATGCCATAATCCGTGCCAGAATCCAAAGGTTTTTCCTTTCAGACATTCGCCAACCACCTCGTTATTGGCACAGCCCGACAGGAATAACACCATAACGGATAAGAAGATTACCAGGATAAATCCGTTGACAGAAAATAGCTTTTTCATATTGCTGAAATTTGGATGGAAAGTTATCAAATTCCTGAAATTATAGCGGAAATTGAATCGATTTTCTTTTACATGAATTTATAAATTGTGAGGGATCGCACGTCCGTGCGATCCCTCACCAAATCCGGAAAATCAGATGATCTGTCAAAACTTCATAACCGTCAACTTTTTTGTTTCAGAAACAATTCCGGATTGTAACCGGTAGAAATAGATTCCCTCTGCCAAACCGCCTGCATCCATCATTACTTCGTAGGATCCCGGTTGTTTAACTTCATTGACAAGGGTTACAATCTCTTTGCCGGCTGTGTTATAAACCGTCAGACTAGCCGGCCCTTCGAAGGGAATTTTATATTTTATGATTGTTTTACTGCTGAAAGGATTCGGATAATTCTGCCCCAGGTTATAACCTGAAGAGAAGTTACTGATTTCATCCACCGAAATAATTTCACCGATATTGAATTCACCAGTGGCTATGTTGCTGCCGATGTAAGCCGCATCCACGGTACGGAGCGTCCATTTGTATTCACCGTTTTCAAGACCTGTCAGCAACCATTCCGTTACGGCACTTACATTCCCCGGTTCCGGGGTACGTGCCGGAAGGGCAACAGAAACATTATTCCGGAAAAGCTCAAGATTATAGGTCAACGCACTGCCGGGAGTGTGATCATCGCTTCCGGGAAACCATGTCAACAGGGCAGAGTTTTCAGTGGGCAGCACAACCTCCAGACCCGAGGGTGCCAGTGGTGCCAGGTTCTGACCCGGGGCATCGTTGCGGTAGAGATGCATCTGTGCTTCCACCAGACCGTTTCCACCGGGAACAAAGTATTGTCCGGCAATAAAGTAATCCAGATCGCCTTCACCATCTATATCCAGCCATGAGAAGGTACCCCCACGGTCGCCGCTTGCACGGGGTGCCGGAAGTTCGTTGCCCGAATCGGTGAAAACCCCGTCGTTATTGGTATAAATCCTTGCCCTGCCTTCGATGTTGGATCCCGAATTGTAGTTTCCCGCCAGCAGGATATCCATATCCCCGTCAGAATCGTAGTCTGCCCAGGTAGCTGCCGTCAGGTCAAACCAGCCTTCGCCGGGCAAATCAGCAATCACATCCAACGGAACATAAGATTCATTATCGTTGTGGTAGATCCGGAGGGCCATATGGGTGTAAGAGCCATCGGTTTCCCTGAGGTTACCTGCAACCAGGATATCAAGATCGCCATCGCCGTCATAATCGCCCCATTGAGCCTCACCATGTTCAACGCTGAGACTTCCAAGAATATCCTCACCAACAAAAGCTCCGTTGCCATCGTTCCGGTAACGGCGGATAAACCCCCCTTCTGTCAACGGTGAAATGTTTACCAGGAGCAAATCGAGATCCTGATCGCTGTCAAAATCAGCCCAGGCGCTCTGGGCATGCGATGTTGCGGCAAAAACGGAATCGGTTTCGGTGAATATCAAATCCCCGTTATTGTCCGTTCCGTCATTACGCATCAGTTTTGTCTGATAAGAAAAGCTTTCGAAATCGAACACCGATGGTAATAGAAGATCGGGGTCACCGTCGTTGTCATAGTCGGCCCACGTAACGGATCGGAGATCAAAATCAGCCTGGCTGTTGTCTTCCCAGTATCCGGGCAAACCGGTATCTGTAAGAACAAGCGTTCCTGCATCATTCCGGTATAAAAGGGTGGCGCCATCGGTTCCGACCACAAGGTCAAGATCGCCGTCACCATCGGCATCACCCCAGGCCACATCAGAACTACCGGTTGTCATTCCACCCAATGATACTTCGAAATAGGAGAAATCCCATACATTTCCACCGGCTGGTCCATCATTGCGGAGAAGCACCAGTTTCTCCTCGACGCTTTCGTTGTAGACCACATAGTAACCAAGCACCGCGACATCAAGGTCGCCATCGCTGTCATAGTCGGCCGGAGCGGTGGTGATCACCCAGAAATCTTCGTCCTGAGGGGTCACAAAAAGCGGATCCGGCGGAGTTACTTCGGTAAAATCGCCGAATGTGCCTCCGGGGCCGGGCTGAACAACAATAATCTGCAATGTATTACCGGTATCCCCATTATCGTCGGTAACCGTCAGGGTCACAACATAGGTGTTGGCATTTTCATAGGTGTGGGAAGGGTTCTGAAGATTCGAAATATTACCGTCGCCGAAATCCCATGCCCAGCTAACAATGATACCATCGGCATCGGTGCTGGCATCGGTAAAGTCAGCAGTGAGACCGTTGGCAGAAAAACTAAACGAAGCCACCGGTGGTTGATTAAGGGGCGGTGAAGGTGGGCCGGTAAAGTGCTCAATATATCCCTGAAAACCTACAATCCATGCATCACCGGCCGGATTGGCAGACACAGCGCTGAAATTTCCAAACCCTGCCGAACCTGCTTCCATCACAGCCCAGTTCTGACCACCGGTCGCCGAATAATAAACCATATTGTTGTTGGTGCTGAGCCAGAGTTCATCGGCCCCAACCAGGAATATATCCGTGAAATCATCCTGGGTATTTGGATTCGGTAACACCTCCCAGGTGATGCCTCCATCGCCGGTACGGAAGGCTTCACCCCACATACCAACGGCATAACCGTTGTTTGCATCATAAAAATCCATATCCCTGATCTGATGCGAACCAGGAATTTCTCCCTGAATCCAGTTCGCGCCAATATCGGTACTGCAGTAAAAAAGCCCGGTGACATTAGCTGCCCATACATTTGTCCCGGCAACGTCTACCGATACATAAACGCCCAGAATTTCAGGAACAGGCATCCAGGTATTTCCGCCATCCGTGGTATGGTACAATGCACCGGTATTGAATCCGCTTCCGGTTACCCAGCCATTGTTTTCATCTGTAAAATGCACATCCTCCGCTGAGGTAAAGTCTGCCGGTGTTCCGGCAGTTGCATTCCAGGTAAGGCCACCATCGGCACTCAGATAAACCTGACCCGGTTCATCAACCACTGCCACATTGTTCTGATCAATGATATGAACCGCTTTCAGGTGATGTTGCGAAAAAGTTTCACCCAACAGCCACGGTGACAAGCCATCGCTGCTGATTAGGGTACCGTTTTCACCAACAGCAATCAGATGGCCGTTTGGAAACCGGTCAATATCGTTCAACGACATACCGCTGCCGCTGGAAATCTGTGACCAGGAAGCTCCGCCATCGGTGGTTTTGATCACAAATCCGGCACCAAAACCGAAATAACCCGTTTGCGCATCGGCAAAAACAGGCACCGCACTGCTCAGGTATCCCACCTGCTGACCCGGGGAGGTAAATGTTTGTGTCCAGTTCAGACCTGCATCGGTTGAGCGGAACATATTTCCGGTAAGACCGGACGCAATAACCGTTGCCGGACCGGTTACCACAAAATCATTGATTCCTTCCGGCATGATTTCACCCAGATCTGTCCAGGTGAGTCCGCCGTCGCCCGAACGCAGCACACGGTCATCATAATCGGGGAAGTTTCCGGCCCTGCCCCATGCCAGCACCACATTCTGTGATACCGAGGTAAGCCTCTGCCTGTCCTCTGCATTTGCCCCCGGAGTCCAGCTGGCACCGCCATCGGTGGAGCGTACAAAACCTCCATCCACGATACCCATGGCAATCGTTGCCGACAGGTAAACAACTGAAATTGCGCTGCCGGTATAAACGGCATTGAAGGTGTTCCCGCCATCGGTGGTCAGATAAATTCCATTTTCAGAAGTACCCAGACCAGTCAGGTCGCCGGCAAAGTCGAATGAACCCATTCCTTCCGGGGATTCAACCCAGTTAAGCCCGCCGTCATGACTGATGTACTGACCAAAATTGCCGGTGGTAAGTCCGAAAGCCGGGGTGTAAAATTTCATAAAATAGGCAGATCCCAGCAGGGGAAGTTCTGTCCAGGTAGTTCCTCCGTCGGTAGTGCGGTAGTTGATATTACCGTAAGCCCAGCCAAACTGGCTGTCCAGAAAGAAAAGTCCGTAAAAAGGATCATACAGCGAAAAAGGGATGTCGCGCTGCACCCAGGTAGCACCTCCATCGTTCGATTCGATAAGAGCCCCGCTGTTGTCGAAGGAGTTGTCGTCGGTGGCCAGGAATACCCTTTCGGCCGATGGAGCTCCGATGCCCCGTATATCCATGTTTGTCGGGACCGGGCTTTGGGTGTCCCATTGAGCCATCACGGCCGGTGAAAAAAATATCAATGCCGGTGCCAGCATCAGCAGTTTTCTGCATGCCTTGCCCGGGGCAGTATAAAAAGAGAATATCCTTGTATTCATGGGTTGGATTTTTGTGATTCACAGCAAAATAACCATGCTTGCCGATCGTTTCAAAACATTAGTTTCCTGACAGGTATAAACAAGGGCCGAATGGGAATAATCGGCAACTTTTCAGAAATAAAAGATACAATTGATCCGGCTTTTAATTTTCCGTTAAACCAGGATGATCTTTTACCCACTTATCCGGATTCTTTTATGTATACCGCCGGATTCTTCCGTATTCTCCGGCATTCCGGATGATCCGGCATGGTCTGATCAATATCACAAAAGAGCTGTTTTCTTATTCCGGATCACTATTGTCCCGATATCATTAAAAAGAACCTGCCACAATACAACATGACACTATATGTAGCACTAAATGATAAAATAAATTTGTGCAACCTGGTGCCCTGGTGCCCTGGTGGCGAAAAAATGCAAGCAAGCTGTTTGCTTTTTAAATGTAATAAAATACATGGCTTCCCGGCTGTAATCCCACCATCGGGCACGGAGGCGCTTGTCGCTGAATCGTTTGTGGTGTAAGGACATAACGGCTATTCAGATGCCTCTTTGAGTGTATGCTTAAAGTTAAGCATAAGGGATAAAAGTGATATATTATCTGCCTCAACCATAACATGGTCAGACTTACGGTTTATTTATTGCCTATGTGGTGGGGGTGATATTCCTGCAACGGTATATCAAAAATTAATTTATTTCTTTTTCAGTAAACTTCATTGAATTAAACCTATAAGTGCACTAATCTGCTTACCAACCATAGCCTCCTCAGGTATGGGTGAATATGCCAGTGCTGTAAGTTCTGTTTTATACTTCTCTTTAAGTTGTTTCCATACCGCTTCAAAATCTTTAACCAAAGGGGATTCATTAACCTTCTTCACCTGCCACCCATGTGGCTCTTCAAACATTACCCTGTCATGGTTCAGTATCCGGGAAAATTGTTGTTTGAACCTCTCCGATTGAATAAAGTCAGCACATTCTGCATCATTCATCAAAAAATACAAATCATAAAAATGCCTGATTTTGCCTTTTAAACTTTCAATATAATCTTCATCAAAAGAAAAACGAATAAGCGAAACCACCTTTTCCAACATGGTTTGTTCCTTATTCAGCACATTAACTTCAAATGGATCCAGACCATACTTATCAATATATTCTTCGTTCCTTGTCTGTTGTAAAAAATCAGATACAAAACATTTTATTCCAAGCCGCCTGAATGGAAAAGGATTGGCAAATGAGTTTATTTCCACAATCAATTTATTGTTATTGTTCTTTGCCTCGATACTGTCATATTCAAATACTGATTTGCGAAACCTTGAGCCTTTGCTGGTCACCCCCTCTGATTGCACCTCTCTCAGGTCTGCGGTAATTTCCTTTTCAATTGACCGGATAATGTTTTTAATCTCATTCCCTGTACTGGCATCCCGGCTTATAATAGCAATGTCAATATCTTCAGAAAACCGGTCAATCAATCCGAACCCTTTAGACAGGGAAGTACCGCCCTTAAAAACTGCTTCCCTGTCAAATTTACTTCCTGCCAGCCGGTTTAGAATAAGGGTAATCCAATAATCCTTTTCTACAAACTCAACCTTAATCCCTGTTTTGTCTGAAGTTGCTCTTAGTATATCCGAAAACAGCCTCTTTTCTTCGTGTAACCTCATACAATACTCCATTTTTCAGTAGTAGACAATACTTTTGCCGCACCGGCCAGTTTGTATTTTGTAATAGGGTTTAATGAATTCAGAAGCGGTTCAGTTAAAGCACCCTGGACTGCTTCATCCAGCAAAGCACCCAGCAAAGCCCTTGTAGCTGGCGGGTACTTTAAAGCCAGACGTACAATGGTGGTCTTATCCTTTGAACCGAGCTTTTTGAAAATGGTCAGCAAACGTTTACAGGCTGAATCCACGGTTGTATCGGGGATTTTTTTAATATTCCGGATTGTATCCAGGAGCTGAAGTAATGGAATATTTTCTTTTGAAATGGTGTTTTTTTGCCGGATAAACGAAATCCGGTACATCCCCCTCTTAAAGGCTGGCCTGACTTCGTTTCTGCCTATCTGGATAACAGTACTCATCTGTGTGGTTATACCCAGTTGATTGTAAATGCTGTAACCTGTAAGATAGCCGATGGTTTTACCATCCTGTTCCAGCAGATCTTTCACAATCTGCTTCTGATAGGGCATCAGATTGCCAAATGCTGTGATTTCAGGTTTATAAAACCTGCCTTTGGCAAGCTTCCCTATCTTACCCGACTTCGCCATACGGTTCAGTGCTTTTATTACTGCTTCCCTGTTGTTCACATCAGTAATAAAATCAGCATAGGTGAAAACATATCCCTTAGGAAATCTTTCAATCTTAACAGCAATATAATCAACAACTTTCATACGAAGATCATTGGCATTACAATAAGTAAAATGTCCAGTATATTAATTAATAAACTGGACAAATGTAAGTGTTATATCAATACGATCCGGTTTATTTCCGGATTCAGAGGGTCGGTTGTCCTCATTATCCGATTTAGAATTTAAATAACATCGCTATCGGTTTTCTGCGATGGTGGCATGTTTTCAGAAATGTACCATTTACTGCAAGCCACGATCATTAAAAAAACAGTTCAAAGCGTAATCATCAATTATTTTCTTATACTCCACGAAGCACAATTCAGCACCCCGCCCTCCCTGATCAGAGCACAGGCATCGATGGTGTCCATCTGCCCTCTGACGGCATAGTCCGGGAACAACTTCCTGATCTGATCCAGGGCCTGAAGGTCCTCTTCAACAGGGAATAAGGCGCAGGGCTAAGGGCGTGTTTCTCCTGGCTTTAGCCTTTTTGACAGACCGGACTCCTGAAGATCTTATAAAAAACTGCAGTCCGTTGCCGGAAAAGCTTCGTTGAGCGCCATATTCACATGATCATTCCGGAGCATGTCCAACTCAGAAAAGTGGCAGTTATGGATTGCTTTCATCCTTTCCTTTGCCTCACGGGCAATGATAGGTCTGTTTCTGCCCTCAAAGCTGAACGGCATACTGCTAATTTTAAGAAATCCTTTTCCTCTTGCATCAGGTATAAGGCTTCCGGTTGAATATATTGAAAGTTAAAATTCTTTCAAAGCTGGTTTTCAACCACACCGATTTCTCCCTTCTGTTGAAAACTTATGATTAAAAAAGTTCACTGAAACCGGCTTTAAAATTTCCCGGTTATATTTCATTGTTGAAATAAAATAATACTATTGTCCGGATAAAATTTGGAAAGAATCTGCCACAAAGACACAAGGACGCTAAGTAACACTAAATGAGTAAAATAAATTCGTGAAACTTGGTGCCATCGTGTCTTAGTGGCGAAAAAATGAAAGTGAGCTGTCTGTATTTGAAATCTTCTGAAATCCACAGCTGTAAGGCGTTTCGTTTAAATTGCAACTTTTTCCCCGGACAACAATATAAAATAATATAAATGCACCGATCAAAAGAGCATTTATACGTATATTTGCACGTATGAAAAGAGTATTTCTGGAAATATTATCAGAAGCACCACAGGTTTTCAGTCCTTTGCTGATCAAAAGGGACTTACAGATAGATCCCGGAATTAAAAAGGTACAAACCATTGTCGGGCCCCGGCGGTCGGGAAAATCATCGCTCTTGGCCCTTTCGGTAAATCAGCTGCTGGAAAATGGCATCGGGTGGGATAAAATCTGCCTCGTTTCCTTTGAAGATGAACGCCTGCGCAAAGACAGCTATGACCCGGACCTGTTATTGCAGGCATTCAGGGAATTGTATCCCGGAAATGCTGCGCTGAAAGAGGTTTATTTTCTGCTCGACGAAATTCAGTATTTGCCTCAATGGGAATTCTTTGTCAACCGTGTATATGAGAAAATAAGCAAAAACATCATCATCACCGGCTCCAACAGCCGCACCCTGCATGCTGATGTGGCATCAGTCCTCAGGGGAAGGGGATTGCCCTTCGAGGTGCTTCCCTTATCATTTTCCGAATACCTTCGTTTCAGAAACATTGAATTCGGTGAATACGGGATTCAAAAGTCGGTGGTGCTGGCAGCTTTCAACGAATATTTGCTGTGGGGTGGGTATCCGGAGATTGTCTTACCCGGCTTCGCCAACAAACGTGATGTGCTCCAGGAGTATTTCAACACGGTGCTCTACCGCGATATACTCGAACAAAAACAAAGCGCCGGAAGCTACCTCAGGTATCTTTTTCACAGGATTGCCGGCAATACCGGCAAGAACCTCTCCCTTCGCAAGATATACCAGGAACTGAAAAGCCGTGGTTATGCTGTAAGCCAGGAGAGCATATACCAGGCAGCCGACCTGGCTGAGGCGGTCTATTTATTTAAACGCATCGGCAAATATGACCCTTCACTTATCAAAAGTGAAAATTCAGACAAAAAGTGCTATTTCGTTGATAATGGTATCTTACATTCCATTGACAGCAGTTTTTCGAACAACCTCGGGTCACTGCTCGAAAACCTCGTTTTCTGGCAGTTATACCGCCTGTACGGCAATATCTATACGACAGGCATCTATTACTACAAAGACCCTTATTGTGAATGTGACTTTATTGTTCATGAAAACGGGCTTAAACCCCGGCCTGTGCAGGTTTGCCTGAGCCTGAAAGACAGCCGTACCCGGCAGCGCGAACTGAAGGGACTGCTAAAGGCATGCCGGTTTTGTGAGGTGGAAAAGGGCATTATCCTGACAGTCGATGAAGAAGAAGAATTTTCTGTTAACAACATAAAAGTAGCGGTTATCCCTGCATGGAAATGGTGTGCAAAAAACATGAAATTTGCTGACGAATGATTGCAATCCCTAAACTTTTTTTAACCATACAGGATGTATGGAAACACTGCAGATTAAGGTGAAATATCCGGGAGGCATACAAATCCGTTTATGTCAGAAAAATAAACCTGATACTGAATACCCGATTTCTAAATGTTGTTCAGTAATTGATGTGCTGATAATGATTTGTTACCAAATCTAACCATTTAGGGATAGAAAGAATTTAGCAGAAACTTTGAATCCTTCCCTCCTTTATGATTTACTAAAATCCTAAGTTCCAGGCTTGAGTTTGAAATTCTGATTAAGTCCGCAACAAATGGTTCTTAGTCGCTATTTTTTATAGGTCAGGAACCAGTCCTCAACTTCGTTGAAATTTATCCTCAATAGTTTACATATGAGCACTTTTCAGCCTTCTGTACCTTTTGCTTGAACAAAAGGTACCCAAAATTCAAGGCTTCGTAAAAATAGCTAAAATCTGGCGAGCAATTCTGGCTGGAAGAAATGAGCCTGCCTGCCGGCGAGGCAGGGTTGAACCTTATCTCACTCTACTTTAAACCTTTGTACACCAGACACCCGTGCCTGGCCATACTATCCCGGTTGCATTTCTTTTTTATTTGCCAGCCTGCCGGCTGGCAGGTTCGCTGCCAGATTTTTTAACGCCATTTTTACAAGGCCGGTCCTTCTCAAAATAGTTTATTCCTTAAGTACTTAAAGAATATTACTGATCATACTTTTATCCAAAAATGACATTCTTGAGGATTCATTTTTATCCAGAATGTAAGAATGAAATCAGCTAATCGCATAAACATCGGATTTGAGTTCTGACATTGTTGTTAATAATTTTATCAGGGAATAATCCAGCACATCAAATAACGAACTGCCCATTTTTAAACCAGGGGGGGGGGGGGAGTATGCCGGAATGGCATTGTGACCCCGGGGTCAGTATTGCCGGAATGACTGCCAGGTTTTAAATATCTTCCTGCACCAATTGCTCTGCAAATGTTATTTATTTTCTGATACTCCACGAAGCACAATTCAGCACCCCACCCTCCCTGATCAGAGCACAAGCATCGATCGTGTCCAACTGCCCTCTGACGGCATAGTCCGGAAAAAGTTACCTGATCTGAACCAGGGCCTGAAGGTCCTCTTCAACAGGGAATAGGGCGCAGGGCTAAGGGCGTGTTTCTCCTGGCTTTAGCCTTTTTAACAGACAGGACTCCTGAAGATCTTATAAAAAACTGCAATCCGTTGCCGGAAAAGCTTCGCTGAATGTAATATTCACCTGATCATTCCGGAGCATGTCCGGTCCAAAGCAGTAGCAGTTTTGGATGATTTCATCCGATGCATAAAATCCTTATCTGTATCCGGGCAGCTTTCTTATAAACTCAAACCTGAATCAAAGACCCTGTGCGGATTGCACTGAATCAGCCTGTTAAACAGAGGTGATTTTTGTACAATCCTGTCTGTGCGGGGTTTATGATCGTCTGCTGTCTCTATAGTTAATCCAAAGTAGGTTAGAAAACGTTGAAATGTTCTAAGTGAATAACAACTCCATTGTTCGTCTTTGAAGTAACGGGGATGCAGGTTTACTGTAAGGGCAGGGAAAGCCTGAAAGTATTTCCCGGCATAAAACCTTGTATTTCTTTGCTCATCCCCGAATTTATCGAGTAAAACCAGAGAAAATCCAAAGCCAAATTGTCCGATGTTGTTATCTCCATAAAGATCGAGGTATGCCCAATTGAATTTAAGACAATAGACTTCGAATAATTTACGAAGCAGCATTGGATTGTTGTCAAGCACTTTCTTAGCTGATGCGGTAAGAGATAGTTTGTTGTTTCTCTTTTTAACCAGGCCTGACAATAACAGAAGTATCCTTGAGAGTCCGATTTCAGGGAAATCCATCTCCTTGCGCAATTTCAAAAAACCTGATTCTATGTACTTATCCCTCAGGAATCCCTGTTCATAGATTCTTATCACTACCTGGGGTGGAAGGTATCCCAAATCGGTTAGTTTTAATTCACCTGCCTGCTCAATCAGGTTTGCCAGAAACCGGACCTGATTCAACACCGGAATTGTTTTGTAATACACTTCTCCGGGGTCATGAAACATAACAGGACTGTACTTCCCGAATGGTTCATAAAGAAGATTGTGCATTTCCATCGGGGAATATCCCATAAACTCAGCCTTTGGCTTGTTGTTTATTTCATGCATCGCCTGATCGGCATATTTTTGAAGATCGTCCATTGCTGGTCTGTTGTTGATTTCAACGTTACTTTTAACTGCAAAACAGCTTAAATCAGACGTGTGGTTTAGAAAAAAAAATCGTCAGATTCATCCACTGGTCATTCCATACAGCATTTTTTATACTTCTTACCACTGCCACAGGGACACGGATCATTTCGCCCGATTTTTTCAGAGACTGCCTGAACCTTTGGCTGGGGTGTATATCGGGAAATATAATCGCTTTCTGTCGAACTCTCCCCGCCGGATTCAATCCAGGTATCAGCTACTTCATCATATAATTCAAAGATTGATTGTACAGTTCTTTTCTTACTTTGGTTGAGGGGAGAACTGAACTCAGATTCAACACGCCTGAAATCGCCGCCTATTGAAAGGGCGACATACTGCCGGTCAAATAGTTTTTTAATTACCGGTAAAAGTTCTGCCAATCCGCAATCAATGGTATTTCCAATGGCAAGCCCGAGAAAGTCGGTATCAATCAGATTGTCATCAATGGTTGATTCAGCGAAAGTTTCGAAAACAGTTGAATACAAGCTCAGAATATCCGGGCGCATCTCCGGATAATGCAGCACCATCTGACAAAGTGCTTCTGAAACCGTTGTTTTGCTATACGTGTCAATTCCGGGTTTAATTAAAAAATCCTGAAGAACCCCCAGGTTGTTTCTTCCCGGTTGAAAAATGCATTGCCACAGGGAATTGGTGCGATGATCCCCGAGCCAGAATTCCTCGAAATCATTGTCATAAGCAAGAAAATCCAGCATAGCAGGCAAGGCTTCTCCGGCTTTCAGTTCCATCAGAATAAAAAAGGCATGAAGCGGGAAATATGTTGCGTTTTCATCACCATAACCTTTGCTTATAAGTTGGTAACGGTCAGCCGCATCAGATAACACGGATAGTAAATCCTCCGTCAGGGTTTCGCGCGGAAGGGCCAGTATTTCCTCAAGCACATAATGCGGAATACTCATCCCGTACCGGTAAAGGTTTTCTATTTCTATGTGATTAAACTCCGGCGGGGCCGTTCTATCCGATTCTCTGGCATATTTTCCGGCAATGGGTGTAATGCGTTGCTTCTGTTCCTCCTGAATTCGTTCTGCAGCCCTTTCCAGCCTTAGCATCCACAAAAATGAATCAGCCTGCTCAGTAACAGGATCATCAGGAGCAAGTTCCTCAAGCAGGCTGAGTTTACGCTCAGCTGTTTCAAGATCTTTGACGGCAGCAAAATACCTGATCACTACATTCATGTAATTGGTGTATTCAGCATAATGAAAGAGTTTCCGTTCAGGATATAACTCCCTCAACTCGAGTGAAGCACCCAATATCCCCGGCACTTTCCCGGGTTCACCCCGGTCGATAAAACCATTAGCCTGATTTAGTTTCCCGAACAGGTAATCGGGATGCTCCTGAATAATCCGTTCATTTAATTCATCCGCTTTCAAACGATTACCATGAAGTCTGTAAGCTACCATCAGGTAATTCTTAAACATTGGTATATGCGGATACTGCCTGACCAAATTCGTCATTTTTTCAACCACCCGTTTTTCACTCTTATTCTGACAACCAAGCGCTGCTTTTTCAAGTTGCACGGCAAGATCAGGAGTAATCCCATAGCGTGCGTGCTGAAACGAATTGTCGGTGGTAATTTCATAACCATGAAAAGTAAACTGTTCCTCGGTGTTTTCTGTCATTGCCGTTAATAACTTGGGTTACATAGGATTACAAAATATTGAATTAACAGGCTGAGTAACCACAGATTTCCCGGTACATCATCCGGTTTCAGCATAGAATTCAATTTACAAAAATACGGGAATCGGGAACAATGACATTGGATTTTCTCATTGGCTTCTAATAACCCTGAATGAGGATGTTCAGGTCCGGTATTCAGTAACTCTGGATTCAGAAAAACACCAACAATAATCGTTTCAGGGTATTATTTATACAATTGTTTAATTTCTGCCTGTAGCGATCTCTTATTCAAACACCTTGAAATACTCATCAAATAAATAAATCCGGTTTCTCCGTCCCCCGGTTACTTCACGAAGTATTTTCAGCCTTACAAAATCATCAATCAATTTATAGGTTGAAACCAGGGATAAGCCGGTAAGCTGTGCCACTTTATCCGGACGAACAACCGGATCAATAAACAGGGAGTGTAATAATACCTGTGCGTCAGGCATCTTTTTACCCAATGTTACTATACGCACGGTTTCGCATTCTCTTTTCAGCGCCAGGATATTTTTCAGGCCGAGTACTGCTTTATCGCAGGTTTCGATGACACCCAATATAAAAAACCGCAGCCATGTTTTTAAATCGCTTTTTGTACGGACCAGCGTCAGGTTATCATAATACAAACTCCTGTTCCGGTCGAAGAAATCAGAAAGGTACAATACGGGTTTCTTCATGATCCCGGCCTGTATAAAATAAAGGGTGATCATTAACCGACCAATACGTCCATTCCCATCCAGGAACGGGTGAATGGTTTCAAACTGGTAATGGGCCAGGGCTATTTTTAACACATGGGTTAATCCGGTATTATCGTTATGCAGAAAATTTTCCAGATCACCCATCAAAGGGTTCACTTCCTGCCAGACTGGCGGGATAAATGCAGCATCAAACAGGGTAGCACCGCCGATCCAGTTCTGGCTTTTACGAAATTCACCCGGTAATTTATGTTCACCTCTTACACCGCTTAATAACGTTTTATGGGCATTTTTAAGTAACCGCGAGGAAAGCGGCAGCATATCAAGTTGTTCAATTGACTGGTTCATTGCATGAATGTAATTGTTTACTTCGCGCCAGTCGTTTCGCTTTTCCGGGACGATTTCCTCCTCTTTCAGCAATGCCTCCTCCATGTTGGTCTGCGTACCTTCAATCCTACTCGACACCGTCGCTTCTTTAACAACGTGCAAGCGGATAAAATGCTCAACATCCGGCACCAATTCAGCATATGCATTCAATTCGCCCAGTTTAATACTTGCCTTTTCGAGAAGGAATAACAAATCTGATTCATCAAACTGATATGATTTATTTATCTTTTCAGGCTGAAAGGCTCTATACCCTGTGGTTTGTATGTAATTACCGGAATTGAAATCCATCTTGTTTCTTTTTGAGGACAAAGTTAAATAAAAAATATCTTATTTAACCTTAATACCGTAAAACTTAAATAGCGAATTTCTTATTTAAGTTTCCTTGTAGTAACCCCATAGTTGTTAACTGATGATTTATTCCTCCAGCAGAAAGCCGGACTTATTCCTTTTTATAAGCCTGAAACACCTGCCTGGCATATCCTTCATACTCAGCAATGATTCCCTTGTCCAAATGAAACCACTTTACCTTGCTTAAATGGTAACGGGTTTCCGCCGTTATTTCAAAACCGGTAATCAGCCGTTTGTAGTGCATGCATTGTATCTTCTCCGGTGAGATAATCACAAACCAGGCATTTTTGTAAGGATAGTCCTTGTATTTATCGTCAAAGCCAAAGCAACCATTGGCCCTGAATTTTACCTCCGGATAAAAACTACTTATCTCAGAAAAATAAACCTGATACTGAATACCCGATTTTTAAATCAGGGGGGTCAGTATGCCGGAATGGTCCGCCAGGTTTTAAATATCTTCCTGCTCCACTTGCTCTGCAAATGTTATTTATTTTCTGATACTCCACGAAGCACAATTCAGCACCCCACCCTGCCTGATCAGAGCACCGGCATCGATGGTATCCATCTGCCCTCTGGCGGTATAGTCCGGAAACAGCTTCCTGATCTGATCCAGGGCCTGAAGGTCCTCTTCAATGCCGAATTGCGGGACAAGCAACAGCTTTTCCATCTGCAGAAAGTTCAGGTAACCCCAGTTGCGGTTGCTCTCTTTTTCAACCTTAAACTCAAGCGGCACAGCCTCCAGCCGGTGATCTTTCAACACCCGGAACAGCTTTTCATCCATCCCGGATTTTTCGTCCTGGTAAAACCCATCCACCAGTACCGTGTTTCCATCCACAAACCGCAGCATGCCATCGGCATGGCCAAATTCTTCTTTTGTGTACCATGGAATCAGGATAATCCGATCCACCTGAAAAGCCTCCTCCAGCTTCTTCAGCAGCTCCGCCTTATGGTAATGGGCGGCATTCTCCTGAATCACCTTGTCGGTCAGAATGACCTTATCCTTCCAGCGAATTACATTGCCCCCGTCAAGGATCAGGTCAGATTTAACGGTTTTCAAACCAATGGATGCACACACCATGTCGGGATAAGTCTTTGATGGCCGGTCTATCAGGTTAAGCAGATAATCCGGGTCATACCGGTATTCGATAAACCGCTCCTTCTCCACCTGCACCGGCATATAATCGCGGCACCAGATATCCCTGGTTCCGGGCAGATAACTGTAGCTGATGCTATGCTTCTTCAGCACATCCATCAACCGGTTGTTGAAGTCCTGATACTTTGGTTTCTCCTGCAGCAGCCCGGAGAAAAAAACAAAATTGGTTTCGGCGTCGGTGATCATAGCTTTAATATATGGGTTTATGTAACAGCCAAGTTAAGCCGGGTCCGAGGGGCGGGCAAATTTTTTAACAAATTTTAATTTTCCTGCAGGGAGGGGAAAGTGCGCAAGGCGTTTCTGCCTTGTTTAGCCTTTTATACCAAAACGGATTCTAGAATGAACTTCAAAGTAACTATCCTTAATCGAAATGGCATCATTGAGTGATAGAAACTCAATTTTAAGATCACTGAAAGCATGATCTTGAAACCATAAGTTTATCTAAAATTTCTAATTCTTATAAAAATATCTTTTCAGCACATAATCAAAGTTTTCTTTCCCTAAAAGAACCTCGTTATTATTTATGAAATCACTTGCTGACAAAAATCCGCAATATTCTACACGTGTGTCAACTTTTATCTCATTAAGAAATTTATCTACAAGTATTTTAAACTTTTCGAGTGTTTTCCTGTAATTGTTCAAATCAAGTTCAAACCTTTGATTGAATGAATTATCGAAACATAAGCTATATAATTTAAACTTTTTGTTCACAGAATCCGGATTGTTCATAGTATTTAAGATTCCAAGAATATGGCTGCACAGTTGTTTCACACCTCCTCCATAAATCCGACTTCCGTCCTTCTTAAAAAAATCAATCACTTCTTTTATGAACTTTATAAATGGCTCAGCAATATCAGAATTTCTATATAAAGTTTTAGTAAAGTACTTTTCCTCAAATTGAATAGCCCCCATATTAACTATTTCAAAAGCCTTAACTTCAAACAATTCAATTGTATGATTATTCTCAAACTTAACATCAATTTGTGCGTCACGATCAAAAACTTTCATATGAAATTCAAACTCCAAAGAGGGATTTACAATTCCCGAAAAAATATTAAATGCAAACGCCTGAGAACTTTTTAAACTTCTGGCCCACCTATGATAATCGTAACCTGCTTTCGGATCCTTAATGAAGTTGTCTTCTTTTTTATCCAACACCAAGGATTTTTGAATATTTAAGCTTGGATGAACATTCTCAAATCCTTTAATTACAAATCTCTTAATCTCCTCTTGATAATTCATATTGTTTTTGGTTTATCTTCCTATCAGGAAAAGTTATTTTCAATTTTAAACAAGGCCACTATAAAGAACTGTTCATGATTGTCTCTCACAATTTTCATGCTTCAATTTACCTTTACAAATATATGATTCCTATCGAAAAACTAAGCATATTTAAAATGATTACTTGTTAATTCCTTTAAGATTCCCGATGCGATGCTCATGAATGTAATGTGAACCTGGCTAGAAACTGCCTCTTATTTAAATTGCACCATTTTAACATATTGCCTTAAAGCTGACTTGTAATTGGAAATCGATTTATCACTTCTCTGCCCCTTCAGTTTCTTTGCTATTTCAATAACACAGTTCTCATCGTACAAAATTTTTTCAGAAATATCCTCTTTTAACAATTTTGATACTATGTTAAGATAAGAAATATATGATTTAGGCGAAGAGGCAACCAGGTCATTTTCACCAACACCATTACTTTTAATCCATTCCAGATAATTTTGCTCATTTTGTATCATAAAACAAGTTTTTTAAGTTTAATTGAATACATTTTGATGCATGTTAAACAAGTTCGCTTGAGCCCTTTATTCTGCTTTTCTCAGAATCTCCAACATGTTTTTTATCCCAATGCTCTATTTCAATGTAATACCTGTAATACGCATCCTTAAATGCATTGTCCTGACCATTTGAAAGGCCATGCCTGAAAGTCTTGAAAATTTTAAAATTCTGTTTCTCCGGCAACGGAACCAGCCCAAACTGATTATGAATTTTAGAAACAGGATTCATTTCCCGGAAAATCATCTCCAGAACTCTTTTAGGACCATTGGTGAATATCGTTCCGGACTTAATACCGCTTAAAAGAATACCGCCATCGCTGCTATCAGTTGCAGGAAACGTAATATCCAGCCCTTGTGAATGAAAACGCCACATTCCATCTTCATAGCCATGCTCATGTGTAGCATTATCTTCATGAATATCGTACTTAAAAAAGTAAAATTCCAGCTCTGTGAATGTGAAGAGTTCATCATTCACTTTCAGATTCCAGTTTGTAATAAGATCTTCTGCAATCCGATCAAATGAAGCATGAATTGATAAGACACTGTCAGAAATAATGGTTAGGTCAGGTTTTTTCATTCAGTTCTGTTTTTATTGTTCATGTTTTTAATCCATTCCTGATGCAAATCATACCATTTCTTGCTCGAAGCACCCAACCGCTGCGCCTGCCTCGGATGGCATAAAGGCAATACATGGAATGGTTTTCGGGCAATAGTTAACTCATGTACTTTACCATAAAATGAATCCGGAGCATTGACAAAATCATCCAGTGTGCCCTTTCTATCAGCAAAATGATTCAGAAAATGCCTGATCGGCATATCTCCGAGAAGAATAAGCATCTCAGCATGAGATTCTAATAATTCTTCAAGGATTTCTTGTCTTCTCGTAGGATTATCAATCTCATTTTGACTGAATGAAGGTATTGAAGCTTTTGGAAGGTTTAGCTTAGCTCGTAGAGGGTTATAATGACGCTTAATCGCATTTTTTTGATTCGGGTTCAGTCTGGATTCTGGCATTAAATCACATAGCCAAACATCTTTTCTGCTAAATCCAAGTGGTTCAAGATACAATTTATCAAGCGCTGAGCCAGAAGGCCCATTCAGTGTTCTGGCTGCAGGTTCCAAATGCCCAACTTCTTCTGGAATACCAATTCCTTTAACGATTTCTTCTGCATTATTACCACACCAGAATATTTCCGGTTCACTGGCAACTGCCAGCGCTGTTACAATGGTTTTACCATCCGGACCAACCCAACGCGCATGCACAGCACTGGCATAAACACCCAAAACAAAAACCTTTTTAGGGGTACGATCTGTTTGAATCACTTTCCTTAATGGTTCGCCAAATGGGAAACAATAAAATGAACGGGCAGAGAAAATTGCTGTCATTGTAAAAAACTAATCTCTTATAAACAATCCATAGTAAATTTCAGGCAACATATGATCATCCAAATAACCTTGGTTAATGATATGATAGTTCTTAATAACGTGGTGATTATAGATAGACTTTCTATTTTTTAAAAACTTGAAATCATCATTTGAATGTGCATAAATTAACAAGTTTTCAATATCTGAAATAAACTTAGGGCTGATTTTCTTTCTGGGTGGAATAAATCCTACGCTAATGTATAGTTTGTGCTTAGGATGAGATTTATGGAACTCTTCTTGTTTTCTCTTATGATCTGCATCTTTGATTCTGCGGGAAACATACCTGCTGTATGTTTTCCCTATATAGAACAGCCGGTTTGATTTCCCATGAATTCCAATAAACTTATAGAAATATCCGTTATCGGGATATTCAACTTCCGGGTCTTTAAAGCCCTGAATGAGCTGAGGTTCCGACCAGCTAATTTCGATACTGGTCACATCAGATGGACAAAGTGGGCGATAACTCTTCATAAGAACAACTATTTAAATTGATTAAAAGAAATCTATATCATGCGTATCTCATAATTCTTCAAGTCCAAAAAAATATTAACCTGAATCGGCAGACATTTCCAATATCTTCCCCATCATCATCCCCACAAAAACATCCTTCTGCTCATTCATAAAGAACACATGCTTATCATTAAAATCATTTATTCGCTCACCTCCATGCCAATGGCTGACCTCGTTATAAGTTGTGGGTGAAACGATAAATGAATTCAGGGTTATGTCTTTGTCTTTTTCCCTGATCCGATTTTCTATTTTATCCTTAATGGTTTTGTAAAAATTCATTTTCGGGTGGTTAAAACCGTTAACCTGCCTTAACCCTTTTGGATCGACAAAACTGATGTACTGATGATCATTTTCAACAATCCACAGTATAAAGTCCGGATAAAATCCGTGTGCTTCAAAAAAGCCTACCCCTTTGCGGCTGGCATTGCGCAGCAAATATAATTTGCGATTTTTGAAGAATTCTGATGTTTGTTCGTAAAAAACCTTCAGGTGGTTTACAAATCTGTATTCACTCTCAACCAGGCTTACCGGACTGATTTTTACGATGTCCCTGAAATTACGGGCATCCATGTATATCAGTGGTTTGTATAGATGCTCAAGAAACTGAAATACCGAAAAATCCTTTCTGATCAGCTCCTCTTTGGAGAAGTTGTTGCTTTTTAGAAGGGTGTTAATATCCGCCAGGCGGTCAATAATCATTTCCTGCGATTGCTCAACCTCAACCTGGTATTTCTCCATGAAGTTAGGATGATCCGGAGTGAGCTCAACAGTCTCCATGTGTTCACCCAGATACCCGGCCTTTACCAGGTTATAAAAGCGGTCAGTATATCCTTTTAACAATGCTTTAACAATGGCCTGCCATTCCCTCACCCTTCGGTAGGTATTGGCTTTAAGCTCTCCTTCAGGGATTGAAAGATCGTACCAGTCAGAGTGGTTGATAATCTCCTGCAATGTTTCCAAACTCAGGTTCAGGTTGTACCAGGCACGCTCATTCTTAAATTGTTGTAACTCAAAATAAACGGCTGCCCAATCAACAAAAGCCAGGTGTGAATCAGTTAATTTATTTTCAGCCCGGTAGGCAGGGATTATTGCCTGAGCTGAATTTCCATTCAGCATTTGAACCCTTGGATACCACTCCAGCTTTACACTGCCGCGGCCTACAGTATTGTCATAAGTAAGGTCAACAGTAACATCGTGCTTGAAATCCACATTTTTCTCAACTTGCAGGACCTTGAGTTTAATGATTCCAAGGTCAGCTGTTAACATGACCGGTATTTCAATAGGAACAAATACAGAATCATTTGCCGGAAGTCCTTCTTCTTCAAGAAACTCTTTAAAAATCTGCATGTAATCAGCCCGGATTCCGAAAATCTGTAAAGTCTCCACTGGTTTAAGCTCGCGAGGAATCTTCATGGTGGGTCGTTGCTCAGGGTCGAGCATGAGTGAACGTTTCAGGCTCATTTGAAAACCCTTTAAGCGAACACCTCTGCCAAAAAGCTGAATTATCTGAGAACCTTCACTTCTACCTATATTCATAAGGCCCATGGTACTTACCCGCCAACTGCTCCAGCCTTCGGTAAACTTTTTGGATCCGATGAGCAGGTTGATTTTTGAGTCTTTATTGTTGATTGTCTGAAAAAGCGAAGTGGTAAACTCCTTGCTTTCTCCATTTATTCTCTTGTCCTGGCAAAGTTTGAAAAGTTTAGATTCATCGCCTACGTTGATTACTCCGAAATAACGGTCACCAACCCTGATTCCTAATTCTCCATCCTGCCCCTTTAGGTGGTCAACATAAATGGTTGAACCTACTGTTTCAGTGTGGAAAACAACTTTCAGCAAATCAATATATAATTCATGGGGGTCAGGATTCCCTTTCTTAAGATAGTTGAACCTACCGGTAAATACACTTATATTATTATTGTCAACTATGCCGTCAGTCCCATTCAGCAATTCATAAATGTGTTGCTTCGATAATAGCGGATCCTGAATAAAGGAGGCAAAAAAACTGATGATCTGTAAAACATCAGAGGTGTCATTGCCTTCTACTTTCCTAACTGCATTCACGCTTCCGCCCACAAAAACCCAAAGCGGTCTGTGTAGGTTGAAAGTATTTACCCAGAGTGGATTCTCCTCAAAGATCCTGTGCTGCTGGTAATAAGCAAGTAAAGCTCCGGTCAGGTACTTACGGGTGAATTCATCCAGTCTGTTTTCCGGAACATTCAGAATATTGTAATCCTTTCCATAACCATCCTGATAGAAGTATTTGTAACTGTAGTCCATCAGAATACTCTTTGAGTACTCCTGTGTAAGGCTTTCGCGAACCTTTCCGCTGGCAGCCGAAACAGCCTGACCAAAGGTGGCCGAATATTCAAAGGCAAAACCGGTTGTACTCAGGTAATCCCGGCGATCCTTCCACTGTTCGCCCGCAACACCTCTGTGCCCTTCGTCTATAAGTACCAGGTTATTGGTTTCAAATGCTTCGACTGAAACTGTTTTATCGCCGCTTTCTTCGGCTAATTTGCTGATTTCTATAACCTCAACCTTCTTTCCTGAAAACAGGCCACCTGTTTGCTTACTAAAAATCTCGGCTTCAATTCCTGACAATTCAAACTCCTCAAGATGTTGTTTACTCAAACCTTCATTGGGAGTGACCAACAACACCTTGTTCATGGCTTTCTCATCTCCATTGAGTTTCAGGTAGTGCTTATACTGCAATATATTAACATGCATCAGCAGGGTTTTTCCTGAACCTGTTGCGCTCCAGAAAGCAATTTTATTCAGCTCATTCTCTGTAAATGGTTCACAGAAAAACCCCGAGCCATTGCGAACCTGTTGTTCGAGCGGATCGTTCCATTTCTCGACATATTCATTCAGATCCTTTAACAAAGCGGTCTTGTCACTAAAGTACCTTTCAAGGTATAGCTCTGTAAACAGAAGGGTCAGGTACTGAAAATATTTCCATTTGAGCATGCCATCCCTTTTTACAGAGATGGCCATGGTATGACTCACAATATGCTGATCCCAGGCAATCAACTGGGATTTGGTAACAGAGGGAAATGTAAACTGACGTGAGATCAGGTATTGATGAAAGTGCGTATTGTTGTCACTGTCATAACCTTCATATACAGAGCGTTTAAACTCAATGTCGGCCAGACTTTCCAGTGCATCAACACCAAACTGGCTGAGCACCCAGCGGTTAAGCACCAATGATTTGCTGAGTTTGGCCTGCGTGTTTCTGGCAGCACGGGTAGTGGTTCTTCGTGGGGCTGCCATAACTATACGTCTTTTACATCAAACATCCGTTTGTGAAATTCTTCTTCAATCAGCACCACTTTCCATTGCTCGCCATCGGTGCGCAGGTTCTCCAGGTTGTTGTCGCCATTCACATAAATGCGCTTAAACTCGCTGTCTTTGGTATTTATGTTGAGCTTTTTAAAAAATTCGTTAAGCGTCGCATTGCCGGTTTGTTCAACATCGCGCCAGATAACTAATATTTTATCGCCCTGCAGGTTGCGGCCTTCTATCACCACATTGCCCTTTATGATCTGCGTTGTTTCCACCACCAGCCCTATCAGGTAGTTAAAAGTTTCAACCAGGTCAACTTCCTGTGGCTGTAGCTCGTTGTTTTCGGTTACTTTCAGGGTGTAGCCAAAGGGGCGTTTAAACAGTCCTAAATTAAGCAAACTTTCGCGGCTCTCCACGTTGAGCATGTAGTGCAGCAGGTATTCCTCGCCAAAATCAGGATTGGCCAGCAGGCTTTGCTGGGTATGGCTGCGCTGCAATTGAAGGTTATTAAGGGTATCTTCGTAACTCTCCAACCGCAGGTATTTAAAGCAATGGCTGCTGCCCTTGCGGCTTACCGGCTTGCCATCTTTCCAATCTTTACTATATATGACCTTTTGTATTCGGGGTAAAATAACTGATTGAAAATGTTCTCCAATTTCAACTAATATATATTTTAACGAGAGCCCATTTCGATTTAGATTTATGACTGAATGAGCTGTAGTTCCAGATCCCGCAAAAAAATCAAGAACAATATCGTTTTCATTTACAGTTCCTATTTTTAACAGGTATTCAATCAATTCTTTAGGTTTAGGATATTTAAAAGTTAAGTTCATTTGCTCTAGTTCTGACCTCATTTTCTCGGTAGTCCCCATGTTGCGTAAGACCGAAAGTATATTTTTCGCTTCTGCTCTTTCCTTATTATAATAAATAACCCCATTTTCAGAAAGAAAAAATGTAATTTGTCCATCATCCTCAATTATTGGTTGAAATCCATTTTCAATGAATTTCTTTAGCTTATTAACATTTGCCCATCCACTCAAGACTTGACATTTTGAGGTCAACCTATAGTTTGAACCACTCATATTATCTAATCGAATGGGGTAAGTTATAGAGTGTTGCTTTGTTAATTCTCTGGAAATATAATTCAATGACTTAATTTCTTGAAAAAAACTCTCAGTGACATCCGTTTTTGTTAGTTCGAGTGTTTCCACTTTAATCGGAAACCCAACTGGTAGCTCAATAACAGAATGTGGATTGCCAACCCCATTCTTTGTTATTGAATTTTGTGCATAACCTCGCCATAAATTGCTCCCTTCACGGGTATTAGGATCTACAACAAACCCTATTTCAGGTGTGCAATTTTGTTTGCCACCGATAATAACATATTCATGGTTAATTTTTATATCTAATTGATTGTCAGTATGCCCCTCTGTATTCCAAATTAAAGTTGCATCTAGATCTATTCCTATGAGCTTTTCTTCTAATAATCTTTTAAAGTTGTGCGCTTCTCTATCATCAAGACTCGTCATAAGTACTCCATTCTCGGTCAGAATGTGCTTTAGAAATTTAATTCTATCTATGATAAGCGATAACCAAGAAGATGATTTGAATCCATCTTTGTAAGGGAATCCATCTTTGCCAGTGTTGTATGGTGGGTCAATGTAAGTTTGCTTGACTTGGTTTTTATATCTGTCTAATAAAAACCTTAGCGCCTGAAAATTCTCCGAATTTATCAGCAAGCCATCACATTGTTCATCAATGTTTTCGATGCTGGCAAGCAGTTTATATTTCCATTCGCGGCCAAAGAATTTGGTATCTAGCACCAAAAAGGGATTGCCTTTTAAAAAATCGATTGCTAATGGTTCGCTGTAGGGCAGGGTTACGGTATCGGCTTTAATTTCGTCAATGGCAAACAGGCGTTTCCATTCTTCAATTTGGGCGGTATTGGCAATTATATCGGGATAGAGGCTTTCAGGCACACGGTCGAGGGTAATGCAGTAGTCGCTCTGCATTACAAATTTCTTTTTCAGCCACAGGCGTTTCTGAAAATCTTCGAGTTGGGCCAGCAAGGCTATAATTTTGTTGGCTACAGTTTTAAGGGCTTTTATAACCTTCAGTTGCCGGTCAAAACTTTGCGGATCGTCGAGGTTGATTTCGTCAATCTGCAGTATTTCGTTTTTAATATAGAAGTCGAGCTCCCGCCTTAAAAATCCGCCCAGGTCTTTGTGTATAAAATAATCGAAGGTGTTGCGGGCGGTATAATCGTTCAGATGTTTCTCAAGCAGGGTGCGCCCGGGATTGCTTTTGGTGCCTTTGTTCTGAAGCAAGCTGGTTTTAAAGGCTTCGGGCAGATTGGCCGTAATGGCTTGAAGGGCTGCCTTGTTCAGCTCGTCCTGCTTTTCTTTTTTGTCGGTGGGTTCATAAGTAAACCAAATGGTGAGTTCGTTACCATTTTCGGTGAAGATATCATGTTCGGCCAATTTAAACCGGCGCTCTTTGCCTTGCTGCGCTTTGTTGTTATTTTGCTCGGTATTCGCTTCTCGCAGGGCAAAGTGTACGGTTTTACCACCCTCAGTTTTAAAGATATAGTTTTTAAAATTTTCCCCGGTTTTAATATAATACTGATCGTGGTTGGCCCAGTGCAGTTTTACCTCTTCGCCTTCGTAAGGGATGGCATATACATCTTTTTTATACCTGCGCTGGCTTATAAAGTCGCCCTGGTTGTAATACCGGCGAAAGAAGGAAGTAAGGTGGCTGAATACCTCATTGGTCAGCGCTTCGGGGCTGCCGGCTGAAGCATACAAAACCCGTAACTCATTTACTTTTGCATTGGTTTCCGGATCAACGCCTGCATTGCGCAGGGTGATTTCGAGATTTTCCAACTCTCTTTTCAGGGCTTCGCCATCATGATTGCCGGCTTTGCTAAGGGTTTCGTTTACCTGGGTAAGCAGTTTATTCTTCAGGAAATCGTTGATCTCTTCCCGCTTCTGGTTCATAATGCGGTAGATGCCAAAGTCCAGGTCGGCCTGGTCTAACTGGAATATTTCCTCAAGGGTGGCAATCAGTTTTTTATACGCTTCAGTCATTGTGCAGCAGGATTAATTCATATCAATAACCACATTTTCCCGGATGGTTTCGGTAACATTGATGGTAGGAATAAAGAAGCGGTTGAAAGCCGTGTTTTCGGTTTTGGCGTGCAAAATGCCGCGGGTAGTGCCGATTACCAACACAGCAAGGTGACACATAAATCCCTGGGGAACGGTCAGGCTATTGGCTTCCTGATTGTAAAAATCAATCCAGGTTTTCTCTTCAATGGAGAAATGGCCGGCGGCTTCTACCAGCAGAAAAGGTTTGCCTTCCTGCTCGAACCGGAAGTTGGCATGCAGCACTATAATCTTATGTCCGGCATTTGCCCCGAATTTCAGCTGCGTTGTCAGGTTGATGTCTTTGCCTTCGGTAAATGCATCTTCAATAATGGCGAATTGCTCTGTGGAGATGCGGCGGAGGGCAAAAGATACTTTTGTATTTGAAGGTTCCATCAGGCGACGCAGTTTTTGGATATAACATAGTTGATTTCAGATTCCCCGACAAAATTGGCTTTCTGCGGCAGGTTTTCAGCTTTTCGATAGCTATATATACCCGTAAAGCCTGATTGCGCCGGTACATATTGTGTAGTAGTCTGAAAAACGGATGTGTCAATCAGCTTTATCTGCAAGGCTCTTTCAATCCTGCAGATACTTTCAATGGTAAGGTTTTCTTTACCTTTCAGGATTTTACTTACATGTTGTGGTGAAAACTCAAGTAAGGCAGCCAGGTCTTTCTGCGACATGTTTTTTGAGCGCAGGTAGCTTAGAATTTTTATGGCAATATCCTGTGAAACCCTGAGCCAGTATTCATTTTTTTGTCGCCACTCAGCAGCTTTAAGCCATGAATCATCTTTTTTTTGATTCACTGATAAGTCGTTTACTTATTTCATTTATGTTCATAATCCAGATTTTTAAAACATTTCCATAAACTCAAGTGATGAATCATCATCACCCGTCAGGTAGTTATGGGCAATTCTCAGCTTTTGAAGTTCAAGTAACAGATGTTCCCTTTGGTTCATATCCGGAGTCAGTTTAATAGCCCCACCGGTAACAAGATACAGGTTGGGTTTTAGTCTGATGGCATAGACCCTGAGCCAGCTTTTGTACAAGAGTCCTTTGGCTTTGCTTTTCTCTAATTCTTCAAGTTTTACGGGTTTGTTGAACAAGGGTTTAAATAAATCCGACAGATTTTCCGATTTGCTTAACCTGCCTTGCTCTGCCAGGTATTTAATTTTTCTTTCAAGTTCAGCAGCATCGCGAATGGTTTTTTTGATGGCTTCATTTACGCTTATTCCTTGCCAGTAATCCTGTTGCAGGTCTGCCAGGTGCTCCTCAAAGAAAGAATTTAAGTAAAAAGGGTTGTTCCAATCTTCGAAAAGCCGTTCAAATTCCGGCATCTTCCTGCCCTTATAACGGACTGAATACAGACTTTCTTTTACGACTTCAAAGATACCTGTTATTTTCATTAAATCAACCTATAGGTTTATTTTATTATAAAATTTTCCAACGAATGATAAATACAGGCTTTTCGTTAAAGCTTCGGTTCATTCTTTTTTCTATTTCATCTATCATTCCATCGCGTTGTTCTTTAATCTGATCTTCGGCATCAAAAATTTCCTGTCGCTGCCGGCGTTGTCTTTTTTCGAGATCGCGAATGCGTTTCTGGATATCCAATTGTTCAATGGTTTCATTGGTTTGTGCTGCCTGCCTGGTTAACTCTTTAATGCGTTGTTTGGTATCCTTTAGCTCCTTTTCGACCAGATAGATACGATCTTCAGCCCAACGGTTCAACTTGTTTACTTCATGTTGAAGGTAGCGGGCATCTTTACTCCTGAGTTCAGCACGCAGGTGTCTCAGAATCTCAGCACTGATATTTTCTTTACCTGGAAATTTCTGAACTTTTTTATCAAGTTCCCTCACAATAGCCGCCAATTCAAACATTCTCCGGCATTGTTCCTGCGTTAGAATCTCTCCATCATCAGTAAGTGCAGTAAAAATCAGGTGATCGGTTACTTCAAACGAGTTTACCTCCACTTCACTCAATTGCAACCATCCTGAAAGGCTTTTTAATGGTTCGAGAATATTGATGTTTCTATTGTGCTTGCTCAGATCGAAGACAACCTCAGCCTGTGGTAATTGCAATTCCTTATAATGTCTGAGAATTCCTTTTGCCAGAGGGTGGTTAAGTCTATAAGCATAGGCACTTTCATTTTTCTTGTCAAAAGAGTATAAACCTGCTTTGACCTTAAATTTGAAAGGATTTTTTATCAGTTTAAACTGAAGTTTTTGAGAATTGAAGTCTGCAAAATTTTCAAGGAACAGTTTGGTTATCCACCAGAGCCATTTTTCAAATTTCGTAAGATAGGCCTTGGATTCAATCATCCTGGTTTTTAGTTTATCAATGACATCGGCATCAAAATGTTCGATAAGTTTTTCCTGCGCAGACTTTAAACGGCTGGAAATTTTCTCTTCCATTTCAGCCTGAAGGCTATCAAACGCTCTATTGATTTCGATGGTAGTTCTGCATGACTGATAAATATCAGCAATCATCTTTTCAAAATCAATACCGGATTCTAATGAACCCAACACATCATCTGAGGCTCCGAAAACACCCGAAAACAAATTGAACTTCTGATCCAGAAGTTGATAAACCCTTAAATCAGCGGCATTTTTGGTATTCAAAAAATTAACAACCACCACATCGTGCTGCTGTCCGTAGCGGTGACATCGTCCGATTCGTTGTTCAATTCGTTGCGGGTTCCAGGGAAGGTCATAATTGATAACCATAGAACAGAACTGAAGGTTAATTCCTTCAGCGGCTGCTTCAGTTGCTATCATAATTTCGGCCTCATCGCGAAAATAATCAACCAGAGCCTGACGAGTATCAGCTGATCTGGAGCCGGAAATCATATCAGTACCTTCATGGCTCAGCTGCCATGACTTATATATTTTCTTCGAGAAATCGTCGTCGTTGCTCCCGTTAAAATAGATCACTTTCCCTTTGTGCCGGGTGAGCTGAAGAGCATTGAAAATATATTCCTGAGTACGTCTTGATTCAGTAAAAATAATTGCTTTCTGATTAGCGCCCAGCTCTTTAAGCTTTTCAAAACCCTGGTCTAATGCTAAAAGCAGCTTTTCACCTTTGGTGTTATGTTCAATTGCCAATGCCAATGAACGGTATAACCTAAGCTCATCCAGCTCTTTTCTAATAGCTTCAGCCTCTTCAAGAGTTAACTTGTTTTCATTTGCTTCTATTTCTTCATCCCATTCATCCAGGAGTTCATCCAAATGATCCAGATCCTGCCACAGTTCATTTTCAAGGTCGTAGGTTGGGGCATTTTCAAGAATTTTTTCAAGGCGCTTTATCAGACTGTCGAGTGTACCAGCAATTGCATAACTTGATGAGGCAAGAAGTTTGCGGACTACCAAAGTCAATAAATGGCGCTGGTTAGAAGGCAATGCCCATAAAAGATCTCTTTGCAGATATTCAGAAACAGCATTATATAGATCTTCTTCTTCTTTGGTTGGTTCAAAATTAACAGTTAGTGGAATTCGCTGGGTGTAACGTATGTATTCCTGAACCTGTCTGCGTAGAGTACGTTTTATCACAGAAGATATACGATCTTTCAGATCAACAAAATCGGCATTTTCATCAACTCTTGCAAATTGCGACCTGAAACTTTCAACGCTACCGAACACATGTTCATCTACTATGCTTACAAGACCATAAAGCTCGAGCAGGCTGTTTTGAAGCGGAGTAGCAGTCAACAATACTTTTTTGAAAGGATAAACGGCGTCTCTTATGGCTTTCCCGATAATGTTGGATGGCTTATAAACATTGCGCAAGCGATGGGCTTCATCAATAACAACAAGATCCCAATCCACATTAGAGATAAAATCAGCACGTTTTCGTGCAAACTGAAATGAACAGATGGCTATATGCCTTGACTCAAACGGATTGCGAATACCTGCTTTAAATGATTCATTGAAATTTCTGCTTTCAAGAATAAGCGTTGATAAATAGAATTTCTCCTGAAGTTCCTGACTCCACTGCTTTCTGAGACTTGAAGGGCCAATGATCAATATCTTCCTTTTATCAAGTGCCCATAATTGTGAAATCAATATTCCGGCTTCAATGGTTTTGCCAAGCCCTACTTCATCAGCAAGTATTGCCCCTCGCGACAATGGAGATTGAAATGCAAATAAAGCAGCTTCAATCTGGTGAGGATTCAGGTCTACTTTAGCATCTAGTAAAGCCGTACTAAGTTTTTCAGCATCATCTGAGGCTCTTCGCAGGGTAAGCTCATAACTGAAGTATTGTGCCTGATAATCGGTAATTTTCATAAAGAGAGGCAGTTACTTAATAGACAATCGCTTACACAACTATCTCATTCAGAATCTCCGAATTGATATAATTTTTAAAATCTTTTACTGACGTGAAACATCTGAACCCCGCAGTATTGGCAATTGAAAGTGTTTCATTGCTTTCGTTCAACAACACGGCTACAGGTTGACTTAGCTCTTCCTGAATACCATTGGGCCAGGCAAGGTCAAATATAGCTCTTTGCTGACCGGTTTCAGGATCGGAAAAATCATAAAGAAGAATTCCATCGGGCAGATTTCTTTCAGCAATCCATTCAATAAGTAATTCTATTTCCTGCTCTTCGGCTTCTGTAGTTATGCCTCCATTCAGCATCTGAGAAGGAGCCGGAGCCGGACCTTCAAGCCAGTGACCTTCACCATGTAATAATTCAGCCATTCGTTTGTTGGTTTCATCAGCAAGTAATTCTTGTCTTGCTTTGAGGAAATCGAGATAATTTTCAATTTTCCACAGCTTTTTATCCATTGGTATCCATTGCGAGGCAATTGCACCGGGATGTTTTTGCTCTATCTCTTCAAAATATATTTCAGGATATTTAGCACTGATGTTAAGATTTGTCTCTTTGGTAAGGAAGCAGAAATTACCAAGAGCATTAACTTGTGATCTTGAGAATCCTTTCTCATAAAGTTTAGCTTTTGGGAAAATATGGTGTACCTCAAGTTTGCTCATTTTGCCAAGCAAACTTGCCCTTAGTGGAATGCCAGAGCCCCAATCCCTTGCCTCACCCATCCGGGTGAGCATGTAAAGGACAGGGTAAAAACGAGCGCCCAGGCTCCATCCTGTAAAGTGACCGGCTTCAACCCGAAGCCCACCATGCCAAAGTCTGAGTTGCTCCACCAATTTATCAAGACCATCATCCCCGGTGTCCAAAGCGGAAAGATCTTTGTCAATAAATGATTCTGTTGATCCGGAAAAACGGCCCCACATGCCTGATTGTGCATACCAGAAGAGAAGTTTATCCCTTTTTTTCTCATCCAGTCCACCGTTGAGGTGTTCAAGGTATCTGACCATAACCGGTATAGCATAACGGCCAAAAAGAACCTGATCATGATCAAGCCCTAATCTGCCACTTATTAAATTCAGGCTGGTGTCGATATGCTTATTAGCTTTTTTTAGTGCATCACTAATTTCAAGAGAGTTTTTATTGTGCAGATATTGGAACTTCGCCTCTCCTGTCAAAACAGTATTAACTGAGCGAAGCAGCCAATCCAGGTTAAAATTGTACTGAGCAGTTTTCCACTCCTTAAGCTTTGCCTTCATGGTTTCACGTGCTTCGGGCCATTCGGCACAGATTTTAGCCAATGCCAGATCTCCTTTTGAAAGCTTGGTACCACCGCTGTTTACTTTATTAAAAATGTCAACAACCACATCTATGGTTTTATCGTCGCCAGTTACTTCTTCAACGTTTACCTGTATATCAAGTATACTCAATAAATTGGAGAGGCGGGAAATGTATTTACCGTACTCAGCTGATGCTATAAGCTGTTTAGAAAAATCACCTATACTGGCAAACCCACCAATCATCAATTCGGTTACACTAATCCAAAGTGGATCATCCTGCATTTTGAGTGGTGAATAAAACATAAACTGTTCAGTCTCAAGATTAAAATAAAGACCGGTAAATGATAATGCGTTTCCATCGAAAAATTTTGGTGGGTTTCCTCTAACAACCCCATAGATTGAAGTCATTCGCTGTTGACCATCAAGAAGCAGTTTTATGACTCCTGATGCAATTTCACCATCACCCCGATAAACAGCTGATTTTGATTCTGTAGCCCAAATAAGTAGACCGCCAATAGGGTGTTTTCTATAGAGTGAATCAAACAGCCCCCTTACCTGGTCACGATTCCAGACATAACCACGCTGAAATTCAGGCAATGCCATATGACCATTGTCAATGTAATCAAGTAGTGTTGAAATTTTCATGTTGTGTTTTTTTTGATGGGATCTGGCAGATTTTATTTCAACTATTTGCTATCAATCTGCAAACTTTTCTCAACTCTTCAAGTTCTGAAAGTTTAAAAGGATTTTTTGCTGTATTTAGTAAAGGAAGGTATTGTTTAATTAACAAAGTCTCGGTATTCTCAAGATCACCGGAATATGTTACCCAATTTACCTGCAGATGCTTGTTTATCCAGCCAATAATGGCCTTTTCATCTGCCGAAGAAAAAGTGAAATTGTTTTTATTTTTCTTTTCTTTCAGGCTGCCTTTTGGGGGACGATAACCAAGCACCGCGCCTATTCCCCTGAAGAAAGTGCCATGTCCCCGGGCACGCAATTCCTGGCCAAGAAACCGCTTGTTCAGCGAAGTAGTGGCTATTCCGATATAAAGTATGTTGTGGCCGCGTTCCTTCAGGTGCTGGGCAAAAGGGGCCGGCAAAAAATCCGGATTGCTTATCCGGATACAATACAATCCCGGTGTGTCAGGTACCTTGTCATCAATGCTGCCGGCAATCTTAAAATTCTTTTCATTCATCAGCATTTTCAGGAGCAAACCCCTGTCAGTAGTTTCATCAACCTGCCGGAGTGACTGTGTTTTATTCTTAATTTCCGGTGATATTGTTTTCACTGATGATACTGACATTCCCCGTAAGGATACCATAGTACCGTTCCTGTCGAAAAACTGAGGATAATTCCGGGTACGTCCATGAATCTGAAAGTCAGTAATGGCTGACCTGTCTTTCTTTTCATACCATTTACTCCTGTTCAGGGCATCCGCTATTTCATGTGTGCTCATGGCGCGGCCGGTTTGTTTAAGTAGTTGAATGATGGCTTCGTGCAGGGTCATAAGAATCTGTTAAACATTTATATACTACGCTATCATTAATGATTTTCTGTTTGCATTGCAATTTATGCAATATTCTTATAAACCAAATAGTCAATAAGGATATTAAGGCATTCAAACATTGAATTGCTTTTAAATTCCTTTTTCAGCAACCTCCGGACTAAGCAAGTATTTTATGGATTAAGAAGCGGCAGACTATTTACCTGAAATAATTGGTTTTTTAAATCGTTTTGTAAGTACATCGCGAAATATTTTATGCTCTTTCATGAGCAACCCTAACAGACTGTATGTCAGATAATTTCTCTGATTGCCGTTGAAATCAGTCTCCAAGCCCAAATGCCTTGCCAATTCTGTATTCTTTACTCCATCTGGGTTTAATTCAATCACTTCTTCTATTGCTTTTTTTAATAGCATCAGACCGGTTTTTGAATTATTTATGGCTTCTGGTGAAATTAAGAGTTCTACCTTTTCTTTTTTGTGCCTGGTAATTTTCATTCCTTTTGATTGTTTTATTTCTTAAATTAATCTGGTTCATTTTACTTTTTAAAACTACTTTCTAACAAGCTAAATCTTGAAATCAGTATTGAATAATCGCTTCTCGGATTGTTCTTAACTGATTGTGGAATGAATTTAGAAAGTTTTTCTAACATACTTTTCATAGAATTAATAATATTATAAGTACCTCTGATTATAAACTCATTACCTGATTTGCTTAATTCATTTGAGATGGATTCTAAATAATTTACTGTTTGTTTTAAATGTATGGTAATTACAAAATCAACAAAACCCACAGAATTATTTAGTTCTTTTAGCAATGATATAATATTATCCTCAAAATCATATATTGATAGCTCCAGAAAAGCACCCTTTGTATTATAAATTTTTACTCGCGATATTTTATCCCCACATACAACAGATTCACCCTTTTTTAAGAAATTCAGTTTCTTAAATGAAAAGTTGAACGGATTATATTTATCTAAAGGCATTTCGCTTGCAAAAGAATAATTGATAGGATATATAAATGTTTTATAGAAATTATAGTCTTTACTATTTAAGTGTAATGAAGTAAACCAATGATTTTCAAGTATTTCATCACGTTTATACTCCCATGAAACCCAGTGCTCTTGTTCTGCATTTTTGCAAGTGTAATTTCCCATTCTCAAATGTGAAGGATGCGCATCTTTATCTTTTATCTTGTAGCTAAAATATGCTGTTTTCCCAGATCTAGAAGTTCTTTCAAACTTTTTATGAACGAAACATAGTAAATTATTTGTTTCTAATTCATGAATATCTGAAGATGGTACACAGGAGAAATCATTGTATATCGCAATCCAACTATCGACTTGTTTATCAGGTTTCTGACCATAATTTATACCATCAATCAAAGCATCAATCATAGCTTCTTCCTGCGCCTGTTCTATCATGCTATCAATCATTGCACTTTCAACAGACTGCTCTATCATAGCATCAATCATAGCTTCTTCCTGTGCCTGCTCTATCATGCTATCTATCATTGCACTTTCAACAGACTGCTCAATCATAGCATCAATCATGGCTTCTTCCTGCGCCTGCTCTATCATGCTTTCAATCATTGCACTTTCAACAGACTGCTCAATCATAGCATCAATCATAGCTTCTTCCTGTGCCTGCTCAATCATGCTATCAATCATTGCATCTTCCTGACACTGTTCTACTATGCTATCAATCAAAGCATCATTCTGGACTTGCTCTATCATGTTTTCAACGATAGCATCTTCATGTGCTTGTTCTACCAAAGAAGCATAAAAACTATCATTAAGGCCTCCTTCAATTGATACAATTTTTTCGTTTTCCATTTTTCGTAAAATTTGAAGTAACTAATTATATTAATTTCCAACTCCACTGTTTTTTTTCAAGGTTGTATGTTTTTATAGCGTTCCCTTTAAAAAACATCCCGTCAGACAAATTATGTCTTGTCACCAGCCTTGGATGAATGAAAACATCATCTACAAATCCAAATGACTTTCCATTAGAAATACGCACAATCCCATTCACTTCCTTGTAGAATTGCTTCCGGAAGTCATCATCCTCAGTTTTTGTAACTGTATAAACCAGGAATAAACCACCGGGGGTTCCCGATTGAAACCTTACTTTGAGTGTGTCACCGATATTGACGTCCTTCACGAAACGCTCATACTTAAAGAATCCGTGCTTTGTTTCTGATTCAATGAAGTTCAGAATCTTCTTGTCGCTGTTCACAAATTCAACGATAACAGTAACTTCAGGTATATCAGCAAAGAGAATTCCATCTGCAATGCCTTTATGCCGATTATAGAGTATTCTATTGTTTTTTAAAGCACAGGCATTTTTGAACCACTCCTGTGATTGCCAATCGGTTACAATTTGAGGTATTTTATTGCCACTGGCATTTCTTGAAGCGACCAACAAATCTATCTCTGTTTTCGCCTCACTGAACAATTGGCGTTTAATCAGTAATACTGCCATTTTTTGCCGGAGGTTAATCAGCATCTCTTCCGGGCTTTGACAACTCAATGCCCTGCAATAAAGTGCAAAAACTTTTTCTTCATCATTCAAAAAGGCTTCACTCAAAATCTCCCAAACCCAGAAGTCATTCCTTTTCTTTCGTGCAAAAGGCAATAAGGCCGTGAGCATATCTTCACGATCACCGAGTGCAAGTAATAATTTCGCCTGGAAATAAGAAGGATACTGAAAAGAAGGATAATTCTCAGCGATTTGAATTAACCGTGGAAGAAATTCTGTTGCTTTGTTTCTGTCAAAAACAACTTCTCCATGATAAGTCTGCTTTGGCAACAGGTGCTTTGCATAGGCAATATATGCCTGCTCTGCCAATGCCATTACTTCCTTGCCGTTTGGTAATTTATCCTTTTCAAAGTCTTCCGGTCTGAAATTGGAGAAGTCCCACCAATTGGCAAATTCAATATAATCATCGAACTCTTTTAATACCTTGTGCATATTTTGGAAAAGCACTGAATACCATTTGGATGGCTTTACCAATGGCAGATCCTTTAAATTATCAAATAACAAGCGTATTTTTAAATGATCAACCGGTGTTTTTGCACTGATACTCCGGGCCGCTTTACTAAGTACAATTGACAGGTTATCAAACAACATAACCTCTTCCTGCGGAAGTTCCAGTACCTTCAGTTCATCAAGTTTAATTATAAACTGTGGAAGGTCATCTGCCAGTTTATCCAGTTGGCTGTATATTACCCAACTCATGTTGCGTTTCGCCCATAGATTTTCTGGTTCCGCATCCAATTCAGCTTTAGCCATCTGATAGGCTTCGTCCAGCTTCCCGGTTTTTCTGAGTTCTTTAATCTCTTTTGCCGGCATTTTTATAGTTTTTTAACTCCGTTATGACTTCTGATATTTCCGATAAAAGCAAACCATTATCGGATTGTTTCTTAACCGGAAGTACACGTCCAAAGAAACCCGCACTATCATATTCGAAATCAAGTAATAATTTATACCCCCCTTTCGAGAACGTATACCTTTCCCTATACTGCATGTGTTTAATACTCTCAACGGCAATTTCTTTCCCGGCAAGTAATGCTGTAAGATCATCATAAAGAATCCGGAGAAACGGGTATTGTTCTTCGATTGCGATTTCAAACTCAATATCCTGAAGTATTATTTCAGTGGTATTTCTTTTCATAATTACAGGCGAAAAGTTTCGGATATAGCCATCAACTTCGTTTGCAAATTCCTCATTATTTGTCAAAGATGAAACCTTCAGGAACTTACCATTAAAAATAGTGTCTTTGTTTATCCATGTTTTAAACCCTGCCGTATTCCCTTCACGTCCAAACTTATAAAATATTTCCAGATTTTTTTGTTCCCATCCGATAATATCGATGTAATGTTGCCTTACTCTTTGAAGAATTCCCAGAAAATGATCCTGAATTGGTAAAGGGCGCTCTATCAAACCGAATTTTCTTAGTTGGTCGATTACAAAGTCATCTGGATCAATCTCCTGAGCAACCAGTTCAACACCTGTGAGTTGATTTAGTGCAGCTGTTACCTGATCATTCATTAAAGAAATAAGAGAGTAAGAATTAAAGTAAGGAGGATCAATGGCATAAAGCCTTTTTGATGCCCTTGTCACAGCAGTATATGCCCATCGAAAAAAAGAAATGTTTTTTGCGGAATTATGTTCCCAAACCGTAAAAACATTCTCCCATTCACCTCCCTGTGCTTTATGACAGGTGACTGCATAACCATACTTTATTTTCAGACAATGGAAATAGGGGTCATTTAGGATGGCTTCCTTAAACTCTTCAGTCCTGGGTTTTAGTTCCTTATGCCGGATTTTAAAATCAACATATAAAGCCCTCATTTCATCAGGATGGAGGTAATTATCACCATATAGAAAATTCTCCAACACTTGTCCTTTAACCACTTTACCATTCTTTTCAGAATCCGGAAACACCAATTCAACGGCTCTCCAAACCAACCTTACAGATTTATTTTCTGTAACATTCCCAACCTTTTTCTTTATTTCTACTATCTCAACACGAGGTATATTATCTACGGAACTTACTACTGCAAATTCTCCGTTATAAACTCCCTTGGTGTAATTATTTGCCCCAAGAATTACAATATCACTCTGTTGGAGTCTAATTTTCCCTTCTCCAAACAATCGTTCCCTTATCTGGATATTCAGATCAAGACAGGTTTTATTTTTGTAGGCAATTATCACTTTCTTCCCGGTTATCTCCTGCCAGGTATCAAGAAATGAATCAAAAGAAGGATTGTAAATGTCAATACCATTTTCCGTCAGATCAAAATCGTTAAAATAACCTGAAGACTGACTTTTTCTCAATCTGGTGGCAGCTTTAAGTATTCCGCTTTGTTCCGTTTGCCTTTTAACCTCCCTCAATTCGGCTATCATACAGTTGAGACCGAATTTTTCTTTTATATACTGTTCATCAAGTGCCGGTGAAATAGAGTCACTGACAGGTTCAAGCTGACAGGGATCGCCAACAAAAATGATTTTATTCCTTGAGTTTAATTCGCCAGTATGAGAATAGCTAATAAGGTCTGAGAGTAGAAACCCACTGCCAAACCTGAAAAATTCACCCATACTTATTTTATCTGAAATCATAGAAGCCTCATCAACGATATAAATGATGTCGTTGGTAGTGTTGTTGGCCAGTTTGTAATAATACACAAAGGATGAGCTTTCGTCATCTCCATCCTGACTTTCAAGGTCTTCCAGCAACGAATAGCTGTAGATTGCTCTGTATATCGTGCTTGCATTCTTACCGGTCTTTTCAGACAGCACTTTTGCGGCCCTTCCGGTTGGTGCCATTAAAATATAACGCTTATGCATTGATTCAAGATATTCAACGAAGCCTTGTAAAACAGTTGTTTTTCCAGAACCTGCATACCCTTTCAGCAGAAACAGACTTTCGTCAGAATTAACAAAACCTTCGAGTAGCTTCAGTGCATTCACCTGATCTGAAGTCAGTGTCAGGTGCTTAAAGTGGTTGAAGATGCTCATTTTTGTTATGGATTTAAGGCAAAAATACACCAGCATTGTGCAGTGATTCTGCACAATATAAATATTGTCTATAAAGAGGAATCAGGATCATCTGAATCATCCTTTTTTATCTTTCTGCAGAAATGAAGATTCTTTAGCTTTTCCGGATCAATTTTTAATTTACCATGAAAAGGATTTAGACTTAATGTATTGTCTTCATGGGAATTGCCACTCTCACCAGAGATATCATCTGATGTAATTTTCACAGACGGTATAAAATTATCATCAGGTACATTATCTGAAGCTAACATAAAATCACTAACTTTAGGCTCATTGCCTGTTATAGCAAGAGTATCATCTGCCGAAGCACCTAATTCCTCTGATGAGCCTAATAAACCTTTGAAGTTATTTTTTCTAAGTTTATCTAAAATTCCTGGTCTAAAAGTAGTATTTTTTCTTAACTCAGGCTGAGTTTCATCTATAGGAGAGCCTGTCATTAAATCATCAATATCCATTGTGTTACCTACGAAATTGCCAAGTTCAGGGAAACTTCTTAGACCTTGAGTAGCACCTTTGACTATCTCAGGTTGAGTTTCTTCAATTTTCCATACTGTAACCTCAGTGTACCATTTCCCTTTAAACTCCTTGCTTTCAATGTTACAGCAAAACACATATTCCCTTCCTATATCAAGTTTAGTAATATCAACTTTTCCGTTCCATATTGAAATACATACTTTTTTAGGATAATCATCGGTTGTTTCAACAATGATATTCTGCTTAGACCAGGAGCCGTTTATACTGAGGCCGGATTGAATTGGGAGAGTTTTTATGTGTTTGGCGGGTATATCCATATCAAATATTCAGGTTAACTTTTGAAGTAAAATCTTCTAGAAATCCGAGAAATTTAAAATAATATTTGTAACTACTCGAAGTTACACGAGCAATCGTTTCTTTCTGCCTATCGGTTGTCTTTCCACCCCTATGGTTTAAATTTCTCATTTGATAAAGGTCATTCCCGATGGAAAACAATGAATAAAAATCGTAATAATCGTATATTTTCTTATTAAAATAATAAAAATACAAAACTACTTTATATCTTTCTGTAAAATCCCAATCGGCAATTGGTTTTAACAATTTTTTATTTACTTCATTATAATCTAGATGTGGATAAAAAAACAATTGCCACATTTTCTGAGGTTGATTTTGAGATGTTGTTTTATCTTTTATTTTGTGAGTTATTTCTTCTTTATGCTGTAAAAGATACTCTCGTTTCTCTTCAGATATAATTCTATTTACAATACCTTCTATTTGTTGAAAAAGAGCAAGGCAAAAATCCTCAAATTTATCTTCTCGTCTGAATTTCTCCATTCTTATAAAGTCTTCCAATAATTTTTCTTTTATGTCAATTAACTTAAAATCTTCATAGAATCTTTCAGCCTGTTCTTTAATTATCAATTGGATGCAATATTCATAGATTTCATCTATGGTTGTCGAATCCCCAATTCTAATATCTAACTTGAGTTTAGAAGCTATATCTTTTCTAAACCATTCAAAACCTTCCTTATTAGCCACTTCTTCGATAAAAACTACCAATTTGGACAAAGAATCTCTATTGATTGTCATTTAATTCAGTTTTGATGGGTTTGTATAATATCATCGCTTCATCCAACCCCTTTTTTACAAAGATATTTAAAACCATTTCAATATGATTACCTCTCTCTGAGGGTTCAATCCCGCAAATTTTAAGTTTATTAAACCGCTCCGTCAGTTTCATATAGAGTTTATCACTATCATCTCTCACCATTTTCAAATAATCCAACTTTCCCTTTAGTACATTCTCAAGATTGGGTTTTCCTTTTTTAACATTCCCTTTCTCTGCTTTATATCGGGGAAGAAAAAACTCATAGGCTCTGTCATATCCATAACATTCCCAGTAATAAAGCCACATGCGTAACTCTTTTATGTAACGTTGTTGAACATTCACGTTTGAGTTTACTAAAAGTCCGGTAACTTCCTGGCGGTACCCTTGTTTTTGAAGACGAGTCTTCTCCGTTTTAATAATGAAATTCTGATCAGTTATGATTCTTTCAACTTCTTTCAGGAATTCACCATCTTTCTGGTACTTGTTATGATTAGAACTAAAGGTTATATCATCTGCATAACGGCTATAACTTAAACCGTTTTTCTTTGCAGCGCCTGCTAGGCGGCGATCCATGCGTTCGCAGATAATATTGGTAAGTGTAGGTGAAGTCGGTGCTCCCTGGGGCAAGACATATTCCATTTTCTTAACCCATTGTCCGGCTTCTAAGCGTTCAACTTCCATTTCCTGACAACAAAGGCCAGCGATGATATTAGCAAGTTTCGATTTCTCGTTGTCCAGATTAAAAGGAGGGAATTTTAACCTTGAATAAACACGTGCCTTTTCAATACTGGGAAAAAAATCCTTCAGGTCAATGTTATAGACATAATTTTTTCCTGTATGAATCTTAGCATTATCAACCACAGATTTGCCCAGTATAAATCCCGTTGCAGCTTTGTGTGGCTGGAAAATTACCTGGAGAATTAAATTAAGGCATTTTTGTAATGCTTTCAAACCTTTATTGGGTGCATGAATAGTACGTGGATCCCCTGATTTCTTCCGGATATTGAATGAATAATAACGATCTTTATTGTTTTTTGGATTGCAATGGTAATTAAGATGACGCATCTCAAAAAGTATTGCTTCCTCTCCGTATAGGATGACTTTACATTTATTCAGCAAAGAAAGAAAGCCTTCTTTATCTTTCATGCTGCTGAATGCCTCACGGATATATGTAATCTGTTCCTCTTGAAGTTTCATATTTCTAAAAATGTTCTGGAATGCCGCCCTTGTTTTCTTTGTATATGAACATGCATCTTATGTCTGACTCTAGGACACTCCTGGCAATGAATCTGGCATACGACCATGATAATTGATAATGATAAATGATTAATGAACAAGCCAACTGGAACCAGCCGCTTTGACAATAACCGATCTAACATTCAGTCATCGGCAAGCCGTGACCACCAACCGATTTTTGCAATTGTTTGCAACAGTTGGCACAAATCAAAATCTTAAGGCGGCATTCAAAGAACATTCTGCAATACTATTACTCTTAAATGCAGTGTTTCTGCATTTACCAATTATTGTTGTCAATTTCATTCTTAATATGTGACCAAAGTACGAAAAAGCATGGTTTGTTTAATTGTTCTATTCCCCATGCTCAATCTCCATCAACCTGTTCTCCTTCTCTGGCAAAAAGTTCAGATAATCCGGCAAATTCGGATAATTTTCCAGCTTTTCGCAGTAGATGTCGAGTTGTTTCAGGTCCTTAAATGCTGTCCAGTAATTCTGAATATTGAGAATACTACGGAACTGGATCTCGGAATTATGTCTTATTTTTCCGATTTTCCCGGTACTGTTAAAGATTCCAATTCCTGGTTGTTTAGAACTTATATTGAATCCGGCGCCGCAATTGATATAGAAGTAATTTGTAATGATGATTCGGTCGTGAAATTCCTGATAGTCCCTGGGGTAATTCTGCTTGTTATGAACGATTAGGTTTAATTTAAAAGGCTTAGTGGTAATCTTTTTGATTGCAGATTCCAGTAGATGCTTTGATTTGTTCACTCGTTCTGCCTGTCTCTTTGGTGGCCGGTCTTTAAACTCTGAGATAAATGAAATATTAACCGGAACTTCAGTAGATGCTTCAGCAAGCAAATTCTCAAGCAAAGGAATGATATTGTTATTAAGATTGTTATTAAACTCATCTTCCCGCTCCCAGTTTAGCAAATAAAAGTCAATAATAATTACTGCGTTTAAAGGGTGAATGAAAGGCTTGAATCGTTCCCAGGAATCGAAACGGACTTCTGCTGGGAGTTCACTGTCAGTTGTCGTCTTTTTATTGATATCAGTGCGCCGGGAATAATACAGCGGCCAGCGATCTTTAAGATTTTCCGGATTTATATACTCAAGTCCAAACCGTTTTCTTCTATGGTCACATATTTCATTTTCTTGGCCGGAAAGTATTAACTTCATAGGCGATCCAATAATTGGGAAGCCTGGTGAATCGATTTCATTATTAAAATCAGGCTTAAACTCAACTTTTGGTATGCGCTCAACAATCATCTCCAGCAAGGGGTTTCTCCTGGCAGCTTTCATCAGTTCATCCATATCCCGATAATTGGTAACCAGCTTACAGAGATGCAAATGTTTCAGAAAATAGCGGGTAAAATCATCGGCATACTCCTCGTTATCCTTATATGCAAGGTGAAAGGTGTCCACAAAGGCCTTATCCAAAACCAACTCAAGCATTGCTTTTTAGTTTAGGTTTTTGAGCTTCATCAGTTCAAATTTCCAGTTCAGGGCTTCATCGAAGAAACCGGGGCCGAAGTCCTGGGAGAGGCTGCCATCTTCCTGTATCCTGATTTCTTTGACAATTCCTTCCGTCTCTTTAAATGAAGCAGGATTGAAATAGTTGATCAGAATTTTATCTACTTCAATTTCATTTTTTGCTACTAAGAACTGGAGTTTTCTTATAAAATACTCGCTGTGAGTTTCGATAATAAACTGAGTCATTGGTCTCTTTTGAGCTTCTACAATAATATCAGCGAGCTTGGACTGAAGGTCAGGGTGTAAATTGGTTTCAGGCTCTTCAATAAATAATGTATGAAACAGTTTACTGTCTATTGCTAGTAAGAGAAAGAATATTTTTGTTATACCATAGCCATACTCCGCAAGTGGCCTTTTAATCCCATTTTTTCTAAGTAATATTGTAAAGATTCCCAAATCATTTTTTTCTATATCAAATCCATCAGCAATTCCGAGAAATTTCAGTTGATTGGAAATATAATTGTCCTTTTCACCATCGTTGTTATAATTGTATGTTTCGATATTAGTTAGTAAATTAAATGCAGCTGGAGCATTTGTGGAGTGATAGAACAGGGATTGTTCTATTCGGTTTGGATCAAAAAAGTCAAATTTGTTAATTTCTATTCCAAAATTTAGTGCCGTTTTTGCTGCAAGCCTTCTGATAAACAATGTTAGTAGGTCATTATTCGTTTTATTGAAGCTCTTTATGTGTGAAAGGGAATTCCATTGTAATGTTTGATACAGCAGTAAAAGTTCTTTAAATGGTTCAAAACCAAGCAAATTATCTTTTGTTTCTTTTGATGTCACCAACTGGTGATCCTCCTCATTAACTTCTATTGTGTTGTCAAGAATGACACCTTTCCACCCTTGGGAAAAATCAGATTCATTGAACTGTTGAAAGGGGAGAACAACTCTATTGTTTGTTAAATAGTCGAAGAAATCCGATTCTAATCTTTTAAAAAAGTTATATGCTTTGCGTTTCTGATTTCTATTTAAGATTTGCGTTATATCAATGTTAAGTGCCTGATTAAATTTTGCTTTAGCTATTTCAAACAGTTTTTTATTATCGGAATACCAATCAGATAAGTAGAAATTTTTCTTTTCTTCATTATTATTAAACATAAGGACCTGATAGAATGGAAGAATTGGTCTTTCCTTATCATACTCTGCCCACTTTTCAACAGCCAAGATATTAGCAACTGTCGTAAAATCAAGGAGTGAATTTATTCCAGAATCTCTCACAGATAGCATTAAGATATTTTTAATTTCATTTAAAAATAGCCCTTCGTCAATTCCAATTTCTTTTAATTCTATTGGATTGTTCATAAGATAAATGAACTTCTCGAGCATTGGTGTTAAGTTACTTTCAAGTATTCTCTTTACTAATGAAAAATTGACTACTATTTCGGAAAAAATATCTCCATCACAACCTTGGAGGTGCAATACTTCTTTATAATCATGACCGTCTTTTATCAGTAATGTGAATCCAACTCTATTGGCAGTTTTACCAATATTTGAATTCGGAGCATAGGTTAATCTGCTATAAAATTTTTCCTTAAAGTAAATAAAAGTTAAGGGTAGAATGAATGATAAATTATTACGATCTACATTTTTTGCATTGATAATACTTGTAAAACTACTTAAGAAATGACCATATTCATCAGGTAAAAAATCCATTTTGTAAGGGAGCCCTGTTGCTCCACCATCAAAATTCAGTCCATTCAGCTTCAATAATTTCGCTGCCTTAATCACCGAACTCTTTCCCGAACTATTGGGCCCTGTTAAAATAGTTATTGGCTTTAGATTCAATATGGTTTCCTTATCGAAAATCCTGTAATTGTCAAAACCTATGGCATCAAGCATAATATGTTGTTATAAGTTGGTATGTGTAAAGCAAATTTAATCATTTCCAGCAGTTTCAATAATAAATTGAATACTCTGTTTCAATTAAACAGTGAAGCCCCTAATGTTTTAAGTTTCGCCTGAGCCTGTCTGTAATCCGGGGAGACTTTTCCCGCTTCAAAATACTTCAAATCATTTTGCCTTACCTTCTCCATGCGCCTCTGCCCGATCTCTTCAATCAGTTCCAGCCTGCGCTCATAATTGGTTTTACCCATGGTTACTTTAAAAACAACAACTAAAAACTCAAGGGTAAAGAGAATGGCGGTAACCATAAAGTAGAATACCATCATATACCTGTCCGTCTTCACCAGGTCGAACATGGCTTTGATACGTTGCAGCAGGGCATTGTTTTCAAAACCGGCTTTAACATTGGCGACTTCTTTATCCTGCTCGGATTTAAGTTGTAGCTGCAAGTCCACCAGTTCCGCTTTGGCCTGAGTGTAATCACCTTGGTTTATGCCGGCATTGGTAAGTTTCAGTTTTGTAATGGCATGCACCCCTTTAATCCCGCTGCCGGCGCTGCCATCGGCCTCCCGCTCAGCAGCCTGAAGCGACTGTTGCCAGGCCTGATATTTCTGCTCAGCCAGCCCTTGCTTTACCATGAGTTCATCTTTATAAGCCAGTAATACATCCTCCTTCTTCTGGGTTAGAATTTTATATTGATTTACAGAGAGTTGTTGTGTGATGTCTTTGGCAAAGATCACCTCATCCAGAAAAACAGAACCCACGACAGCTACAAGAAATGCCAATACAATTCTGAACAGAAGCAGCAACTTGCTTCCACTGGACATAACAACCAGCTTTTCAATGATTAATATCATCGTTGCTGCAACAAGACCCGATAAAAACGCCGTTGCAAATGATTTTTCGAATACCGAGTAAACCATCAAAAATCCGGTTATAAACCACATAATGGTCGGAATAAAGACAGCTATGGCCAGTGAAAGAACTTTCTTCCGGCTGGGAGTGGTTTCCGATTTCAGCATCTGGTAATCATCGCCGGTAATACGGCAGGCAAATTTCAACATAGCTACAGATTTAAAGGTTAAACAAAAAGTCCGGTACTGCCCGCTATCAGCTTCTCTTCCTGGTAGGCTTCCGTACCCCGGATAAAACCATCCCGGTATTGATAGACTCCGATCATTACATAACCCTGATCAATATCAGCCAGTGCAATTTCGGCTTCCAACTCAACCATATTGGCTTTAAAGGCATTGATCTGGTTGTCCAGTTGCTTAACCAGTCGTTCAGACATCCCTTCCACATTGATTTTGTGATTATCAAGTTTCAGGATTTCCTGCCTGGCCTGATCAATCTTCAGATTCAGGTTGTACCTGAAATCGGCTTTCATACTCCTGATCTTGTTTTCAAGCAGTTCGGCTGCATGGCCGTTGTAGCCATCGTCAAAGCCTTTCCGGAAGAAGTCCTGTTCCAGGTAAGTCTTCAGACAGGAAGCCTTTTCAGCTTCCTTTTCTACCGGCTCCACTGGTGGCTGGTTGTTGATAAACAGTCCTTCCAGGACATTGATGTTATCCTCAGTCATCGTGTCCGAAGCATGATTGTCAGCAATCATTGCATTACTGTTGTTTGATTTGCCGAAGAATTTAGAAAACAGGTTCATGGTAAGGCGTTTTAAGGTTAAACATTAAAAACAGGAACTTTATACTTTGCGTGACCCACCTGATGGCAACGGGAACACAGGGTGACCAGGTTACCGGCTTCATAGGCCCATGGCTTGCGGAAATCGCTGGTTCGCTTCAGGATATGATATTGACGGTGGTGTACCTCCAGACCGTAAGATGAGCCACAATTCCGGCAACGAAAACCATCCCGTTTCAGGATTTCTTTTCTCTTCTCCATCCATTGAACGGAGCGGAGTAATTCAACATAGGATTTTGCTTGCTCAGATTCCGTTCTCATTTTCGTATGGGTTATTTCTTGTTGATGATGCAAAGTTGAAACTCCATTATGCAGTCTTTCTGCACTCAATATTTTTTTTCTGAAATATTTTTATTTCGCTGATTAACTGCTCCCTGAATTTGAGTTTAACTATTGTTTCAAGCCGTATAATCCGGTATTCCAGACAGGATACAATGCCAAACCCGGTTGAACTTATCATATAATGTGAAACCGGAACCAGCGATTCATATTTATAAGTTAAACCGAACCCCATTTTTGCGTTTAAGGATCCCGGGATGGTTAAAGCCTGATTGGCTTTCAGATTATTGAAAACCCTTGCAGCATGTCCTAAGAATTCCTGTTTGTTCTTAAAGTTGCTGAATGTTGCTATCGATGAAAAACGCAGGTTATCTGCCATAAATGAGGACATGTTATTGATATCCATACTTAACCATGCTTCCCTAAACTGTTGAGTTAAAATTCTTTCGTCCATACTTGCGCAATCAATGAAACAAAAGTATTTTTACAGAATGCAGTCTATCTGCACAACTAAAAATTAAAATTATGCCCGCAGGAAAAAATGCAGGTTATCGCTACCGTATCATTGATCAGGCCCTGTCCAACAGGCACAAACGTTGGAGATATGATGATCTGATTGAACATGTTTCTGAAAAACTTGCCGAAGAGTATGATATTTTCAAAGGGATCAGTAAGCGGCAATTCGATGATGACCTCAGGATAATGCGGAAAGACTTTCCCGAAGGATACGGAGCCCCGATTATCAGAAAAGATGGTGATATCTATTATGAAGACCCTGATTTTTCGATCAACAATAACCCCCTGAACGATACCGATATCGAAAACCTGAAAGAGGTGCTTCGTTTGATTAAACCGTTTCAGTCACTGCCTATGCTGAGCGAACTGGAATCTATCATTGGCAAAGTTCAGGGCGCCATCAGCCAGCATGTAGGTGATGAAATCATTTCAATGGACCACAATCCGGATGCAAAGGGATTGCACCTGATAGAGAAATTATACCGTCTGATTCGCGAAGGAAGGTTGATTTCGGCGCAATACAAATCATTTAAAGGTGAAAGTGAAATTACAATCCTGCTCCATCCTTTTCTGATAAAGGAATACAATAACCGGTGGTTCCTTCAGGGCTGGGAGCCCGGTGAAGACAGGTTTATCAACCTGGGTCTGGACCGCATCATTAATTTAACCCAGGTTGAAGGCAGACCGGATACTGAAAAAAAGGCACAGCTAATCCAGCTTCAGAAAAATATTGTAGGTATATCATTTGTTGAAGGTGAAACACCGGTTCCAATCCGGCTGTGGTTCAGCAAAGAGCAGGCTCCCTATATTACCACCAAACCACTGCATTCCTCTCAGGAATTAATTGAGGAAAATGAAACAGGAATAATTATTACCCTACAGCTTGTTCCCAATTTTGAACTGGAGCAGTTGATACTTTCATACGGAGAACGGGTAAAAGTATTTGAACCCGGGATCTTTGCAGCAAAAATTTCGCAGCGGATAATGCAGGCCTCTAAAAACTACTGATATCAAAAAGAAAAACCAGTTTACCATAAGCAGTCTATCTGCACCTTTAAAGCCATTCAAAACTCCCCACCCCAAAAAGATCCTTACCTTCTCCTGAAAAGGGGCGCTCCTTTTACCCAGAAGGGGCGGACCTTTTTACCAAAAGGAACTTATCATTTCCCTGCTCGTTGCCCAACCCTCCCTCAAACCATGCCTGTGATTTCCAGAATTCATGCTTATGACTTTAGCAAATCATGCTTGAGACTTCCCCGGTTCATGCTTATCGTTTACCGGAAAGCCTTACGGCTTTTGTTGAAGGTGGCTTACCGCTCGGGCAGCCGGACCTGATCGCTTCCGGAAAGGATATAATATGTATAGATTATCTGATTTTCTATACAAAGAAAATCGGGAATGTAAAGAATTGACGGATTTCTTTACAAATTTGAGTGCAGCAGGCAGGCCTATTTCGTTGGGGTATTTACTTTAGACTTTAGACTTTAGACTTTTTACTTCAAACCGGACACGCCGGATCCTCTGTTTCAATAATTCCGGCCAGGGCAATTTTCTCAACTTTGGTTCTCGCTATACACTTTCTGAATTTATGCTAATGACTTTATCAAATCATGCTTGTGACTTTGTAAAATCATGCTTGTGATTTCCCAAAATCATGCTTATCGTTTACCGGAAAGCCGTACGGCTTTTGTTGGAAAGATGCTTATGTTTTATCCAAACGATGCTTATGATTTCCCTGAAAGCCATACGGGTTTTACCGGAAAGGTGCTCGTTTTCTATCTGAAAGCCAATATGGTTATGACTGAAAGCGGCCTATTTCATGCACAAACCGAAGGTTTGTTCTTCACGTTCAGCCAGTGCAGATTTACGCTTTAAGATGACGTTCACTTTTAAGGTCTGACCCGACTCCAAACATTATTTATTTCGCTTTTTAATGTTTGTAGGACTATAAATTGTACATTTGAGGTCAGAAACATCGCAAACATTAAAAACACAAAAAAGTAATGTCAGATTTGCTCTATTTCATTAACCCGGATAGAAACGTTCCATGGAATGATCTTCCTGAGTTACCCATAAAAACAGAGTTATAACAGAACTGTTGATGTTCTTGAAAAGCTGGGAGATGCAAAGGCTGCATTAGCAAGGCTTCACGGAAGGAGCGCCATTATTCCGAATCAGGGTCTCTTAATCAATACAATAAGTCTTCAGGAAGCAAAAATTTCCAGTGCCATTGAGAACATTTTCACCACCGATGATGAGCTGTACAAAGCTTATAGTAGTCAGAATGCTGAAACATCCGAATCATCCAAAGAGGTAATAAGATACCGGGAAGCGCTTTGGTCAGGTTACAACTATTTACAAAAATCAGGACAGTTTGACCAGGATTACTTCATAAAAATATTTCAGGAAATAAAACAAACAGGTGATGGAATAAGACCTGATTTTTTGAATACAACGATAAAACACGGAGGCACCGGGCCCAATGCCGGTAAAGTTATTTATACCCCTCCCAGTGGTGTTGATATAATAAAAACCAAACTGAATAACCTTGTCACATTTCTGAATGATGATGAGCATTACAGAATAGATTATTTAATAAAAATGGCCATTGCCCATTATCAGTTTGAGGCCATCCACCCGTTTCGTGACAGCAACGGCAGGGTTGGACGTGTATTCAACATCCATTATCTGACCAGGAAAGGATTACTGGATGTGCCCATATTGTTTCTGAGCAGGTACATCCTGGACAATAAAGATGATTATTATTCAGGTTTAATGGGCGTATCTCAGAGGGGAAACTGGAAAGACTGGTTATTGTTCATGATGAGCGCCATAGAAAGCACGTCGGATATTACCTTTCATAAAATTAATGACATCGTTTCAACAAAAGATTCAATGCTGGAATTCGTAAAGAAAGATGTCCGGAAATTCCGGAATCCTGAAGGTCTGATAGAATTCATATTTACACAGCCTCTGACTAAAGTAAAGCACCTTGTTGATTCGGGTATTTATGCCGAAAATACAGCCCGTGATTATCTCAACCGGCTTTGTGAAATGCAGGTGATGGAAAAAAGGGAAATTGAAGGCCATCACTATTACCTGAATCTTGAATTGTACCGGATACTTTCAGAATAACAGGCTATAGAATAAACCTTCAGGAACCAGCCGGGCCGTGATCGTTTATAAATTTTACATGGAACTCTGTTTCCTGTTCTGTGCATTGCAGCACCCAATTTAATTTCTTCATTTTATGAAGCCGGTTCTGACCCGAAGCCAGGTTTACCCATAAAGAATTCAATGTTCACTTTGCGGTCTTTGCGCCTTCTCAGCGCTCTTTGCGGTTAAAGAATTTACCGCGGAGTTCGCAGAGTTATTACACAGAGCACCGCAGAGGAAAATTTGCCTGATTGCGTGGCAACTTTACATCACATGATTTACAAAAAAGAAAATCATGTGAAATGGAAAGGGTAATCCCTTTAATGACAGGACGCGAAATACATTAAATTGAACGGTAAACAATCTCCATAAAAGATTTCCTTTCAGATTATGATTTGGATTCTCTCTGTCCCGCTTTGAATTTTATATCACCTGATGAACATGCCACAAAAATAGCTTGCAGCACCCAAAAGCTCCCAAAATATTTTTCATTTACACAGTTAATCAAATAGTTGCAACCTTGGAACTTATGCGCCGCACAAAACAGGAAACTGCGTTGCCAGCTGGCACTGGTCAAAGACCGGCATAGAAAAAAGATGGTGAAAAGCTTTTTATGTGAGTGACTGAATTTCTTCTGCATTCCCGGTTCTCAATACCCTCCTCATCCACACCTCCGGCAGCACAATGCGGATTTCACGTTCGGTGTCGCTATTCCGCCAATACACGATCTGTAATACTTTGGCATCTTCCAGCCGGTACTTGCCGGTCAGGGGGCTGATTCGGTCAAGGAAAGACTGCGAGAAACGGGCAACCTGCTCGCCACGGATGGTGAAAAAACCTTTTTCGTTTACCAGCAGGGGATCACCGCTCATCAACCGGCCGATCTGATCCTGCTTATCAACGAAATAACTGAGGTGCACATCCCTGAACGAAAGGTGCATCAGCAGTTCTTCAGGTTCGGGATAATCAGCGGAGTCTGTATGCTCTTCCTGGCCTTCTGTGTGAATGTTTTCCGGGAAGCCCCGATTGCAGTGTATCCTGAGGGTATGCCTTGCCCGGGTCATGGCCACATAGGCCAGCCTGAGGAAAGCCCCGGAGGCTGTGTTCAGCTCTTTCAGCATCAGGAAAACCTGGTCAAACTCGCGTCCTTTGGCTTTGTGGATGGTCGAAACAAGGATGGTGTCACCCGAAGCCCGGTAGAAATCCTCCATTTTAGACTCTCGGACATAGGTTTCAAAATCACTCCGGTATTTGAGTTTCGGATTGGTCTTTTCAAAGTCGAACAGAAGGTATTCACATTCTGCCAGGAAGCGGCTCCGGCGGAATTTGTCTTTGAGGGCCCGTTTTGCCCCTTCCCAGGTTTCATCCCGTATGATGGCCTGCTCCTCATCGGATGCCAGCTTGCTGATAAAATACCTGATCTCGTGCAGGTTGTTCAGGCTGAATTCATCATTCGAGGCGATCAGCCTGGCCTTCATTCCGCTGGCGGTCAGCAGTCCGGCAATCTTCAGGGCATCTTCGTTGGTCTGCACCAGCACACCTGCCGTCCCCTGAATGCGGGTGCTGAGGATGTCCTGCACCAGGGGCATGATTAAGCCGCGGGCGGAGTAGTGGTGAACTGACAGGCTGCCGTTGTCCTGCTGCCGGGCCATGTTGGGGGTGGTTTTCAGCCTTCCCGGAAGCAGGCGGATAAACTGGTTGGTGAAGTCAACGAGGTTATGTTTGCTGCGGTAGTTCTCCACCAGTTCATACACCACGGCGCCGGGCTGGGCGGTAAACTGTTTCAGGTATTCCGAACTGGAGCCCCTGAATTCAAAGATGTTCTGGTCGTCATCGCCCACGGCCACGATGCGCATGGATTCGTTCTGCTGCTGTAGCGCCCTGATCAGGTCAAACTCATCCTTGTTGATGTCCTGGGCTTCATCAATCACCAGCACCGTTGTGGTGATCCTGCTCACCTCCACCTCATTGTTTTCTATCCTGGCGATGGTTGTGCGGAGAATGTCGTCAGATTTCTCCAGCGTACCGACCCTTCCCAGCAGGTCGAAGCAGAACGAATGGAAGGTTTTGATTTCAATGAACAGGGCCGCGTTCCCGATAAGGGCGAGCAGCCGCTTCCTGAACTCAGTGACGGCGGCCCGTGAGAAGGTAAGCATCAGCAGCTGCTCGTGCTTTACATCTTCCATCAGCAGCAGCGAAGCCAGCTTGTGCACCAGCACCCGGGTCTTTCCGCTGCCGGGGCCGGCCGGCACCACCACCATGGCGGATTGATTGTCGGTGATGATCCTGAGCTGGGTGGGCGACAGTTCACCAAACAGTTGCCTGAATTTTGCCGGGGTAATGTTGCGCCGGATCTCCTGTTGGCGGCTGCCTTTAAAATAGCGGTTGAGAAACGACGGATAGCTGAGGTGGAAATAATCATCCACAAACTGCAGGGCATCCTGGTAATCGCTGATCATTTTCCGGGCATATTCACCTACGATGTGTATCTGCTGAACCTTGTTCTCGTAGAAGTCGTTCAGCTTCTGATAATCCTCCTGCCTGTAGCGCCTTTTGTTGTCGGTTTCGAGCCGTTCAATGGTCAGGGCATTGTACACCACCATAAATCCGCCTTCAATTTTGATGGCATCAATCTTCGACAGGAAGAACAGCGCATCTTCCACCTCGGGGAGGTCGGGTTTCATGCCGAAACCGGCGATGGAATTGGTAAAGAGGTCTTTCAGTTCGTGTTCGGAGAACTCCACCAGCACCTCATCGCTTTGATCCTGTGCCTTTTGGGTAGCGGCCATAGCCCTGTCGTGCAGAAATTCAACGATGAACCTGGCCAGCAGGTGCCTGCGCTCCGTTTTATCATTCAGGTAGGCTTCGGGGTGCAGACCCTGCACGCTGAGGTGGTTTTTCGAATGTTCGTGAGGCTGCTTGCGGATGTAGTTTTTAACTGCCCAGAAATTGAGCACTGTTCTGATCCTGCCGGTCGTAACTTCAGGCACTTCCTGCCGGCCTGCCAGTTCGTTCAGCTCCTTCAGGTTGACTACCTTTTCCTCTTCCCTGACCTGTGTGAGCAGAAACCGTTCGAGCCGGACATACTGATCGAGCAGCGAAAGGGGGTGGTTCCTGTTGTCGCTTTTACGGATGTAGGCCCTGAGGTCTTTGGTATCGGCCAGTATTTTCTCTTCCCTGAGCAGGCTGATGAGGTAGAGCACATCCTGTTTCGGGATGCCAAGGTGGTCGCTGATGTAGTCAACGCGCGCCTCAGCCGCTTCATCGGTAGCCATTGACCTGCTCTTGCTGGAGATCAGCTTGCGGATGATCCGTTTGGCACCCTCCCGCTGTGTTTCGTTGAACAGGGGCGATGCGTCAATCTTCTGTATGGCCTCTTCGACAGTCTTAGCGAGGATGCTGTTGGCATAAACCCGGGGCATATTCTGCCCCCGCCTGAGGTAACCGGCTTCTTCGAGGGCAGCGATGGCAGTGGTAACGCGGGTCTCTATTTCGCGCACCCGGTCGTCCCATCCGGCCTTCCGGGCAATCTCCAGGGCTGAATTGGAAACCGTTGTCCTGAATTTTGTGATGCCCTTGATGGCCTTCCACACCTGCTGGATTTCCCTGATGGATAGTTTGGTCTGATTCAGCAGGATAAAGTGCTTGCTGAGGTCTTCTTCGTTGTAGAGCACATAACAATCGGCGACGATGCTTTCGTCACGCCCGGCCCGTCCGGCCTCCTGAACATAGTTTTCGAGGGAGTCGGAAATGTCGTAATGAATCACCATGCCGACATCTTTCTTGTCGACCCCCATCCCGAAGGCTGAAGTGGCAACCATGATCTTTACCCTGCCCTGCATAAAGGCATCCTGATTGGCCGATTTCTCCCTGATTTCCATCCTGCCATGGTAAGGCAGCGCTGCAAGGCCATCCTGGCTCAGGCGTCGGGCCAGATCATAAGCCCGCCGGGTTCTTGAAACATAGATGATAACAGGGCAGTCTTTTCGCTCGATCAGGGCCCACACCTCTTGGTATTTGGCCTCTTCGTTGTCCTTTTCAAACACATTGTAATGAAGGTTGGTCCGGCTCACATTGGAGGTAAACAGCTCAAGCTGAAGGGAGAGCTTGTCACGGAAGTAGGCCTGAATATCCTCTATGACCATCTGTTTGGCGGTGGCCGTGAAACAGGAGACCGGAATGGGCTCATCCAGGTTCTTCTGTCTTGATACCGACCGTATAAAATCTGCGATGTAGAGGTAGTCAACCCTGAAATCCTGCCCCCAGGAAGAAAAGCAATGGGCTTCATCGATCACAAAACGCACGATTTTTCGGCCAAGCAGCAGGTGTTCTATCGACCGTGACCGCAGCGATTCAGGCGATATATACAGGATGGATGCCGAACCGTCCTCGACCCGCTCAAACGATTTGGCCCTTTCAATCGGGTCGAGCAGGCCGTTGATGGTTACGGCTTCGGTGATACCCGAGCTTTCGAGGTTATCCACCTGATCTTTCATGAGCGATTGCAGTGGAGAGATCACCACGGTGAGTCCGCGGGAGCCTTCGCCGTTCATCAGGGCAGGCAGCTGGAAGGTGATGGATTTTCCGCCTCCTGTAGGAAAAACGGCCAGCAGGGATTTGTTGTCAACGGCTGCTTTGGCTGCCCTTTCCTGAAGCGGCTGTCCGCCAAACAAACGGAAGGAGTCGTATCCGAAAAAGCGTTTCAACCCCAGGCGCACATCCAGAAAGGTGTTGCAGTAATGGCATCCGGTAACACAGGGTTTGCTGCGCAACTGGCGCATCAGGCGCTCTACACCCGGAAAGTTGCGCAATACCCAGGGAGGTGTAATCGAGTAACGGTTATCAGCATTGATCAGGGCCAGGCAGTAGGCAAGCTCCACCGGATGCCTGGTCAACATGCCTGCAAGGTCAGCGTTGCTGCATAATCTGCCGTCGAACCGTTTCAGGATAAGCTGTTCAGGGTTTCCCTCTCCGGACCGGTAACCCACGAAATCAAAAAAGGAGCTGTAGTGCTTATGGCTGCGCAGAAGCAGGTAGTATATCTGCTTCAGAAGACTATCGGAGCCGGAGAATGCTGCGACTTCATCAAAAAACAACTCCCGGGCATTCTTCGAATCGTTTACGGGATTGTTGAGGCTATCCGATTGAAGTTTATCATCTTTAACCAGGGCATGGTAAGGCCTGGAAGGGAACATCAGGGGTGAGAAGAGCAAGGTATCGATATAACCTCTGGGCCTGAACCCGGCGTCAGCGAATGCGCTGTCAATGTATTTCAGGTCGTGGCCAAAGATATTGTGGCCTGCGATAAAATCTGAATTTCTGATGAAACCAATGAAATCAGGAACTGAATTTTTATGAAAAATCCCACCTTCCTCCCTCACACATCCGATGTCAAGGATACTTCCGTGCCGGGGATCAATCTCAAAATCGAAAAATGCTATGTTATCCATTCTGTAGTCCTGAAAAAAACCTGACTAAACAAGCAGAATACCAGTATTGATCGGCTTGCCATACCCTCAAATTGCAAATACAGGAACGTGATTCCTCAATTACCGGGATTCAACAAGACAGGTAATGGTATTTTTATCAAGTAATGCAAGCGGATGCAGTAAAATAAAAGAAGCATTAAGCGATCAAACCTACAAAAAAAACAGATAACTGAAAAGTATGGTTTGCAATGAAATTGCAAATGGCGGTATTTAAGGCATCAATCAGCCAGGGATTTTGGTTTTGCGCTAAGTAATGCAGGGGACACCAACCCCATATTTCAGCAATGGAAAGGATTCACAGCTTTCTATTTGCAAACCACCATACCTTTTACTTTTTACCCCGCCTGCCCTCCTTCGGCGGGTAAACCGGCGGGCAGGTTTTTATCCGCCCGGAAATCGGCGGACAAGCTTTAGACTTTTTACTTTTTACTTCAAACCGGACACGCCGTATCCTCTGTTTCAATAATTCCGGTCAGGGATATTTCCTGATCGGGATTCTTTGTAATCAGGTTAAGACACTCTTCCAGGTTCTGCCCGCAGTGGATAAAGATAAAAGCACAATATTCAAACAGAAGTTCGCGGCTGGAAGCGTTGACATAGGTTACGTTCAGGTCTGTTTTAATTTTGATCCCGTTTTTAAGATCGATGGCATAACCCCGGTAAAGGTTATTGTCCTCTTCACGAACAATGCCCAAAATTGAAGTTGCATTTTCAAGTAAATGATCAGAAGGTATCAAATCATAAGTTTCAGCGTCTTGAACTTGAAAAACGGTAATTTCAGAAATTGCGATGTTATTCATGATGAGGTCCTGAATTACCTCAGAGGTAAATCCAAATGCGTTGGATTTTGAATAATAACGTAAATCAAGAATTGTTTTGAACATTGTGGATGCAACACTTATGATTGGCCTAATTTACTGAAGTTTCGCAGATTAATTTGCTACTTCAATGAAAAGTAGTTAAGAATATAAAAAATTTTAAGTGCTTACATTTCAATGTAATACATGTTCCATTCTTCACACTTATATACAAAGGATCGGCCTTCTAAAAATGGCGTTAAGAAAACTGGCAGCGAAAAAAAAAGAAGAAATGCAACCTACTAGACATAGCAGAGCTCTGAAAATTAGTGTACAACGGTTTTGAGTAGAGGGAAGAACGGTTCAACCCTGCCTTGCCGGCAGGCAGGCTCATTTCTTCCAGCCAAAATCGCTCGCCAGTTTTTAGCCATTTTTAGGAAGCCTTGAATTTTGGGTACCTTTTATTCAAGCAAAAGGTACAAGAAAATCAAGAATGGCTCTGGGGTAAAATATTGGGTGAAGAGGATGGCTAAGGATGAAAAGCTAAACAAATATAGTTTCTGGAAAGTGATGGAATATGGCCCACTAATAATCATTTAACCCAAATTTGGGTTAAGCCATATCTATGAAACTATATCCATTGGGGTATAATTGCAATCGCTTAAGCTCAATTTATACCCTTTAGGGTATATTTTCAATGCGCATTGCATAAAATATACCCGAAAGGGTGTATTCTGCCAATAATATACTATATTTGTACCCGAAAGGGTATATACTATGCAATTAAGTGAATTTGTAAAAGAAAAAAGACGGCTTACCGGTCTCACACAGCCAGTCCTGGCAGAAAAGGCCGGTGTAGGTCTTCGTTTCGTCAGAGAACTGGAACAGGGTAAAGAGACACTCCGACTGGACAAGGTGAATCAGGTGCTGAAACTTTTTGGGTATGAGGTTGGTGCCATTCCTGCAAATCGTAAAATTTTAACCGATGAGGAAAGCTGAAATACAAATCCGGGATATTACGGCTGGCTGGCTTACCCAGGACGAAAAAGGCTACAGGTTCGAATATGATCCCGATTACCTGAAAAGCAAAACTCCCGAACCCGTAAGTCTTACATTGCCTTTACAGGCAGAACCTTTTATTGGTAAGGTTTTATTCCCGTTTTTCGATGGGCTGATCCCGGAGGGCTGGTTGCTGGAGATCGCTGAGAAAAACTGGAAACTGAACCCACGCGACAGGATGGGCCTGCTACTGGCTTGTTGCAAGGATTGCATCGGGGCTGTCAGTGTGAATCCTGTGATGATGGAGGATGAATCATGAAGAAATGCTTAGCCTGTTACCTGCCATTAAACAAGGATGAAATTGATTTTCATCCTGCATGCAGCAAAAGACTCTTTGGACAGTCCATCCCACCGGTAATCCCATACAGTGAAGAGCAAATGGGGGAACTGGCAATGCAGGTAATAAAGAGTCAGATAACTGTTACCGGCGTTCAGCCTAAATTGTCGCTTGAAATAGCAAAAGGTTCAAATAAACAGGAGCCCGGCCGGTTTACGATTGTCGGGTTGTGGGGAGGTTATATCTTAAAACCCCCGACACTTAATTATCCCCAGTTACCGGAAGTTGAAGACCTCACCATGCACCTTGCCGGCATCGCGAAGATCAATGTGGTGCCGCATAGCCTGATTCGCCTGAAGTCGGGAAATCCGGCATATATTACCAGAAGAATTGACCGCAGCAAACAGGGAAAACTTGCCATGGAGGATATGTGCCAGCTAACCGAACGTTTGACAGAGGATAAGTACCGGGGCTCATGCGAGCAGGTGGCAAAGACCATTTTAAAGTTCTCGGTCAATCCGGTTCTGGATGTTGTTAATTTCTTTGAAATGGTCCTTTTCTCCTTTTTAACCGGCAATGCCGACATGCACCTGAAGAATTTTTCATTGATCAGCCAGCCTGGAATCGGGTATATACTTTCACCTGCTTACGATCTGGTGGCTACAAAGCTGGTCAATCCGGCAGATGACGAAGAAATGGCCCTTACCCTGAACGGGAAAAAGAAAAAGCTCAGGCGTAGCGATTTTACCGCAGCCTTCCATACAATGAAACTCGACCCAAAGCAGCAGGAAAATATTTTCAGTAAAATGGAAAAGGCAAAAGTAAAATGGATTGACTTTATCGATGGCAGCTTTTTGAGTGATGATTTTAAGGTTGCATACAAAGAACTGATCATGGAAAGATTTTCCAGATTATTTCCGGAAAAATAAATATCCTGATCGTGAATTGTTATGATTTTGTAACATTTACAGGGTATAATCCGGCTATTTTTGTAATATATACAGGGTTAATTTTATCGGATTGGGAATTTCTGATTAAACTTCCTATGCAGTTAGCAGAATTGCACCCGCAAAGTTGGTCTCGACTCCGCTCGACCACCGGGAATCGTGTCGGGTTCCTGGTACCCTGATGGTCTCGGCTTGGTTCGACGAAGAGCCTGCCTGTTTACCTGGGCATCCAGACAGACAGGCTCACCTATCACCGCTCGACCACCGGGTATTGTGTCGGGTTCCTGGTACCCGGATGGTCTCGGCTTGGTTCGACATGGTTCGACATGGTTCGACAAAAAGCTCACCAATCAAAGCTCACCAACCACCGCTCGGCCACAGGGCATTGTGTCGGGTTCCTGGTACCCGGATGGCCTCGACTTGGTTCGACGAAAAGCCTGCCTGTTTGCCTGGGCATCCAGGCAGACAGGCTCACCAACCACCGCTCGACCACCGGGAATTGTATAATGAACCTGTAAATCTGGCAAACCATCATTCCTGTATCAGCACCGCCAGTAGCACCGCCAGTAGCACCGCCAGTAGCACCATCAATAGCACCGCCACTTGTTGCATCACTGCACCTGGGTTGTTGATCAGGTCAATTTTGCTTTCATTTTCCGTGTTAAATAGTATCCTCCTGTTTTAGGTGCACCTTTAAATTCAACTATTTCAACTTCTCTGGCTATTCTTAAATATCGTTCTATAGTCGGCTTCGACTTACCTCTTTTAGTGGCAATATCAAGTGCCTTTACTCCTTCATTCGTTAAGACCAGGATTGTTAATCTGATAACTTCTTTTCTTACACCATCATTTACACCATCAATTACACCATCAATTACACCATCATCTATCAAACTATTAACAACATGGGCTACTGTATTAATTTCTGCACCAAGTGAATCATCGTCTTCAATTACTCCCTCATTTGCTTTAGCATCTATTGGTATTTTCGTTTTAAAGGTAACATCTTCAATAAATTGCACACTACCCTTATCTGAATATTCTTTAATAAGCCTATTTACATTCAAAACTCCAGATCCCAGTTCATCAACCCTTCCCAACTGGATGAAAAACTTAGCTATGGCCGGATTTTTAGGAAACGGTGCGAAATTCTCCGGATCAATAAGCCCATGCCCATGTGGATTATTTGCATTTTCTGTTTCTACCTTATCAGCGTATATAATAAAGGAGCATGGATATGCATTGGTGTATTCACGGTGAACAATCATATTGGCAACCACTTCTCTGAAGATTTTTGTCCTAAGACTAACCCGTTGGTCACCTTCCATATAAAACTTATCAGGAAGATGTTTGGCAACAAAAGCCATCAAATGCTCGTACGCTTCGATCAAATTTGTTTGAATATATTCCCTGTCATCGTATCGGAGGATATTTTTTCTTCTTACCAATGCATCTATCTTAAAATGGGGCACAATCTGTTGAATAGCCTCATCTTTCCCAAACAGTAATGCTGCAGCGAGCGTGTAGCCCTGTTGACCTGAATGAAAATCATGTTTCCATAAACCGGCTTTTTCCAATAATTGCTTGTCATTTAAAGCCAGCCAGGGATGATTTGCATTGTTGCTGCGGATCAGATTTCTTACTTTTTCAAATAATCCATGTTTAAAATCTTTGAATTGCAGCGCAGGGTATATGATTCCTTCGGAATAGTGATTTCGTTTGCGGTTGTATATTTCGGCAATCTGATGCGGCTGTCTGACCCTATAATCACCGTCGTTACTCCTGTCATAAATAATACCATCTGTATTGTGCACCTGAGAACTGGCCGGGACTTGTATGTGGATCAACCATTTGCCAGATATTTGGATCGTTTGAGGAAAAAGAATAAAAGGCGGGTCAAGCTTTTGCTTATTGTTGGAGAGATTCACCAGATTAGTAACCATTGTTGAAACCTCAGACTCTTCTACCCCTAATACAACACCCGCATCATTTGCACCCAGGATAATATCTCCCCCATCGCGATTAAGCATGGCGCAAATAGATTCAAACAGATTACCAGGCAAAGCGCCGATAGCCTCCTTAAATTCAAGTCGGATATTTTCTGGTTCTTTTAGTAATCGTTGTAATCTTTCACTGCTCATTTTTGTACCAGGAATTAAAAGCTTTCAATAACTGCATAACGCTAATATGTTACACAAAGATATGGGTTTGGTTTGGCAAACATTACGTTTATCATTTTCATTCATACACTATGCAAAATGCAATTGTTTGGATTGTTACTTCGTAAGGTGAAGTAGTTATAAGTCATAAGTATCCATTTTCAGATTCTGAACAAAATTGATCTGAATCGTCTTTATCATTGTGCCAGTTAAAAATGTAATTTCATCTGAGCAAAAAACCATGCCCGGGTTCCCCTAATCATCCCCTGAATATTTATCATGTTTATATAATGCTCATATACATTACATTACACAATGTATTCGTGGCTCTGTCAGGATTAAAAATAATATACTAAACCAGAGGCAGGCGTTTCATAAGACTTCCGGGCATCAGCATTCACCGGACCTTTACGACCATCACAATGCCTTTACAATATCCGGGTAAAGCGGCATGATTTAGAAAGCCCCGAAATTTTTCTCTCTCAGCATTGCATTGATTTCTTCCTGATTGTAATGCTCTGGGTCAAATTCTTCGCCGAGCCATTCGAGATAGCTGTTGTATTCTTCATGACCGGGTTGTGATAGAATTTCAAGCATCTGCAAATACCCCCATACCCCGCCACAATCCTCGGGCGGGCAGTTCATCTTCCCTTTGATGCAAACAGGCAGTATCTGGTCTTTCTGAAATGGATGAATTTTTTCCAGCACGATGTCATGATACCAGCTATCACCAAAATCGTACTCATAAACCATTTTTTCCTTTTCGAAGGTCAGTAAGTCTGAAACCTTCATCTTTTTGTAGTCCACATTATCCATGTCGTCCCAGAAAATATCATCTTTCATTTTCAACAGATAATAATTTCCGTCTTTGATAAACTGGTGCAGGTGTGAGTTGGTCCATCCCATGGATGTCTGAATCACCTTGTGAAAATCCGATAACTTCATATCTGAAGGAATCAATATCCTTCTCCAGATTTTCGGCTTCGAACTTTGTAAACTAATCTGAATCTGATAGGTTGCTTTCATCGGCCCAATTCAATAAGTTGAAATAAAAGTATGGTCAGAAGTGCTGTTCAACAGCCTGGAATTCATCAATCAATAGCAGCATTATGTCTTTCCCGTGTAAAGATAGTAATTTCAATTTACCTGCTTTGTAAAGACATGGCAGGTCTGAACTATTGGAAAATCATCAGGTTTTCCTGCCCTGACAACCCTGAAAAAATCATCTGGGGAGTTCTGGTTAAAAATCAGAATTTTCAACAGTGTAAGCTATCTCACTGTTTAATGGAAATTTGTACCCCTCTGTCCTGCGGACATCTCCCCTCTGAAGAGGGGAGAACCTTCCAAACGGGTATGGTACCTTATAAAATATAAATGGACCCATAATACCAGCCCATTTACTGACCAGCTCCTCCGGTTTTTCCCGGATGATGCGGATAATTATTTACTGAGATACTGAACTTACGTAGTTGGTTGAAAGAATGTACCCCTCTGCCCTGCGGACATTTCCTCTTTGAAGAGGGGAGAACCTTCCAAACGGGGAAAGTGCTGGCGCTGATGCCCTGTCTCCGGATTTTTCGCGCGCATCGTTCTGGTTGACAGACCTCGTATATTTCCAGTTCCAGCAATCAATACACAGGGTTTTTTCGATCTGCCTTTCCTGCTTGTCGGGCAGGGCCGGGAAGAAATCGATGCCCGTGAATTTTTCGACACTGTCGATGGTTACGGCAAAGCTTTGCAGCGGCATCGATGAACCGGAATTGGGAAGGATAAATCCTATGCCGTTATATCCCTGTTCCCGGGAATCGAGAATGACCTTGTAAAAATAACCGGGTACCGAAACCTTGTCCGGGCCGATGGCGTTAAGCCCGGGGTTCAGCACAGGACCGGTTACAACATAAATGGCTTCGTAATCGCCGGCCCAGTTTCTGACCAACTCCTCCAGTTTTTTCCAGATGCCGCGGTTAAAGGCCGGTACCTGCGGACTCATATTGCTGTAATAAAACGATTCTGCCATGGAGGCCGGCGACCAGCCCATATCGGCTGCCGGTGCCAGATGCCCGCGGTCGTAACCGGAACCTTCATAGTCCCTGTCGGTGGCGGTTCCGTTCTTTACGTCTGGATCGGGTTTGAATTTATCCGTCCTTTCAACCGATTTTGCCGTCTCCTCTTTCGTGAGTTCGTAGGCAATCCAATGTGCCTGTCTGTGCTGGTCACTGAACAGCAATGAATAGGCGGTATGGGATATCACCTGGTCGTCCGGCCCGGTTTTGGGGATTTCCAGCCCTTTGACCGGTTCAACGATCTCGGCGCGGGAAGTGGTATCTGCATATTGCCAGGTGCCGTCATCGAAAAGCTGTATCACGACTTTTTTCTCCCCACGGGGTTTGCCGGCTTCCTGTCCCGGGCTGATGGTCTGTAAGGCAAAAAGGGACAACAAAATAAGGGTAAGGGTTCTCATATTTCAGGGGTTTCTGATGTCTGTAACAAGCTAAGGTACTCATTTTTTCCGGTTAACCAGAGATTTTCAATCAGGGTTTACAACAATTATATAGGCCCCTGTTTGGAAACGAATACCAACCCGGGGATCTATATCGTCCCTTACAGGACTTCCAATGACATTAATCTTCCTGTCTGCTACCTATATATTATCCCTAAAGGGATAGTCCCGGAGGGGCTTAATATTGGTAGAAAAAATACGCCCCCATCTGATTGAAGTCCCGTCAGGGACGGGATATATCAGGCTAGGGTGGCACTCGTCAGGGGACAAGTGCCAGGTTAGGCAGTCGGGCAACTTGCCCCGCAGAAACGAAGTGTAGGCGGGGAGTCGGGAACAGCCGGGACTCCTCCCCCCCATCGATTGGAGTCCTGTTAGGGACGGAATATTTCACGCTCCGGAGGCACCGGTGTGAGCCAGGCAGGCAGCGGTGGTCTGGAGTGGCTGGTCTCGGCTACGCTCGACCACCGCCGCTCGACCACCCAAGACCAACCGTGACCAACCCCGGAGGCACTCATCTGAACCTGCCCTACCCGCGCCAATGGCAGGGGGAGCAGGATAAGCGCCAACAACGGGAAGTGGGATTAGCCAACTTAGGTTTACAATAATCACTATGGCACCCGTCGGGAAACGGGCGTCAACACACTGATATATTTCGTCCCTTACAGGACTTCCAATGACATTAATCTTCCTGTCTGCTACCTATTTTTATCCCTGACGGGATAGTCCCGGAGGGACTTAATATTGGTAGAAATAACACACACCCCTTCTGATTGAAGTCCCTTTTGGGACGTGATATATCAGGCTTGGGTGGCACTCGTCAGGGGACAAGTGCCAGGTTAGGCGGTCGGGCAACTTGCCCCGCAGAAACGAAGTGTAAGCGGGGAGTCGGGACCTGCTGACACCAACCGGGAACAACTTGCTGAAGCCCTCAGGCGCTGGCATAGAATGACAGGATTTCCTAACCGGAACGCTTCATTACTGGTTATAGAACTGAAGCCTCCGATGGTAGCTGAATTACTTAAGTATAAGTCTCTGGTAACCAGTGGAGTTTCCGTTTTCAGCCCTGACAAAATACATCCCGGCGGGAAGCGATGACAAGTCGAATTCATAGTGACTTTCATTGCTTAACACCAGTTCTGCCACTTTAGCCCCGTGAATGTTGAAAACAGAAATCATTCCCCCGAAAACGGGTTTTACAAAATCCAGTTTAACATATCCATCAGTGGGATTGGGGAATATGCTGAACCCGGCCTGATTTTCCGCAGGTCTGTCAAATACAGATGAGGGTTTTTCAAAGCCGGAGATCCGGATAACCTTACTTCCGCCTCCGAAGGTGGAAAAGAGGAAATCGCCGGTCAGAGGGTCTATCAGTGCACCTTCAGCCCCGGTAAGCCCGGTAACCATATCTCTTGCGGTGGAAGGAACGGGCAGGCCGTTATCCCCCACTTCAAAAACAACTACGGTTCCGTTGGCATAAGAGGAGATGACCATAGAAAGAGTGGGGAATGCTGCTGAGCCGGGCGGAATATAAGCAATCCCCTCAGGACCCGAAGCCACGCCAAAGACAGAGACCTCGGCAATCTGGTTTGATAAAAGATATTGCCCGCTGGCCTCTATGGTATAGGGAACATTATACATAATCGATTCATTGTAAGATGAGAAAACCAGGCCGCCTGATCCGGGGTATCCTGCAGGCACAAAAGCCAGTGCACCCACCGAAGGCGTCACACCGAATTCAGTCAGCGAAATGCTGACGTAGGTATTATCCGGAAGCACCTGGCCGAGCTCATTCATGCTGTATCTGGTGAACAGCAGCGTTCCGTTCTGATCAAACAGAATGCCTCCGTCGTTGTTGGGCGCGGCTACAAATAATACCGCTGCACCATTAAAACCAGTTATACGTTTCGTTTCCGGATCCCTGATCAATCCGACCGTATAAAGACCACCGCCACTGTTGTTGGCACTTCCGCCAATATAAAGCGTATTCGGCTGATCAGGTCTGATTGTCAGGCCTCCATACTGTGAGGGCAGTTGTTCAATGCTTCCTAGGTCCGTTAAAGTGTAACCTGCCGCCACAAAATCAGCAGTCAGGGTTTGTGTAAATCCGGGCAAACACGCCAGCATCAAAAAAACCGGCAGGCTTTTCCTTACCACAGCGGATGAAAATTTCGCGAATAGGTGTGTAATTGTTTTCATTTTAAGTGTTTTTGATAACCAAAGTTACAAAGGAAAAAGCAAATCCGACATTTTCAGCCCAAACTTTAGGAATTCTTCTGAACCGGCCCTCCGGAGGCGCACATCTGAAGATGAGCGTCAACCCTGGTTTTACCTGTCTGCCGGTTTATCTGCCTTCGGCGGGAAGGCAGGCCTGGAACTTTGAGCTTTAAGTATGTTCCAGCATCTGGGGGTGGTCCCGTATGGTCTCGACTCCGCTCGACCACCGGGCGGTAATTGCTGGTCAGAATTGTAATGGTGGTCGAGCGGAGCCGGGAACAGCATACCTTGTTGCGGAGCCGGCACCACCGTGCCTTGTTGCGGGGCCCGAACCAAAGTGAAAGATATTTAAGCGAAAGTGCAAGGACAGAATCTGTACTCCAACACAGGGCCCCGGATGGTCTCGACCACCCATGACCAGCCATGACCAACCCCGGAGGCCCTCATCCAAACCTGCCCCACCCACGCCAAAGGCGGGAGGGAGTGGATGAGCGCCAACCTCAGAGTAAGCTTTAGACTTTTTACCTGCCTGCGGCAGGCAGGCTTTTTACTTTTAACTTTAGACTTTTTACTTTAAACCTGGACCTTTCATCACCCGCCTGCCATTCAAAAACCGCAAATAAACAAAGGTGGCCCTGCCCCGATCCTTGCCGGGACAAAACCACCTTTAATTCCCTGTCTTCAACTTTTTACCTGTTTGCCGATTTACCCGCTTTGGGCGGACAGGCAGGTCTGGAACTTTGAGATTTAAGTATGTTCCAGCATCTGGGGGTGGTCCCGGATGGTCTCGACTTCGCTCGACCACCGGGCGGAAATGCTGGTCAGAATTGTAATGGTGGTCGCGCGGAGTCGAGACCACCTTACCCAGGTGCGGAGTCGAGACCACCTTACCCAGGTGCGGAGTCGAGACCAGCATACCCAGGTGCGGAGTCGAGACCAGCATACCTTATTGCGGAGCCGGGAACAGCATACCTTGTTGTGGAGCCGGCACCACCGTACCTTGTTTTAGAGCAGAGATCACTATGCTAAGTTGCGGAACCGGGATAACAATAACCCGGTACCCGGGAGTGATGGAGCGAAAGGTGGCGACCAGACTTTTTACTTTAAGCTTTTAGCTTCTATCTCCTGCCTTCCATTTAAAAAACCACAAAATAAGCAAAGGTGGCCCTGCCCCGACCCTTGCCGGGACAAAACCACCTTTGATGTTCTGTCTTTACCTTTTTACTTTAGACTTTGAGCCCGCCAAAGGCGGGTAAACTTTGAGCTTTAAGCTTCACTCCTTACTCCCAATCGGGCAGCCTTCCCGGTGTAGAGGGAACCCCGGCCTTCTCCATTTCGTCCTCGATGGCCGGAAGGTCAGCTTCGCTGATCTGTTTTAACAGGGCGTGCAGGGGCGGAAACTCATCGCGCAGAATTTCGTAGCTGCGTTGGTGTGTCGAAGTCGGCGCCGAGGTTGAACTGTAAAAAGCATAGATCAGATTGCCCAGGCGTTCGTTGATGGATACCTGAGCCGGCGGATTCTCCTCGCGGCTTGCCCTGGGTGTTTTACCGTTGAAAGCATAAAGAATATCCTCAACCTTTGTTAAAAGCCCGGAAATCTTACCCTGAAGTTCCGGTGAGGTGCCCGGCGTCTGGTGGACAGCCTGCATCATGGTGGTCAGCCTTTCACGGAGTTCTTCAGCAAAATTTTCGGTTCCCTGAACCTTTCCGATCAACCCGGCTACCTTTTGCTGAAATGCAACCAGAGCCATACGGTCTTCGGCCGGCAATGTCGTGTTGTTCAGCACTGTCACATTAAAGGGAACCGGTCCGGCAAGCGCCGTGGTTTCACCGCCGGCAACCATCGAGAGGGCTACCTGGTATTTGCCGGGCATTACAAAAAGTCCAGAACCGCCATCTTTGAACGGATCGAACCTGCCTTCGCGCCGGCTTACCGGTGAAGTGCCTGTGTACCGCAGGTCCCAGTTGATGCGGTTCAACCCTTTTGATGGCTTGCCGTAAAGCCTGCGGATAGTATTGCCGGTTTCACCGGTAATGGTAAATATCAGATAAGGCGCAATTTCGGTCTCTTCTTTCTTCAGATCGGCTTCGGCAGGCTGGGGTATCTTTTCACCTTTTTTGAAAAGTTCTTTTTCGGCTTCCTGCCGTTTTTCACGAAGGGTTTTGGGGACTTCTTTCAACCACCAGGTGAATGTTGCCCCGAAATCCGGATTCTTTGCGGCGTAATAGGACGACCCCTGCCCGTATTTACCGCCGGTTTCTACAAACATCAGCGCATCCTTTATATCGAACAGATGTGCGGGGCTCTCCATAATGGATTTATTGACCGTACGCAGCGGGGTATAATTATCCAGAATGTAAAATCCGCGTCCGAAGGTAGCCAGTACCAGGTCGTTCTCTCTCTTCTGAATGACGAGGTCTCTGACCGAAATGGCCGGAAGTCCGTTCTTCAGGGCTGTCCATTGGCCACCGCCATCAATGCTGAAGAAAACACCGAATTCAGTTCCTGCGAACAGCAGGTCGGGATTGATGTGGTCCTGTACAAGACAGTGAACGGTCCCGTTCTGTGGCAGGTTGGAGGCAATGGAGACCCAGGTTTTTCCCTTGTCGGAACTTTTCAGCAGGTAGGGTTTGAAATCGTCCCGCTTGATGTTGTCAAAGGCGGCGAAAACAACATTTTCATCAAACTGTGAAGCCAGAATGTCCGCCACAAAGGTAAATTCCGGTACTCCGGGGAATTTCCCGGCCCTGTTCCAGGTTTTTGCATCCTCACTCACCTGTATCAGGCCGTCGTCGGTGCCGGCATAGATGAGGTTTTCCTTTACGGGAGACTCTTCCAGCGATACGATCAGACCCCAGAGTGAAGTAGAAACATCCTTCGCCACGGCATCGATGCTCCAGTATTTACCCATTACAGGCCAGGTATTGCGGTCGGTGCCCGTAGTCAGATCATCAGAAATTACCTGCCAGGTGTTTCCACGATCGTCGCTGCGGAAAACCTTGCTGGCTGCCGTATAAAGACGGGTATGTGAATGTTTGCTGATAAAAAGCGGGGTATCCCAGTACCACTTATAGGTGTCTTCCCCTTTGCGCGGCTCGGGCCGGATGTCGATGGCTTCGCCGCTTTTGCGGTCGTACCTAACCATGTTTCCGTATTGGGCTTCTGCATACACGATGTTGGGATCGGTAGGATCAACGGCCGTCCAGAATCCGTCTCCTCCGTTGGTAACAAACCATTCGTCGTTTACCACACCCAGACCGCTGATGTTTCTTGACGGACCACCCATGCTGTTGTTATCCTGGGTCCCCCCGTAAACATAGTAAAACGGCAGGCTGTTGTCAACATTCACCCGGTAGAACTGGGTTACCGGCAGATTGTTCTTGAAGTGAAAATCCTGTCCGCCATCCCAGGTTTCATAAATCCCGCCATCCCCGCCGATCAGATAATGGCTGGTGTTGGCCGGATCAATCCACATCGCATGATCGTCCACGTGGCGGTTCTTCGTGCTGATGTTATTCCAGGTTTTACCTGCATCTTCGGTATATTGTGAGAAGGTTTCCACCGAATAAACCTTATCCTGATCTTTTGGATCGCAATAAATTTCATTGTAGTATTGTCCCTGCGCGGTGTGTCCGCTCATTTTCGACCAGGATGCCCCGCGGTCGGTGGTCCGGTAGAATCCGCCCGATTCACCCGCTGCTTCAATAATAGCGTAAACGATGTCCGGATTCACCGGTGAAATGGCAATACCTGTTCCTCCTACATCTCCGGAGGGTAAACCGGACGATAGTTTTTCCCAGTTGGCCCCGGCATCGGTCGATTTCCAGATGCCTGACTCCGGCCCTCCGCCAATCTTGGTAAAATCATGCCGGCGGCGCTGTTCGGAGGTTGCATACAAAACATCCGGATTCCGGGGATCCATGATCACATTGTTCACCCCGGTGTTTTCGCTGATGTTCAGCACCTTATTCCATGTTTTCCCGCCATCGGTGGTTTTATATAAACCGCGCTCCGTACCTGGCCCCCAGGCCGATCCCTCTGCAGCAACATAAACCACATTGGTGTTGCGGGGGTCAATGGCGATCATGCCAATCTGCCGCGATTCCTTCAGCCCCATATTTTTCCAGCTTTTACCACCGTCGGTTGTTCTATAGACACCGTCACCGTATCCAAGAGCCCGCTGGTGATTGTTTTCGCCGGTACCTGCCCACACCACATTCGGGTTTTCAGGATCCATCGCCAGGCATCCGATGGAATAGGATCCGTAATTGTCAAAAACCGGCTCCCAGGTGGTTCCGGCATTCCGGGTTTTCCAGATGTGCCCGGAAGCTACGGCTACAAAATACTCGGCATTGTTTTTTGGATTCACGGCAAAATCAGCAATCCTGCCTGAACAATAAGCGGGTCCTATAGACCTGAATTTCAATCCATTGAAGTCGGCCGACTGAATGGTGTCCATCTCCGCAGCTGATTTCTTTTTCTGTGCACTGAGGCTGAGAGGAATGGCAAAAAGCAGGATTGTGAAAAAAGTCAGCATCATCATGCGCACAGGCACGATAATTGGTGTACTTTCGCGGTTTGTAAGCGAACAGAATCTGTCCCGGTTTTCAGGGCTTGCATGGGATGGTTTCATAGAAATTTAGTTTTGGGATTAGGAAATTATTAATAATCCCTTTGGTGCTCGCTGGTAAAATTAACATAAAACCTGAAATGATCATCTACGTTGTTGAAACAGTTTAAAACATCAATATTTCTCTCCCGGTTCATTAAAATGAAAAAGCTTATTACCGTCTCAATTGCACTTTTGGTTTCTTTGTCCTTTATAAAAGGGCAAACCTATGAAAGAGGTTCGTTTACTGTATCTGATAATACCAGGACATATCCGGCCTCTGATAACCGGCCTGCTGCCACCATGGCTATTGAGTGCGACACTTTACGATACCCGTTACCGGGCGAGATTTTATACTACATTTTACTTGCGCCCGATACCGGTTATGTGACAGGAAACAACAATTTTAATGATAAAGCCAAGGCAGAGTATTTCGGCAGTTTTGAGGCCGGAACAACCATTTCAGGCCTGATTGCTGATTTTGCCGTAGCAAAAAACAGCAGTAATCCACAGGTTACTTTCGCCATCTGGAACAACCAGGGGACAAACGGGAAGCCGGGTGCCATCATTGCTACCGCCACCAAACCGCTCTCTTCCATCGTTGCGGATGTAAATGGTCAGCATTTTACCACGGTAACCTTCAATGAGCCCTGTACAGTTACCGGACCTTTTTATGCAGGGGTTATCCTGCCCACAGACCCGGGTGATACGCTTGCTTTGTGGTGTCGCAGTCATGTTGCAGGTTACAATGGTACTGCATGGGACCTTTGGTCGGATGATGAATGGCATGCTTTCAACGATGTTGTTTCATGGGGAGAAAACCTACAGACTACCATGACCGTCTTTCCCATCGCATGCAAAACCGTCGGAATGAATAACCTTACCGACCCGGAGGTTTCTGTCAATCCGAACCCGGCAACCGGGGTAATTAATATTACGACCTGGAAAAGCCAGGCAAACATTGAGCTTCAGGTATTCACAATGTCCGGACAAAAAGTATACGCCCGGTCATACCCGGGATCTTTTTCCAATTTTAACATCGATCTCAGCTTTCTGCAAAAAGGGGTCTACATGCTGCGCCTCAGTGATGGCGAGCGTCAGCACAATCAAAAGCTGGTCCTCGAATAATCAAAATCTGCCGGGGAGTAGTTCGGGGCTCAGATCCACTCAGATAATTCTTATGGGGAGAATATAAAACCGGCGTTAATCCTTTCCACCTGGCCGGTGCGGCCATAGCACCGGTGGTTTCAGCTTAACACATCCTACTGGTATTCCGGAATCCTGATTTTTTTATTTTGCTGAATAACAGGGCGTACCAGGATGAAAACACCCGTTAAAAAGCTCACTTTCCCTTGCTGATAAGTGTTAAAAAGTTCCGGTCAGCGAGGCACAGAGTACCCTTGACATCCGGAAATCAAATCCGAACGCATAAAATCAAAACACATAACGCTTTGTGCACTGTTCCCTGTTCCAACATCCACCTCTTGATTTAACCAATTTTATATTGTATCTTTGTGATTATGTAAATTTTTCTGAAATGAAAAAAATACTTGTACCCGTTGATTTTTCTGATTTATCGACCGAGGTTATTGAAAAAGCAGGCCAACTGGCAAAAGTCTTTCAAAGTGAAGTTTACATTTTACACATTGCCCAGCCTGTTTCGATTCCGACGGAAATAAATGCAATTGAGTCATTGGCCGATCATCCGCAGCTGGATGAGATGATCAGGGAGGACCATGACCTGAAAGCGATGGTCCATTACCTTCTGGAACAGGGTATTAAGGCTAAGTCTGCATTAATACATGGTCCGGTAATCAACTCCATTCTTGATGAGGCTGAAAGTTTCGGTGCCGATCTGATAGTCATCGGATCGCAGAGTCACGGATTTCTTTACCGTACATTTATTGGCAGTGTGAGTAACGGAGTGTTGAGAAACAGCCCCTGCCCGGTACTTATCGTACCTCAGCCCTGACCTCTGCGGCTGAACTGAGCGATCAGGTCTGCACGTCCCATCTTCCGAAGTGATTCATTGAGCCATCGTTTGTTTTCAGGCTTGTACCAAAAGAAAAACCGCTGCTGGTTAACCTTTTCCTCTTTTGTCTTTGCTACAAAAACAGGTTTCATGGTATAAGGATCGAGGCCGGTATAATAAATGGCCGTAGCAAGGGTCATGGGTGTAGGGGTAAAATCCTGAACCTGTTCAAGGCGGAATCCCTGTTTCATGGTTTCACAGGCCAGTTCGGCCATGTCCTCAGGGCGGCTTCCCGGATGGCTCGAGATAAAGTAGGGAATCAATTGTTGTTTCAATCCGTTTTGCCGGTTGATCTCATCAAATCTCTTCTGAAATTCAGCAAATGTCCGGTAGTGAGGCTTCCGCATTATCTGAAGCACATGCTGTGAACTGTGCTCCGGGGCAACCTTCAGCCTGCCTGAGACATGTTTCGTTATCACCTGATGAAGGTATTCGTCCAGCCCGTTGGCTTTGCTTTCCGCCGGGGTCCTGCCGACCAGCATATCGTAACGGATTCCGCTGCCGATGGTGATGCGCTTCACCCCCTGCACCAGCATTGCCTTCCTGTACAGGGCAGTCATCGGGCGGTGATCGGTATTCAGGTTCCGGCAGATGGCCGGGAAAATGCAGGAAGCCCGTTTGCATTTCCTGCACTTATCGGTATCGATCCCCTGCATCCGGTACATATTGGCCGAAGGTCCTCCCATATCGGTGATGTGGCCTTTGAAATCCGGATCTGAGGCCACCTGCTTCAGTTCCTTCATAATCGAATCTTCCGACCGGCTTACCACAAACTTCCCCTGATGGGCCGAAATGGCGCAAAAGGCACAGCCACCGAAACAACCCCGGTGAAGATTGATGGAGTTACGGATCATCTCAAAAGCCGGAATTTGTCCGCGTTTTAAGTATCTTGGATGGGGCTGGCGGGTATAGGGGAGATCAAAAGCTGAATCAATTTCCTCCTCCTTCATGGGCGGGTTGGGTGGATTCACCACAACCAGCCGGTCTCCGCTGGCCTCAACCAATCGTGCGCCCTGCCAGCGGTTCGACTCCTCTTCGAACATCCGGAAATGTTTCGAAAAGACCGTTTTATCAGCCCTGCACTGTTCGTGCGATGGCAGGTACAGGGTTTCAGCCCCGGGAATTTCGACCAGCTTTTCACCCGCTGGCATTGTGTATGCTGTCTGCTCCACATCCCGGATCTGATCTATTCTTTCACCTGCCGACAATCGCCGGAGCAAGGCAATGATTCCCTTCTCCCCCATCCCGAAAACCAGCATATCGGCACCGCTCCAGGTGAGAATATCGGGCTTCAGTTCATCGCTCCAGTAATCGTAGTGGGTCAGGCGACGCATGGAGGCTTCGATCCCGCCAAGGATAACCGGTACCTCCGGATAAATCTTTTTCAGGATGCCCGTGTAAACAACGGTGGCATAATCCGGTCTGAAGCCTGAAACACCCCCGGGTGTATAGGCATCGTCTGACCGCAAACGGCGGTTTGCCGTATAATGATTAACCATGGAGTCCATGCAGCCGGCGGTTACGCCAAAGAAAAGACGCGGCTTTCCCAGCTTTTTGAAGTCGCGCAGATCGTCGCGCCAGTTGGGTTGTGGCAGAATCGCCACCCTGAATCCTTCCCTTTCGATCAAACGGCCCATCACGGCATGGCCAAACGAAGGGTGATCCACATAGGCATCGCCCGAAACGATGATCACATCCACTTCATCCCATCCACGTTTGTCGAGTTCTTCGCGCGAAACCGGAAGCCAGTCGGTAAGTGGGCGTTTTTCAGCTGCTTGCATGGGGCAAAGGTAAGGGTTTATCCTGCACAGTGCGACAGGCAGTGGGGATGGTGGGAAGGGGTTGGATTTCTAACCAGCCTGATGGCTGACAGGTTTCTAATTTCTAATGTCTAATACCTGGTTTCAAAATTGATTTTCCTATAATTTCATAATCCTTATATTCATTGCAAAATCTCTAAACCCGTTTCAGGACAAGGCACCCTTACGAAAGCACCCCTCAAGGTGATCGTCCACCATTCCGGCGGCCTGCATAAAGGCATAGCAGATGGTGCTTCCGCAGAAGGTAAAACCCCGTTTTTTCATGTCTTTGGCCATGGCATCGGATTCGGGACTGGTGGCAGGGATCTGTTGCAGACCTGTCCAATGGTTCACGATGGTTTTTCCTCCGGTAAACTGCCAGATCCAGGCATCAAAACTTCCGAATTCCTTCTGAATACCAAGAAACAATTGAGCATTTTTGATGGTTCCCCTGATCTTGGCGCGGTTGCGGATGATACCGGCATCATTCAGCAGACGGTTATAGTCCTCCTCCGTATATGCAGCAATTTTAACCGCATCAAAATTATCGAAAGCCTTGCGGAATCCCTCGCGGCGATGCAGGATGGTTTTCCAGCTCAGCCCTGCCTGAAAGGCATCGAGAACAAGGAATTCAAATAGTTTGCGGTCGTCGTGAACAGGAATGCCCCATTCTTTGTCGTGGTATTCAATCATCAGCGGGTCATTGCCCGGCCAGGTGCAGGTGGGTTCCATAAGCAAGTATAAAGTAAAAAGTCTAAAGCTCAAAGTTTAAAGTTTACCCGACGTAACGAAAGTGAAGGTGGGCTCAAAGATTCGTCATTCTTTATTCGTAAAATGTAAACCGTAAATCGTAAACCGTAAACCATAAACCGTAAATCGTAAACCGTAAACCGTAAACCGTAAATCGTAAACCGTAAACCGTAAACCGTAAACCGTAAACCGTAAACCGTAAACCGTAAACCGTAAACCGTAAACCGTAAACCGTAAATATACAATCGTCATTTTTACCCTGAGCGCTGGTGGTCGAGCGGCGGAGGTCGAGCGAAGTCGAGACCAGCCGAGACCAGTCGAAGGGCGTCATTCATAATTACCTTAACAGCGTTGCAATCGCACTATTATCAGGCTTTATAATTCCCTTCTCAGTAATTATCCCGGTAATAAACTCAGCCGGTGTAACATCAAAGGCCGGGTTAAAGGCATCCGAGCCGGGATTGGTCACCCTGATGGTGTGAATCCTTCCTTCCCGGTCAGGGCCGGTTTGATAATTCACTTCGTCGGCACTGCGTTCCTCAATATCAATGCCTTCTCCTGCCGGGGTTGAAAGATCGAAGGTCGAAAGCGGAGCTGCCACGAAAAACGGGATGCCGAATTGTCTGGCAACAATGGCCTTCTCAAATGTTCCTATTTTATTGGCAACGTCTCCGTTGGCAGCGATTCGGTCGGCACCGACAATCACCAGATTGACCATACCTTCCGACATCAGGTAAGCCCCTGCATTATCCGGAACAATGCTGTGTTCAATCCCTTCATTGGCCAATTCCCATGCGGTAAGCCTAGCTCCCTGGCTTCGGGGCCGGGTTTCATCGACATAAACAAAAAGCGATTTCCCGTTGCGGTGGGCTATATAAACAGGTGCAAGGGCGCTGCCATAATCCACAAACCCCAGCCAGCCGGCATTGCAATGCGTAAGTATCTTTGCACCATCAGCAATCAGTGCTTCTCCGTATTTTCCAATATTCCTCGCCGCATTGATGTTGTCCAGTGCAAGTTTATGAGCCTCATCCACTGCGGACTGAACTGAAAACATTCCTGCGCGATATACTTTGTCAACCGCAAAAAAGAGATCATGTGCAGTAGGCCTTGTGGCTTTGATCCTCTCGGCCGCCATTTCAGGATCTTCGCTGGCAATAAAAGCCTGGGCCATGGCAAAACCCGCGGCTGCCCCTATCGCTCCGGCACCCCTGACCGTCATATTCCTGATGGCAGCGCATGTATCCTCCCAGGTTTTACATTCCCTGATTGAAAAGGAGAATGGCAACAGGTTCTGATCAATCAGATAAACCGATTCACCTTCAAATTTCACTGTCAGATAATCTTTTCCGGAAACTCTCATTCCAAGCAGTTTGAAAACACTAAGATAGTAACTCTTTGGTTAATCTGATTCCTGTATATAAACAGAAGAGGTTGCTACTATGTAACAACCTCTTCACTAATAAAAGCAAAAATATTAATTCAATTTATAGCTCAATCCAATAGTAAAATATCCAAGGCCATAGCCCAATTCAGCAAAACCGGCAAACTTATCAGCGAAATAATAGCGGCCACCGGCATAAACAGCAAACAGAGGATGTGCAGTGGAAGTTGTTACTTTATCGTATTCGTAGTTTGGATAAATCCCAACCAGGTCATAGTGTTTGTAAGACTCGAATCTTAATCCGAGTGCAACACCACCGTATGTGTCCAGGTTTTCAACGTCAAGTAAATCGATATGAAGTGCCCCACGGGCAGCAACAATATAATCTGTCCAGGAAAAATCATAACCAGTTTGCCATCCATACGAAGCATGTTTAAATCCAACAATACCTCCAACTGCCAATGTACCAAAATCAAACTCTTTAATTCCTTTTTCCATACTAACACTGATAGCAGGGAAAGAGGTTGCACCATAACCATAACTGTACCATCCGAAGCCGGCACCGGCATTAATAACTAAATCACCATCCGTGAACTCCTGCGCGGAAAGATTGATTGCCAGAATGGCAGCAAAAAGAGTAATTACGACTTTTTTCATGTTGTGTGCTTTTTGGTTTAACAATGTTTTTAATCTGTTTTTCTGAAGGTTAACATCAGAACGCCCGAAATTGTTTAGCAGGAACCGTCTGTACCTGAACAAAACCGGCACTTCCAGACTAAATTAATTGATTGGGTAATGACTTCAGGTACAAAGGTAGTTCAATATGTGTCAAAGTGAATACGTATCCTTATGTATTTTACCTTCAAATTATCAACCACCACCGTGCAGGGGAAGGACTGTTGTTACAATGGATTGTTGAAAAGATATATATTACCATGATATTCAATTGCTTAAATATACTCATAACTTGATTGCAGCATTCATTCTGAATGCCGGTATCCACCAAAAAACAGTTCATAACATACCCTCCGCGGGCCTGGTGTGAATAAACAAAGCCCCGTTAATCAAGAGCAGTCCTGGAAATCAGCTATAACAGCCCTAAAAACGGACAGACAAGGACAGGGTTTGCCTCGGATCAGGATTCAGGTTCAGTGAAATGGCATTCAGCTTTCGGGTATAACTCCTTTTCTTTGAACCCCCGATTGACCATAGCACGATGCCTCCTGTATCCATAAAAAGACCGGCATAAAACGCCAGCAATCCCACAGTCATTTCAGTAAGCGCCTCATCAGAGGTTTCATAGGGATCGTAAGAATCATAACTGTCCAGATCTTTGTTCATTCCATCAACCATCAGTCCCACACCGGCAACGGTGAACACCGCACCCGTTATTGTCAGAACCACCCCGGTGTTCCTCATTCTTGTGTAGGATTTGATCTTTTTCCTGTAAATATCTTCCCTGCTGACCTGCGCAGGAACAATCATCTGAAATGCAAGCACCATAAATACTGCAATTGCCAATGCTTTTTTCATAATTCTAATTTTTTATTTTTCCTACTCCTGAGGCTTTTCGGATACTTCCCCCACTTAAGAACCCATGCGGGACTGGGTGGCAACAATAGAATTCAAAATTTGCCGGGCACCGGTCTATTGTTGCTGAAAGTTAAAGGCAGATATATGAATAAGGAGGATGGTTATTGTTCTGCAACCGGTTCACAATTAAATGCCTGCAATAGCTGATAGTAATTAAACAGACTGTATTTATTGGTATATCAATGAACAATTTATGAAAACAAATATATGAGATAATATTTTTATTTCAATAACCAGAGAATAAAATTTCTGATCAAAAAACACTGGGCCGGAAAATTTTACGAAAAATGCTGTAATGCGTGAATTTGGCTGTAATCCGGTTTCACCGGAACAGGCTCCCGGGTCTTCTGTAAACAGGAAGAAGACGGAAGAATCCAGCAAAACGTCAGATGACGACCTGTTTATCCGTAAAACAGGATGTATGAGGAATCATATCCGGATCGGCCCATTTTTGCTTTTGGTTATAAGCCATACCTCTTTATCCGCATTCCTTCAAAAAACGTGACCTGCTTTATAGTCTGAACGCCGGAGTATTGAAAATCAGTATAAGCGGACATAACGGTTTCACCTGGCAGGGTATGCCGGTTTCAACTGCCTGTTAGCCTATGCTGTTGATTAAAAACAAATGCATCCTGGAGGTTGGACTCAATACAACCTGTTTCAGACCCGGTTGAACAGGGCTTGATATGGTGAGATTGGTTTGGGTGTAACGGTCGTTCTGCCTTATTACCTTCTCCCATAGTATAAGGCCTGTATGGGCTATGTGCCCGGCTTGTATCCTGAAGGTTATAAACCTGAAAGTGATGGTGCAAATTCCGGATATGGGTAACTTTACTCCGGAACGTTCGTGGGGGGGCAAATATTTTGTTGTAAACCGGATTAGCCATATTTCGGGATATCATCCGGTGATATCATGCTAAACACGGGAGTTTCACTGAAACGATGATAGCCTCCTATCCCCGCGGTGGTATGATAACCTTCACCTCAGGGAATTTATCATGTTCGGGTTATGAAATCATTCATGGCATTATCATCAGAAAATATAAAGAAACCGGAAAGCCAACATCAGAATTCCCGGTCCAATCACAATTTTGAAAAAAAGAGGAAACTCAGTTCATAAGATAACCAGAGAAAAAAGGTTGGCAAATAAAGACATAATTATCGCACCACTTTCACTTCGTAAGCATTAAGACCTTTCGGGCCTTTTTCAACTTTAAAGGTGACCTTGTTGTTCTCTTTGATGGGTTCAGATAATTCCTTGATATGTACGAAAATGCTCTCCTGGGTCTGAAGATCTTTAATAAAGCCAAAACCTTTGGAATCATTGAAAAAACTGACAATACCGGTTCTCAGTTCTTCAACCTTATCAGCCGGATCCTGTTTTCTGACGCCTACTTCAATATCTTCGGCATTGATAACGGTCTTTTTAACCGTGGGGTCGGGAGGTGTGGAGGTAATCCGTCCGTATTCATCTACATAGGCAATCATATCGTCAAGACTGTTCCCGTCCTTGGAACTGGTAGCCCTTTCAACTTTCTTCGCCGCTTTTTCCTTTTTCTTTTTCTGCTTTTTCTTCTCGTTTTCCTGCTTATTCCATGTTTGTTGTGATCTTGCCATAGTTTACCTTTTCGGAATTATCCTGTTTTAAAGTGGGTGAATATTCTGGCTCTGCAAGAATCGAGTGAAATAAAGCCGATATGTCCGGCAAAACCCTGAGCGACAAAGGTACAATAATTATTCGGTGATGGGGTCGCGTATTATTGGCTTATCTCTGTATTATTCAAATAAATATAGTTGACTAAATGCAAACCGGTAAAAACCACTCTCCATCATCTCCGGTACATGGAATCCCTTACAATCAGATAACCTATTTAACACGGCAAAACGAAGGTTACCGGTTCTGCAGTGAAAGTCCGTAATTGAAATTAAATAAAAAGTCTGGTGCCTTGCCCGCTCCGGCTCTGTCAATTCCGCCTTCCGGTCAGCAGAAGGTATTGATAAGGGCTCAGTATCATTGAGTTGCTTCGAAAAGAAAAGGACTCTTTGTTTAATGATTCCCATTCGGTTAACTGCATGACACCAGGTACCTCAAAAGTGCTTTCCGAATTGCGTACATTCACTATTACCAGGATTTCCTCATTGACTGAAGTTCTGGAAAAGGCACATACATTATCGTTTCCTAGATCCAAAATCAATCCGGTTTTGGCGGCCTCCGAAGCAATGTAAAATTCCATCATTGCCTGGTAGGCGGCCAGCATATCCGGGTTCTCTGACCAGTTGATGGGTGAGTTGCTGAAAAAGGGCAATGTATTGGCCCTTCCTACCTCCTGACTTCCATAGATCATGGGAACGCCTCCCATAAATGTTGCGATGACTGAAGCGGCCAACGCCCCCTGTTTGCCGTTAAACAGGGTTATGGGAGTTGCATCCCAGGCCGATTCATCGTGGTTGGTGGTAAAACGTAATTTGTGCTTTCCTGCAGGCATATTATAGTATTCGGTGGCATTTGCAGCAATAAGGCCGCTGGCCGGTTGACCCGAAAAAACCGATTTCAGTGTACCATAGAAATCCCAGGCATAGTTCATGTGGAATCCGGCAGTAAAATGATCGTTGCGTGCGCCTTCTGCCAGCATGATGATCTCCCTGTCGGGAATGGCATTCAGTGAATCAATGGCCTGTTTCCAGAAATCAAAGGGCACCATGTCGGCGGCGTCACACCGGAAACCGTCAGCATTGGCATCAAAAACCCAGTATTTCATGGCACTGATCATGGCTTTGCGCATTTCCTTTGAATCGAAATTCAGATCAGCCACATCGAGCCAGTTGGTGCCGGCAGGATGAATGACTGTTCCATTCTCCTGTGTGTACCATGATTCATATTTCATCCATGGATTATCCCATGCCGTATGGTTGGCAACCCAATCAAGAATGACCGCCATTCCACGCTGGTGCGCCTGGTCGGTGAGATTTCTTAAATCTGAAATTGTACCGAACTCCGGGTTGACTTCCCGGTAATTCTTCACACTGTAAGGTGAATTCACCGAATTGATGGTTCCGACCGGATGTATGGGCATCAGCCATATTACGTTCACACCAAGGGATTTGATATGATCGAGCCGGCTGATAACACCCTGCAGATTCGCCGGACTGAAGGCCCTGAGGTTGACTTCATACATCACAACATCCTTTGTTTCAGGCACTTCATGAAACGGAGACCCATACTGAGGTGGATCCGCTATGATAAACTCATTGACAGGAGCAACGGGTTTGGGCATTTCCTCTTTATCAGAGCATGAGGCCAGAAAACAAAATACCAGGAAAAGGGTACTGAGTGTAAATCGGAAATGTCTCATAATACAAAGAATTTATGCAAAGCTAAGTTTAATTACTCTGTTTGTCATACACTTCAAGCGCTGCCGGCAGACAGGATGCCACTCCCTTCAAACCACAAACACTTAAAGTGATCAGAATGGTATCTTTGATTTCATCACGGGTAGCTCCCAGTTTTTTGGCCATTGATACATGGTAATACACTGCCGTCGCATCACCCATAGAGGCTTTGATGCCTATGTAAACCAACTGCTTGGTTTTGGCGTCCAGTCCGGTGGTGGTTTTGAGTGATTCAATCAGGCCGTCGAAGGCTTTGGCTACTTCGGGGGCTTCTTTCTGAAAAATGTCGAGAGGATTCATTTGTGAATGTTTTAAAGTCAAAAGTAAGCAGGAAAAAAATTGTTCCTGCTTTTCCTATTAGATAATCCGGTGAAAATAAAATGAAATTCTTCTCAAAAGATGAAAAAAGGTGTCCGTAAACCAGGACAGCCAAAAAATAAAACAACCTGTGTGCTATTCACCGGGCAGTTCAAACCTCGCCAACGGGGCCATCCTTGCCTTGCTGAACTGAAGGGTTTTACCGTCATAGGTATAATTATCAATGGTTTCAAGAACTTTAAATAATTCCTGTTCTGTCGCCATATCGGGGCAGGCCATCATGGTGGAACCCATTTTTGAAAAGGTTATGCGTTCCCCTTCTTTCAGTTCAAAAGAACCGAAAAAACTGTTGCAGCCGGCATATCCGCTGATGCGGCTCTCTTCCTGCTGTAAGGAAATAAAATACTCTTTCCCGTTACCGGAAGTGTTTTCGACGGGTTTGCCATTCAATTCCACCAGTTTCCATTTCTTACCTTTGATGCCTGCACCGTTTCCGGTCCCATCATTTTTCGTTAGGATGTATTTATCGGCAAGTACACCGGTGATCCGGTTTCCCTCCATGTCAAGCTGAATGAGTTTGTTTTCCCCGACAAGGTATCGGTTTGGTGCATCGGAAATGCCTCCCAGCTTTATGGTGTTTCCGGATTCACTCCAGGTAAATTTACCTGCATTTTCACATACCTTAGTGCTTTTGCTTTTGTAAACCGTAGAGACAATATAGGTCAGGTCGTCGTTTAATGTTATGGTTGTAACAATGCCTTCACAATCGGCACAGGGCACTGTACCGGTATAAATTCCCGGCCAGTCGTTTAAAACAGAGCGGTTATCGCCAATAACGATTTTCTTTGGCCCTGCCGGAACTGATTTCTGTGTTTTGCACCCCGGGGCTATTCCGATAATGAATGCGGCAACCAGAATAAGATCGATCTTCTTCATATCATTTCATGTTTAAGTTTGCGAATATTAAATTCCTGTATAGTACAGGCTGATGCCGAAAATCTCTGCTTTCTGCCCCGCCATATTGCATATCCTGCAATTATCTGAAAAGAGTTCTTCTGAAAAACAGATGGTCATCTTCAACAGAATCATACGTACAAGTGATTATGCCGTTTGTATAAACTTTACTGCAAACCTATGCAGAATCCCAGTCTTGGCTGAAGTTTCAGTGTTGAATAACCATCATAAAACCTGACTACCGGCGAAATCTCTGTATGAATCAGTAATCCGGGCAGTTTTTCAATTGGTTTGAGTTCGAATCCAAACGGGATCAATGCAGAAACATAGCCGGACCCGGGATTATTATATCCATAACCGGCGCCTATGCCTGTAAACAGGCGATAGAAATCGTTTCCTGAGATCCTGAAAGTGGCAAGTACTTCAGGTTCCATTCCGAAAGAGCCTTCATCAGAACTCGAATAGAAAATTGCCGTGCGCAATTCCAGGTTTGCTTTATTGAAACTTCCGGTACTTGCACCGATGGTATTGTTAAACGGATAAAAACCAAGTCTGACTTGTGCTTCAGTCTGCTCAGCCAAAAATATTACCGACAGAATAATCACCCATTGTAAAACATGTTTTTTCATTTCGGGAGGTTTAATAACCGGGATGCGGTGTTGATGTCAGTTTATTGAGCAGGCGCAGTGTTACATATGTTTTATACTGATTCTGACGGCCAAGGCTGTAGGCACGGTTAACATTTTCAGGTTTAACAGCGTATTCAACATTAAATACCGGCTTCCCCATGCTTTGCCAAAAGGCAAGGTCATTGATCAGTATTTCAGAATCCTGTGGATCGACCGGAAAGTCACCATCCTCTCCCCCGTTATCCGGATCACCCGAACCATCGCACCAGATATCTTCCTGTGCAATCGCATCAAACAGCCTGGCATAAGTGGTATCATAGCCCAGCTCAGGAGCATTTTGTGCGATAAAGAGAAATCCCGGTTTTCTGCTGCGGGCATAACCAGCCAATTCACTGATGAATGCCGTCATCGCCTGTCTTACATCAAGGCCTTCCGTTTGTGCCTGTTCCACCACCGGCGGGAATTCATATATCATTAACCAGTCAAGATAAATACCATCGTATCCATCGTCAATGATCCGCGCTATATAATGTTTCATGATGGTTTTCCATTCCGGTGACCAGAACTTTACGCCATAGCTGTTGTTCCATCCGTCGGGGTCAGGATCCAGCAACCATTCAGGGTTACCGGTTTCCCAGCCCGCCTGCCAGTAATACCTGTAACCCTCTGCCTGCCCAACATCAATATAACAAACCACAATTTTCTTTTGTCCTCTTGAATTCAGGCTGTTCCTGATCCGGGCCACATCTGCTGAAGTTGCATGCCCTTCCGATCCTTTCAGGCTTCTTTGCTGATCAATAACCAGCAAATCATAATGAGAACCGCACAGTGCATCGATGCTCTCCGGGAGGTCGAGTGCATCAATCTGATAAGCCCAGAAATCAACCGTACCGAGTGGATTGCCGGTATTGACAACCTCACCCTGATCCACTGTACAGCTGAGAAAAAAGACAATAATGAACAGAAGACTCAGGGTGCGTTTTATGGTCATAAGGTAAGGAGCAAACCTTAAGGGACTTAAAGAAGGATGACTCCAGCAATGAAATAACGCCCCTGTATTACATTTGTTTTGGGGATATGGCATTACCTTGTTAACAAAACACCGGATCATTACACAAATATACAGAATCTGAAAGGGGAATCAGGTCGAGAATTTTTAAAGTGTTCTGCCTGCGAAGTCAGGGGTTTCGTACTTTCGCATTGTATGAACGGTTTACCTTCGGTCTATTTTGCCCCTTTCCAGGGAATCACCACCGCCGTATTCCGGCAGGTTTATGCCAGACACTTTAAAGGTGTTGACAAACTTTATACCCCCTATTTTGCCAACTTTGAACCGGGACACGCGCTATCACCCGCCAAGAGGCTTGCACTGAAAAATCAGTCTGAATACGGGATTGAAGTAGTTCCGCAGGTGTTGAGCAAAAGTGTTGCTGAGATCAATTGGCTGGCACAGGTCTGTGAACAACTGGGTTTTAAGGAGCTGAACTGGAATCTGGGATGTCCTTACCCGCAGGTAGCCGGCAAGAAGCGTGGTTCTGGTCTGTTACCCTACCCTGATCTGGTTGAGGAGATTCTTGAAAAAGTGATGCAAAACATCAACCTGAGATTCTCGGTGAAGTGCAGGCTGGGTTATTTCAGTCCCAGGGAGATGGATAGCCTGGTTCCTGTATTTAACCGCTACCCCGTCAGTGAACTGACCATTCACGCCCGCATTGGCAAACAGTTGTATTCAGGAGAAACCAATCTTAACGCGTTTGCATCGGCGGCTTCCTCCTTGAAAATACCATTGGTTTATAATGGCGACATTTTCAGCAGAAAGGATCATCTGGAATTCAGGAGGCAATTTCCAGATATCCATCATCTGATGTTAGGCCGGGGTATCTTGTATGACCCTTTTCTGCCGGCCCTGGTAAAGGGTATTGAATTGCCTTCCGACCTGAAAGCGCACATCCGAAGATTTATGGATGAACTCTATATTGCCTGCAGAGTTGAAAGAGAGGATAACCCTTCGGTTTTAAATGCCATGAAGGAGTATTGGGCCTATCTTGCTGAATCATTCTCCGAACCGGTCAGGGTTTTCAGGAAAATTAAAAAAGCTAAAAATTTCGATGCCTATGATGAAGCCATTGAAAGCATTTTTGACGATTATCAATGGATTGGTACCGGCCAATAAGTTGATTTGGGAACGGAACTTATGTCTATCCGGCGAACGGATTTCCGGCAGAATTTGAACCGGATTCCGCTCAACCTTTTCAATTATGAAAAGATCGGGTTACAATAATGAAATTAGTTTTACGAAGATGCCTGATCAAAGAAATTATGAACGGAAAAAACATGCGCAATAACATCACCTTATTTATTCAGGTTAACAACCGGAAAATCAATTCCGGGTTAATCGTCATAATTTCTTATCTTTGCATCAGTAAATAATTAAAAAACAATAAAATGGGATTTTTAAATTCGTTGAAAAAGCTGTTCAGCACTTCTAAGGAAGTGACTGTTTCCAAAGCAGCCGGACTGAAAGAAAAGGCTGCTGAAAGTGTTGAATCCGCAAAGGAATATTCGAAAGAGGTTGTTGAAGATGTAAAATCAGCAGCATCGACAGCCACGGAGAAAGTGAAGGATTTTGGTGAAAACCTGAAAGAAAAGGCCGAAGATGTTATTGGGAAACTTGATGATAAAGCTGCTGCTGTAGTTGACAGACTGGAGGAGAAAATCCGTGGGGCTGAACCTGCTGCTGAGGTAGGCGGAGAAACAGGAACTGGCACAGATAGAGCTGCCGCTGAGGTGGTTGAAGAAAAAGTTGAAACAGTGGTTGAAAATGCAACGGAAGTAGTTGAATCAACCGCTGAAGAGATTATTGACGAGGTAAAGGAAACAACCGGGGAAGCTGCAGAAGAAGCGCCCAAAGCCTGATCAGCCAGTAAGAAATAAAAAAGCCCTGCAACGAATTACAGGGCTTTTTTATTTCTTTTTAGGTTCTGTATCACTATTGTCCGGCAAAAATTTAAATAAAACTCTGAATCCGTTGCTGTTATTGTGAAAGGTAATATTACGCTCCTCTGGAGCTTACTTTCTGGTTTAATACGGAATATACTGCAAATATTACGCAGCTCTGCTGCTGAAAAAATTGCTACAGAGTAGCAAAATATTTGTAGTCAGTAGGTTCTCAGAATTGAAAATGAGCTACAGAGTAGCGTGATATTATAATCTCCAAATGTTCGGAAATTATGCGGACAACATTTGTTGTGAATCTTTTCACGAAGAATTATCTCGGGAAAGCCTTGTTCAACGCTTCGGTCCTTGACTGGACATGAAGCTTCTCGTAAATGTTGTGGATGTGTGTCCTGACGGTTTCAAAACTGATGAATAATTTGTCGGCAATTTCCTTGTAGCGGTAACCTTTTGAAAGAAGATCGAGCAGTTCCTTTTCCCTGGGTGTAAGGCTCTCCATCTCTGTATTTGATCCTGCAGGGGGCTGAAATTTCCGGATCACTTTCCGGGCGATGGTGGGCGACATGGGCGATCCACCCTGATACAGATCAACAATGGAATCGGTAATTTTCGACGGCGGGCTGTTTTTCAGCAGGTAACCCGCAGCCCCGGCGCACAGCGAATCAAAAACATTGTCGGTATCCTCATACACGGTGCACATCATGAATTGGATAAGCGGTAATTGTGGCTTTAACTGCCTGATGCACTCAATACCTGAAATGCCCGGCAAGTGAATATCCATAAGGACAATATCGGGAATGGCGCCTGGTATTGTTTCCAATGCAGCTTCACCGGACGAACAGGAAGCAATGCATTCCAATGAAGGAAGGGATTGAACGATCAGTTCAAGCCCTTCCCGCATTTCCTTGTCGTCTTCAACAATGACAACTTTGATTTTTTCCATGGCATTCTGCTGTATAACAAAGTTACAATGACATTCCGGGGATTGCAATCCCCTTTTTGTTGTATTTTTTAAGGAAGTTCCGAAACTTTTCAGTAACTTTGATCTGATTGAATTTTCATCATGATGAAAGCCGACAACACGATAATTTCCGGATTGAATCCACAATATTTCTGGGATGTTGATTTTTCGATGCTGGATGAGTCGTCTTCGTCGCGCCTGATTATCGAAAGGGTATTTACAATGGGGGAAGTTCAGGAGATGAACCGGTTGATCCGGTTTTATGGCAGGGAAAAAGTCGTTGCAGTGTTGAGCAATATCAATTATATCGATCAAAAAACGCTGAACTTTATCAGCAAATTATTCAATAAACCTCTTTCGGAATTCAAATGCTACAAATTAAAGCAGTCGAAGCCTCAACACTGGAACTTATAAAATCGCTGCAAAGCAAACCTTACCTCAAAGGCTTTTACCTGGTTGGCGGAACGGCATTGGCATTGCATTTAGGGCATCGCAGGTCGATCGACATCGACCTGTTCTCGAATTTTGATTTTAACCCGGCAGAACTTCTCGAACAAATTCATCAGGATTATTCTTTTCAGTTGTTCATTACATCAGCCAATACAATCAAAGGTTGCATCGGGAGCGTAAATGTTGATATTTTAGCCCATCGCTACAAACTGCTCCGGGAGCCGGAAATGGTTCAGGCCGCCTCGCTTTTGTCTTTACCGGATATTATTGCCATGAAACTGAACGCCATTTCGATGAGTGGTCAGCGATCGAAGGGTTTTATTGATATTTATTATCTGCTCAAAAGCTATACTCTCGAGAACATGTTGGATTTCTATAAGGAAAAGTACGACCAGCAGAACAGGGCGTTTGTTCTGAAAAGCCTGATCTATTTTGATGATGTAGACCTTTCGGACTGGCCTGCCTTAATTGAAAATCCGAAATTGAAATGGGCAGATATTAAGAAGAGCATTGAAAAAGTGGTGATGGAATATTCCCGTAAAGCCTGATTTTCTATCACAGATTAACAGTAAACATAACCACGGTCCCCCTGCCCGGTGAACTTTTAATTTCAAAATTGCCGCCTAAATCCTCCGCCCGCTTTTTCATATTCAGCAGCCCATTTCCGCCATCAGCAATTCTGGTGATGTCAAATCCTTTCCCGTTATCTGTAATCGAAATTTCTATACTCTGCTGAAGAATCCTCACCGCAAGAATGATATCAGAACAGGCTCCATGTTTCACGGCATTGTGGATGGCTTCCTGCATGGCATAAAACAGATTCCTCCGTGTATCAAGCGATAAGGAGATTTCGGGTATTGCATCCGGCACATCGGTTGCAAAGCTGATTCCCATATTATCGAGGTATTCACCGAAATAGCGTCTGCTGTAAGCAATCAGGCCGTCAAGGTTGTCGTTTTTCGGGTTCAGTGCCCATACGATCACATTCAGCCTCGAGATTATCTCCCTTGCAGAGGAAGCAACCCGGGTCATGCGTTCACCGGATTCGTTTACTTTATCTCCTGGTTTAACAGGCGCTTCGCTGATCATGGCTATTTTTGTCAGTCCTGCGCCAATGTCATCGTGCATATCCTGCGAGATACGTGCCCGTTCGCGCTCCAGCAGCAGTTGCCGGTCAAGGTCTTTCTGATAGAGGCTTGCGGTATGCAAAAGCGCTGTCACCCTGCGGGCCAGCAGCGCCAGGATGCTGATGTCCTGTTGTGAATACATCCGCTCCGACTTTTTCTGTCCGCAGATAAAGAAACCGTTCGGCAGGCCATCCGAGATCAGGGGCACAACCAGCTCACCGTTTGTTTCCTCCAGGATGGGCGGTTTATGATACAGCTCTTCCGGCGAAAAGACTTTCGCTTTTTGAAGCCGCTCCTCAAGTTCGGGGTTGATCTCACCGATTGAGCCGGTCACATCGGATTCCGTACCCAGAACAAAGGCCGGTTCATAGCTCAACCCGGATTTCTTCAGCATGAAACCAAACGATTTGAAATGGAAAATTTCATCAAGGCTTTGAACGATTTTTTGTTTCAGTTCATCCAACTGATAAATCCCTGAAAGCTTTGTTTCAAAATCGGAAACAACCGTTGCTGAATCGTAGGTTTCGCGGTGAAAAAGGCGATCGATCAGTTGCTGGATGCGGTCTCTTAATAAAAGAAATATAATTACGGAGAATCCCAGGATCAGAAAACGGGTAAAGTCAGTCATTCGGATGGTCAAACGATCTACAAACCAGATCATTAGAAGATAAGTAAGAAAAATGACCAGCGTGGCACCAATATACAGGATTACTTTGCGGATAATGACTTCAACGTCCCAGATGCGGTAACGGAAAATCGCGATCAGGATACAGATGATCAGTATTGTATTGCCAAATAATGATAATGCTTCCACAAAATATGGCCATGGGATGCCAACGACCCAATTGTAAAAAAAAGTCAATGTTGTCATTGGAAGAAACACGCAAAAAGTGCCGATGATCAGCAATTTGAGTTGATTTCGTGCCAGTGTATTCCTGATGGTGATGAATTGATAAATTGCAACAATCAGGGCGATTAAAAGAACGGAAGTTGCCCAGAATAGTGAATATCTGATAGCCAGCATAAAGGCAGCATCCGTTTCGCCTGAAGGAGTATATACCCACCGGAGATAAATGACCAGCATATAAACAGAACTGATTGCTCCGGCAAAATAAAAGACTGCCGGAAAATACCTGAACCTGTTCAGTATCCTGGCCGGTATTGGATAAAGCAGGTGAAAATGGATTAACACAATACCATAGAGTCCGGCGATGAATATAAAAAACGTATTAGCAATTACCGGCAGCACTTCAGGTAAAGGTAAGAAAGTCGGATTTGCAGACGCAATCACCAGGAACTGTATATAGATAAAAAACAACTTCACTGCTTTTTCTTTAGGGCATCTGACAAGAAGATATAAACTGCTGATGCTGAAAAGGATAAAAAAGAATAAGATCGAAAGGGTAATGCCGGATGCCGCCGGATGGTAGGAATCAATGATAACCGGGATACCGGTTACCTGGTTGTTGCGTAGGATGCCGAAAATAAGGGTATCTCCGGCCTTTTGCCCGTGATAGCATGAAAACCATTCTGCAAGGGGGTAGCCATTGCATGAAACAAGGGTATCGCCGATCTTTATTTCCGTCCGGCTGACCGGACTGCCCTCGTTGATGGTGCTGATGATATAATGGCCATTGATAAACTCCGAGGTTTCACCACTAACGGGAAGCAGGTTTAAGTAATAAAAGTAAACAAGATTTACAGAAATGACCAATAATACGAGCAGGTAAGCCCAATACGGTATCCGGCGGAGGGATTGCTTTAAGCTGCCCATGGATTTTGTAAATTCGTTACGTAAAGATAAGGCAAAATGCCTGAAATTCAGCATACGGCGGGTGTAAATCCTGACAAATACCATAAAACAATGAGCAGATACAGGCGGCGGATCGGCCACCTGTATCTGCTGCGAATTGTCCATTTACAGAAGACGGAATTACTATGAGGCTGTTTAGAATTTTTATAAGGGTTTTTTTACCCCCTCTGCCTCCCCCTAAGCCTTCGGCTGCGCTCAGGCACCGGGGGAGGACCTATCGGCACAGGAGGAGAACATATTAAAAATAAGTTTTTCTTTAAAGGACGGAGATTCAAATTTCAAATTTCTAATAGCTAAGTGCTCCATGCCCTGTGCCCTGTGCCCTGCGCCTTTAATAATCCTTTACACAACGCACGCTGAAACCGTATTCCTTAAAACTATAGGAGTCATTCCACCTGCCTACTTTAGGATTGTAATACCAGAGGTTGCGGTACCAGGCATAGTCGGTGACTGTGGCTGTGGAAGTCCACCAAACCCCTTCCCGCCCCATACCCTCGAAACCGCCATCTAAGATGCGGTAGCAACCCGGCTGAGCTGAAAATCCAAACAGATCAGTGCCGTTTCCGGTGCCGATCCAGCCACTGGTGGTTTTCAGGTTTTTACCGGCATCAAATCCCCGTATCATTTCGTTATCCCAGATATTATTGCCAATCCCATACTGACTGTCCACCGCACCCTCCAGCACTTTCCAGTCTTCGTCTGCCGGAAGGTGCCAGCCTGACGGGCAAATTCCCTGTGTGTGCTGTTGCGTGGTGTATTGCATCATTTCGTCCCATTGGTAAAGCCCTCCGTATTTTGCACAACTGTCGGGATGGTTGTTGAGGCAATATTTTTCGAGGGTGCTGTTATCGGACTGATTTTCAGTTCCGTTGATCATAACCCCCGCATTCAGGTTTTCTTTCAACCAGCATTGGCTGAAGATCTGAATAGTGTTGTAAACCTGCCCTTCGTATTCTATGGTTGGAATTCCCGGGCAGGGGATATTGGTGGCGAACTGAAAACTGTATGATTGGCTGTCTTGCAGGCTATCGGGTATCCCTGATTGCAGGCCATTGGCGTATCCAATAAATAAGAGCGGGTCGCCGGGTGAACATAAGAAGCCAGCATTGGCTCTTGTTGATTTTACCTGTTGGTCAATAAGATCGGCTCCCAGGTATTCGAGCGACCACACCCGGTTTTTATTCAGCGGTATTTCAAGGATTTTAACGCTGCTCCTGATTCCCCGGCACTGAGCGGTGAAAAAATAAACCGGTTCACCTCCGTGATTCAGTAAGAAAGAATGAACCCCTTTTTCCAGCAACCTGTTTGCTCTGAGCAATACTCTGCCTGTCAGGTCCGAAAGAATCATGCTTACCCTGTTCGTTTCCGGAATATACATGGACAGGGTTGTCAGGCCTGCCGACGGATTGGGGTAATTCCGGAACACCCTGAAAGTACCTTCTGATGTATTTATCAGGGGAGTTCCATCGATAACAATCGACAGCACCGTATCGGGCCAGTGCAAAACCGTGTCACAACCCAGTGCCCGGTTAATAATTTTGATGCTGTCGGAAGGGATCCAGGTTACGTTATTAACAGAGGTGAAAGAGAGTTCGATGGATGAATTCTGTGCCATAGCGCTGATCGTGAGAAACAGTGTGGCAATCAATAGAGTTTTTGTTTTCATATTGAATTTGGAATTAACATTAAATGTCATTTATTTTAGGAATTCAGTCTTCGCTCAGACTAACTGTCATTCTGAGTCCCCCCGGCGAAATGGCGGGGCAAGCTGCACTTGCGGAAAAGGAATGACAGAACGATGCGCTTCGACTATCCCGCCAAAGTGGGCGGGACAAGCTGCTCAGCGTGACATTCATTTAAATATCAAGGAATCATTCATGACGTCAATGCTTCTGCAATGCATGACTGTATCACCGGGTTCTGGCCCTTTGCTGCCAAGGGTAATCCAAAGGGCCGTGATGATGCTCAGGAGGATTGGTTTCATGGTTATAATTTTTTCAGTAATCTGCCGGTGGTCGGTAAATTTTGACTGTCGTCAGATGACTTATTTGACTACAACCATTTTACCGCCACAGGTCGTATCATCGGACTGAAACCGGTAAAAATAGATCCCCGCAGGGTAAGTTTCGGTATTGCAGGTTATGCGTTGTTCTCCCTTCTGTTGTTTATTATCGATCAGCTCTTCCACCAGCCGCCCGAAACTGTCAAAAATCTCAAATTTTACATGCATGGGTTGGCTGAGTGTGCATGAGAAAGTGGTTGATTCAATTGCCGGATTCGGATGATTCGTAATTCGTAATTCGTCACCCGGAATTTTGTTCTCGTTAATCCCGACCCAGACATTTTCAGCCACTGCCATCCCCAGGGAATTTGTGACTGTTCCATAATCATAATACAAATAGATGGTAGAGTCCTTCACAAGAATGGTGGGTTGTTCAAAGATCATTGTGGTATAATCAAAGTAGGGATCATTCTCCTGCACATATACCGGATTTTCCGGCCACTTCTCCCAGTTGATCCCATCTGTGCTGTAGGCATAGCCGATATCGGTTCTGTATCCTGTAACGGGACCCGGCGCAAGGCCGCAGTAATACATGTGATAATATCCACCTGCTGTAAAAACACCTGCTCCAAGCACGCCCCATTCGTCAAATTCCCCGGATGCTCCCGCCGGTATGATCGGATCACTTTCGGCATAGGGCGGATCGGTGGTGTCCGGATCATTATATTTTGTCCATGTTATACCATCCGGGGATGTCGCCATGCCCATCAGCCAGGTGCCGTTGAAGTCGTGGGAAGCATAATAAAACATGATAAAACTTCCGGTATCCAGTGGGATAACTTTAAGCGGGCTTATAAGACCTTCGTCCCATTCTCCGGGGCTGCCAATGGTCAGTGCCGGCTCAGAAGATCGTAGCCATGGACCAGCCGGGTTATTGGCGGTGGCCCTGCCACAGGATTCTCCCGGTCCCCAACCGGGATACTGCCGTGCGTTGTAATACATTGCATACTCAGAGTCTGCGATTTTAATAACAGGCCCACTTGCGGCTCCGAGGGAGTCGAACCCAATGTCTGAAGGACCCAATACAGGATTCCCGGCAATTTTATAGTAATTATAACCATCGGGTGAAGTGGCTATGCATGCTCCGGCATTTCCTGTGTAATAAATGTAAAAGGTATCGTCATCCCAAAGGCCAAAGGGCGCAACGAGCATTTCATCGCAGGACCCCGGGTCTCCATGAATTAATAATGGATTGAGGATAGAACCGGTAAAGGTCAATGGCTCCTGGGCGAATGCTCCGTTCCAACATGAAATCATTGAAAACAGAGTACTTAATGCTAGAAGTGTAATTGTCTTTTTCATAGGATACAGTTTTTGAGGTTTGACTTGATGATTGAAAGCCGGCATACAATGAATCCTCTTTCAGGTTATGGATATGGCTACGGACTTATTCCCAAAGTTACACCCACCGGGAGGGGTTAAACAATACGCATTTTGTTGTATATTATGGCTATACAGGTACGTTATATCGGAGGATGAGGTTAAGGTTGAGGCTGAGGCTGAGGTTAAGGTTAAGGTTAAGGTTAAGGTTGAGGCTAAGGTTGAGGTACAGAACACCCTGACCAAAAAGTAATTCCACATAAATCGGATATATTTCATTTCACGAATGAATATTATCGGATATTTTTCATTTATGAAATTTATATTATATGCGTCAGATGGTAAGACGCGCACCGACCTGCGATTCAGTTGGCAGTTGGCAGTAGGCAGTTGGAAAAAAGAGTAAGTAGTAATTAGTATGAAGAAGGTAGTTTCATTGGTTCAGGATACGTCATTTGTCACTCATCAGTCGTAATTCTAAAATCGTAAAACGTAAATTATCATTATAGATTCTACATTCGTCATTCTACATTCGTCATTCGTCATTCAAAAAATCAGTTGGCAGTTGGCAGTTGGCAATGAAGATTATAGTAAAAAGTCTTCTAAAGTAAAGTACACTGCTCACTTTTTAGGATTAGCAAATTAGCTGATTCGGTGATTAGCAGATTAGCCGATTCGTCAATTGACAAATTGCCGATTAGCCCGCATGACCGACTATCGACATTTATACTTTAATCCATTTGGCCAGCCGGGCAGGCTGATTGTTTGGATTCTGCTACTTGGCTCAATCCTGAAACGTCGGGTCTTAATCCACAATAGTCATTCATCATTTGTCATTCCAAAAAATTAGTTGACAGTATGCAGTTGGCAGTTAGCAAAAAAGCAGATAGTAGATAGTTTGTAGAAAGTAATTCTCATTTGTTCAGGATTCGTCATTTGACACTCGTAGTTTTTAAGAAATAAAAAAGCCCTGCAACGAATAACAGGGCTTTTTTTGGTTCATCCGGGGAAACCCGGAAATTCCAGCTGATTATTTAATCATCAGTTTTTTCCGCGTCTTCCATTGATCAGTTACCAGTTCAATAAGGTACATTCCCGGAGAAAGGGCGCTGATGTCAAGCTGGGTTTCCATACCGGTAAACTTTCTTTCCATCACCTGTTGGCCGGTGAGGGTGTAGAGGGTGATGGTGGCATTACCGATTTGCCAGGGTGTACTGATGGTAATCTGTTTGTCAGCCGGGTTTGGGTAAACATTAAAACGGTCAGCCTGAGGTTTGTTTACCTGGGGAACAGCGGTATTTATATCGAAAAAGTTGAGTATCCTTTCCAGCAATTGCTCACGGGTATCGGGGTTTTCTCCGTCGTTGAGTTCGGCCAGCGCATAGGAAAAGCAAAATGTACGGTGAGCGCCGGGAACACTATGCTGTACGGCCACAATTCCGTAACCGTCTTCGACAAAAGCGGCATCGGCATCCTCAGTCGGCACAAACTGATCGATGTAGGAAAAGGTTAACTGATGACTGCCCGTGAACAACAGGTCCTCAGCCAACGATCCGGTTTGTCCTTCAAGCCTGTCGACCGGATTTTCCGTACCATCGGTTGCAGAGAGTATTCCAAACTTTTCATGCAATTCAACATTTTCAACCTGATCAAATCCCAGGGGATCTCCCCCTTCCAGATAGACATAACCACCCCCATCAAGATAATCGCCGAGGATTTTTGCCATATCCGCATTAAACAAGGTACGTCCTGAATTATAATTGCCGTATGAAAGAAATACAGCCGTGAATCCGTCAAGACTTTCAGGCAGGCTGTTGCGGTAGGTGACCGTGTAAACATGGTCCTGAAGATAGTCCCTGATGAATGAGCCACTGTACCCGTTACCACCGGGGATACCTTCGTAAACAAGGTAACCTGTGTTGATTTCGATAAAACCCTGCTTCACGATGGTATCTGAAGCGACTTCATTCGAAACAATCAGCTTAACATCAAAAATACCCGGTTCATTGTATGTCCATACAGGATTCTGTACATAGGAATCTATGATTCCATCGTTGTTAAAATCCCATTGCCACGACAGGACCGGATGTTCAGCATCCGGCAGCGAATAATCGGTGAAGTTTACATTCAGGGGAACTCCGCCAGCCTTTTTATCCGCGATGAAATTTGCAAGGATGTAATTCTCAGGCAAAATTTCAAAGAAGTCGAGCACCTTAAGCAGAACATTGTTCTTCGAGTTGACAGGAGTCCTGTCTGATAGTTCTGCCAATGCATATCCCATGTAAAAAGCCTTATGGTTGTATATTGTTCCTTCGTTCATGATGGAAACATTGCCGTAATTGTATTCCCTGAAGGGAATGATAGCTCCCGAATTTGGGAAAAGCTTATCGATCCACCAGTTGTGCAACTGGGTTGACTGATTGAATGTAATCCCCTGAAAGGGGCTGGTTGCCTCCCCTATCAGGGAATCAAGCGGATGTTGATTGGTCACCAGCGAATTGCTGCTGACGCCAAAAAGTTGTTTCATGGCTAAATAATTCGGATAACCGTAATATTGCATACCCGAGAAAAAGCCTCCTGATTCAATATACAGATGACCACCGCTCTCCAGGAATTCCTGTATCATCAGGGCCTGGTCGACCGTAACCGTTGATCCTTCCTGCTGAAGTTCACCGGTGTTTGCCTGGGAGAGGAATACGTTTTCAAATCCCTCCAGTGTTGCAGGGTAAGTATTGGAATAGGTGCTGTGAATGCCCAGCTGATCGAGTACGTTTTTAATGTAGGCTCCGCTGTAATCCTGTCCGTTGGGTTCCCCTTCGAAGATAAAGGTCCCTGAAGGCGCTACAAGGACTTCAACATTCAGCACTTCGCCGGTTACGATCTCCAGATCTGAGTCGAAAGTGATGTTGAAGGTAACAAAATGGGAAGTGGCATCTTCACTGACCACAAAACGAAACTGATCCACAATGGAGAAGATTCCATCCGGAGGGATATTTACGACTGCTGCTCCGTTAAGGATTGTAACATCCTCATCATCAGTGCTTAATGTTGCTGTTACCTGATTATCGCCGGCATACTGCGAAAAATTCCTGAAAGAGGGACTCAGGGTTATTTCTTCACCTGGTTCATTGACGAGATTTCCATTGTCATCTTCAATGTTCATACCGATGAATCCAAGCTTCAGTATTTGCGGAGTGGTCACATTCTCTTCCGAAAGGAAACGATAGGCATTCACACGACCGGTTCCAAGCTGATGCTCATAACCGGGGTTGAGGGCGTCGAGGTTATCGGCAGTTCCCAGCAACTGGTTTATCAGTTGTTCATTTGTCCAGGAAGGGCGGTATGATTTTAAAAGACCGAAACTGCCGGCAACCAGGGGCGTTGCCATGGAAGTGCCAAATCCCAGTTGATAAAGGCCTCCCGGCATGGTACTTAAAATTCCTCCTTCGCTTCCACCGCCCGGTACCGAGATATCCACTGCAGGTCCAAAAGAAGAATAGGCCGCTTTGGTGTCGTCCCCATTGACAGAGGCAACCGATATTACGCCAAGGTAGCCGGAAGGATAGAATAAGTTGTCGTTGCTGAAATTTCCGGCTGCGGCTACAACGATGCTGCCAAGCCCGGTAACATAATCAATAACTTCCTGTTCGGCTATGGAATACTCAAAATTTCCCCAGCTGGCCGAAATAATGTCCGCACCGTTCTCAGCAGCATAAATCATTCCATCATACCCATAGTTATTGTTATTCCCGATAACACAAACCGGCATCAGGGTCAGGTTCCAGCCGATGCTGGCAATTCCGGTTCCATTGTTGGTTACTCCGTTTGAAATACCGGCACAGTGGGTTCCGTGACCCCCGTCAGGATTGCCTGGAATAGGATTGGGATCTCCATCGTTTGTGATAAAATTCCAGCCGATAAGGTCGTCAATGAAACCATTGCCACCGTTGTCAATTCCGTTTAAATCCCCGGGGTCCAACACCCATTGAAATCCGCTTAATTCCAGGGTATGACCATCTCCGTCGGCATCTTCAGCCAGATTTTGCCATACGTTGTTCAGCAGATCCTGGTGATCCCAATCAACTCCGGTATCGATGATGGCTATAATGGTCTCCTGAGCACCGTTCTCGCCTTTGTGGATATCCCAGGCCTGGGGCGCAAAAATCTGGGTAAGATGCTGTTGCTGGGCATACAGAACGTCATCGGGTACTTCAAGCAGTTGCATGGTTTGCACCGGTTCCGCGTATTCCACATCCGGATCGGATGAAAAGGCGTTTACCACCTGTTGGATCGGGTACTTTACCGGAAAGGAAAGCCTGTAAATCCTCGAAAGGTCGGGCAAATCCGATTGCAGTTTTGAGGGGTTGTGTTTGAAACGCTTGTCCAGTTCATAAATCTCAAAATCTGCGACCTTGTCGTCCAAAGATTTGATTCCGAAATGCACAGTACCGGTTTGTTTTCCGAACTCACCAATACCCTGCCTGAGCTTAACAGTAATTGTTCCTTCAACAAAGCGCGGACCTGTCTCTCTTGGCTGTATAAATTTTCCTGTCTGACCAAATGAAAAGGATGCTATGCATAGTATGGATACTAAAAGTAAAGAGAATATTTTCATCATGTTGGGTTTCAATAAACTGTTAATAAAGCATTCATAATTAAAACATAAACACATATCTATATATATTGTTTTATTTAAAATAAAAGTCGATGTTGATATTCATCACCTGGTTTGTTTACCCGGTTGAATGTTTAAATCCGGTCTTTGGTTCTATTGGGAAAACGGGTGAATCTGACCCTAAAATATGTTAGTTGGAGCAAATAAAAAAGCCCTGTGATTCGTTGCAGGGCTTTTTGTTTGATTCATCCGTGGAAATTCCGAATGTGGTAGCTGATTATTCAACCATCAGTTTTTTCCTGACCTTACCCTGATCGGTCAGCAGCTCAATGATGTACATCCCGGGAGGAAGGGTGCTGATGTCGAGTCTTGCTTCCGGACTGCTGATCTTCATTTCTATCACCAGCTGACCGGTGAGGGAGAATAAGAGGAGCCGGGTATTGGCCGTTATAAAAGGTGAAGTTACCGTGGTCGCTTCATTTGCCGGATTGGGGTTTATTTGCAAGGGGTCCGATTCAATCTCCTGATTATTGACGACACCCACCGGACCTGAAATAATGGCTGCCGGATATCCGGTTGATGGATCTCCGGATATAGCTACCGGTGTTACCTGGAAAATAAGATATCTGCCGATATCTTCCCGGGAGATGACATAGCTTTGGAATATTGCACCATCGATAATCAAAGCATTTGCACCATAGGGATCCTCTGAAACGAACCATTGATAAACCGATTCACCTTCAAAATCTGCATTTGGGTCGAAATAAGTATAATGACCGGTAATTTCATTATCTGCGACCAGCTCGCCGGTGATGAACAAATTGTAAACATAGGGTGGATAAGGGATTTCTGTGACATTATACATGCAATAGTACTCATTGATCAGACCACCCGTCGTATCCTGAACCATCCATGTTCTGTCCGGCCCTCCGACCGGAAATTCTGAAGTTGCCCAATCCCCGTTGATCCGAAATTTAAATTGTATGAACGGATTGTTTTTGTCAATCAGCAGTTTGATGGTATAAACGCCTTCACCGGTCCATTCCCGGTCGAACAATACCTGATGGCCGCCCCAGCCGTTCATGGATCCGGCAATATCGAGATAGTCATCTGCCGGATCAAATGCACCTGAACTAATCTCTGCGTTCATATTTACCACAAAAGTAGCCGGCCAGGTGTCCGGATTGCAGTCATCATAATAATGATAAAGAATCACGGGTTCAGGAATAGCCCAGGTCATTCTGTTGGGTCCCCCGTTTGGAAATTCTGAAGTTACCCAGTTGCCGTTGATCCGGAATTTGTATTCGACAACGCCTGGCTCTGAAAAAAATACAGTGGCCGAATACAGGTTTAACCCGATAGAATCCAGGGGAGGCGAACCCTGCCAGTTATTCATGGTTCCGGCAATATCCACATAGTCGGTTTCGGGATTGAAATTGCCAAGCATTGCCTGGTAATTCATATCTACCATGAAGGTAATTTCGCATAGGGAAATGTTGTTCCACCAGGCATTGATGATCAAAACACCCGGCACAGCCGTTATTTCGCGTGTTACATTCTCATATTGGTCGTTGTTAATCCTGAATATACAGAGGTACGTTATGTCAACTTCAATTCCTTCATCAACAACGGCACTATAAATTCCATCCTGATTGTCATCTGTCAGAATGGTCGTGTCAACCTCATCTATTTCAACATACACCTGATCGTTAAGGGGATTAAAATTCCCATCCAGAATCATTTTATTCATATTCAGGTTGAAATGAAATTCAGGGTTATTCAATTGAAAATTTAACGGAATGAAAAAATCCATGCAAAATGAGCTGTTTGGAATAAAATCACGTCCGTCCTGGCTCCAATCGGTCCCATTGTTAAAAACAATGCATAACTGGGTAACTGTCTGACCGGTCAGGCCATAGAATTCAGCAGGGATATAGGTGATGGCATATTTCCCATCCCCGGTTGGTAAAAGCGTCGGGGGTTGTCCATTGTATCCGGTGCCATTGAAGTTAACCACGTTTTGCCAGTTTCCCCCGGTAATAAATGTTACACCGGAATGCATGGCTATGGAAGGTAAGCCTGCAAGGCTGCCGTTCTGAAAACAGGCAAGGGCAGGGTCAAAAGTCAGCGTAAGCTCATCATACGCTGTTGCATCGGGAGGGTCAATGGCAATGGCTGCAGGCATTTGTGCCTGGACAGAGATTGATAACCCGGCCAACAGGATGATCAGATTAAATAATCCAATCACAGAACTATTTGAAAAAATTTTTGTTTTCATCGTTGTAGGTTTTATTAATCATCCAGGTTTCGACAATGATTGACAGGTTTCGGCCAGACTCTTTATTTTAGTAAAATCAATTTTGCTGATATGATCTGATTACCGGCCTGAAAACGGCAATAATAAACTCCTTCAGGCAACCATCCGGCATTCCATTGCACCTGATGCCTGCCTTCGGGTTTAGGTTCGTTTACAAGACTGGCGACTTCCTGCCCGAGGTGGTTGTAAATGAACAGAGTTACCAATACATTTTGCTCAATAACATATTCAATATTTGTGTAATCATTGAACGGGTTAGGGTATACTTTCAATACAGATTCCATGTCCGGTTTTTCCTCAATACCATAAGGTCCTCCGCCATTGGTGGTTTTCAGGATGGTTCCTCCATAACCGACAATATACCCTGTGTTGGCGTCGGTAAAGAAAACCGAAGACCAGCCGTTGACGAACAGATCAACCGGCAGGGAAGCCCAACTCGCCCCGCCATCCGTAGTTTTATAGATGTCCAGGCCCACCGCGTAACCGGTATTTTCACCTGTAAAGTAAACCGATGACAGGGAAGAGGTTATTCCCATGGTTTGTGAAGTCCAATTTGCTCCGCCATCGGTGGTTTTTAAAATAACACCATTCCATTCTCCTATACCATCATTTCCCCCCACAGCAATACCGGTATTGGCATTGGTAAAGAAAACTGACCGCAGATCATTGGTTGTTCCACTCGATTGAACATTCCAGTTTATGCCTCCATTCAAGGTTTTCAGGATGGATCCGGCTGCACCTACTGCATAACCGGTATTGACATCAGTAAAGTAAACCGAGCATAAAGGATTTCCTGCCCCGCTTTTCTGGATTGTCCAGGAAGAGCCTCCATTGGTAGTTTTTAAAATCACTTGTTCCGGAATTTCCGGCTGCCAGTCTATGCCCCCCACCACATACCCTGTATTGTCATCGGTAAAGAAAACAGCCTTCAGATCATTGGTTGTTCCACTGGTACAGACAGTCCAGGTAGCGCCACCATTCGTGGTTTTCAGAATGGTTCCGTTGGTGCCCACCACGCACCCTTTATTGGCATTGGAAAAGTAAACGGATGATAATGAAGAAGCTGAACCGCTCGTTTGATTTATCCAGTTTGTGCCTCCATTGATGGTTTTCAGGATGGTTTCTCCCCCCACTGTATAACCGGTATTGGCATCGGCAAAATAAACCGATAGTAAATCATCGGTGGTAACGCTCAATAAGGGTGTCCAGTTTAAACCTCCGTTCACGGTTTTCAGAATTGTCCCGTTGGCACCGGCCGCAAATCCGTTACTGGTATTGGTAAAGTAAACGGAAAGCAATGCAACACTGGTCCCTCCTGATAATTGAGTCCAGGTAGAGCCACCGTTCCCGGTTTTCAGAATGCTCCCGCCATAACCCACTGCATATCCGGTGCTGGCATCGGCAAAGAAAACTGAATTGCCACCATAGCTTGCATTTTCAGTCCACGAGGTACCTCCGTCGGTCGTTTTTAAAATGGTCGCACCCACTGCGTAACCGTTGCTGGCATCTGTAAAGTAAACCGAGCTTAACGGGAAGGCTGAGCCGGTCATTATTTGAGTCCAGGTTGTGCCTCCGTTGTTAGTTTTTATAATGGTACCCTGATCGCCCACAGCAAAACCCCTATTGGCATCGGTAAAGAAAACCGATGACAGGGTAGCGGTTGTTCCGCTTGTTTGTGTTGTCCAGCTGTTGCCTCCATTCACGGTTTTCAGAATGGTTCCTCCGGAACCCACGGTATATCCGATATTGGCATCGGGAAAGCAAACAGAGAGCAGATAGGCGGTTGTTCCACCCGATATTGCATTCCAGGATGCCCCTCCATCCGTGGTTTTTAATATCCCGGCGCCCACGGCATATCCTGTATTGACATTGGTAAAGTAAACGGATGATAAATAAGAAGTGATCCCGCTTGTTTGTATATTCCATGATGTCCCCCCATCCGTGGTTTTCAGTATGGTACCCTGGTCACCCACCGCGTAACCGGTATTGGCATCGGCAAAATAAACCGATGATAAACCATTGCCTGTCGGGAATGGGTTTTGCCAGGTCCATTGGGCTGACGCGTTGTATCCGGACAGGGCAACCGCGAAAAAAAGCAGCGTTAACTTTTTCATTTTGGCAGATTTATAAGTCCCTCAATTATGATTGTTAAAGCCCATAAGCGAATAACATTCTGAACAGGGTCTTTAAAAGGTTCAGGCAAGTCACTTCCTGAGTCAGTTTCTGCGATTTTAACTTAACCTAAGCCTTAGCCTGATCCTAATTTACCTCAGTGTCATGCCTGCTCCTGAAAACAGTTTTAGGCTTCTCTTATTTTTATTCAACCATCAGCTTTTCTTTCACTTTCCCTTGATTAAGAACCAGTTCAACGATATACATACCCGGCCGGAGTCTTGAGATATCCAGGGTGTTATGTACCGGTTTGCCCTGGTGTACTTTTTGCCCGGTCTGGCTGTAAATAAATACTTCCTTGATTATTACCCCATTTTCAGCGGTCATTGTTACACTTTGGCGGGCTGGATTGGGACAGACAATAATCCTGCCCACCGGCACGATCGGATCGGCTGTTCCAACAATAACCGTATGAAAATAATAACAGGTACTATCACCATACGCTACCTCAGTGCCAGTGTCATTCCAGGTTTTATCTGATTTGCTGATAATAAAATTGTTTTCATCGAAGCTCAAAGTTTGATGCCGGTTATTCACCCAGGTTGTGCCGTTCCAGTTTTGAAATAATTTGCTTGTCTGATTATTGCCGGAATTGTAGGTAAAGCTGTAAAGCTCTGCATTCTCCCAGGTTGTGCCGTTCCAGGTTTGGTGTAATTCACTTAATGGATTATTGCTGGTATCGTAAGTATAGGTGTATCGCTCAAAATTTTCCCAGGCACTTCCGTTCCAGTATTGCCATATTAAACCTGTCTGATTATTATTGGTATCATAGGTATAGGTGAAGAGAATCGTATTCTCCCAGGTACTTCCGTTCCAGTCCTGCCATAACAGAACTGTCTGATTATTATTGGTATCGTAGGTATAGGTTAATAGCTCATAATTCACCCATGCGGCGCTGTTCCAGTGTTGCCTTAAATTAATGATCAAATTATTATTGACATCATAGATGTACGTGTATAAGTCGTCATTCACCCAGGAATTATTACTCCAGTTTTGCTGTAATTCGTCTGTTTGATTATTGCCGGCATCGTAAGTCCAGGTGAATAAAGAGGAATTTTCCCATGCAAAGCCGTTCCCTGTTTGATATAGCCAACTTGTTATGTTGTTGTTGGCATCGTAGTTATAGGTACTTCGGCTATCATTATCCCAGGAAGAACCATTCCAGTATTGGTATGAATGACTTGTCAGATTGTCGAAGGCATCATAAGTAAAGGTTTGGTTCCACCAATTCTCCCAGGTTTCGTTCCTCCAGGTTTGAAACAGATCCCCGGTCAGGTCATTGTTTGCATCGTAAGTATAGGTTTCAAGCGAAAAATTTACCCAGCCGCTGCCATTCCAGTTTTGGATCAGGTGACTTGTCAGATTACTGCCGGAATCATAAGTATAGCTGTATTTCTCTGCATTCTCCCACTCAAGGCCGTTCAGGATTTGATGCACTTCGCTTAACAGATTATTATTTTCATCATAAACCATAAGGGTTATTCTAGAACCAATTATCCATCCATTGCTGGCACCATCCCAATACCAGTTAAAAGTACTATCATGTACCTGGATTAATGAGCGCTGTTGTGGTGTTTGATGAATAATGGCCTGCTCCGGATTCTCTAAGGGACCGATGGTTGATGATTTCCATCTGCCATCCATCATCCTGACCTGAAGATTTTCCGGAGAATTTGAAGCCGGATGTTGCAGATTCACTGCCGGATGCCTGCTCTGTGCAAAAGCATTCACTGACCATGCAAGAATTGCGAAGAGGAGTAGTCTTTTCATGGAGTTTCTGGTCTCTACAATTAGTGAAATTATGATATTCAGTATTGTTTACGGAGCTTGAAGTAGCTGAATTTAGGGTAAATATGGTTCAATAATGCAATGAAAACCGAACTAAAACCCTGCGTGTTTGGAGAGCCGTATTGAGGGTAGGATACCCTGGTGTCAAGTCAAAAGCCTGTCTGCTTGACGTAGTCAGGCAGGTAAAAAATCAAAACCTGCCCGCCGGCAGGGTAGAAATCCGATTGAGCATTGGAACTTTCATTTCATTCAATGCGACATTTTACGCCTGACATAGCACTGGTTATTGGAAACAAGGGATATAGAAACTAAAGATAATAAATATTCAGGAGAAATGCACCTTTTTTTTGAAGTATTATTCTAATCTTTCAAGCATCGCACTGCCACACCATATCTTTTATCCTCTGAAAACAGCCCGGTGTAACCATTGTTAATTCTGACTTGCCAGGCGCTTTGGAAATTATCTTCAGTATGGCTCCACAACCTGCAAAAATCCGTGATAAAATAGGATGCCTCCGTCCTCATACCTGCATAGACTGCTGAAAAACCACTTTCATTCGATGCCTCCTCATTCGATTCCGGGTATGAATAGATTATCGAGTCGTTCATGTCATATCCACCTTCCGTTAATTTACTTCCTGCTTCCTGTCCAAGGTATTGTTCAAGTGTCGTCCACTCCTGGTCATTGGGCACATGCCACCCGGTTGGGCAAAGTTTTCCTGTATTCACAGTGTACCAATTATAGAGAGCACCGCAGCTGCTCATATTTGCGAGAGAATCATTGTTGTACCAGCAATATCCCGGGGTGCTCAGGTTTGACCATGCCACGGAATCCCTGACCATTGGTATTGCCGAGCCATCATTGTATTTGGTGGTTTTAAGGTTCTCTGTTGTCCATATCTGAGAGCCTATTGTTACTGTATTATAAATATTGTTGTCGGCATCAGTTAATGTCATTGCATTAAATGTCCTGAAGGTCCTGTCCAGGCCATAATTTGTCCCGGAAGTATTCACAGCTTTTATCCTATAATGATAAACTGTTTCGGGATGTAATCCGGACAGCGTAACATGAACGATATTATTTGAAGGCCCTGACAATGGATTATTGACCGGAATTAAAACAGCTCCGTACGCAGTTGTTGTACCATATTCAAATGTGACATCAGTTAAGGCACTTGTCCTGATAAATCCATGCAGCCTGGCTGATGTCCCTGACAAGGCAGTTACTCCAATGGTAGTGGCCTTTGATTGTGAAAGTGCCTGAAACCTGGAAGTGCATAATCCTCGCCTGATCTCAAGCATGTTCTCGTTCAGGGTCAAAATTTTGTATTCATAATCAATTAATATCAAAGTTTCATTGTCTTTTAGACTCCATTTAGCGCCATAAAGCTCCTGATATATTTTGTAATACCGAAGATATCGGCCTCCGGGTTCAAAAATATGCATATATATTTCCGGATTAGAAATTGAACCACAGATGTTTTCTTCTCCCCAAACGGTTGATGTCAGCAGATCAGTATCGAACTTTGGTTGGGTCACTTCCTTTTCACAACCAATGAAAATCACACTTAAAATTCCTGCGACCAGGAAATGAGAGGCGTATAAAAGGGAGTATTTAATACGATCAGGGGAATTTCCCCTCAAAAGTGATATCCATCCTGAAAGAGCTGATGCTTTCATAGTTCTGCTTCATATATTTCCGACATTCAAAGTTACAACTCTAATATATGAATGTCAATTCTATTTTCCTGGGATTCAAAAAGATGGTAGTCATCATTGAATGTCTGCCTGCAGCCTGAGTGCATTATTGAAATTTAAAAGGAGGAGTTTAACCTGCAGGCCACTTCTAAAGAAAAGGATGGTATTTTAACGATGGGCGTGACAATATGGACCGCTAAACGAGTAAACAGATGACTATTATATACGAGCAGCAGCGTAAGAGATGTACTTTTTTCATATGATCGGATTGGGCCGTCAACTTAATGGTGGGGTTGGTCACTTGCTTTTCTCCGAAATAGTCGCAATCAGGTCATCTGATTTAGAATATGGGAAAATGCAAATTTCGCTTACTACATTTATGCCATTTTGATTTGTATTGAAATTGCTCCTGCTAATTGAGGCTAAACTGATCTAAACCATTGCTTTATACATCAAAAAGAGTTAACTTTGTTTTATGAAAAGAACTAATTATACTTTGATTGCATTGTTCATTTTCATTTTGTTATTGGATAGTTGTCGTACCGAAGAGGAAATCAGAATATGCGGCACTCAATGCCCCACGACAAAGCCCTGGACAGTTGAAAGCTTTGATCAGGGCCTCCCATGCTTCACCACTCAGGATTCGTGCTTACTATGGGCTGCATCTCATGGCTATACCGGGAAGCCCTGTGTAAAATGTGATTAGTAAACTGGTTGTCCCTGAATCTATGATCTCTGGATGCTTCTATTTTTCGAAACATGACGGAGTAAGGATATTGCTATTGAATGATAATCTGGTATTAATCCGGACATGTTAACCAGAACTGTATTTTATATAAGGCTTGCTGAGAAACATCTATATACTTAAAAATAAAACAATTACAATGTGAAATAAAGTCTTAGGTGCATGGGAATAGGGCAATAACATTAAAAAATCTTGCACTTGGATTGTGAATTCCACTTCTTTTTAAGCAGGTTTAGCAACAGCCTGCCCTGTCTGCTTGACACAGCCAGGCAGGCTGTTTGCAGGGCAGACAAGTCAGAAAATAAGGCGTGCACCTATCTGTGAGCTAATGTCTTTCCTAGCGAGTCCGCAAAATTTCCTTAGGTCAGAAAGTTGTGATAATTTTCCCTGTCAATGATCTGAAATGTACTTTGCGGGTATGCATTCCGGAAACCGGTAGGGAGTTTTAGTCCCGGCCTGGACTTCCATTTAAATTCAAATGTGTCGAGGATGCCTTCATGCTCTTCAATCAGGTCAATTTCCTGTTGCTGATAGGTGCGCCAGAAATACATATTGACCCTGCGATCTTTTGCTTGATTTTGTTTGACTCTTTCTATTATACAGAAGTTTTCCCAAAGTTGTCCTATATCATTCCGGCTGGATAAGGGGGTAAAATTTTGAAGCAGATTATTGCGGATGCCCAGATCGTAGAAATAGTACTTTCGCCCTTTAGATATTTCATTCCGTAAGTTTCGGCTGAACGACGGAAGTGAAAACAGGACAAAAGACTGCTCAAGCAACAAAAGGTAGCGTTGTACCGTTTCAACGGCAACTTTGAGCAGGCTGCTGAGTTCACGCATAGAAACTTCGTTACCGATTTGTAAAGCGATGGCTTTAAGAAGGTTCACCAGAACATCGGATCTGCGTATATTTTCAAAACGCAGCACATCCCTGAACAGATAGTCAGAGGTTAATTCATCCAGCAGCTTCAGTTTCTGGGATTCCGGCCGGTCAATGATGTCGGGATAAGATCCGAAAAGCAGAAGGGTTTCAAGCATTTCATCCTTTTCAAACCGGTTAAAGTGAGGAGAGAGCTCAATGAGCGAAACAGGGTACATAATAAACTTGACATTGCGCCCTGTAAGTGGCTCTGACAATGCATTGGAAAGGTCAAAACTGCTTGATCCTGTAGCGAGATATTGAATCCCCGGATAAGTATCAATCAACAATTTAAGTAAACTACCTATCCGGGGAATCTTCTGGGCTTCATCAAACACCACGAGTTTTGCATCTCCAAAGTATTGCCTGATGCGATCCTGGTTCCCCGAATTCAATAGTCCCCAGACCTGCTGGCGTTCGCAATTCAAATATAAGGCTCCGGATTGCCCGGCAATGATCTCATTGGCAAGGGTTGTTTTACCAACCTGCCTAGGGCCATATAGAATAATTACCTTACCCTGAAACAGCCACTGAGTGATCTTAGCCTGTAAAGTGCGCTGATACTTCAATTTGTCCATAAGATTGAAATATGTCTATTCTACCCGACAAATTTAATATAATTTGTCGGGTAGAACAACGGAATTGATTAAAATATAATATACTGATAGTGTGGATGAAGTCAGGGTCTGTTTCGACTCTCCCGCCGAAGTGGGCAGCTTGACATTAACTTCAATAATACTTATTTTCAGTGCTTTAACATATTAACCGAACAACACGTTAAAATATAATACAGAAATACAATCAGAATACTGAAGATGCGTCCAGTGCCTGGTACGTATGCAAGAAGTAGAAAAGCCCTGTGATTCGTTGCAGGGCTTTTTATTTGATTTATCCGGATTAACCCGGAATCCGGCAGCTGTTATTCAACCATCAGCTTTTTTCTCACTTTCCCCTGATCGGGAACCAGTTCAACGATGTACATCCCCGGATGAAGTTTTGAAATATCCAGGGTGCTGGTTACCGGTTTGCCTTGCAGTACTTTTTGCCCGGTTTGGTTGTAAATAACGATTTCCCGGATAGCTGTAGCGTTATTGCCGGAAATCGTTACGGTTTTACCGGCAGGGTTGGGGAAGAGCAGATAGTCATCTTCAAAACCTATGCTTTCGATTGAGACTTCGTCGCAGGCGGCTTCTACCTCTTCGGGGCTGTTGCAGCCGGGGGCGTTGTTGGAAATACCAACAGTGCCATTAGGGCTTGACAGGTAATCGCAGATGCTTTGAACTTCACAGGTTGATAGTGAAGCATTATTATAAATGGATAAATCAAGAATTGAGCTTGCATCAATATTGCCCAACCCGGATAAACTTGTCAGGACAGAATTCCAGTAAATATAAAGGTATCCCCCGATGGAGGTGAGGTTGTTCAGACCAGACAAACTGGTAAGGGCTGCATTCCAGTTAATAAAAAGACCTTCTCCGATGGAAGACAGATTAACCAGTCCTGATAAACAGGTCAGGTTAGAGTTGTCTGCAATTGAAAAAAAATCCCCGATGGTGAATAAATTATCCAGCCCCGATAAGCTTGTCAGGGCATCGTTGTTTTGAATAGCAAGATATCCCCCAATCGAGGTCAGGTTTTCCAGCCCTGACAAACCGGACAGGGCTGCATTCCAGTTAAAACCAAGATTCCCGCCGATTGAGTTAACATTCTCCAGACCGTTAATATTGTCCAGAACATAATTTGAAGATATTAGCAGGTCGCCTGCGATAGAAGTCACATAGTGCAATCCTGACAAACTGGTCAGGGCATCATTACCTTCGATCCCAAGGTTTCCGCCAATAGTAGTCAATCCATTTAATCCGGTTAGATTAATGATATCATTTCCGCTAATTGTCACGTTGCCTTCAATTTCAGAACACCCGGGGTAATTGGCCTGGAAATGATCAATCTGTTCCTGGATGGTGAAGGTGATGCCTTCGGGCAGGCAGGCCTGTGCATTTGCACCGGTCATCCAGGGTAACATTAATACAAATAAAAAAAATAGCGTTTTCATGACCGGTATTTTTTTTAGTATATATGCTATTTTATTTTCATTGTTTTATCAGTTTTCTTGTTAGTACCTGCTTCTCATCCTGAACCCTCGCAAAATACACTCCAGGCGGCAGGGCGCTGATGTCGAATTGGGTTTCATTATTTGTCAGCTGCCTTTCCATTACTTTTTCCCCGTTGACATTAAATATTAAAATCCGGGTAATGCCGGTTATTACAGGTAATGAAACCGTGATTTCATCATTTGAAGGATTGGGAATGAATGTAAATCCGTTTCCGGAGTAAATTTCTTCCACCATGGTAAGGCAGGCTGCCTCCACTTCATCCGGGCTGTTGCAGCCGGGGGCGTTATAGCCAATATTGACTAGACTACCCGGCTCAGCGAGATAGTCACAGATACTTTGAACTGCACAGGTTGATAGGGAATTATTACCAGTTATTTCTAAACAAGTAATAGAACCAGAAGCAATATTATCCAGTCCCGTAAGGCTGGTCAGGGCATTATTATCTAATATAAGATAACCCCCGATGGAGGTAAGATTGTTTAATTCCGTCAGGCTTGTAAGCAGATTGCAAAATTGAATTCTAAGACCACCCCCAAGGGAAGTAACGTTATCCAGCCCCGTTAGGCTAGTCAGGGCGTAATTATTCGCAATGATAAGTCTGCCTGCGATTGAAGTCAAATTTTCCAGCCCTGTTAGGCTGGTCAGTGCGTAGTTATTTGTAAATCCAACTTCTCCTCCAATTGAAGTCACATTATTCAATCCCGACAGGCTGGTCAGAGCGCCATTTTGTGCAATTGTAAGCCCCCCAATGGAGGTCAGATTTTCAAATCCCATCAGGCTGGTCAGGGAACCATTTAGCCATATATCGAGTGATCCGCCGAGGGAGGTTAGTCCATCTAAATCTGTAAGGGTGGTTAAAGCGCCATTGTCACAGATCTTCAGTCCTCCACCGAGGGAGGTCAGATTATTGAGTCCTGCCAGGCAGGCAAGAGCACCGATGGAAACAATTTCAAGGCTGCCTCCAATGAAAGTCAGATTATCCAGTCCCGCTAAATTAGTCAATGAAGGATTGGCACCATAATATTGACCAATTGTCAGACTTCCTCCGATGGTTGTAAGGACAATTAATCCATTCAGATTAGTAATATCATTTCCCATGATGATAACCTCACCTATCAGATCCGAACAATCAGGATAATTGACCTGGAAATTATCAATCTGTTCCTGGCTGGTGAAGGTAATGCCTTCGGGCAGGCAGGCCTGGGAAATCGCCATGCCAATGCTGATTGCCAATGTTGCGATGATTAATATTACGGTTTTCATTTTAACCTCCTTTTTTTATGGTGCCGGTCACTGGTCGCTGGTTACTGGATATACAAGAGACCAGCAACCAGCAACCAGTAGCGTTTTTTTATTGTTTCACCAACTTCATTACTTCTGTCATTTTATCATTTTGCACCCTCACAACATACACTCCCCGGGGCAGGGCGCTGATGTCAATTTGGGTTTCGATTGCTATTAGCTGTCTTTCAAGTACTTTTTGCCCGTTGACATTAAATATTGAAAGCTGGATGACTCCAGTTAATGCAGATGCTGAAATGGTGATTTTGTCGTTTGAAGGATTGGGAATGATTGTTATTCCATTTCCGGTGTTAATTTCTTCTACCTGGGTTAGGCAATGCAATTCAACCTCTTCCGGGCTGTTGCAGCCGGGAGCATTAACATATATGTTTACCATACCGTTCGGAGCAGCTAAGTAATCACAGATGCTTTGTACATCGCAAGTGGATAATGATACGTTATGGATGATCGTAAGATTAGCGATTGAACCAGCATTTACATTATCCAGTCCTGTTAAACTGGTTAACCCACCGTTCCAGCCAATATAAAGGTCCCCTCCGATGGAAGTGAGATTATTGAGCCCTGTAAAATTGTTAAGATCCGGATTACCTCCAGCGTATTCATGCCCAATATAAAGGCCCCCTCCAATTGAAGTCACGTTCTCCAGCCCTGTCAAACTGGTCAGTGCAGAGTTATAAATAATAAGATCACCCCCGATAGAAGTCAAATTATTCAGGCCCGTCAGATTGGTTAAGGAATTGTTTCCTTCAATCCAAAGATGATTCCCTATTGATGTCACAAGATTCAAACCATTCAAATTTGTAATATCAATTCCGTTAATCCAGACGTTGCCTTCCAGTTCTGTGCAATCTGGATAATAGGATTGGAAATCATCAACATCGGCTTGTGAATGAAAATAATAGTTGCCATAGGGCAGGCAATTTAGTGTTATCCCACAAGCATCTGCCACCTCAGGCGGATTGTTGCATCCTTCAGCATTACCATAAATGTTAATACTACCGGCGGGGTTCGACAGGTAATTGCATAGCCACTCTGCCTCGCAGGTGGCTAAAGAATAGTTATCCATAATCGAAAGTTCACCGATCGAAGTCAGGCCTTCAAGGCCAGATATACTGGTCAGGACATCGTTATCATGAATGGAAAGATAAAACCCAATAGATGTAAGACCTTCAAGACCCGATAAACTGGTCAGGGAAGGGTTACCGTGAATACTAATACTACCCCCGACGGATGTTACGCTCTCCAGTCCCGTTAAACTTGTCAAATTATTACTATTCGAGATGTAAAGAAAATTGCTGATGGTGGTCAAATTATCAAGCCCTGATAAACTGGTAAGGGAATTGTTTTGACTGATCCAAAAATCTCCATCGACATAAGTCAGATTATCCAATCCTGTTAAGCTGGTCAGTCCACCGTTAGAACTAATAGAAAGAGAACCCCCGATGGATATTAAATTCTCAAGTCCACTCAGACTGTTCAACGCACTGCCGCCAATATAACACCCACCCGAGATGGATGTAACATTCTCAATCCCGATTAAATTGGTCATGGCATTACCTGATATAAAAAGGCCACCTAAAGATGATATATTCTCCAATCCGCCAAGGCTGGTAAGAGAGCTGTTATAACTTATCCGGAGATTATCCCCAATAGATGCTAAATTCCCGATTCCGCCTATATTTGTGAGGTTATAATTCTCTTCAATTAAAAGACCGCCCCCTATGGAAGTCAGGCTTTCCAGTCCCGCTAAGGAGATCAGGGCAGTATCATAACTGATATTAAGATTTCCACCGACAGATGTAAGGTTGTCTAAACCTGTTAAACTGGTCAGGTGAGGATTGGAGACGTAAAAGGGCCAGGTATAGACACCAATAATTAAATCATTACCAATGGATGTAATCACACTTAATCCATTAAGGTTGGTAATATCAGTACTAGAAGCGGTTTCTCCAATTTGAACATCCCCCTCAATCTCCGTACACCCCGGATAATTGGTCTGAAAATTATCAATCTGTGCCTGGGTGGTGAAGGTGATGCCCTCAGGCAGGCAGGCCTGCGAAAAGGTTATTGAGTGGCTGAAAGCCACTGCTGCGATAATAAGAATAAGTTTTTTCATGGTTCTGTTGTTTTGAATGATATTGTCCACTATTCCACCATCAGTTTTTTCCTCACTTTCCCCTGGTCAGTAACCAGTTCAACGATATACATCCCCGGCTTAAGTTTTGAAATATTGAGGGTGTTATTTTGCAGTTTGCTTTGCAGGACTTTTTGGCCGGTTTGGTTGTAAATATAAATTTCCCGGATGGCTCTGGCGCTATTGTCGGAGATCGTTACGGTTTTTCCGGCAGGGTTGGGGAAGAGCAGAAATCCGTCCTCAAGACTGATGCTTTCTGCAGAGACTTCGTTGCAGGCAGCTTCCACTTCTTCGGGGCTGTTGCAGCCGGGGGCATTGGACCATATATAAACTTCTCCATTTGGATTGACCAAATAGTCACAAATGCTTTGAATTTCGCAAAAAGTTAATAAGGGATTTTCTAATATCCACAAATCACTGATTGAACCGGGAGCAATATTGTCCAAGCCGGATAGACTTGGGAGTTTATCATTAAAACTAATTCCAATTTTCCCTCCGATACAGCTCAGATTTTCCAGGGCTGCCAGGCTGACCAGTGTCTCATTCCCTCCCGCCTGCCACAGGTGACCACCAATCATTAAATCACCTCCAATCGTAGAAAGGTTCTCTAATCCTGTTAAACTGGTCAGTGAAGGATTAAAATATATTTCCAGGTTTCCCCCGATAGAATTCAGGTTATTCAATCCTGTCAGGTTAATTAATGATAAATTGCCACCGTAACTTGTTGACCCATCATTAGCCCTTCCCAACCTAAGACTGCCCCCGATAGATTCCAGGCTTTCCATGCCTTCGAAGTTGATGAGGGAATCATTTGAGCGAACTTCCATGCTCCCCCCAATTGAAACAAGATTCTCCATTCCAGCTAAACTTGTCAATGAAGGATTGCCACCCCAATAACCCATTCTAAGATCAGAGCCAATTTTAATAAGATTTTCAAGCGCTGTAATGTCCTGTAAAGAAATGTTAAGAAAGATATCAAAACTACCCCCGATTGAATCCAGATTGTCAAGCCCTTCCAGATTTGTAAGCGATGGATTACCATGAATACCTGAAGCATACCATGTGCCTAATTCGAGATTACCAGGGATATAATTTAAATTAATTAATGCGGATAGATTAGTCAGGACAGGATTCCCTCCAATCCGAACACTTCCACCGGTTAAAGTCAGGTTATCAATTCCCGTCAAATCCAGCAAGGAATTGTTTCCAGTTACTATAAGTCCCCCGATGTAGCATAAATCATCAAGTCCGGTTAAACTGGTCAATGCATTGTTTCCCGAAATAGAAAGATAGCCCCCGATTGAAATCAAATTATCCAAACCGGTTAAACTTGCCAGGTTAGGATTCCCTCCGCCTGAAGGCCATGTATATATACCAATAACAAAATAACCACCGATAGATGTTAGTACATTCAATCCATTGAGGTTGGTGATATCCTCTCCATTAATTGTCACATCCCCTTCAATTTCCGTACACCCCGGATAATTGGTCTGGAAATTATCAATCTGTTCCTGGGTGGTAAAGGTGATGCCTTCAGGCAGGCAGGCCTGTGAGAAAGCAAGGGAGTGGCTAAATACCACCCCCAGGATGAAAAGAGTTAACTTTTTCATTGTTTTTATTATTACTTTTTCACAAACCGCCCGACTTTCACCGCAGCATTCTGATCAACGGGGATCAGTTTGATAAAATAAACCCCTGCCGGAAGCGCACTAACATTGATTTCCGTTTTTGGCCCTGCTACCTGCTGATGGAACAATTCCTTACCGGTGATTCCAATGATTGAAACATTGCCGCTCATCCCGGTGGTTGCGCCCTTAAGTTCAACGTTAATTTTTCCGGAAGCGGGATTGGGATAAATATTGAGTGCTGAGCTAATCACTGGCATTGGTTCAGTTACGGAAACAATCAGCACCTCATCGGCCCCGATTTCAGGGAAAGCATTGGAGGGGCGGCCCTCCCCGTCAATATCGTAAGCCGGGCAGTTATACCAGACTCCGTTTATTTCAATAGATGCAATTCCGGCTTCCACCAGTTGGCAGGTGTCGCTGAGGTGGTAGCTGTCGTCAAGGAAGGTAGCATGACAGTTTACATTGCCTTCGCCCGGCCACACAGCATCGCCTTCCACATCAGAGTAGCGGACTTCAGGGCTGATTCCGTAAGAATAAATAGATGCGCCCATGGGGGCGGTATTGCCCCAGATAATCGTATTGATCACATCAGCGTTGCTGCTGCTAAGATACAATCCACCTCCCTGAATAGCGGAACTGTTCCCCGAAATCGTATTGTTGATTAAAACAACCGGTATGCCTGCATTAACTGTATATAAATAGATTGCACCACCATACTGTTGTGCAGTATTTCCCAGGAATACATTGTTCTGAAGAATGGCAGGAACATTAATCGTTGTAAAACCAGCCCCGTATTTAGCCGAATTGTTGATGAAAAAATTATTTTCAATCAAAACGGTGTTTTCCATGATTACATCATTCTCAATTGAAAATCCTCCGGCCCAAAGATTACTGGTATTATCTTTAAACACATTGTTTTTTACAAGAAATCCATCGGCCGGATAAAATATATACAAACCACCCGACCCACCCCCTGATGTGGTTACGGTAGTTACTACATTTTGTTCAACATTGTTACCGGTGAAGTTTCCATTTGCTATCTGAATAAACACTCCGGCTGAATTTGCCCAACTCCCTGATGATTCACATACATTGTTTTTGACCAGGTTTTGCTCAACAATGGCTGTTTTTTGAGTCCAGTCCGGATACTGATAAATCCCTATTCCACCTGCCAAAACATGAGCCATTGTACCTGTATTGGTATTATTTGAAACTGTGTTTCCAACAACACGGGCGTTGTAACAAATACTCATCCCAACCCCATAACTCTCATACTTTGTTGCAAAGTTTGAATTGTTGTCAATTACATTTTGACTGATTACAATCCATGCATCGCTTTCCATGATTTGGGTTGCAATACCCGCTCCATCAAGTACCTGAATCTCTTGCGCCTCCGTATCATTCAAATGGTTTTCGGTAATATGATTGTTTATAATCTTAGCTCCTGATCCGGAAATAAAAATACCCCCACCGGCTAAGTCAACATAAGTTTCTCTTTTCTCTCCGGAAAAACCACTTCGAATACTGGTTCCCATATTGGTCGTATTGCGTGAAAAATCAACACCGGTTTCGAAAAGATATTTGGTACCCCGTCCATGGCGGATGGTGAAACCATTGATTACAGAGGTTGTATCCTCACCTGAAATAAAATATACCACTGAGGCACTGTCGGGATTGGTGATCTGGCTGCCATCAATAATGGTATTGTCGATGTGGGTGGTATCACCGTCCATCAGAAACCGGCTCGCGACCATCAGCGGTTTTTTACCCAGGAAGTTAATTTGTTCGTAATAGATACCCGGATCCACGAGTACGGTATCGCCAGGGGTGGCCGCCAGGATGCCCTGCTGAATGGTTGGAAAATCAGCCGGAATATGGATAAGGCTGAGATCGGTGTAGATTTCCACCAATGAAACATAGAACCCACCGCTTGTCTCACCGCCCGCAACCACCAGTTTATTGCCAACCCCGGCAACTGAATGGTTCACCAGAGGATGCATCAGCGAATCCACCGACCAGTTTCCGGTTACCGGATCGTAGATGTCTACTACATCACAGGGATAGTTAAAACCATTACCTTTAAAGTTACCACCTCCGGCAAAAAAGGCTTTGCCGTTCACATTTACGCCATTGTTTATAGCTGATTTGGGAATGGAAAGCGCAGTGGTTGACCATGTCCCGGTTGAGGCATCGTAAATATCTACCCGGTCGGTTGGGTGATTCACACTGGTCACTCCCCCTGCGATGATGACTTTATTGCCGATGGTAACGGCGCTGGCATAACCCCGGGCCTGTGAAAGGGAATCTGTACTCCAGGTGTTGGTGGTAAAATTATAGATATCTACCCGATTGGAACCACCATATTGACCGCCATTGATCAATCCACCGGCAAAGATGGCCAGATCGCCAACAACAGCAGCGGCGATACCTGACCTTGGCTGCGAAAGGTATGCAATTGTCCAAAGCCCGGTTTGAGTATCGTAAATATCCACAATATCTGTATTGATTCCGGTACCACTTTGAACGCCACCTGCAAATAAAACCTTGTTGTTGTGGCTCACCGCTGCAATGGAAAACCTGGCAAAAGAAAGCTGTTCGAGGGTCCATTGCTGGGTTACGGTATCAAATATATCTACATTGGTAAATGAAATATTCGCGTTATTATCCATACCTCCTGCAAACAGGATTTTTGAACCAGAGGTAACACCAGAAATTATCTGCCTGGCAACTGACAAATTTCCGGCGATGCTCCATGTCCCGGTTGTAACATCATAAACTTCAACGGTTGTAAAATAATTATTTCCATTACCCCCGCCGGCAAAATATGCTTTGTTGCCATGTGCGGCAGTGCCCATAAATGATTTTGCCTCCGTCAGGTTGGTGTACGTCCACTGCCCGTATGAAATCAAAACAGAGCAGAACAGCAATACTGAAAGTAATACTTTTGTTTTCATGATACTGAATTTTGTTGAATGAATACTGAATGTTGGAAATGAAGGACCGGTATCTGAGATCAACACCCTGTTGATAATTTTTAAATAAATGATAAACAGCGTGTTGAATGATTGATTTTACTTTTTCAAATCTTTCAGAATAATCCCTGAAGACCCTATAGTCCCGATAGTCCCGATAGCTATCGGGATCGGGGTCGGGATCGGGATTGCGTTTTTGCGTCATTTCGTGAAACAAAAAATTTACGGCTATTGAGCTATATAATCAGCAAAACGACCCGGGCAGATACCGGTAAACCTCTCCACAAGGATGGAAACGCTGCCTGCAAGGAAAGAAGGAAGCCAGCTAAGTATGAATATGGGCAGGAAAAAGGCGGGAAGTTAACCAGCAGGCTTCGTAAGGCTCTAAGTTAAACAAAAATCATTTCAATTCCAAGCAATACCTACTATTTGTTTCTATTTAAATAATCATCATAATTAAAATCATGTATATAAAATGGAATATACAACTACCTGATCTTTTGCTGACCACAATTGCTTTCCTGATTGGCCATGCACCGTCAGCCTGCTGATATTGCTCAAAACATACCCTATGATTAAAGCAACAATTCCGGTTTTCAACGGTTTAATCTATAAACCTAAAATACGTTGACATAGTAATTCATCCGGAAAATGACCGACCCCATCACCATTACCCCGCTTACCTGTGAATTTCCGGAACCACTGGCACTGAATCCCCTCGAAACCCACCGCCACGACCATGAGGAATTGTGGATTATCACCCATGGTACCCCGGTGCATTCAGTCAATTTCAGCACAGAAACGCTTCAGTCGCCAGTGATTGTGTATGTTGCCCAGGGAAAGGTACACGCCTTTGTTCCGGATGAAAATACCCGGGGCTGGCTGATCCGGTACAAAAGCGATTTTATTCCGCAGAGCAGGTTTAATTTTTATTCCGGTTTTCTTGAAAAAGTACAGTATCCCCTCAGTAAAGATTATTGCAGCACCACCCTGAATTCGCTTTGCGAAATCATGCTCAGGGAGAGTACGGAAGAAAATCCTGATTATACCATAATGCGTCACCTGCTCAGCGCAGTAATGGCGAAACTGGGAACCAACAGCAAGCGTGAATACCTTGATACAAGTGCATCGGTCAGCCCAAGACTGGAGACTTTCAATAACTTTCTCAGGGTACTCGAAAACAATTTCAGGCGACCCGAAGGTGCTGATTTTTATGCCGATAAGCTCAGTATGACGGCCCGAAACCTGAACCTGATCACCCGGGCGACATTCGGAAAGAGTGTTACTGAAATCATTGAAACCCGCAAATTGATGGAGGCCCGGCGCCTGCTGTTATCGACTGAAAAGTCGGTTTCGGAAATCGGTTTTGACCTGGGATACAATGAAAAATCATACTTTACCCGGGTTTTCAGAAAGAAAACGGGCGTAACACCAACCGGTTTCCGCGAAAAATCATTCACCCTGATTTCCTGATTGTACCACACCTTTTCCTGAAAGTGTAACCACCTCTGCGGGGCAGTGGCGTAATTTTGCATCATCAAAAAACAACTAACTTTTAAAAAAAATGGCAACAACAAACTGGACGATCGATCCATCACATTCAGAAATAGGATTTAAGGTAAAGCACCTGATGATTACAAACGTAAAAGGGGTGTTTAATGAATTTAAAGGGGATGTCACATCCTCTCCCTTCGGCTTTGCTACGGCACTGGTAAACGCCGTAATAGATCCGGGCTCCGTCAGCACCGGTTCTTCGGACCGCGACAAGCACCTGAAAAGTCCCGATTTTTTTGATGTGGAGAAGTACAATGAAATTACTTTCAGGTCAGGTGATTTGAAGCAGCAGGAAGGAGATAAGTATGTTTTGACAGGAGAACTCACCATTAAAGGAATTACCAATAAAATTACACTAAGTGTTGAATTCAACGGCCTGATGAAAGACCCATGGGGAAATGAGAAGGCAGGCTTCAGCCTCAACGGGAAGATCAACCGCAGGGACTGGGGGCTTAACTGGAATGCTGCCCTCGAAACGGGCGGGGTGCTGGTAGGAGAAGAGGTTATCATCAACGCTGAAGTGCAACTCATAAAAGTTTAGGAATAACGGGATTATCATCGGGCAGAAATGAAACGCAGGGAATTTCTGAAATCATTGACTGTGCTGACTGCAACCGGATACGCAATGAAACTGAATGCACTGCATAACTTAAGCGGGTCGTTGAACAACACAGGTAAAATGCCTGTGTTGTTTCTCGGACATGGCAGTCCCATGAATGCCATTGAGCTGAATGAATTTTCAAAAGGATGGAGAACTGTCGGTAAATCGTTGCCGGTTCCCAATGCCATTCTCTGTATTTCTGCACATTGGGAAACCAAGGGAACGTTTGTTACAGCAATGGAAAAACCCAGGACCATCCACGATTTCGGAGGCTTCCCGCAGGAACTTTTTGATGTGCAATACCCTGCACCGGGGAGTCCGGAACTGGCACTTGAAACACAGCGACAGTTGAAGATGACCGAAGCCGGCCTGGACGAATCCTGGGGCTTAGATCACGGGGCATGGAGTTTGACAAAACACCTGTACCCGGAAGCCAATATTCCGGTGATACAGTTAAGCCTCGACTACAGCAAGTCGCCTCGTGAACATTACGAACTGGCCAGAGAACTTGCCGCCTTACGCGAAAAGGGGGTGCTGATTATCGGCAGCGGTAATATGGTTCATAACCTGCGTTCCATCGACCGTCGTAACCCGGATTCAGGCTTTGACTGGGCCATTGAAACAGATACTAAAATCAGGCAAATGATCGCTGATGGCAACCACCAGTCACTTATGGACTATCAGAAAGCCGGCAGGGCATTTGAACAATCCATTCCCACACCAGAGCATTTTCTGCCATTACTTTATACACTAGGCCTTCAGGATAAAAAAGAAGAAGTCGGTTTTTTCAATGCCAAAACCATAATGGGTTCTATTTCCATGACTTCGGTGAGAATTGGCTAGAAAAATCAGAAAGATTTTTTCGGTTTCATTATGGTAGAAACACTTACAACCCATTATTTTTTATTTTACTGAATCCGGATAATAGAAAGCTTGTTGTTTCAGAATCTCTTCCCTGATTTCGGAAATATTTTCTTCTATTTCAGGGCCAGGTTTCAAGGCTTCTTCCTCCTGACCTTTTATAAATTCTGCTGTTAAATAGTATAAAGGTTTGATCATCTCCTTAAGTTTTTCTCCATGAATAGGGTTCTTGAACCATGACCATGCAAATTTGTATTGCTTGTGGACTAAAAATGCAAACATCAGCGGCATTAAATCAAATGAATCAGAACTCTCAATCAATTCAGGTATAATAGAATTAACTTCAATTTCAAAATCATCCATTTGACCTGTCCATAACAAAGCTATTGATAAAATTGATTTTGATTTTTGATCTTTTGTCTTATTTTCAATTTGCCTAATAAGGGTTATTGCCCTTTTTTTATTGATATTTAATGTATAATACATATTCAACAGATTGAAAAAAGATTGAGGTGCACCATGCTCCATAGACAATAAATAGTATTTTTCTGCCTTATCAAAACGTTCTGTTTTAAAGTATAAATTGGCAAGATTGACCATGGCATTAACATGTCCTTTTTCAATAGCAAGGAGGAAGTATTTTTCAGCATCCTCGTAACGCTTTATTTCATCATATAAGCCTGCAAGATTGTTTAGGGCTTTTATATTTTCTTTTTCAATAGCAAGGAGGAAGTATTTTTCAGCATACTCGTAACGCTTCATTTCATAATAAAAAATCGCAATATTGTTGTAGACTTCAAGATTTCCTTCTTCAATAGCAAGCAGAAAGTATTTTTCAGCGTAATCAAAACGTTGTGTTTTTTGATATAGTTCTGCAAGATAATGCAAACCATCTGTATTACCTTTTTCAATGGCCATCAGGTAGTATTTTTCAGCTTCTTTGAAACGCTGGGTTTCACTGTATAGATATGCGAGATTATTCAGGGCTTTTTCTTCACCTCTGTCAACTGCTAATTTTGCATATTTTTCAGCTTCATCTAAACGATTTGTATTCCAATAAAGACCTGCAAGATTGTTGATTGCATTCACATTTCCTTTTTCAATAGCAAGTAAATAGTACTTTTCAGCATTTTCAATTTGATCAATTTCACTATAAAGTTTCGCAAGATTAAATAGAGCATTTTCATCCCCTTTATCAATTGCTAATAGTAGGTATTTTTCAGCTTCTTCAAATCGACCTGCTTGTCTATACAAATAACTTAAAGTATTAAGTGATTCAACAAATCCATGCTTATATGCCAACAATAGATACTTTTCTGTATCTTCAATACGATTTAATTTATTGTATAGAAGGGCAAGATTATAAAAAGCATCAACATCACCTTTCTCACAAGCTAATAAATAGTATTTTTCTGCCTCCTTTAACCGATTTGTTAAATTGTAAATCAATGCAAGATTAAATAGGGCACTATCATATCCTTTACTTAAGGCCAATCGTGTGTATTTTTCGGCTTCTCCCAAACGCTTCGACTTAAAGTATAAATTTGCAAGAGCTAAGATGGATGATTCATCGCCATTTTTATACGCTGCTAAAAAATGATTTTCAGCAAGATTATACTCTCCTTCCTGCATATATGATAGTCCGAGAAGACTGTTTTTCTTATAATGATCCTGCTCTAAAGTATTCAAAGTTGTTCGGGCCTTTTTATAATCTCCAGAAAGTAGTTCCATTTCCACTTTTTTTAATATTTCATCTGATGTAGGTGGAATTAAATCAAGGTAGTCCTTTATTGTGTCTTTAATAGATCTGGTTTTTTCTATCACTATATCTCTTTGTTCAAGAGTTAAACATTTCGAATGGGAGAGTGCTGAAGTCATAAGTGCAGCATAGTCAGGGCGGAATCGTTGCTGTTCTATTCCAAATAGGTGTTGATTATATAGTGACTGAAGCTCCGTTTCATCATACCAGTTTTCAAGGAAAACGGTCAGATATTTTACCTGTCGCTTTTCTTTTGGCCCACCCTGGGTCATTAACAGCCATAAGTTAAAAAATCGTTCCGTGAGTCTGTAAAGATGTTCCCTTTTCAATCCGGGAATTTTTTCCACAATCTCGTTCTTTTCAAGCTGATTCAGTTGGGCTGAAATAACTTTCCCCGGCATTTTGCATGTTTCAATAAGTTGATTTACTTTAACTGCATCCCAGTAATTAGCCAGTTCAATAATTACTTTTCGCTGGGCAGGTGGCAGGTAATTCAAGCGTTCCTGATAAACCGGTGTTGCATGATCAATTATCAGACGGAGGTATTCATAACCCTTCTGGTCATTGCGGTCAATCAGTATTTCAAGAAAATTCAATAGCGTTCTGGGCATACCATCTGTAAGCAAACGTATGGTTTCAATTTTACCTGGGTTATTCTTCAGGAAATTGCTTACATCCGACAGGTTCATACAGGAAGACCAATATGTCAGCAATTCACCAACTTCGTCTCTGGTCAGGCTTTCAAGCCGGATTATTCTGAAGAATTCATAAAAGGGTTTATTGTATTTCCAGTAATGTTCACTCATTCTGACACTTCCACCAATTATACGAAGATCTTTATGGTTTGTTAGAAGTTCACGTAAAAGATGGGCGTCATCCCCAATGTTTTCAAAAATCCTGTCAATATTGTCAAGTAACAAAAGCAATTTCTTATTCTGTAATTTAAGAGTTTTCTGAATAGAAGCATAAAGTGCTTTCGAATATTCTGTTTGTTCAAATGAAATTGAATTCCATTCTGTAACGCTGACAGGAATATTCATTGTGTTTAATGAACGAATGATCAGATCCCATAAATCATGGAGCCTATAGATGCCGGCCTGTTCTTCGCTGAGATTAACAACTATGAGTTTTTCAGATAATTCTGGGGTTCGGTTAACTTCAGCCTGAATTCTCCGGAGTAAAGTTGACTTTCCGCTTCCACGGCGCCCGACCAGAATGAAATGCTGGATCGACCCTGACATATCATCCCGTTTAATCTCTGCAATAATCCTTTCAAATTCTTTCTTTCTAACAATGAAGGACTTGATAATTTCATTGTCAGTCAGATTTGCAGACTGGTATGATTGAATATTTCTTGGACAGCTACTATTTCCCATGTCTTATTATTTAATAGATTGGGTGTTGTTTTTTCCACCAGGCCTTTAAAAGTGGTGATGTGAATTTGTATATTCCTTCATTTTTTTCACTGATATAACCATCCCGGATAAGGGTGAAAACGATATCCATGTAATTTCCAGGGGAAGTTAATAACGGCACCTCATTGTATATTTCCTGAATGGTTATGCTGCCATTGTGCGAGAGCATTAAAAGTATTTTATGACTAAACAAAGTCTCATCTGGTCTAATATAGGGTACATTCAACCGGTCTTTCCAATCATTCAGATTGGTGTTTTTTTTGACTATTGATTCAAATGCTGTTTCAATATCTTTAACTTCGGGGATGTATCTGCCTTCCTTATGTAGTATCACATCAATTTCTTCGACCATTAATTGAATAAAATAGGGGATCAGATGCTCAATTCTGTCCAATATTATTTCAATAAGTTCCGGATTATATTTTACTGTAGCTGAGTGGGTTAGTTGAGTAATGAGTTTCATTGCTTCATCGCGGGATAATGATTCGATTCTTACCGGATGCAGGTCGTTAATAAGCTTCAGTCTGTCTAAAGAACCGACCACATGTTCGAGACCAATAGAACCAGCCAGGACAAAAGTACAATTGCGGAATTCCTTCTTTTGCCTGATTTCCCTGATGGTGTGAAGCACTTCAATGGCATTGTCGTCTCCTTCTATCCTACGGATAGCCGAGATTACTTCAGAAAATTCATCCAGAAACAGAACAATTTTACGATCGAGTTCAGGAAGCTTTTGTATTAGCAGCAATAGTTCGTTTTTAAAATCCAGATCTTTCTCTTTAAACTTAACTCCGCCTTCAAAACTGAGTTCTTCTATACCTCTCCCTTTAAGCCATCTTTCAACATTTGTTCTTGTTTTACCTACCAGGCTCAATTTGTTGAGGATTAGAAAATACAGCCTTTTGAAAAACTCCTTTATTGATTTATCCGATTCAACATTTTCAAAAATGCAGTCATAACCATCTTTTGGGTTTGCAACCAGGTCTTTCATAACCGATGTTTTTCCGACGCGGCGAGGAGCTATAAATAGAATATGGGAACCTTTTTCAATCTCTCTCCAAAATTCTTCATTCAGATAAGGTCTGCGGAGATAGCTTTCTCCTTCTGCAGCTGGCCCAGTAATTGTTTTGGGATGAACCCATTCAAATCGATCCATAGTTGACAATAAATTTATTGGCAAAGATAGTTAACAATAAATTTATTGTCAAGCGTTTTTAACAATAAATTTGTTGTCAACGTTTGAATTGTTTATAAGATGGAGTTAAGGCATTGAACTATAATAACATAATTTCTATCATGATTACTTGTACCATATGGGACTTTTATTTAACACCAAAATCATCATGGAATCTATCTCCATGACTTCAGTGAAATTCGGCTGATTTTTCATTTTGCAGTTTCGTTATTGCGCGGTTCCACCAGATTTCTGCCCGAACCGACGTTTTTTATCGACACTCTCAAACCAAGGAATCCTTGTCGAATATCATTCTTGTCTTTTTGATCTCCCTCTTTTCACACCTATCAATTCCGTTTTCACCCATCTGCTAACTGCGCGTTTGAACATTAAATTCAGGCTGTTGTTTATAAGCTGACTAATTTGTCACCAGCCGGATAAAAAACCATGCTTCCCCCGCATTGTTACTGGCCTGTGTATTGATCTTGCGGGTATAACTACCCCGCTGTTCTTGATTTCTGTTTCCAGAAGGACCCATAATGACCGGATGGACAATCACTATTTACTTAGATCAGTTGATATGAAAATTGGAATTTACATACCCGGACTGGGAGAGGCTTTCCGGAACGAATCGGTTGATAAATATGCAGAACGCTTTATGCATGAACTGGACGTAAACACCACGGAAGCTTCTGCCGTATTCAGTCTGAAACAGGAAAATGAACATTACGGTGGCAACGCAAAGCTTGAAACCCGGGTTGTAACCATCATCAAACATGTCAACAATGAAGAAGATATGGTTTACCGTTTTTACGATTTCAACTATGCTGACATTCTGACTTCCAAATTCAATGCCTACAACATTTTTATCAAATCAGCGCTGTTGTTGTGGTTGGTTTTCAGCAAAATAGGGCTTGTGATGTATCGTTTGTTCTACAATAAGAAAGGGCAGTGGTATTCCGCAAAATTCAAACTGGTCGCATTTTATTCCATTATTCTGCTCCTTGCACTGGCCGTTTTTGGTATTATTCAGATACCGTCGGCCCTGGCTGCCTTTATCTCTTTTTCGGGCGATCTCAGTTCAATTTCCGGATATTTCAACTTAAGCCCTGCAGCACAAAAGAAGATAGAATCATTTTCGGTTTCAATCACAGCTCTGGGCGCCATACTTTATACCATTGTACCGGGTGCAGGAATATATCTTGCTTCGCTTGCATCAGAATTTATTTCAGCCAACAATTATGTAGCCATGGGAACCCAGATGCAACGTATTCAGGGTGAGCTGGATGCACTGGTGGAACACATTGCCGAAAAAGAAGGCCAGCAAGCCAGGATTCACCTTCATGCTTACAGTTTTGGTAGCATCATTGCCTTAGACCAGGTATTCCCGCTTTCAAATTCGCCTACAAAACGGATGGGTCAGATGCTGGAGGCCATCGTCACCACCGGCTGTCCGTATGATTTTATCTATACCTATTATCCTGAATTTTATAAAAACCGCAATGCAGTGCTCAAAGACAAGTTTACCTGGTACAACATCTATTCATCGGCCGATGCACTGGGGACCAATTTTATGAAAGATAACCGGTCGGAAGAACCCATGTATGGAATCGGCGATACAGGCCAGTTGCCAAAAAACCTGCGCTATGAAGTTACCAATTCGAATCCGTTTGGTTTGTCAGACTTTTTTATGCTCCAGGCTTTTAAAGTCCACCAGGTTTACTGGGACAATTCTGCGCTGGGACAAAGTTGCCTGCGGCACCTGATTGTTGAAATGGAAAAGGATAAACTGATCAGCTTTTAAGAAGGGGAAGTTTCCCTTTCTTTTGATGTATATTCAGCTTTCCGAATATGCACCGGAAACCCAGAGTCAGGCCAGCGCCTGAGCGTTTAGGATTGAAAATGCAGAAACCGCTTTTTTTCAGCCAGATAAATACAGGATCTGTATCAGTGATACCTTTCAAAATCGGGTAATTTCCCGCAAATTATCCGTTATTGCGTACGCCGGGAAAATCAATCCGTTTTTATAAATTTACCTGAAATCCGTTGATTTTCATAAGATAGCAGACAAAAGTAAATCCCTGACGGAAGGGATTTGGCGTTCCACTTAAGCCGGTGCAGGCCTTTGGCATGCAATTCATTTACCAGTATTTTAATTGCCTGCCCAAGTTGGTTATAAATGGTAAGAGTGACAGAAGTGTTTTTATTCAGTTGATATTCGATTGTTGTGCCTGAACGGAATGGATTGGGATAAATTGTCAGTTGTAACGGAAAGAATGCAGCCGGGTGACGTTCACTTCCGAGCGTCACCGCTCCATACTCGTAAGCACCCATATCCACCCTTGCCATTCCATCCCCATCGCCATCCCACATCCTGAAATTTCCAAGGAGATCCCCATCCGGCAGATTAAGGCCTGTGGTATCAGGTGTTCCTGTGTCTATGCACGGAGACGTTTCCGTCAGGGACAGCGGATCCTCACCGTCTCCTGCAAACTGCGGAAACAGGTCCAGATTGCCATCCAGCCAATTGACTGTTGCATTATTATTGGTGACAATCCCGGCTAATCCTCCCTGTATATCGGACCAGGAGATGGTTATGCTATTGGGATCGTAATCTCCAAGGAAGTTTACCTGCTCAGGGCTGTTATTCCATAGAATGGAATTAACCAATACCGGATGGGATCCGGCAAAACATTCAAGCCCGCCACCAAAATACGCGGTATTGTTCGCTATTGTGGTATTGATATAATTTGGCGAACCCGAAATGCAAAGCATCCCCCCTCCATACCCCCCCGTGTTGTCTGTTATCATAACATTGATAAAATCAGCACCTCCACTGTCGAGATAGACACCACCACCCCAGTCTCCAAAATTATTCATAATCCGTACATTCTTTAAACATGGGTATCCTCCCAAAAGACATAGCCCGCCACCGACTTCTGTCCAACTGTTGTCTTTAATGGTTACTTCCACTATTTTCACTACAGAATTGTTACAGTATATACCACTGCCCGACCAGGATTGGTTGTTTTTTACAATAAGGTGTCTGAGCAGAGGCCCGGCATTCAGACAATAGATGCCACCTCCCGCAGTTTCATTGTCTTCAGTAACAAAAGTGCCTGCTCCATGAATGATTGTAAAGCCGTCAAGTACAGAAAATACATCTTCACCTGAGCAGAAAGTTACAACGGAGGCTGAGTCAGGGTCAGCCGGCTGGCTTCCGTCAATGATGGTATGGTTGATGTGATTGAAATCATGGTCCATGATGAAGTTGCTGGCTACCGTTATATCATTGCCTGCAAAACTGATGTTTTCGAAATAGATGCCATCGGAAACGAGCACGGTATCGCCGGATGCTGCTGCGTTAATTCCATCCTGAATGGTGGGCTGATCCTCGGGAATGCGGATAATCTGTGCCTCGACCATTACAGCCAGGAAAAGGCTGTTGAACAGAAGTATGATGGTTTTCATGTTATTTGAATTTAAAAAGTGAATACAAAAAATACCGTGAATTCTGATCATCGTGCATTCGGACAGGGATAACATATATTACAGACCGGCCTTCAAAAATTCTTCCGTTTTTCAACAGGAATACTGCCGTCAGTGAGAAAAAAGCCTTTAAAAAATGAAGACAGCAAAACCTCCGAAATCCGGAAGGTTTACAACCGGATTTGAATGGAAATGGTTAGCAATATATCAACTGGTGTTCAGGTCAATTTTGAGTTCATATAAAATTAATCCCGCTTGGTTATCGGGAGGTCTTGATTACTCCTGATCAATTCTTATTTCATCAATCCAGAGTGTGCCAGGTCCCACGATACCAAGTTCAAACCTGAGCCTTTTCTGATTTTTACTGAGGGTACACCGGCTTTCAAATTTATGCCAGCTTCCAACGGTGTCAGTGCTTTGTGGTGACTGAAACCTGCCTTCATTAGTTTTTACATAATCCTCAATACTCATCAGGATTACCCGGTATTTACAACCTTCATTTTTTATCCACCAGGATACAAGGTAGGTTTTACCAGGGGCAACAGTAAATTCCTGATAAATACCGGGGGAATACCATCCCCCGTCCGAAACGCATCCCCTGACTTTAAATTTCAGCGATTGCTTGCCATTAAAGAACTCTGTGGTGTCGATGAGGATGTCAAAGTCACCTTCCGGAACTGTTTTAGGCGTGTAAAGTCCCCAATTCACAGGCAGACCGGATTTTGAATATTCAAAACCACCATTCGTCCCTGCCTGTTCATCCGTGACTATTTCGCTCATTTGATTACAGCTGTTTAACAGCAGGATCGAAGCCAATATCATTGCACAGGAATTAAAATGAGGCTTTTTCATGGCAGAAAATTTTATTTTACAAAGGATTATTCCCTGTTGACTGTAAATCAAAGTGAGCATTCTCAAATTCAGAATCTCACAATTTCTGTCAGCTAAGGCACTGTAACACATCAGTCAGAATGCGTAGCCGAATGATAATCCAAACCAGGGGCAATTTCCGAAAGTATCGCCCTTCTCAGTGTTTATTATATACATGGGCGTAGCTCTGAATAGCAGGCCCTTCCTTCCCTGGTAGCGATATCCGGTTGAAAGAACAATCAAGCGGTCAGGTTCATTTGAAAACCAGGTGAATCCTGATCCTGCTTCAAAAAAATGACGGGGACCTCCATTCAATAGTCCGGCTGCAAAAATCAAATTGTAACTGGGTTCACTGGTTTTGATCCCATGATATTCATTCCCTCCGAGCCTCAGAAACATGGCATCCCCCTTTTTGAACATGATAATCCGGTCATAATTGAATGAATAGACAGCCCCATTCCCTAAAAGCTCAAGGTAAACGGAATTTTTTCGTATCCCTTTCATTTCCTGCATCTTCAGAGAATCCTGTTGTGCAAATATGCTTATTGACAGGAATAAAAAGACTACAGAAAAGCAAAAGAAGTGCGTAAAAAGGTGTGTTTTTCTCATTGTCTTCAGGGTTATTAATCAGGAACTTTGTGCAACCCACCCCCTGTTTTCAGATAGAAAAATACAAAAACAGCAAAAATTACTCCGGCGATCAGGCTTACAGGAATGCTGTAAATACCTGACATCAGCGGAACGTATAATAAAACAGCAATCCATTCAAGGCCTGAAATGGCCCCGGTTATTTTACCCGTCAGGTAAGCCACTTCCCAACCTGCAATAAATGCGGCCACCGATGAGGTAATCATCATTGCCAGTGAAAGGAGGGCGTTAGCAAGGACAGAAAACGAATCTGAGAAAAGCTTACCGGACAGCAATCTGAAAAGAAAAGCACCCACACCTGCCCCGGCTGCAAAGGAGGCTATTCCGGTAATCAATATTTTCCAAAAGGGACCTTCCATTCCACCTCCGGGACCCCAACCCAGCAAATACCCGGGAATGGTGAGAATCAGACCAAAAATGCTTCCTGCAAAAGCAGCAAGCGTCATTCCGGAATTCCTGATAATTTTTTGCTTTTCATTGTTCATCGCTGAAGGTGTTAGGCACGTGAAATGATTAAAGTAAGCAGTTTATTTATAAAGACTTATGAAGATCTTCCGGCAGTTTCTTTCGGTTAAGGTATCCTGAAATAATGAAAAAGATTCCGGTGATCATCACCATGGGGGTTAAAGGGTTGTGAAAAAATCCTTTGAAAATTATACCCATTCCTGCTGCACACGCACAAAGCAGTAAACCACCGGAATACGGACGAAAAAGACTGTAGACGGCAATCACCCCTGTAATCATCATCATCACACAAATCCGGGTGTTCTGGTCTAGATAACTTTCGGGGACGGTCGGATTGATGAGATTGCCCAACCCAAAGAGCCAGAGAAATGATGCCATCACAATCCCCATGATTCTGATGATATTCCTGAAAAGCACTGCGCGACGATGATTGATGAAGGGTTTCATTTGCTTATAATATTGGTGAATTCAATTCCGGTCTGCACAATTCCGGATTTATACCTTTACTGATCAGTGTCTGGCTACGAAACGAATCTGTTTCTTATGAGCCTGCCGGCACTTTCGATCGGGATATTCCGCTTGCTGATCCCAAAATTGCAGTTGCCATTGATAATACCCACCCACCGCATATTAATATCCATAATGATGTAATCCAGAAATTTGGTTCAACCAGGGCGGAAATAATGCCCATCAGATTACAGATTATTGGTACGTACCAAACACTCTTTAGATTCTGCCGGCAGATGAAAAAACATGCGATGGAAATAATTATATTAAAGGTAATATAAGCCAGTACTTCGCCAATGTCGCCAGGTTTTATAACATCCCCCAATATACCGGCAAGAACAAACAGAATAATCAATGAGATAAAAGCTGTCGTTAATGCCAATGCCCAGCCTGGATCTCCTGGTAAAAACGACTTCTTTTTTTTCATATTCATTTTCAGATAATTATAAAGTTAATACCTCGCTCAGCAACAACATTTCTGATTTCATTTTTAAACAAAGCCATAACTATTGCCTTTTCATGATATTTAAATTTTCAACAATTACTGAAAATCAATTCGCCTCATCTTTCACACAACGAACAGAAATAGCCAAATTATTTCCGCCTGTATTTTTATTAACCCTTGTCTGATCCCAGTCCATATTCCGATAGAATTTGTATCCATTTTCAGAACTCCATAAATATGCTTTATAACCCGGGCCCCAAAATCCACCCTGCACAAAATATCCTCCCGGAAGCGCTGAAAAACCGAAAGCATCCGTAGATCCGCTATTGGGAGGTTCCCAGAGCGATGTACCTGTCTGTTTCAGGTTTCCACCTGCATCAGCTCCTCTCCATCCATAATTTCCCCATTCTGTATCCCCAATATTAAACTCGCTATCCACGGCGCCTTCCAGGATTTGCCAGTCCATATCATCGGGAACATGCCATCCTTCGGGACAAATACCCTGCCCGCCTGTTACACTGGTATATTGCATCATTTCATTCCAGAAATACAATCCCCCCCACAAATCGCAATAGGATTCATCATTCCCCATACAGTATTTTTCGATGGTGTTATTGTTTGTTTGAGACTGGGTGGATTGGATCATTGTTCCTGCTTTCAGGTTTTCCTTCATCCAGCATTGGCTGAAAATCTGGATGGTATGATAGTATTTCCCGTCATAGAGCAGCGAATCCAGTCCGGGACAGGGAATATTCGTGGCAAATTGCAGGGTGTAGTTCTGGCTGGCCTCAGGAGCATCGGTCAGGGCAGATTCAAGGTTATCGCCAAAACCAATATACATCAGCTTGTCACCCGGATAGAAGATAAATCTGTTACCTGAAATGGTTCTTTTTAAAGAAATATCGGACATATCTGTGGATCCTGTATATTCCAGCTTCCACGGGGTTCCTGAGTTTGTGCCCATACTCAGAATTTTAATGCTGCTACTTTTCCCCCGCCAAACGGCGGTGAGCATATAAACCCCCTTGCCTGCCGGAATGCATGAAAATGAATGTTGCCCCTTGTCAAGTACTGTTTCTGTCTGCCAAACCAGGCGACCCGGCAAATCGGTTATTCTTAAGCTTACCATATCCCGGCCCGGAATGTTCAGATTAACACTTGCTTTTTCGGTAACCGGGTTCGGGAAAAGGGCTGTAAACATGAATCTGTCTGTGTTCCGGGGGTTATTGTCTATCCCAACATACTGAATCATAAACACAGTGTCGGGATAAACCAGAACAGTATCTCCACCCTGCGTCAGGTTTCTTATTTTAATGCTATCGGTTTGAAAGTATGCAGTATTATTAACCCCGGTAAAGGTAAGCTCCAGGGTATTATTCTGGCTGAAAGCAACTACACCGGAAAGCAGGGCAAGAACTGCCGGATAGAATAATTTTTTCATGATAATTGATTTTACATTGAATGTCAACGCATTACAAAGGGAACAATAATGGAAATAATCCCGGTGCAGACCACAACCATGATAAACAGGTTATACCGCACACTGTAGCTGCTCATCAGCGAGGCATCGTAGTATTTGTCAACCTGCTGATCCTTGTACATGGCAATTAAACCATTCAGGAGTTTTGTCCTTGTCTGCTTTCCTTTCGTTAGTCCGATAATGGCCACCAGGTTGATCAGTACGACCAGTGCCACGAAAATGAACATTACGATCAGCGCCGTATCATCTGTCCGTGATTTTTCAACAGACCCTGCATTGATGGCCAGGGCGATCAGGTTAAGGGCAATGGAAGCCAGAATAAAAATGATATCCGTCTTTGCATTCTGCTGCAATTCGGAAGTAATGTGTTTGTGAACATGTTCGATCATGGCTGTTGGTTTTAGATTGATTGATTATGAAACAGGATACATGACGCTGTCGGTGGACAGTTTGAAATCCCGGATCATCTTTTCTCCGGTGCATCAATAAAACGCCACTCCCTGATGTGCGTGCCCGGCCAGCCGGCCTTGAACCGGAAAGTATCGGGTCCGTCAATTGCATTAATGGTAATGATGGCTGTAAAGCACGAAGCGAGTGCAAGGGTGCTGCCCAGTGCCCAGTATTTATACCTTTCTTCATTCAGTTCTCCTTCTTTGTAGTTATAACTGATAACCGGAGAGAGAAATAAGGTTAATAACGAGCACCAGATCACAGGTTCAACAATGCCATCGGCACCGTTTTTTTTAGCACTGCGATATTTCAGGTAATCAATTTCCGGTAAAGCAAAACTCATGAAACCGGAATCGCTGAGCGGAACAGCGGTAAAGAATTTAACGGGAATGGTTGATTGCTGCTTAATTCCGTTGGTAAAAACGGCATTGGTTTTCACTTCATTTAACCTGATCCGGATCGAATCATGGGTTCCGCCGAGGAAAATTCCATTGTAGTAATTGTATTCCTTCAAACTGTCGTTGTCGGCAAGCAGTAGTCCGATTTCCAGTTTCATTTCAGGTTTCAGCTTCAGTGTTTTTTCCCTTGAATTTCCAGAAATCCTTTGCATCCGGGTTTCCCAGGTCTGTGCTACAGAACCTGTCAGAAAACCCATGGTAAGAAAAAGAATGATGAACTTTTTCATTTTGTGTTTTTAAAAGTCCGATATGCTATTGTTTAAAACACCACCTCTCAATCACCGTTACTTTTCATTAAAGATAGCGCTTTTATTACTGATTTCCAAACCCAATCATCTGATTTATAACAGTTCCCTAAAACGGACTGAAAAACGAAAAGTACTGGTGGCAAACCTGGTCGGGCGGGACAAACAGCATTAAGTTAGGTACTCCTGAGGCTTTTGAAAAGTATTTGTCCAGGGCATTTGCTTCATTTATCAGTTTATCTCCTGCTTCCCGGTTTCCCATAAACATCTCTATCTTTGCCAGTAGCCCGAGTGTGTAGGATTTAAGGGGCACAGCCGGTTCAGGAACCGTTACCAGGTATTTTTCAAAAAAGGTTTTTGCAAGCGGCAACTCGGTGGCTGCAAGATCCCTGTCCTGCATTACCATCATCATGTGGTATCTGCCAAGGTCAAGCATTCCCAGGTTTTTTGAAGGGTCAGCATTCATGGCCTCTTCAAAAAGCTTTTCGGCTTCTACCGGTTTATCTTCAAACAGGCAGGCGATGCCGGCCTGTCTGAGCAGTGCAGGGGTTCGTCCGTTCATGACAATCTGATCTTCCCAGAATTTGATCATGCTGGTGCCTTCAGGTGTCAACACAGCCTTAGCCCTGGCGCCGAAGTATTTATCAGTAGCAGCCAGTTTTTCAGCCCAGGCGACGGCTTTCAGACTATCTCCCCCCATTTCTATTGGCAACATACCATAGATCTCAACCAGGTACAGCATGGGTTCGCAATAGTCAGGCTTCAGCGCCAGTACCTTTTCCATCAGGACACAGGTCTCCGTAATATTATCCTTTACAGCGCCCTGGACACCGGTTTGCATGGCTATAAATGCCTTCATGAAAGCTGAGATCGCTTTAAAGTAAGCGTAAGTCACATTTTCAGGATCACAGGATACCGCTTTACTGGCCGAGGCGAAAGTACCTTCTATGTTCATTTCACCGCTTCCAACCATCATATAATGCTTTAACCTGGCCATTTCATAATGGGCCATGGCCACGGTCGAGTCTTTGGCAAGTACCTTTTCAAGCAGGGCTTTTGCCTCGTCAACCTGGCCGTTCATCCTGAGCTCAAAGGCCTTTTTTACTTCTTTTTCCGGTTTAACGCCTGCTTTAACGCCTGCTGCCAGAAAGCAGAGCAGAACAATGCTCAACAGAATTGGCTTTTTCATTTTCATGAAGTTTAAAATGGATAAAACTTTCGTAACTTTAACATACATTAGCTGTATCTCATCAGGAGAATACTGCCGGATCAGGGATCAAAATTAGCCCGGCTCTGTCTTTTTCTTTTGAATGAAGCTTGTAAATTGATTGTAAAATATTTTGCCATCGTTTTTCCATCTTTTCAACCGGTAATTAAGCACCTTTGTGAACGAAAAGGATTTACTGACTTTCGGAACGCTGAAGCAGAAGATTGTGGAGCGTATGCAGCAATCCTATCCGGGAATCAACCCGCTTATATCGGAATGGAAAGGGCAGGAGATCGTTGATTTTCAGGAGGAATTACTACAGAATGTAAATGCGCACATCAGTGAAAAATGGTTTTACACGCACATTAAATCCGGGAAGGGGACTTTGCCCCGGATTGATATACTCAATCTGTTAAGCCGTTATGCCGGGTATTCAAACTGGGACGATTTCAGGTTCAAAAATTCGACGGAGACCAATGTTTTCGAAAAAATCAGGAATGCAAACCGTTATTTTATTTATGTTCCTTTTCTGGTGTTGTTGATTTTCGGAGGAATGCTTGTTCTTTTTAAAATGATGAGTTCGGGGGAATATAAATTCAGTTTCTTCGATGCCGATACGGCGCAGCCGGTTACAAACACACCAATTGAAGTTACCGTATTGCGTGATGAAGAATCACCGGTAAGCTACCTTTGCCGGCCCGATGGCAGTTTTATCCTGAAGACAGACAAGGCCAGCGTCCGCTTTGTGGTCAAATCGCCTTATTATTATACCGACACCATTCTACGGCTGCTGGATAAGTTTAACCGGAATGAGATTGTGAAATTACACCCTGACAATTATGCCCTGATGATCCGGTTTTTCTCAGGGAGCAGAGTCGAAGACTGGCATAAAAGAAGAAAGCAGCTTGACCGGATGATCTCCGACAGTGCCATGATCTATCAGGTTAGCAGCAGGGAAACGATAGGTGTTGAACTATACAACAAATGGGAATTTATCGATAAGCTTTCGTTGCCCTCGCATAGCCTGAAGGACATTGATATTATTGATACAAGGTATGAAGATGAAAAAATATCCCTGATCCGTTTCAGGCAAAAGGAGGTTGTCAAATGAAACGTGGAATTCTCATATTACTCGCAATACCGGTTTATCTGATCCTGAGCTCAAAATCGTGCGATTCTGACAGGGAACACGATGCCCTTGTGCATAAAGCAAAAACTGAACAAACGAAAGAAAGTATCAGGGAGGAATTTCAATCGGAATATCTTACCGACCAAACCCTGAGGGCTTTTGAATTGAAAGCAAAGCAGAAACTGGTTGATTTTGCCGATTATCTGAGTATTTATTACAACAAAAAACTCGATGAGGCGCTGAAGAATCAGGCCGGTGAGATGGTTACCGGGCTGTTTGCCTCCGACAAAACAGTGATACAATCGTTTTTTCCGGGAAAAAATAACAGCATAGGATACCCTTTATCGGATTTTTTGGGACATGATTTTATGCCTGAATACAATACGGTGAATGTCCTGATCGATTCAATCTGTATTGATACACCGCTGCAAAGAAGCGGCCACGATTTATACAAGGGAACCCTTACCTTTTACCGGAGGCTGGAAGCCTGTTCCCCTTCCGATACAATAATGATTCGCGGAAACAAAATGAATATTGAAATCATAGCAAAGAAGGTTAACAAGTCGTTCGGGTCCGATACCCTTCAGGTTTGGAGCGTATTTCTGGGCAATATCAGGCAGAACTGGTAGCTGAACAAAAAAATGCCCGGGCCATTGCCAGGGAGTTGAACCGGCAGGCTGGAAATGCCACGGAAACTTCTTTTAAACGATTATAAGCGCATTGAAAAGTAGTGATCGAAAAAAAACACGGATGGAATAGCCATATTGGATTCCATCCGTATCTTTTTATACCGGATTCTGTTATTTTACGACCGGACAGTTTACTGTGGCACCTGCCGGAGTGCCTGGAAAACCCAGGGCAGTTGAAAGATTATTCACGGAGTCGAAATGGGCATTATCAAGCACCTGCACACTCCATAACGGGCTGTAACCTGCATCCCCCGGTATTGTTGCCAAAACGTTGTGCGTCTGAAGCGGATTTGCTGCTTCTGTTTTAAATCCTGATGAGGGTCCTGCTGCATTGTCGTTGAACATCACATAGATGGGTGATGTTGGTATATTTCCACCTGAGGTAGTTATTAGTGGAGCTTCACCAAAATTAAAATATGCAACGGCCTGACCTTTATACCAGCCTGTTGTAAGCGCACTTGGGGTTCCGGCTGAAAAGCTTTTTGCCGCCGTTGAACCAAAGGGAACTACAGGACAGTTAACGATGGTGGTTGTTTTTTCGATCATGTAGCCCGAAGATAGTATTTCAGCTTCGCTGGTGATGCTATTGGCAACATAATCGTCAGGAACCATAACTTTGTTGACCAGCCAGAAATCGTTGTAACCCGTTTCACCGGGGATAGTAGGTATAATGTTGTTTTGTCCTGCCACCGGTGACGATGAACCATTCTTAAAAAAAACATAGATATCTTCAGGAGTGGTCGATTGCACATCAAAATTGTAGTACATAACAGAGGCCCCGTTCCTGTCCAGGCCTGTGGTAATAAATGGCTGACTGTCAAAGCTGATGGGTGCATTGGCTGCCGGTAACCCGTTGGCATCTGTTCGCACCATTAAATGTCCGGCATTTGCACTGAATCTGTCAACACTTACTTTGATTGCAGTGTTAATATCCTTGCTTTGAGGGGTTTCATCCTTATCTTTTGTACAAGATAAAATGAGGGAGCCAATAAACAAGGCACTGAATGCTAAAATTGATTTTCTGATAAACATGACTTCATTTTTTAATTATTTACCTACTCTTTTGAGATGCGGTTTTCGGCTTCCCCGATCGGGCGATTTTTTCAACCGGTTATGGTATCCGGATATCTTTTCCCCTATGCGTCGAAATTTCGACGTTTACTGAAGCAAAACTACGATTGCCGTATCACGGAAATATCACAAAAGTTTATACCTTCTGTAACATTTACCGGCTGGTTGGGAGAGAGAAGGAAAATGAAGTATAATTGTCAGGAACACTGCTAACCCTGATGCTGACATTATGAAGGTCAAGGATTTTTTTAACAATGGCGAGGCCCAGTCCGGTTCCAATTCCGGGTTTCTGAGAACCTGCTTTATAATAACGGTCGAAAATCAAAGGGAGGTCTTCTCTTGAAATGCCTTCGCCTGTATTCCTGACTTCCACTTCAACTTCCCTTTCATTCTGTTTGACGCGGAATTCAATGGTTCCCTTTTCGGGAGTATATTTTACAGCATTGTTTACCAGGTTCTGAAGGACACGTTCCATCAGAGAGAGATCAGCATTGACCATAGATGCTGTTGTTGAGATATCCGTGACAAAGCGAATCTTTTTTTGTTCCGCAGCCAGGCGGTATTGCTGCGCTGTATCCTGCAATAATTCGTTAATGAAAAAGGATTCCCTTCTTAATTCAATCTGTTGGGCCTCAAGTTTGGAGAGTTCAAACAGGTCGGAAACCAGGTTTTTAAGTTTTTCACTGCTGTTGAGGATAATCTCAAGATAATGTCTTCGTTCATCAGGCGTAAGCATTTTGTCTTTGATAAGCAGCGTTTCGATGTACCCATTGATAACAGCCAGCGGGCTGCGCAGATCATGTGAGACATTGGCAATGAGCTCTCTTCTGAGTGTATCAACCGCTTTCAGACCGTCGATGTTACGGAGAATGGTATCTGCCATATTGTTAAAGGTACGCGACAATACCTTCATTTCACCTTTCATGTTTCTCTCGGGAATGCGGGCCAGCAGGTCGCCATCTTCAAATTTGCGGAAGATACCGACAATGAACCGGATATTGCGGGTGAGCAACCAGATCAGCAGTAGCCCGATTAAAAATGAGGCGATCATGGTTGTTATAAATGCACTGGCTCCGACTCTCATCCAGTAACTTCCGAGAAGTGCTGAGGTAACATTATCATACTGTTCGCTGACCAGAATAATGTAGATATAACCCATAAGTACACCATTCTCATGAACCGTTGTGGCGGAAAAAACAGTCTTCTTCCCCGGATTCCGGGGATCGTCACCCAAAATGTAATCAGAACCCTTTGTTTTTATAAATTCAGTAACCGGTTCGATTTCAATCTGTTTCAGTCTTACTTTTTTATCGAGAACCACAAATGACAGAATTTCACCCTGCGGGTCGAGCAGATATACTTCGATGGAGGGGTTAACAGCCATCATCGAGTGCATAATTTTACCCAGGGCTTCTTTATTGACCTTACCACCAACAAACGGGGATACCTCCTTTAACATGCTTTCTGCGACATGTGCATTCAGGCGTTGGGTAGTTTCCTGATAATACCGGTTTGCTGCAAGCATCGTGATTATTATATAAGAAAGGCCGAGTATCAGCAATATCATAAGAAATGCCGAACTGATCCGCCAATAAAGGCTTTCCCCGATTTTTTTGGTTTCCATAGGTTCAGATTTCATCGTTAAAACGGTAGCCAATTCCCCAGGTTGTAAGAATGTAAAGAGGATTGTTAATATCGGGTTCAATTTTAGCCCGGAGCCGGTTAATGTGCGAATTCACGGTGTGCTCATAACCACTGAACTCGTACCCCCACACCTCATTCAGCAGTTGTTCACGGCTAAAGCTGCGACCCGTATTTGAAGCGAGCAGGAGCAACAGGTCAAATTCCTTGGGAGTTAGTTCAACACGGTTATCCTGACAGCTTACCTTGCGTTTTTCAATATCGATAAAAAGATTGCCGATTGTTATTTGTTTCTTTTTATTCACTTCTCCCATCCTGGCTCCCTGTTCCTGCCGGCGGAAGATGGCTTTAACCCTGGCAATGAATTCCCTTATTCCAAAAGGTTTGGTGAGATAATCATCAGCTCCCGATTCCAATCCGAGTACTTTATCAATCTCTTCAGTTTTGGCAGTCAGCATCATGATGGGGGTGAAATTCTCATAGGCGCGGAGTTTCTGGGCGATGGCAATTCCATCACGACCGGGCAGCATTACATCAAGGATGATCAGATCGAAAGTACCGTTCATCGCTTTCTCAAGACCGGTATTTCCTTCAATGGCTGTTTCTACCTGACACCCGAGGTCATTCAGGTGAATCATCAACAGGTCGAGTATGTCCCTGTCATCTTCCACCACGAGCACATTTCTCATATTGTATTGATTTAAAATAGTTTGCGAAAATACAAATGATCTGTCACAAAAGTATCACCAAAGTATTACGAAACCATGGACAGGTGAAGTTGGGGCTTCGTTTAAAGACCGATAAACAGGAAAGACATCAATGTATATCATAGTAGTGGTATAAAATTAACGCTCATCCGATTCACCGGACCATGAAACAGAAGATTTACCGGAATCCGCAATGGATTTAATAAAAAATCATGGAGGAATATGAAAAAATTAAGAGACTGTTTAAATTTTAATTTCATTTTCAACAGGCCCTTCCTTTAGGGTGGGCATTATAATAAATAATATAACCAGGGGCAAAATCCTGAAAAATTTGTAAGTTTATGTTAAATTTTTCAGGATTTTGCCATTATCTGTGATATTTTATTCTAAACCCACCCTAAAGGAAGGGACTATTCATTGGGTTAAATAAAATTTAAACAGTCTCTGAATCAGCGCATGGCTGAATAATCTTTTATCAACTCAGCATAGCCTCTTTTACCTGCAGTGTATCAGCATATTGCTGGAATTTTATTATCTTTCCATCCCTCAGCGTCCACATATGTATAACCTGTGCCCTGATCACTTTTCCGGTTAATTTATGCTTTGCATTATACCTTGCGGTAACAATAACCAATGCATCCAGAGTTACATGATACACCTGGTCAGTAATTGTCCAGTACTCCCAGTCGGCAGCAATGCGACCCATTACCCCCTGAATAATTGCATCCGGTCCAACGTAAGGGTTGCCATCAGCATAAGGAAAGTTCTCGGCTTCGTTCCATTCAATGTTTGGGTGCATTGCATTCAGAAATCCGGGGATGTCTCCGGTTGCAAAAGCATGATACACGCCTTTGATAGTGGCCAGATTTGCTGAAAAATCCGCATTTTGGACTGGGGTTTTGTCTGTATTTTCCATGATGATCGTTTTAAGTTTAATGGTTTAAAAATACCCGGTTGAAATAAGGTAAAGGGGAAACCGGGCTTACCCGGAATCCTCTGACATACCTAATAATGGGTTCCTTACTTCTTATCTTCGTTGTAAATATCCCTGATACAGACATATTTACCGTTTCGCTTTTCGAACAGGGACATGTATTTTCCTGTTTTCATAACATTCCCATCCGGGTCTTTATCGGTTGCTTTTCCGGTTTCAACCACCAGGTCTCCCGCAGCGAAAATGTCAACCACTTCAAAGGAGACAGTTGTATTGGTTGTATCACCAGCGATATCTTCCTGTACCATTTTCAAAAGGGCGTTACGTCCTGAGGCAACAGGTGCGTTATTCACCATGCTCACGGCATCATCGGCATAGTAAGCCAGAACGGCATTGGCATCCTTAGCATTCAGTCCTTCGGCGTAAGCGTTTTCCAGTGCCTGAATTTCGGCCCGGATTTGTGCCATGTCGGGTTTGGCCGGTTGGCATGAAGAGAATAGCAAAGTGAAGACTGCAAATGCAGTTAAAAGAAAACTGAAATGAATTGTTTTTTTCATAGTGATCAGATTTTGTAAAAGTGTAATTGATTGATGCGTTGATAGAAAATCATTCCATAGACCATGCTTCCGGTTTTAATTCAGAAAATGTTGACAATGCAGGAAAGTTTAACTCAGATTACCCATCTGAATTTAAGCGGCGGTAGTGAGTGAAAGCAGGTCAGGCAGCTTGATAAAGAGACCATTGTAAGATGTTTCAGCCTGCTAACTGGTTACAGAACAGAAAACAAATGCAGATATGTATATATGAATATATTAAACCCGTCAGATACTGCTTTGTTCAGTGATCTCCCATATTAAGGAATACCTTTCCGGGTATAAAAATATTTCGGCAAGTGTATACCGAAGACCATCGCGTAATCCGGGAACACTTATTTGACAAACTGCCGGTGATTGTCGTTGATGAATTGGAAAACCTGGAGATTACTTCTGCCATATTCATCCATCTGCTTTTTTATTTCAGAAAAGCGAATTGAATAGTCTTTCAGACTACCGGTCTTGTATTTGAAGAACTTTGAACTACCATCGTGCTTCACTATCAGAAAGAATTTTTTGCCGATAACCCCGTATTTATCGAAACTGTTAACCATTATAAAGGGTCTTTCTTCCCTCAGAAGATCTATTCCGGACGTATTGTTGATCCATGGTTTTCTCAGAATTCCCATAATCGTCGGAAACACATCAATCTGCCCTCCGATACAATTGAATATATGTTTCCCCGGCAGTAATGCGGGTGCATAAAAGATAAGAGGGGTATGATGGTACTGAAGCGAAATATCATAACTCCGCTTCTTATGAATGCCATGATCGGCAACAAAAACAAAAAGTGTATTTGAAAACCATTCCTGTTTTCCTGCCATCTTCATAAACTGCTGCAGCGACCAGTCAGAGTACTCGATGATCTGATCTTTTAAATTGGTATTTCTCGGGTTGAAATATTCAGGCAGGTAATAAGGACCATGATTACTGGCCGTCATAAATGCAACTAAAAATGGTTTCCCCTTTTCGTGAAGTTTATTTATGACAGGGATTGAATAACGGAACATATAATCATCCGGAACGCCCAGTGTGGTTTTTACCTCTTCTGAAGGATAATCCGACTCGGTTATGATCTGCTCAAAATCATTTGAACTGAGAAACCCCTCCACATTATCGAACTGTCCGTCATGCGTGGTTATGTATGTAGTGGAATACCCCATTTTTTTTAAAGTATTCGAAATACCGTTGTATTTCAGGATTCTGCTTTCGCGCATTGGTTGTTGCCTGAAAATAGCCGGATAAGAAAAGAGCGTACTGAAAACCCCGTTAAATGTATGAATCCCGGCGGTGTAAATACTGTCAAAATAATAGCTGTTAAGTGCAAGGCTGTCAAGAAATGGTGTCAGGTTCAGCTGGTTACCATGTCTTTTCATCTTCGAGGCAGCCATGCTCTCCATAATAACTATGACGACATTCGGCTTTGTCCCATTGATGGAATCAGGAATTATCTGCCGGTATAACGGGAAATAGGGGTTAACCGGATCTATCTTCAGGTATTCCTGAACCCGGCGAATGGCGGTTTGTTCATCCATCAACGCTATGGCTTCGTTCCGGTGGTCGAGGTTCTCGAAATAGCTTTGCATCAGGGTAAATACCGGATTCAGGCCAAGCTGATTCAGAAAGGCATCATCGGTTATATAGGCTGTTCCAACCTTGATCGGAGCCTTTTTAGCCAAACGGCCCCTGATTCCAACAAACATCAGCCCTGTAAAAATGATGGATATCAGGGCCTTTAAAAACAGACTTCTTTGAATTGATGAGACATTCGCTGCTTTTAAAAAAGTGCGTTTTAACAGTTTATAAAATAAAACCGTCACAATAATAAAAGGAATTGCATAGATCCAGTACCTTGGTTCCTCAATAACCATTTTGAATACAAAAGCAGGACTATTCAGCCATTGAAAAGCAGAAACGGTGATTCTTGAAAAAAACTGATTGAAATAGGGAATATCAATGGCACAAATAAAGTATGAAAGACAAAAAGCACAAAACACATAATAAAAAACCACCTTATTAACCAGATTGCTATGCTTATTCATAATAAACATGGCTGTAAATACCAGAAACGGGATTAAAAGAAGGTATCCGCTGATCACAATGTCAAAACGGAGGCCCATGATAAAGGCTTTAACAATTTCTGTTAAATTGGCTGAAATTCCGTCAATATTCTCTATCCCCGTTATAAACAGCATAAGCCGGAAAAGCAGGAAGAATAGAATAGCAAGCAAATAAATCCTTATAACAAGGTTTATGTTTTCCCAACCTTTCAACGCTTTCATCATTATACCTTTAAGATTGATGTAATACAGGATGATTTACGGGTTACCTGATCCAATGTCGTTGAAAACAACGCTTGTTGTATCGTAATCAAGGATGAGATTCCTCAGCCCCATAGCTTTTGCAGCCAGGTAATTCGTACTGTCAACACCGTAAACAATTCTTCTGGAAAGTAATCCATTCTTTTTCAACCAAACCAGATGATCTTCATTAACCCTGCTCAGGAATCCCGACAGATAATCCGGTTTCAGGTTCTTTGGAATCAGTTTATATGTCCATTCTTTACCGGCATTGTAGCCTTCAAGAGCTGTATTGATCTGAGGATATCTGTACTCAATGTATAAAATAAACAGAAGGTCGGCACTGGCAACAACTGATGAATTTTCTATCCTGTAATTTTGTATAATCTCTGCAATCTGATCTGCATCATTGAAACCGGATAGTTTCATATCAAGGTAAAATATGAAATCAGTATGGTACCGGTCAAGAACTTCTTTCAGGGTCGGCACATAGAAAGATGAATTTTCACCATTCTGCAATAAAGGAAATCGTTTAAGTTCCTTTGCCGGTATGTCCCTGACCGCAATTTCGGCACCAAGCATCCGCTTGCAATCAACGTCATGAAAAAGAATAAACTCACCATCGGCTGATTTCCGGAGATCGAATTCAACCGCAGTGAAACCTGCTCTTCTTGCTTCATCAATTGATCCGGTACTGTTTTCCGGATAATAAGCAGCAATGCCTCTGTGTGCAAATAAAATGGTCGAATCGGGTGGTTGTTGAAACAACCCTTTTCCCCTTACTTCACCAAAGCCCCCCAGGGAAAAGAAAATCAACAGATAGATAACAATTGGAACAGCTATTGCGGAAAGAAGAATCTTCAGTGTACCATGATTCTTTAAGAAGTGTTTCCGTTTCATTCAGCTATGATCGTTCCGTTAATACAGCAGCAAAGATACGGGTTTCGAAACAGTTCAGAATAATTTGAAATTCCAGACCTGCTGTATGACTAATGTTTAAGCCCGTTAACCGCAATCCAGGCCATTAATCCTGCTCCGGTTACCAGGCTTGATTCATCAACATCGAATTCCGGCGTATGCAGGTTGTGAACAATGCCCAGATTTTCATTGCGGATACCAAGGCGGTAAAAACAGGATGGAACTCTTTGCGAATAATAGGCAAAATCTTCAGCCGTCATCCGCATATCAAGATCAACTACATTGTCAGATCCGAGGTATTCAATGGCGTACTGCTTTACTTCAGCTGTTACATCATCATCATTAACCAGAAAAGGATAACCCTTATCGATAAACACTTCACAAATCCCGCCCATGGCTTCGGCGATGAATCTGGCCATTTTTTCAATTCTGGTATGTGCTTCGGCCCGCCATTTTTCGTCGAAAGTCCTTAAGGTGCCTTCAAGTTTCACTTCTGCGGGTATGATGTTGGTACGCCCATCGGCGATAAAACGGCCGAATGATAAAACTGCCGGTAATTGCGGAGGCAGATTCCGGCTTACAATCTGCTGAAGGGCAATCAGGATATGGGCTGCTATCAATACAGGATCCGTATTGAGTTCCGGTGTGGCTCCATGACCTCCTTTCCCTTTAACAGTAAGGTATACTTCATCTGTCGAAGCCATATATTTTCCGGGTTTCATACCTGCCTTGCCAGCTTCTAAAGTCGGTAAAACATGTTGACCAAATATTTTTTCCGGTGCAGGATTTACCAAAACACCTTCTTTGATCATCAGGGAGGCACCACCGGGAAACCGCTCTTCGGATGGTTGAAAGATCAATTTGACGGTACCTTCAAACTCGCTTTTCAATTCATTCAGGATTTTAGAGGCCCCCAGCAAACAGGTCATATGAACATCATGACCACAGGCATGCATCACGCCGGGATTTTGAGAGCAATATTCAACCTGGTTCTTTTCAACAATAGGTAAAGCGTCCATATCGGCGCGCAGGGCAACAATCCGGGATTCCGGATTTTTGCCCTTGATCAGCCCTACAATACCATGAACAGCAATGCCCGCAGTGAAAGGAATGCCATATTCCGTGAGCTTTGACTGTATGAATACAGAGGTTTCCCTTTCCTGCATCGATAATTCAGGGTGTGAATGCAGGTGGCGACGGATGGCAATCAGTTCGGGCATCATGGAGGATGCCTTTTGCTTTATGGTCGAGAGTAGGTTCATTTATTGGGATTATTTCAGGGTTTCAGAATTACAGGGTTTCAGGGCTAAAGGGTTCAAAGGTTCAAGAGTTCAAATATTCAATGGTTCAAGGGTTCAAAATTCAGTTTGCAAAGGGCAGTTGGCAAAAAGGCAGGAGTTTCAATAATTCAGGATTTCAGAATCCGGGCCTGAATGGTTTGTGACGTTATCGTGATAAATGACGTAATATAAGATTCACTAAATTTATCAATGCCACAGAGTTTCAGTTTCAAGGTTCAAGGATTCGAAATTCAGTTGGCAAAGAGCAAAGGGCAGTCGGCAAAAAAAGTTCAAAAGTTACAGGGTTACAGGATGGGCATTAGAAATTAGAAATTGGATATTCTCATCTTTCTCTCACAATCTACAATCAACAATCCGAAATCTACAATCCGAAATCACTATTGCCCCATGGCCTGCAAGTCATTCAACCTTTTATAAACACCTTTAAGCGTCATCAGTTCATTGTGTGTACCCCGTTCCACTATCTCACCCTTCTGCATCACTATTATTTCATCGGCATGCTGGATGGTGGAAAGCCGGTGAGCTATAACGAGTGAAGTACGGTTTTTCATCAGTTTAACAAGGGCGTCCTGTACCAAACGTTCCGATTCGGTATCAAGGGCAGAGGTAGCTTCATCAAGGATCATGACCGGCGGATTACGCAGCACTGCACGGGCTATACTGATGCGTTGGCGCTGACCACCCGACATTTTGATACCTCTGTCACCAATGTTGGTTTCATAGCCTTCCGGCATTTGCATAATAAACTCATGTGCATTGGCTACTTTTGCGGCCGCGATAACATCCTCCTTATTAACATTCTGCATACCAAAGGTAATGTTATCCAGCACAGTGGCATTAAACAGAATGGTTTCCTGAGAAACAATGCCCATCAGTCCCCGTACGTCGCTGATCAGAAATTCACGAATAGGTGTTCCATCGATCAGAATCTCGCCCTTTGTAACATCATAAAAACGTGGCAACAAGTCGGCCATGGTCGATTTGCCTGAACCTGAAGCGCCTACCAATGCGATCGATTTCCCCTTGGGGATAACAAGGTTTATATTTCTCAGCACATCTTCCTGTTCGTAGCGAAACCATACATTCCGATACTCAATCTGTGACCTGAATTCTTTAACAGGAATGGCGTTTTCTATTTCGGTTATTATTTCTTCGGCATTCAGTATCTGTTCAATCCGTTCAACGGAAGCCGCCCCTTTCTGAACATTATAGACCGCTGTTGACAAAGCCTTAATAGGGTTGATAAGCTGCGAAAACACCGTTATATATACAATAAAGATGGCTGCATCCATCGACGATTCTGGCGAAAGAATGATTTTTCCCCCATACCAGATCACAAAAACAGAAACTGCAATTCCTAAAAACTCACTCAGGGGGGAGGCCAGGTCGCGCTTCCGGAAAAGTTTGACCATAAGCCTGTTATACTTGAAATTAGTGTCTTTGAAATTTTCGTTGGCCCAGTCGATAGAGTTGAATGCTTTAATATTCCTGAGGCCACTGATGGTCTCTTCAATGTTTGAAAGCAGTTCACCCATCTTAATCTGCCCCTTGGCAGAAGTACGCTTCAGGCTGCGACCAATGCGGCCGATCAGCAACCCGCTTACCGGAAGCAAAATCAACACCATCAGCGTCAGTTCATAATTCATCATAAACAGCGTGACCAGGTAGGCAAGGATGGTTACCGGATCGCGGAATAACATCTCAAGAGAACTCAGCACTGACCATTCCACTTCCTGAACATCAGTAGTCATACGTGAAATTATATCGCCTTTTTTTTTCTCCGAATAATAAGAAAGTGGCAGGATCAGAATTTTATAGTAAAGGGCATTTCGTATATCCCTCACAACCCCGTTGCGAACTTCAGCGATGTAATACATGGCCAGATAGCGAAACAAATTCTTTAGCAAAAAAACTGTTACTATAATCATGCAGATATAGGCAAGGGTTGTCAGTTCACCGAATTGCTCTATCAAATTGCCGATCTGAAAATAAAAATTCTGTTTTAGCGCATCAAAACTCCACTCAAAAACCGGTGGAGCCAAAACTGGTTTTTCAAGTTTGAAAAGAATATTCAGAACCGGAATTACTGCTGCAAAAGATACAAGGGAGAATACAACACTGATGATATTGAACAGAATATTCAGCAAGGCAAAACCCCAGTAGGGAATTGCGTAACGCAGTACTTTAAGGAGATTTTTCATTATTTATCATTATCGGGAAAAAATCCCGGCGAGAAAGCAAAGATAAGAGGTAAACGCACAATCTGTTTTCATATTTCGCATTTAGCTTAGCTTTTCCACCCTTGCTATGAGTTGACGGGCAGTATTTCCGGATATTCAGACGTTGGAATACATAAATGGCTGTTTTTAATTCTGGATCGCCATTTAACCCATTGCATGAAGTCTGATATCCGGTCAGTCCGGATATACCGAAAACACTGATACTGCGGGATTTTTTATCCGATATCCTTCACTTTCTATACTTTGAGCCTGAATCTTTAAGCTTGAAGCTTCCTTATCCTTACCTTTGCAGCATGGAAACCAAACGTCAGCAAAAAATATCCAGGTTACTTCAAAAGGATCTGGGTGAAATTTTCCGTTTAATGGCCCACGATCATCTGCGTGGATATCTGATCACGGTAACAAGGGTAAACATAACACCCGATATGTCTTTTGCCCGTGTTTTTCTCAGCCTTTTCGGACCGGGTGAAAAAACCGAAATTTTTCATAGCATCAACAGGCAGAAAAAAGAAATCCGGCATCAATTGGGCATAAGGGTTAAAGGTCAGTTAAGGATTATTCCTGACCTCGAATTTATTGTAGACGATTCTCTTGATTATATCGAAAACATCGAAAAATTGCTGAATAAACAGGCACCTGGTATTGTATAATCCGGATTAATCCCCCCTGATTCATTAACACCATAGAAATCCCGTGAAACTTCCGCTGTATATAGCCTGGCGTTACCTGAAATCGAAGAAGTCGCACAATGTAATCAATATAATTTCCGGAATTTCCGTTGCTGGGGTCACCATCGGAACCATGGCATTGATCGTAGTATTGTCAGTATTCAACGGTTTTGAAAGTCTGGTGATTTCGCTGTTTAACAGTTTTGATCCTCCCGTTAAAGTTAGTCCGGTTAAAGGCAAAACCTTTGATTCCAATGCCTATCCATGGGATAGAGTAGCTGCAATCCCGGGTGTCGTGGTGCAAACTGCCGTAATCGAAGAAAAAGCCCTGTTGCGTTACGGCGCAGCTCAGTTTCTGGTCAGTCTGAAGGGTGTGGATTCATCTTATCAGCAATGGACCGGACTGGATAGCATGATGACAGCAGGAAGCCTGATTCTTGAATTTAAAGATCAACCTTATGCTGTGGTAGGTCAGGGTGTAGCTTATTATCTGGGAATCAATACCGATGATTATGACCGTTTCATTGAAGCTTATGCACCCCGACGATCCGGCAAGATCGGGGCAAATCCGGAACAGGCTTTCAACCGGCTCGATATCCGGCCCTCAGGCGTTTTTTCAGTTCAGCAGGATTTCGATACCCGATATGTAATTGTCCCGATTGAATTCACCCGTGAATTGTTCGAATACAACACCGACCTGACTTCTGTTGAAATTGCCCTGAAAAAAGGTACAAACCCCGAAGCAACCCAAAAGGCTATCAGGCAAATACTTGGTCCGGAGTTCCATGTAAAAAACCGGTTTGAACAACAGGAAACCCTGTATCGGATCATGCATTCAGAGAAATGGGCTATTTTTCTTATCCTGTCATTTATCCTGGTTATTGCAACTTTCAACGTGATTGGCTCCCTTTCGATGCTGATCCTCGATAAGAAAAAAGATATTGCCATTCTTCATAGTCTTGGTGCAGATAACCACCTGATCCGAAGAATATTCATGGCCGAAGGTGTGATGGTTTCATTGAGTGGAGCAATCACAGGATTATTGCTGGGAACTGTCATTTGCCTGGTTCAGCAACATTTCGGTCTGGTAAAAATCAATGCAGAAGGAGGTTCCTTCCTGATCAGTGCCTACCCGGTCTTAATGCAATGGCGTGATTTTGTATTTGTATTTATTGCCGTTTCGTTTATCGGCCTGGTGGCTGCATGGATTCCGGTCCACAGCATCGGAAAAGTAGATCCCGGGCTGGCCGCCATGCATTCGAGATAAAGTTTCAATCTTTACCCTTCTTGCCAGGGCTGTTAAATACCAGTTTAACTTTCAACAGGCCAATCCTTTATACGAAGTTTATCATCGTTTTCGAAAAAAAAGGGCAACACCCGGAAATTTCATTTCATTTTCCAAAAGGACGGTAATGCGATATTTCCGGCATATTTCATTGTCCCCAACCAATGTGCAAACCGGAAAAGCGGTGAATTTCAGCTGCAATAGCCCTTGTTTTTTTATGTACGGTCAATTAATTCAAAACATTTTTTTTCACCCTTCAGGCAACCCCTGATGATTTTAAGTGTCAGTAAGATTCATCTGTTGCCTGCAATGTTTTTAAAAATATTAAGGAAGTTTTCGATATAAACACCCCGGTTTCCGGGCTTTTCAGTTAAACCTGATATAATCTTATATTTTTCAGGGCATTACAATGAAAAATAATTTTACTCTTAACGTGAATTTGTCATGATTAATATATAGTTTTGTGGGTTACTATTGAAGCCATGAGGCTATTAAATTCATCATCAACCAAGGTATATTACCATGAAAAAAGTATTACTCTTCAGCACTGCTGTTTTTGCATTTTTCTCAATTCTAATTTTAACCTGCAATAGTTCCTTCGGGCAGGTTATACTGAAGCAAAACGGATCAACCGGCATCACTCTTGAAAAAAGTGATTTTACCGGAATCAGGGTTTTAAACAACATTGCTGCCCTGAATAAAATAGATGTAACCAATGAATCGGACAATTTTACTGAGATTTCTGCGTCAGGGTATACATATACCCAGGAAACAGGTTATCCCAAGCTCCCTGTTATGCGTCGACTCATTGAAATTCCCGTGGGAGCCTCTGTTGAGGTTGAAGTTGTTTCATACGAAGAAAAGGAATTCCTCCTTAGCGATCTTGGTATTTCACATCGCCTCATGCCTGCTCAGGCGCCTGTTGCAAAAAGCTTTACCGGAAAAATTCCATTCGAAATCAATGAACAGGTGTACAGCCGCGATCGCTTCTATGGCAAACGCCTGGCTTCAGTTGAAATCATTGGTTTTATGCGTGGTACGAGGATGGCCCGGCTCGAAATTTCGCCGGTTGAATATAACCCGGTTAAAGGAACCATCAGGGTATATGATAATGTGGTTGTGAATGTGACATTTAAAGGTGGTGATTATTCAGCCACCGGACTGCTTCGGGATAAAACCCGTTCACCTTATTTCGCCAGTCTCAGCCATTCTGTTTTAAATAAACTTCCTGTTGGAAATGGTTTACGTGATAATTTTGCCCGATACCCGGTTAAGTATGTTATTGTTTCAGACCCGATGTTCCAGGATGCCTTACAACCATTGATTGACTGGAAAACCAGAAAAGGCTTTACCATGATTGAAGCCTATACCAATCAACCCGAGGTCGGAAACACTACCGGTTCGATAAAAAGTTACCTGCAAGGACTCTACAACGCAGGGACTCCGGAAGATCCTGCTCCCACATTTGTACTTTTTGTAGGTGACGTTGCCCAGGTGCCTGCTTTCAGCCAGGATGGTCATGTTTCCGACCTGTATTATTGTGAATATACCAATGATCACATTCCTGAAATGTACTATGGCCGTTTTTCGGCAACCAGTGTTGCACAGTTACAACCCCAGATTGACAAAACCCTCATGTATGAGCAATATCTGTTCCCGGATCCGTCTTTCCTTGGAGAATGTGTTATGATATCCGGTGTTGATGGTAGTTATGCACCGATTCATGGCAATGGACAAATCAACTACGGTACAACATACTATTTCAATGAAGCTCATGGTTTGCAAAGCCATACATACCTTTACCCGGAATCCGGCAGTTCATCAGCCGCCATCATCCAAAATGTAAGCGACGGACTTGCTTATGGTAACTATACTGCCCATGGAAGTTCCAGCGGCTGGGCTGACCCGTCCTTCGAAATTTCTGATATTCCAGGGCTTCAGAACGATGGCAAATATCCTCTTTTGGTAGGGAACTGCTGCCTTACAAGTACATATAACACTACCTGCTTTGGTGAAGAACTGCTCAGAGCCGCCAATAAAGGAGCAGTTGGATACATTGGTGCATCCAACAGTACCTATTGGGACGAGGATTTTTATTTTGGCGTCGGTGTTAAAAATATCGTTGTCAATCCTGTTTATGATGGAGTTTCCGACGGAAGTTATGACCTTGCTTTCCACGATCATGGTGAACCTTTCTCCGGATGGTATACCACCCAGGCTCAGATGATGTTCTCCGGCAATCTTGCTGTTACAGAAGGGTCACCTTCATCAATGGTCTATTACTGGGAAATTTACTGTTTGATGGGTGACCCGTCCCTGATGATCTACTTCGGTGTTCCCGATGCCATGACCGTTGCCTATGAACCACTCATGCCGCTTCAGACAACGGAGTTTACAGTTACCGCTGAGCCTTTTGCCTATGTTGCCATTTCCAAGGACGGCATACTATATGGAAGTGCACTCGCCGACGAGTCTGGAGTGGCCGAAGTCTTGCTCGACCCGATCACGGTACCCGGTGATGCACAGATAATCGTGACTGCACAGAATAAACAACCCTACATTGGATCTGTTGTTGTTGCCTCACCCGACGGACCGTACATCATGCTTCAGGCCCAGACAGTGAACGATGAGAACGCCAATAACAATCAGGTGCCCGAATATGCCGAATCGTTCGGTTTTAATATGACACTGAAAAATGTAGGTAACTCTGCCGGTGCAAACCTCACTGTAACACTATCCACAACCAGCCCTTATGCAGAAGTAAAAGAAGCTGTTGAAAGCTGGCCTAACATTGCCCCCGGTGAAACAGTAAATGTTGAATATGCTTTCGAAGTAACTGCTGATGAGTGGTTACCCGACCAGCATCCTGCAGTATTTACACTCGAAATTACCGATGGTACCGAAACCTGGATTTCAAATTATACAGTATTGCTGAACTCCCCTGATTTACAGACTGCTGATATCATCATCGATGATTACATCAATGGTACCGGCAATGGCAATGGAAGACTTGATCCGGGCGAAAATGTGGTTATTTCCATTCCGGTTAACAACATCGGCCATTGCGAAGCGCCTGAAACAGTTGCTCACCTGTTCACCAACAGCGATGGGATAAACATTGAATTCATTGAGTACCAGATAGGAAACATTCCCGGGAGCGCTACACAGAGTGCCCTTTATAATGTGTCTGTTAGCCCGGATATTGAAATAGGTACACTCATCAACCTGTATTTTGCCGCCTCAGCCGGTTTGTACAATGCCATTCAGGTATATTCGCCTGCTGTCGGTCTGATTGTAGAAGACTTTGAAACCGGTGATTTTTCAGCTTATAATTGGGTAAATACCAGCAGCATCCCCTGGACAATTACATCCTCCTCCTACAATGGAGGGCTTTATTCGGCAAAATCAGGGGGCATCGGTGACGGTGGTAGTACAAACCTGCAAATTACTATGGTTGTTGCAGCGAGTGATGATATTACCTTTGCAAGAAAAGTTTCCACCGAAAGCGGTTATGATTTTCTGAAATTCTATATCGATGGCATTGAGAAAGGATCCTGGTCAGGTAATGTTGATTGGAGTGCTGTAAGCTATCCCGTAACTCCGGGAACCCATACTTTCAAGTGGACTTACAGTAAGGATGGAAGCGCAACCGGTGGTCAGGATGCAGTATTTATTGATGATATCTTCTTCCCAAGCGGAAATTCGGGGGGCAGCGGCACCGAGCTTACCGCAACTGCTTTTGCTTATCCTGCGCAGTTATGCGGCGGAGGAAGCAGTCAGTTGTTTGCCTTTGCTACAAATGCCAATGGAACGGTATCATATATCTGGACACCCGCTGAAGTTTTAAACAATGCAGAATTGTTTAACCCGATCGCTACCATCTCTGAAACAACCACTTTTGATCTGACTGTAACCAACCTTTTATTTAATGACAACACGCAGCTTACGGTTGAAGTAATACCAATACCTGAAACACCTGTAATTGAACAGGTTGAAAATCAGTTGATTTCAAGCTCAACAACAGGTAATCAATGGTATAATCGTGAAGGCCCAGTTGATGGAGCCGTTAATCAGGTATTTGAACCTGCAGTATCAGATTATTACCATGTAGTGGTTTCCTCTGCGCCTGGCTGTGAATCTGCAGCTTCAAACGAAATCTACATGACGGTTGTGGGTGTTGAGAACCTGAAAGCCGGCAATTCTCTGGATGTATATCCCAATCCTTTCCGCAACAACCTGCATATCAGTTATAACCTGGTGAAGACCGCATCCGTAAGGATCAGCCTGCTTAACCTGCTTGGTCAGGAAACAGTCGTATTTGAAAACAACCAGTCAGTTCAGGCCGGTAATCATACTATGACTGTTTCTCCCACAAACCTGAAGCCTGGAATCTATTTTATCAAACTTCAGGCTGGTGACTTTTCAACAGTCCGTAAAATAGTTCTTTCTGAGTAATCCTTAAATCAACATACCGATGCGAATATCAAGATATATCACATTGATCCTGTTCATAGCAGGACTTGCGTCTGCGAATGCTCAAAACTGGATTGGTATTCATACCGACCAGCCTGTAGCAGCCGAAACTTCCCTGGTTTCAACCTCACCCAATGGTTCGATAATATCAGTCAACATTAACGGATTTATCCTGAACCAGGTTGAAACTCCCCGGGGTAATGCCTTTACAGTCAGTGTTGATAATGGAACGCCTGTTCTGGAGAAAGGAATGCCAGACCTCCCAAAACTTGCTGCATCATTAATAATTCCTGATCTGGCCCGGATGGACGTGAGGATTCTTTCTTCTCAATACATCGACTACCCGTTTATGGATGTAGCCCCTTCAAAAGGAAATTTCACCCGTGACATTGATCCGTCTACAGTTCCATTTGAGTATGGACGGGCTTATTCGAGGGATGAATTCTTCCCTTCAGCACAGGCAGGGCTGCGCCAACCATATATTCTTCGCGACCACCGTGGACAAACTGTCGTAATTTATCCGTTTGCGTATAATCCGGTTACCAGAACCCTGAGAGTATATCATACTATGACCATAGAGGTTATAAGCGCCGGGACTTCAGATGAAAATATTTTTATCAGGAACGGGGTTACTGAAAGCGTTGATGCTGAGTTCAACCAGATTTATAACAGACACTTTCTGAATTCAGATAATGGAAGCCGCTATACTCCGGTAGAGGAGCAGGGAAATATGCTCATTATCAGTTATGGTTCTTACTTGGCCGAAATGCAGGATTTTGTTGACTGGAAACGTACCATCGGGATACCCACTGAAATAGTTGATGTTGCAACCATCGGCGCCAACCCGACGGCGATCAGAAATTATGTTGCCGACTATTATGCAACCAACGGTCTTACGTTCCTCCTTCTCGTTGGTGATCATGCTCAGGTACCAACGGTTACAACCGGCGACCTGGGTGGACCATCCGACCATTCATATGGCTATCTTGCAGGGAATGACCATTATCCTGACATTTTCGTCGGACGTTTCTCTGCCGAAAATGCAACTCAGGTCGCAACCCAGGTGCAACGTACTCTTGAGTATGAACAAAATCCGGATGTCACTGTCGATTGGTTCTCGAAAGGATTTGGAATTGGTTCGAGTGAAGGCCCCGGAGATGACGGAGAGTACGACTGGCAGCATATGCGCAATATCCGTACCGACCTGATCGGTTATACCTATACTTCAATAGGCGAACTATACGACGGAAGCCAGGGAGGCGAAGATCTGCCGGGCAATCCGAATTCGGCTTCAGTCGCCACCGAGGTTAATGACGGCCGTTCCATCATTAATTATGTTGGCCATGGAAGCGAAACATCCTGGGGAACTACCGGATTCTCCAACAGCGGCGTTAATGGATTAACCAATAACAACAGATGGCCTTTCATCTGGTCGGTAGCCTGCGTTAATGGTGACTTCCTCAACGGAACATGCTTTGCAGAAGCCTGGCTTAGGGCAACCAATGCCAATGGCCCAACCGGCGCAGTGGCAACGCTGATGTCGACTATAAATCAAAGCTGGAATCCACCAATGGAAGGGCAGGACGAGATGAATGATATTCTTGTTGAAAGCTATAACGACAACATTAAAAGAACATTCGGCGGCCTTTCGATGAATGGCTGTATGAAAATGAACGATACCTATGGTTCAGACGGAGATGAAATGACAGATACCTGGCTTATTTTCGGAGATCCTTCACTCATGGTGAGAACAGCCCTGCCAACCACTCTGTCAGTAAATCATAATCCTGTTGCTTTTATTGGCTCTGATCAGTTTGTGGTAAATTGTAATGTCCAGGGAGCCCTTGCCTGTCTTACCATTGATGGACAGATCATCGGTACTGCATTTGTCAATGGAGGATCTGCCATTATCACTTTCACGACACTGAACAATGTCGGCACAATGAAACTGGCGGTTACAGCCTTTAATCATCTTCCCTATATTGCTGATATTGATATTCTCCCGCTTGAAGGTCCTTACGTTGTTTATAACAACCTTTCCATCAATGATGCAACAGGCAATAACAATCAACAAGTTGATTATAATGAATCTGTTGCCATGGCACTGGGCCTCAAAAACGTTGGTACCGAGGATGCAACTGATATCGCTGTGACCATCAGCAGCAGCGATCCATATATAGAACTGACCGACGTAACGGAGATGTATCCGTTGATTGCTGCCGGACAAACCGTCGCCATTGCTGATGGTTTTGCTTTTGTTGTTAGCAATGATGTCCCTGACGGACACCCTGTGCTTTTCGATTATACAGCAATCTCCGGTGAGAATGAATGGTCAGGCAGCTTCACCGTTGTTGCACATTCAGTTGCACTAAACTTTGCAGGAACTTCGGTTACTGATGAGCAGGGCAACAACAACGGAAAAGCCGATCCGGGTGAAACATTCCAGCTTCATCTTTCAATAATTAATGCAGGAACAGCACCGGGTTATAATTTAACCGGTATCCTTTCAACAGAAGATCCGTACCTGATAATCAATGTTGACAGTCTTAATTATGGAACAATTAACGGATATGAAACATTGACTTCGGTTTTCACGGTTACCTCATTACCATCAACACCGACCGGCCATATTGCTGAGTTTAACCTGCTGATGTATGCTGACAGCGGATTTGAAACATCGTCTGTTGTTACCATTGTAATCGGCCAGATTCCTGTCCTGATCATTGACCTGGACGCTAATCATAATTCTGGAACAGTTATGCACAGTTGCCTCACCAATTTGTCGGTTTCTTCAGATTATGTAGCAACCTGGCCATTGGTACTCGGACCCTACCAATCAATCTTTGTATGCCTGGGAACCTATTCGGACAATGGCGTTCTTTCCGATGCACAGGGCCAGGCATTAGCAAATTTCCTCAGTGCAGGAGGAAAGGTTTATATGGAAGGGGGCGATACCTGGGCTTATAATACACCGACTCCGGTACATCCCATGTTTATGATCGATGGAGAAACTGATGGCTCCGGCGACCTAAGTACAATCTCGGGTATGGAACAATCGATGGTTGATGGAATGTCGTTTGGCTACACCGGTGATAACAGCTATATTGACCGTTTGCTGCCACTGGAAACCGCAACTCCTTTATTCCGGAATTTATCTCCTTCATACTATACAGCCATAGCCTATGATGGCGGAACTTATAAAACAATCGGATCCTCTTTTGAATTCGGAGGCTTGCAGGATGGAAGCAACCGTTCTGTTAAAGACTCATTGATGATGCAATACATTGAGTTTTTCGGTATTTCCGGGTCAGCTCCGCTTCTTGCCAATTTTCTGGCTTCCGACAATGTAGTCTGCGAATTTGAAGAAATTATTTTTACCGATTTTTCAGCAGGGAACATTGATTCATGGGAATGGAGTTTCCCGGGTGGTGATCCTGCAACATCTGCAGATCAGAATCCCGTAGTTTCCTATCGTGAACCCGGTACATATGATGTTACACTCACCGTGAGCGATGGCGTCAATACCAGTACTACAGTGAAAAGCGGTTATATTACTGTTGATTTTTGCATGGGCACAGAAAACCCGGAACGGCGCAATGAAGTGCGTGTTTTCCCTAACCCTTCAAATGGATCATTTGCAATTGAAACAAAGGGTGTAACAGGTATATCCGTTGTAAAACTGTTGAATTCTACCGGCCAGATAATCCATTCTGACAGAGTTTCAGCAAATGGCTACTACGAAATAGATTTCCCGGGACTGGCATCAGGTGTCTATATGCTTTCGTTTGAAAACCAGGATTTCAGGAAAGTATTTAAAATTATAATAAAATAATCGATTAGGATTTAAAAAAGGCGGATAATCCGCCTTTTTTTATGAGGCTGTCTCATAAGTCAGTATAGGCTTCGTTCCGATAGGCTATCGGGATTCGAAATATAGACAATTCCTGACTTTTGAGACAGCCTCTTTTTTATGCCATTCATCCAGATTTATTAATTCTGTAACAGTTAGCAAAATCCTGCTTTACTTTCAATCCGGAGAAGACTCAACAGGGTATTCCTCCTGATTCAATTGTAATCAGATTTATTCAAACGGGTTGTTTGTAACACTCTATATAAAAGCCATCCCGGCTTTTTAACATATTTTAAACAAAACGATGAGAAATCTAATGTTTTTAGTATTATTTTTGCAGCATCAGGGATGATAGCAACATAGCCATAATTAGTAATTCATATTTTTATTAACATTTATTTATTATCCGATGAACGACACAAATAGTATGATCAAAATTGGCGTATTTTATGATGGCAATTATTTTCTTCATGTAAGCAATTATTATTACTATGAGCATGAGCGTAATGCAAGGATAAGCATCGAAGGATTGCATAACTTTATCAGGAGCCGTGTTTCAAAAGAGGAGGGGATTGACATTAAATTATGCCACATCGTTGATTCGCATTATTTCCGGGGAAGACTCAGTGCTTATGAAGCGCAGAGCACTGAAAACAAACTTTACGCAGAAAGGATTTTTGACGACATCCTGATGGGTGAAAAAGTGATTACTCATTACCTTCCACTGCGCATGCGCGGGGGAAAACGTGAAGAAAAAGGGATTGACGTCTGGTTGGCACTCGAAGCCTATGAGCTTTCGATTTTCAAGAAGTTTGACGTTCTCGTTCTGATTGCATCTGATGGAGATTATGTTCCCCTTGTAAGGAAGCTTAATACATTGGGAACCAGGGTTATGTTGCTTAGCTGGGACTTCAGGTATCAGGATATGAACGGTCGTGAAAGTGTTACACGCACTTCACAGGAATTGCTTGAAGAGGTTACCTATCCGGTAGCCATGCATGAACTGATTGACAATCGACTGAACAAGAACGATTCGGTTATTGCAAACCTTTTCGACAAACAGGATGAAAACCGGGCTAAATTTCTTGCAAAACCGGTCCCGGAAGGCGTTCAGCGCAGCCGTACCCTCAACATGAAAAGCGGATATGGGTTTATTGCATTCCCGCCCAACAACCTGTTTTTCCATTATGAAGACGTTGTGGAAGGAAACTTCAACGACATCATGGACAATGACATGGTAGAGTTCCAGATCCGCCGCAATGAGCGGGGTGAAGAAGTTGCTTACAATGTACGGAAAGTAGAAGTGGGATTACAGTAACTGATCTGAAAAGAAAACCGCCGGTTTTTAAAAGTGACCGGCGGTTTTTTTATAGCTTATAATAGGCTGATAATATCAATGCATCACTGAATTGCCCATAACTCCAGAATCTCCAGACATCTCCGGAAACTTTGTTCTTCCGGATGGAGAAAACGGAGTTGTCTGTGCGGAAATTTATTCTCAGTCTTTCATTTATATTGACTGAGATACCTGCCAGAAAACAGAGGTTCTGACTTCTGAACTGACTATCGGTCGTCACATTTCCGTCGAATGTTTCAGCGTGATGAACTAAAAAATTCAATCCCAATCCGGTTTCGAGTTCAAAACGGTCATTGTATAAATATCTGTACAGCATCGGAAGTTCAACATAACCCAAACGCATTATGCCGGTGTGTTCAATCCCTTTGTCCCAATTCTGATTTTCCCTGCTGCCTTTCTGTACATAAACCAATTCCATATGAAGAACAGACTTGGGTCTTATCTTCAGACTGACCCACCCTCCGGTATTTAAACCTGCTTTGTCATAACCTGCCCGCAAATCACCTGCCACCTGGCTGCCAACAAGGCCCAGCAAAACACCTCCTTCAAATTTCTGGGCAGATGAAAAACAGGTAAAGCTTAGAATGAGTAACAGGAAAAATATTTTCTTCATCATACGGTATCTTATATCAATCTGTTAACAGTAACACCGGTCTAAAGATACAAACAAATCAATCGCTGAGAACCATGGGTTCACCAGCAGGATCTGATTGTTCGCCAAACCAGACCAAGACAAAACCTCCGTATACCCCGACTCCCATAGCCTTCCATTCGGCTGTTGCCCATTTGCCAAGGTTAACGATCAGCTCATGATGACCCCGGCTGGTTTTCCAGCCAGCCAGCGCATCTTCAACAATCCCGACCGGAGAATCATAGTTAAAGTTAGAATAAAAGGCTATTTCGTAACCATCCCCTTTATATGCACTCAATTCGCGGGGTTTGTTCCACATGCAGGAAGCTTTGCGATGGTCGCCGGTATAGCAGCAGGAACTCCAATGCCCGTCACCCGACCAGCTGTGCAGATTGCACCGGCTGCCATGCCGGTAATTTCTGGCAAGATCATAAACATGCATCCGGGCAACCAGGGAGAGGGAAGCAGAAAGCTTAACGTCGGGCAGATTGCGGCTATTCCTGTAATCATTGATCAAACCTGCCAATCCGACCTCCGCTTCATTCAGACGAAGGGTGTCGTCATGATAAACCCTGTCGGAGGTCTGATCCGGAACAGATTGACCGTACAAATTCAGTGAAATAATTAACAGTAAAAATGGAAAGGAATATAGTTTCATATTACAAACATAGCTGGTTTATGGTTGCATTTGTGTTTTTAATCAGGTAACAAGCGCCTGAATAAAACTTCATTGCATATACCATGGGTAAAGACCCGATTTTGTATTTAGCTTGAATTAAATTACTTTTGAGTCAGATTCCCTTCAGAAAATTTCAAGCATATCCAACGGATAAAAACCTGAGTTCATGGAAAACGCACAATTTAAAATTTTATTGGCTGACGATGAGCCTGATGTACTGGAATTTTTGAGTTATAATCTCAAGAAAGAAGGCTACCAGACCTTAAAAGCCAAAAATGGACGCGATGCATTGAGCCTGGCTCTAAAGGAGTTACCACACCTGATCATTCTTGATGTAATGATGCCTGAGATGGATGGAATCGAAACCTGCCGGGAGATAAAGCAATATCCGGAACTCCGGAATGCAATTGTTGTTTTTCTCACCGCACGTGGTGAGGATTATTCACAGATTGCCGGTTTTGAAGCCGGTGCTGATGATTATATTACCAAACCTATTAAACCACGCATACTGACTTCCAGGGTAAAAGCATTGTTACGGAGGTATAATACAGCAGACCAGTCACCGGGAACCTATAATCTTCCCGATATGGTCATAGACAGGGAAAAGTACCTGATTGTAAAAGATGGCCGTAAAATCATATTGCCTAAAAAAGAATTTGAACTTCTGGTATTGCTGACTTCGAAACCGAATAAAGTGTTTTCGCGCGAAGAAATTTTTGCCAATGTTTGGGGAAGTGATGTAATAGTCGGAGACCGTACCATCGATGTGCATGTCAGAAAAATCCGCGAAAAAATTGGCATCGAGAACATCAAAACCATCAAAGGGGTTGGGTACAAATATGAGTCCTGATCAGCCGGTGTGATTTATTAAATTGGAACCCAAAAATAATGCTGACTCTGATATGGCCGGAAAATATTCTCAATACAATGAACTGACTAACTGTTTGCCTCAGTTTGCCAGCTTCTTCATGAAAAGTGCTACTGACTATACGGATGATGAAATTTATGGTGAGCCTGCCGAATCGATTAAAATTAATTTCGGATGAAATTTAACTATTCAGATCCTAATAAACTGGCAATCAGTAACGCTTTGATAATTACTGTATTTGCCGTTTTAGCAAACACCGGTGTTTTCCTCTTTTCCGGGGGGAAACCTGCTTTTATCCTGATTATTGGTGCAAATCTTCTGATATTGATCGTTTCTTATTTGATTTTCCGATATACCCTCGAAAAGTTTATCTACGAAAGGATCAAAATTATTTATAAAACCATAAGGAACCTTAAACTGCCCAAAGACACCGATCGCCCGGCTATGAGAGGTGGTACCCTTGACAAGGTAAATCAGGAAGTGATCGAATGGAGCGAAACCAAGAAACAGGAAATTGAAGAGCTTAAGAAAATGGCCAAATATCGCCGCGAATTCCTGGGCAATGTTTCTCATGAACTTAAAACCCCGATTTTCAATATCCAGGGATATGTGCTGACATTGCTTGACGGCGGGCTTGAAGATCCGAGCATCAACAAGGAGTACCTGCTTCGAACTGAAAAAAGCATCAACCGCATGATCGCTATAGTTGAAGACCTTGAAACCATATCGCAACTTGAAACCAGTGAACTTCAACTGAATTACAGCCGTTTTGATATAGTTACACTTACACGTGAAGTCATTGAATTTCTTGAAATTAAAACAAAAAAAAGAAATAAGACCATCAGCTTCGGCGAAAGTTATGACAAACCGATTTTTGTTTCAGCAGATAAAGAAAGAATAAGGCAGGTACTAATCAACCTGATTGACAACTCAATCAAATACGGGAACCCGGAAAACGGCCGTACCAAAATCAGTTTTTTTGATATGGACGAGAATATACTGGTTGAGGTTACTGACAATGGCAATGGAATTGAAGCTACAGAATTGCCGAGGGTTTTTGAGAGATTTTACCGCACCGATAAAGGGCGTTCTCGCGAACAGGGTGGAACCGGGCTGGGACTTGCCATTGTGAAGCACATCATCGAGGCGCACGACCAGTCTATTAATGTAAGGAGTACACTGGGCGTAGGAACGACCTTTGCCTTCACTGTAAAAAAAACCTGAAAGGGTAATAAAATCAGTGTTTGCGCTCAGTTGTAAAAACCACCAGTTTCTCAAGCGATTCGCGGGCCGGAGATTGTTGAAATGAACTCAGCAAAGCCAATGCCTGATTCCGGTATCCAAGCATTTGTTTTTCCGCATAGGCAATACCTCCGGCATCTTTTACCTGTTGTATCAGCATGGCTACCCTCGAGGGATTGTCATTATAATGCTTAACCGTATTGATGATTTTCCTTTTCTCAATCCATCCGGAGTTGTTCAACAGGTGAATCAGTGGCAACGTCATTTTTTTTTCCTTGATGTCGATGCCATTGGGCTTTCCGGTATCCAAACTCTTGCTGTAATCAAAAAGATCATCTTTTATCTGGAAGGCAATTCCGGTAAGTTCTCCAAAACGGTGCAATTTGGCAATGGTTTCTTTATCAGCGCCTGCTGATGCAGCACCTGAGGCACAGCAGGAAGCAATGAGTGAGGCTGTTTTTTTTCTGATAATCTCAAAATAGATATCCTCCTGAATATCGAGCCGGCGGGCTTTTTCAATCTGCAACAGTTCACCTTCACTCATCTCCCGGGTTGCATCAGACACAATCCTTAACAACTCATAATCATTGTTCTCAAGGGAAAGCAACAGACCTTTTGAAAGCAGGAAATCACCAACCAGCACTGAAATTTTATTTTTCCAGAGTGCATTCAACGAGAAAAATCCCCTTCGTTCATTTGAATCATCCACAACATCGTCATGAATCAGCGTCGCTGTGTGCAGAAGTTCAATCAAAGATGCAGCCCGGTAAGTAGTATCATTAACACCTCCGCATATTTCTGCAGTAAGAAAAACGAATAAAGGCCTGATCTGTTTCCCTTTACGCTTCACAAGATAGGCAGTAATGCGATCGATCAGCGGCACAGAACTACGCATAGAAGCCCTGAACTTCTTCTCAAATTCAGTAATGTGATGTTCAACCGGTGCTTTTATTTCAATCAGGGAAGACATGCAGATGGTTTATCCGGCATAAAAGTACGCAAATATACCTAAAATCAATGTTTCGGATTTTTTTGAGAAACAAAATAATGTAAATCCGGGACAAGAGGCCATTCTTGATCAAAAAGATCCGTCCTGTCTCCAAATTTGTAATTTTGCGCAAAACTTTATTCATGTCCTGTTTTCTGTTTGATGAGATTGTTTTCGGGCCGGTTAATAGCCGACGGTTTGGCATTTCTTTAGGAATTAACCTGCTCCCCGAAAACATGAAATTCTGCTCCTTCAACTGTATATACTGTGAATGCGGCCTTACCTCACCCGATCAGGAAAAACGGGCGCGGCTGTTTTCAAAGGAAGAGATTACTGAAGCAATGAAAAATCGTTTTAATGAACTCTTTATCAAAGGGCTGAAACCTGACAATATAACATTTGCAGGAAACGGTGAACCAACTCTTCATCCTGATTTTGCAGGAATTATTGACCAGACCATTGAACTGCGGAATCATTTTTTCCCGGAAGCAGAAATTACTGTTCTTTCAAATTCCACCCGTCTGCATGTTCCGGCTGTAAAAAATGCCTTACTGAAAATTGAAAACAATGTGTTGAAACTGGATGCCGGGAGTGAACATATGTTCAGGCTGATTAACCGCCCGGCATCTCCGGTAAGACTTTCGGAAATTGTTGATAACCTTGCTTCCTTCGGAGGAAGGCTTGTTATTCAGACCCTGTTTCTTCGCGGGAAAATAAACAACCGGATTGTTGACAATACCTCGGAAGAAGAAATCGGATTGTGGCTCGGACACCTTGAAAGAATCAAACCAGCGCTGGTGATGCTCTATTCGGTTTCGCGTGAAACCCCTGAACAGGATATTGAGAAAGTCAGCAAACAGGAGATGGTGGTGATTTCCGGTAAACTGGATTCAAGGCATATCCCCAACGAAGTTTTTGAATAAGCCTGAACGCCCTGATTTCCGGCTTGTTGTCCCGGAATAATACCAAACTGATGTTGAGCAGGATATCTATCGGCATGAAGCGTCGGCAGGCAAAATGCCGGCCAGGGCTTTAACTTTTATTGATTTTTCAAAGGTGTTCTCCTTTTTGAAGGGGGTTGCTCTCTTCGCCGGCAAGGCAAACCATTATCCCGGTTGGTCATTTACTTTTTACAGGGTAACTACCCGGTTAACGACCCTTGACGCCGTCAGCATCCTAACGGGTAATTGCCGGTTACCGGCAGTTGCCATTGACAAAATGGTCTGAAATATAATATCTTACAAACAGAGCCTGTTTCAGAATTTTTCATTTTCGTTGAATATCCGAATCTGATTCTCCTTTCTTTATCTTTGCCTGATGTATGGGCGTTGAACGTTGGATGACAGGAGTCTGATCTTTATGTATACTCCAGAAATGACGTTCCGGATTGAGTATCTGAGTCCTGTCTTTAACCTGATTTCTGATTCAATGCTTGATTATCCGGTAAAAATCCTTATTGCCTTTGGCGAAACTTTCAGCGGTAACGATGAAATTCTGGGCTGGCTGTTGAAGAACGGCTATCCGGAGCTGGCGGCCCTGTCAAGTGCCATCAGGGGAAGTGAGCAGGCTTTCGGCTGGCTGATGACCCATGGTTACCCGCAACTGGCGGCCCTCGACAGCGCGATTGACGATGATAAAAAAGCCTATGCCTGGCTTAACCATCACAAACACTATTTTCTGGCCGTTTTATCCGATGCCGTGCACAATCAGCCCGGAGCAATAGACTGGCTGACCCGGAACGACCTGAAGGTCTTCCTGATGATCGCAGCAAAAATCAGACATTTCAGGGATAACCAGATTTTTGATCATCATAAAATGCACTTCTGATAAAAAAAGCCCGGATTCTGCCCGGGCTTTTTCTCATTGTTGATCTGTATTATCCGCACTTTGAATAACCGCAATGCTTGCAGGTAAGACAGCCTTCCTTATAAATCAGTCCGTCTTTTTCCTTGCACTGGGGGCATTCCTGTTTGGCACTTACTGTAGTACCATCGGGAATGTATTTCTTCAGAGAGCGAACCACCCCGTTTTTCCATGTTGTAATACTGTCGTTGTCAAAATTCAGGTTATCGATGAGCGTAACCAGGAAAGGCAGTGGCATGCCATGACGCAGGATGCCTGAAATCAGTTTGGCATAATTCCAGTATTCTTTATTGAATGACCTTGACAGACCTTCAATGGTAATTTTGTACCCTTCCTTATCGAGAAACTGGAAATCATATCGGGCCCGTTCATGGTCTTCCTTATTTCGGATAACCCATCCTTTTTGTACCCATGATGGAAGGTAGAATCCATCAGCTTTACCGGTAAATATTTCATAGGGCTTCCCGTCCAGCAATCCAATTACTGCTATCCACTTTTCATAGTCGTTCTGGAATCTCACCACATCTGCTTCCATTTTCTGAGGACGGGGTGGTGCTTTTGTTTCGTGGAATTCGGTAATGTCTTCTTTCTTGTCATTGCTTACCAGTACACCTGACCTAGAGCCGTCACGGTAAATGGTCATTCCTTTGCATCCGCTTTCCCAGGCTGTGAGGTATACCTGGCTGACCAGATCTTCGGTTGCATCTTTGGGAAGATTAACCGTAACACTGATTGAGTGATCTACCCATTGCTGGATCTGACCCTGCATTTTAACCTTGCTTACCCAGTCGATGTCATTTGAAGTCGCTTTAAAATAGGGCGATTTTTCAATCAGTGTTCCAAGCCTGTCGTCATCGAAATTTCTGACCTTTTCCGGATCATAACCGTTTATGGTAAGCCATTCCATGAATTTCGGATGAAAAACATTATACTCTTCCCATGAATCACCAATTTCATCAATGAAGGTTACGTTAACATTTTTATCATTGGGATTAACCTTGCGGCGGCGCTTGTAACTGACCATGAAAACCGGTTCAATGCCTGAAGTGGTCTGTGTACAGATACTAACGCTTCCGGTTGGTGCAATGGTAAGCATTGCAATGTTCCGGCGGCCCTGCTTCTCCATTTTTTCGTACACTTCAGGAGCAGCCGATTTCAACCGCATGATGAAGGGATTGTTCATTTCCCTTTTAAAGTCATATATCGGGAAAGCACCTCTTTCACCGGCGAGGTCGGCTGAAGAACCATAAACCTGAATTGCCAGAATTTTATGAACCTCTACCGAGAAGCTGGTAGCTTCTTCCGTTCCATAACGCAGGCCCAATGCAGCCAGCATATCTCCTTCAGCAGTTATGCCGATCCCGGTACGACGACCTTTCAGGGTTTTCTCCCGGATGTTTTCCCACATTTTGCGCTCTATTCGCTTGATTTCTTCATCTTCAGGATCAGCATTTACCTTCTTCAGGATTGCTTCAATTTTTTCGCTCTCCAGGTCAATGATGTCGTCCATAATCCTGAGTGCCCGGGCAGCGTGTTTGCGGAATAACTGAAAATTGAAGGTAGCCTGAGGTGTAAAGGGTTGCTCTACATAGCTGTATAAGTTAATCGCCAATAACCTGCAACTGTCGTACGGGCATAAGGGAATCTCACCGCAGGGGTTGGTCGAAAGGGTCTTAAAACCAAGATCTGCGTAACAATCGGGAACCGATTCCCTGATCACTGTGTCCCAGAACAAAACCCCCGGCTCAGCCGATTTCCACGCATTGTGGATAATTTTGTTCCATACACGCAATGCGTCTATTTCCTGCACTTTAGCAGGATTTTCAGCATAAATCGGGTATTGCTGGCGATAGGGTACATTATCCACCACGGAATGCATAAAATCATCGTCGATCTTTACTGAAACATTCGCGCCGGTGACTTTTCCCTGTTCCAATTTGGCATCAATAAACCGTTCAGCATCCGGATGCTTAACCGATATAGTCAGCATTAGTGCGCCGCGACGCCCATCCTGAGCAACTTCGCGGGTTGAATTTGAATACCGTTCCATAAACGGAACGATTCCGGTTGATGTCAAAGCACTGTTTTTAACAGGACTTCCGGTTGGTCTGATATGTGACAGATCATGCCCAACCCCGCCACGCCTTTTCATCAGCTGTACCTGCTCCTGATCAATCTTCATGATACCACCATAGGAATCATAACTGCCATCTCCACCTATAACAAAACAATTGGAAAGTGAAGAAACCTGGAAATTGTTACCGATACCTGCCATCGGACTTCCCTGTGGAATAATATAACGAAAATCCCGGAATAGTTCATACAACTCTTCCTCATTCATTGGGTTCGGGTACTTGCTTTCTATCCGTGCAACTTCAGAAGCGATGCGCCTGTGCATATCATCAGGCGAAAGCTCATATATTTTGCCTTCACTGTCCTTCAGTGCGTATTTGTTCATCCAGACATTGGCCGCAAGCGTATCCCCTTTGAAATAGGTTGTAGCCTCTGCCATGATTTCTTCATGGGTGTATGAATGCAATATTTGTTTTTCCTTTATCTGAGGCATGATCTCAATTAACTGCTCTTCCATTTGATTTTTTACCTGTGCGGATTTTATTTCATTTGATTCCGGGGCAACAGGTCGCACACGCTTTTCAAGCATCTCATCGTAAAGATTGCCTGTTTTGGTTTTCTCACTCTTTTCACTAATCTCTTCCAAATTGGCAAACAGGTTGATATCCATAGCTACCTCTTAAATGATGGTTTTGTAATATTGTGAGTAGTGTTTCTCTATTTACCTGCTTTTAAACGATTTACCGGCCAATTAAATCGTTTTGCATAGTATGACCAAGATACAACAGCCTTTGTTTCCCTTCAAAATTGAATTATTAACAATCGCCTGTTTTTACTATGTAAATAACTGAAACCGAAAATGTAATAACCTTAATAATTATTTTTCGGCTTCTTTCTTAAGCGTTATTAATACGTTATTAAGGCTGGAATGATCAATAAACTGATTATCAGATTTTAAGCTGAAAGCCGCGCTGGTGTTGCCGGAATGCAAATGTCGCTAAAGTTTGAAACAGGCTTGGTTTAAAAATTTCCACAATGTCTGTAGAGTTATTAACATTTTAATTGCTGATAATCATCGGTTGGGAAGAAACACCTGAAGGGGAAAATTATAGCACTATAAATCTGTTACTTAGGAAAATCTGTTTGGCAATTTACCAAGGTTTCTGCCTGATTGGCTGTACAATTTTACGCTGCCAGAAGCACAAATGAAGTAACTAACTCTTTAAAAATCAAGGCTAAGTGAAATATAGAAGATTGGTTTATTAACAACCAAATCTTCAATTCCCCAGGCGTAATCAGCCCTGAGAAAGTAGCCAAGCAACCTGGCCCTTGCACCAAATCCCAACCCACCTACCAGGGGTTGCCTTTGCTCCCGCACAGTGATCAATAAGCCTCCTTTTCTGATAACCCGGGTAAATAAGGCATTATCGTCAGAGTATGGTGTATTTCCGGTCCAGGCAGTCCCCAGGTCGCCAAAAGCAACCAGTTGGAAGTTATTGATAAAATCTGAACGCAATGGCCGGTTGGCAAGGTAACGGAATACCGGGAACCTCAATTCGGAATTCAGAACAGCAAAACTGTTCCCATTGCGCACATTCTGGTAGAAACCCCGCATGTTGGTCGCAAGGGTTTGGTATGCATAATTTTGTGAATAATCTATCGGCGCTTCCGTCGTAAATTTTGGTGTAAGCCAGGTATCAACCCCTCCCATATAATAAATCAATTTGCTCTTCCCCAAAGAAGTGCTGGTGGCAAAACGATTCGCCCAGATAAAGGTCCGGTGTATAGGAAGGTAATGCCTTATATCGAATCCCAGCACTGTCATATCTGTGTTCTTCCTGTCCCCGTCAAGCTGATAATAATACTCCCCGAATAGTTTCAGCCGCATTCCGTCGTACAGGTTTAGACCCAGGGTACGTGTTGCATCATAGGTAAACTCACCTTTGGCAGAAGCCCAATAGCGGTTAATATCAGGTTGACGCAGATTATACTGATCAGTAGACATATATACCGCCCTGTCCTTGCGAAGTGCAAACGTTCCCTTCAGGCTTAGTAATGGATTAAACGGATACTTCAGAATATAATGCAGTTCATGAATCCTGAAACGAACGATGGAATACTGACTGGTTTGTTCTATCGATTGCCTGTGAAAGAAAATCTCCCTGTCGAGACGGTGCTTCAGGTTGGCAATACTCAGTACATATTCATTATTAACCAGGTTGAAATCAAGCCTTACACCTGCAACTATCCGGTAATCCTCAAGAAGGTCGGATAAGCCGACTTTGAAAAATGCATTCAGCCCGGGAGTCAGAAATATCGGACCATATCCTCCGGAAAATGGCTGGTAGGACGAACTCAGAAATGTGAAATCGAGTTGGCTGACCAATTCATTAATAGAATACTCAACATTATAATTGCGTTGCTTGGGAATTATAAAACCATCACTGAATGAACCTGAATTCTCACGGAGTTTTGAACCAGTCTGAATATTATTGCCTTGCGGGAGTCCGTATTGCTGCAGATTGATTGTTGAATCTTTTTCAGGGACATCAGGCTCTCCAACATAAACATTCACGAACTTTTTCCTTACCACCTTCTCTTCGGGCTTGTTGTCTTTCATCTCAGCAGCAGGTCTGGAGACACTTAAAGCCAGTAAAAGCTGATCCATATAACGGGTTGACTCGAGTTGCTCCTCCAGGATGTCTGAAACTGCGGGCTGATCAATTAAATAAACAGATCTCTTCTGGCCCGCATGCACAATCTCAGCCAATTTACCCGACTGCCAGGAGGCATCATGCGAAACAATGCTCCTAGCATAGTTTGTCATTGGATTCGCCCTGGTAAAATACCGGTAATGTGCCGTTGTGTCTATATGGGTAATCACGCTGTCGAATCCGGCAAGGTAACGGTTACGTATCCCGTTTTCATCGCTGAGATAGGAGATAAAACCAGGTTTGTATTCAACTGGCTGCAATTCACTGGCATTGGGTGTATTTGTAATACGTCGGAGAACTTTATCTTTTTTCCCGTAATCAAAAACAAAGAGATCATGATTCGGAGGTAAGCCGGTCCTGGCAAGTTTCGGGTCTTCGGCAAGGGTGTCGTATGGCCTGTTAGAACTGAAAACAATCCGGGAATTCCTGATAAAAGCGGGGTTAAAATCATTGTATACATCTTTGGTAATCTGCTCTGAAGCAGAAGAGGCAACATTAAACACATATATATCGGATTGCCCCTTTCTGATTGCAGACATAACAAGATTTCTTCCATCCGGTGAATAGGAAAAATCCAGAATTTTCTGGTAACCATAAATAAATTGCCACGTTTTTTTTCCTGTCTCAAGGTTAAACTGATAGAACCTGATTTCACCCTTACGCTCTGTAATGATGGCCATAATCCGGCTGCCCGGATGAAATTCCATTAATGGATAGGTGTAATCTGCCTTTTCATCCAGTCGCTGGCCCTGGCGATACAAGCACCTTGCTTTTTGGGCCTGAATATCATAGAGCCAAACTTTTGCCTGACCTGCCCGGTTACTTACCCAGGTCATATATCTACCATCATGGGTCAATCTTACCCGGTCGTACACCACATCTCTCCTGACCTTTTTCTGAATTGCCTCCTTGCCAGGGTTGCTTCGCCCTGCATCAGAATTGTTGTATTGCTCCGAGTATGTTTCATACCATTCTTTCACCAGGTTACGGAATGAAATATTCAGGACGTAAAGAAACCCGGTTTCAACATTTCTGCTGATCCGTGAAAGGTAAATAATGTTGGGAATTGTTTGTTTCCCGTATTTATCGGCGATATATTTCCAGATACTGTGTCCGGCGTACATGGCATCCTCTCCTGTGAGATGATTAAATTTCCGGTAGCGGCCCGAAATAATCCCATCCCGTACATAGTTATCTATCTCTGTACTCCATTCTTCAGAAGCATAGGATACAAGCCCGTCAATAAACCACGACGGCATATTCATCAATGTGGCGTTGGTAATCTGCCTGCCCAGAGATCCTCCATAAATCGACTGGTCAATAAGCACCCGGGCCATGCCTGCTTTTATCTGCTTCTCAAAATTTTTGTAGTTCCCGTCGAAATAAATAAAAACCTTATTCGCGATAATATGGGTAATACCGCCAATGTTATACTGCTGCTCACTCACATGACCAATGTTACTTTGTTTTAAATCAGTGAGTGAATTAAATATGATGAACTGAACCTTATCCGAAATCCTGGTTTCATATGTCTGTTCCAGCTCCGGTAATATTTCCCTGGCGAATCGTGCTGTATATATGGCAAGTTCTTTACCGTTCAGGTAAAAATAGGTATCAAAATCGTTGAAACGATAATATGTCCAGAGAAAATCGCCGTATTGTACCCTGCTCTTGCCAAAAGGCATCTGCGAACCATTGTAAAATTGTGCGTCTGACCAAAATGAAATCAATAACAAACCTCCCGTAAGAAGCAAGGCAACTTTAGTCCGGATTATCCGGATGATGTTCTGCAGAAAGTAGTGCATTAAGTGCGTCGGATTCTGGTTGAGTATGCTAAAATAATAAAAAAACTCCGGTTTATCCCACTTTGTCCGTTGTAGATGTGGAATTGCCGCAAATGTTGTACCGTAATTGCCTGTCTGGTTAATTTATCTTATGGCTTTCACTGGAAAGGACAGCAGCATTGTACACCGGACAAATTCAGCAATAGTGATAACCACATAAAATTTACCTTTGCACTGAACCAAAATGTGAATTCATAATGATCAATATTAAAACCTTTGTATTTAACTCTTTTGAAGTTAACTCATTCGTGTTGTATGATGAAACCCTTGAATGTATCATTATTGATCCCGGTTGCCATTCTGATGAAGAAAAAGAAATGCTGTTAAGATTTATTGAAGAGAAAAAGCTGAAACCCGTCATTCTCCTCAATACCCATTTTCATATCGACCATATTCTTGGCAATCACTTTGTCTGCAACCGTTATAACCTGAAACCTACAGGACATGCTGCAGGCAGCATGTTCTGGAGAACTGCCCGTGAATTTGGAAGTGTTTTTAACCTGAAGATTGATGATGTGGTAAAAACAGAATTATTTGTTGCAGATGGAGATCAGATCACAGTTGGCAAATCCTTGCTTGAAGTCCGCTATACCCCCGGTCATGCAGATGGCAGTATTTGTCTGGTAAGTCATCTTCAAAAATTCATTATTGCCGGGGATGTTCTTTTTTATGGCTCTATCGGACGTACCGATTTGCCAACAGGAGACTTTGACACCCTGATGGATAGTATAAAAACAAAACTGTGGGTGCTTGAGGATGACTATATTGTATATCCGGGGCATGGACCAAAAACCAGCATCGGTTTCGAGAAAATAAATAATCCGTTTATCCTGTGAACGGTTGTAAATGATCTGCCGTTAGCCCTGATAACGAGGGAAACTGAATAATAACTGATCCTGTTTGCCACTTAAGGGTAAAACAGGGCCGGAAGGGCAGATATACCTAAGTATACCGGTTCAGAAATCTTACAATTGTGCCCGTATCCTGTTCCCGCATGCATCTGAAATGGCCTTTCGGGCATTTCTCAAAACCTATTTTACTGCAGGGTCGGCAGGAAAGCCCTTTCACTTCGGATATGATTTGAGATGATTCTGCTACGGGATAGGGATACATACCGAATTCAGGAATGGTATTTCCCCATACCGATACAACCGGCTTCCGGAAAGCGGCTGCTACATGCATCAGTCCGGTATCGTTTGTCAATATTGCCCGGGCCTGTTTAACCAGTGAGGCCGATTGCATAAGATTGAATTTCCCACAGGCATTTAAAACCGGGAAATCAGGGATAGCAGCAATTTCTTCACCACGGTTGGCATCTTCGGGACCGCCGAGCAGAATTACGGGGGATTTAAGGCCTTTGCAAACCTCAACTATTTTATCATTTGGCAGAATCTTGGTATTGTGTTTCCCGCCGATAACAATACCGATATAGCCTTTATTGAAAGGAGCAGGGAGTGAGCTGATTTCTACTTCCTGGTCGGTCGGAATAAAAAAGTCAAGTCCTTGTCCATCGTTGGTCACTCCCATGCTTTCAACCGCCTTCATATACCGGTCAACAATATGCAATGGAGGCATAAGATCTGTTTTAAACCTGACAAGCAGCCATTTCTTCAGGTTGAGTTTGCTGAAACTGCTGTTTGGTCGCATCAGTCTGACAATCACCTGGCGGGAACGAAGATTTTTATGGAGATCAATGATATGGTTGTAAGATTCTTTTCGTAACAGCGGCATTACTTCTTCAACACTTTCCCTGATCCTGAATACTTTCTTAATGAAAGGGTTATTCTCTGCGATAAGAGCAAACTTTTCCTTGGTAAGAAAGTGGATTTCAACACCCCCGGGCAATTGGTGAAGGCACCTGACCACCGGAGAGGTCAGAATGATGTCACCAATCGAACTGAACCGAATAACAAGAATTTTCCTGGTCATATTTCCTTATTGAACCAAAAGCAAAAATAGCTGATTTAAGCCTTCCATGAAATCTGTCCTTAATTTCCCGTTTACATTCTTAAACAATGCACAATGATCAATTTGTTAACTTTGTACCATGATTTTTATCGATACACATACCCACCTCTATCTCGGAGAATTTGATACTGACCGGCGGCAGGCCGTAGAAAATGCGATAGCCAAAGGGGTAATACAATTGTTTTTACCAAACATTGACAGCAATTCTGTTCAGTCAATGCTATCCTTGTGTCAGGAGTTTCCCGAAAACTGCTATCCGATGATAGGCCTTCACCCAACCTCAGTGAAAGAAAACTATATGGATGAGCTCGCCGCCGTAGAGTGCTGGCTTTCTGACCAACCGTTCTCCGGTATCGGAGAGTGTGGTATTGATCTTTACTGGGATAAGACTTTTGCCCGCGAACAGGAATATGTTTTCCGCCATCACATTGATCTTGCCCGGGCTTATGATCTCCCGCTGATCGTGCATATCAGGGAATCTTTCAATGAAGTGATCAGGATATTGAAAGATGTGAATAAATCGGATCTGCGTGGTATCTTCCATTGCTTTTCAGGCAGCACAGAACAGGCCAGACAAGCGATTGATTTTGGTTTCAGCCTCGGGCTGGGCGGGGTGATTACTTTCAAAAACAATAAAATGCAGGAAACACTGAAGCACATCGGTTTAAGTCATCTTGTACTTGAAACCGATGCCCCTTTCCTTGCACCAATGCCTTACCGTGGTAAAAGAAACGAATCATCCTACATACCATTGATTGCACAAAAAGTTGCGGAAATCAAGGATATCAGTATCAATGAGGTTGCTGAAGCCACCACCGCCAATGCTTTGAAATTGTTCGGAACCAGATACCGGCCTGAATCGTGATAATCTGAATCCTGCCTTTCAGGGCCACGGCAAAAGAAGGCGACCGGTGCTGATACAAGCCGAAATTATACATATATTGACCTTCACCTTATGGCAACAAACATTCTCGTTATTTATACAGGCGGCACCATAGGAATGATCAGGGATCCGAAATCCGGGGCCCTGGCACCTTTTAATTTTGATGCCCTGTACAAGCACATTCCAATTCTTGAAAATTTTAATTACCAGATAGATTCATACTGTTTCGATCCACTGATTGATTCATCCAACATGAAACCGGCATTCTGGATCAGGCTGGCGGAAGTGATAGAATCCAATTATGAAAAATATGATGGTTTTGTTGTTTTGCATGGCACCGATACCATGGCCTATACCGCCTCGGTTCTCAGTTTTATGCTGGAAAACTTAAATAAACCCGTTGTTTTTACTGGTTCTCAGCTTCCAATGGGCGTGCTGCGAACCGATGGCCGTGAAAACTTTATCAATTCCATTGAAATAGCAGCAGCCTATGAGGATGAAACACCCATTGTACCGGAAGTCAGCATTTGTTTCGAAAACAGGCTGATGCGTGGTAACCGAACAAATAAATTCAATGCGGAGAACTTCAATGCTTTTCTCAGTGGTAACTATCCCCTGCTTGCACAGGTAGGAGTGCACATAAAATACAACCGGCAATATATTCTCAGACCAAATTTCAAAATGCTTAAAGTTCATAAGAAGCTTGATCCGAACGTTGCCATCCTCAAGTTATTCCCGGGCATTACTGAAAATGTCATAAAAAGCATTCTGGGGATCAAAGACCTGAAAGCTGTGATACTGGAAACCTATGGCGCCGGCAATGCGCCAACAGATGGATGGTTTATCAATGACCTGAGATCAGCTATAACCCGCGGTATAACAGTGTTTAATGTTACCCAATGTAAGGGGGGCTCTGTTGAAATGGGTAAGTACGAAACCAGCATTCAACTTGAAAGTATCGGTGTGGTCGGTGGATATGATATAACTACCGAATCTGCGATAGCAAAAACCATGTTTCTGCTCGGTGAGGGTTTTTCAGGTGAAGACCTGGCAAGAAAGCTGCAAAGTCCGGTACGTGGTGAACTAACAACCGAATAATACAGCTTTGTGAAGATTTTTTAAAATCCGGAAAAAATAATTTATTTGAATTGCCTGAGCGCAATGCTATCCGTATTTAACTGACTGCCTTATATTTAAATCCAGGTTTTATTCAGAATCAGTAAAATTTAATATTGAACCCATTCGATCCGCTTTTTTTTGTATTTTAGCGCCCTGTTAAAAACAATAAAGGGCGTAAAATTGAGCCTGTTACGGAGAGATGGCCGAGTGGTCGAAGGCGCACGCCTGGAAAGTGTGTATATGCCAAAAGCGTATCATGGGTTCGAATCCCATTCTCTCCGCCAAGTCAATGATAATAATTGATCATTCAAATAATAAACTGAAACAAAACAAGTTCCTTTTAAAAACAAAATCAATAACCATTAACTATGAAAAAATTAATTGCGTTTTTGACGGTAGCAGGAATGCTCACATTTGGAGTAACCAGCGTTGTTATGGCACAGGATCAACCTGCCACCCAGACTGAACTAACAGCCACAGATTCAGCACAGGCCGCCCAGGCTACCGCAGATTCTGCTGCAGCTCCCCAGGAAACCCTCGTTGCTGAAGAAGAAGCTCCCTTGTCATTTCACCAGGTGCTGAAACAGAAATTTATTGAGGGTGGCGCACTCTGGATGTTTCCTATTCTCTTCGTGCTCATCCTTGGCCTTGGTTTGGTTATTGAAAGGATTCTATATCTTAATCTCTCTACTACGAATACCCAGAAACTTCTCAACAAGGTAGAAACAGCGCTTGAAATGGAAGGAATTTCAGCCGCTAAGGAAATCTGTAAAAACACCCGGGGACCTGTTGCCAGTATTTTTTATCAGGGTTTGGATCGCCATGCAGAAGGACTTGAAATCGTTGAAAAATCAATCGTTTCTTACGGCGGTGTCTTAATGGGTCGCCTCGAAAACAACCTCTCCTGGGTTGCTCTTTTTATTGCACTTGCACCAATGCTCGGGTTCCTCGGAACCGTTGTTGGTATGGTTCAGGCTTTCGATGCCATTGAGGCAGCCGGTGACATTTCGCCAACGGTTGTTGCCGGTGGTATGAAGGTAGCCCTTTTAACAACTGTATTTGGTCTGATCGTGGCCATTATCCTCCAGATTTTCTATAACTATCTGCTGGCAAAAATTGATAGTATCGTTAATTCTATGGAAGATGCTACCATCTCTTTCATGGACATCCTGGTTAAAAACAAAAACGCTAAAAAATAACTAACATGGATAGTCTCATCAATATTGGTTTAATTGTAACCTACATTTTAATCGCCGTAACTGTTGCGGGAGCTGTCATTTTCCCGATTATACATACACTGGGTGATTTAAAAAAGGCTAAAGGTGGGCTAATTGGAGTTGCGCTGATTTTGGTTATTTTTCTGATTTCTTACGCAGTTTCTCCGGCGGAATCGGGTCCCTTTTATGAGAAGTTCGATATTTCTCCTAATTTCTCTAAAGTAATTGGCGGCGGGCTTATAGCAACCTACATTTTTACAATTGCTGTACTGCTCAGTATTGGCTATTCACAGGTGTCAAAGTGGATTAAATAACAATTATTAAAAGGTCTGATTATGGCAAGAAAAGTTCCCGAAATCAATGCCGGGTCGATGGCCGATATCGCCTTTCTGCTCCTGATCTTTTTCCTTGTTACCACAACAATGGATACAGATTCAGGGATTGTCAGAAGGCTACCGCCACCGCCTGATCTCACTGTGATTCCTCCGCCAATCAAAGAACGTAATGTTTTTAATGTTCTGATTAACAGAACCGACCGTTTATTCGTTGATGGACGTGCCGGAGATATAAAAACACTGCGTGCAGATACCAAAGAATTCCTTTCCAACCCAAATAACCGGGAAGATCTTCCGGAAAAAAGGCTTGAGACCATTAAAAACCTCGGACCTTATATGATTAGTAAAGGAATTATTTCACTTAAAAATGACAGAGGTACTTCATATAATATGTACATTCAGGTACAAAATGAATTAACTGCTGCCGTTAATGAACTCAGGGATGAGCTTTCGAAACAAAAATTCGGGGTTAAGTTTTCGGAACTTACCAATGAAAATTATGTGCAGGCTATTCAAAAAGCAATCCCTATGTCTATTTCAGAAGCTGAACCCGAGAATATAGGAGGAAAGTAAAATGCCAAGATTTAAAAAAGAAAAGTCTGGTGAACTACCAGCCATCAGCACTTCTTCTATGCCGGACATCATCTTTATGTTGCTCTTTTTCTTTATGGTAACAACCACTATGCGTGAGGTTACCATTAAGGTACGCATTAAGGCTCCTGAGGCTACAGAAGTTCAAAAACTTGAAAAAAAATCGCTTGTCAGCTTTATTTATATTGGACCTCCAATGCAATCAAAGCTTTATGGAACTGAATCACGAATTCAATTAAACGATAGTTTCCGTGCCGTTGCTGATATCCCGGAGTTTATTTTTAAAGAAAGGGAAGACCGCAATGAAGCAGACAGACCTTTATTGACAACATCACTCAAGGTTGATGGTGATGTAAGAATGGGTGTAGTAACCGATGTTAAACAGGAACTCCGTAAAGTTGGTGCCTTCAAAATCAACTATTCAACGCGGAAAAAAGCTGCAAAAACAACCGGTTTATAGCTTTTACAGTTATTGAAAACAGAGAGAGGCGGTTTTAATTAACCGCCTCTCTCTGTTTTTTACTCTTCCTGAAATCTTATGGTCTACATAGCATATTCATCCCCGATCGAAGGAATTTCAACACCGGAGAACCCGGCCATCAAAAGCTTCTCCCGATACGCCGACTGGGCTTCGATTTCGCCATGTACAAGAAATACCTTCCTGATCATTGTTTTATTCTGGCAACTGATGTAATCAAGCATTTCATCAGCATCTGCATGACCACTGAACGCCTCAATCCGTTCAATTTTTGCCTTTACTTCATGTAATACCCCAAATATAGAAACTTCTTTATCGCCACGCAGGATACGAGCTCCAAGTGTTGAAGGAGCACAATAGCCGACCGCCAGAATGGTGTTCCGGGGGTTACTGATGTTGTTGGCAATATGGTGCTTTATCCGGCCGGCTTCCATCATTCCCGATGCTGAGATGATAATGCAGGGTTGCTTCAGGTCATTCAGCTTTTTCGAATCATCGGCCAGTTTAATATAGTGCAGCGAACTGAAGCCAAACGGGTCAGGGTCTGTTTCCATAACTTCCAGCACTTCCCTGTTAAAACACTCCGGATGCATTCTGAAAATCTCCGTTGCATTCACGGCCAGCGGACTGTCGACATAGATGCTGATTTTCGGGAGTTGTCCATCGTTGTAATAATTATTCAACACATGGACAATTTCCTGGGTACGACCAATGGCGAAAGAAGGGATGATAACCTTCCCACCCCTTTCGACACAGGTTTCCCTGACAACCCTGAGCAGTTCTCCTTCAGCATGCTGCAATGCGGGATGTAAGCGATCTCCGTAAGTTGACTCCGTTATCAGGTAGTCGCATTGCGGAAAGGGCTCCGGTGACCGGAGTATCCGGTTTTCAGGCCGCCCGATATCTCCGGTATATGCTATCCTGATAAGTTTGCCATGCTCTGTAATCTCCAGATTTACAACACCGCTACCCAGCATATGCCCGGTATTGGTGAATCTAACTTTGGTTTCATGGTCGATATAAAACTTCCGGTTATACGGGACTCCTATAAACAGTTCCATACATTTCAAAGCTTCTTCCTTTGTGTATAACGGCTCAACAGGAGGTAGTTTCTGATATGCCCGCTTTTTATTAAACCGTTCGGTATCGCTCTCCTGTATGTGTCCGCTGTCAGGCAGCATGATGGTACACAAGTCTCTTGTGGCGTGCGTGCAGATCACCGATCCACGGAAACCTTTCCTGTAAAAGTATGGGATCAGCCCGGAATGATCAATATGACCATGCGAAAGCACAATATGATCAACTTCATGAGGAGCAATACCTGCATTGCGGTTCATTGCATCGGTTTCGAGGCCCTTGCCCTGGTATATTCCACAATCAAGCAGAATTTTTCTGCCGGTGACAGTGGTGATCAGGTGCTTGCTGCCGGTTACTTCGCGGGCAGCACCAAGGAATTTTAGTTTCATAAAATATCGTTTGGATAATTTTTCATACAAGGAAACCAGGTTATCACTCAAAGGTAGAAGGTTTTGTTACCCGTTTCCGCTTTTAAAGCAAATAAATGCTAAATTTGATTTGCCGGGGATTTTATAAAATAACATCAGCGTATACTATGATTCATAAACAGATCCTCAAAAAATATTTCGGCTATGATGATTTCAGATTACACCAGGAAGCAATCATTGAATCTACCCTGAAAGGAAATGATTCATTGGTAATTATGCCAACGGGCGGAGGCAAATCCATCTGCTACCAGATTCCTGCACTGATGAATGAAGGCGTAACCATAGTTGTTTCTCCTTTGATTGCCCTTATGAAAGACCAGGTGGACGGACTCAAAAACAACGGTGTGGCTGCCGAATTTCTGAATTCATCACAATCCACTTCCGAACAAAACCGGGTACTGAATCTTCTCAGACATAACAAACTGAAATTATGTTATGTCGCCCCTGAAAGGATATCGGGTGAAAATGCGCTTAAGCACCTGCTGGAGGAAACAAGGGTGTCTTTATTTGCAATTGACGAGGCACACTGCATCTCCCACTGGGGACATGATTTCAGGCCCGATTACCTAACCCTGGGGTCTCTGAAGGAGCAGTTTCCCGGCGTGCCTGTAATGGCACTGACCGCAAGTGCAGATAAGCTTACCCGCGATGACATTGTAAAGCAACTGAAACTGGCCGGTGATCACCGGTTTATCTCCTCTTTTAACCGGGCCAATATCTGGTATTTTGTGATGGATAAATATACAATGGATGACTTTTTGCCTGTTTACCTTGACAAGCAAAAAGAAAGCTCCGGGATTATTTATTGTTTATCGCGGAAATCAACAGAACAGATGGCTGCCGGTCTGAAAGCAATGGGATACGCTGCGGCCTGTTATCATGCAGGACTTGAAAGGGACGTCCGCCAGAAAGTGCAGGATGATTTTATCCACGACCGCATCAGAATCATTGTGGCTACCATCGCTTTCGGAATGGGTATTGATAAGCCTGATGTGCGGTATGTAATTCATGCCGATCTGCCGAAGAACATCGAAAGTTATTACCAGGAGACCGGGCGCGCAGGCCGCGACGGCTTGAGGTCAGATGCCATTCTTTTTTACAGCCGCGGCGATGTGGCCAAACTGAGCTATTTTATCGACAATGGTACAGATTCTGAACATGCAAACATTATGTACAGGAAACTGGAAAAAATGGCAAAATTCGCTGAAGGGCATCAATGTCGAAGACAACAGTTGATGAACTACTTCAACGAAACGCATCATGGCATGTGCAATTCCTGCGATTTCTGCATCGGTAAATACACCTATTATGATGGAACCATACCGGCACAAAAAGCCCTTTCGGCAGTAGCGCGTCTGGATGAACGTTACGGGATGAAAACCACCATCGAATACCTAAGGGGTGCAGATTTGCAAAAGTTTTCACCACTGCTTAAGACATTTAAAACCTGGGGTGCTGGTAAAGATACGACCGAAGCAGAATGGTATGATGTTTTTAATCAGTTGATTGCTCAGGGATTACTGGACATAACCGAAGGACAGTATCCGGTACTCAGGCTGAATGATCAGAGCCGTGAAATTCTGAAAGGGATCAATTCGGTTCAATTATTAAAAGCTTCCACTCCTCTCAAACAAAAGGTCACAGCAAAAAAAACAACTACCGAAAACGAGGAATTACTTATAAATCTGAAATCTCTGCGCCGACTGATCGCCGATTCGGAAGGTGTACCTGCTTATATGATTCTCGGAGATACGGCATTGATCGAAATGTCACTGCTACTGCCACTCCACCCTGACCATCTTCATCAGATCAGTGGTTTTGGTGATTTTAAAATCGGGAAGTATGGTAAGGATTTTCTGGGGGTGGTGAGCGAATATTGTAAAAACAAAGGGCTGGAATCGCGTATGCATCTGAAAATGCACAAATCCAAAACGAAAAGTAAAAAGCCCAAAACAACAAAACCCACCAGACCGGTAACCGGCTCACTGTCCCTTCAGCTTTTCAGACAAGGAAAAACAGCCGAACAGGTTGCGGACGAGCGGCAGTTATCCATTCAAACCATCTACAATCATCTGCATGGATTTCTCCCGACCGGGGATATCAAACTTGAAGAACTTATGGATGTTTCGAAAGCACCCGCCATCAGGGCTGCCATAAAGTTACACGGAACCGTTTCGCTTCGCACACTGAAAGATGAATTGGGGGAGGGATTTGAGTATCATGAAATCAGAGCGGTGATTGAAGCGGATAGAAAAGGTAAACCATAATTCCCTGAGGAGGCATACAACCCGCGGCATCCGGTCCGGTTCACACACATCAGAAAACCTGCCAGCCGTCATGGGAGTAAGATGCTTGCAAAGTGGCAAAGAAAAATTATACATATCCAAAGTTTAACTTTGGTTTTGCATAGTTTATGATTCGATGCTTATCCCGAAAGGTGATTGGGGAGAGATGGGCCTGAATGCAGTTAAAATCCTGTTTTTCTCAAAAAGTCGGGATATGAAGGCAAAAAAACAATACATCTGACCACTAAAAAAAACGATACATTTGAAAGTTGATTTTCACGGCAGGGGAATATGGTTCTGAATTACATCTGGATTGCATTTTTTATTATCGCTTTTATCATTGGGCTGATCCGGTTGATCTTCTTTGGTGACACCGGGATTTTTCCTGAGATGATGAACGGAACCTTCGAAATGGCCAAAACCGGGTTCGAAATTTCACTTGGTCTGACCGGAGTGATGACTTTATGGATGGGGCTTATGAAAGTCGGTGAAACCGGCGGTATTGTCACCCTGATGTCAAAAGCTGTTGGTCCGTTGTTCCGCCGGCTTTTCCCCGAAATTCCGAAGGATCATCCGGCAACCGGTTCCATCATGATGAATATTGCCGCCAACATGCTGGGGCTCGACAACGCAGCGACTCCATTGGGACTAAAAGCCATGACACAATTGCAGGAGTTAAATAAAGACAAAGACACCGCATCCAATGCCATGATCATGTTCCTTGTGCTGAATGCCTCGGGACTCACCATCATCCCCATAAGCATCATGGTTTACCGCACCCAGCTCGGGGCTGCAGATCCTTCTGATATTTTCATTCCAATCCTGCTTGCAACTTTTTGTTCAACACTCACAGGGATTGTTGCTGTTTCGCTTTTTCAGCGTATTAACCTGTTTAATAAAGTTGTGTTGCTGTATCTGGGAGGCTTTACCATGCTGGTATCTTCAATTATCTGGTACTTCAGCACCATTTCGCAGGAACAGGTTACAACGGTTTCTGCTGTTGCCGGCAATCTGATTCTCTTCAGTATCATCTTTTCATTTATCGTGCTGGGTCTTGTAAAACGCATCAATGTATATGACGCTTTTATTGAAGGCGCCAAAGAAGGTTTTGGAATTGCAATCCGTATCATCCCATATTTAGTCGCTATTCTTGTTGCTGTCGGTGTTTTCCGCACCTGCGGGGCTATGGAATTTCTCGTAAAAGGCATCGGACAGTTGTTTGCCGCTCTGGGGACAAATACTGACTTTGTTGATGCGCTGCCAACAGCTTTTATGAAGCCACTCAGCGGATCAGGTGCCAGGGGGATGATGGTTGATACCATGAAGCAATTCGGAGCCGATTCATTCGCGGGTCGTTTATCCTGCATTTTTCAGGGCGCTGCTGATACTACCTTTTATATTGTTGCGGTGTATTTTGGATCGGTAGGTATTAAGAAAACACGCTATGCAATAACCTGTGGCCTGCTTGCCGACCTGGCAGGAGTAATTGCAGCAATTTTAGTAGCCTACCTGTTTTTTCATTAAACTCAGGTTGAACATTCCAGATCCTTTTTGAAACCCACATGTGTGGCATACCTGAAACGGCAGAGGCCGCACTATAATGGCGGCCTCTGCTCAACGAGATCATGATCTCAGTGTATTAACAGGAAAAAGGTATGGGCCTGGGGAAACACATGAATATTAAATAGGGTCTGCTGATTTTCTATCCGGCTTCACTTACAACTATGGGTAGAAAATATTTGGTTTGAGGCAGTCTGAATATTTTCTGAACTTTTTGCCATTGGTTTTTTAGCCAATTTAAAAATGTCACAAAAATATTT